>NZ_JAGEMK010000010.1 GCF_017565425.1 Actinotalea soli
CCAACCAGCGTGACTCCTCTCCGTGCGGCGGCAGGTGGCACTGCCGCCGCACGCACCGGGTCATACCAGGACGGACCACGTCACGTCCGGAACCCCTCGGGTGCGTACCTGCGCGGCTCCCGCGCGGCCCGTGGCATGGCTGGCTAGGGTCTTCGCATGAGCCGGCGGAGAAGAAGCAGCGAGCTCGCCGGGGCGCGGGCCTGATGGGTCGCCAGCTCCTGCTCCGCGTGATCGTGGTGGTCACCGCGATCCTGGGCGTCAACTACGTGACCTGGCGCTGGCTCGAGTCGGTCAACTGGTCGGCCTGGTGGATCGCGATCCCGCTGGTGATCGCCGAGACGTACAGCCTGATCGACGTCCTGCTCTTCGGCACCACCATGTGGAAGGCCAAGACCCGCCCCGCGCCCCCGCCGCCGCCGCCCGGGGCCACGGTCGACGTCTTCATCACGACCTACAACGAGCCCGTCGAGCTGGTCACCCGGACGGTCGAGGCCGCCCTCGCCATCCACCACCCGCACCACACCTGGGTCCTGGACGACGGGTCGAGGCCTGAGATGCGCGCGGCCGCGGAGGCCCTCGGGGCCGGGTACATCGAACGAACCATCGACTGGGCAGACCGCCCACGGCACGCCAAGGCCGGGAACCTCAACAACGCGCTGTTCCAGACCGAGGGCGAGTTCTTCCTGGTGCTCGACGCCGACCAGGTGCCCGAGCCGGAGATCCTCGACAACACCCTGGGGTACTTCGTTGACCCCGAGGTCGCCCTCGTGCAGACCCCGCAGTACTTCACCAACGTCTCCAAGGCCGACCCCCTGGGCAGCCAGGCCCCCCTCTTCTACGGGCCCATCCAGCAGGGCAAGGACGGCTGGAACGCCGCCTTCTTCTGCGGGTCCAACGCGGTGCTCCGGCGCGACGCCCTCATGCAGCTGGGCCTGGTGGGCTACGTCCGCGAGACCGAGCGCGCGGTGCGCGAGGCCCTGACGACGGGCCGGTCCCTGCTGCACCGGGCGAGCAAGCAGGCCGAGGACCCGCGCGAGGCCATGGCCCTGCGCCAGGTCCGCAAGGCCGTCGACGACGCCCTCGAGCGCATCGCGGCGGGGGAGCCGGTGGCCGCGGTGACCTACGACTTCCAGCGTCGCCTCGACGAGGTCTCCGCGGGCATGGTGCATGCCGACCTCGCGGCGATCCGCGCGGACCTCGCCGCCCTGGACCTGGGCGGTGAGGTCGGGCCCCTGCCGATCGCGACCGACCAGGAGCTGGGGGCCACGCTGGTCGACGAGACCGCCCTCGCCCGGCTCGCCACCCGGGAGCTGTCCCCGCTCCATGCCATGGCCGAGGTGCAGGCCCTGGTGGGTGCGGTCGACGTCGGGCGCTCGGAGGAGGCCCTGCCGGTCAACCCCGTGGCAACGGTGTCGGTCACCGAGGACATGGCCACCGCCATGCGGCTGCACGCCCTGGGATGGCGGACCGTCTACCACCACGAGCGCCTCGCCTACGGCCTGGCCCCCGAGGACATGGCCACGATGATGACCCAGCGCCTGCGCTGGGCCCAGGGCACCCTCCAGGTGATGCTCAAGGAGAACCCCCTGGTGCAGAAGGGCCTGAGCCTGGGTCAGCGGCTCATGTACTTCTCGACGATGTGGAGCTACCTCTCGGGGTTCGCGGCCGTGGTGTACCTGGCGGCGCCGGTGATCTTCCTGTGCTTCGGGGTGCTGCCGGTGACGGCCTGGACGGTCGACTTCTTCATCCGGTTTATCCCCTTCTTCCTCGCGAGCCAGGTGCTGTTCCTGGTCGCCGCGCAGGGCGTCCAGACCTGGCGCGGGCAGCAGTACTCGTTGGCCCTGTTCCCGGTGTGGATCAAGGCCGTGACGACGGCGGCAGCCAACGTGTGGTGGGGGCGTCCGCTCGGCTTCGCCGTGACCCCCAAGGTCCGGCAGGACGGCACCGGCGCCTGGCGCCTGGTCCTGCCCCAGCTCACCGCGATGGTCGTGCTGGTCGTCGCCGCCGTGGTCGGCATCGTCCGCGCGAGCCTCGGGTACTCGCTGTGGGTCGGTACCGTCGTGAACCTCGCGTGGGTCGCCTACGACCTGCTCGTGCTGAGCGTGATCGTGCAGGGGCTGCGGTACCGCGGCTACATCGAGTCCGAGGAGACCACCACACATGAATCTCGAGCGTGAGCTGCCCAGCCCGACGACGGCGGTGCTCCGGCCCCGCGGTCGTCTCACCATGGGCGCGGCCACGACCCTCAAGACGGCGATCGACGGGACGGTCGCGGACGGGCACCACCTCCTGGTCATCGACCTCGGGGAGACCGAGTTCCTCGACTCCTCGGGGCTCGGCGCTCTGGTCGGCGGGCTGCGGGTGGCCCGAGCCGCGGGCGGGGACCTGCGGCTCGCCCGGGTCGGCACCCAGGTGCGCACCGTGCTGGAGCTGACGACCATGGACCGGGTCCTGACCCCGTACGTGACGGTGGACGATGCCTTCGCCGCGGGGTGACACCCCCGGGGTGCTGCGCATCGAGGGCTGCGTGGCCCCTGAGTGCCTCGACCACGTGCAGGACGCGATCGTCCGGTTGTGGGAGGGCGCCCCGCAGGCCACCGACGAGGCGCGCATGATGTTCGAGATCGCGGTCGTCGAGGTGGTGGGCAACGTCGTCGAGCACGCTCCGAAGGGGCGCGGCTTCGAGGCGACGGTCCGGCTCGGCGTCGAAGGAGACGCGGCCTGGGCCGAGATCCTCGACACGGGCCCGGCCCTGGACATCGACCTCGACGCGGGGCTTCCCGAGGACCTCGCCGAGTCCGGCCGTGGCCTGGCCCTCGCGCGACGGGCGGCTCACGAGCTCACCCTGGACCGGGTGGGCGACCACAACCTCTGGACCGTGCTGCGCCGCTGGTGAGAGGGCGGGCGGACCCTCGTCCTGTCCTCGGCCCGGACCGACCCACCAGGATGGGGCCCATGGTGAGCGCACGTGATGAGGACGCCCTCGAGCCCGTCAGCCTGATCCGGCAGTCCGGGACGGTGCTGCGGATGGGCCGCGCGATGCTGTCCTCCGGCACCGGCAGCTACCGGGTCAAGACGGCGATGCAGCAGGTGGCCCGCGCCGTCGGGCTCGACCGGCACCAGGCCCACGTGACGCTGACCGAGATCACCGCGACCTCCCACCGTGGGCCGATCTTCCGCACCGAGGTCGCCGAGGTCCGCCAGATCGGCGTGAACTCCCACCGCCTGCAGGAGCTCACCGACCTGTGCAACGGACTGCGGCCGGGGGTCGCCGTCGAGCACATCAACAGCGAGCTCGACCGCATCGAGAGCCTGCCGCCCCTGTACCCGGCCGTGGCGAACGCGCTGTTCGCCGCCATGGCCTGCGGAGCCTTCGCGTACCTCAACGACGGCGGGGTCATCGAGGTCACCGGGGTGTTCCTCGCCGCGGGGCTCGGGCAGTTCGTGCGGCGGTTCTTCCTGCACCGGCGGGTCAACCAGTTCGGGGTGACGATGATCGCCGCGGCGGTCGCCTGTCTGGTGTACCTCGGCTACGTGCTGACCCTCGACGCCGTGGCCGGGGGAGCGGGCTCGAGCCACGAGGCCGGGTACATCTCGGCGGTACTGTTCCTGGTGCCCGGGTTCCCCCTGGTCACCGGGGCCCTGGACCTCGCCAAGCTCGACTTCTCCGCCGGGGTGGCCCGGACGGTCTACGCGCTGATGATCCTGACCTCGGCCGCGCTCGCGGTGTGGGGGGTCTCCTGGGTGGCCGGGCTCGACCCCTCCCCGGCCCCCGCCGCCGAGCTGCCCGTGCTGGTGGGGATCGCGCTACGGATGCTCGCGAGCTTCCTCGGGGTGCTGGGCTTCGCGTTGATGTTCAACTCGCCCCTGCGGATGGCGTTGGCGGCCGCAGGCATCGGGATGGTCGCGAACGTGCTGCGCCTGGAGGTCGCGGACCTGGGTGTCGCGATCCAGGCGGCGACCATGATGGCGACGGTCGTCGTGGGGCTGCTGGCCGCGTGGGTGGCCCCGCTGATCAAGGTGCCGCGCATCACCATCTCGGTGCCCGCCGTCGTGATCATGGTGCCCGGGGCTGCGGCCTACCGGGCGGTGGTCGGCCTCAACAACGGTGACGCCGAGGTCGCGGTGACCTCGGGGGTCCAGGCGATCTTCGTCGTCATCTCGATCGCCGTGGGCCTCGCGGCTGCCCGCATGCTCACCGACCGCGCCTGGGCCTACGACCGCTGACCCCACCTCGTGTCAGAAGCTCAGATACCCCTGGCACCCCGTGCTTCTGACACCAGATCAGCCCCGTCTCGTGTCAGAGGCTGGGGTGCCTCTGGGTATCCCAGGTTCTGACACGAGGGGAGGGGCGGGGTGGGGTTTTGCTCGCGGGTCGGGACGGAAGGTACCCTGATCCGCACACTGGAGACGTCGCATAGTCAGGTCTAGTGCGCGGCCCTGCTAAGGCCGTGAAGGTGTCAAGCCTTCCGTGGGTTCAAATCCCACCGTCTCCGCGTCGCGCGGGCCGCCCCCCAGGGGGTGGTCCCGCGCACAGGTCAGGACCAGCGCCCGACGGGTGCTGGGCCGATTGGTTGCTGAGCGTCGCGCCATGTATTCTCATGCGCGGTCCAGATGACCACGCGCCCGTAGCTCAACGGATAGAGCATCTGACTACGGATCAGAAGGTTGGGGGTTCGAATCCCTCCGGGCGCACAGAGAGAGAACGGCCCCAGGATCAGCGTCCTGGGGCCGTTTTCTCGTCCAGGAGGGCCCGCGGGGCCCGCCCGTGCTGCCGCGCACCGTCAGGGGGTCATGTGCGTCACGTCGACCGCCCCGAGCGGGCCGGCGACCCGGCTCGAAGATCTCGCCGGTCACGCGGCCTGAGGTTCACCGAAGGCTTCCTGCTGCCCTTCACCGGTCCGGCAGACCTCGGGGACCTGCGCCGGGGCAGCGAGGTCAGCCCCGCGCAGCGGGACAGGGCCGACCGTCTCACCGGGGAGCTGCGCCGTGTCACCGGACCCGACGGCCGTTCCTACGTCGTCACGGCCGAGCCCGCCGAGCCCCCCGCCGGAGCGCCGGAGCCTTCGGCGGGCTGACCGCGCCGGGCCGGCTGTCAGTGCGCGGCGGGCAGGCCCGGCTCGGTCGGCGCCGGGCGAGCAGCCCGCACCGCGAAGGCGATCGGGATGGTCAGCAGCATGATTCCCGCGCCGACCAGGAACGCCGCGTGGGTCCCGCCGGCCGTCGCCTCGACCTGGGTCGCCCCGGTCGAGGTGAGCGCGGCGGCCTGGATGGTCATGACGGTCACGAACAGCGCCGTCCCGGCCGCCCCCGAGACCTGCTGGACGGTGCCGATGGTGGCGCTGCCGTGCGGGTACAGGTGGGGTGGCAGCGAGCCGAGAGCCGAGGTGAACAGCGGCGTGAACATCAGTGCCAGGCCGCCGCTGAGCACCACGTGGCAGACGACGAGCATCCACGCCGGGCTGGTCGCGCTCAGCATCGCGAAGCCCCAGGCGGCGGCGCTCACGAGCACCGTGCCGGGTACGACGAGCACCCGCGCGCCGAACCGGTCGAAGGCCCGTCCGACGAAGGGGGCCGCGAGGCCCATGAGCAGACCGCCGGGGAGCAGGATCAGGCCCGCCTGGAGCGGGGCCAGGCCCAGGACGTCTTGGGCGTAGAGAGGCAGCAGGATGATCGTGCCGAACAGGGCGCCCATGCTGACGGCCATGAGCAGGATCGCCACCGAGAAGGTGCGCGTGGCGAAGGTCCGCAGGTCCAGCAGGGCGGCGTCGCGCCGCTGCAGGCGCAGCTGCCGCCACACGAAGAGGCCGAGGGCCACGAGCCCGACGACCACGGGCAGCAGGGCCATCGCGGTACCGCCGGCCCCGCCCCCACCGTGGGCGGCGGACTCGCCCAGCTCGGTGAGCCCGTAGACCAGTCCGCCGAAGGCGAGGGCCGAGACGAGGATGGACAGCAGGTCCACCCGGGCGGCCCGGGGGCTGGTCAGGGCCGGCAGTCGCAGGGCGCCCAGGGTGAGGGCGAGGGCCGCGATCGGCAGCATGATGACGAACAGGCCACGCCAGGGCAGCACGCTGAGGACGAAGCCCGAGAAGGTGGGCCCCAGGGCGGGGGCGACCGCGATGACCACGGAGATGTTGCCCATCGTCTTGCCCCGAGCCGTGGGCGGGGTGACCGCCATGACCGTCGTCATGAGCAGCGGCATCATCACGGCTGTCCCGCTCGCCTGGATCACGCGCCCGCCGAGCAGCACGGGGAACACCGGGGCCAGGGCGCACACGAGGGTTCCGAGGGTGAACAGGCTCATCGCCGTGAGGAAGGTCGCCCGGGTGCCGAGCCGCTGCATCACGAATCCGCTGATGGGGATGACCACGGCCATGGTGAGCAGGAACACCGTGGTGACCCACTGGGCGGTGCTCGCGGGGATGCCGAAGTCGGCCATGACGTTGGGCAGGGCCACCCCCATGGTCGTCTCGTTGAGGATGACGACGAAGGCCGAGGCGAGCAGCAGCCCGACGGCGAGGCGTTCGCGGGGCCCCATGGTGGTGGGGGGCGACGGCGGTGCCAGGGGCTCCCCGGTCGGTGGGTCGAGGAGGTCCGCGCCGGTGCGGGGTGCGGGTCGGGCAGCGTCGGTCACAGGTGCTCCGGTCGAGAGGGTCGTCGTCGGTGGCGCGGGGGTGCGGCGGTGTCGTCGGCACTCCTGAGCCATGACGCCAACGCGCGCAGCGGTGCCGGTGTTCCCGAGGAGCGGCTCAGGTCTGGCCGCCACGTGCCGGCCGAGGTCGCCGCGGATGCCGCCCACGGGCGCCGCGCGCACGGGGTACCGTCGTGCCATCCCGGTGATGGTCGACGGCGCTCCTCCCGGGTCCCCTCGAATCGATTCGAGCCGCGGTCCGTCAAGACCCGGCCCGAGCAGGACGGAGCGCCTCGATGCCCGACGCCGATCTGCGCGCGCCCACGCAGGCCACCGCCCCTCGTGCCCGGCTCGCCCTCGGCGCCCTGGCCCTGGGCGGCTTCGGCATCGGGACGGCCGAGTTCGCGGCCATGGGCCTGCTGCCCGGCATCGCCGCTGACCTCGGCGTCTCCATCCCCGCCGCAGGCCACGTGATCACGGCCTACGCGGTCGGCGTCGTGCTCGGGGCCCCGGCCCTGACCGCCCTCGCGGCCCGCTGGGACCGGCGCACGCTGCTCGTGGCGCTGATGGTCACCTTCACGATCGGCAACCTGCTCTCAGCCCTGGCCCCCACCCTCGAGTGGCTCGTGGTCGGGCGGTTCTTCGCCGGGTTGCCGCACGGGGCGTTCTTCGGCGTCGGCGCCGTCACCGGAACCGCCGTCGTCGGGCCGTCCCGCCGGGGCATGGCGGTCGCGACGATGATGGTCGGCCTGACCGTGGCGAACGTCGTCGGCGTGCCGCTGTCGACAGCCCTCGGGCAGCGGATGGGCTGGCAGGCGGCCTTCGTCGTCGTCGGGGTGCTGGGGCTGGCGACCCTGCTCGCTCTCGTGCGGTGGATCCCGACGGTGCCCTCGGCGAGCGACGCGAGCATCCGTCGGGAGTTCAGCGCCCTCGCGAACGGACGGCTGTGGACGGCCTTCGCCGCGGGCTCGATCGGGTTCGGCGGGATGTTCGCCGTGTACTCCTACGTCGCCCCGCTGACGACCGAGGTCACCGGCCTCGCCGAACGGAGCGTGCCGTGGGTGCTGGCCCTGTTCGGGATCGGCATGACGGTGGGCACGCTCGTGGGTGGCCGCGTGGTGGACCGCTCGGTCGTGCTGGCCGTGCGGCTCGGCTTCGTCGGGACGATCCTCGCCCTGCTGCTGGTCGCGACCACGAGCGCCACCGTCGCCGGAGCCCTGGTCTCCCTGGTCGGGCTCGGGGTGTCCTCGCAGGTGCTCGGCATCGCCCTCCAGGCCCGCCTGATGGACCTCGCCCCCGCGGCCCCCTCGATCGGGGCGGCGCTGTGCCACTCGGCCCTCAACGCGGGCAACGCGGCCGGGGCCTTCCTCGGCGGGGCCGTGATCGCTGCGGGGCTCGGGTTCCTCGCCCCGGCGTGGGTCGGGCTCGGGCTGACCGTGGTCGGCCTGGCCATCGTGCTGGTGAGCGGGCGGCTCGAGCTCCGGACCGGCCCGGCGGTCCCGGTGGACGCGGCGCGGCGCGTGGGCGCCACGCCCTAGGCTCGGACGGCCGCTCGAAGGACGGCCTGATCACGACTGCATCACCGACCTGCCCGCACGACCGAGGAGCCCCTGGGTGCCTGCCGACCCCACCGTCACCGTCCCGGCCGCCCACAGCGCCCCGTCGGGCCCTGCGTCGACAGGCGGGTCGCCGTCGGGCCTGAGCCACCTGCGCGCCGGGGGCGTGAGCCTGGTGCTCGACTGGTCAGACGGTCGTCTGCCGCAGGTCCACCACTGGGGCGCGGACCTCGGTGAGCTCGGCGAGGGCGAGCTGCGCGACCTCGCCCGGGCCAGCGTGCTCCCCATCGTCACCGGCCAGCTCGACGCCGTCGTGCCCCTGTCCCTCGTGCCCGAGCAGTCCGCCGGGTGGATGGGCACCCCGGGGCTCACGGGGCACCGCGCCGGTGCTGACTTCACCACGGCCTTCACCGTGCGCAGCGCTCAGCACGAGCAGCCGACCGGAGACCCCGTCGTCGTGCACCGTCTGCGCATCGAGGCCGCCGACGACGACGCCGAGCTCACCCTGGTCCTGCACGTCGAGATGCTCGTCTCGGGCCTGGTGCGGATGCGCGGGGAGGTCACCAACACGGGGGCGGGGGTCTTCGACCTCGCGGGGCTCGACCTCGCCCTGCCGGTCCCGACCGAGGCCGACGAGATCCTCGACCTGACCGGACGCCACCTGCGCGAGCGGGCCCAGCAGCGCCACGCCTTCACCCTCGGCACGCACCTGCGCGAGAGCCGCCGGGGGCGCGGCCACGACGCGAGCCTGGTCGTCGCGGCCGGGGCCCAGGGCTTCGGGTGGCGCAGCGGCGAGGTGCGCGCGGTCCATCTGGCGTGGTCGGGCAACACCCGCACCTACGCCGAGCGCACCAACCACGGCGCCTCGATGCTCGCTGCCGGGGAGCTGCTGCTCGCGGGGGAGGTGCGCCTCGCGCAGGGCGAGAGGTACGAGGGGCCCTGGGTCTACGGCTCGGTCGGCGACGGGCTCGACGCGATGGCGGCCCGCTTCCACACCTACCTGCGCGCGCGCCCCGAGCACCCGCGCTCGGCCCGGCCGGTGCTCATCAACGTGTGGGAGGCCGTGTACTTCGACCACGACCTGGCCCGGCTCACCGAGCTGGCCGACCGCGCGGCGGCCCTCGGCGTCGAAAGGTACGTGCTCGACGACGGCTGGTTCGGCTCGCGCCGCGACGCCACCTCGGGGCTGGGAGACTGGGAGGTCTCGACCGAGGTGTGGCCCGAGGGGCTCGGCCCGATCGTGGACCACGTGCACGGCCTGGGCATGCAGTTCGGCCTGTGGTTCGAGCCCGAGATGATCAACCCGGACTCCGACCTCGCCCGCGCCCACCCGGACTGGATCCTCGCCCCGCCGAGCCGGCTGCCCATCCCCGCGCGGGACCAGCAGGTGCTCGACCTCACCCACCCCGGCGCGTACGCCCACGTGCGGGACCAGATGCTCGCGGTGCTCGCCGCGCACCGGATCGACTACATCAAGTGGGACCACAACCGTGACCTCGTCGAGGCCGCGCACCAGCCCACCGGCCAGGCCCGCGTGCACGAGCAGACCCTCGCCGCGTACCGGCTGATGGACGAGATCCGCGCCGCGCACCCCGACCTGGAGATCGAGTCCTGCGCCGGGGGAGGGGGCCGGGTGGACCTGGGCGTCGTCGCCCGCACGGACAGGGTGTGGACCTCGGACTGCATCGACCCACTCGAGCGCCAGCTCATCGAGGCAGGCGCCCACCTGCTGCTGCCCCCCGAGCTGCTCGGCTCGCACATCGCCTCGCCGATCAGCCACACCACGGGCCGCGCGCACAGCCTCGACTACCGGGCCGGCACCGCGTTCTTCTCCCACCTGGGCATCGAGTGGGACATCACCCGCGCCGAGGAGCAGGACCTCGCCCGCCTGGCCACCTGGGTCGCGGCTCACCAGGAGCACCGGGCGCTGCTGCACTCCGGGGTCGTGGTGCACTCCGACCAGCCCGACCCCGCGCTGTGGCTCCACGGCGTGGTCGCCCAGGACGCGTCCGCCGCGATCTTCACCTTCACCACCCTCGCGACCCCCGTCGCCGCCCCGCCCGGACGCCTCCGGCTGCCTGGCCTGGACCCCGAGGCTCGCTACCACGTGCGCCCCCTGCCCCCCGGGGACGTCACCGGCGGTCGAACCTCTCAGGGCGCCGTGGCCTGGTGGGCCGACGGCGTGACCCTCCCGGGGAGGGTGCTGGCCGAGGTCGGCCTGCAGATGCCTGCCCTCAACCCCGAGCAGATGGTGCTGGTGCACGCCGCCCGGGTGTGACCGAGGTGACCCCTCTGCCGAGCCGACGAGGGTGGCTCCGGCGCGGTAGCTCAGGGTGTGCTTCTCGATCGCTTGATGGCGTACCGGTGAGTCCTGCGCCTCATCCACGCAGGGCTCGCCGATCTGCGCGAGCACTAGCCTCGAAGCATGAGGACCGCAACCATGGCCCAGCAGTGGGAGTGCCACGCCGTGGGCCTGGTCGCGACGTTCAAGATCGATCTTGAGGGATGGCGGGCCAGCAAGCCGAACTGGCGCCAGACGGAGATCTTCAAGGCGCTCGGCACTGCCATCCGCAAGGGTGACCCCAGGGCGGTGTCGGTGGCATGCAACTGGTAGGTCGCCTCCGCCGTGCGGCCCCACCAGTGATCGCCTGGGCTATCACGGCCGCCGTCGTCGTCGTGGTCGATCCCGTCCTCGCAGACGCTGCATGGTGGGACTACGACGGCAGCGGCCTCCTGGGGGCACTGGCCTTTCCGCTGGGCTTGTGGATCGTTCTCTCGGCGGGATTGGGCTTCCTCAGCTCTCTGACGGACGCCAGAACCGCCCACGTGCTCCTCGCCCTGGCCGTGGTTGCCTCTTCCGCGATCGTCACGGTCACATGGACGCTTCTCCTCAGCGATGCGTTCCCCAGCTCGCAGGCTGCCCCGCTCGGCCTGCCGATAGCAGCGGGCGCTGTCGTGCTGTTCGCCGCAACGGCAGCCGTCTCGGCCGTCCGGAATCGTCGTAGGGCTAGCCGCGCCTAGGCGCGGACGCGCGAGCCCCGTGCCTGACCCCGGCCCGCCTCAGCCCCTGACCTGGGCGGCCCAGCCCTCGAGCTCGGCCTCGTCCAGCGGGAAGCCCGGGAAGCGGCTCATCCGGATCACCGGGATCGCCCGCATCATCTCGCCGTGGGTCGGGTCGTCGAGCATCGCCTCGAAGGGGCCGGTGCCCAGGTGCTCGCGGAGCCGCGGGCCGACCTCGGGGTGGTCGAGCCAGGTGCCGACCGGGCTGAGCAGGTCGAGGGCCGGGGCTGTCCGGTCCCCCGGCAGCTCGATGCTCGCGGTCGCCCGCACGTCCCGCGAGGAGGCCCCGACGCGCACCTCGAAGGCCCCACCCTCGACCACCCAGCGCTGCTCGCGGGTGCTCCACCACGCGAAGGCCCGTGCGTCGAGGGGCACCGTGACCCGCTGGCTCTCCCCGGGCGCGAGGGGCACCCGCGCGAAGCCCTTGAGCTCCTGCTCGGGGCGGTACACGCTGCTGGCGGGGTCCGAGACGTAGACCTGCACCGTCTCGACCCCCGCACGTGGCCCGGTGTTCGTGACCGTCAGGCTCACCTGCACCTGGGCGGCCCCGGCGTCGACCGCGGTGACCTCGAGGTCGGTGTGCTCGAAGCGTGTGTACGTCAGGCCGTGGCCGAACGGGTACGCGACCTCCATCTGCCGCGCGTCGTACCAGCGGTAGCCGATGAGCAGCCCTTCGCCGTAGCGCACCACCCCCTCCTCGCCGGGGAAGGCCCCGACCGCGGGGGTGTCCGCGAGGCGCAGCGGGATGGTCTCGGCCAGGCGGCCCGACGGCGAGACCCGCCCCAGCAGCAGGTCCGCGAGGGCCGAGCCCCCGGCCTGCCCGAGCAGCCACCCCTCGAGCACGGCGCGCACCCGCCCGCGCCACGGCATCGACACCGCCGACCCGTTCGCGAGGACGACCACGACGTCCCGGCTCACCTCGGCCACGGCCTCGAGCAGGGCCACCTGCTGGGCCGGGAGGTCGAGGTGCGTGCGGTCGTAGCCCTCGGACTCGGCGGCCGCCGGCAGCCCGAGGAAGAGCAGGACGACCGAGGCCCCGCGGGCGGACTGGACCGCCTCGTCGACCAGGCGCGGGTCGGCCTCCTCGGCCTCGGTGACGTACCCCTGGGCGAAGCTGACCTCGCGTCGGCCCGCGAGCTGCTCCTGCAGGGCCGTGAGCGCGTCGTCCAGCTGCGTGGGCACCACCTGCGAGCTCCCGGCCCCCTGGTAGCGCGGGGTCCGGGCCATCTCGCCGATCACGGCGACCCGGCCGCCCGAGCTCGGGTCCAGCGGCAGCAGGTCGCCCTCGTTCTCGAGGAGCACGGCGCTGGCAGCGGCGGCCTCGCGGGCCAGGGCGTGGTGCGCCTCGACGTCGAGGCTCTCGGTGGCCTCGAGGACCGGACGGGCCTTGTCCACCAGGGCGAGCACCCGGCTCGCCGCGAGGTCGACCTCGGCCTCGGTCAGGGTCCCCGCGGCCACGGCCTCGAGCACCGCACGCGTCCCCGCCCCGCTCGAGGAGGGCATCTCGAGGTCGAGGCCGGCGGCCACCGCGGCAGGACGCTCGTTGACCGCGCCCCAGTCCGAGACCACGAGGCCCTCGAAGCCCCACTGGTCGCGCAGCACCTCGGTGAGCAGCCACGGGTCCTCCGAGGCGTAGACCCCGTTGATCCGGTTGTAGGAGCACATCACCGTCCAGGGCTGGGCGGTGCGGACCACGTGCTCGAAGGCCGGCAGGTAGATCTCCCGCAGGGTCCGCTCGTCGACCTCGGCCGAGGCGGTCATCCGCTCGGTCTCCTGGTTGTTGGCCGCGAAGTGCTTGAGCGAGGTGCCCACACCCCGGGACTGCACCCCCTGCACCATCGCCGCGGCCAAGCGGCCGGCCAGGAACGGGTCCTCGGAGAAGTACTCGAAGTTCCGCCCGCACAGCGGGGTGCGCTTCATGTTGACGCCCGGGCCCAGCAGCACCGAGACGTTCTCCGCGCGGCACTCGTCCCCGAGCGCCACCCCGACCCGGCGCAGCAGGTCCACGTCCCAGCTCGAGGCCAGTCCGGCTGCGGGCGGGAAGCAGGTCGCAGGGATGCTGCCGCCCACGCCCAGGTGGTCACCCTCCTGGGGCTGCTTGCGCAGGCCGTGCGGGCCGTCGGTCACCATGATCGACGGCACGCCGTGGTCGTCCAGGCCCTGGGTGTGCCAGAAGTCCGCGCCGTCGAGCAGCGAGACCTTCTCCTCGAGGGTCATGGCGGCCAGGGCGGGGTGCAGGTCGGTCATGGTGCTCCGTCGGTGTGGGGTGCGGTGCGGTCGGCCGGAGTGCTGCCAGGGACCATCGTGCCCCGCCTGTTCCCTGCTCCGCCACGGCGACGTACGCTGCGCCCAACGCCTGATCGGGCGTTCCCACCGACAACGTCGTCGAAGGGGGAGCATGACTGTCGACCCGTGGCTGGCCTGGCCGGCCGGAGCGGACCCGCACGAGCTCGCCGTCCGGACCCGCCGCGCCCACGAGGCCTTCCTCGGCGGGCGGGCGGGGGCGCCGGTGCGCCAGGTGGTCCTGGACTCGTGGCGGCGCAGCCGACGCAGCGGGGTCGATCCCGAGCACCCCCGGGTCGAGGTCGACCTGACGGGCCGCGGGCTGGTGGACCACCGTGACCAGCACCCCCTCGCCGCCGCCCTCCCGGTGGTGCGGCGCGCCCTGCTCGAGGGCCCGGGGACCGACGGCGTGGTCGTCGCCCTCGGTGACGCGGCCGGACGTCTGCTCTGGGTCGAGGGGGACCGTGGCGTACGACGGCGGCTCGACGGCGCGGGGTTCGTCGAGGGGTCGTGCTGGCTCGAGGGGGCGGTCGGGACGAGTGCCCCCGGCATCGCGCTCGCGACCGACCACGAGGTGCAGGTCTTCGCCGCCGAGCACTTCAGCCTCGCCGTCCAGCCGTGGAGCTGCTCGGCGGCCCCCGTCCACGACCCCACGACCGGGGCGGTGCTCGGGGTGCTCGACCTCACGGGTGGGGACCAGGCCGCGGCCCCGCACATGATGGCCCTGGTCCGGGCCACGGTGATGGCCGTCGAGGCTCAGCTCGCCCTCGCCGCCCTGCGTGCACCCGCACCACCCGGCAGGCCAGGTCTGACCGTGCTCGGGCGCACGACAGGCAGGGTCGGTGGCGTCGACCTGACCCTGCGCCACGCCGAGATCCTGCTGCTGCTCAGCCGCCACCCCGAGGGGCTCGGCGCCGAGGAGCTCGCGGTGCTGCTGCACCCCGGGGAGGTCTCGGTGGTGACGGTGCGCGCGGAGATCTCGCGGTTGCGTCGCGCCGTCGGGCCGCTGCTCGGTGGGTCGCGGCCCTACCGGCTGGCCGGCGAGCTGACCACCGACCTCGACCTGGTGCGTGCCCGGCTCGACCGGGGGGACGCCGCCGGGGCGGTCGCCGCCTACGCGGGGCCCGTCCTGCCGCGCTCGCAGGCCCCCGGGGTGGTGGCCCTGCGCGAGGAGCTCGCCGCCGAGATGGCCGCCGCCCTCGAGGCCACCGATGACGCCGCGGCCCTCGGGCGGTGGACGCGGTCCCCCGCAGGGTCCGAGCACTGGAGCGCGTGGCGCCGGCTGGCGGACCTCGAGCCACCCGGCTCGTGCGCCGCGGTACGGGCCGAGGCCCGGCGCTCGCTGCTCGACCGTCGCCTGGCCTGAGCTGCTTTGGCCCGGCCTGCAACGGTCCTGCAACCCTCGCGGACCTAGCGTCGCGCTCGTGGCGCGCCGCAACGGTGCGGCGCCCCTGGGCGCACGACCTGCGCCCAGCCCACCCGCATGGAGGTCACCGATGACCGTGTACGCCGCGCCGGGCACCACCGGCAGCCCCGCGAGCTTCCGCGAGCGTTACGACCACTGGATCGGCGGGGAGTACGTCGCCCCCGAGTCCGGTCGCTACTTCGAGAACCCGACACCCGTGACCGGCAAGACCTTCGCCGAGGTCGCCCGGGGGGACGGGGCGGACATCGAGCGGGCCCTGGACGCCGCGCACGGGGCCGCCCGCACCTGGGGCAAGACCACCGCCACCGAGCGGGCCGTGATCCTCAACAAGATCGCGGACCGGATGGAGGCCAACCTCGAGCAGCTCGCCATCGCGGAGAGCTGGGAGAACGGCAAGCCGGTCCGGGAGACCATCGGCGCCGACCTGCCCCTCGCGATCGACCACTTCCGCTACTTCGCGGGGGCCATCCGCGCGCAGGAGGGGTCCATCTCGGAGATCGACGGGGACACGATCGCCTACCACTTCCACGAGCCGCTGGGTGTGGTCGGCCAGATCATCCCGTGGAACTTCCCGCTGCTCATGGCGGTGTGGAAGCTGGCCCCGGCCCTCGCGGCCGGCAACTGCGTGGTGCTCAAGCCCGCCGAGCAGACCCCGGTCTCGATCCTGGTGCTCATGGAGCTGCTCGCGGACATCCTGCCGCCCGGGGTGCTCAACGTGGTGAACGGGTTCGGCGTCGAGGCGGGCAAGCCCCTGGCCTCGAGCCCGCGGATCCGCAAGATCGCCTTCACGGGGGAGACCACCACCGGCCGGCTGATCATGCAGTACGCGAGCCAGAACATCATCCCGGTGACCCTCGAGCTGGGCGGCAAGTCTCCCAACCTCTTCTTCGAGGACGTCGCCCGCACCCGGGACGACTACTACGATAAGGCTCTCGAGGGCTTCGTCATGTTCGCCTTCAACCAGGGCGAGGTCTGCACCTGCCCGTCGCGGGCGCTCATCCAGGAGTCGATCTACGACCAGTTCCTGGGGGACGCGATCGCCCGGACCGAGGCCATCCGTCCCGGCAACCCGCTGGACACCGAGACGATGATCGGCGCCCAGGCTTCCAACGACCAGCTCGAGAAGATCCTGTCCTACATCGACATCGGCAAGGAGGAGGGCGCCAAGGTGCTCACGGGGGGAGCCCGGGCGCACCTGGACGGCGACCTCGCCGACGGGTACTACGTCCAGCCGACGATCTTCGAGGGCAAGAACTCGATGCGCATCTTCCAGGAGGAGATCTTCGGCCCGGTGGTGGCCGTCACGAGCTTCACGGACTACGCCGACGCGATCTCGACGGCGAACGACACCCTCTACGGCCTCGGGGCCGGGGTGTGGTCCCGCGAGGCCACGATCGCCTACCGCGCGGGACGGGACATCCAGGCCGGTCGGGTCTGGACCAACTGCTACCACGCGTACCCGGCCGCGGCAGCCTTCGGCGGGTACAAGGGCTCGGGGGTCGGGCGGGAGAACCACCGCATGATGCTCGACCACTACCAGCAGACCAAGAACCTGCTCGTCTCGTACTCGGGCGAGAAGCTCGGCTTCTTCTGAGCCGCCCGTCCGGTCCGCCGACCCTGGAGGTGCTGTGACCACCGCGATCCCCGAGCGGGTCGCGCTGACCGGAGCTGCCGCGGCCATGCTGCGGCAGCTCCGGGACCAGCACGGCGCGCTCATGATCCACCAGTCCGGAGGGTGCTGCGACGGCTCCTCCCCGATGTGCTACCCCGACGGCGACCTCATCCTCGGCGACGCCGACGTCCACCTCGGTGACCTGCGCGTCGAGGCCGAGGGGGAGGCCGACGGCGAGGGCTTCGTCGTGCCGATGTGGATGAGCAGGGCCCAGTTCGAGTACTGGCGCCACACCCACCTGACGGTCGACCTGGTGCCGGGCCGGGGGGCCGGGTTCTCCCTCGAGGCCCCCGAGGGGGTGCGCTTCCTGCTGCGCTCGCGGCTGCTCAGCGACGAGGAGGACGCGGCGCTGAACCCGGTCGGGGGGTGAGGCCTGGGCTCAGGCCGTCCGCACCGCTCAGCCCGTGCGGACGGCGACGACGTCGCGCACGGTGTGGCCCAGGTCGATGCCGCGCTGCTCGAACTTGGTCACCGGTCGGTGGTCCGGCCGCGGGGCGTAGCCGCCGTGCGGGTTGGTCAGGCCGGGGTCCGCCTCGACGACGGCGAGCATCTGCTCGGCGTAGTGCTCCCAGTCGGTCGCGCAGTGCAGGGTGCCGCCCGGCCGCAGCCGTGCGCGCAGGAGCTCGACGTGCCGGGTCTGGACGATCCGGCGCTTGTGGTGGCGGTTCTTGGGCCACGGGTCGGGGAAGTAGATGTGGACCGCGTCGAGGGACCCCTCGGGGATGCGGGCGCGGACCAGGGCCAGGGCGTCGCCGTGGGCGATGCGGACGTTGGTGAGCCCCGCCTCGGTGATGCGCTGCACGGCCCCCGCGATCCCCGGGACGTGGGCCTCGACGGCGAGGTAGTCGCGGTCGGGGTCGGCCGCGGCCATCTGGGCGACCCCCTCGCCCATCCCCGAGCCGATCTCCAGGACCAGCGGTGCGGCACGTCCGTACAGGGTGACGGTGTCCAGGTGCCCCTCGGGAGTCACCGGCGGAGTGCCGTTGTCGGGGTTGTGCACCGAGAACCCCACGGCCGGCCAGTGGTCGGTCAGCGCCTCGCGCTGGGCGCGGCTCAGGGGCACGCGGCGCGGGTGGAAGGTGCGGATGTCCTGGTGAGCGCGGCCGGGCAGCTGGTCGAAGGAGTCGGGCAGCTGGTCGTCGGCGGGGGTCACGAGGTGAATTCTCGCGCATCCGGTGGACCACGGGTGCCGTGGCGATGATCATTCCGATAGCGTTCCTCGGCTGGCGGCGCATCGGAGCCCGCGGCCCCTCCCGCCCTGCTATCGAAGGACACCCATGCGCACGTTCACCCGCCCGGCCGCCGTCGCCTCGGCCGCCCTCCTGCTCGTCGGCCTCTCGGGCTGCAGCGAGAGCGTGTTCGACCTCGAGGTGGGCGACTGCATGAACTCGCCCGACGTGGCAGACGAGGAGCTCTCGTCGGTCTCGACCGTGCCCTGCGACGAGCCCCACGACGCCGAGGCCTACGCCGCCATGATGTTCGAGGACGGGGACTTCCCCGGTCTGCAGGGGGTGGTGTCCGCCTCGGAGGCCTACTGCCTGGACGAGTTCGAGACCTTCATCGGCCTGCCCTACGACGCCTCCGAGCTCGGCGTCACGTCGATCTACCCGACCCAGGACAGCTGGGACCGCCTCGACGACCGCGAGGTCCTCTGTCTCGTCATCGACGAGCAGGGCGACGTCACCGGCTCCCTCGAGGGCGCCCAGCGCTGACCCTGCACCGGTCCGACCGGCCTGCTCGACCACGGCGCCCCGGCCCCCGTCGCCGGGGCGCCGTCGTCATGCCGGCAGTCGTCGCGCGAGCCACTCCGTGACGGCGTCGGCGTAGGCCTGACGGGCCGGCTCGGCGGAGAGGATCAGGTCGTGCACCCCGTCGGGCACCTGCACCACGGTGACGTCGGGGCCCAGGCCGGGGGCCCGCGCGAGGATCTGGTCGACGTCGAGCACGCTGTCGGTGCTGTCCAGGGCGTCGTGCCACCGGTCGTGCGGGCCGCTCGCGCTCGAGGTGCACACGAGCACCGGCACGTCGATCGCGAGCCCGCGGGCCACGGCGCGGTGCCCACGCCGGATCGAGCGCATCCACCCGGCCCGGACCCCGAACCCGTCGTGCGGCTTCCAGGCCAGGTCGTACTCCCACGAGCCGCCGCTGTCGACGTGCAGGTGGGTGCCGTAGTGCGGGGCGAGCTGCCCGACCACCAGGCGCGGGGCGAGGCCGCCGACCACCTCGAGGGCGGCCGTCGTGACGACCCGGTCGAACCATGACCGGTTGAGGTCGAACCACGGGCTGTTGAGGACCAGGGCGTCGACGACGGGGCCCTGCGGCCGGTCCCGGCGGGCGTGGGCCCACAGGCTCAGCACCAGGCCTCCTGTCGAGTGCCCGTGCCCGACGACGACCTCGTGCCCCTCGGCCCGCACCACGGCCACCGCACGGTCGAGCTCCTCGGCGTGCAGGGCGATGTCGGTCACCGCGTTGGGCTGCTGGTGCTCCAGCATCGAGCGACCGTGGTTGCGCAGGTCGAGGGCGTAGAAGTCGAACCCGGCGTCCTCCCAGACCTCGGCGAGGTGCCGCTGGAAGAAGTAGTCGACGTACCCGTGCACGTACAGCACGGCGCGACGACGTCCCGGGTCGCCGTCGGTGCGCACCCGGCGGACGAGGGTCGTGACCGCCTCGCCCTGGTCGTCGGCGAGCAGCGGGACGGTGAGGGCCTCCCAGTCCTCGCCGAGGACGTCGGGTCGCCAGTCGGCGGCCGGCTCGCTCGGCGCCCCGGCTGCCACCCCGCCCTGACTCACCGCAGCTCGCCCGGCCCGTCGTCGACCGGGCCGTAGGAGGTCGCCTGGTCGTTGGCGATGCCCTCCGCCTCGGTCCGGTCCGCGGCCTGGCGTCGGCGTCGGCGCGCACTCAGCACGAGGACCAGGACCAGGCCGATCACGAGCAGCAGGGCGAGGCCGATCGCGGGGACCAGCAGCCACCAGGCCAGGCCGCTGCCCTCGCCGTCGCCCTGCCCGGTCACGTCCTCGATCAGCTCCCCGACCTGACCGGCGAGGCTCTCGTCGGCGAGGGCGGACCCGCGGGCGTTGAGCTCGGTGCGCTCCCCGGGGGTCGGGGTCCACACCACGGTGGTGCCCTCGAGCTCGCCGTCGTGCTCGGTGACCTCGCCGGGGAAGGTCACGGCCATGCGGACCTGGGGCTCGAGGTCGAGGCCGGGCAGCTCCTCGGCGCCGGTGTCGGTCAGGTCCAGCACCCCGGTGACGACGAACTCGTCGCCCTCGCGGGTGATCTGCAGGTCCTCGTCGTCGGCGAACTCGCCCAGGCTCTCGCCCTCGAAGGCCAGCGTCGAGCCGACGAACTCCCCGTCGTCGTAGGGCTCGCTGGTCGCACCCTCGGGAGCGTCCTCACCGAGCAGCTCCTCCTGGACCCCCTCGGAGAGGGTCTCGCCGTCCTGGCCCAGCGTCTCGGCCAGGTCCGAGGAGACGGCGAAGACGAGGGAGCCGTCGATGGTGTCGTCCGGCTGGAGCTGCAGGTCGAGGTCGACCTTGACGCATCCGGTCAGGGTGGCGGCGAGCAGCAGGGTCACGGTCGTGGCGCCCAGCAGGCGACGGGTTCGCATGGCTCAGCACTGTAGGGCGCGACGGCGGGGCGCGGCACCTCCTCGCGTTCCAGGCCCGAGGGTGGGGTCGGGCAGACGAGCCGAACCTGCTCGTCAGAGTTGAGTGGAATAGACTCAACTCTGAGCTCGTTACCCGGTCAGACGACCGACACCCTGCACGGAGGCGCACGCACCATGGACTCCAAGTTCACGACCAAGGCCCAGGAGGCTCTCGCCGGCGCGATCCAGTCCGCCTCGAGCAACCCGCAGATCGAGCCGATCCACCTGCTCGGCGCCCTGCTCCAGCAGGACGGCGGCGTCGCGGTCGGCCTGCTCGACGCCGTGGGGGCCGACCGTGCCGCCCTCACCCGGCGGGTCGAGGCCGTGCGGACCGCCCTGCCTGCGGTGAGCGGCGAGGCCGTCGGCCAACCCACCTCCTCCCGGTCCCTCAACGCGACCCTTGCGGCGGCCCAGACCGAGGCCCAGGCCCTCGGTGACGAGTACATCTCCGCCGAGCACCTGCTGCTGGGCCTGGCCGCGGGCAGCTCCGCCGCAGCGGACGCGCTCACCTCGGCCGGAGCCACCCGGCAGGCGCTCCTCGACGCCCTGCCGACCGTGCGCGGGACCGCCCGGGTCACCAGCCCGGACCCCGAGGGCACCTACAAGGCCCTCGAGAAGTACGGCGTCGACCTGACCGCCGCGGCCGCCGACGGTCGCCTCGACCCCGTGATCGGCCGCGACGGAGAGATCCGCCGCGTGGTCCAGGTGCTCTCGCGCCGCACCAAGAACAACCCGGTGCTCATCGGCGAGCCGGGCGTCGGCAAGACGGCCGTCGTCGAGGGCCTCGCCCAGCGCATCGTCGCCGGGGACGTCCCCGAGTCCTTGCGCGGCAAGCGCCTGATCTCCCTCGACCTCGCCTCGATGGTCGCGGGGGCCAAGTTCCGCGGCGAGTTCGAGGAGCGGCTCAAGGCCGTCCTCGACGAGATCAAGTCCTCCGACGGCGAGGTCGTGACCTTCATCGACGAGCTCCACACCGTGGTCGGCGCCGGGGCTGCCGAGGGCAGCATGGACGCGGGCAACATGCTCAAGCCCATGCTGGCCCGCGGCGAGCTGCGGCTCATCGGGGCGACCACCCTCGACGAGTTCCGCGAGCGCATCGAGAAGGACCCTGCCCTCGAGCGCCGGTTCCAGCAGGTCTTCGTCGGCGAGCCCAGCGTCGAGGACACCGTCGCGATCCTGCGCGGTCTCAAGGAGCGCTACCAGGCCCACCACAAGGTCGGGATCTCCGACGCCGCCCTGGTCGCCGCGGCCACGCTGTCCGACCGCTACATCACCGCACGCCAGCTGCCTGACAAGGCCATCGACCTCATCGACGAGGCGGCCTCGCGGCTGCGCATGGAGCTCGACTCCTCCCCGGTCGAGATCGACGAGCTCCGTCGCGCCGTCGACCGTCTCTCGATGGAGGAGCTGCACCTCTCCGAGGCCGACGACGACGCCTCGCGGGACCGCCTCGAGAGGCTGCGGGCCGAGCTCGCCGACCGTCGCGAGGACCTCGCCGCCCTCACCGCCCGGTGGGAGCGCGAGAAGGCCGGGCAGAACCACCTGGGTGACCTGCGCGTGCGGCTCGACGAGCTGCGGGTCGCGGCCGAGCGGCACCAGCGCGACGGCGACCTCGCGGGGGCCTCCCGGCTCCTCTACGGCGAGATCCCCGCCGTCGAGAAGGAGATCGCCGCGGCTGAGGCCGCGGAGCTCGACCACGGCGGGGCAGGTCACGGCGCCCAGCCGACCGAGGGCGACGGTGCGGGGGACACCCTGCAGATCGAGGGTGGCGCCCCGCGGGCAGCGCGGCCCGAGGCACCGATGATCGCCGAGAAGGTCGGCCCGGACGAGATCGCCGAGGTGGTCTCGGCCTGGACCGGCATCCCCACCGGGCGCCTGCTCGAGGGCGAGACGGCCAAGCTGCTGCGCATGGAGGAGGTGCTCGGCTCGCGGCTCATCGGCCAGCAGCAGGCCGTCACCGCGGTCAGCGACGCGGTGCGGCGCTCGCGGGCCGGGATCGCCGATCCCGACCGGCCCACCGGGTCCTTCCTCTTCCTCGGGCCCACCGGCGTGGGCAAGACCGAGCTCGCCAAGTCCCTCGCGGACTTCCTCTTCGACGACGAGCGGGCCATGGTCCGCATCGACATGTCCGAGTACGGCGAGAAGCACTCGGTGGCCCGCCTGGTCGGTGCCCCTCCCGGGTACGTGGGGTACGAGGAGGGCGGCCAGCTGACCGAGGCCGTGCGCCGTCGCCCGTACTCGGTGGTGCTCCTCGACGAGGTCGAGAAGGCCCACCCCGAGGTGTTCGACGTGCTGCTGCAGGTGCTCGACGACGGTCGTCTGACCGACGGCCAGGGCCGCACCGTGGACTTCCGCAACGCGATCCTGGTGCTCACCTCGAACCTCGGCTCGCAGTTCCTCGTGGACCCGACCCTCGCGGTCGAGGCCAAGCGTGAGGCCGTGATGACCGCGGTGCGGGGCGCTTTCAAGCCCGAGTTCCTCAACCGGCTCGACGACGTCGTGATCTTCGACGCCCTGACCCTGGCCGAGCTCGGCCAGATCGTGGACCTGCAGATCACCCGGCTCGCGGACCGGCTCGCCGACCGTCGGCTGCGCCTCGAGGTGACCACGGCGGCGCGGGAGTGGCTGGCCCTCGAGGGCTTCGACCCGGCCTACGGCGCCCGGCCGCTGCGACGGCTCGTGCAGCGCCAGATCGGCGACCAGCTGGCCCGGATGCTGCTCGCCGGGCAGGTGTCCGACGGCGGCGCGGTCCTGGTCGACCGCCCCGCGCCCGAGGCCGTGGACGCGCCGGGTGGCGCGCGGGCCGAGGGGCTGGTCCTCACGGCGGTCACCGCCTGAGCTCGGCACGGCGCCCAGACCTCACCCGGCGCGGTTCGCCAACCACGGGGGTTCACGCACTAGCGTCGACTCCATGAACTGGGACGAGTACGACGCCGCACTCTTCGACCTCGACGGCGTCCTGACCCCGACCGCGGACGTCCACATGCACGCGTGGCGCCAGATGTTCACCACCTTCTTCGAGGCCCACGACGTCGAGCCCGCCTACACCGACGAGGACTACTTCCGGTACGTCGACGGCAAGCCCCGCTACGACGGCGTGCGCTCGGCCCTCGCCTCGCGCGGGCTCGTGCTGCCCGAGGGGGACCCGAGCGACGAGCCGGGGACCGAGACGGTCTGCGGGCTGGGCAACGCCAAGAACGCGGTCTTCTCCCGGATCCTCGCGACCGACGGGGTGGTGCCGTACCCGGGCTCGGTGCTGCTGCTCGACCTGCTGGCCACCCGCGGCACCGAGATCGCCGTGGTCTCGAGCTCGCGGAACGCGCCGGCCGTGCTGGCCGCCGCCGGCCTCGCGGACCGTTTCGAGGTCGTCGTCGACGGGGAGGTGGCCCGCGCGCGCGGGCTGGAGGGCAAGCCCTCGGGCGCGACGTACCTCTACGCCGCCGAGGCCCTCGGGGTCCCGGCGGCCCGGGCCGTCGTGCTCGAGGACGCGGTCTCCGGGGTCCAGGCGGGGCGCCACGGGGACTTCGGGCTCGTCGTCGGGGTCGACCGCGGTGCGGGACCGCAGGTGCTGCGCGACGCCGGGGCCGACGTCGTGGTCGGGGACCTGGCCGAGCTGGTGGTCCGATGACCCAGCCCGCAGCCCACGAGACGGCGTCCCCCGAGCCCCAGACCTCCTTCGGGCCCCTGCCCGAGCACCTGGACCGGATCCGGTTCCCCGTCGACCCGTGGCGCCTGACCGAGACCTTCTACGAGCACGGCGACCTGGGGGTCACGGAGACGCTGTTCTCGGTCGGCAACGGCTACCTGGGGATGCGTGGCAACGTCGAGGAGGGGCGCGACAGCCACAGCCACGGCACGTTCATCAACGGCTTCCACGAGACCTGGCCGATCCGGCACGCGGAGGAGGCCTTCGGCTTCGCCCAGGTCGGCCAGACGATCGTCAACGCCCCCGACACCAAGATCATGCGGATCTACGTCGACGACGAGCCGCTGCTGCTCTCGGTCGCGGACCTGGTCGAGTACGAGCGCACCCTGGACATGCGCGACGGCGTGCTGCGGCGCGAGGTCGTCTGGCGCACCCCGGCCGGGAACCGCGTCCGCATCCGCTCCCAGCGCATGGTGTCCTTCCGGCAGAGGCACCTCGCGATCCTCACCTACGAGGTCACGGTCCTGGACCGTGACGTCCCCGTCGTCGTCTCCTCCCAGGTGCTCAACCGCCAGGACGGTCTCGACGAGTTCCGCGTCAAGCCCCAGCCCCTCGGCATGAACGACCCCCGTCGCGCGGAGCGTTTCGAGGAGCGGGTGCTCCAGCCGACCGAGCACTGGGGCGACGACGAGCGGATGATGCTCGGCTACCGCTGCACCAACTCGCGGATGAGCCTCGCGGTCGGCGCCGACCACACCATCGACACCGAGAACGAGTACAAGGTCTTCACCCAGGTCGAGGAGGACCACGCCAAGCACGTCTACCGGATCCGCGCCGAGGCGGGGTCGCCCATCACCATCACCAAGGCGATCGCGTACCACACCTCGCGCAACGTCCCGGCCCGTGAGCTGACCAACCGGTGCCGGCGCACCCTGGACCGGGTCCGTGAAGAGGGGGTCGAGCAGCAGTTCGCGGACCAGCGTGCCTGGCTCGACGCCTACTGGGAGCGGTCCGACGTCGAGATCGAGGCCCAGCCCGAGGTGCAGCAGGCCGTGCGCTGGAACCTCTACCAGCTCGCGCAGGCCTCGGCCCGGGCCGAGGGCAACGGCATCCCCGCCAAGGGTCTGACCGGCTCGGGCTACAGCGGTCACTACTTCTGGGACACCGAGGTCTACGTGGTGCCCTACCTGACGTACACGACGCCGCTGTACGCCCGGAACGCCCTGCGCTTCCGGTACACGATGCTGCCTGCCGCGGTGCGCCGGGCCTCCGAGCTCACCCAGCACGGCGCCCTGTTCCCGTGGCGGACCATCAACGGCGAGGAGGCCTCGGCCTACTACGCGGCAGGCACCGCGCAGTACCACATCGACGCCGACGTCTCCTTCGCGATCAGCAAGTACGTCCAGGCGACCGGCGACGACGAGTTCATGGCCCGCGAGGGCATCGACATCCTCGTGCAGACCGCGCGCATGTGGGCGGACCTGGGCTTCTGGCGGGGCAACGGCTCGGACTCCTTCCACATCCACGGGGTGACCGGCCCCGACGAGTACACGACGGTCGTCAACGACAACCTCTTCACCAACGTCATGGCCCGGTTCAACCTGCGCCGCGCGGCCGAGGCCGTGTGCCAGCTCGAGCGGGACTGGCCCCAGGAGCACGCCCGCATGGTGTCCCGGCTGCACCTCGAGCGCGAGGAGATCGCCGAGTGGGAGCGGGCCGCCGACGCCATGGCGATCCCGTACGACGACAACCTGGGCATCCACCCGCAGGACTCGCACTTCCACGAGCGCGAGGTCTGGGACCTGCCCAACACCCCGGCGAGCAAGCGCCCCCTGCTGCTCCACTTCCACCCGCTGGTGATCTACCGGTTCCAGGTGCTCAAGCAGGCCGACGTCGTGCTGGCGCTCTTCCTCCAGGGGGAGCACTTCACGGCCGAGGAGAAGCGCGCCGACTTCGAGTACTACGACCCGATCACCACGGGGGACTCCTCGTTGTCCGGGGTCGTCCAGTCGATCATCGCGGCCGAGGTCGGCTACCACGAGCTCGCCCTGCGGTACTTCCACGACGCCCTCTTCGTCGACCTGGGCGACCTGCACCACAACACCTCCGACGGCGTGCACGTCGCCTCGGCGGGTGGGGTGTGGGGAGCCCTGGTCCACGGCTTCGCCGGGATGCGCGACTACGGCGGCAGGATCAGCTTCGACCCCCGCCTGCCCGAGACCTGGCCCTCCCTGACCTTCCGGCTCACGGTCCGGGGATCACGGGTCAAGGTCACCGTGCGGCACCAGGAGATCGAGCTCGAGAACGAGATCGGTGACGGCCTCGACGTCACGGTCCGTGGCGAGGCCGTGCGGGTGCCGGCCCGCGGACCCGTGACGGTGCCCCTCGACGGGCAGGGGCCGCGCATCCAGGGCGAGCCCGACGCCTCGGCGCTGCTGGGGACCACGCGGGCCGACGGCACGGTCATCACGGCCTCGGTGCCGCACCTCTCGGGTCTCAACGGCTGACCGTCGTCCCCCTCGAGGAGGGCTCGTCAGCCCTCCTCGAGCGTGACGTCCCCCGAGGCCCAGGAGCCTCGCGCCTCGCCCTCGGGCAGGTGCGCGAGGCACAGCCCGGTCCGGTAGCCCTGGCCCCAGGCGGCCTCGCTCGGGGCCCAGACCACGGGCTCGAAGCCGAGCTCGCGCTGGGCCGTCTCCATCTCGCAGGTGGCCGCGGTGCTGCGGGCGGCCTCGGCCGACCCCGGCCACGGTCCGTCCGCCAGGGTGTGGGCCCCCACCACCTCGGCCACGTGGGGCTCGTCGCACGGCACCACGTCGACCTCGCCGACCGTCCCGTCGGCAGGCAGGGCAGGCAGGCAGTGGCCACGGTCGAGCTGCCGCGCATGGGCGGTGGTCGGGGAGTCGACCTCGCCCAGCGGGCGCACCGCGAGGGCGTACCGCGCGCCCAGCACCACAGCGACCAGCGTGATGACGCCGAGCACGGCCGCCCCTGCGAGCAGGATCTGCCGGGTGCGGCGTCGTCGTCGGTCCTGCTCCTCGGGGGAGGGCTGGTGCGGGGCCTGCCACCCCGGGGCGTAGTACGCCTCCTGCGGGTAGTAGCCGTCCTGTCGGGGGGCCTGCCCGCTCACGAGAACCCGTTCAGGGCGCCGTCCGTGAGGACGGCGACCAGGAACACCCCGAAGAGCAGGAGCAGGAGGGTCGCGACCCCTCCGGTGACGAGCCCGGCGATCGCCAGCCCCTGGCCGCGCGTGCCGAGCCGCCGGATGCGGACCAGGGCGATGATGCCCAGCACCACTGCGACGGGGCCGGTGATCTGGATGACCACCAGGCCGATGATCCCCAGCACGAGGGCGGCGACCGCGAGGCCCTCGGTCGGCGGCGGCGGGGTGGCCCAACCCTGGGCCAGGTACTGCTGGGGGTTGTGCTGTGCACCGCTGTACCCCGGGGCGCCGTACCCCTGGCCGGGATGGCCGGGCCCCGGGTAGCCCGAGCCGTAGCCCGCGGGCGGGGGACCGAAGCCCGGAGGGGGACCGAATCCTGGAGGGGCGCCGTACCCGGGCGGGGGAGACGACGCGTCGCCGGACCCCTCGGCCGGCGGGGCGTACGGGTTGGGCCCTGCAGACGGGTCGCTGCCCCCGGGGCGCGAGTGGGGGTCGAGGCCGTAGCTCCCCTGCGGCGTACTCATGCGGGCCAACCTACTGGCCGGACCGTCCTCCTGGTGCGGTCGTCCCCCGTGCGGCTCAGTCCTCGAGGTCCACCACCACGGGCACGTGGTCCGAGGCGCCCTTGCCCTTGCGGGCCTCGCGGTCGATCGAGACCCCCGTGACGCGGTCGGTCAGGGCCGGGGAGGTGTAGGCGAAGTCGATCCGCAGGCCCTTGTTCTTGGGGAAGGCGAGCTGCTGGTAGTCCCAGTAGGTGTACCTGCCCTCCTCGGGGACGTGCACCCGGGAGACCTCCGTGAACCCGGCGTCGGCGAAGGCGAAGAAGGCGTCCCGCTCGGGCTGGGTCACGTGGGTGTGGCCCTCGAAGGCCGTGACGTCGTAGACGTCGGAGTCGTAGGGGATGACGTTCCAGTCGCCCAGCAGAGCGAGCTGCGCCGCCGGGTCAGCCTCGAGCCAGCCCTCCGCGTTGCGGCGCAGCTGCTCGAGCCAGGCCAGCTTGTAGGCGTAGTGCGGGTGATCCGGGGACCGGCCGTGCGGGACGTACAGGCTCCACACGCGCACCCCGCCGCAGGTCGCCCCCAGGGCGCGGGCCTCGACCACGGGTCCGTCCTCGCCGAAGCCCGGCTGGTCGGCGAAGGCCACCTCGACGTCCTCGATCCCGACGCGGGACACCACGGCGACGCCGTTCCACTGGCTTCGCCCGACGTGGGCGACCTCGTAGCCCGCAGCCTCGAAGACGGCGTGCGGGAACTGCTCGTCCTTGCACTTGGTCTCCTGCAGCGCCAGCACGTCGGTGCCGCTGCTCTCGAGCCAGGCCACGGCCCGGTCGGCGCGAGCCCGGACCGAGTTGATGTTCCACGTCGCGATCCGCATGGCGAGCACGCTACCGCCCGGGGGCGACGCTCTCGCGGCCCGGGGGGACGGACCCGGGGCGTCGGCGACGGTGCACCTCCTCGACACCTTCACCCCCCGATCCGCTCGACCTGACCCACCCGCACGGGGCCACTGCGTAGGGTGGCTGCATGGCTACCGTCCTGATCACCGGTGCGAGCGCTGGCCTGGGCCTGGAGTTCGCCTGGCAGCTCGCCACCGCCCGGCACGACGTCGTGCTGGTCGCCCGGAACGAAGACCGTCTGGAGCGGCTGGCGAGCCAGCTGCGCGCTGCCGCGGGGGTGCACGCCGAGGTGCTCCCGGCCGATCTCGCCGACCGCGAGCAGGTCGCCCGCGTCGCCGAGCGGCTGCGCAGCACCGAGGACCCGGTGAGCCTGCTGGTCAACAACGCAGGACTGTCCGTGGGCTCCCGCTTCGTCGGCGGGGACCTCGACGCGCACCTGGACGCCCACGAGGTGATGGTCCGCGCCGTCATGGTGCTCTCGCACGCCGCGGCCGGGGCCATGGTCGAGCGCGGCCGCGGGGCCGTCGTCAACGTCTCCTCGATCGCGGCCCTCACCGCGATGGGCACCTACTCGGCGGACAAGGCCTGGGTGCGGGTGTTCACCGAGGCCCTCGCCGTCGAGCTGCGCGGCACGGGCGTCACGGCCACGGCCCTGTGCCCGGGGCTGGTGCACACCGAGTTCCACGAGCGGGCCGGCATCGACCAGGAGGTCTACCCCGAGCTCGCGTGGCTCAACGCCGACGCCGTGGTCGCTGCCGCCCTGGCCGACGTCCGCCGCGGTGCGGTGATCTCGACGCCGAGCCTGCGCTACGGGATCGTCTCGGAGGTCACCCGGCTCCTGCCGCGCGCGGCGATCCGGGCGATCTCGGGGGACCGGCGCCTGCGCCGGCACGTCGCCCAGGAGGGCACCGAGGACCGCTAGCCTGACCGCGTGAACGACGCCTTCGGACCCACGCCCCGCGAGCAGCTCCGCGCGCTCATCACCGAGCTCGCCGTCGTGCACGGCCGGGTGACCCTGTCCTCGGGGCGGGAGGCCGACTACTACGTCGACCTGCGCCGCGTGACCCTGCACCACCGTGCCGGGCCGCTGGTGGGGCACCTGCTGCTCGACCGCCTCGAGGAGGTCGGGCTGGGCACGCAGGAGGTCGACGCCGTCGGAGGCCTGACCCTCGGGGCGGACCCGGTCGCCACGGCTCTGATGCACGCCGCGGCCTCGCGAGGGCAGGACCTGGACTCCTTCGTCGTCCGCAAGGAGGGCAAGGCCCACGGCCTGCAGCGGCGCATCGAGGGCCCCGACGTCGTCGGACGCCGCGTGGTCGCCGTCGAGGACACCTCCACCACGGGCGGGTCGGTCCTCACCGCCGTCGAGGCCCTGCGCGAGGCCGGGGCCGAGGTCGCGGGTGTCGCCGTGATCGTCGACCGCGGGACCGGGGCCCGGGAGCGCATCGAGGCCGAGGGCCTGAGCTACCACTACCTCTTCGACCTGGCCGACCTCGGCCTGGCCTGAGCCCGCCCCCGTGACCTGCGCCCGGGAGGGGAGACGCTGATGGTCGACGTGGTGTTCGGCGTCCTGTCCTTCCTCGTGCCGCTCGCCATGGTGCTGATCGTCCCGGCGGTCCTGCTCGGGGGCCTGTGGTGGCACTTCCGGGGCATCAAGAAGACCAAGGAGTGGGCGGCCCAGGTCGGCTGGCAGTACGTGGGCTCGGACCCGTCGCTGGTCTCCCGGTGGCGCGGGCAGCCCTTCGGCCAGGGCAGCGGGCGGCAGGCCACCCGGGTCGTGACGGGGACGTACCAGGGCCGCCAGGCGGTCTCCTTCGCCTACCGGTACACCACGGGCTCGGGCAAGAACCGGAGCACGACGACCTTCCACGTGCTGGCCCTGCACCTGCCGGCCTACCTGCCGACCCTCGAGCTGACCCCCGAGGGGGTGGGGGCCCGGCTGGCGAAGGTCTTCGGCGCGCAGGACATCCAGTTCGAGTCCGAGGCCTTCAACCGCGCGTGGCGGATCGCGGCCCCCGACGAGCGCTTCGCGCACGACGTGCTGAGCCCCCGGCTCATGGAGCGCCTCCTCCGGCCGGACGCCCTGGGCCTGGCCCTACGGATCGAGGGCCAGGACGTGCTGTGCTGGTCGCTGGGGGCGCCCCAGCACCACCTCGTGGCCCGACGCCTGGGGGTCATGAGCGCGATCGTCGAGGCCGTGCCCCGCTTCGTGTGGCAGGACCACGGCTACGATCCCCTCAACCGATGATGGAGGCTCTGGTGGACACGATCGGCATCGTCCTGCTCGTCCTGCTCGCGATCGCTCTGATCGTGCTGCTGTGGGGGGTGGCGACGTACAACGGCTTCGTCCGGCTACGGAACCTCGTGCAGGAGGCCTGGCGCCAGATCGACGTCGAGCTGCACCGGCGCCACGACCTCATCCCCAACCTGGTCGAGGCGGTGAAGGGCTACGCGGCCCACGAGCGCGGCGTCTTCGACGAGGTGACCCGGGCCCGCGCGGCTGCTGCGACCCCGGGGTCGGGCCCGGCCGAGCAGGCCGTCCAGGAGGACATGCTCAGCCAGGCGATGGGCCGGCTGTTCGCCGTCGCCGAGGCCTACCCGCAGCTGCGGGCGAGCGAGAACTTCATGCAGCTCCAGGCCGAGCTCACCAACACCGAGGACCGCATCGCGGCGGGCCGGCGGTTCTACAACGCCAACGTCCGGGCCATGAACACCAAGGTCGAGACCTTCCCGGCGAACATCGTCGCGGGCATGTTCCACTTCACCCGGGCCGAGTACTTCGAGGCCCAGGACCCTGCCGTCCGCGCCGTCCCCCGCGTCGACTTCGGCACCACCCCCACCCCCTGACCACCGATCTCGTGTCAGAACCTGAGGGTGCCAGGGGCACCCCAGGTTCTGACACGAGACGGGGCTGAGCTCGTGTCAGAAGGTGGGGGTGCTGGAGGTATCCCAGGTTCTGACACGAGGTGGGGTCAGATCAGGGGGGTGAGGTCCTGGATCGAGGGGACGACGGCGCCGGGGCGGAAGGGGAAGGTCTCGACCTGGTGCTCCTGGGTCGAGCCGGTGAGGACCAGGAAGGTCTGCAGCCCGGCCTCGATCCCCGCCACGACGTCGGTGTCCATGCGGTCCCCGACCATCGCCGTGGTCTCGGAGTGGGCGTCGATCCGGTTGAGGGCTGAGCGGAACATCATCGGGTTGGGCTTGCCGACGAAGTAGGGGCTCCGCCCGGTCGCCGCCGTGATCATCGCGGCCACCGCCCCCGTCGCGGGCAGGTCACCCTGGGCGCTGGGCCCGGTCACGTCCGGGTTGGTCGCGATGAACCGCGCCCCGCCCTGGATGAGCCGGACGGCCCGGGTGATCGCCTCGAAGGAGTACGTGCGGGTCTCGCCCAGCACCACGTAGTCCGGGTCGGTCTCGGTGAGGGTGTACCCCGCCTCGTACAGCGCCGTGGTCAGCCCGGCCTCGCCGATCGCGTAGGCGCTGCCCCCGGGGACCTGGTCGGCGAGGAACTGCGCCGTGGCGAGGGCCGAGGTCCAGATCGCCCCCTCGGGGACGTCGATCCCCGCGGCGCGCAGCCGGGCGCGCAGGTCCCGCTCGGTGTAGATCGAGTTGTTGGTCAGGATGAGGAACGGCCGACCGGCCTCGCGCAGGGTCCGGACGAAGTCCGCGGCGCCGGGCAGCGCCTTGCCCTCGTGGACCAGCACCCCGTCCATGTCCGTCAGCCAGCTGTGGATCTCGCGCGGGGCGGTGTGGTCGCGGGTCACGTGCCGAGCCTACGACGCAGGCTGTCGCTCGGCCTGGGCCGGATCCCTCGTCCCGCCCTGCCCGTCGGCCGTCGCCCCTGCCCCCGCCCTGGGCGGCGCCTGCTGCGCGGTGTCGGTCTCCGCCTGCTCGTGGGTCAGCACGAGGGCGACCGCCACGCCGCTGAGCAGCAGGCCCGCCGCAGTCCCGAGGGTGAACGGCTCGCCGAAGAGCAGGGCGCCCGCGACCGCGGTGGTCGGGGCGACGAGGAACAGCAGGGCGTTGAGCCGCGTGACGCCGATGCGGGTGAGCAGCGCCCAGTAGAGCCCGTAGCCCCCGAGGCTCGGCACGACGGCGAGGAAGAGCGCGACGCCCCAGAACGAGGCCTGGGCCGGTGGTGCCGCCGTGCCCGTGGCGAGCGCGATCCCGCCGATGACAACCACCCCGACGGCGCCGTGGAGGGTCAGCGCGGTCAGGGGGCTGGTCGTCGTCGGACGACGGCGCGCGACGAAGGTCGCGGCGACCAGGCTCGCCATCGCCGCGAGCGGCAGGGTGTAGGCCCAGGCGGGGGCCGAGGCCGTGGCGAGGTCGGCCCCGACCACGAGCACCACGCCGACGGCGCCGGTCACGAGGCCGAGCCACTGCATGGCGACCACCCGGAGCCCGAGCAGCGGGCCGACCAGCGTCGCCACGACCAGGGGCTGCACGGCGTCGATGAGGGCGGTGGTGCCCGAGGCGACCCCCGCACCGATCGCGAGGTAGACCGGCAGCACGTAGCCCACCTGGGAGAGCAGCCCGACGAGCAGGTGGGTCGTGACCTCACCGGGCTCGAGCCGGTGACCGGGCCGGCGTCGGCGCAGGGCTCCGAGGGCGAGCAGCAGCAGGAGCAGCGGCACGAACCGCCACACGAGCAGGGTCACGGGGTGGGCGTCGTGGCTGCCGAGCTTGGCGCCGAGGAACCCCGAGCTCCAGCACAGGACGAAGGCGACCGAGGCGAGGGGCACGACGACGCGGGCAGGTATACCGATCGGTGTACTCATGCGGCGAGACTATACCGATCTGTATAGTCGAGCCATGGCGACGCCCGATCCCCTCCCGGCGATGACCCCTGGCGCGCGTCGCGTCCTCACGGCGGCCTCGGCCCTCTTCTACGCCCGCGGCATCCACGCGGTCGGTGTCGACGCGATCGCGGAGGCGGCGGGGGTGACCAAGAAGACCCTCTACGACCGCTTCGGCTCCAAGGACGCCCTCGTGCTGACCTACCTGCAGGAGCGTGACCTCCGATGGCGCGAGCACCTCGAGGGCGTCCTCGACGCGGTCGCCGCCGGGGGGACCGCCCGCGTCCTGGCCGTCTTCGACGCGGCCGCCGCCTGGTCCGAGGCGAACAGCCCGCGGGGGTGCAGCGCGGTCAACGCCCGCGCCGAGACCGACGACCCCGACCACCCCGTCTCCCGCGAGAGCCTCCGGCAGAAGCGGTGGCTCCTCGGGCTCTTCGAGCGCCTGCTCACCGAGGCTGAGGTCAGCGACCCCGGGGCCCTGTCCCAGACCCTGATGCTGCTCTACGAGGGCGCGATCGTCACGGTCGGGATGGGCACCCTCGAGGCCCCGTTCGCCCGGGCCCGCGACGCGGCGGCCGACCTGCTGGACCGCGCGTCCTCCTGACCCGCCTCGGGGTGCCTCCCGGGCAGGCCTGAGCCCGGCACGCCCGGACCGCCGTCCGCGGCTAGGGTCGGCTGCACGAACCATCAGGAGGGCGCGCCGTGCCAGAAGAGCTCACGCTCAGCGGGGTCACCCGCACCTTCGGAGACCGGACAGCCCTCGAGGACGTGAGCTTCACCGTCCGCCCCGGGCGGATGACCGGCTTCGTGGGGGCCAACGGGGCCGGCAAGACCACGGCGATGCGGATCATCATGGGGGTGCTCTCCCCGGACTCCGGCCGGGTCGAGCTGGGCGGCACCGAGCTCGACCTGGGGATGCGACGCCGCTTCGGCTACATGCCCGAGGAGCGCGGCCTCTACCCCAAGATGAAGGTCGCCGAGCAGCTGGTGTACCTGGGCCGGGTGCACGGCCTGGGCGGCGCCACCGCCCGGCAGCGCGCCGGCGCCCTGCTCGAGCTCCTCGGCCTCGAGGACCGCAGCGAGGACCTGCTGCAGACCCTCTCCCTGGGCAACCAGCAGCGCGTGCAGGTCGCCGCCGCCCTCGTCCACGAGCCGACCCTCCTGGTCCTGGACGAGCCCTTCTCGGGCCTCGACCCGATCGCCGTGGACGCGATGGCCGAGATCCTGCGCTTGCGGGCCGCGGCCGGGGTCCCGGTGCTCTTCTCCTCCCACCAGCTCGAGCTCGTCGAACGGCTCTGCGACGACGTCGTGATCATCGACCACGGCCGGGTGGTCGCCGCGGGGGAGGCTGACGGCCTGCGGACCGAGCGCGCCGGACGCCGGCTCCGGCTCCGGGTGGACCCCTTCCCCGAGGACCCGGCCACCGGCCCGGCGAGCGACCCCGCAGCCCTGGCCGAGGCGCCGTCGGGGGTCGCGGCCTTCCTCGACCAGGTGCCCGGGGTGAGCCTGCACGCGCACGACGGGACGGTCGTCGTCGTGGACCTCGCGGAGGACGCCGACGACCAGGCCCTGCTCGCCGAGGCCCAACGGCACGGCCTCGTCCGCGAGATGAGCCCGGTCCTCCCGACCCTCGCCGAGATCTTCCGGGAGGCCGTGCGATGAGCGGCTGGACGACCGTCCGCGTGGTGGCAGCACGGGAGATCACCGTCAAGCTCCGGGACAAGGCCTTCCTCGGGTCGACCCTGTTCCTGCTGCTGCTCGTGATCGCCGCGACCGTGATCCCGGTGCTGATCTCGAACCAGACCCCGAGCATCAGGGTCGCGGTGCAGGGGCAGGCCGCGGCCGAGGTGGTCGAGCGCGCCGCGGAGCTCGGCGCCGAGGCGCAGCAGCCCGACGCCGACCTGCCACCGGCCCTGCTGATGCTCGGCGCCCCCGGTCTGCCCGCGGCGGACGTCACGGCCGTCGAGGTCGAGCCCGAGGGGGACGCCGCGGCCCTCGTGGAGTCGGGGGACGTCGCCGCAGCCCTGCTCGGGGAGCGGATCACCGACCTGCGTCTGGTCGGCTCCGAGGCGGTGCCGGTCGAGCTCGAGGCCCTGGTCCGGGCGGCGGCCAACGAGGTCCAGGTCGCGGGCGCGGCGGCCGAGGCGGGCCTGAGCGCGGCCGAGGTGCGGTCCCTGACCACCCCGGCGACCCCCGAGGTCGTGCTCCTCGACGCGCAGCCGGCGAGCGTCGTGCCCCCGCAGCTGCTCGTGCTGCTCTTCGCCTTCCTCTTCTACCTCTCGGTGCTGACCTTCGGCATGTCGATCGCGCAGAGCGTGGTCGAGGAGAAGCAGTCCCGGGTGGTCGAGCTGCTGGTCGCGGCGGTCCCGGTGCGATGGCTGCTGGCCGGCAAGGTGCTGGGCAACACCCTGATGGCCGTGGGGCAGATCGTGGTGATCCTGGGGGCCGGTCTGCTCGCCGCGACCCTCGCGGGGCAGGGCCGGCTGGTCGAGGTGGTGCTCGGGGCCTCGGGCTGGTTCGTCCTGTTCTTCCTGCTCGGCTTCACCATGCTCGCCTGCCTGTGGGCGGCGGCGGGGGCCCTGGCCTCGAGGGTCGAGGACCTCAACTCCACCACGATCTTCATGCAGGTCCTGGTGATCGCCCCGTTCTTCGCGGCCATCTTCGCGATCGACCCGGGCCCGACGCAGCGGGTGCTCTCCTACGTGCCGTTCACCGCCCCGCTGCTCATGCCCGCGCGCGTGGTGCTCGACAACGCCGAGCCCTGGGAGCCCGTGGTCGCGGCGCTGGTCGTGCTGGGCACGGCCGGGCTCTTCGTCGTCCTCGGGACGCGGCTCTACGAGCGGTCCGTGCTGCACACCGCCTCCCGCCTCACGGCCCGGGACGCCTGGCGTCGAGGCCTCCGGTGACGGGTTCCGTGGAGGGGCCCGCGGCGGTCAAGGACGAGGAGGTCGGGGTCGGCCCCTGGCCGGGCGGTCCTGAGGCGTGGCCGGCGCTCGAGGTCGACGGCGCCCTGCGCTACGACGTCGAGCTCCTCGAGCACGGGGACCGCCGCAACGTGGTCGACGAGTACCGCTACTGGACGGTCGAGGCGATCGTCCACGACCTCGACACCCGACGGCACCCCTTCCACGTCGCGATCGAGAACTGGGCGCACGACCTCAACATCGGCTCGGTGGTCCGCACCGCGAACGCCTTCGCCGCGGCCGAGGTGCACGTGGTGGGCCGACGCCGGTGGAACCGCCGCGGGGCCATGGTCACCGATCGCTACCAGCACCTGCGGCACCACCCCGAGATCGCCGACCTGACGGCCTGGGCCGAGGAGGCGGGGCTGCCCGTGCTCGGCATCGACAACCTGCCGGGATCGGTGGCCCTCGAGGGGTACGCGCTGCCGCGGGCCTGCGTCCTCCTCCTGGGCCAGGAGGGTACGGGGTTGTCGGAGGCCGCGCGGGCCGCGTGCCAGGACGTCCTGCACATCCGCCAGTTCGGCTCGACCCGGTCGATCAACGCCGGGGCTGCGGCGGCGATCGCGATGCACACCTGGGTGGTCCAGCACGCCTGAACCGGCGGTCTGCCGCGGTTCCGCCGGCCTCGCGGCCCGCGCGCCACCGGGCGGGAGGTCCCGACGCGACGGGGTCGATCCGTGCCACCATGGGACCGAAAACCACCCCACTCACCGCAGGAGACCCCATGCCTATCGCCACTCCCGAGGTCTACAACGAGATGATCGACCGGGCGCGTGCGGGCAGCTTCGCCTACCCCGCCGTCAACGTCACCTCGTCGCAGACCCTCACGGCCGCGCTCCAGGGCTTCGCCGAGGCGGAGTCGGACGGCATCATCCAGGTCTCCGTGGGCGGCTCCGAGTACGCCTCGGGCTCGACCGTCAAGGACCGCGTCGCCGGCTCGCTGGCCCTCGCCGCCTACGCGGCCGAGGTCGCCAAGGGCTACGGCATCACCGTCGCCCTCCACACGGACCACTGCACCAAGAGCAACCTCGACACCTGGGTGCGCCCGCTGCTCCAGATCGAGGCGCAGCAGGTCAAGGGCGGCAAGCTGCCGACCTTCCAGTCGCACATGTTCGACGGCTCGGACATCCCCCTCGAGGAGAACCTCGCGATCTCCGCCGAGCTCCTCGAGCTCTCGGCTGCCGCGCGCACCATCCTCGAGGTCGAGATCGGCGTCGTCGGTGGCGAGGAGGACGGCCACGAGGCCGAGATCAACGACAAGCTCTACACCACGGTCGAGGACGGCCTGGCCACGGTCGCCGCCCTGGGCTCGGGCGAGAAGGGCCGCTACCTGACGGCCCTGACCTTCGGGAACGTGCACGGCGTCTACAAGCCCGGTGCGGTCAAGCTGCGCCCGGCCATCCTCAAGGAGATCCAGGACGCCGTCGGCGCGAAGGTCGGCAAGACCAACCCGTTCGACCTCGTCTTCCACGGCGGCTCGGGCTCGACCGAGGCCGAGATCGCCGAGGCCGTCGACAACGGCGTCATCAAGATGAACATCGACACCGACACCCAGTACGCCTTCACGCGTCCGGTCGTCAGCCACATGTTCAGCAACTACGACGGCGTGCTCAAGATCGACGGCGAGGTGGGCAACAAGAAGGCCTACGACCCGCGTGCCTGGGGCAAGCTCGCCGAGGCGGGCATGGCCGCGCGCATCGCCGAGGCCTGCCGCCAGCTGCGCTCGGCCGGCCACACGCTCGGCTGAGTCCTCCGCCTGACGCGCGAACGGCGCCGTCGCACCTCGGTGCGGCGGCGCCGTTCGTCGTCCGGGGCAGCCTCTCGCCTCAGGCCGAGCTGCCGGTGGGGTGCCTCAGGCGACGTCGTCCGGCCCGACGGGCGACTGCCGTCCGCCGGGGCCGATGGTGGGCAGGCCGTGGTCCGGGGCGGTGACCGGGGCCGCGTCCTCCTGGCCCTCGGGCACCACGTCGAGGAGCTCTCCGATGCGCGTGACCTCGAGCAGGAAGAGCACGGTCTCGGGGGCGTGGATGATCCGCACCCGGTCGGTGACCCGGGTCGCGAGCCGCGCCAGGAAGGCGATGCCCGAGGAGTCCATGAAGGTGACGTGCTGGGCGTCGACCTCGATCGGCAGACCGGTGGACTCGGCGTCGGCCGTGGCCTCGGCGAGGTCGGGCCCCAGGTCGGCGTCCACCTCGCCCGAGAGCACGATGCGGGTGCGGTCCGAGTGCACGATGACGTGGACCGAGCCCGGCTCTGAGCCGCCGGTCCCTGAGCCTGAGGTCGAGGCGTGTCCCGCCTCGGTGGGCCGAGCCCCCGAGCGGCTGTTAACGTCGCGCACGTCGTTCTCCTCGGTCTCTGACCCGTGCCGCCCCGGTGGGCTGCCGCGGACCGTGGGGTCTATCGGTCCCACGACGGGTCTGGTCCGAACGCTAGACGATCGGAGGGTGTGGTGGTCAACTCCGTCCCGCCTGGTCACGGCGTGTTTCCGCCGGACGCCGTCCTGGACGACCTCGCGGAGGTCCGGGACCGGGCCCTGCACGCGACCGACGTGGCCGTCATGATGACCGACGCGCGGGCCGTCGGGAGCCCGATCGTCTGGGTCAACGAGGCCTTCTGCCGCATCACCGGCTACTCGGCCGAGGAGGTGCTCGGACGCGACCCGAGCCTGCTGCACGGCCCGGGCACCGACCGCGACGCCGCGCGCACCCTGGGCCTGGCCGTCCAGGAGGGGCGGCACGCCACGGCGACGGTCCTCAACTACCGCAAGGACGGCACCACCTTCTGGAACCAGGTCTCGGTCTCCCCGGTGCCTGACGCCGACGGTGAGATCAGCCACTGGGTCGGCATCCAGGTGGACGTGACCGCGCAGGTGCAGCACGCCGACGCCCAGCAGAGCTCGATCGAGGCCGAGCGCCGGACCCGGTCCGGGCTGGCGATCGTGGCGCAGGTCTCGGACCTGCTCGTCGACCTCGAGGCGCCCGCCATGCTCCGCGAGATCACGGTGCTCCTGCGCCGCGTGGTCGCCTGGTCCGGCTTCTTCCTCGACGACGGCGGGCTGCGGCCGGCGCTGGGCATCGACGTCGGTGCCCTCGACACGGCCCCCGCGACCCGTGGGCGGCGTGGTCGTGGCGGCCAGGTCGGGGCCGGCACCGCCCCTCGGGACGAGGTCCAGGACCTCCTGGACGGGCTCGCGGAGGGCCCGCTCCGGCTCGACCTCGACGCCGACGATCCCGGTCCGACCACCGCATGGCTCGTCGAGCACCTCCGCTCGGGCCCCGCGGGGCTGCCCGAGCCGCCGCGCCACGTCGTCGTGCACGTGGTGCCGGGGCGTCGGCGCAACCCCGGTCTGCTGGTCTCTGTCCCGCAGACCTCGGACCTCGACGAGACCGCGCACGCGGTGCTCGGCCTCGTGGCGCGGCGCGTGGGGATGGCGGTCGAGAACGTCCGCCTCTACGCCCGCGAGCACGGCCTGGCGGAGGCCCTGCAGCGCGCGATGCTGCCCGAGCAGGACGACGTCAAGGACCTGGACGTCTGGACCTACTACGCCCCGAGCTCGGCCCACGCACAGGTCGGCGGCGACTGGTACGACGTGCTGCAGGTCGCCGAGGACCAGGTCGCCGTGGTCATCGGGGACGTCGTGGGCCACGACGTCGAAGCTGCCGCGGCGATGGGTCAGCTGCGTTCGGTGGTCCGCTCCTACGCCCACGAGATGGCCGAGCCCGGGGTGGTGCTCGACCGGGTCGACAAGCTCGTGGCGGGCATGCGGATCCCTCGCTCGGCGAGCCTGGTCCTGGCCACCCTCGTGCGGGACGAGGAGGGGTGGCTGCTGCGGTACTCGCGTGCCGGGCACCTGCCGCCCCTCGTCGTCCGCCAGGACGAGGTGACCAGGCTCGACGGCGCGGGCGGTGCCCTGGTGGGCTTCGGCAGCCGCGCGCGCGAGACCTCCGCCTACCGGTTGCGGCCGGGGGACGTCCTCCTGCTCTACACCGACGGGTTGATCGAGCGTCGTGACCGCGGTCAGCGCGAGGGGCTCGCAGCCCTGGAGGAGGTCTCGACCGGCCTGCACGGGCATGACGCCGCCGGGGCCGGTGAGGTGCTGCTCTCCCGCCTGGCCGACAGCCCCGAGGACGACGTCGCGGTCGTGGTCGTGCGCGTGCCGGACCCCGAGAGCGAGGCGGCCCCGGCGGCCGGGACCCCGCGACGTCGCCGCTGGTCCCTGCCGAGCGAGGCGAGCTCGATCGCCCGCGCCCGGCAGGCCGTGCTGCGCTCGTGCCAGGCCTGGGACATCCCTGGTGGGCCGAGTGCTGAGCTGGTGGTCTCGGAGATGGTCGCCAACGCCGTCCTGCACGGGTGGGGGCACGTGGTGCTGCGCCTGTACGACACGGGCCAGGGCCTGCGCATCGAGGTCGAGGACTCCAACCCCGCCCCGCCCGTGGCCACGGACGGGCACCCGGGTCGCGTCGGGGGCTACGGAATGCGCATCGTCGAGCGGCTCGCCGACTGGGGCTGGCGGCCGAGCGGCTCGGGGAAGCTCGTCTGGGCGCGGGTGCACCCGGTGCCGATCAGCAGCGCACGCGGGCGGCGCGAGGGCTGAGGCGGTTCGTCGGGCCTGCGGAGGCCCTGCGTGCGGGGCCCCCGTGCGGCGGCCCTGCGTGCGGGGCCCTGGGGGGCCTAGGTGCTGGCGACGACGGTCTCGGGCGGGCAGACGTGCTCGTCGTCGATCCGGAACAGGTCGAGGGCGCCGCACACCTCGAGGACGAAGAGGTCGCGGTCGTCGCAGCCGCGCAGCACGGTGGCCCCGCCCCGCTTGCGGCCCGCGTCGGCGAGGGAGATGAGGAAGGCCGCGCCGGTCGAGTCCATGAAGGTCACGCCGCACATGTCGATCACCAGGAGCTGGCGGCGCAGCCCGGTGACCCGCGCGGTGATCTCGGGGAACTGCGTGCGCTCGCTCAGGTCGAGGTCTCCCGAGACGACGATCGTCGTGGTCGCGGCGGACATCGAGATCTCGATCATGGGGGGAGCGGCTCTCTCGAGGGGTGGCCCCGTTCAGGGGCCGTCGTCGACCCTACCCACGGGGTGCCTGTGGTGCACCTCCACCCCGAGGGGGTCCAGGATGGGGGGCATGGAGAACCTGCTCGGCGGTCCGCCGCCCACCCTGCTGCCGACCGACCACCCCGACGTCGCCGCTCGGGAGTCCCTCGCGGCAGGGGCGACGGTCCGTGAGGTCGTCCCGCAGCAGCCGGCCTCCTCGTTGCTCTGGGCGCTGCTGGCCGAGGAGGCCCTGGCTGCTGAGGGCTCGGACCTCGACGGTGCCGTCGCGGCCTACGCCTACGCGCGCACCGGCTACCACCGGGGCCTGGACGCCCTGCGCCGCGCGGGCTGGCGCGGGACCGGCCCGGTGCCGGTCGACCACGAGCCCAACCAGGGGTTCCTGCGGGCCCTGCTGGCTCTGGCCGAGGCCGCAGGGCGGATCGGCGAGGCGCCCGAGGCCGAGCGGTGCCAGGCCCTGCTCGCCGACTGCGGCACCTCGGTCGACGAGGTCACCGCCCTGCGCTGACCGCTGCGTGCCGGTGAGCGGTCCGTCGCGGGCGTCCCGCCCTCCTCGGGCCGCGCTCCGGTAGCCTCGGTGCGGCGTGCGGGCCCCTCGGGGCCGGTGCGCCCACCGTGCCGTCCGACCGAAGGAACCACATGCCAGCCGTCGTCGTGCTCGGAGCCCAGTGGGGCGACGAGGGCAAGGGCAAGGCCACCGACCAGCTCGGCTCGAGGGTCGACTACGTCGTCAAGTTCAACGGCGGCAACAACGCCGGGCACACCGTCGTCATCGACGGCGAGAAGTACGCCCTGCACCTGCTGCCCTCGGGGATCCTGTCGCCCGGGGTCACCCCGATCATCGGCAACGGTGTGGTGGTCGACCTCGAGGTGCTGTTCGCCGAGCTCGACGCCCTGGAGGTCCGCGGGGTCGACGTCTCACGGCTGCTGGTCTCCTCGAGCGCGCACATCATCGCGCCCTACAACCGGACCCTCGACAAGGTCACCGAGCGCTTCCTCGGCAAGCGCCGCATCGGGACCACGGGCCGTGGCATCGGGCCCACCTACGCGGACAAGATCAGCCGGGTCGGCATCCGGGTCCAGGACCTGTTCGACGAGAACATCCTGGCCCAGAAGGTCGAGGGGGCCCTGGACCAGAAGAACCACCTGCTGGTCAAGGTCTACAACCGGCGCGCGATCACCGTCGAGGAGACCGTCGAGGACCTGCTGGCCTACGGCGAGCGGCTGCGCCCGATGGTCGCTGACACCGCCCTGGTGCTCAACGAGGCGCTCGACGCGGACAAGACCGTCGTCTTCGAGGCGGGGCAGGCGACGATGCTCGACGTCGACCACGGCACCTACCCCTTCGTGACCTCCTCCTCGGCCACGGCCGGCGGGGCGTGCACGGGCTCGGGGGTCGGTCCCACGCGCATCGACCGCGTGGTCGGCGTGATCAAGGCGTACACGACCCGGGTGGGCGAGGGGCCCTTCCCGACCGAGCTGGACGACGACGCCGGGGAGTGGCTCCGCAAGACCGGCGGCGAGTACGGCACGACGACGGGCCGCCCGCGCCGCTGCGGCTGGTACGACGCGGTCATCGCGCGCTACTCGAGCCGGGTCAACGGCCTGACCGACCTGGTGCTCACCAAGCTCGACGTGCTGACCGGCCTCGAGAAGGTCCCCGTGTGCGTGGCCTACGAGGTCAACGGCGTGCGGCACGACGAGATGCCTGTGGACCAGACCGCCTTCCACCACGCGGTCCCGATCTACGAGGAGCTCGACGGCTGGTGGGAGGACATCTCCCACGTCCGCACCTTCGAGGAGCTGCCGGTCAACGCCCAGCGCTACGTGCTGGCCGTCGAGGAGATGTCCGGGGCGCGGATCTCCTCGATCGGTGTGGGTCCGGGCCGCGAGGCCACCATCGTCCGGCACGACCTGCTGGGCTGAGCCGTGCGGATCCTCGTCATCGGCTCGGGCGCCCGTGAGCACGCCATCATCCGGTCGCTGGCCAGCGGCGCCGTCCCCGGCCCGACCGAGGTCACCCCGGCCGTGATCGGCGAGAACGACCCCGAGGTGCTCGACGGCCACGTGGCGAGCGGGCACGAGCTGCACGCGGCCCCGGGGAACCCCGGGATCGCGTCGCTCGCGACCCTGCATGAGGTCGATCCGCTCGACGGCGCCGCGGTCGCCGGCCTCGCGGTCGAGCTCGGGGCGGACCTCGTCGTCGTCGGGCCCGAGGCGCCGTTGGTCGCCGGGGTGGCCGACGCGGTGCGCGAGGCGGGGGTGCCCTGCTTCGGCCCGAGCGCCGCGGCCGCCGCCCTCGAGGGGTCCAAGGCCTTCGCCAAGGAGGTCATGGCCGCCGCCGAGGTCCCGACGGCCATGGCCCACGTGTGCACCGACCTCGGGCAGGTGGGCGAGGCCCTCGACGCCTTCGGCCCGCCCTACGTGGTCAAGGACGACGGGCTCGCCGCGGGCAAGGGCGTGGTCGTCACCGAGGACCGTGACGAGGCCCTCAGCCACGCCGAGCGCTGCCTCGCGCGGGGTGCCGGTGCGGCCGTGGTCATCGAGGAGTTCCTCGACGGGCCCGAGATCTCCCTGTTCTGCCTCAGCGACGGGCGGACCGTGGTGCCCCTGGCCCCCGCGCAGGACTTCAAGCGGGCCCTGGACGGGGACGAGGGCCCCAACACGGGCGGCATGGGCGCGTACTCCCCGTTGCCCTGGGCCCCGGAGGACCTGGTCGAGGAGGTCGTGGCGCGGGTCGCCCAGCCGACGGTCGACGAGATGTTCCGGCGGGGGACCCCCTTCGCCGGGGTGCTGTACTGCGGGCTCGCGCTCACCTCGCGCGGGCTGCGGGTCATCGAGTTCAACGCCCGGTTCGGGGACCCCGAGACCCAGGTGGTGCTCGCGCGTCTCGCCTCGCCGCTGTGCGAGGAGCTGCTCGCGGCCGCGACCGGTCGACTCGACGAGCAGCCCCCGCTGCGCTGGTCCGAGGACGCTGCCGTGACCGTCGTGGTCGCTGCCCACGGCTACCCGGGCGCGGTCCGGGCGGGGGACGAGATCGAGGGCGTGGCCGCGGCTGAGGCCCTGCCCGGGGTGCACGTGCTGCACGCCGGGACCGCTCAGGCCGAGGACGGCCCGCTCGTCTCGGCCGGGGGCCGCGTGCTCTCCGTGGTCGGCACCGGCCCCGACCTCGCGGCCGCCCGCGAGTCGGCCTACACGGGGATCGACCAGATCTCCCTGCGCGGCTCGCACCACCGCACCGACATCGCCACCCACCTGCCCACCCCCTGACCCCACCCCCTGACCCCACCCCCATCTCGTGTCAGACGCTGGGATACCCAGGGCATCCCCACGTTCTGACACGAGCGCCCACCGATCTCGTGTCAGACGCTGGGATACCCAGGGCATCCCCACGTTCTGACACGAGGGTGGGTCTTCAGGGGGTGACACGGTGGCGGGGGAGGCGGGCGGCGGTGGGAGACTGGCGCGCATGACGACGGCACCTGAGCTGGCTGGTTGGCTGCACACCTACTCGGGCAAGGTCCGTGACCTGTACGTCCCCGAGCCCGGCAGCCCTGCGGCCCTCGCTCACGGCGACGTCGTCCTGGTGGTCGCGAGCGACCGGATCAGCGCCTACGACCACGTGCTCTCGACCCCCGTGCCCGGCAAGGGCGTGGTGCTCACCCAGCTGAGCCTGTGGTGGTTCGGCCAGCTCGCGGACCTGGTGCCCAACCACGTGGTGACGGCCGAGGTGGCGCCCGACGGCGTGCCGCCCGAGGTCGCGGGCCGCGCCATGGTCTGCCGCCGGCTCACGATGTTCCCCGTCGAGTGCGTGGCCCGTGGCTACCTCACCGGCTCGGGGCTCGTCGAGTACCGCGCGACCGGCGAGGTCACCGGCATCCCGCTGCCGGCGGGACTGGTCGACGGCTCGCGCCTGCCCGAGCCGATCTTCACCCCGGCGACCAAGGCCGAGGTCGGCGAGCACGACGAGAACGTCAGCATCGACGTGGTCGCCGCGCAGCTGGGCTGGGCCGAGGCGGAGGAGCTGCGCACGCTGACCCTCGCCGTCTACGGCCGGGCCGAGGCCGTGGCGCGTGAGCGGGGGGTGATCCTGGCGGACACCAAGCTCGAGTTCGGGCGGGAGAGCCAGGGGCCCGACGCCGGGACCGTGGTGCTCGGTGACGAGGTGCTGACCCCGGACTCCTCCCGGTTCTGGCCCGCGGACGGGTGGGAGCCCGGGCGGGCGCAGCCGAGCTTCGACAAGCAGTTCGTCCGCGACTGGCTGACCTCACCGGCCTCGGGCTGGGACCGCGCCTCGGACACCGCGCCGCCGCCGCTGCCCGCGGAGGTGGTCGAGCGGACCCGCGACCGGTACCTCGACGCGTACCGCCGTCTGACCGGCGCAGACCTCGTCCTGCCCTGACCCATCGGCGAGCGTGTGACCCAGGTCACCGGCCCCCGATGAGATGAGGGGTACCTTCCTTAGGTTTGCCTATGCTCTACTGGCAGGGCCCGAGCACGTGCCGTCCTGAGGAGCCGTATGTCCGTCGTCGCCGCCGCCGACCCGCAGCGCAGGGTCCAGCCGGCGTCCCGCGGGTTCCAGGTCCAGGTCGCGCGCACCCGCCGCCTGAGCCCCAGCTTCCTGCGGATGACCTTCACCGGCCCGGACCTCGACGAGTTCGGCACCGAGGGCCTGGACCAGCGGATCAAGCTCGTGCTCCCCAACGCCTGCGGCGACCAGGTCGACGTCGCGGCCTTCACCGGCGCCGACTGGTACGCGGCCTGGCGCGAGCTCCCCGACGACCAGCGCAACCCGCTGCGGACCTACACCGTGCGCGCGGTGCGCCCCCTCGAGCGCGAGGTCGACGTCGACGTCGTGCTGCACGGGGTGGACCCCGGCGCGGTCACCACGCGGGGCTGCGGGCTGGCCCAGCTCATCGGCTGCGCGTGCAAGGCCCAGGTCGGCCCCGCCGTGAAGTGGTGCGCGGCCGCCCGCCCCGGCGACTCCCTGGTGCTCATCGGCCCGAACGCCCTGCACGAGGGCCCCAGCGCGGGCATCGAGTGGCGCCCCCCGGCTGACGCGACCTGCATGCTCCTCGCCGGGGACGAGACGGCCGCCCCGGCGATCTGCTCGATCCTCGAGCGGCTGCCCGCGGGCACCCGAGCCCACGCCTACGTCGAGGTCCCCACCGAGCACGACGAGCTCGACGTGCACCTGCCCGAGGGCGTCGAGCTGCGGTGGCTGCCCCGCCGCACCAGCGAGGGCGTCGCGCCGCACGGCAGCCTCATGACCGAGGCCGTCCAGACCACCGCGGCCCGCCTGGCTCGGGCCCGGCACGCCGGGGTCGAGCCCGAGGACGTCGACGTCGACAACGCGATCCTCTGGGACACCACCCGCGCCACGAGCGCCCCCGACGGCGTGTACACCTGGATCGCGGGGGAGGCGGCCGTGGTCAAGGGGATCCGCCGCTACCTGGTGCGCGACCTCGGGATCGACCGCCGTGCCGTGGCGTTCATGGGCTACTGGCGCGAGGGCCGCGCGGAGAGCTGACCGACCCCGCCCGTCGACCTCGCGGTCCGTGCTCCGTCGGACCGAAGAGACCTCCCAGCCCGACGGCGAGCAGCCGTCCGTGCACCAGGAGGCACAGCCACACCAGCAGGGCTGTGAGCAGGAGCGGCTCCACGACCGCGAGCACCGTCCCGAGCGGACCGTTCGTCGGGATGCCCCCGCCGAGGGCGCCCGCTCCTCGGTCGAGGAGGGCCAGCAGGGGGAGGTGGAGCACGTAGACGGGGAGGGTGCGGGTCCCCAGCCACGCCAGGCCGCGTGCCCCGCGCGGCATCCGACGCGCGACCACGACGGCCAGCAGGACGCCGAAGAGGACCGCGGTCACCGACACGGCCGGCCAGACGCCGTAGACCTGCCGTGCCCCGAGCAGGCCCATCGCCGCCGAGGCCCCTGCGTAGAGGACGAGGGCCAGCGCGGTCCGTGGCACGGTCGCGCGGTCGGCGAAGCGCCGCACCGGGACGCGGAGGCGGAGCGCCCCGAGGAAGAAGACCAGGTTCTGGGTGACCTGCCACCGGTTCCCGCCGTCCGGGAGGAGGTCGGCGGAGGCCGCCGCGGACACCAGGAACGCCAGGGGCAGCAGCCAGACGGTCGGCACGCGCGCCGTGACCTTCGCCAGGAGGAAGTACAGCGCGAGGGCGTAGAGGTACCAGAGGTTCGTCGGGCTGAGGAGCAGGTGCTCGACGAGCTCGGTGAGGGAGCGTGCACGAGCGGTGTCGACGCCGGGCGTGAGGGAGAAGAGGGCTGTGTGGATCAGCAGCCAGAGCGCGTACAGCCCGGCGAACCGCCAGACCCGCCGCCGGAGCAGGTCCCGCCAGGGCGCGGACACCGCGGAGGCGGCGAACAACCCCGAGACGGCGAAGAACAGCGGCATCCGCATCGGGGCCAGCTGCGCGGTGGAGAACGACCAGGCGGCCGGGACGAGACCGGCCTCCCACCCGACGTCGCGGTAGTGCTTGGTGACGACGTGCCACAGCACGACCAGGACGATGCAGAGTCCCTTCGCGACGTCGGGCCACAGCTCTCGGCCACGGGCCCCGGTGCTCGCCGTCACGTCGTCGGCCATCGCGCGCCCTCGACGAGCCGGCCCACCAGGTCCTCGTACGCGAGCCCCGCGGCGCGGAACATCCGCGGCACCTGCGATGCCGCCGTGAGACCGGGCATGGTGTTCACCTCGTTGAAGACGACGCCCTCGTCGGTGAGGAAGAAGTCCATCCGGGCGACGCCGCCGCAGCCGAACGCGTCGAAGAGGGTGAGCGCAGCACGGGTCAGGGCGTCGGCCTCCTCGGGAGCGAGCAACGCCGGGACGGTGAACCGTGCGGAGCCGTCGTACTTGGTGCGCGTGTCGAAGAGACCGTCCGTGTGGATCTCCAGGGCGGGGGCGGCCCACCGAGAGCCGTCCGGTTCGCGCAGGACGGCGACGTCGATCTCGCGACCACGGATCGGCTGCTCGACCAGCACCCTGCCGTCGCCCGAGACCCGGCCCGCCGCCCTGATGGCCGCCATGAGCTCGGACGCGTCCCGGGCGAGCGAGACGCCGTGGCTCGAGCCCGAGGCCACCGGCTTCACGACGACCTCCCGGGAGAACGCCACGGCCTCGGCCTCGACCGCCGGCACCACGACGCCGGGGGCGACCCGCACGCCTGCGTCCTGCGCGACGAGCTTGGCCAGGTGCTTGTCCATCCCCACGGCGCCGGTGGTGACCCCCGACCCGACGACCCGCACCTGCGCGAGCGAGCACAGGGCCGCGAGGACCCCGTCCTCACCGCGAGGCCCGTGCACGCAGGGGAAGACGACGTCCGAAGCCGCCAGGAACGACGTCGCCGCGACGAGGCTCTCCCCGGCGGTCGCCCCGAGCGCGTCGCCCTCCGCCCGCCAGACGCCGTCCGTCCCGATCTCGAGCAGGAGGACCGAGTGCCCCGAGCTCCACAGGGCATCGGCCACCGCGACCGCCGAGGCGGCCGAGACGTGGTGCTCGACGTTCTGCCCGCCCCCGATGACTGCCACGCGCTCACTCATGGTGCCTGCCTCGGCACCCGCGGACCGATGCCCGTGACGATCGCGTGAGGGATGGTCCCCGCCCACCCGGCCCACTCCTTGATCGTCGGGGCGCTCGTCCCCCGCGGGCCGAAGACGGTGGCGGTCGTCCCCTGCGGGAACGCGCGGGCTCCCGTGTCGACCACGACCTGGTCCATCGAGACGCGCCCCACGACGCGGTACCGGCGCCCGTCGATCCCCACCGACGCCTCGGCGGCGAGCTCCCGCGGGATGCCGTCGCCGTACCCGACACCCAGGACGCTCAGGTGGGTCGGGGCGGTCGTCACGTGGGCGCCGCCGTACCCCACCGGGGTGCCCGCGGGGACCTCGGTGGTGTGCACGACGGGGGCGGTCAACGTGGCGGCGCCGCGCAACGACGTCGTGCCTGACGGGTCGATCCCCACCAGGCCCGCACCGATCCGCACCATCTCGAAGTGCGTCGCCGGGTCGGTCAGGGTCGCGGCCGTCGTGCCCAGGTGCGACAGCAGAGGCCACAGGCCCGCAGCCACAGCGGCCTGCAGGCCAGCCGCGTAGGCCCCGATCCCGGTGCGGTTGCGAGCGGGGTCCCCGTGGTCGGCGTCGGGCAGGTGTCCCATCAGGCCCACGACGCGGATGCGGCCCCGCTCCTGCGCCTGCTGCGCGACCCGGAGCGCCACCGGCCAGTCCGCCCGGGGGAGCCCTCCGCGGGCCATCCCGGTGTCGAGGTGCAGGTGCACCCGCACCACCGACGGGGCGGCCGCCACCACGTGCTGCAGGTCCTCGACCGAACCGACCGCCACGTCGGTGCCGGTGCGGGCGGCCAGGTCGACGTCGATGCCTCCGGGATGCAGCCAGCTGAGCACGGGCTGGGTGATGCCTGCGCGTCGGAGCAGCGCGGCGTCGGCCACGTCGGTGACACCCAGCCACGAGGCGCCCGCCGCCACCGCCGCACGGGCGACCGTGAGCATGCCGTGCCCGAACCCGTCGGCCTTGACCACGGCCATCACCTGGGCGTCGGTGCGCGAGCGGATGGTGCGGACGTTGGCCTCGATCGCTGCCGCGTCGACATGGAGGGCCGGACCGGACGGGCCCGTGGTCGTGGGCTCTGCCCGCTCGACGGGCAGCTGAGCGTCGCGCGGTGGTGGGGGCCCTGGCACCGCGGTCGTGGCCGCGCGGGAGCTCACTCGCCCGCCCCCGGGGCCGCGGACGCGTCCGGGATCAGCTCTGGGCACCCGTCCTCGGGGGCCTCGGGCCGCAGCTCGATGTGCCACACCTCGTTCGCGTAGACCTGGCACAACCCGAACGGGGCACCGTGGCGACTGAGCCACTCGGCCGTCGCATACGGTCCGACGTCGACGGCGTCCCCCGTCACGTGGGCCGAGGTCTCGGCGGAGGCGACCCAGCGGGCCGCCTCCTCGGCGGAACCGTAGGTGCGCAGGGCGTCCTCCTGCAGCCACTGCTGGTAGGCCGCGGACCGCCAGCCGCTCGTGACGTGCAGCGGTCGCCCGTCGGCCTCGACGACGCTCGCCGCCTCACGCAGGGCGGCGAGGAGGGCGGGGTCCAGACGCGAGACCGAGGGGACGGAGTCGTCGAACGGCGAGACGGTCTCGCCGTCGGGGATGCGACCGTCGGCGGCCGTGGGCTCGGTCGGCCCTCCCGTGAGGGTCGCGCCGAGGAAGGACGCGAGGCCGAGGCCGAGGGCCAGGAGCGCCGCGACGGTCGCGGCCGTGCGACGACGAGCTCTTCGGGGGGTACCCGGGCGAGGCTCGGTCCTCTGCTGGGGGGCGGGGTCGGTGCGTACGGGCATGGGTCGAGCCAACGGGGCAGGGTGTTGCCGCTGCGTATCGGCTCTCGCATACGCCGGCGATACACCCCCGCGCATAAGGTCGCCCTGTGCGCGTGCTGATCGTCGAGGACGAGCCGGACCTTGCCGCGGCCGTCCGCGACGGGCTCCGGCTCGAGGCGATCGCTGCGGACGTCGCGCACGACGGCGACAGCGCCCTCGAGCTGCTGAGCATCAACTCCTACGCCGTGGCGGTGCTCGACCGCGACGTCCCTGGCCCCTCGGGTGACGACGTCGCGCGCTGGATCGTCGACTCCGGGTCGCGCACGCCGATCCTCATGCTGACGGCTGCCGACCGTCTGGACGACAAGGCCAGCGGCTTCGAGCTGGGTGCCGACGACTACCTGACCAAGCCCTTCGCGATGCGTGAGCTCGTGCTGCGGGTCCGCGCCCTCGGCCGCCGGGCCGCCCCGCACACCCCGCCGACCCTCGAGCTCGCCGACCTCCGGCTCGACCCGTTCCGGCGCGAGGTCTTCCGGGGCGGCAGGTACGTCGCGGTCACGCGCAAGCAGTTCGCCGTGCTCGAGGTGCTCATGGCGGCCGGTGGTGGTGTGGTCAGCGCCGAGCAGCTGCTCGCGCAGGCGTGGGACGAGAACGCCGACCCCTTCACCAACGCGGTGCGGATCACGATCTCGCAGCTGCGCAAGCGCCTGGGCGAACCCTGGCTCATCGGCACCGTCCCGGGGGCGGGGTACCGCATCGAGACCGGGGAGCCCGCCCGGTCCGCGGAGGTGGAGGGTGGGTAGGCGGGGCCTGTCCGCGCGGTTGCGGCTCACCCTCAGCTACGCGGCGCTCGTCGCCGTCGTGAGTGCGCTGCTGCTGGCGGTCGTCCTGCTCTTCCTCCTGCGCTACGTGCCCGAGGGCAACATCGTCCTCCTGGGACCTGGTCAGTCGGCGACCTTCGTGCCCGACCGGTCCGACCTCCTGCGCGCCTTCGTGCCGGCGGCGGCCGTCAGCATCCTGCTGTCCTTCGCCCTCGGGATGCTCGGGGGGTGGTGGCTCGCCGGCCGGGTGCTGCGGCCGCTCGCCGCCCTCGGCGACGCGGCACGGCGAGCCGCGGCGGGGTCGCTGGCGCACCGGATCGGACCGCGCGGACCGCAGGACGAGTTCCGTGAGGTCGCCGAGGCCTTCGACGCGATGCTGGCACGGATCGAGCGGAGCGTCGACGAGCACCGACGCTTCGCGGCCGACGCCTCGCACGAGCTCCGCACCCCGCTGGCCACCACGAGGGCGGTCCTCGACGTCGCCGCGGCCGACCCGGAGGTGGACACGCAGCAGGTCCTCGCGCGGCTCCGCGCCGCGAACGATCGGGCCGTCGCCGTCACCGAGTCCCTGCTGCTCATCGCGCGGACGGACGCCGTCCCGCCCGAGCGGGTCGAGGTCGACCTGGCCCTCGTCCTGGAGGACGCGGTCGAGACCCTCGCGCACCTCGCCGAGTCACGGGGGGTCGAGCTGCGGGTCGACGCGCGGCCCGCCGTCGTCCGCGGGGACGAGGCCCTGCTCCAGCGGCTCGCCGTCAACCTGGTCCAGAACGCCGTCGTGCACAATGTGGCCACCGGCGGGTGGGTCCAGGTGGGCGCCCACAGCTCGGGCGGCGAGGCCCGCCTCACGGTCGAGAACACCGGCGGCGTCCTGACGCCGGAGGAGGTGGTGCGGCTGACAGCCCCGTTCCACCGTGGTGCGGGGCGGGCGCGCACGAGCGATCACGGCGGCGCAGGCCTCGGCCTGGCCATCGTGACGTCGATCCTCGACGCGCACGGCGGCACCCTCGTGCTCACGCCGCGGGACGAGGGCGGCCTGGTCGCGACCGCAGCCTTCGCCGCCGTCGCGGGGCGCCCGTGAGCCTGGGGCGGCGTGATCGTGGCACAGTCGGCCCTGACCGCGAGACGCCCAACCCGAAGGGCCGCCGATGATCGACACCCCCGACTACGCCCTGACCGACGAGGCGCGCGTGCGGGAGCTCATCACCGAGCACGGCTGGGCCACGCTGGTCAGCCACACCGCCGAGGGCCTGGTCGCCTCCCACGTGCCCGTGCTGCTCGAGGACGGCCCCGAGCTCACCGTGGTCAGCCACGTGGGCCGGCCCGACGACGCCCTGCACGGCCTCGGGTCCGGCGAGGTGCTGCTGGTCGTCGAGGGCCCCTACGGCTACGTCTCGCCCGGCTGGTACGGCACCAGCCCCGCGGTCCCCACCTGGAACTACCTGGCCGTGCATCTGCACGGCACCCCCGAGCTGCTCGACGCCGAGGACACCTACCGCGTGCTCTCGGACACCACCGACCGCTACGAGGCCCCCATGCCCCACCCGATCGGCCTGCCCGACGTCGCCGAGTACGCCCACCGGATCGCCCCCGGGGCCGCCGGCTTCCGGCTGCGGGTGACCCGCTGGCAGGGCAAGGCGAAGCTCAGCCAGGACAAGCCCCGCGAGGTCGCCGAGCGCGTCGTCGCCCACCTCGAGCAGCCGGCGGGGCAGGCGGACCACCCGTACTCGAACCCGGCGCTGGCCCGGGAGATGCGGGCCGAGATGGCACGGCAGGACGCCGAGGAGCTGCGGTGAGCGCGGCGGGCGCGTCGATGCTCCTGCGCGGTGCTCGGCTGGTGCCGATCGGCCACGAGCCCGCAGGCGCACCGGCGAGCGTGACCGGCACCCCGGTGGACGTGCGCCTGGTCGACGGGCGGATCGCCGAGGTCGGGCCCACGCTCGCGGCGGTGGCGGGGGAGGAGGTCGTCGACCTCGCCGGGCGGTGGCTGATGCCCGGGCTCTGGGACGCCCACACCCACATGGACCAGTGGGCCCTGGCCCGCCAGCGGCTCGACGTCTCCCAGGCCCGCAGCGCCGCCGAGGCCGCGGGGATGGTGTGCCGGCGCCTCGCCGAGCAGCCCGTGCCCGACGGGGCGATGCTCGTGGCCTTCGGCTTCCGCGACGGGCTGTGGCCCGACGCCCCGACCGCCGCGCTGCTCGACGAGGCGATCGCGGCTGCCGGACTGCCTCCCACCGCCGTCACCGCGGTCTCGGGGGATCTGCACTGCGGGTGGCTGAGCTCCCCGGCCCTGGCGCAGCTCGGGGTGGCCGACCACCCGACGGGGCTGATGCGCGAGGCCGAGTGGATGCCGCTCACGGCCCTGCTCGACGCCGTCCCGGTCGAGGTGCTCGACGCGTGGGTGGGCGAGGCGACCCGTGCGGCGGCGGCCCGCGGCGTCGTCGGCGTGGTGGACCTCGAGATCGCCGACAACCTCGTCACCTGGCCGCGCCGGGCCGAGGCCGGGCCCCTCGCGCTGCGCGTCGAGGCGGGGGTGTGGCCCGAGCACCTCGACGGCGTCGCAGGTCGCCCCAGCGGCACCCCGCTCACCCCCGACGGGCTCGTCACGGTCGGCCCGTTCAAGGTGGTGACCGACGGCTCCCTCAACACCCGGACCGCCTTCTGCCACGACCCCTACCCGGGGCTCACCGGCCCGCTGGCCCGCGGGGTGCTCTCGGTGCCCCCCGAGGTGCTCGTCCCGCTGATGGGCCGGGCCCACGCGGGCGGGCTGCGCTGCGCGATCCACGCCATCGGCGACCTCGCGAACACCCTCGTCCTGGACGCCTTCGAGAGCACCGGCGCGCGGGGCAGCGTCGAGCACGCCCAGCTGCTGCGCCCCGAGGACGCCCCGCGCATGGCCGCCCTGGGGCTGGTCGCGAGCATCCAGCCCGAGCACGCCATGGACGACCGCGACGTGGCGGACCGGCACTGGGCCGGGCGCACCGGGCACGCCTTCGCCTTCGCGACCCTCGCACAGGCGGGCGTGACCCTGGCCCTCGGCTCGGACGCCCCGGTCGCCGTCCTCGACCCCTGGGCCGCGATCGACGCCGCGGTGCGTCGCTCGCGCGACGGGCGCGACGTGTGGCACCCCGAGCAGCGCCTCGACCTCGCGACGGCGGTCGCCGCCTCGGTGCGAGGTCGGGTCGCGGTCGGGGAGGCCGCGGACCTCGTGGTGCTCGACGCCGACCCCACCGACCCCGCGACGGACCTGCGGGCGATGCCGGTGGCCGGGACCCTGCTGGCGGGGCGCTGGACCCACCGGGCCCTCTGACCGCCCGGGCCCTCGGAAAGCCGGGCCCTCGCAAGCCCGGGCCGGTGCGAGGATGGCGGGCATGAGAGCTGTGCTGATCCATGGTGGCCGCGACGTCCGCGTCGAGGAGGTGCCCGACCCGACCCTGCTCGAGCCGACCGACGCGATCGTCCAGGTGCTCGTCTCCTGCATCTGCGGGAGCGACCTGTGGCCCTACCGCCGCGAGGGGCAGCGCGAGGCGCGACGCATCGGGCACGAGTTCCTCGGCGTGGTGGCCGAGGTCGGCGCCGAGGTCACCACGGTGCGCCCGGGCGACGTCGTCATCGCGCCGTTCATGTGGAGCGACGGCACCTGCGCGCACTGCCGGGCGGGGCTGCAGACCTCCTGCCTGCACGGCGGCGGCTGGGGCGAGGACCGGGTCGACGGCGGTCAGGGCGAGGCCGTGCGCGTCCCGCAGGCCGACGGCACCCTCGTCGTGGCGCCGGTCGCCGCGGACGACGAGCGGCTGGCCGCGCTGCTGACCCTCTCCGACGTCATGGGCACCGGGCACCACGCGGCGCGGGCCGCCGGGGTCGAGGCCGGGTCGCACGTGGCCGTGGTCGGGGACGGCGCCGTCGGGCTGTGCGGGGTGCTCGCCGCCCGCCGGCTCGGGGCCGAGCGGATCATGCTGCTGGGGCGCCACCCGGACCGGATCGCCGTCGGGCGGACCTTCGGGGCCACCGACGTCATCTCGGAGCGAGGCGAGGGGGCCGTCGCCCAGGCGATGGAGATGACCGACGGGCTGGGCTTCGCGCACGTGCTCGAGTGCGTGGGCATGCAGTCCTCCTGGGAGACCGCGATCGGCATCGCCCGCCCGGGCGGGACCGTCGGCTACGTCGGGGTGCCCGCGGGCCTGACCGACGGCCTGCCGCTCGGCCAGATGTTCCGGCACAACGTGGCCGTGCGCGGCGGGGTCGCCCCCGTCCGCGCCTACCTGCCCGAGCTGCTCGCCGACGTGCTCGACGGGACCATCGACCCCGGGCCGGTCTTCGACGTCGAGCTCGGGCTCGACCAGGCCCCCGAGGGGTACGCCGCCATGGACGAGCGGCGCTCGATCAAGGTGCTGCTGCGGCCGTGAGCGGCGTGGAGCAGGCGACCGGCCCGGGTGCCGCGGCGAGTGGCCAGCGCGACGCGACCATGCGCGCCGTCGTCCTCGACGCCTTCGGTGGACCCCTCGAGGTGCGCGAGGTGCCCGCCCCCGCGTGCCCGCCCCACGGCGTCGTCCTGCGGGTCGAGGCCACCGGGGTGTGCCGCAGCGACTGGCACGGCTGGCAGGGCCACGACGCCGACATCACCGTGCCGCACGTCCCCGGGCACGAGCTCGCCGGGACGGTCCTCGAGGTCGGGCCCGAGGTGCGGCTCTGGCGCGTCGGGGACCGGGTGACCGTGCCCTTCGTGTCCGCCTGCGGGGAGTGCGACGCGTGCCTGGCGGGGGAGCAGCAGGTGTGCGAGCGGCAGACCCAGCCCGGGTTCACCCACTGGGGTTCCTTCGCCGAGCAGGTCGCCCTGCACCACGCCGACGTGAACCTCGTCGCCCTGCCGGACGCCCTGACCGCCGCGACGGCAGCCTCCCTCGGGTGCCGGTTCGCGACCGCCTACCGTGCGCTGACCGTGCACGGGCGGGTGCGCGCGGGGGACTGGGTGGCGGTGCACGGGTGCGGCGGCGTCGGGCTCTCGGCCGTGATGATCGCCGCGGCCGGTGGGGCGCGGGTGCTCGCGGTCGACGTCTCCGAGGCCGCCCTCGAGGCCGCGCGGGCAGCCGGGGCCGAGGTGCTCCTCGACGCCTCGACCCTCGACGGTCCCGAGGCGGTGGCGGCCCGGATCGCCGAGCTGACCGACGGCGGGGCCCACGTCTCCCTCGACGCCCTCGGCAGCCCCACGACGGCGGTCGCGTCGATGCTGGGGCTGCGCCGCCGCGGGCGGCACGTCCAGGTGGGGCTCCTCGTCGCGGACCACGCGCGCACCGCCCTGCCGATGGACCGCGTGGTCGGGTGGGAGCTCGAGATCTACGGCAGCCACGGGATGGCCGCCCACGAGTACCCCGCGATGCTCGAGCAGGTCGCGGCCGGTGTGCTGCGCCCCGACCGCCTGGTCACCCGCGAGATCCCCCTCGACGACGCCCCCGCGGCCCTCGCTGCCATGGGCGCCCCTGCCGTCGGTGCCGGCATGACCGTCGTCCTCCCCCGGCCCTAGCCCCCTCCTCCTCGTGTCAGACGCTCGGATACCTCGGGGTACCTGGGGCTCTGACACGAGATCTGGGGTTGTCCGAGCAGGGCCGGCGGGGTTGAGTGGGGCGGGGGAGGTGCCATGGGTGCGCGGATCGGACGGATGGCGGCGCTCGCTGCTGCCGTCCTCGTGCTCGCCGCCTGCGCGCCGGGGGCCAACGAGCTGGTCGGGACGGCGATCCCCGGGACCACGAGCCCGGCCGGGTTCTGGCGCGGCCTGTGGCACGGCGTCATCGCCCCGGTGACCTTCGTCGTCTCCCTCTTCTCCGACGGGGTCGGCATCTACGAGGTCCACAACAACGGCGGTTGGTACGACGCCGGCTTCCTGCTGGGCTTGTCCGCCGTCTTCGGCGGGGGCGCAGGCTCGAGCCAGGCCACGCGCACCGCGCGCCGCCGCCGCACCTGACCACCCCCACCTCGTGTCAGAACCTGGGATACCTGGAGGTACCTGACGTTCTGACACGAGCCTGCGCCGATCTCGTGTCAGAAGCTGGGATACCCAGGGGTACCCCACGTTCTGACACGAGGGTGGGGCCGGGGGTGGGGTCAGGGGGTGACACGGGGCGGGGGCTGGTGGGGGGCGCGGGTAGGCTGGCGGCGGCCGCGCACGACGTCGTGCACCCAGCCACCGCCGCTGCCGCCAGACCAGCACCAGGAGCCTGACGTGGGACGTGTCGTCGTCGATGTGATGCCGAAGCCCGAGATCCTCGACCCCCAGGGCAAGGCCGTCGCCGCGGCCCTGCCCCGCCTGGGCTTCGAGGGCTTCACCGGGGTGCGGCAGGGCAAGCGCTTCGAGCTCGAGGTCGACGGCGAGGTCACCGAGGCGGTGCTCGAGACCGTGCGCCAGGCCGCGGCCACGCTGCTGTCCAACCCCGTGATCGAGGACGTCGTCCGCGTCGCCGCTGCCGAGGAGCACGACGCCACGCAGGCCGGCGCCGTCCCGGGCGGTGCCTCGACCGCAGGGCCCCACGCGTGACCGCCGTCGCCCCCGAGGCCACCGGCAGCACGACCCTGCAGGGCGCCCGCGTCGGTGTCATCACCTTCCCGGGCACCCTCGACGACCGTGACGCGGCCCGCGCGGTGCGCCTCGCCGGCGGCACCGCCGTCCCCCTGTGGCACGCCGACGCCGACCTGCACGAGGTCGACGCCGTGGTGCTGCCCGGCGGCTTCTCCTACGGGGACTACCTGCGTGCCGGGGCCATCTCGCGCTTCGCCCCCGTCATGGGCGAGCTCGTCGAGGCGGCCCAGGGCGGCCTCCCCGTGCTGGGCATCTGCAACGGCTTCCAGGTGCTCACCGAGGCCCACCTGCTGCCCGGGTCGATGATCAAGAACGACCACCGCACCTTCCTGTGCCGCGAGCAGGTCCTCGTCGTCGAGAACGCCGAGACCGCCTGGACCCGCGACTACAACCAGGGCGAGCGCATCACGATCCCGCTCAAGAACCAGGACGGCCAGTACGTCGCCGACGAGCACACCCTCGACGAGCTCGAGGGCGAGGGCCGCGTCGTCTTCCGCTACGAGGGCTGGAACCCCAACGGCTCGCGCCGCGACATCGCCGGGATCACCAACGCCGCCGGGAACGTCGTCGGCCTCATGCCCCACCCGGAGCACGCCGTCGAGGTCGGGTTCGGGCCCGACGGCGAGGCCGGCCCCCGCACCGGGACGGACGGCCTGCGCTTCTTCAGCTCGGTCCTGACCACCCTGCTCGGCTGAGCACCCGGAGCCCGCGCGCATGAGCACCCAGGAGACCGCGCCCGCCGCCACGCCCGTCGCGTGGGACCACCCCGCCGTGCAGGAGCTGTGCACCGAGCAGCAGGCCGAGCTCCGTGGCAGGTACGACGACGACGGAGGCGCCGAGCCGAACCTTCCCGCGGAGGAGATGCTCGTGACCCTCCTCGTCCACGTCGACGGCCAGCCCGTCGCGACCGGCTCGCTGCGCGACGCCTCGACGTACGGCACCGGCTCGGGGGAGATCAAGCGGATGTACGTCCGGGCCCCCTACCGCGGTCGCGGGCTCTCGCGGCTCGTGCTCACCGCGCTCGAGGCGGCGGCCACCGCGCGCGGGATGCGTCGGCTGATCCTCGAGACCGGCGTGCTCCAGCCCGAGGCGATCGGCCTGTACCGGTCGGCGGGCTACACCCCGATTCCCAGATACGGCCCCTACGTCCACGAGGCCGACTCCCTGTGCTTCGAGCGCGCGCTCCTCACCGTTCCCTGACGTGCACCACGACCTGACCCTCCACGCCGCCGACCTGCGGCTCGCGCCCCTCGCCGAGGACCACGCACCGGCCCTGCTCGACCTCGTCGACGACGAGCTCTGGGCCGGCATGACGAGCCCCACCCCGCGCACCGTCCAGGAGATGACCACCTGGGTGCACGCCGCGCGCACCACCCCGCAGCGCTACGCCTTCGCCGTGCTCGGGCCGGACGGCACGACGCGCGGCTCGACCTCCTTCTACGAGGTCGACGAGCGGGTCGCGCGCTGCGAGATCGGCCACACCTTCTACGGCCGGGCGTGGTGGGGCGGGTCGACCAACCCCGCGGCCAAGCTCGCCCTGCTCACCCACGCCTTCGACGTCTGGGGCATGCACCGCGTGGCGCTGCGGGCCGACGCCAGGAACTCCCGCAGCATCGCGGCGATGCGCCGCCTGGGGGCCACGGCCGAGGGGGTGCTGCGTGGGCACCGGATCGCCGCCGACGGCACGCGCGGCGACACCGCCTACTTCTCGGTCCTGGCCGAGGAGTGGCCCGGGGTGCGCGAAGGGCTCCTCGAGCGTCTCGGGTCGGCGCCCGCTCCGGGCTGAGAGCACCCGGCGATCGCCACCCCGGACGGCCGGGGATCGGCCGACCAGGGACCAAGGTCCCGTCCAGGCACCTTTCACCCGCCGGAAGGATCATGATCTTTCCGCGACGGTCGATGACGTGGGGCAGACAGACCCCAGTGCCGGGTGCAGCGGCGGGGGCACGCGGCACCCGGCTCCTACTCGAGGAGCACATCATGACCGCCGCGAACGGCCCACGCCCGCACCCCACCTCGGACTCGGCCCCGCGGCGCGGGTCGAGCCTGCGGCGTCCCGGGTTGCGAGCCCAGCTGGCCCTGACCGGCGTCGGCGCGGTGGTCCTCACCGCCCTGCTGCTCACGGTGGTCAGCGGCTGGCAGAGCCGTGAGCTCACCGCGACCGCGACCGCCGACGTCCAGACCCTGACCGACGCCTCCCTCGCGAGCACCGTCGGGCAGGCCGAGGCCCTCGTCGCGACCCAGGTCGCGACGGTGACCGAGCGGCTCGAGTCCGACCTCGGCGTCGCGCAGCAGGTCATGGCCGGGGCCGGCCAGGTCACCTTCGAGGGCACCACCTCGTGGCAGGCACGGGACCAGACCACCCAGGAGGTCTCGACCGTGACCCTCCCGCGCATGCTCGTCGGCGGGGACTGGCTGGGCCAGAACCAGAGCCTGGACACCACGACCCCCGTGGTCGACGAGATCGCGGACCTCCTCGGTCATGCGGTCACCGTCTTCCAGCGCATGAACGACGACGGCGACATGCTGCGGGTCGCCACCACGGTCGTCACCCAGGACGGCGACCGGGCCATCGGCACCTACATCGCGGCCACCGGCGCGGACGGCACCCCCAACGCCGTCGTCGGCTCCCTGCTCCGCGGCGAGGCGTTCTTCGGGACCGCGCAGGTGGTGGGTCAGACGTACGTGACGGGCTACGCGCCCATCACCCAGGGCGAAGAGGTCGTCGGAGCGCTCTTCGTGGGCATCCCGCAGGCCGAGGTCGACGCACCGCTGCGCGAGACCCTCAGCCAGGTCACGGTCGGCGAGCAGGGCTTCCTCACCGTGCAGGACGCCGCGGGTGGCTGGGTCGTCCCGCCCCCCGGGGCCGGTGCTGAGGAGTCCGCCCTCGACGCGGTCGACGCGCAGGGCGAGCCCTACGCCCAGGGGCTCCTGGACGCCGCCGTCGAGCTCGAGGAGGGCCAGACCGTGCGCACCGACGTCGATCTCGCGAGCACGGGCCCGGCCTCGGTCGAGCTCGCCCGCTTCCCCGCCTGGGGCTGGACCATGGCCGCGTGGGGGGTCGACGCCGAGCTCGGTGCCGTCGCCGCCGGCCTCGAGGAGGGCTCCTCGGCCCTCCAGCGCAACCTTCTCGTGGCCGGGGTGCTCGTCGCTGCGGTCATCGCCGGCCTGGTGCTGTGGTCCTCCGGGCGCATCGTCGCGCGGCTCGGACGCCTGACGGCGACCCTGCGTCGCGTCGCCGACCGTGACCTCTCGGTCGAGGTGACCCCGGAGGGCCACGACGAGATCGGCGCCATGGGCCACGCCCTGCGCGAGGCCGTCGAGGCGATGCGGGCAGCCCTGCTGCGGATGCAGAGCGGGGCCGAGCAGCTGCGCTCGACGGCCTCCTCCCTCGACGGGTCGAGCGGCACCCTCGAGGGCATCGCCGGGGAGACCGACGCGCGGGCCTCGGAGGCCTCGGTCGCCGCGGTCACCGTCTCGGAGGAGGTCCAGGCCGTGACGGCCGCGATGACCGAGATGCGCACCTCGATCGACTCGGTCAGCGCCGACGTGCAGCAGGCCACCACCCAGGCCGGGCAGGCCGTGAGCCTGACCCAGGACGCCGGGGCCTCGGCCGGACGGCTCAGCACCTCCTCGGCGGAGATCGCCAGCGTGCTGCGCTCGGTCACGGCCATCGCCGAGCAGACCAACCTGCTGGCCCTCAACGCGACCATCGAGGCCGCCCGCGCGGGGGAGGCGGGCAAGGGCTTCGCCGTCGTCGCCGGGGAGGTCAAGGAGCTCGCGAGCCAGACGGCCGCAGCGATCGAGGCGATCACCCCGGTGCTCACGGCCGTGACGACCGACGCCGAGGACGTGCGCAGCGCGATCGAGCGGATCACCTCGGTCATCGAGGAGGTCAGCGAGCGGCAGGGGTCGATCGCCGCCGTCGTCGAGGAGCAGAGCGCGACCACCACCGAGATGGAGCGGAACCTGGTGCGGGCCGCCGGGGGGACCACCGAGATCGCCGACCACGTGACCCTGGTGGCCCGCGCCGCCCAGGGCACCTCGGGTCAGGTCGGCGAGGTGCGGGACGCCGTCACGGACCTCTCCTCGGTCGCCGCCGAGCTCGGCGAGGGCTCCCGCGAGTTCACCCTGGCGTGACCCCTCACCCCTGCTGAAGTCTCGTGTCAGACGCTGGGATACCCAGGGCGACCCCAGCGTCTGACACGAGCTTCGGTCAGGTGACGGCGATCCGCAGGTGGTCGGCCATCGCGGGGGCGAGCTCGAGCAGCTGCTGCTCGCTGATGGTCGCCCCCGCGAGCCCGTCGACGCCCTCGATCCCCGAGAGGTCCGCGCCGCGCAGGTCGACCTCGGTCAGGGTCGAGCGGTGCAGGGCCAGGCGGCCGATCCGGCTGCCGGTGATGGTCAGGCGCTTGACCGTCGCGTCGCCGAGGTCGAGATCCCCCAGGACGACGCCGTCGATCCGCAGGTCGGTGATCCTCGCGCCGCGCAGGTTGAGGTAGTCGGTCTTGCCGCCGCGCAGGGTGACCCGGGTCCAGGTGCTGCCGTAGGCCTGGACCGCGCCGAGCCGGCAGTCGAGGAGCTCGACCCCCTGCCAGGCCGCGTCCGGGGTGTGCAGCTCTCCGGCCGTCACCTGCTCGAGGACGGTGTCGACCAGCCGCGCGTGGCTCATCCGCACCCCGTCGAGACGGCAGCGGACCAGCGCGCAGTCGACCAGGGTCGCCCCGGTGGCGTCCTGCCCGGTGAGGTCGAGGTCCTCGAGAGAGGCGAGGTCGACGTCGGCCCCGGGCTCGAGGGGACCGGTGAAGGGTTCGCGGTGCGGCACGGCCCTACTCTGCCCGCCGGCACCGACGGGCCGCACCGACGAGCGGCACCGACGAGCGCGCACCGGTCTGCCGCAAGGCGCGCCGCCGTCGCCACACAGACCAGGCAGCGGGCGAGGCACGCTGCCGCGCCGGCGTCGACACCGAGGAGGGCGAGCATGCGCACGACACGAGGAACCGGACGAGCGGCGTGGCGCAACGCGGTCCTCGGCGTGCTGATGATCGGGCTCGCCGGGTGCATGACCCCCGCGGGCGACGGCGCCACGCCCGCCGAGCCCGGTGGGGCGGACGAACCGACCGAGGAGGCGGCAGTGACCGGTCTTCCCCTGCTCCAGGTCCGGCAGAGCGGAGGGTTCGTGCTGGCCGGGACGGACTTCCGCACGGTGCCGGAGGTGACCGTGTACGCGGACGGCCAGGTGATCAGCCACGGGCCCCAGCTCCTGGTCTACCCGCCCCCGGCCCTGCCGAACCTGCTGACGCACGAGCTCACGGCCGAGGACGTCGCCGCGGTCGTCGCCGCGGCCCGCGAGGCCGGTCTCCTCGAGGAGGCCCCGGACTACGGGCAGCCTCCGATCGCTGACGTCCCGGCCACCGTGGTCGAGCTGCACGTGGACGGCGAGACCGTCCGCCACGAGGTGCAGGCCCTCGGCGTCGAGGAGGGTCCTGACGGGACGGCTCCAGGGGCAGACCCTGACGCCGCAGGGGGCGCCTCGGGTGACCTCGGGCTGACCCAGGAGCAGGTGACCGCGCGCGCGCGGCTGTCGGAGTTCCTCACCACGGCCCGCGAGATCACGGGTGTCGGCGAGGCCGGCGAGGAGACCTCGTACGAGATCACCGCCTTCGCCGTGATGGCCAGGCCGGCGGTCCCCGCCCCTGCCGAGGACGGTCTCGAGCCGGGGGTGTTCCCCTGGCCCTTGACCGAGCTCGCGCTCGCGGAGCTCGAGGAGTGCACGTCGGTGACGGGAGACCAGGCCGTGACCCTCAGGGAGGCCCTGACCGACGCCGCCACCACCTCCCTCGTCGAGCAGGACGGCGCGCTGTACGAGCTATGGCCGCGCCCCCTGCTGCCCCACGAGGAGGGCTGCGAGGACCTGCTCTGACCGCGGGAGGGATCAGCTCGACGGGCTGACCCCGCCCGTCAGGTGCGTGCGTCCGCTCCGGGGGCTCCACGCCTCGAAGGAGAAGCCCTCCGCCTCGCCGTCGGCCCGGGCGACGCGCACCGCGACCGTGCTCGGGAGCACCACGGGCTTGGCGAACTGCACGTGCCACACGAAGGCCTCGCCGCGGGCCGGTCCGACGTCGGCCAGGGCGCGGGCCGCGGTGTACATGCCGTGGGCGATCGCGCGGGGGAAGCCGAAGGCCTTGGCCGCGAGGGCCGAGGTGTGGATCGGGTTCTGGTCCCCGGAGACCGCCGCGTACCGCCGCCCGACCTCGCCCCCGAGCCGCCACTGCCCCGTCGGCGCCCGCCCAGCCCCCTCCTCAGACCTCGTGTCAGAACCTCGGGTGCCCAGGGCACCCTGAGGTTCTGACACGAGGTTGTCGGGGGACGGGAGGGGGGTGGGGTCGGTCGAGGCCGAGTGGGGGGCCAGGTGATGGCCCTTGGCGAGGTAGGTCGAGGTGCCGGTCCACACCAGCTCCTCCTCGACCCACGCCTCGGCGACCAGGTCGACCGTGACCCCCGAGCGGTGCGCGTGCAGGTCCTGCGCCCGCACCCGCAGGTCCATCTCCTCGTCCAGCCGGACGGCGCGCCGCTGCTCGACCTGGTTGGCCACGTGGACCATGCCGAGCAGCGGCAGCGGGAAGCCGGGCCGCACCATCAGGGCGGTCGCGACCGGGAAGGCCAGCACGTGCACGAACCCCGCCGGGAGCGCGTCCTGGCCGGTCTCGCCGAGCAGGTGCTGGTAGGTGCTCAGGTGCTCGACCTCGGCCCGGACCCCGCGCACCAGGAGCTCGGTGGCCGGCAGGTCGTCCGGCCGTACCGTCCGGCGTCGGGCGGCCGCGGCCCGCGCGGACCCTGCCACCCCGCGCGCGTAGAGCCCCCCGAGGGCGGGGACCGCGTCGAGCTCGACGACCTCGACCTCAGGGGTCCTCACTGGCCGACCATGTTCTGCCCGCACACGCGCAGCACCTGGCCGTTGACCCCACCCGCCTGGGGCGAGACGAGGAAGGCGATGGCCTCGGCCACGTCGCGCGGCTGCCCGCCCTGCTGCAGCGAGTTGAGCCTCCGGGCCACCTCCCGGGTCGCGAAGGGGATCCGCGCCGTCATGTCGGTCTCGATGAACCCGGGGGCGACCGCGTTGATGGTGCCGCCCGCACCCTCGAGGGCCGAGGCCGAGGCCCGCACCATCCCGATCACGCCCGCCTTGGAGGCCGCGTAGTTGGTCTGCCCGCGGTTGCCCGCGATGCCGCTGGTCGAGGCCAGGCACACCACCCGCGGGGCCGTGCCGAGCTGGTCGCCGTCGAGCAGGGCCTGGGTGATGCGCAGCGGGGCCGTGACGTTGACCGCGAGCACCGGGTCCCAGGTCTCGGGCTTCATGTTGGCCAGCAGCTTGTCCCGCAGGATGCCCGCGTTGTGGATCACCAGGTCGAGCTGGCCGTGACGGGACCGCACGTGCTCGGTGATCCGCTCGGCGGCGTCCTCGCGGGTGACGTCGAGCTGCAGGGCCGAGCCGTGCACCTCGTTGGCCACGGCGGCCAGCGCGTCCCCGGCCGCCGGGACGTCCACGGCGACGACGGTCGCGCCGTCCCGCGCCAGCGTCCGGGCGATCTCGGCGCCGATGCCGCGGGCAGCCCCGGTCACCACCGCGACCTGCCCCTCGAGCGGCCGCTCCCAGTCAGCGGGCAGCTCGCCCGCCCCGGAGCCGATCGTGAGCAGCTGGCCGTCCACGAAGGCCGACCGGCCCGAGAGCAGGAAGCGCAGCGTCCCGGCCACCGAGGGGGCGTCGATCTCGACGCCGTCGCCCAGCACGATCCCGTTGCCGGTCGCCCCGCGCCGCAGCTCCTTGGCCAGGGACCGCAGCACGCCGTCGATCCCCTGGCGGGCGGCAGCCACGGCAGGGGCCGCGTCCCCGGGGGCCCGCGAGACGGTGACCACGCGGCCACCCGGGGCGAGCCCGCGCAGCACCCCGCCGGTGGTCAGCAGCGGTGCGCCGAGGTCGGCGGGGGCCTGCGCCCCGGTGAGCACGACGAGGATCGCGCCGAACCGGTCGTCCCGGTTCCCGTGCCGGTGCACGTCGAGGTCCCAGCCGAGCAGCTGCTCGGCGAGGGCGTCGGCCTCGGCCTGGGAGCCGGCGTCGTGGACGACCAGCACCGGGCCGGTCACCAGGGGGTCGCCCGGGCGGTGGCGGCGCAGCACCGCGGGGCGCGGCAGGCCCAGGCGCTGGGCGAGGGTCTTGGTGAACCCCGTGTTGACGAGGTTCAGGTACGTGTCGGTCATGCTGCCTCCAGGATCGCGACGACGGCCTGCCCGCCCGCGGCGCACACCGAGATCAGGCCACGGCTGCCCGGGCCCTTCGCGGTGAGCTGCTTGGCGAGGGTGGCGACGATGCGCCCGCCGGTCGCGGCGAACGGGTGCCCGGCCGCGAGGGACGAGCCGTGGACGTTGAGCTTGCTGCGGTCGATCGAGCCGAGGGCGCCGTCCAGGCCCAGGCGCTCGCGGCAGTACTCCTCGGACTCCCAGATCGCGAGGTTGCACAGCACCGTGGCGGCGAAGGCCTCGTGGATCTCGTAGTAGTCGAAGTCCTGCAGGCTCAGGCCGTTGCGGGCCAGCAGCCTCGGGACGGCGTGGGCCCCGGCCATCAGCAGCCCGTCCCGGCCGTGCGCGAAGTCCACGGCCCCGGCCTCGACGTCGACCACGGTGGCGAGCACCGGCAGGCCGCGCTCGGCGGCCCACGCGTCGCTCGCGAGGAGCACGGTCGAGGCGCCGTCGGACAGCGGGGTCGAGTTGCCCGCGGTCATGGTGGCGGGGGTCTCGAGGTGCTTGCCGAAGACGGGCTTGAGCTTGGCGAGCTTCTCGACCGAGGTGTCGGCCCGCAGGTTCGCGTCGCGGGTCAGGCCCCGGTAGGGGGTGAGCAGGTCGTCGAAGAACCCGTCGTCGTAGGCGGCGGCGAGGCGGTGGTGGCTCGCGGCGGCGAGCTCGTCCTGGGCCTCACGGGTGATGCCCATCGCGGCGGTGGTCAGGGCCTGGTGCTCGCCCATGGACAGGCCGGTGCGGGGCTCGCCGGTGGTCGGGGCCGAGGGGGCGAGGTGCCCGGGCCGGATGCGCGAGACGGCCTTGAGCTTCTGCTGGGGGGTCTTGGCGCGGGACAGGTCGAGCAGGATGGTGCGCAGCGCGTCGCTCACGACGATGGGCGCGTCCGAGGTCGAGTCGACGCCCCCCGCGATGCCGGACTCGATCTGCCCGAGCCGGATCTTGTTGGTCAGCCCGACGACGGTCTCCATGCCGGTCGCGCAGGCCTGCTGCACGTCGTAGGCAGGGGTCTCGGGGGACAGGGCCGAGCCGAGCACCGACTCCCGGGCGAGGTTGAAGTCCTTGGAGTGCTTGAGCACGGCCCCGGCGGCCACCTCGCCGACCCGCTCGCCGGCCAGGCCGAACCGTGCCACGAGCCCGTCGAGGGCCGCCGTCAGCATGTCCTGGTTGCTGGCCCGCACGTAGGGGCCACCCGAGCGGGCGAAGGGGATCCGGTTCCCGCCGACCACGACGGCACGGCGCGGGCTGCTGCCGTCCCCGCCCGCGCCGGTGCTGCCGGGGGTGGGGCCTGAGGAGGTCTGGCTTCCGGGGGTGCGGGCTGCCGCCATGGGCATGTCCTCTCGCGTCGTCGTTGAGCGTTCGGTCGGTCACCTGACCCCGGGGACCTGGGTCCCAGGGGATCTGGGAGGCCGGGTGCTAGTGCCTGACACCCACAGTACCTGATACCGTCAGTCTCGTGAGTCGGATCACATCGGCAAGGTCGCCCGGGACCGGACGCAGCGCGAGCGCGCCGGCCCTGCTCGGCGGCCTGCCCGCATCCGACGACGGCGTGCCCGCCGGTCCTGGTCCTGCCGCCGACGGCACCCCCGAGGTCGACCTCCGCACGCCGGACGGCCGCTCGGCGCGCTGGGACGAGCACCGCACCCAGCGCCGTGCCGCGCTGGTGCACGCCGCGCGCAAGGCCGTCCACCGCCACGGTCCGGACGTCTCGATGGAGGAGATCGCCGCGACGGCCGGCACCTCGAAGTCGATCGTCTACCGGTACTTCCAGGACAAGCCCGGGCTGCAGGTCGCCGTCGGCGCCGCGGTCGTGGCGCAGATGCACACGGCCCTCGACGAGGCCTCGCGGGCCGCGGAGACCCCGCGCGAGGGGCTGCGCGCCATGATCGACGTGTATCTCGCGATGGTCGAGCACTCCCCGCACGTCTACTACTTCGTCACCCGCCCCCTCTCGGAGGACGCCGAGGCGCCCTTGGGGCACTTCCTCGACGCGGTCGCGAACCTCATCGCCAGGCCCTTCACCGCGGTGCTCACCGCGGGCAGCCGCGAGCGTGTGCAGGCGGACCTGTGGGCCTCGGGAGCCGTGGGCTTCATCCGCGGCACCGGGGAGTGGTGGCTGAGCCACCGCGAGGACGACGGCGCCCCGACCCGCCTCGAGCTGACCGACCGCGTGACGACGTGGCTGCTGGCCGGGCCCGTGGGCTTCCTGACCCGTACCCGCCAGGAGGCCTCGAGCCACGCCGAGCCTCCGAGCACGACCGAGACCCCTTGTACGACTCCCACCGCCCACCTCAACGACGAGGAGCAGTCATGACCACCCTGAGCGACCACCGCGAGCAGCGCCCCACCACGGCGCCGTCCTCGGCCGAGCCGCGCATCGACGTCGCCGTCCTCGAGCAGGCCCTGCTGGGGCGCTGGGCCGACATCCGCCGGGAGGCCCGCACCTTCCTGGCCGACCCGCGCCTGCATCGCGTCGAGGGCCAGACCATGGCCGAGCACCGCGAGACCGTCCTGGAGCAGCTGCGCATCCTGGCCACCGAGGGGGACGTGCTGCGCGCCTTCCCGAAGGCCCTGGGCGGCGCGGACGACCACGGCGGCAGCCTCGCGCGGTTCGAGGAGGTCATCACCGCCGACCCGTCCTTGCAGATCAAGGCCGGGGTCCAGTGGGGCCTGTTCGCCTCGGCCATCCTGCACCTGGGCACCGCCGAGCACCACGAGAAGTTCCTCCCCGGTGCGATGTCGGTCGAGGTCCCCGGGGCCTTCGCCATGACCGAGACGGGCCACGGCTCGGACGTCGCGAGCATCGGGACGACCGCGACCTACGACGTCCTGGCCGAGGAGTTCGTCATCCACACCCCGTTCCGGGCGGCGTGGAAGGACTACCTGGGCAACGCGGCCCTGCACGGCACCGCGGCGGTGGTCTTCGCCCAGGTCATCACCCGCGGGGTCAACCACGGGGTGCACGCCCTGTACGTCCCGCTGCGTGACCCCGAGACCGGCGAGTTCCTGCCCGGGATCGGTGGGGAGGACGACGGCCTCAAGGGCGGCCTCAACGGCATCGACAACGGCCGGCTGCACTTCGACCAGGTGCGCGTGCCGCGGACCAACCTGCTCGACCGGTACGGCTCGGTCGCCCCCGACGGCACCTACACCTCGCCGATCGCGAGCCCCGGGCGCCGGTTCTTCACCATGCTCGGCACCCTCGTGCAGGGACGGGTCTCCCTCAACGGTGCGGCGGTCAACGCGAGCAAGCTGGCGCTGGTCGTCGCCGTGACCTACGCCAACGAGCGTCGGCAGTTCGCGGGCGGTGCCGTCAACGACGAGGTGCTGCTGCTCGACTACGCCGAGCACCAGCGTCGGCTGCTGCCGCGCCTGGCCCAGACCTACGCCGCGGCCTTCGCCCACGAGCAGCTGCTCAAGTCCTTCGACGCCGTGTTCTCCGGAGCGTCCGACACCGACGAGGACCGTCAGGACCTCGAGACCATCGCGGCGGCCCTCAAGTCGACCTCGACCTGGCACGCGCTGGACACGCTGCAGACGGCCCGGGAGGCCTGCGGCGGGGCAGGCTTCCTCACCGAGAACCGGCTGGTCTCCCTGCGCGCCGACATGGACGTGTACGTGACCTTCGAGGGGGACAACACCGTCCTGCTCCAGCTCGTGGCCAAGCGGCTCCTCGGGGACTACGCCAAGGAGTTCAAGGACGTCGACGCCGGTGGGGTCGCCCGGTACGTGGCGGAACGGGCCGCGAGCGCGGCCCTGCACAGAACCCCGTTGCTGCGCGTGGTCCAGACGTTGGCCGACGGCGGCAACGTCCGCCGGTCAGCGGGTCAGCTGCGGGAGACCGAGACCCAGCGCGAGCTCCTCACCGACCGCGTCGAGACGATGGTCGCCGAGGTCGCCCAGCTGCTGCGTCCCGCGACGAAGGCCCCGCGCGAGAAGGCCGCGGAGATCTTCAACACCCACCAGCACGCGCTGATCGAGTGCGCCCGCGCCCACGCCGACCTGCTGCTGTGGGAGGCCTTCACCGCGGGTCTGGACAAGATCACCGACCCCGGCACCCGTCAGGTGCTCACCTGGCTCCGTGACCTGCACGGCCTCTCGGTCGTCGAGCGGAACCTCGCCTGGTACCTCATCAACGGGCGCCTCTCGGCGGGCCGGGCGCGGACGGTCACCTCCTACATCGACCGGCTGCTGACCCGCCTGCGCCCGCACGCCCAGGACCTGGTCGACGCCTTCGGCTACACCCCTGCCCACGTCCGCGCGGAGGTGGCCACCGGGGCCGAGGCCGCGCGCCAGGAGGAGGCCCGCACCTACTACCGCCGGCAGCGTGCGAGCGGCGACGCCCCCATCCCCGAGAAGTCCGCCACCCGCTCCTAGCAACCTCGTGTCAGAACGTGGGGTACCCCCAGGGTCCCCACGTTCTGACACGAGATCAGGTGAGGTGGGAGAGGACGGCGTCCGCGACCACCAGGGGGTGGGACTCGGGGAGCCAGTGGTCGGCGTCGAGGCCGATCGAGCGGTACGGCCCGCGCACGTAGCGGTGCGTCGCCGCGGCGCCCCAGGCGGAGAAGAAGGGGTCGGCCCGGCCGTGCACCAGGACCGTCGGCACGTGCACGATCCCAGCGCCGAACCCCTGCCCGAGGGGGAGGGCCCGGTACCAGGCCAGGGCCGCGGTCAGGGCGCCGGGCTCCCGCAGGCGCTCGACGTAGTGCGCGGTCCGGTCCTCGTCGAGCCCTGACGAGCGCAGCGCCCGCCGCAGCCCTGCGCCGTCCCCGGCGAGCAGCCGGGCCTCGGGCACCCGCGGCACCTGGAAGGCCAGGATGTACGTCGAACGCCGGGCCTGGTCGGTGTACCGCAGGGCCTCCGCGAGGGCCGCCGGGTGCGGGGTCGAGAGCGCGGTGAGGGAGGCGACGCGGGCGGACCGGCGGCTCGCGACCGCCCAGGCCACGGCCCCGCCCCAGTCGTGCCCGACGACGTGCGCCTCCTCGACCCCCGCCGCGTCCAGCAGGGCGACGACGTCCTCGACCAGCTCGCGCAGCACGTAGGGGCGGCGACCCGACGGTCGCGCACCGGGGGAGTAGCCACGCTGGTCCGGCACGAGCACCCGCAGCCCGCCGCGCACCAGGTGCGGCACGACGTCGTCGTACGCGGTCGCGTCCTGGGGGAAGCCGTGCAGCAGCACCGCGGTGCCGACCTGCTCGCGCGTGGGGCGGTGGTCGTGGACGTCGAAGGCCAGGCCCTCGCGCTCGAAGGTCGTCAGGCGAGGTCCGTCAGCCGCCGAGGTCGGCCCGGTGCCCGGGGCGCTCATCCCGCGAGCACCTCGCCCAGGTCGAACCGCACGGGCACCTCGAGCTGGGCGTAGGTGCAGGTCTCGGGCTCGCGGTCCGGCCGCCACCGGGAGAACTGGGTGGTGTGCCGGAAGCGCCGGCCCTCCATGTGGTCGTAGCGCACCTCGACCACCCGCTCGGGTCGCAGCGGCACGAAGGACAGGTCCTTGCCCGCGTTCCACCGGCTGCTCTCGGCCTCGCGCGGGGTGCGGGTGCCCGAGGCCTGCGCCTGCGCGGTCCACGGGTGGTCCGCGGCGTCGGTCACCCACTCCTGCAGCTCGGCGAACAGCTCACGCCGCCGGGCCATGGGGAAGGAGCTGGTCACCCCGACCGAGGCGAGCACCCCCTCGTCGTCGTACAGGCCGAGCAGCAGGGAGCCGACGGCGGCCTCGTCGTTCTTGTGCACCCGGTACCCGGCGACCACGCAGTCGGCCGTGCGCTGGTGCTTGATCTTGGTCATCGCGCGCTTGCCCTGCTGGTACGTCAGGTCCGTGCGCTTGGCGATCACCCCGTCGAGCCCGGCCCCCTCGAAGGTCTCGAACCACTCCTGGGCCTCGGCGAGGTCGGTGGTGGTCCGGGTCAGGTAGACCCCGGGACCGCCGCCCGGCACGGCCTCCTCGAGCAGGGCGCGGCGCTCGCTCAGCGGCCGCCCGGTGAGGTCCTCGCCGTCCAGGGCGAGCAGGTCGAAGACGACGAAGGCCGCCGGGGTGCTCCGCGCGAGCTGCTGGACCCGCGAGTCGGCCGGGTGGATGCGCTGCAGCAGGGCCTCGAAGTCCAGGCCGGTGGCGTCGGCGTTGGTGACGACGAGCTCGCCGTCGACCACGCACCGCTCAGGCAGCTCGCGCAGGGCCGAGGCCACCACCTCGGGGAAGTAGCGGGTGATCGGCTTGGTGGTGCGGCTGCCGATCTCGACCTCGTCCCCGTCACGGAACACGATCGCGCGGAACCCGTCCCACTTGGGCTCGTAGTGCTGGCCCGCGGGGATCTCGGGCACGGCCTTGGCGAGCATCGGGTCGACGGGCGGCATCACCGGGAGGTCCATCGGGCCAGTCTCGCGCGCCCGCCCCCCACCCACCAGACCAACCCCCACCGCGCCCCTCCCACGCACCACCCCATCGTCGAGATGTCACTTCTTGCCGCATCGCCGCGAGACCGTTCCGCCAAGAAGTGACATCTCGACGGGCGCGGTGGGGAGGGGATGGGGAGGTGGGGTGGGGTGGGGGTCAGGTGGGGTTGCAGCGGGCGGCGAGGGTCTCCAGGAGTCCGACGTCAGGGCGCCACGGCTCGAGGTTCCAGCTCGCCTTGTCCGGGGCGCCCAGGGCGTGGCACGTCAGCTGGTCGCGCATCTGGTTGCCGGAAGCCTCCTCGCCCAGGGCGGCGACCTCAGTCCACACCGCCTCGACCCCCGCCGACCCTGCCTGCCGGGCCCATGCCGTCGGCACGACGGCGAGGCTGCGGCCCCCCTCGTCCGCGCGCTCGGCCCAGTCGAGGGAGTCGACGGCGCGGCCCGCGATCCACAGGGTCACGGTGGCGTCGGCGGGCGGGGCGGAGGGCACCAGCGTCAGCAGCCCGGGCTCACCGACCTGCAGGGCGCTCGCGGGTTCGCCGTCCGTCCTGGTCGCGGCGGGGGAGGCCGCGCCGCCCACCACACCGGTCGCGTCGCGCAGCACCGCAGAACCATCCCCGAGCACCTCGACCTCGACCCCCTCCTCGGCCGCGAGGACGGGGATCGGCGCTGCGCCGGAGCCCGGGCCCAGGGCGACCTCGAGATGGACGGCGCCGTCCTCGGCCGCTCCCACCTGGGTGCCCGCGGAGGGCCAGAACGTCACCTGGCCGAGGGCCACCGGCTCGCCGGAGCGCGGGTCCGTGGACGGGCTCGTGGGTGGGGCCGCGGAGGTCGTGGGGCTCGCCCCCGGGACGTCAGAGGCCTCGTCCGCGAAGGGTGTGCACCCGGCGACGACGAGCGCCGCCCCCACGGCAACCACGGCTGCGACGCGACGACCAGGTCCTGGCAACGGGCCTCCCTCCACAGGACGACGCTACGCGAGGGCTGGCCGGCCTCGGTTCCGCGTAAGGTTCGCGCCGATCAGTCGATCGATGACCCGCACGCACCACGGGGAGGGCCCATGCGCCTGGTCGGCCGCACCCGGCACGTCACCGACGACGACCTCGGGATCGGGGGCTCGCTCCGGCTCGTGACCGTCGACGGCCTGGACCCCCAGGAGGTGCGGCACACGAAGGACGTGCGTCGCGCCCTCGATCTCGCACGGCCCGCGTACACGGCTCTGGAGGCCGCCGGGCTGCGCGGCGAGGTCGACCTGGTCCTGGGGCCCCGGGGTGACGAGACGGACGGAGAGGTGCATCTCGATGCGGGCGGAACGCTGCGACTCTCGGTGTGGGGGGACGGGGACCTCGACATCGGTGTGGTCCGGGACGACGTCGTGCACGGCCGCGGGATGCTCGACGCGGCGGAGCTGGTGCACCCGGCCGCTGCGGAGCGTGCGCGGCACGAGCTGCTCGTCGCGATGTCCTCGGCGCTCGTGGAGGAGGGCGCCGCGAGGGTGGACGTCCCCGCTCCGCTGACCCTCACGGACGGGAACCTGCAGCGGCTCGAGGCCACCGACCGGTCGCGGGCGCGCTGGTGCGTGCTGGTCTTCGTCACGAGGGAGCACGAGGTCCCGGAGGATGCGGACGAGGCTGCCCGGCGGAAGCTCTGGATCGAGCACACGGTGGGCGTCAAGCTTCACCTCGACGGCACGGTCGCCAGCGACACCCTCGACGACGACCCCGACGGGGAGCGCTCGCGCGCCAGCCTCGCCACGGCGGAGGAGTGGGCGGGGCAGCCGGTGGACCTCCTGCCCTTCGCGCGCTGGCTCGCGGACCAGACCCAGAAGCGGCTCGGCCTGCGGGCTCCTGGTCTCTGGCCCGCGACGGACGCCTAGACCTGCCCGCGCCGCACGCGGTCCAGCCCGGCAGGCCCCGCGAGCTCGGTGCGTGCCTCGGGGTGGGCGAGGTACCACCGGAGCGCCTCGACCAGGACCACGGGGTCGAGGACGACCTCGGAGGCCGGGACGGCGAGGTGGGGCGCGAGACGGTCGGCGACCGGGCGGAGCAGCGTGGTCCGCCCGGCGGTGCCATGGGCACCGGCGCGCTGGGCGACCGCGACGAGCACGTGCGGGTCACGGCCCCCCGACGGCACCACCGAGAGGACGTCGCGCCACGCCACCTCGACCTGCGTCCGAGGGGTCCGGTGCACGAGCCCCCCGGGGGTGAGGACCAGCACGGGAGGTCGCCCGCGGGAGGCCGCCCAGCGTCGGAGCGCCGGAACGGCGGCGGCCAGCAGCCCCGCGCCGATGAGCGCCGCCACCCCTCCGGGTGCGTCGCCCTGCGCGAGGAGGGCGAGCCCGCCGACGGACAGGACCAGGCCCACGAGCGCCTGGTAGGCCGAGAGCAGACCGCGCAGCATGGCCGTGTCACGACGGTAGGGGACGGCCACGCCAGCCGGTGCCTCGTCCGACCCCGCCGCCCGGACCTCGTCGGTCGAGGGCCGTCGGCGCTGCACCCGCGTCCGCAGGACGAGCAGCGACAGGAGGGCCAGCACGGGGAGGGCGCCGGCGCCGAGGGCACCCCGTGCGCCGCGGAGCTCACCGGTGACGAGCAGCACGACACCGACGACGACGGCCGTGGCGAACCCGGCCGTGACGAGGACCGAGACGGCTCGACCAGGTCGAGCCCACCGCTCGGGCCACGGGAACCGGGCGAGGTCGATCGAGGCACCTGCAGCGGGGGAGTCCCTCATGTCAGAAGATCGCGTTCCAGACACCGGAGACGCCTTCGGTGAAGCTGTCCAGCCCGTCCGACAGCGCATCGGTGGTGGCGTTCACGGTGTCCTCGATGCCTTGGTCGATCTTCGCCTTGACGTCGTCGGGTACCCAGGCGTTCCACGCCGCCTCGGCGAGCATGCCGGCCCCGACGCCCGCGACGATGCCGACGGCGGCCACGGCCCCGACCGGTCCGCCGACGACGGCCACGACCCCCGCTGTTGCGAGCGCCCCTGCGGCGGCTCCGACGATCGCGCCGCTGGGGGACGCTCCCTGGCTCACGTCGTACCCGACGCCAGCGACGGTCACGACGGTCCCGACCACCGGGATCTTGCCTCCGAAGAGCCGCGCCAGACGGCCGCTCGAGAGCTCGTCGGCGTTGCGGAGGACGGTGTCCGCCTCACGCGTGCTCTGGAGGCGCAGGCGCTCCTGGAACTGCGCCTCGGTGCTGCCGCCCGGGCTGCGGAGGTAGGCGTCCTCGGCCCGCGCCGCTGCTGCGCGGAGGTCCTCGGCATACGAACGCATGTCGCCGATGTGGCGCTTGAGAGCGAGCTCGGTCGCGAGCACCGCGGTGTCGACGTAGGACTGCCAAGCCGTGAACACCTTGCGGAGAAACACCCCGAAGGCATCGATCGCCGTCTGGAAGGCGCGGAGGACGTCGGCCGCTTCGTCGACCGCCGCGTTGTAGGCGAGCGCGAGGCTGAGGTGCTCGTCGTGCGCGTCGACCGCCCTGTTGTAGGCGAGGACCTGGCCCTGGGGCGCCGATCCGTCGCTCGGGGGGCGTGCGGGCACCCAGGGGGCTGGCCCGGGTTCGAGCACCTGGCTCGGCGTGACCCGGAGACCGGCCGCGGCGGCGGTGGTCCTGACGGTGGCCATGCCGCTCTGAGCAGCGTCGAGGGCGTCCGCGAAGGCGTCGAGCTCCGTGGCGGACTCCCGAGCCGCGGCCTCGACGTCGTCGGCGCGGGTGACGAGCCGGAGCATCGAGGCACGGAAGGCGTCGGAGGCGTCCCCCTCCCAGTCCGAGCCGGCGTCACGCCGGACGCTCGTGACGCTGTCGGCGTAGGAGCCCGTCGCGGTGGCGAGCGTCGAGCGGGTCCACGTCGCCACCGCGCGCACCTGCGTCGGGGACCCCTGGATCTCGGTGTGGATCGGCATGGTCAGTCCCGGAGGGCGGGCAGCGCGGCGACTGCTCCTTGGTCGGCTGCGTCGTAGGACGTCGCGGATGCGTCGAGTCGGGCCGCTGCCTCCTGGGCGTCGAGCGACAGGACGCTGACGGCGTCGACGAGCGTCGCAAGGAGCGAGCTGATCGACTCTGTGGCCGCGCCGGCGTCAGGGGCCGACGGGACGTCGCTCGCGAGCGCCTCGATGCCGTCGGAAGCGGCGCGCATGCGCGCCGCGAAGGTCGAGAGGTCGACCCCGGTGCGGAAGCCCCCGGTGCTCATGCGCCGAGCTCCCCGCGGTGCCGGTGCTCCTCAGGGATGTCGAGGTCGAGATAGACGACGTCGTAGGGCTGCGTCGAGTTGATCGCCGACAGCTGCTCCGTCGGCACGAGCAGCCAGGGTTGCGCGGGGCCGCAGCACGTCACGAGCCGGTCGAGCGCGGTGTAGGCGAGCAGCGCCGTGCGGCCGTCCCTGGTCGTCCGCAGCACGACCTGGGCCTCGCCCGACGCCGTCGTCGTGCCGTCGCTCGGGAGGTACAGCACAGGCGGCACTGTCGGGCGCGCGGGCGCTGGGGCGTGGGGCATCGCGGTCTCCTCCTCGGCGGCGCGAACAGGCTAGCTGCAGGGCAGCGGACCAGCCAGCAGGTCCCGAGGTGAGCTGCCGCGACCTGGGCCACGTGGCCCCAGGTCGCGCTGGCTCAGTCGGCGAGGGCGTCACGGACCAGGGGAGCGACCCGCGTGCCGTAGAGCTCGATCGCTCGCATCGTGTGCTCGTGCGGCAACGCCCCTTGGGACAGCTTGAGGCTGAACCGGTCCAGGCCCAGTCCCTGGGCGCTGCGCACGATCTTCCCGGCGACCGTCTCGGGGGAGCCCACCATGAGGGCGCCGTCCGGCCCCGCGGCCTGCTCGAAGGACTCGCGCGTGGGCGGCGGCCACCCGCGCTCGCGGCCGATGCGGCCCACGTACTTCCGGTAGTGCGGCCAGACCTGCTCCTTGGCCTCGTCGTCGGTGTCGGCGATGTGCCCCGGGGAGTGCTGCCCCACGCGTCCCGGCCCGGTGCCGAGCTCGGAGAGGGCCCGGTGGTACAGGTCGACGTACGGGCGGAACTGCATCGGGTCGCCACCGATGATCGCGAGCATCATCGGCAGGCCGTGGCGCGCGGTGCGGATGACGGACTCGGGGCTGCCGCCGACGCCGACCCAGGTCGGCAGGTCACCTTCGAGCCGCGGGTAGACGACCTGGCCCTGCAGCGAGGGGCGCAGGCGCCCGGTCCAGCTGATCGTCCCGCCGTCGAGGAGTCGACGGAACAGCTCGAGCTTCTCCTCGAAGAGCTCCTCGTACTGCTCGAGCGGGTAGCCGAACAGCGGGAAGGACTCGGTGAAGGAGCCGCGCCCGACGACGACCTCGGCCCGGCCCCCGCTCAGGGCCGAGAGGGTGGAGAACCGCTGGAACACGCGCACCGGGTCGTCCGAGGAGAGCACCGTCACGGCCGAGGCCAGGCGGATCCGCTCGGTGCGGGCGGCGATCGCGGCGAGCACCACCTCGGGGGCCGAGACGGCGTAGTCGTCGCGGTGGTGCTCACCCAGCCCGATCAGGTCGATGCCCACCTGGTCGGCGAGGACCCCCTGCTCGACGAGCTCGCGCAGCACCTCGCCCTCGTGCTTGAGGGTGCCGTCGGGACGCTCGGTCACGTCGCCGAAGTGGTCGATGCCCAGCTCGATGCTCACTCTGCCTCCTGGTGGTGGTCGCTGCTCACGCCAACCGCGGGGGGTGGGTCTCTGTTCCGTGGGGAGGTCGCCCGCCGTCGACCCGCCCGCGCGTGGGCCCTGTGCCGAGACGACGCCCGAGGCGCGGCCACGCCCAGGTAGCCTGAGCCCGACCCCGTGGGCCCTTCGGTAGGGAATCGATGACCTCCGCACCTGACACCTCGTCCGACGTCGCCCAGGCCGCGACGGACTCCTCGCACGGCGTGCTGCCCGACACCGTCGCGCACGCCGCGGCGACCCCGGACACCGCCCTGCCCTTCGCCGAGCTGGGCCTCAAGCCTGACGAGTACGAGCGGATCGTCGCGCTGCTGGGCCGTCGGCCCACCGCTGCCGAGCTCGCGATGTACTCGGTCATGTGGTCCGAGCACTGCTCGTACAAGTCCTCCAAGGTGCACCTGCGTCAGTTCGGGGACAAGACCACCGAGGAGATGCGCAAGCACCTTCTCGTCGGCATCGGCGAGAACGCGGGCGTGGTGGACATCGGTGACGGCTGGGCCGTGACCTTCAAGGTCGAGAGCCACAACCACCCGAGCTTCGTCGAGCCCTACCAGGGCGCGGCCACCGGCGTCGGTGGCATCGTGCGGGACATCATCTCGATGGGAGCGCGCCCGGTCGCGGTCATGGACCAGCTGCGCTTCGGCGCGGTCGACCACCCGGACACGGCCCGCGTGGTGCACGGCGTGGTCGCCGGGGTGGGCGGCTACGGCAACTCCCTCGGCCTGCCGAACATCGGCGGCGAGCTGGTCTTCGACTCGGCCTACCAGGGCAACCCCCTGGTCAACGCCCTGTGCGTGGGCGTGCTGCGCCACGAGGACATCCACCTGGCCAACGCCTCGGGCGTGGGCAACAAGGTCGTGCTCTTCGGGGCGCGCACCGGCGGTGACGGCATCGGCGGGGCCTCGATCCTCGCGAGCGAGACCTTCGAGGACGGCGTGCCCTCCAAGCGTCCCTCGGTCCAGGTGGGCGACCCCTTCATGGAGAAGGTCCTCATCGAGTGCTGCCTCGAGCTGTACGCCGCGCGCGTGGTCGAGGGCATCCAGGACCTGGGCGCCGCAGGCATCTCGTGCGCGACCTCCGAGCTCGCGAGCAACGGCGAGGGCGGCATGCACGTCGACCTCGAGAACGTCCTGCTGCGGGACCCGAGCCTGACCGCGGGCGAGATCCTCATGTCCGAGTCCCAGGAGCGGATGATGGCGGTGGTGACTCCCGCCAAGCTCGAGGAGTTCCTCGCGATCACCGCCCGCTGGGACGTCGAGACCGCCGTGATCGGCGAGGTCACGGGCACGGGTCGGCTGACCATCGACCACCACGGCCACCGCATCGTCGACGTCGACCCGCGGACGGTCGCCCACGAGGGGCCTGTGTACGACCGCCCCTACGCGCGGCCCGCGTGGATGGACGGCCTGCAGGCCGACACCGTGAGCGGCCCCGAGGGAGCCGCCCGCTACCCGCGCCCCGCCTCGGGGCAGGAGCTGCGCGAGACCCTGCTGCGCCTGGTCGCCTCGCCGAACCTCGCGAGCAAGTCCTGGGTGACCGACCAGTACGACCGCTTCGTCCAGGGCAACACCGCCATGGCCCAGCCCGACGACGGCGGCGTGATCCGCGTCGACGAGGAGTCCGGCCTCGGCGTGGCTCTGGCCACCGACGCGAACGGCCGCTACGCCAAGCTCGACCCGTACCTCGGTGCCCAGCTCGCCCTGGCCGAGGCCTACCGCAACGTCGCGACCGTGGGGGCACGCCCCCTCGCGGTGACCGACTGCCTGAACTTCGGCTCCCCGGAGGACCCGGACTCCATGTGGCAGCTGGTCCGCGCGATCGAGGGCCTCGCCGACGCCTGCGCCGAGCTCGGGGTGCCCGTCACGGGCGGCAACGTCTCCCTGTACAACGGGACCGGGGAGCCCGGCACGATCGACTCCTCGATCCACCCGACCCCCGTGGTCGGGGTGCTCGGCGTCCTGGACGACGTCGCCCGCGCCACCCCCTCGGGCTGGCGGGTCCCCGGGCAGGCCATCTACCTGCTGGGCACCACGCGCGGTGAGCTCGACGGCTCGGCCTGGGCCGACGTCGTGCACAACCAGCTCGGCGGCCTCCCGCCCCGGGTGGACCTCGCGAACGAGCGCACCCTCGCCGCGATCCTCGTCAACGCCTCGCGGGACGGGCTGGTCGACGCCGCACACGACCTCTCCGAGGGCGGGCTGGCCCAGGGCCTGGTCGAGGCCTGCCTGCGCTACGGCACGGGGGCCCGCGTGTGGCTCGACGAGCTGTGCGCCCGTGACGAGATCACGCCCTTCGAGGCGCTCTTCGCCGTGCCGCGCACCGAGGAGGTGCGCTTCGTCGACATGTGCACCGCCCGGGGCGTGGCGCACCAGCGGATCGGCGTGACCGACGACACCACCGACGCCGACCACCATGACGCGTCGGGGGCTGCCGCAGGGCCCGCCCTCGAGGTCCAGGACCTGTTCACCCTCGGGCTCGACGAGCTCGCCCAGGCGCACCGGGACACCCTGCCGCGACTGTTCGCCTGACCCACCGGGGCGGGCCACGGGCCGCCACGGCTCGCCGGTCCTTCCCAGCCACGGATCGACCGGCGCGACGTCGCGCCCCGAAGGAGCAGCACCCATGGACAGCAAGCTCGAGCCGGTCTACGCCCAGGTCCTGAGTCGCAACCCCGGTGAGTCCGAGTTCCACCAGGCGGTGCGCGAGGTCTTCGACAGCCTCGGCCCGGTGCTGGCCAAGAACCCGCACTACGCGGACGCCGCGGTGCTCGAGCGGATCTGCGAGCCCGAGCGCCAGATCATCTTCCGGGTGCCCTGGGTCGACGACGCCGGCCAGGTGCAGATCAACCGGGGCTTCCGGGTCGAGTACAACTCGGCCCTCGGCCCCTACAAGGGCGGCCTGCGCTTCCACCCCTCGGTCTACCTGGGGATCGTGAAGTTCCTGGGCTTCGAGCAGGTCTTCAAGAACGCCCTGACCGGCATGCCCATCGGTGGCGGCAAGGGAGGCTCGGACTTCGACCCGCGCGGGCGCTCCGACGGCGAGGTGATGCGCTTCTGCCAGTCCTTCATGACCGAGCTGTACCGGCACATCGGCGAGCACACCGACGTGCCCGCGGGGGACATCGGCGTCGGCGGCCGGGAGATCGGCTACCTCTTCGGCCAGTACAAGCGGATCACCAACCGGTACGAGTCGGGGGTCCTGACCGGCAAGGGACTGGCCTGGGGCGGCTCCCTGGTCCGTACCGAGGCCACCGGGTACGGCACCGTCCTGTTCGCCGAGCAGATGCTCCGCACGCAGGGCGAGTCCCTCGACGGGCGCCGGGTGAGCATCTCCGGGGCGGGCAACGTCGCGATCTACGCGGCCCAGAAGGCCCAGCAGCTCGGCGCCCGCGTGGTGACCTTCTCCGACTCCTCGGGCTACGTCGTGGACGAGCAGGGCGTGGACCTCGAGCTGCTCAAGGAGATCAAGGAGGTCCAGCGCGGACGCGCCGCGGACTACGTGGAGCGTCGCCCTGGCTCCCACCTGTCCACCACCGGCACCCTCTGGGAGGTGCCCGTCGACGTCGCCCTCCCGTGCGCGACGCAGAACGAGCTCGACGTGGCCGACGCCCAGGCCCTGCTCCGCAACGGCGTGAAGGTCGTGGCGGAGGGGGCCAACATGCCCACCACCCGCGACGCCGCCGCGCTCTTCCAGGAGTCCGACGTCCTGTTCGCGCCGGGCAAGGCGGCCAACGCCGGTGGTGTGGCGACCTCGGCCCTCGAGATGCAGCAGAACGCCTCGCGGGACTCGTGGACCTTCGAGCACACCGAGGACCGGTTGACCGAGATCATGACCGACATCCACGACCGGTGCGCAGGCACCGCCGAGGAGCACGGCGCCCCGGGCAGCTACGTGCTCGGGGCCAACATCGCGGGCTTCCGCCGTGTCGCGGACGCCATGCTCGCCCTCGGCGTCGTCTGAGGGCGAGGGACCGTCCGTGGGGGGGGCGCGCCCCGCCGCCCCCCCGGCCGGGTCAGGTCAGCGCAGGACGACGAACCCGTCGCTCACCACACGGGGCCGCCCCGCGGTGCCCTGCACGACGATCTTCACCGTGTGGGTGCCCGAGGTCGCCCAGCTGTGCGTCCAGACGATGTTCCGGCGCACCTGGGACGGCGAGTGGGTGTCCACGGTGCCGATCTTCTTGCCGTCGACGTAGACCGTCGCGCGGCCCTTGTCCGGCCCGGTCTGGACGACCCAGCCGACGCTGCGCCCGGTGAACTTGTAGCTCATCGTCGACCCCCGGACGTCGGACACCAGGGCCTTGCCGCCGAGCAGCTGGGTGTTGGAGGCGGTGCGCCACGTGCCCGTGCGTGAGGTCGAGGTCTCCGGTGCGGTCGCGATGTCCCTGACCATCGAGGAGGTGGTGGTGCGGCCCGACCAGTCGCGGGCCTTGAGCTCCCAGGTCCGCGAGCCGCGCGGCACGACGTACTGCGCGCTCGTGGTCGTCGGCTTGTAGGTGGCCGCGCGCCCCGCAGGCTGCACCAGGCTGACGTCCCGCAGGGTCGAGTCGGCGGCCTTCCACGTCAGGGTCACGGGGACCGCTGTCGTGGACACCACGCCCGTGCGCACCGCGAGCTGAGGCGCCTGGGGGAAGGTCGGCGCCATCGAGTCCCGGGTGAGGCTCACGCCGTGGCTCAGGGCGGTCGACACCTCACCCACCGCGCGGACGACGATGTAGTTCGCGCCCTTGCTCAGGGCGATGTCCGCCGTACGGACGCCTGGGGCCAGCGTTGCGACGACGTTGCCGTTGCGGAGCACCTGCTGCTGCACCGCCGCCGGGCCGTCGGCCACGCTCCACGAGATCGTGGTCGTGCTGCCCTGGGTGTAGAACCTGCCGGTGTCGTCGGTCACTGTCCCCGAGAGGGCTGAGATCGTCGGCGTCCCCGGCCGCAGGTTCGGGCCGATGGTCAGCGCGACCGTTGCCGAGCCAGAGGACTGCGCGGTGACCTTGACCACCGCGCCGCCGTCGGCCGTCGTGAAGGTGCGTCCCTGCTTGAGCACGAACCACGGCTCGGAGGTGACGTACGCGGGGTCTTCCACGCCGGCGTCGAGGAGCAGGGTGTCGGCCCCCGCGCCCGGGGAGTCCACGCGGCGCACGACGACGCCCGGGGTGTAGCGGTCGAGCCCCGTGCAGTAGAAGACGCCGAGGGCACAGCCGCCCCGGTTCGTCGCCAGGTCCGCGTCGCGGCCGACGGCGGCCCGGTACTCGACGTGGTAAGTCACGCCGCCCGAGGTGAAGGTGAGGAAACGGGTGCCGGTGAGGCCGCCGACAGGAGCCAGGGCGACCGTCGTCGAGCCGCTCGCCGAGACAGTCGAGGCGCTGTCGAGCAGGCCGAGGGTCTGCAGGTGCGCGCCGCTGAGCGGGCCGGCCGAGGTCCCCACGCCCATGATGTCGTAGGCGTCGCCGTACTCGCCGGGGAGGCACTCGTCGCCGTCGGCGAGGTCGCCGCAGTACACGTACGAGTTCGAGTGGCCGAGGGTGAGGGTGTGTCCCAGCTCGTGGGCGAAGGTCATCCACCGGCTGGAGCGCTTGGTGTCCCCGTTGAGCCACGCCGCGCCGCCGTTGGCCACGTGAGCCACGCCGCTGAAGCCGCAGGCAGCGACGTCAGGGGTGTAGAGCACGGCGTGCTGCCCGTCACCGGCCGGGCGGGGAAGGCCGACGAGGGCGCTCGCCCAGGCCAGGGTCCCGAGGATCTGGGAGTTGGTGCAGGTGGTGGTCTTGCCCCAGGTGCTGTGGACCGCACCGTTCCTGCGGCTCGACTCGCTGAAGACGACCTGCCCGGCCGTCGAGTCCGACCAGTAGGGCGTGACGAGGGTCGTCAGGTCGGTCGCGAGGTCGGCGCTGCGGATCGCGTCGAGGGTCTGGCCCGAGAGCCGGCCGGAGATCAGGTGCACCGGTCGGACGGCGACCACGCCGGGCGCCTGGGCGATCTCGGGGTCGGCGACCTCGGCCTCGGTGGCCTCGGCGAGCACGTTGGCCTCGGGGGCGGCGGTGAGCACGTCGACCGCGAGCAGCTCGGCCGAGGTCTCGGGCTCGGTGATCTCCTCGAGGGGGTCGACCCCGACGACGACGACCTCGACGGTCGATCCGGTGGTCACCTCGGCGATCTCCTCGTCGGGGACCCGCACCGGGTCGCCCTCGGTCGGCACCACGAAGGTCAGCTGGAAGCCGCCGCCGTCGCGCAGCTCCACGGCGAGGCGCTGGACCTCACCGGTGACGGTCTCAGGCTCGGTCGAGCCCTCGGTCGCCACGTCGGTGGTTGTGGTGGTCGTGGTCACCGTCGGCGCGGTGACCGTGGTGCCGGTGGTCGCCCCGGCGGGGGCGAGGCCCACCACCGGGAGCAGGATCGCCGTCGCGGCGGCGAGCAGGACAGGGCGTCGAGCCATGCGTAGAGGCCTCTCAGGACAGTCGCCCTGGGCCCCCATGGCACCGCGGTGCGGACTGATGCTCCTATCGGTCGCTGACCCCCCGACCTTGAGGACGGGTTTTCTGTGGTTGGCTGCCTGGCATGGCACCGGCACGACGCACCGACCCCGCTGTCGGCCGTGCGGCCCTGGCCGCCTGGCAGGCAGATCCCGAGGGTGCGCCCCGGGCCCAGGTGCGCACCGCCGTCCGCTTCACCCTCGAGGAGCTCGCCGAGGTCGCCCCCGGTCCGTCGGTCGAGGTGCGGGTCCCGCCCGACGGCGCCGTGCAGGCCGTCGCGGGGCCGCGGCACACCCGGGGCACGCCCCCCAACGTCGTCGAGACGGACCCCAGCACCTGGTTGGCCCTGGTCAGCGGGCAGATCGTGTGGGCCGAGGCCGTCGCCTCGGGGCGGGTCCGCGCCTCCGGGGCCCGGGCCGACCTCGCGCCGTACCTCCCGCTCCAGGCCGCGCGACAGCGCTGACGGGGGTCCGGTCGGGCGGGCCGCGACCGGGTCGCCGCCGGCGCCGACCGCTCAGCTCGCGGGACGGCTGCGACCACCTGGTGAACGAAGGTCAAACCTTCCATGACCAAGGTCACAAGGGGGGTGGATCTTCACCCGGTCGGCCTATAGCGTGCACCGGGTCAGGGCGCCGCCTCGAGCGCCTTCGCTCCGTGCAGTGACCCCCTGGAGGTCAGCCCGATGCACCACGCCCGGCGCCGTACCCGGCGCCTCGTCACCCTCTCGGCAGCAGGCTCTCTCGGCCTCGCTGCCGTTCTCGTCCCCCCGGCCGCTGCGGCCGAGGTGACGCACACGATCGCCGAGGTGCAGGGCACCGGCGACGCCACCCCCCTGGCAGGCAGCACGGTCACCGTCGAGGGTGTGGTCACGGCCGACCACACCACGGGCGGCTACCGTGGCCTGTACGTGCAGACCGCCGGCTCGGGCGGGACCGAGGACGCGACCCCCGGAGCCTCGGACGGCATCTTCGTCTACCTCAACACCCGGACCACCGACGCGCAGATCGGCGACCTCGTGCAGGTCACGGGCGTCGCAGGCGAGTACTTCGGGCTGACCCAGATCTCTGCCGCCGGAGCGGGCGGAGCGGTCGAGGTGGTCGGCGAGGGCCAGGTGCCCGACCCCGTCAGCCTGCCCGACTCCCTCACCGGCGCGGACCGCGAGCCCTTCGAGGGCATGCTCGTCGCCCCCGAGGGTGACTACCTGGTGGCCTCGACCCACGAGGTCGACCGCTTCGGGGCCGTCTGGCTGAGCGCGGGGGACACCCTGCCGGTCAAGAGCACCGAGCTGGCCCGGCCGGGGGCCGAGGCCGACGCGATCGCGGCCCAGAACGCGGCCCGTCGCCTGCTCCTGGACGACGGTCGCAGCAGCCAGGTGACCGGTGCGACCCAGCCGTACCTCACGGCCGAGGACCCGGTCCGCGTCGGTGACGGCGTCGACTTTGCCGACCTGACCTACGTGCTGCACTACGGCTTCGACGAGTGGCGCCTCCAGCCCACCACGCCGATCAGCGCGCAGACCCCCGCCGAGCAGAAGCCCACCTTCACCGAGCTCAACCCGCGTCCCGAGGCCCCGGCCGAGGTCGGCGGGGACCTCGCGGTCGCGGCCTTCAACGTCCTCAACTACTTCACGACCTTCACCGAGGACGACTCGCGGGCGCGTGGCGCCCGGAACCAGGCCCAGTTCGACCTGCAGAAGCCCAAGATCGTCCAGGCCATCACCTCGCTCGGGGCCGACGTCGTCGCCCTGCAGGAGATCGAGAACTCGGTGCAGTTCGGCGACGGGACCCCCGACGTCGCGCTCGCCGACCTCGTGGCTGCCCTGAACGTGGCTGAGGGCAGCGAGGTCTGGGCCTACGTGCCCACCCCCGCGGTGCTCGTCGGCGAGGGAGCGACCGAGACCGACGCGATCATGAACGCGATCATCTACCGCACCGACACGGTCGAGCCCGTGGGCGAGAGCCTCGCGCCGGTCGACGAGACCGTGTGGAACATCGCCCGGGAGCCGATCGCCCAGACCTTCGCCCCGCTCGACGGCGGGGAGGAGTTCGCGGTGGTCGCGAACCACTTCAAGTCCAAGGGCGGCGGAACGGGCGAGGAGCCGGCCGACGGCCAGGGCTTCTTCAACGCCGAGCGCGTCGGCCAGGCCGAGGCGGTCATCGAGTTCGTCGAGGAGGAGGTCCTCGGCGCGGGTGTCGAGGACGTCGCGGTGCTCGGGGACCTGAACTCCTACAGCCAGGAGGACCCGATCGCGGCCTTCGCGGCGGCAGGCTACGTGGACCTCACGGCCCAGCACGCCTCGGGCCAGTACACCTACACCTTCGACGGCGAGCTCGGCTCCCTCGACCACGCCCTCGCGACCCCGTCCTTCGCCGAGCGCGTGACCGGGGCCGACATCTGGGAGATCAACGCCCCCGAGTGGTTCGGCTACCAGTACTACGGAGCCTTCCCGCAGGCCGAGGCCGGGACCGTGTACCGCTCCTCCGACCACGACCCGATCCTCGTCGGGTTCACGGCCGAGGGCCCCGACGGCGGTGACGGCACGGTCGAGATCGACCTGCTGACCGTCAACGACTTCCACGGGCGGCTCGAGGCGAACCCCCCGGCGGCCGGGGCCGCGGTCCTGGCCGGGGCGGTCAACTCCTACCGGGACGCGAACCCGAACACGCTGTTCCTCTCGGCGGGGGACAACATCGGTGCCTCGACCTTCACCTCCTTCGTCCAGGAGGACACCCCCACCATCGAGGCCCTCAACGCGATGGGCCTGGACGCCGCGGCCCTGGGCAACCACGAGTTCGACCGGGGCCGCGAGGACCTGGACGACCGCGTGATCCCGCTCGCGGACTTCCCGCACCTCGGGGCCAACGTCTACGACCGTGAGACCGGCGAGCCCGCGTACGAGGACTACTGGATCACCGAGATCGACGGGGTCGACGTGGGCTTCATCGGCGCCCTCACCGAGGACATGCCCTCCCTGGTCACCCCGGCCGGGATCGCGAGCCTGGAGTTCCGGCCGATCGTCGAGGAGGTCAACCGCGTCGCGGCCGACCTGACCGACGGTGACCCTGCCAACGGCGAGGCCGACGTGCTGGTCCTGCTGGTCCACGAGGGCCCGGCCTCGGCCGACATCGCCGACTCGACCGACGACTCGGACTTCGGACGCATCGCGACCGAGGTGAGCCCCGAGGTCGACGTGATCTTCGCGGGTCACACCCACCAGCGGCACACCCACCAGATCCCCGTCGAGGGATGGGCCGACGGGCTCACCCGGCCGGTGGTGCAGGGCGGCCAGTACGGCGAGACCCTCGCCCGGGTCACCCTCACGGTCGACGCGGACGGCGAGGTCGTGGACAACGCGGCCGAGATCGTCCCGCTCGTGGTCGACGGGCAGCCGGCCTTCGAGCCCGACGCGGAGGTCGCGGCCATCGTGGCCGAGGCCGTCGAGGTGGCGGAGGAGCTCGGCCAGGTCTCGCTCGGGGAGATCACGGGTGACCTGCGGCGGGCCCAGCAGTCGAACGGCTCGGAGAACCGGGGCGGGGAGTCCACCCTGAACAACCTCGTGGCCGACGTGCAGCGGTGGGCCACGCAGGACGCCGGCACGCAGATCGCCTTCATGAACCCGGGCGGGCTGCGGGCCGACCTCACGTATGCCTCGAGCGGCGAGGGGGACCCGGACGGCAACGTCACCTACCGGGAGGCGGCCAACGTCCAGCCCTTCGCCAACACGCTCGTCACCATGACCCTCACGGGCCAGCAGGTGGTCGACGTGCTCGAGGAGCAGTGGCAGCCCGCGGGGGCCAGCCGCCCGTTCCTCAAGCTCGGCACGTCGGGCCTGACCTACACCTACGACCCGACCGGCCCCGAGGGCGACCGGATCGACCGGGTGCTGGTCGACGGGGAGCCGCTCGACCTCGAGGCCGGGTACACGGTGGTCGTGAACTCCTTCCTCGCCTCGGGCGGGGACAACTTCACGACCCTCGCCGAGGGCAGCGACGCGCGGGACTCGGGTCGTGTGGACCTGCAGGCCTTCGTCGACTACCTGGGGGAGCTCTCGCCCGTGAGCCCCGACCTCGCGCAGCGGGCCGTCGGAGTCCACGTCGTGGACCCGCCGGCGGAGGGCTACCTGCCCGAGGACGAGGTCACGGTCGAGCTCTCCTCCCTGCTGTTCAGCGCCGGGGAGCAGCAGCCCGACGAGGTCACCGTCCGGGCGGGCGACGAGGTCCTCGCGACCGCGGCGATCGACCCGACCATCGTCGACACCACCGACGAGGTGGGCCGGGCGAGCGTGACCTTCACCGTGCCGGAGGGCACCGAGGCGGGTGAGCTCGTGCTCGTCGCGGGGACCGAGACCGGCACCAGTGCCGAGTTCGCGGTGACCGTGGCCGAGGCGGACGAGCCCGAGGAGCCCGGGGAGCCCGGGGGCAACTGGCTGGTGGACCTGGTCAAGAAGCTCTTCGGCTGGCTCTGGTACCTGTTCATCGGCTGGTGGCGCCCCTGAGCCCGTGCCGGATGACGGCCTGAGCTCGCCGCCACCTGTGGCGTGACGCACGACGACCGGACCCTGCCCGCTCCGCGCGGGTAGGGTCCGGTTGTGTCGTCCGACCAGAACGCCCCAGACCCGGACCAGCCCGCCGAGGGCCGGCCCGCCCCCGCCCCCGCGCCCGACGCCGAGGAGCTCGAGCGGGTCGCCACCCCCGCGACGGTGCGCCGCGCGCCCCGCTACCGGGGCTTCGTCATGGCCGGGGTCGTGCTGGGGATCCTCGTCGCGGTGCCCACCGTGCTGCTCTGGCGCGGGGGGACCAACGAGCTCGGCCTGGGGCCCGTCGTCGTCTTCACCGGGCTGACCCTCGCCGTCCTGGGCGCGATCCTCGGCGCCGTGGCCGCCGTGGTCGCGGACCGGCGCTCGCGGCGCTGAGGGACGGCGCGCGCCGGCGGTGGCGGGACACCGTCCGCCGGGACTCCCCGACGCCGCGCGCGCGACCCGGCGGGCGTGTGCGACGATGGCGCCGTGCCCCGCGGTGACGGACGACTGAGCCATGACCTCATGCCCGGTGAGAAGGGCCCCCAGGACGCGTGCGGCGTCTTCGGGGTCTGGGCCCCCGGTGAGGAGGTGGCCAAGCTCACCTACTTCGGCCTGTACGCCCTGCAGCACCGGGGTCAGGAGTCAGCCGGCATCGCCGCCTCGAACGGGGACCAGCTCCTCGTCTACAAGGACATGGGCCTGGTCTCGCAGGTCTTCGACGAGACGGCCCTCAACGCCCTGACCGGGCACGTCGCGATCGGCCACACCCGGTACTCGACCACCGGCGCCTCGACGTGGGAGAACGCCCAGCCGACCCTCGGCCCCACGGCCGGCGGGACGATCGCCCTGGGTCACAACGGCAACCTCACCAACACCGCCGAGCTCGTCGACCTCGTGGCCGAGCGCTACGGCTCGCAGCGCCGCGGTGAGCTCGCCCGCGGCACCACCACCGACACCGCGCTGGTCACGGCCCTGCTCCAGGGCGACCCCGACCACACCCTCGAGGCCACCGCCCTCGAGGTGCTGCCGCGGCTCCGCGGCGCCTTCTGCCTGGTCTTCATGGACGAGCACACCCTCTACGCGGCACGGGACACCCACGGCGTCCGGCCCCTGGTCCTCGGTCGCCTCGAGCGCGGCTGGGTGGTCGCGAGCGAGAGCGCCGCCCTGGACATCGTCGGTGCCTCGCTGGTGCGTGAGGTCGAGCCCGGCGAGCTCATCGCGATCGACGCCGACGGGCTGCGCAGCACCCGCTTCGCCCCGGCCACGCCGACGGGCTGCTCCTTCGAGTACATCTACCTGGCCCGGCCGGACACGAGCATCTCCGGGCGCTCGGTCCACGCCGCCCGCGTGGAGATGGGCCGGGCCCTGGCGCGGGAGTTCCCCGTCGACGCCGACCTCGTCATCCCGGTGCCCGAGTCCGGGACCCCGGCAGCCATCGGCTACGCCGCCGAGTCGGGGATCCGGTACGCCCAGGGGCTGACCAAGAACGCCTACGTGGGGCGGACCTTCATCCAGCCCTCGCAGACCCTGCGCCAGCTCGGCATCCGGCTCAAGCTCAACCCGCTCAAGGACGTCATCCGCGGGCAGCGCCTCGTGGTGGTCGACGACACGATCGTGCGCGGCAACACCCAGCGCGCCCTGGTCCGGATGCTGCGCGAGGCGGGGGCGGCCGAGGTGCACGTGCGGATCTCCGCACCGCCCGTCAAGTGGCCCTGCTTCTACGGCATCGACTTCGCCTCGCGGGCCGAGCTGATCGCCACGGGCCTGACCCCCGACGAGATCGGACGCTCGATCGGGGCGGACTCCCTGGGCTACCTGTCCCTCGAGGGCATGATCGAGGCCACCGAGCAGCCCTCGGCACGGCTGTGCACCGCGTGCTTCACCGGGAAGTACCCCATCGAGCTGCCCCCGGCGGACCGGCTCGGCAAGCACCTGCTCGAGCAGAGCGAGCTGCCTCTGGGGGCCCCCGAGGACGGCCTGTCCTCGCTGCTCACCTCGACCGGTGGCGCGAGCGCGCTCGAGCACCCGTGAGCGACTCCGGGCGGGAGCCGGTCACCTACGCCTCGGCCGGGGTCGACACCGAGGCCGGGGACCGTGCCGTCGAGCTCATGAAGGACGCCGTGCGGGCCACCCACGGCCCGCAGGTGCTGGGCGGGGTCGGCGGCTTCGCCGGGCTCTACGACCTGGCGGCGGTCTCCCGGTACCGGCGGCCGTTGCTCGCCACCTCGACCGACGGCGTCGGCACCAAGGTGGCGATCGCTCAGGCCATGGACGTGCACCACACGATCGGCTTCGACCTGGTCGGCATGGTCGTGGACGACATCGTCGTGGTGGGCGCCGAGCCGCTCTTCATGACCGACTACATCGCGACGGGGTCGGTGGTCCCCGAGCGGGTCGCCGCGATCGTCCGGGGGATCGCCGAGGCCTGCGCCGAGACGGGGACCGCCCTGGTCGGCGGGGAGACCGCCGAGCACCCCGGGCTGCTCGCCCCCGACGAGTACGACGTCGCCGGGGCCGCGACCGGGATCGTGGAGGCCGAGGACGTGCTCGGCCCCGAGCGCGTCCGGGCGGGGGACGTGGTCCTCGCGATGGCCTCCTCGGGCCTGCACTCCAACGGGTACTCCCTCGTGCGTCGGGTCCTCCAGGTCGCCGGCTGGTCCCTGGACCGCGAGGTGCCCGAGCTGGGCCGCCGGCTCGGTGAGGAGCTCCTCGAGCCCACCCGCCTGTACACGCGTCCGTGCCTGTCCTTGGCCCGAGACGCGGGCCGTCACCTGCACGCCCTGAGCCACGTCACCGGTGGGGGACTCGCGGCGAACCTGGCGCGGGTCCTGCCCCCCGGGCTGCTCGCCGAAGTCGACCGGTCGAGCTGGACGGTGCCCCCGGTCTTCGAGATGGTGCGGCACCTGGGCGACGTGCCCTGGACCGACCTCGAGGCCACCCTGAACCTCGGGGTGGGGATGGTCGCCGTCGTCAGCCCTGAGGGCGTCGACGGGGCTGTGGCGCAGCTCGCTGAGGCGGGAGTGCCCTCCTGGGTCCTGGGCCGGGTCCGCTCCGACGAGGGTGAGACGGGCGATGGCGTCGTCCGAGGGACCAAGGGCGTGCGCGGCGGGGCCGTGCAGATGCTCGGGCGCTACACGACGGCCTGAGACCCCGGCTGCGGCCTCAGGCCTCGCGACGGCGAGGACCTGGGTGGGGGAGGCGCGCCCGCGGCCAGCTGACCGACGACGCGCGCGGTGGTGCACCGGCTCCGGACGCGACGGAACCCCGGGGGCCCGAGGGCCTCCGGGGTTCTCGTCGACTGCGTGCTCCGACCTGCCGTCCTGCGCAGGTCAGGGTGCGTGTCGACCGGTCAACGTTCCTCTGCTGACCAGTCGGCGTAGTCGTCAGCGTCCTCAGGGGTTCCCGAGGCCTGTCGGCTCTCCGTCGCCAGGTCGCTGCGGCGTCCACCAGACGTGAGCTCCTGCTCGAGGGCTCGGTAGTTCGGCTCGTAGCTCGAGTACTTGAGCTCGCGAGCGACCTTCGTCTGCTTAGCCTTCTGACGGCCGCGCCCCATGGCATCGACCCCCTCTAACGTAGAAGCGGGGCGGCACCGTGTTGTCACGTGCGGCCCCGGGGTGCTGGTTCTTCGTCGTGCGCTAACGGTACATGCTCTGCGGCCGTTCCGGCGACCCGCGCCCCCCGGACGGCCCTGTGATGTGCCCAGCGTGAGGGACGTCACGTCTCGCGGAACGGGACGTGAGGCTCCGCAGCCTCGGCTCAGAGCTTGCGGATGATGCTGGCGACGAGCCCCACGGCGGCCGCGGCCCCCGTGCCCAGGATCACCCAGGCGCGCGTCGTCGGCTCGGGCTCGCCCAGCGGACGGGACTCCCCCGAGACCTTGCGCTTGACCTCGGCGACGGCAGCCTTGACCTCGTCGACCGCGAGGGTCGCCTGCGTGCGGGGGTCGAGGCGGTCGGAGAGCTCGTCCACGGTGAGGCGGAGCTCCTGACGGGTCCGGGCGATCTCCGCCTCGATCTGCTGAGGGGTGCGCTGGTGCTTGTCCTCCTCGGAGGAGGAGCTGGCTGCGGTGGTGGACGCGTTCATCACTGAAGTCCTTCCTTGACGGCCTCGACGTCGAGCTTGACGCTCTCCTGCGCACGCTCGGGGACCGGCGGGACGCCCTTCTTGAGGGTCTTGATGCCGATCAGGGCCAGGGTCGCGGCGATCGCCAGGAGCACGACGGCCACGATCAGCGCGGCGAGCCACGCGGGGACGGCGTTCGCCAGGCCGAGCACCGCGGTGGCGATGAGCGTGGCGAGGGCGAAGAACCCCAAGAGACCGGCCCCGACCAGGAGCCCCACGCCGATGCCCGCGTGCTTGGCCTTCTCGGTCATCTCCGCCTTGGCGAGCGCGATCTCGTCGCGGATCAGCTGCGAGAGCTTCTCCGTCAGGTTCTGCACGAGCTCGCCGATGCTCGGTCGAGCGTCGGCACGCCCGGTGCTGTTCGTGCTCGTCACCTCACCACGTCCTTCGTCGTCGTCGGCCCACGGGCAGCGCCGGTGGGTTAGGCCCCATTCTCCGCCCAGCCAACCCGTCGTGGGGCGGTTCGGCAATCGGAGAGCACGAGGACGACGCTCGGGGAGGGGGGCGGAGCCAGACGCTGGGCTTCGGCAGGTCGCCGGGGCGGCGTGGTGCGGGCCGCAGGGCGGGGGGAGCTGGGTGGCCAGACGCGGGTTCGAACCGCGGACCTTTCGATTTTCAGTCGAACGCTCTACCAACTGAGCTATCTGGCCCTGCTGACGCCGACGCCCGGTCGTGAGACCGGGCGGGCGACGAGCGACCCCGACGGGACTTGAACCCGCGACCTCCGCCGTGACAGGGCGGCGCGCTAACCAACTGCGCTACGGGGCCTTGTGTGAGACAAGGTTCCTGCAGATCTTGCTTCGAGCGTACTGCGGTGATGCATCCTGCTGTCCTGCTCGTACCCCCAACGGGATTCGAACCCGTGCTACCGCCGTGAAAGGGCGGGGTCCTGGGCCGCTAGACGATGGGGGCCGTGTCACACGGACGCCCGTGACGTCGCAGCGTCGTAAGACCTCGGAAAGCATACGGGCTGAGGCGGGGATCTCCAAAGCGGCCACAATGGCGGGGTGGTGGAGATGACGCGAGAGGACTTCGAGGAGGCGGTCCGTGACGCCCTGGACCGGATCCCGCCCGAGCTCGCGGCGCAGATCGACAACGTCGTGGTGCTGGTCGAGGACGACCCGCCCCCGGAGGACCCTGAGCTCCTGGGGCTGTACGAGGGGGTGGCGCTGACCGAGCGGGACCTGTGGTGGGAGGCGGGATCCCTGCCGGACCGGATCACGATCTTCCGGCACCCGACCCTGGCCATCTGTGAGACGGTCACGGAGGTGGTCGAGGAGGTCGCCGTCACGGTGGTCCACGAGGTCGCGCACCACTTCGGCATCGACGACGAGCGGTTGCACGAGCTCGGCTGGGCGTAGGTGCGCGCCGGGGTCGGGCGAGAGAGGGAGACACATGCGGATCGGGATCGTGCTGCTGCCCCAGGACCGGTGGCCGGAGGCGAGGCGCCGCTGGCAGCGCGCCGAGGAGTACGGCTTCGACCATGCCTGGACCTACGACCACCTCGCCTGGCGCTCCCTGGTCGACGAGCCCTGGCTCGCGACGGTCCCCCTGCTCGCGGCGGCCGCGACGGCCACCGAGCGGATCCGGCTGGGCACCTGGGTCGCCAGTCCCAACTACCGCCACCCGGTGACCTTCGCCAAGGACGTCATGGGGCTCGACGACGTGAGCGAGGGGCGGTTCGTGCTCGGTGTGGGGGCCGGCGGGACGGGGGTCGACGCCGAGGTGCTCGGCCCTCCCGTGGACCTGCGCACCCGGACCGAGAGGTTCGAGGAGTTCGTCGAGATGCTCGACCTCCTGCTGCGCCAGCCCGTGACGGACCACGGAGGCACCCACTTCGAGGCCCACGGAGCGAGGATGATCCCGGGGTGCGTGCAGACCCCGCGGGTGCCTTTCGTCGTGGCGGCCAACGGCCCGCGCGCGATGCGTGTGGCCGCGCGTCATGGCCAGGGGTGGGGCACCTACGGCCCGAGCCTCGGCATCGAGGAGACGGGCCCGACGCCGGCGCAGGCCCAGGAGGCGTGGTGGCAGGGCCTCGCCGAGCTGACCGCGCGCTTCGACGCTGCGGCGGACGAGGCGGGGCGCGCGCCGGGGGAGGTCGACCGTTACCTGAGCCTGGACGGCGCCCCGGTCTTCTCGCTGTCCTCGACCGAGGTGCTCGTCGAAGGGGTGGAGCGCGCGGCGGCTCTCGGGTACACCGACGTGGTCATCCACTGGCCGCGGCCCGAGGGGGTCTACGCGGGGAGCGAGCGGACCCTCGAGGAGGTCGCAGCGCGCCTCCCCGAGCTCCAGGCCCTGGAGCCCGCGTCGCGTCCGTGAGCCGGGTGCACCGCTCAGGCGGCTCCGTCGGCCCTGCGAGCCCCGTGCAGCGGCCCTAGGGGTTCAGGAGGAGGCCTGCCGGGCCTGCCAGGCGGTGCCGACCATGTCCGTGAGCGTGTGGCGCATCTGCCAGTCGAGGTCCCGTGCGGCGCGTTCCCCCGAGGCGACGATGCGGGCGGGGTCCCCCGGGCGACGCGGGGCCTCCTCGGGGGTGAAGTCGATGCCCGTGACCTGGGCCATGGCCTGCATGATCTCCCGCACCGAGACCCCGTCCCCCGAGCCCAGGTTGTAGACGGGCTCCAGGGAGGTGCCCTGCTCGAGGGCCCGCGCCGCGGCGACGTGCGAGACGGCGAGGTCGGCCACGTGCACGTAGTCACGCACGCAGGTGCCGTCGGGGGTCGGGTAGTCGGTGCCGTTGATGCGTGGGGTGCGGCCCGCCACGAGGGCGTCGAGCACCAGGGGGAACAGGTTGTGCGGGCTCGAGTCGTAGAGCCGCGGACTGCCTGAGCCGACCACGTTGAAGTAGCGCAGCGAGGTGTGGCGCAGAGGAGCGCCCGAGGAGGCCGTGGCACGGGCCTGGTCGGCCAGCAGCCACTCGCCGATGAGCTTGCTCTCGCCGTAGGGCGACTCGGGGGCGGTGGCCGTCGTCTCGGTCACGAGGTCGGTGTCGGGAGTCCCGTACACGGCGGCCGAGGAGGAGAACACGATGTTGGTGGTGCCGGCCGCAGCCATCGCCTCGAGCAGGTTGACGGTGCCGGTCACGTTCTGGGTGTAGGTGTGCAGGGGGCGCTCGACGCTGACCCCCGCGTACTTGAACCCAGCGAGGTGCACGACGCCGGTCGCCCCGTGCTCGCGCAGGGCGGCCTCGATGCGGGCGCCCTCGAGGAGGCTCGCCTGGACGAACGGGATGCCCTCGGGGACGAACTCCGCGTGCCCGCTCGACAGGTCGTCTACGACCACGGGCGTGATGCCCTGGTCGATGAAGGCCTGCACGACGTGGGATCCGATGTAGCCGGCGCCGCCGGTGACCAACCAGGTGCTCATGCCCGCAGCATATCGACAAGGTTCAACGGAATTCAACAAACTTGAACACAGGACGTGCTCAGGGTTCCGTCCTACTCTGGGCCCGTGCTTCCCCCCGCCATCATCCGTGACCTGCCCCGTCTGCTGACCGCTACCGAGGACGAGACCACCACGGGCACGGTCGTCCGCGAGGCGACCTCCGCCGTCGTGGTGGTCGTCGCCGTCGCCGCGGCTCTCGTGGTCGCCCTGGTGCTCGCCGAGGTCATCGCCGCCGTCGTGAGGGCGGCGGGCCGGCGGACCTGGCTCGCCGAGAACCTCTCCCGGCGAGCCCGCCAGCCGCTGCGCGCCGTGCTCGTCGTCAGCGCGTCGTGGGTGGCCATCCGGCTGGTCACCCGGCTGCCCACCGAGACCGACCCCGGTGCCGCCTGGCGACCGGCCGTCGAGCACGCGCTGCTGATCGCCCTGATCGCCTCCCTCGCGTGGCTCGTTGGCGCCCTGGCCTTCGTCGCAGAGGACGCCGCCCTGGCGCGCTACCGCACCGACGTCGCCGACAACCGGCATGCCCGGCGGGTGCGTACCCAGGTGAGCATCCTGCGGCGGCTCACGGTGGCGGCCCTGGTGCTCTGCGCGATCGCGGCCTCCCTGCTCACCTTCGAGGGGGCCCGCGTCGCGGGTGCGGGCCTGCTGGCCTCGGCCGGTGTGCTCTCGGTGGTCGCCGGCCTCGCGGCCCAGAGCAGCCTGGCCAACCTCTTCGCCGGGCTCCAGCTGGCCTTCACCGACGCGATCCGGGTCGACGACGTCGTCGTGGTCGAGGGGGAGTGGGGCCGCATCGAGGAGATCACCCTGACCTACGTCGTCGTCCACCTGTGGGACGACCGTCGGCTGATCCTGCCCTCGACGTGGTTCACCTCGACCCCGTTCCAGAACTGGACCCGTCGCGCGGCCGACCTGCTCGGCACCGTCGAGCTCGACCTCGACTGGACCGTGCCGGTCGACGAGATGCGCATCGAGCTCACCCGGCTGCTCGAGGCGTCCGGGCTCTGGGACCACCGCGTCGGGATCCTCCAGGTGACCGAGGCGACGGGCGGTCTGGTCCGCGTGCGGGCCCTCGCCTCGGCCGCCGACGCCCCCACCCTCTTCGACCTGCGCTGCTACGTGCGTGAGGGCCTCGTGGTGTGGCTGCAGGGCAACCACCTCGGTGCGCTGCCCCGCACGCGCCTCGAGGACGGTGCGGTCGCGCGCCCGCGGGTGGTGAGGTCGACGGATGCGGACCCGGCGGATGCGGACCCGGCGGATGCGGACCCGTCGGGCGCGGACCTGTCCGACGCCGACTCGGCAGAGCCCGAGGTGGAGTCCGTCCCGACCTCCGAGCCCGCCCCCGGCCCGGCGCCCGGCGTCGTGCCTCCGGCCTCCCCCGCGTCCACCCCTGCTCGTCCCACCCCCGCGCCCGACCCTGGGGCGTCGCCGGCGCCCCCGGCAGGACGCCAGGACGCGGACCCGAGGCAGGAGACCCAGGTGATGGCCGCGGTGGACCCGCCCCGCCGCCGTCGGACGGCCGAGCTGCAGCGTGAGCTCGGCTCGCAGCAGGACACCGTGCGCCTCGACCTGGACAAGCACTCGCGGCTCTTCACCGGCAGCCTCGCGGCGGTCGAGCGGTCCAAGGCCTTCTCGGGTCCGGGTCAGGAGGTCATGGAGGAGCGCGAGCACACCGCGGAGCAGCCGGTGGTGCCGCCGACCGACGAGGACGAGGCCCAGCGCTGAGCCACGGGCCGGCCGCCGGCTTCACGTCACGTGACGGTGGTGTCCGCTGGGTGGACGTCGTGGGGCTCGCCGCTTGCGGCCCGGCCGCGGGCTTGTGACGGTGGAAGAGCCCGAGACGCCTGGTCCCCGGTGCGGCACACCTGCCGAGGCCGGGCCCGGCGTCGATCCCGGCCACCGAAGGAGCACCCATGCTCACCCTGACCGACAACGCCCGTCACGCCGTCCAGGACATCTCGACCCGCGCTGGACTTCCTGACGAGGGCGGTCTGCGGATCGCCGAGTCCGCCCAGCAGGTCGGCAGCTTCGAGCTGTCGCTCGTCCCCGCCCCGGTCGAGGGCGACGAGGTCATCGAGGCCGAGGGCGCCCGCGTCTTCGTCGAGCCCACGACCTCGAGCACCCTGGCCGACCAGCAGCTCGATGCCGCCCCCTCCGAGGACGGCACGGGCTTCCTGCTCGCCCCCCAGGGCTGAGCCCCAGCACATCACGAAGGCCGCCACAGCATCCGCTGGGGCGGCCTTCGTCGTGCTCGAGGTCGTCGTGGGAGGGTCCGGCCTGCCACGCGAGGGCGCGGACCGGGCGGTCAGTCCTTCGGGCGCTGGGCCGCGTCCACGACCTCGCCGACGAGCCTCTCGACGACGTCCTCGAGCATCGCGATGCCGTGCGGCTCGCCCTGGGTGGTGACGAGGGCTACGTGGGTGCCGCGAGCCTGCATCGCGGTGAGCGCCGCGTCGAGGGTGGTCTCGCCGTCGACCTCGACCAGGGGGCGGATCAGCCGGGGCCGGATCGGCTGGGCGAGGGTGTGCGCCGGGGCCATGAGCAGGTCCTTGAGGTGCACGTAGCCGACCATGTCCCCCTCGGGCCCACGGATCGGGAAGCGCGAGAACCCGGTGCGCACGCACTCGGCCTCGGCCTGGGCCGGGGTCGCGCCAGCGGGCAGCACCACGAGCTCGGAGAGGGGGACCGCGACCGCGTGGATCTGCTCGATGCCCATGCTCAGGGCCCCGGCGAGCAGGTCGTGCTCAGCCTCCTCGAGCAGCCCCTGCTGGCGTGACTCGGCGATGAACCCGGCGACCTCGTCCGCGGTGAAGGTCGAGGCCACCTCCTCGCGCGGGGTCACGCGCAGGGACTTGAGGACGATGTTGGCCGTCCAGTTGAGGGTGACGATCAGCGGCTTGAGGATCAGCACGACGAGGTAGAGCGGCGGGCCCATGAGGATCGCGGAGCGCTCGGGCCCGGCGATCGCGATGTTCTTGGGCACCATCTCGCCCAGGACCATGTGCAGGAACACCACGACGGCCAGGGCGATCGTGAAGGCGATGCCGTGCAGCAGCGGCCCGGAGACTCCCACGGCCGCGAGCGGGACCTCGAGCAGGTGGGCGAGCGCGGGCTCGGCGATGGCGCCGAGGCCCAGGGAGCACATGGTGATGCCGAGCTGGGCGCCGGCCATCATCAGCGAGACCCGCTCCATGGCGCGCAGGGTGATCCGTGCCATGGCCGAGCCCTCGGAGGCCCGGGGCTCGATCTGGGTGCGGCGGGCCGAGATCAGGGCGAACTCGGCGCCGACGAAGAACGCGTTGCCGAGCAGCAGGGCCAGGCCGATGCCGAGGGCGGGGAGGTCAGCCATCGGTGTCCTCCTCGTCGTGCTCGTCGGTGATGGGCTCGACGGTCATCAGCACACGGTCCACGCGGCGTCCGTCGAGGCGGGTGACCCGCAGCCGCACCTGGGTCGGGGTGGGCAGCCCCACGTCGTCCAGCAGACGGGAGTCGCGGCCCTCGAGGACCACCTCGTCGTCGACCGCGGGGAAGCGCTCGAGGTGCTCGGTGATGAGGCCGCCCAGGGTGTCGGACTCCTCGCCCTCGGGCACGTCGACGCCGGTGATCTCGCCGGCCTCGTCCGGGCGCAGCAGTCCCGAGAGGGACCACGCGTCGGGGCCGACCTGCCGGTGCCGGCCGATGGGGCGGTCCTGCTCGTCCTCGATCTCCCCGACGATCTCCTCGACGAGGTCCTCGAGGGTGATGACGCCGTCGGTGCCGCCGTACTCGTCGACGACCATCGCGAGCTGCAGCCCGTCGCGCAGGACGCCGAGCACCGAGTCCAGCGGCATCGCGGAGGGCACCGCGGAGACGGGCTGGGCGATCTCCCCGATGGTGCGGCTCGCGCGCTCGAGGGCCGGGATGGCCAGGGCGTGCTTGAAGTGCACCACCCCGACGACGTCGTCGACGTCCTCGCCCAGCACGGGGAACCGCGCGTGGCCGGTGCGGGCCGTGAGGGTCAGCACGTCGTTGACGGGGTCGGTCGCGTCGAGGAAGCGGACCCGGGGGCGCGGGGTCATCGCGTCGGCCGCGGTGCGCTCGGTCAGCTCGGCCGTGTGGGTCACGCGGCGGGCGACCTCGGCGTCGAGCTTGCCCTCGATCGCTGAGCGGCTGGCGAGGGCGCCGAGCTCCTGGGCCGAGCGGGCCGAGGCCAGCTCCTCCTGCGGCTCCATGCCCAGGCGACGGACGATGTTGTTGGCGCTGCCGTTCAGGAAGCGGATCAGCGGCCCGGCCACCCAGGTGAAGGCCCGCTGGGCGCCAGCGACGGCGCGGCCCACCCGGACAGGCTCGGCGATGGCCCAGTTCTTGGGCACCAGCTCGCCGAAGACCATCTGGGTCGAGGTCGCGATGAGGAAGCCTGCGGTCAGTGCCACGGCAGCAGCGGTGCCGTCCGGCATCCCCCAGCTCTCGAGGGGGCCGCGCAGGATGGTGGCGATCGAGGGCTCGGCGATGAAGCCCACGATCAGGCTGGTCACGGTGATGCCGAGCTGGGCGCCCGAGAGCTGGGTCGACAGGGACCGCAGGGCGGTGCGCACCGAGGTGGCCCGCTTGTCGCCGGCGTCGGCGAGCTTGGAGATCGTGGGACGGTCGACCGTGACGAGGGCGAACTCCGCGGCGACGAACAGACCGTTGGCCGCGATGAGCACGACGACGAGGATCAGGAGCAGCCACTCGGGGCTCACCGGTCGATCACCGACCGGGAGCAGGGTCCGAGTGGCTCACGTGGTGAGCCGGGTAGGTCCATGGCAGCACACGATAAGCGATCTGGCGGCTCGCGGTCTTCCCCGGTCCGACCAGGGGCGCTCGGTCGTCCGCGCAGGCGCTCAGCGCAGGGCGAGCATCGACGCGATGCGAGGGCTCGACGGCGGGGCGGGCAGGGCGCCCGGGCGTCCCACGAGGTACCCCTGGACGGCGTGGGCGCCGAGGGCCGACCACGCCGCGAGGTCGGTGTCGGTCTCGATGCCCTCGACCACGAGCTGTGCACCGGTGCGCTCGGCGAAGTCGATGAGTGCTCCGGCCAGGGCGCGGCGCAGGGGGCTGGCGTCGACCCCCTGGGTGAGGGACATGTCGAGCTTGATGACGTCCGGGGCGAGCTGGACGATGTGCTGCAGGCTCGAGAAGCCCGCCCCCGCGTCGTCGACCGCCACCCGGACGCCGGTGGCCCGCAGCGGCGCGAGGTTGGCCTTGAGCACGTGGTAGTCCTCGATCGCCGCGTGCTCGGTGATCTCGATCGTCAGGGGACTGTCGGGACGGCCGCGGACCAGCTCGAGCAGCCGCGGGTCGGCGAGGGTCGCGGGGGAGACGTTGACCGAGACGTCGACCTGCGCCCCGCCGAGGCCCTCGGGCCCCAGGGCTGCCTCGATCGCGGCGATCTCGAGGTCGGGGCCCAGGCCCACCGAGGCCGCTGCCTCGAACCACACGTCCGGGGTGCGGGCGGGTTCGGCGTCGAACCGGGTCAGGGCCTCGACGCCGAGCAGGCGACCGGTCCGCAGGGAGAAGACCGGTTGGTAGACGGGGTGGAAGGCACGTCGCTCGAGCACGTCGGCCACGCGGGCGGCGGCCTCGTGGTCGACGTGCCGTGCGCCGTGGGTCGAGCGGGCGATCGCCGTGCGCACCTCGCGCTCGAGCTGCTGCTCGAGGAGGTGCTGGCGTGCCGAGAGCACCGCGGCGATGACGACGCCGATGACCACGAACATCACCGACCGCGTCACCCAGCTGACGACCTGCTGGGCCTCACCGGTCACGCTGTTGAGGGGCATGACCGGGCCGCACAGCACCGAGGCCGCGATCGCGGTGAGGAAGGACCCGCGCCAGCCGAAGGCCAGCGCGCCGAGGATGATCGGGATGTAGAACAGGTGCGGGAGGGCGCGCTGCGTCCCGCCCGAGACGTACACGGCGACCCAGATCACGACGAGCATCAGCGCCAGGGCCGTGACCGAGACCACCGGGGAGACCCGCGAGGCGCGCGCGACCAGGCGGTCCACGGGGTTGTCGTCCAGGGCGTCGGGCGCGCCGACGGGGTGGTCGGGCGACGTCGACGTCGCGCCCACCACAGGCCCTGGTCCTCGCTGTGGGTCAGCCACCACGGTCCCCCGTCAGGAAACAGGCACAGCCGGGCAGTACGTCCGCCCATTGTCCTTCTCGGCACGTGAGAAGGCGAGGATGAGGTTTCGTCGAGCGCGTGCGCGACGCACCTCGCGGCCGGGGTGCGACTACTGGTCGGGGTCCGGGGCGTCCGCGACGATCTCCCGCAGTGCCGCGACATGGCTGCGATACGCCTTCATGCCTTGGCGAGTCAACGAGAGCCATACCCGGCGCGAGTCGACGCCGAGCCGTTCCTGCTTGACGTATCCCGCATCGACCAGGGCGGCGACCTGCTTGCTCAGCGCCGACGGGCTCAGGTCGAGCTGGTCCTTGATGGCCGACAGCTCCATCGTGGTCCCCGTGACGAGCATCGCGCAGATGCGTAGCCGATGCGTCGGGTGGATGACGGGGTCGAGCGCCGCGGTCACGGTGTGCGCCGGGTGGACCGGCGGTGCGCGACCCCGCCGAGCAGGTAGCTGGCCGCCGCGACGACGGCCAGGACGACGATCAGCCAGGTCGGGCCCGAGACCGTGGGCAGAAGGACGGCGGTGCCGGCGGCGAGCATCGCGACGGCAGCCGCAGCCAGGAAGCCCCGGCTGGTGGGTACGGCGGACGGGGTTCCCGAGCGGTACCCGGCCGTCATGTTGATCCCCACCACCATGAACATGACGGCGAGAGTGATGGTGTGCCGGTCCTCGCTGAGCAGCGCGGTGAGCGCGAGCGCAGCGAGGAGCGCGGCGTTGACCGGGTAGATCCAGGTCGGCCAAGGAGTGTTGCGCACGGCCTGCTGGGCGGTCGTGATGGCGGCCAGGGCCTCGCGGGCCTCGGCAACGTCAGGTGCGGTGGTGTTGTTTTCCATGTCGGCAACTATGGCAGGTAGTTGCCGACATGGCAAATATTGCGACCTTGGAAACAGTGCTGGCCCGTTCCCGCCGTGCTCGCACGCTCGGGCAGACCGTCCACCGGGCGGCCTCGGAGCGGCACCTGCGGCTCGTCGAGCCGTGACGGCACGATGGGGCCCATGCCACCGACGTACGTGCTGTTCCCCGGCCGCCACCACCTGGTGACCCGCTTCCAGGTCGAGAGGCTCGCCGAGATCCTCGCGACGGGCGCCGCGCCCGCGGCCTCGGTGATCTGGGCCGTGACCTCGGCGACCCACCACGGCACCCGGCGCAACCCGCTGCCCGCGCACCGACGCGAGGCCATCATCGAGCGGGTCGCCGCAGCCACCGGGCTGCCCAGTCTCGTGGCCCCCGTGGCGGACGTCGCCCCCAGCGACAGGTTCGCGACCACCGTGCTGGCGAGCGTGGGTCTGACCCTGGGCCTCGAGCTGACTCCCGAGTCGACCGTCGTCGCCTGCTCGACCCCCGAGGTGACCGCCCTGTACGAGGCGGCAGGGTTCGTCGTCCTGCCCGTGGAGGACGACCGCGACCCGCAGCCGGCGCGCCCCTGGGACGTCCTGGAGATGCTCGTCGCGCAGGACGAGCGGTGGCGTGAGCTGGTGCACCCCGCAGCCGCCGAGGTGTACGACAGGTACGGCCTGGCCAGCTACGTCCGTGACGTGCACGAGGACCCGACCGTCTCGAGCGAGGGGGATCTGACCGAGACCCGGGACTACCGCACCTACACGGCCGCCTTCGACGACGCCTCCGACCGCAAGTGGGAGCAGGTGGGGCCCTTCGTCCGACCCGGCCGGGTGGTAGACCTGGGGTGCGCCGCAGGCGGGCTGCTCGAGCGGGCTGCCCGGGACCCGCGCCTGGCCGACTCCGACCTCTACGGGGTCGACGTCTCGCGGCACCTGGTGGCCGAGGCCGAGCACCGCAGGGCGCAGGGCGTCTTCGGCCACCCCAACGTGTTCTTCGCCCAGCGGAACCTGTTGCACGCCCCGGTGTTCTCCCCGGGCTCGGTCACCACGACGACGACGATCGCCCTCACCCATGAGATCTCCAGCTACGGCGACGGCGTCGCGGACCTGCGTCTGCTCGCCCGGCGGATCTTCGAGCACACGGCCCCCGGCGGGGTCTGGATCAACTCGGACGTGCTCGGGCCCCAGGACGGCGACCGGCTGGTGCACCTGCACCTCGGGGGCGCGGCGACGGAGGAGGCCGTCGACCTCGAAAGGCTGCTGTCCGAGGAGGTCGCAGCCTTCCTCGAGGGGTTGGCGCCGGCCCAGCGTCTCGAGCAGTTCGCGCGCGACTTCCCCGCGCTGTCCGGCGGCCGGTGCGACCTGCGGTGGGTCGCGGACGGCGTCGCCGAGCTGCCGCTGCGGCACGCGATGGAGTTCCTCTACACCCGCGACTACCTCGACAACTACCTCTCCGAGTGCCACGAGCGCTTCTGCGACATGAGCTACGACGCGTGGGTCGAGCTGCTCGAGGAGGTCGGCTTCACCCTCGACCCCGGCAGCGGCCCGTGGCGCAACGAGTGGCTCGTCGAGAACCGGCTCGAGGTGCGTACCCGCCTGACCGACGCGGCGACGGGGGAGCCGGTGCCCTGGCCGGACACGCACGTGCTGTTCGCGGCGCGGAGGGTGCACTAGCCGGGCGTCGGTGGGCCGGTTCGGGTGGGCCCCGTCGGGTTCGAACCGACAACCTACGGATTAAAAGTCCGCAGCTCTGCCAATTGAGCTAGAGGCCCGGGTGGTGAGTGGTCTAACTCGTGGAACCCACAGGACAACACCCGTGTCGTTCGCCGGGGCGTGGTGGGCGCCCTGGTGGTGACGGGATCGACCGTACCGCCTTGTCAGGGGGCTGTCGGGGTTGGGGCGTGAGGGGCCGGGGGTGCGGCGGTGGGGTCGGTGGAACCCTCGGGATAATCACCGTGTAGTTCGCGACGTCATCCGGACGCGACGAAGCCCCGCCGTACCGGTTGTCCGGTGCTGACGGGGCTTCGTCGGGGTAGCTGGGTGAGCGGAGGGCTCAGAACCCGTTGCGGTGCTGGATCGGGGCGGCCGTGGGCGCGGCGGCGGACTGACGGGTCAGGCCGAGGAGCTTGAGGAGGGTGGCCTCCTCGCCGCGGGTGTAGCCGGCGGCCAGGAGCGCTTCGGCGACGCTGCCGCGCTCGAGCACGCGACGCAGGCCCGCGGTGTAGGCGCAGCTGGCGGTGAGGTCCTCACCGAGGATCCCCAGGGTCTTGAGGAACCGCCCGATGACACCGTGCATGGAGCATGCGGCCTTGTCTGATCCGGGGGTGTTCTTGCGCGGGAGGTAGGTGAGGAGCTCGGTGCTCCGGGTGGCCAGCTGGTTCATGATCAACGCCAGCGCCAGCCGTACCTGCGCAACTTCCGCCACGAGGCGCAGCGCGCTGCGAAGCTCCTCACGGCGGCTTCCGGTGTCGCGCTGGCCGCCGCCGGTGTGGTGGTGCCCTCGGTGCGCAGGACGTCGTCATCGAGACCGCGCCGCAGGGCGTGCACGCCGTGTACCGCCGCGCATTGGCGAAGTGCTCGCCCGTCAGCCGGAGGTTCTGGACCAGCACGCGGTCAAGCGCATCTTCGACGCCGCGAGACGCTCGACGACCTGGCGGCGCTGACCGGAGGCCGACCTGCGGCGGCCCGGGATGAACGGGACGGTGAGGGTGGCGAGCATCGCCAGGGCCACGGTCGCGCCGGCGGCCTTGGTCATGGCCTGGCAGCGCCGCGCAGCATTGGAGGGTCGAGAGGTGGAGGCGGACTTGTGGGGTGCGGGCGTGGTCGTAGTGCGCATGTCGCAGATTGGCCCGGTGAGGGTCGAGATGGCATCGGGGTCAATGATGCGAGCGGGTGAAAGGTAGACCCGCATGGGCCATTGACGGCCACCTTGCGGAGGCCTACGTTGTGCCCTACATCACAGTAGATCTGGACGCAGGGGGCTTCCATGCATGGGTTTCGTCGTATCACCACGGCACTTGTCATTCTCATAGCAGCGTCAGCTTTGCCCACGGCAGCTGGCGCTGCCGGCCCGCAAGAGTCAGGGTCGACAGGCGACGGGAACTCTCTGGTGGTCCGGGGTGAAGGTTCCCTGGTTCGACCGTCGGCCGCCCTGCTCGCGGACATCAAGACAGTCCGCGGAGACCAACCCATCGCGGCGGATGACCCGCTCTTGTGGCAGCACCTCTTCGCCGATGCGGTCACCACGATCCAGGAAGGCTTTCCCGAGGCGTACTCGGGGTCAGCGATCGAAGACTCTGGCGTCTGGGTGTCTTTCGCCGGAAAGGCGCCGCAGGGCGCACTGGACGTCCTGACGAAGCTGCCCGCAGATGTCGAGGTCCGCCAGGACGCCGGGTGGACCGAGGTGGACATCCGGGCGATGGGTGAGGAGATCCACCACAGCACACGAGCGCTCGAGGGAGTCGCTGACGTCTCGACGTCCATCGACACCAACCTGGGTCGCATCGCTGTGGTGACCGAGGTCGAGGCAGGAACCCCTGCTGCTGCAGTGCGCACGGAGTCGCTCGCCGTCGCGAGCAGCGTCGAGGACCACCGCGCGGACACCGCCAGGTCAGACCTTGAAGGCATCGCCGTTGAGGTCACCGCCGTGAAGGCGGACGCTGGAGGGTTCGACGCCCTGTACGGCGGTGCGAAGCTGACAACCTCCTCGGGTGGCTACTGCACCGCGGGCTTCTCAGTGGGTTCGGCGAGCTACTCGCAGGGACTGATGACCGCGGCGCATTGTTCGAATTCGTTGTCTTACGGGAGCAAGGCGTTGACCTATCGGGGTGGGTCCTCCACCCGAGATGTGCAGTGGCACAGCGGCGGCGGCACGACTGCTGCGAAGTTCTACGTCGGAACGACAACTTTGAAGACAATCACCTCGTACCACAACCCGACATCGGGCACGACGGTGTGCAAGTACGGCAGGAAGACCGGCGGGTCGTGCGACCGTGTCTCTACCCTCAACCAGTGCCGGGGCCAGTACTGCGGTCTGACGTCGGTTCTGCTGAGGCAGGCGGCGCCAGGCGACAGTGGAGGGCCGTGGTACTACGGAAACGCCGGGTACGGCATTCACAGCGGCTACATCACGCTTTCTGGAGCGCGCCGGGACGTCTTCACGCCGCTGAGAAGTGCCGCGAGCACGCTCGGTGTCACCGTCAAGACGAGCTGAGGTGTGGACTGTGCGGGGTGCCCGACCTGTCTTGGCCGTCGTGGCCCTGCTTGCCCTTGCTGGGTGCGCAGCGGCAGAGACGCGCGCGTTGACCGAGGGCAACCGGACGCTGCTCGTGCAGACCGTCAGCGACAGCGGCGGGGACGCTGCGATCGAGGGCGACCTCGGCCTGAACGACCAGGGCTGTTTCGGGCTGGCCGGCGCGGAAGGGCAGGTCACGGTGGCGATCTGGCCCCAGGGGTTCGACTTGACCAGCGACGGACAGGTCCGCACGGCGCAGGGCACGGTCCTGGAAGTCGGCGCGCCGATCTCCGGAGGTGGGGGCTTCGTCGCCTTCGAGTCGGGCTACCCCGACCTGGCGAGCCGTTGCCTGCCCGATGCGGACGCCTCAGCTGCGGAGGTCGTGGTGCTTGCTTCGGTGGAGTAGTGCCTGATGGCCCGCCCCCGATGGCCGGTGCCTGCCAGTACCAGTCCCACGCGCCACCGTGGCGGTGCTGGTCCGTGGGTGGTGCGTGGGTCAACTCGTGGAACCCACGGGACAGCAACCGTGTCGTTCGCCGGCGCTTCGTCTTCAGGCGCGAGGACTTCCGTTGTCCCCCGTGAGGTGCGCGAGTGCAGAGTGTTCGCGCAGCTCTTGCTCGGCTGCGTCGTCGCCAGCCACACGAGCGAGCACGCCGTCGAAGAACTCCCTGGCGCGGTAGGGCGCGATCTCCAGCATCTCTGCCACCAGGTCCCAAGCGCCCAGCGCATCGCCGTCGGGCCAGCCGCGTGCGCGACTCCGGCACAGCTTGGCCATGCCGTCGAGAAGGTCCGGCCCCGGACCGGTCGGGTCGGTCAGTCGCCTGACGGCGTCAGCGGTCTGGGTGTCCTCCGTGGTAGCCCACCCGTCCTGGTGTCGCTGGACGAGGTCGTGCAGCTGCGGGTCCGACAGCGCCCCCGCCGCGACCATCTCGAGGCGCCACACGTCACCACGAGGTCGCGACAACGCGTCGCGGACACGGGCCAGCGCGCGGGGATCGCGACGGTAGGCCAACCCAACCAACGCCTCTGAGCGGGTCCCCCGGTCGATGTCGTCCAGGCGGGCCGCCAAGGCCTCGCGGAGCGCGGGGGTGTCGACCTCTCTCCACTGCTCTGCAAGGACGAAGCACGCGTAGTCCCGCACCCCGCGGTCGGCGTCAAGAGTGAGCCCAATGATGACCGCGACCATCTGTTCGGTCGGTGGGTCGCCGTGGGTGAGCAGTGGCAAGGTCCCCGCGACGACGCGCCGCACCCCGGGGTCTGGGTGGGCGGCCAGCGTCAGCGTCCCCGCGACATCAGACGCGTCGGCAGCATCGACAGCTTCATCGAACCTAGCGGTGTCCGCGCGACCGGCCAGCAGTAGCTCGACGACACCCATGCCACGAGTGTGCCCGGTGATCTCGCCACGGCAGGCAAGGGGCCGCGGCCATGGCGTCACCTCGCCTTAGCGTCGCCCTGCCCCGAAGACCGAGCCGTCGAGGTCACCGGGACGCCCTCGAGTGGAAGGCCGCATCGCCTGCGAGAGCGCGTGCCCGGCGTTGCGAGTGGCTCGGGCCGGCAGCTGGGCGCCCTGTTCGTCCACCCATCGGCAGATGCGCGGACCTCGGCATGAGCGGACACCGCGTCATTCACTGAGGCAACCATCGCCATCGTGGTGCGTGTGTCGAAGGTGGGAAGCGAGGTCGTTGATGGCGCGCTCCAGTGATCGCTCGGCGGCCTGACCATCCTCTCCATAGGCAAACCACGGCTCGTCCTGAGCGTGGTCGACTACGGCGTGAGCCAGTCGTTCCACTCGCTGCAGGTAGTCGACATCACCCTCTTGGTCTGGCATCGCCATGCATCCATCCTGGCAGGCCAGGGCCCGTCAGCCGCCGACTTCGGCTGACCAAGGGCGCACGCATCCGTGCGCGGCAGCTGGCGCTCTCCGTCTCTACCGGACCGTTCAGCGCCCTAACCACGCGCGTGCACGGGAGTGCCGTACGGCCCGCTTCTCCGAACGACGACGGTCGTGAATGTCGCTGAGCAGGTTCACTGGAGCAATCGGTGCCAGGCGGAGTCGTAGGGCGGCGACCTCGTCGTCGGTCAACGCGGCGACAACGGAGTAGCCGCAGTCGTGGAATGTCGCCAGGTCCTGGTCGTCTGCCCCGGTCAGCTCCGCGTTGATCGACCAGGCTGCGTAGCTCTCCACTGCGCTCCACTCCGGATCACCGCGTCTCACCACGAGCCCCATTCGACCGTCGGACCCGCGTCTCTTGCGGTCCCTACCCGCCGCCGCCAGGTGAGCCTCGGCCCGACGCACATCGTCCGGCATCTTCTCGGGGGAGTCGGTGAACACGTCGATCCGCGCCGAGCGGATGACCGGTCGTAGAACGTCGATCACCGCGGCACAGACGGCCTCGGCCTCGGCCCGGTCCGTCACCGCTTTGTCGATCGCGTAGTCGCGCCGCTGCCCCATGCTCAGGACACTAGCGAGCCTCAGCAGGCGTCGTCGGTGACTGCACCATCTACTTGGCGTCTGAGCCCATTGCCGTTGGCCGCCCGCCGCGCACGTTCCAGATCGACGACCTCGCGTTCTGCGGTCCTCGCGCACCGACGTTCCCGATCCGCCGTACAGCGATTCCCTCGGCGGGACTTCAACGTCGCAGGTCAGGGGCTCCGTTGCAGGTCAGAGTTAAAGTCCAGAGCACCCAGAGGCCCGGGTGATGAGTGGTCTCACTCGTGGAACCCACAGGACAACACCCGTGTCGTTCGCCGGGGCGCGGTGGGCGCCCTGGTGGTGACGGGTTCGACCGTACCGCCTCGCGAGGGGGCTGTCGGGGTTGGGGCGTGAGGGGGGATCAGCGCAGCCAACGGCCTACGTTCGTGACCGAGGACATCCCCTCCTCGGACACCTGTCACCAGGCGACCCAGTCTCCCGACAGTCCGGCTGCGCTCTGCCCTGGGCTGGTAGGCCAACCCGACCAACGCCTCTGACCGGGTGTCCCGGTCGATGTCGTCCAGGCGGGCTGCCAATGCCTCGCGGAGCCCGGGGGTGTCGACCTCTCTCCACCGCTGTGCAAGGACGAAGCACGCGTAGTCCCGCACCCCGCCGTCGGCGTCGAGAGTGAGCCCAATGATGACCGCGAGCATCTGCTCGGTCGGTAGGTCACCGTGAGTGAGCAGTGGCAAGATCCCCGCGACGACGCGCCGCACCCCGGGGTCGGGGTGGGCGGCCAGCGTCTGACGGTCGTCCGGGGTCACATGTGGAGCCGGGGGGTCTCAGGCAGAGGCGGCGGGAGCCGGGGCGTCGATCGCGAGCTTGACGCCGATCGCGCCGAGGAGGGTCCCGGTGACCCACTTCTGCCACCTCATCCATGCCGGCTTGCGCTGGAGGAACGTGGCGACCGAGCCGGCGGCGAGGATGATCGCGCCGTTCACGGCCACGCCCACGAAGATCTGGATCCCGCCGAGCTGGAAGCCCTGCGCGATGACGCTGCCGGCGGCCGGGTCGATGAACTGCGGGATGAGCGCCAGGTAGAGGATCGCGACCTTGGGGTTGAGAAGGTTCGTCAGGAGCCCCATGCGGAAGAGCTTGCCGAACGAGTCGCGAGGCAGCTCGCTGGTCTCGAACAGCGACCTGCCGCCCGGGCGGAGCGTCTTCCAGGCAAGCCACAGCAGATAGGCCGCGCCAGCGATCTTCAGGGCGATGAACAGCCACGGAACGACGAGGAACACGGCGGCCAGGCCGAGGTTCGCCATCACCATGTAGACGACGAAGCCGACCGCGGTGCCGGACAGCGACATCATCCCGGCACGCCATCCCTGACTGATGCTGCGGGAGACGAGGTACATCATGTTCGGCCCAGGCGTCAGCGCGAGCCCCAGCTCTACCAAGGCGATGCCGGAGGCGGCGGCGAGAGAGATCATGGAGTGCGTCCTTCGGCCAGGGTCGGGCTTCCCTAGCGGTGCTAAGCCCGATCGATCTTTCCATGACCAGAGCGGAAGCCGATCATCCGTCCACGACAGAGGCCACCGCACAGGGTGTCCGGGGGTGGGGTCGAGGCACGGGGAACATCCTTCCAGCGGGGATCACGTCCCCACAGGCCAGGTGTCACCTATTCGTGCAGCAGACCCTGCAGCCGGGCTGGTGGTCGTCGTCGCGTGGATGTGGGGGCCCGTGCGTCGTGACCGGTCGGTCCGGTCAGGGACACTAGACGTTCACTGACCGAAGTCTTGACAAGGAGTTCACCGTGCCGCACGGGACTGTCCGCTGGTTCGACGCCGAGCGTGGGTTCGGCTTCCTCGCCCTCGAGGACGGGGCCGAGGACCTGTTCGTGCACGCCTCCGAGATCGTCAGCGACGACGCGATGAAGTCGCTCCGCGAGGGGCAGACGGTCGAGTTCGAGGTGGGCGAGGGCAACCGCGGCCCGCAGGCACGCAAGGTCCGGGTCACCGGCGACCAGGCCGTGGACGGAGCGCTGGGCGTGCTCGGCACCGTCACCTGGTACGAGCCCGGCAAGGGCTACGGCTTCGTCACGCCCGACGGCGGTGGTGCGGAGATCTTCGTGCACAGCTCGGCGATCGTGGGCGGCGGCGTGATCACCGACGGGCAGCGGGTGGCGTTCATGGTCGTCGACGGGGAGAAGGGTCCGCAGGCGGACCACCTGCTGCCCCTCGGGGCCCAGGCCGCCCAGCAGGCCGTGGCGTCGGACGGCGCGGACGGCACCGTGTCCTGGTACGACGCCGACAAGGGTTTCGGGTTCATCACGCCCGAGGCCGGCGGCGACGACGTCTTCGTCCACGTCCGCGCGCTGACCGGTGGGCTCACCGAGCTGTCCGAGGGGGACCGGGTGGCCTACGACGTCGTCGTGAGCGAGAAGGGCCCGCAGGCCCGCGACCTGCGGCTCGTACGCGGCTCGGCGCCGGTGCGCGGCTCGGCGCCGCAGCGCGGTGCGGCACCACGGGGTGGGCCCGCAGCGTCTCCGCGCGGTCGGTCGGGGCACCAGCCGGCGTCCAGCGCCCCCGTGCGTGGCGGCGAGGGCGTGGTCGCGCGGTACGACGCCGAGCGCGGGTTCGGCTTCATCTCTCCGGACGCGGGGGGCGCAGACCTGTTCGTGCACGTGTCGGTCCTGAAGGGCACCGAGCCGCTGCAGGAGGGCGACCGGGTCCGGTACGTGGTGCGTCAGAGCGACCGAGGACCGCAGGCGGACCGCGTCGAGCGGGCGTGATCGGACGGCGGAGCCGGAGCCGCTCGCGTGGCTCGGTCTGACTCCGCGCGGCCCGACCTGCTCCCTGGGGCTGACTGAGCCTCCGACCTCGGCGTGACGACTGGCCAGGCAGGGCGGACCTAGCGTCGTGATCACAACGACCGGTCCACCAGGAGCAGCCATGACGACCACCCCCACCCCCACCCCCACCCCCACCCCCACCCCCACCCGCCACCCCCGCCGTCTCGCCGTGACGGCGGCGCTGCTGGCCGCGACCGGCGTCGCTGTCCTCGGCATCGGAGCGGCGCTCGTCGCGCAGTCCCCGGGGGGCAGCTGGGGGGGCCGGTGGGCCGAGCTCCGGGGCGAGACGCAGACCTCGGCATACGCGACCGCCGCCGACGTGCCCGCGGGGATGGCCCCGACATGGATCGGTGAGGCCACCGAGATCGTGGTGCAGCGGCCCGGCGAGGCCGCAGACCCCGAGGTTCGAGGCATCAAGGTCGAGGCGACCGTGGACTCGGGCTGGGTGCCGCCGCAGGGATGCGCACCGACCGCGTACTCCCAGCCCTACGACGGTGGCGGTGACTGGCCGCTCTCCACATCCAGCTCGCTCATCGCCTGCCCCGACATCGAGGAGCGGACGTGGACGGTGCTGGTCGTCGGCGCGCAGGTGTACGCCTGGCGCTGATGCCAGGGTGGAGAGCTCCGGAAGGTGCAACGGAGCCGGGCCCGACGACGGCGGTCCCGCGCACCACACGTCACGGCACGGGAGGTCACGCATGGCAGGCACGGTCCTGATCGTCGACGCGGCGAACGTCGTCGGCTCGCGGCCCGACGGCTGGTGGCGGGACCGGGTGGGGGCCGCCGAGCGTCTGCTCGTCGCGCTCGCTGACCACGCAACGCGCTCCGGCCACCCGGCGCTCGCGGGCGACGGGCCTAACCAGGTCGTCGTCGTCCTCGAGGGCCAGGCCCGGGGGGCGCGGGACGAGTGCGGCCCGGGCCTGACGGTCGTGCGGGCCGAGCGCGACGGGGACGGGTGCATCGTCGAGCAGGTGCGCGAGCGAGCAGGCCAGGACGTCCTCGTCGTCACCTCCGACCGTGAGCTCCAGGGCCGGGTCGTGGCCGAGGGGGCGCAGGTGCAGGGGGCGGGCTGGCTGCTCCGGCAGCTCGACGCCTGCGGCCCCGCGGTCGATCAGAGGTAGGTCTCGGCGAACCACGCCGACCAGGCCTCGCCCGAGAGGGGAGTGCCGAGGCGCTGCGCGGCGCCGAAGGGGGTGACGCCGTCGTCGAGGCTCACCGCGGCGAGCTCGACCGGGTCGATCCCGCTGATCTCGGCGAAGTGGAAGATCGTCGCGGCGATGGAGTGGAGGCAGCCGGCGTCGTCGTCGAACAGGGCGTCGTCGGTCGGGATGGTGGGCGCGACGCCGCCGGCGCACTCGGCCAGGTACGCGGCCCATGGGCTGGAGGTCAGCTCGCCTACCTCAGCACCACCGCTCAGGTAGGCGATCTCCTGGGCCCTGGCCCACCCGTCGATCGTGAGGCGGGACGGCGACGCGGTGCGAGGTGGAGTGTCGATGAACTGCAGCACGTGGGTGAACTCGTGCACGAGCACCAGGTCGAGGACGTCGTCTGCGGTGGCGAACGGGCCGAGCACCACATGTGCCCCGGTCGGGAGGGCGCTGGTCGCGAACTCGGGTGCTAGCTCAGGGGCTCCTCGACCCGGGAGATACCCGGCGAGGGTGAAGCCCCGAGAGGCCCAGGTGAAGGTCTCGTCGGCAGCTCCGTTGAGCCACTGTACGAAGGACTCATCGTCACTCGTCGCGAACACGACGAAGCCGTCGAGCGGTGCCTCGTGACCGTGCCGCACGGCGTAGTCGTCGCGGGCCCATGCGGAGACCGGAGCGCCGACCCGGGCGATCTCGGCGACGAGGTCCTCCTCCCCGGGCAGCCCCGCTGCGACGATGCCGTCGCCGGCGGCGACGACCAAGGGACCCTCGTCCCAGGGCCGCGCCTCCCTGCCCGGAACCCACCCGCTGATCACCGGCCCCGCGGGGGTGACGTCCACCTCGGCGACGTAGATCGAGCCGAAGGTGAGGAGCGGCCCTCCGGCGACGGGCCGTTCCTCGCCGACCATGGTCTGCGCGTAGCCCATGTCGGCGCCGAGGACAACGACGATCTCACCCCCGTCGGCGTCGGCGCGCACGTCCTCGACGTCATCGGCCGGGGAGATCACGGCCGTGGTCCAGCCGAGCGCGTCCATGTTGTCCCACCACAGCGTCAAGGGCTCGACGGCGGTGCCGGTGACGTGGCTCATGAAGGCCTCGCGGTCCTGGGCGGCGAGGGCCTCGTTGAGCGTGACGTAGAGCGGGGCGAGGTCGAGCTCGCCGCTGGTCGCGGTCGCGGTCGCGGTCGCGGTCGCGGGACGCTGCTGTGCTGCGGGGGGTGCGGGCAGGGCGTCGCTGACCGACAGGGCGAGCACCGCCCCGCCAGCGAGCACCAGGTGCAGCACCGTGCTGATGACGATGGCGAGCACCAGGACCCGGCGGCGGTTCGGTGAGGCCTCCTCCGCTCGAGGGGCTGCAGGGGGATGGTGCGTCACGCCGACCTCGTTCACCCGGGGCGCGCACCCTGCCCTGCCGCGCCGATCGACGGAAGCGTAGTGGTCCCGACGACGGGTGAGGGGGAATGCGCACGGACTCTCGTGCGCGCTACGGCCGGACGGGTGATCGCGGCGACGATCAGCGGTAGGTCTCGGCGAACCACGCCGACCAGGCCTCGCCCGAGAGGGGAGTGCCGAGGCGCTGCGCGGCGCCGAAGGGGGTGAGGCCGTGGAAGGTGCCGACGTCGGCGAGCTCGACCGGTGCGATCCCCTGGGTCTCGGCGAAGGCGAAGATCGTCGAGGCGATGGAGTACGCGCAGCCGGCGTCCTCACCGGTCAGGTCGTCGTCGGTCGGGATGGTCGGGGGCTCGCCCGCGGTGCACTCGGCCAGGTACACCGCGTACGGCCCCGAGGTCGGGTAGGAACCTCCGGTCAGGAAGGCGAGCTCCTGGTAGGTCGCCCATCCCTCGACGGTGACGAGCGGCGGCGAGGTCGACCACGTGGGGTTGTCGACGAACTGCAGAACGTGGGCGAACTCGTGGACGAGCACGAGGTCGAGCTCCTCGGTCTCCACCGCCAGCGGGCCGATCGCCACCAGGCCGCCGGTGGGGAGCACGCCGGTCGCGAGCTCGGGATCGAGCCCTGGGGTGTTCCCCTGGGGGAGGAAGCCTGCGAAGGCGAAGCCTGTCGGGTCCCACGCGAGGGTCTCGCCCTCGACCCCCGAGAACCACCGCATGAAGGGGTCCTCGTCCTCGGTGGCGAAGACGACGAACCCGTCGAGCGGCGCCTCGCGACCGTGCGTCGCCGCGTAGTCGTCACGGACCCAGGTCGACATCGGGGCGCCGACCCGGGCGACCTCGGCGAGCAGGTCCTCCTCCCCGGGGAGCCCGGCGACGACGATCCCTTCCTCCTTCGCGACGCTGAGCAGCTCCTCGTCCCACGGTCGGGGCTCGCCCCACGGGCTCCACCAGCTGATCACGGGCCCGGCGGCGGTGATGTCGACGGCGGCCACGTACAACGAACCGAGGGTCAGGAGGTCCCCGCCCCCCGCGCGCCGTCCTTCGCCCGTCAGGGTCTGCGCGTAGCCCAGGTCAGACCCCAGGACGACGGCGATCTCGCCCCCGGTGGCCGTGGTGCTCAGGGCCTCGTCGTCGGCGGGGGAGATCGCGGCCGTGGTCCAGCCGAGCGCGTCCATGTTGTCCCACCACAGGGTCAGGGGATCGACGGCGGCGCCGATCACGTGACTCATGAAGGCCTCGCGATCCTGGTCGGCGAGGGCCTCGTTGAGGGCCGCATAGAGCGGTGCGAGGTCCGTGTCGGTCACGGCGGCAGGGCGGGCCTGCGGCGCGGGAGGTGCGGTCCAGGCGTCGTGGTCCTGGAGGGCGAAGACCACCACGCCGCCGAGCATCAGGTGCACCACCGCGCTGACCACGACGGCGAGCGCGAGGACCCGACGGCGGTTCGGCGTCCCGGGGGCGGGTCGGGGGGCCGGTCGGGAGGTCGGAAGCGGGTGGTGCGTCACGCCGACCTCGTTCACCCGGGGCGCGTGCCTGCCCTGCCGCGCCGATCAGGGGAAGCGTAGTGGCCCCGGCGATCCCCTCAGGTCCGGGGTGCCCGCGTCGATGAAGAGGTACGCAGCGCACCGGGGCGAACCCGGTCCTGGGCACCGTGCTCGGGTCGCGCCCTGAGGTCCGGGAGGGGCTCGTGCCGTTCATCACCACCGTCGAGACCGCCACCGACGGCCACACCGGTCACGCGCCGCTGCGCCTGCGTCGGCCCACCCTCCCGGCCGCCGTCGCGGCTGTCGGCGAGCTCGCGCAACGGCTGGGCACCACGGGCCGTGAGCGCATCGTGCACGCGAGCGTGCTCGAGGTCGACGACGCCGAGAACGTCATCCGCGTGGTCGAGCTCGGCGGGTGCGTCCCGACCCAGCGCGTCGCCCCCCGCGGCTGAGGTCTCCCGGGCCGACGCGCGCCGTACTCCGTCCGCCCCTAGCGTGGACCGGGTACCGCCGTCCGGAGGCCCTCTCGGTCCGCGCCGCTGACCGCCTGCCCCACCGGACCGGCACCGCGAGCAGCTCGGAAGGACCGGCACGATCCAGAAGCGCACCTCCGGCACCGTCTTCTACGTCTCGGTCGGCCTCGTCGTCGCTCTGGTCACCACGGGTGCCGTCGCGCCGGAGCGCCTCAGCACCGTCTCGGGCGCAGCGCTCGCGTGGGTCAACCAGACCTTCGGGTGGTTCTACATGCTCGCGACGACGCTCTTCGTCCTCGCCTGCTTCTTCCTGGGGTTGGGCCCGTACAAGCACATCCGACTGAGCAAGAAGGGCCGGGGGCCGGACTACTCGTTCTTCACCTGGCTCGGTCTGCTCTTCGCCGCCCGGATGGGGGTGGGGCTGGTCTTCTGGGGGGCCGCCGAGCCGATCCTGCACTACGTCGACCCGCCGCCGGGGATCGAGGCGGAGACCGACGAGGCGGCGCGGGCGGCCCTGACGTACAGCGTCTTCCACTGGGCCCTGCAGCCGTGGGGCGTCTATGCGATCGTCGGCCTCGCCCTGGCGTACTTCAAGTACCGCAAGGGAAAGCCCGGCCTGATCAGCCACTCCTTGAGCCCCCTGCTCGGCGAGCGGGTCGAGGGCCCGACCGGGAAGGTCATCAACATCGTGGCGACCGGTGCGACGGCGGTCGGTGTCGCGACCACCTTCGGCCTGAGCGCGTTGCAGGTCAGCGGTGGGATGTCGGAGATCTTCCCGGTGCCCAACACGGTCGTGACGCAGATGGTCGTCATCGCCGTGGTGACGGGCCTGTTCGTCATCTCCTCCTTGTCCGGGGTGGACAAGGGGATCCGCTACTTGAGCATGACGAATCTCGGGGTCGCGATCGTCCTGCTCAGCGCGGTGCTCGTCCTCGGCCCGACGTCCTTCCTCCTGGAGAGCTTCACCACCTCGGTCGGCACCTACGTGAGCGACTACTTCGACCTGAGCCTGTCCCTCGCGCCGTACTCGGACGGCGCCTGGCACGGCGAGTGGACGATCTTCTTCTGGGCCTGGGTGATCGCCTGGGCCCCCTACGTGGGGATGTTCATCGCGCGGGTCTCGCGGGGGCGGACCGTCCAGGAGTTCGTGCTCGGCGTGCTGCTCGTCCCTGCCGTGCTCGGTGCGCTGTGGTTCGTGGTCATCGGCGGGACGGCGCTGGACCTGCAGACCAGGGGGATCGCGGACATCGCCGGCCCTACGCAGGAGAGCGAGGAGCTCGCCCTCTTCCTCACGCTGCAGAGCCTGCCCGGGGGGCTCGTCCTGAGCCTGCTCGGACTGCTGCTCATCGTGATCTTCTTCGTCACCTCGGCGGACTCCGCGAGCTACGTGCTGGGCGTCCTGTCCTCGCGGGGGTCGATGGTGCCGAGCAAGCTCGTCCGGCTCGTGTGGGGCGGGCTGATCTCGGCGACCGCCGCGGTCCTGCTGCTGAGCGGAGGGCTCGAGGCGCTCAGGGCGGTGGCGATCGTCGCGGCGCTGCCCTTCGCGGTGGTGATCTTGATGATGGTGGTATCGCTGATCAAGGCGCTGCGCCAGGACGTCGCGGCAGAACGGGACGAGGCCGTGGCGGAGGCGAGGCCGCAGGGCACGGAGGCGCGCTCCTCGGGAGGGTGAGCGGGGTGGCCTCGCCTCGGGCAGGATGTCCCGGGGCGGTACGGGCCGCGCGAACCGCTTCGCCCTGATCGTTGCCGTGCCCGACGACCCTGGAGGTGCTCGCCCATGGACGACCTGCTCGCCGCCGTCCGAGCCGGGGACCTCCGGGCCCTGCGCGACCTGCTCGTCCTCGAGGACGTGCCGACCATCGTGGACGAGCTCGAACGCCTGGACGCGGTGTCCCGTGCGATCGCCTTCCGTGCGCTGCCCAAGGACCTCGCTCTCGCGGTCTTCGAGGACCTCGACGCCGAGCTGCAGGGCGAGCTGCTCGACGCCATGCGTCAGGAGACGGTCGCCGAGCTGATCTCGGGCCTGGACCCTGACGACCGTGCGACCCTCCTGGACGAGCTCCCCGCCTCGGTGGCCTCGACCTTGCTCGCGGCGCTGTCCCCGCACGAGCGAGAGATGACCACCTCGCTGCTCGGCTACCCGCCAGACTCCGCCGGCCGACGGATGACCCCGCAGGCGGTGCACCTCCCGGTCCACCTGAGCGTCGGAGCGGCCCTCGACCACGTCCGCGCCCACGAGGCCGACGCGGAGATGATCTACACGCTTCCCGTCGTGGCTGCCGGCCGTGAGGTGGTCGGGGTGGTGTCCCTGCGCCGCCTGTTCGTCACCGACCCGCAGGTCCCGCTCCGGGAGGTGATGTCCGACCCGATCGTGGTGCGGGCCACCGAGGACCAGGAGGTCGCGGCGCGCTCGGTACGTGACCACGGCACCTTGGCCGTCCCGGTCGTCGACGGGGAGCAGCGCCTCCTGGGCCTGTTCACGGTCGACGACGCGATGCGCATCCTCGAGCACGAGGAGAGCGAGGACTTCGCCCGGACCGGAGCCTCGGAGCCCCTGCGTCGCCCCTACCTGGCGACCCGGGTGCTGGACCTCGTGCGCAGCCGGATCCTGTGGTTGTTCGTGCTCATCGCCGCCGCGGCCCTCACCGTCAACGTCCTCGAGCACTTCGAGGACACCCTCGCCGAGGTGGTCACCCTCGCGCTGTTCATCCCGCTGCTCATCGGCACCGGCGGCAACACCGGGGCCCAGGCCGTGACGACCGTGGTGCGGGCCATGGCCCTGGGGGACGTGCGGTTCCGGGACCTGCCCCGGGTGGTGTGGCGCGAGCTCGTCACCGGCGCCCTCCTCGGGACGGCGCTCGCGGCGGTGGCGGCCGTCCCGGTGACCTTCCTCGTCGGGGGTGACATCGCCCTGGTGCTCGCCCTCGCCCTGGTCATCGTGTGCACCCTCGCGACGACGGCCGGCGCGGTCATCCCCATGGTCGCCAAGAAGGTCGGGGTCGACCCGGCCGTGGTCAGCGCGCCGTTCATCACGACCCTGGTGGACGCCACCGGGCTGATCGTCTACTTCGTCGTCGCGCAGGCCGTCCTGGGTCTCTGACCGTCAGTGGTGGCCGCGGACCTTCATCTGCGGTGGCCGCCCGTCCGGGTCGACGAAGGCGCGGTACGCGAGGAAGGCCGTGCGGCGCTGCCGGGCGGTCGGCGTCGTCATGATGTGGGTGCGCAGGCGGCCCCGTGGCCGAGGGCCCTCGCAGCCCCCTGCGTACCAGGCGTCGAGGGCCGTGACGCTGCTGAGCAGGGTCTGGACGGCCTCGTCGGGATCCACGAGCCCCGTGTCGTCCGGCAGGTCCAGGTGCTCGCGCCACAGCTCGAGGCGCAGCCCTCGGGCGAAGACCCGCGCACCGTCCCCGAGGCCGCCCGGGTCGCGGGGCTCGCGCGGGTCCTGGGCGCCGTCGACCACGGCCGCGGTGAGCTCGGAGTCATGGGTCCACGAGCGTCTGTTGAAGTTGTCGCTGCCCACGCTCGCCCACACGTCGTCGACCACGCACACCTTCGAGTGCACGTACACCGGGCGGCCCGTGTCGATCTCGACGTCCAGGATGTGCACCCGGTCCCCGCCGGCAGCCCGCACCACGTCCAGGGCCTGGGTGTGCGCGTGCAGCGCGACCGGGAAGGGGGCGTCGACCTCGTGGTCCGGGAACCGCGGCACGACGACGACGAGCTGCAGCCTGGGCTGGCGCCGCAGCGCCTCGGCGAAGACCTCGGCGACGTCGGTCGACCACATGTACTGGTCCTCGAGGTACACGAGCCTCCGGGCCCGGCGCAGGGCCTTGGCGTAGCCCCGTGCCACGCTGCGCTCACCCTGGGGAGCGAACGGGTAGCCGGGGCGGCGCTGAGGGTACGTGCGCAGCAGCTGGACGGCGGCCGTCCCCCGGGGCTCGGGCGCAGGCAGCGGCTCGGGGAGCGGGGTGGGGCGGACGCGGGGGCGGTCCAGCAGGTGGCGGACCAGGTGACCCGGGCGGCGCGACAGGGACGCAGGGTCCTCCCAGCGCTCGCGGAAGCACTCCTCGACGTCGCGCACCGCAGGGCCCTGGGCCGTGATCTGCACGTCGTGCCATGAGGGCTTGCCCCCGTACCACCTGTTGAACGGCACGTGCTGGGCGTCGCCGTGATGGCTGGCGTCGTCGCCACGGCTGTGCGCGACGTCGATCCCCCCGAGGAAGACCCTGTCCAGCTCGGGGCGGCCGGGGTGGCGCAGCACGAAGAACTTCTGGTGATGACTGCCGAAGGGACGCACCCGTTGGTCCAGCAGGATCTGACCGCCCACGGCGTTGACCAGCTCAGCGAAGCGGCGGTTCTGCCGCCGGGCGAACCGCAGCCGGTCCATCTGCGAGCGCCAGATCAGGCCTCGGACGTCGACCCCGCGCCGCGCTGCCCGCGCCACGAGGCGGGAGATCGTCGTGCCGTCGTCGGCGACGATCTCATCGGGGTCGACCCGCCAGCCGGCGTAGAGGAGCAGGTCCCCCGAGCGCATCTCCTCGACGGCGGCAGCCAGGGCCCTGAAGTAGGGGCGACCGTGGACCAGGGGGCGGACGTCGTTGCCCTCGCTCCAGGTGCGCAGCCGCGTGTGGCGGTTGCCGCGCTGCAGGGCAGTGAGGAACCACGGGTGCGGCTGCTCGCTGTCCGCGAGGGCGGAGGCGGGCGAGGGCGCGTCGTCGGGCGCGGTCAGTCGCACACCCTGCCATCGCCGTGGGAGCCGGTCGGTGGGCACGGCTCAACCGTGCCACACCGGCGGCCATGCTGCTGCGCTCACCACGCGCGACAGGGCCGGGACCGTCAGCGGACGATCCCGGCCCTGGGCGTGATCTGCGGGTCGGTGCCGGTCGGGCAGAGCCCTCGCGGCAGCAGCCCGACGAGGGCTCGTCCCCGACGGATCAGACGCGGACGCGCCGCGGGTTGCTCACCGAGGAGTAGCTGTAGACCTGCGCCACGCTCTCCTCGCGGACCTCGCGCATGGCCTGCTCCTTGGCTTCGTTCATGGTGCCACCCCCTGTGTCTCGACGTGCTTCGTGTCTTGAGTCTGCGTACTGGACGCGTTCGGCGCATCCCCTGCGGGTGAATTCTGCGTTACATCTGCGCCGGGTGGCGAACGGGGGCCCTAGGGCCTAGGTCATCGCCGAGGCTCCCCGGGCCGGGCTCGGGCCGGTCCGCGCCGGATCTCGGAGGCCCTGAGCCTGGCGGTGGCGCGCCCGGGCTCGCACTTCCCTGTCCGATATGCCAGATTTGTCCCACTCGGTCTGGGAGGCGCGATGCGGGGACGAACGGCGGTGCTTGGCCTCGCCCTGGCGGTGGGGGTCGGCACGGTGGTGCACACCGACCTCGTGAGCGCTCCTGCTGCGGTCTTCGCGCCGGCGTACGACGCCGTCACCCAGGCGAGCCTGCGCAACCTGGCCACCGCGCTGCAGTCCTACGCGCTGCTCGAGGGGGACCTCGACGCCGTCACCACCGCGGAGCTCGCGGACTGGGGCTGGGAGCCCCACGGCACCAGTGCGGTGACGCTCTGGGTGGACGGCACCGACTTCCTCGTCGTCGCCGAGGACGTGCGCCCCGGTGGCACTGCCTTCCAGCTCGAGGGCGGCGAGCAGGGGATCACCGCAGCGCATCGCCTCTCGCGTGATCTCGCGGCACTGACCGGCGCGGGGGTGGACCCGGGGGTCCTCATCGTGCGCGGGTTGCCGGCTGTCGCCACCGGACGAGGCACGGACCAGGCCTGAGCCTGCGGTGCGCGGGGGCGGCGCGACCCCGTCAGGGCCCGTCCACCTCCGTCGGGGCAGGCCGCGTGCGGTAGTGGTAGCGCCCCGCCGCGCGGAACCCGTGGCGCTCGTACAGGCGGCGGGCTGCGGTGTTGGTCTCGACCACCTGCAACCACAACGCCGAGGTGCCCCGGGCCTGCCCCGCCCGGGCGAGGGCGTGGACCACGGCGCTGCCCAGACCCGCGTCGCGGGACGCCGGGTCGACCGCGAGGCAGGACAGCCCCGCCCATGAGCCCGCGAGGGCCAGGCGCCCCACCGCGAGCGCCCCGTGCGGGCCAGCGACGCTGGCGTAGAGAGCGGGGCCCGACCGGATGATCCGGAGCGCGACCTCACGGGCCTGGGCGTCGCCTCGCCCGTCGACGGCCCACCACAGGTCCGTCCACGCGCCGTCAGGGGCCTCGGCGGTCTGCACGTCGTGCGGGGCGTGGGTGGCGCCGGAGAGCAGCGCACCGGTCGGGGCCGTCATCACGAGGGTGGGGGCCTCGAGCGTGTAGCCGCGGGCCGCGAGGACGCCGTCCAGGCTCGGTGGCTGGGCCGCCTCGCTGATGTGGAAGCACGTGGCCAGCCCAGCGGCCCGGTAGTGGGCCTCGACCTGGTCGAGCGCGGCGGGCAGGTCCTGGGGAGCTGTACGGGGGAAGGTCGAGTTCGCCCGTCGGGTCACCCCGTGGCTCCGGCGCACCAGCCACCCGTCGACGTCGACCGTCTCGAGGCTCGGCCACCCCTGCCGCATCAGGTCGTCGAGCTCGGAGGCGCTCGCGCTGGGACTCACGGACTCTGCACGCACGGCAGGAGCGTAGGGCCCGACGACGACGAGGCCCGCCCCGCCTGGTGCAGGCGGGACGGGCCTCGTCGGGGCGGGGGACCGGTCAGGCGGTCGGCTCGGGCTCGGTGATGAGCGGGTACACGCCGTTCTCGTCGTGGACCTCGCGGCCCGTGACCGGCGGGTTGAACACGCAGACCGTGCGGATCTCGGTGCGCGGGCGCACCTCGTGCTTGTCGTGCTCGTTGAGCACGTAGATCGCGCCCGGACGCAGCTCGTGGGTCTCGCCGGTGCCGAGGTCGGTGATCTCGCCCTCGCCCTCGACGATGAACACGGCCTCGATGTGGTTGGCGTACCAGAACTGGTTCACCGTGCCCGCGTAGAGCGTGGTCTCGTGCACCGAGAAGCCGACCCGGTCCTTGGCCAGCACGATGCGCTTGCTGCGCCAGTTCTCCTGCTGGATGTCAGCGTCGGTGCCGTCGATCTGGTCGATGTAGCGAACGAACATGAGGTGGTCTCCCGGGGATCAGTGCGAGGACAGGACGGCGGCGACGGACTCGTCGATGATCGCCAGGCCCTGCTCGAGCTCGGCGGTGGTGATGGTCAGCGCGGGCAGGATCTTCATGACCTCCCCGTCGGGACCGGAGGTCTCCATGAGCATCCCCCGGCTGAAGGCCTCGGCGCAGACCTTGCCCGCGAGGTCGCCGCTCGCGAACTGCAGGCCGCGGGCCAGGCCGCGCCCCTTGGCGGTCAGCTTGGCCTCGGGGTAAGCGTTGACGAGTGCGGTGAAACGGCTCCCGACGAGCTCGCCCTTGGCCTTGGTGGACTGCGCGAGGGCGTCGTCGCTCCAGTAGATGCGCATGGCCTCGGCCGCGGTGACGAAGGCGGGGCTGATCCCGCGGAAGGTGCCGTTGTGCTCGCCCGGCTCCCAGATGTCGAGCTCCTTGCGCACCAGGGTCAGGGCCATGGGCAGGCCGTAGCCGCTGATCGACTTCGACAGGCAGACGATGTCGGGGACGATGCCGGCCTCCTCGAAGCTGAAGAAGTCTCCGGTGCGGCCGCAGCCCATCTGGATGTCGTCGAGGATCAGCAGGATGCCGTGCTCCTTGCAGAGCTTGGCCAGCCCACGCAGCCAGTCGGCGCGCGCGGCGTTGATGCCGCCCTCGCCCTGCACCGCCTCGACGATGACGGCGGCGGGCTCGTTGAGGCCGCTGCCGAGGTCGTTCAGGAGCCGCTCGAAGTACAGGAAGTCGGGGTACTCACCGGCGAAGTAGTCGTCGTACGGCATGGGCGTCGCGTGCACGAGGGGGATGCCGGCGCCGCCGCGCTTCATCGAGTTGCCGGTGACCGACAGGGCGCCGAGGGTCATGCCGTGGAAGGCGTTGGTGAAGTTGATGACCGACTCGCGGCCGGTGACCTTGCGCGCCAGCTTGAGGGCCGCCTCGACCGCGTTGGTGCCGCCAGGTCCGGGGAAGATGACCTTGTAGTCGAGCTCGCGCGGCTCGAGGATGTGCGACTGCAGCGTCTCGAGGAAGTCACGCCGCGCAGTCGTGAACATGTCGAGCGAGTGGACCACGCGGTCCTCGCTCAGGTAGTCGATGAGCGCCTTCTTCAGCTGCGGGTTGTTGTGCCCGTAGTTGAGGGCGCCGGCACCCGCGAAGAAGTCGAGGTAGGCCTTGCCGTCCTCGTCGTACATCCAGCTTCCCTGGGCACGGTCGAAGACGACGGGCCAGTTGCGGGAGTAGCTGCGTACCTCGGACTCGAGCTCGCTGAAGATGGACATGCTTCACCTCGGTTCAGATGGGCGGCGGGAGAGCGGGGGCGCGCGTCAGCGCGCGGTGGCGGCGCGCGGCGCGCCGAGGTCGAGCGGGCCGATCTCGTACAGCGGCTCGCCGTCGTGGCCGTCGGGGAAGTGCTCGGCCGTGATGAAGGTCGACGTGCTGAGCTCGGCGCCCCAGCGCCGGGCGAAGGCCGCGAAGAGTGCCTGCGACGCGGCGTTGTCGTCCGTGATCGTCGTCTCGACGGTCCGGACGGGAGGCTCGAGCTCACTCGTGACGAGGTCGTCCAGCAGGCGGCTCGAGATCCCTGCGCCGCGGTGGTTGGCGTCGACCGCTACCTGCCACACGAACAGGCAGTCGGGGCGGTCGGGACGTCGGTACCCGAGGACGAAACCCGCGGGTTCCCCGTCGACGGTCGCCAGCCGACAGGTGCGGGAGAAGTCCCGGCAGAACAGCAGGTAGGCGTAAGAAGAATTGAGGTCGAGCGAACCGGAATCGCGAGCGATTCGCCACATCGATGCGCCGTCCGCCATCTCGGGGACGGAGATCAGAATCTCGGTCGAGTCGGTGTGGTCAGGGCCGTCGGAATTCTTCTTCTCGGGAGGCATACTTCGCATCACGATAACGGGGACCGACGCGCTTGGGAAGCCGAGCCCGTGCTCCCGGAGCGCTAAGCGCGGGGTCGATGCGGAGACCGATCTAGTGACGCCGCAGGTCGCGGCGGGGTGTCGGCCGTGATGGGTGAGGCTCGTGAAGGTCGATCCTCACCGCCCGATCAGGGGGCTACGGCCGGAGGATCAGGCGGAGACGGCGAGCTCGCGCAAACGCTCGGCAGGGGTCAGGTCCTCGTCGTCGAGCAGGGGCGTGACGAGGAGCTCGAGGCCGTGCTCGTCGAGCACCTGCACGGCACGGACGCCGCAGCAGCAGACGGGCTCGTGCGCGCCGTCGTCGAAGAAGACGCAGACGTGGGTGTGGATGCTGGTCCTGGTCATGGGGCGACGCTAACCCCGGGGTCTGACACGGCCCGCCAGGACGCGCCGTCGTCCGTTCGGGTGACGCTGGCGGCGCGGGGAGGGGGCCCGTCTGCGTCGGCCTGGCGACGATGATCAGGTACCCCCTCCCGCTGAGGGGGTCGGGTGCCCTAGGTTGTGCTCGGCCCGGCCTCGAGCGCCGGTGCGCGAACGTCGTCTGAGGGGGCGGAAGTGATCCGAGGCCTGGCAGTCGTGATCCAGCTGGCGCTGCTGGTGTACTGCTTGATCGAGTGCATCCAGACGGACTCCTCGCGCGTGCGGAACCTGCCCAAGACGTTGTGGGTGCTCCTCATCATCCTCGTGCCGGTGATCGGGCCGGTCGCGTGGCTGGTCGCCGGTCGGCCCGAGCGCGAGGCCGCCTCGAACGTCCCGTGGCCCGCGACGCGCACGGCAGGCTTCCCCGAGTACGAGCGTCCGCGCCCGCCCCGGGGCCCCGACGACGACCCGGAGTTCCTCACGGGCCTCGGCCACCGTGACGCCGAGCACGAGGAGATGCTCAGCCAGTGGGAGGCGACCCTTCGCGACCGTGAGCGCCGGTTGCGGGAGGGGAGCCCCTCCAGTCCTGAGGGGACCACCCCCGCACGTGGGGGAGCGGAGCCCGGTGGCGGTGCGCCCGGGAGTCGCGGGTCCGGCGGCCGTGCGTCCGAGGGGGGCGCACCCGGCAGCGGCGGCACCGACGACGACCCTCCGTCGCGCCCCCGGGACGCGAACCTCTGAGGTCGGGGCCCTCGTCCGCGCCGGCGCCCGGAGTCGCACCACCGGCCCTCCCCGCGCCTCGGAGCCAGGCTGCTGCGGCGCTCAGAGCCAGCTGTGGACGCGGACGGCGGTGCCGCCCGGGCCCGTCCGGATCTGGACGAGGTCCGAGAGGTGGTGCACGAGCCACAGGCCACGTCCCCGCAGCTGGCCCGGCTCGGGGGTGACCCGGCCGGCGAGGAGGCTCGCGAGCCTGCCCGTGTCCCGGACCTCGATCATGAGGGCCCCGTCCTCGCGCCAGGCCAGGACCTCGCCGTGGCCCGGACCGTGGTCGACGCTGTTCGCGGCGAGCTCGTTGACGGCGAGGACGAGGTCCTCGATGCGGCGTCCCTCGAGCCCGGCGGACGTCGCGTGCCGGGCGACCATGCGCCGGATCTCGGCCAGGCCCCCGTGGTGGAAGGTCGTGTGCTCGACGGGTCCGCGGGGCGGGGGCAGCGGCTGCTCGCTCAACGTCCAGGGGTGGGTCTCACCCGCGTAGACGGAGCTCGCGGTCGCCTCGACGCCGTCGCCCACGGTGGGGTGGGACCGGCGTGCCTCGGCGAGGACCTCGGGGTCGAGCCTCGAGGCGTCGTACGGGCACAGCAGCCAGAGCGGGGTGGACGGGGTGAGGGCCGCGTTCAGCAGGGCCTCGTGGAGCTGGCCCTCGCTGACCTCCACCGGACGACGGCCGACCCAGATCGGCTCGCCGATCCCACGCAGCTCGACCCCGGGGGTGCCGTGACGTCGCACGAAGTCCAGCCACGCCGGGATGATCCGCCCGGGGTTGCCACCCAGCTCGGTCATGTCCACGTGCAGGGTGAGGTCCGCCGCCGTGCCGAGCTCCTCGCGGAGGGGCAACCACAGGGTGTCGGTCAGGGCCAGCAGCACGGGCTGGCCGGCGGTGACGGCCTCCTGCACGAACGGCACGGCCAGTGCGAGGAAGGCGTCCAGGTGGTCCCACAGGAGCGCCTCGTGGCGGTACGTGGACGCGGTGCGAGCGTGCTCGTGCGGCTGCGCGACCGTGGTTGCGCTCACACCGCTCCCTCCGATGACCGGCCGCCCCCACGCCCGAGGTGGCCCGACGACGTCCTGCTCGAGGGCCCGAGACCTCCACCGTAGCCGTGCCCCGCCCCCGTCGCCTGGGTCTCCCCGGGTGAACCGCTCCCCTCACCCGGGTGAAGAGCGCCCCCAGCCCCCGCCCCGCCGCCCCCCGCGCTCGCCCCGCCCCCCGCCCTCCCCGCACGCCCCGCCCTCCCGCCTCCGCCCGTCGAGTGGTCACTCCTTGTCGCTGTCCACGCGGTGGTGGCGACAAGGAGTGACCACTCGACGGATGGGGGGAGGGGAGTGGGGCGGGGAGTGGTCAGGGGGTGGGTTCCCGGGGGGCGTCGGCGGGAGCATGATGGGGAGGGGTGGCCTGGAGGAGAGGAACGGCGATGAAGGCGTCCGTGGGTGACCGGTTGGTGACGGCCTCGAGCGTGGTGGACGGGCCGGTGCGTGATGGCAGGGTCCTGGAGCTACGGCATCCGGACGGCTCCCCGCCCTACCTCGTGGAGTGGTCGGACACGGGGGAGCGGACCCTCGTCTTCCCCGGCCCCGACACCCACGTCGAGCACTACGACCCCGACGACGTCGTGCAGGCCTCGACACCCCCGGCGGCCCTCACGGCGTGGTCGGTCCAGGTGACCATCCAGCGCGACGGCGGCCGGACGACGGCGCACGCCGTCCTGACCGGCGGGGCGCCCCCGACGGTGACCGCCGTGGGCGAGGACGGGCACGCGACCCGCAACCCGGACGACCCGGAGGCCCCGGCGATCGGGGACGAGATCGCCGTCGCCCGGGCGCTGCGCCGGCTCGCGGACCGGTTGGTGGACGCCGCCGAGTCCCAGATCGAGCAGTCCACAGGTCGGCCCGCGCACGTGCAGGGCTGACCCGCACCCACCGCCTCCCGTACGGTGACCGCATGACCGCCGGTGGCTCGCTCCTGCTGCTCGACACCGCCTCGCTGTACTTCCGGGCCTTCTTCGGGGTGCCGGACTCGGTCCGTGCCCCGGACGGCACCCCGGTCAACGCGGTGCGCGGCCTGCTCGACATGACCGCCCGCCTGATCACGGCCCGTCGTCCTGCCGGGTTGGTGGCCTGCTGGGACGACGACTGGCGCCCCGCCTTCCGCGTCGAGGCCATCCCGACCTACAAGGAGCACCGCCTGGCGGCCGACGGCGGCGAGGAGGTCCCCGAGGCCCTCAGCGCGCAGATCCCCCTGATCGTCGAGGTGCTCGAGGCCCTGGGGGTGGCCCGCGCCGGGTCCCCCGGCTACGAGGCCGACGACGTGATCGGCACCCTCACCGCCCGCGAGACCGCGCGGCAGGACCCGCGACCCGTCGAGGTCGTGACAGGGGACCGGGACCTGTTCCAGCTCGTCGACGACGAGGCTCGCGTGCGGGTCCTCTACACGGCCCGCGGCATCACCGACCTCGACGTCGTCGACCAGGCCCGGCTCGCCGAGCGGTACGGGGTGCCCACCGGGGCCGCCTACGCGGACATGGCCACCCTGCGCGGGGACAGCAGCGACGGGCTGCCGGGGGTCGCGGGGATCGGCGAGAAGACCGCCGTCGCGCTGCTGCACCGGTACGGCTCCCTCGACGGCGTGCTGGCGGCCCTCGACGCCCAGGACCCAGCCTTCACCCCCGCCCAGCGCCGACGTCTGACGGAGGCGCGCGAGTACCTCGCGGTAGCCCCCGGGGTCGTGCAGGTCGCCCTGGACGCGCCCGTGGCCGAGCACGACGACGCCCTCCCGCTCGCCCCCGCGCACCCCGACCGGCTGGTCGAGCTGGCCCAGACCTGGGGGCTGACCTCCTCGGTCACCCGACTTCTCGACGCCGCCACGGGGGACTGAGGGCGAGCCCGCGGGTCTCAGGCGTGCGCGACCGCGCGGGCCAGGCCCTCGCCCCACGCCGCGGCGGCCTCGAGCTCGCCCTCGGCGAGGCCGTCGGACTTGCCGTGCACGCCGAAGCTGCGCGCCTTGACCACGGGTCGCCCGCCCTGCCGCCGCAGAGCCTTCTCGATGCCCTTCGCGGCCGAGCCCGGCAGCGGCGGGTGCACCACCTTGGTGCCGAAGGCAGCGACCGGGAGCTCGGCGGGCAGGGTGAGCCCGGCGAGCCAGTCGCGGATGCCCGAGGCCGAGACGACGGTCCCCTCGGGCGCCTCCTGGAGCGCGTCCGCCCGTGTCTCGGCACGGCTCATGCCGAAGGCGTGGGTCGGCCCGCCGACCACCAGGAGGCGCAGGTCGGGGGGCAGCTCGCCGCCTCGGGCACGGAGGGCTCCGACCTCCTCGACCCGGACCGTGCCGGACCCGTCACCACGGCGCAGCCCCTCGGCCACCGCGCGGGCCACCGCCTGGGTGCTGCCGTACATCGACTCGAAGACCACGAGGACCGTCATGAGGCCCACGCTCCACCTCGGGTCGTGCGGCGGCCAGGGCCCTAGGTCCCCCACGCCTCGGGGGAGGCCCCTCGCGGGTCAGGTGCCGACGCGGTCGAGCACCTCGGGCAGCAGCCAGGCCACGCCCAGGGCCAGGGACCCGAGCGTGACGACGGCGAAGACCAGGACCCACAGGGCCCCTGGCACCCGGGTCAGCCCGGCGAGCTGGTCGGCGTCGGAGCCGCGCGCCCGGCCGCGCCGACGGGAGACCGCGAGCTCGAGGACGGTGCGCGGGGCCGCGAGCAGCAGGAAGAACGTCAGGGCGTAGGCCACCGCGGACTGCAGCCGAGGCTCGGCCCACCAGGTGACCGCGAAGACACCCACCCCGCACACCAGGACCACCCACAGGCCGAACAGGTTGCGGATCTGCAGCAGCAGCAGGGCCAGGAGCACCAGCACGGCCCACAGCAGCGCGACCGCGAGCCCGCGCGAGAGCATCGCGGCGGCACCGAGGCCGATCAGCGCCGGAGCGGTGTAGCCGGCCAGCAGGGTCAGGACCATGCCCGGCCCGCGCGGACGCCCGCGGGAGACGGTGAGCCCCGAGGTGTCCGAGTGCAGCCGGATGCCGGTGAGCCGTCGGCCGGTGAGCACTGCGGCGATCGCGTGGCCACCCTCGTGGGCGACCGTCACCGCGTGCCGCGTGAGCGGCCACAGCCCCGGGACCAGGACGAGGGCCAGCGCGACGGCAGCGGTCGCGAGCACCGCCCCCGTGCTGGGCAGCGGTTGCGTGGTGAGGATGCGGTCCCAGATCTCGGCGAGCACCCGGTCATGCTCTCAGGCCGGGCTGCGGATCGGTGCCACGCCGCGGCACGGTGGAGGTGCGGAGTCCTCAGGCGACCGGCTGGATGCCCTCCTGCGGACCCGTGCCGGTGAGCTCGGGCAGGTGGGAGCCGAGCAGCGGCCCGATCTGCTCCCCGGGCAGGGCGCTCGCGTAGAGCCAGCCCTGCGCGTCGGTGCACCCCATCTCCCGCAGCCGCGCCGCCTGGGCCGAGGTCTCGACCTGCTCGGCGATGACTCCCACGCCCAGCACGCGGCCCATGTGCAGGATGATCTCGACGAGCTCGGCCGCGCGTCCGGCCGTCGTGATCTCGTCGATGAAGCTGCCGTCGATCTTCAGGGCGTCCACCGGCAGGGTGCGCAGGGCGTGCAACGAGGACTGCCCCGTCCCGAAGTCGTCGATGTGCAGCCCCACCCCGGTCGCCCGCAGCGCACCCATGATCGTGCTCGCCGCGTCGGCGTCGGTCATCACCACCCGCTCGGTGATCTCCAGGACGAGGCACTCCCCGGGGACGCCGTGGGTCGCCAGGGCCGCCTCGAGGGCCGGCACCAGGTCGGCCGACCAGAACTCCCGGTGCGAGAGGTTGATCGAGACGGTGACCTCGGAGGCGTGCGGGTGCGCCGACCTCCAGACGGCGAGCTGACGGCACACCTCGTCGAGCAGCCACCGTCCCAGGGTCACCACGCTGGTGTTCTCCTCCATGGCGGCCAGGAAGGCGCCCGGCATGAGCAGCCCGCGCTCGGGGTGGTCCCAGCGCACCAGGGCCTCGAGGTGGGTGAGTCCCCGCCCGTCGAGGGCGACCACGGGCTGGTAGTGCACCACGAACTGCCCCTCGGCCAGGGCTCGGCGCAGCTCCCCCCGGGTCCGCAGGCGTCCGGTGGCCCGGGTGTGCATCTCGGGGTCGAAGACGCTCGCGGTGCCACGTTCGGTCCCCTTGGCGTGGTACATCGCGGTGTCGGCGTCGCGCAGCACGTCCTCGGCGTCCCGGTAGCCCACCTGGGAGGTGGTGATCCCCACGCTCGCGGTGACCTGCACCTCGTGCTCGCCCAGCTGCACGGGGGCGCTGATCCGCTCCTGGATCCGCCGCGCGACGACGAGCACCTCCTCGGGGCTCGGAGCCGTCAGCAGGACGGCGAACTCGTCCCCGCCGAACCGGGCGGCCGTGTCGACCGTGCGGAGCTCGTCCCGCAGGCGCTGGGCCACGACCTTGAGCAGCTCGTCCCCCAGGAGGTGCCCGAGGGAGTCGTTGACGAGCTTGAAGCCGTCGAGGTCGAGGAACACCACGGCGAAGCCACGGTCCCCGCGGGTCGGTCGTTCGAGGGCCACCGCGAGACGGTCGAGGAACAGCCGCCGGTTGGGCAGGCCCGTGACCGTGTCGTACAGGGCGCCCTGGCGGAGCTTCTCCTCGAGCTCCTTGCGCGCCTGGATGTCGGCGAGGGACCCCACGAGGCGGATCACCCAGTCCTCGGTGTTCGGCACGCCCAGGCACCGCACCAGCAGCCACCGCGTCGACCCGTCCGGGTGCACCACGCGGAACTCGCCCTCGACCGGGGTGCCGCGGCCTCGCACGGCGTCGCGGCCGATGTCGTGGACCAGGGAGACGTCCTCGGGATGGATGCGCGCCACCCAGGTCGTGTCGAGGTCGTCCTCGGGGGACAGGCCCAGCAGCTCTCGGCCCCGGTCGGACAGGTGCACGGCCCCCGCGCCGAGCTCGAGCTCCCACAGGCCGTCGTTCGCGGCCCGGCTCGCGAGGGCGTAGCGCTCCTCGCTCGCCCGGACGGCGTGCTCGAGGGCCTCGGCCTCGAAGGCCGAGCACAGCAGCTGACCCCAGTAGTGGTACGTGTCGCGGGACGAGGTCGTGTCGATCTCCCCGACGACGGCGAGCAGGCCCCAGTCCCGCTCGAGGGTGCGCACCGGCACGACGAAGCAGGCCTCGCGCCGGTCGGGTCGTACCTGGTCCACCAGGGCCGTGGGAGGGAAGGCCGTGACCGGCACGACGTCGGCGAGGTCCTCGACGTCGAGGCCGAAGGTCCCCGTGACGCGCACCGTGGTGCGGTCGTCGTCCTCCCACACGGCCAGCGCCCCGGCGCGCACGTGGGTGCCCGCGAGCCAGGACAGGTCACGGGGGTCGCCGACGGCCGAGTCGAGCAGACCTGCTGCCACCTGGAACTGCTCGGTGAGCAGACGCTCCTGCTCGCGGGACCGGCGCAGGTAGGCCGCGGACTGGACCTGCCACAGGGCGCTCGCCACGGTGCCCGCGGCTGCGTGCCGGACGGGGTCGGCGGGGGAGGTGGTGCGGTGCAGGTGCTCGATGAGGGCGTTGGCCGTGCGGTGCAGCGCGTCGGGACGGGCGCGGAGGGCGCGCAGGGAGTGGACCAGGGCGCGGAGCTGGGCGGGGTCGGCCGTGCCCTCGGGCCCGAGCAGCCGGTCCACGGCCTCGAGAGCCGTGTCGCTGGGCGGACGGTCGGGGGCGCTGCTCAGCACCCGGACCATGTGGGCGCGCAGGTCCGCCGTGGGCACGGGGTCGGTGCGCACCGAGCTCGGCCGGCTCGTGCCCAGCAGGTCGCCCATGCAGCCGCACGAGCCCCGCGCGACGACCACCGCGCGGTCGGGGACGGCGGGGCCCGCCCGAGCGGGACGGCCTCCCATCGCGCCCAGGAGCAGGCGTCCCGCGAGGGCTCCCACGGCGTCGAAGCGCTGGCTCACGCTCGAGAGGCTCGGCACCGCGAACACCCCGGCCTCGATGTTGTCGAAGCCGATGACGGCGACGTCCTCGGGCACGTGCAGGCCGCTGTCGGCGAGGGCGTCGAGCACGCCCAGGGCCGTACGGTCCGTCGCGACCATGAGGGCGGTCGGGCGCTCGGGCGCGGGCAGGGCAGCGACCTCCATGCCGGCCTGGTACCCGCTCTGCTCGTCGTGGTCACCGGGGTCGACCACGTGGGCCGGGACGGGGTTCAGGCCGTGCTGCGCGAGGGTGGCGACGAAGGCGCGGTGACGTTCGCGGAGGTCCTCCTGGACCGTGCCGCCGACGAATCCCACCCGGCGGTGACCGTGGGCGAGCAGGTGCTCGACGGCGGCGGCGGTCCCGCCCTGGTTGTCCGGCAGGGCCACGGGGACGTCCATCCCCGCGACGCGGTGGCTCGCCAGGACCACCGGCAGGCCCGTGGCGGCCAGGGCTCGCAGGTGCTCGGCGTTGGCCGAGATCGAGACCGCGACGACCCCCGCGAGCATGTCCCGGGCCACGGGGATGTCGAAGGTCGGGATCCGCTCGACGACGTCGGCGGTGTCCCCCGGGTCGAGGGTCTGGACCACCACGAGGCGTGCCCCGGCCGCGGCCAGCTCCTCGTTCAGCCCGGCGAGGAGCTCACCGAAGTAGAAGCCGCTCGTGCTGCGCGCGAAGGCGAGCACGGTCGGCGGCGCTGCCATGGTTCCTCCTCGACGCTGGGACCCGTCAGGGGGTCCTCACCGGGTCATCGACATCCTTGGGCTCGAGTTGAGCGGCCAGGGCCAGCGGGCTGCCCAGGAGCGCCCCGGCCTCGGCTGCGGGCAGGGCCTTGGCGTAGAGCCAGCCCTGGGCGTTCGCGCAGCCCATGGTCGTGAGGCGCTCGGCCTGCGCGAGGGTCTCGACCTGCTCGGCGATGACCTCGAGGCCGAGCACACGGCCCATGTAGAGGATCACCTCGACGAGGTCGGCCGTCCGGTCCGTCTCGGTCAGCTCGCGGACGAAGGACCCGTCGATCTTGAGGGCGTCCACCGGCAGGGCACGCAGGGCGCTCAGGGAGGAGTGGCCGGTGCCGAAGTCGTCGATGTGCAGCCGGACCCCGGTGGCGTGCAGCTCCTCCATGACCCGCAGGGCCGCGCCCTCGTCCCGCATGATCACCGTCTCGGTGATCTCGAGCACGAGGCTCTCGGCGGGCACCTCGTGCTCGGCCAGGGCCCGGGTCACGGTCTGGACGAGGTCCGGGGCCCAGAACTCGCGGTGCGAGAGGTTGACCGAGACGGTCACCGCCCCTGCGTACTCGCTGCGCCAGGCCGCGACCTGACGGCACACCTCGTCGATCAGCCAGCGGCCGAGCTCGACGATCGTCGAGCTGTCGACCATGTCCGGCAGGAAGGCCCCCGGGCCCAGGAGACCGCGGCTCGGGTGCTCCCACCGGACCAGCGCCTCGAAGTGCGCGAGGGCCGAGCCGTCCAGGGCCACGATCGGCTGGTAGTGCACGACGAACTGCCGCTCGACGAGCGCGGCGCGCAGGTCGCTGTGCAGGCGCAGCCGCCCGGAGGCCGCGGTGTGCATCTCGGGGTCGAACACGCTCGCGGTGCCCCGCTCGGTCCCCTTGGCGTGGTACATCGCGGTGTCGGAGTCACGCAGCACGTCCTCGGCGTCGACGTACTCGAGCTCGGAGGTCGTGATCCCGATGCTCGCGGAGACCGACACCTCGTGGTCGCCCAGCAGGATCGGGGCCGCCACCCGCTCCTGGATGCGCTCGGCGATGACGAGGACCTCCTCGGGGGCGGGGTCCGAGAGCAGGATCGCGAACTCGTCGCCTCCGAAGCGTGCCGCGGTGTCGACCTCACGGAGCTCCACGGTCAGCCGTCGGGCGACCTCGCAGAGCAGGTCGTCCCCGACGAGGTGACCGAGGGAGTCGTTGACGAGCTTGAACCCGTCGAGGTCGAGGAAGAGGACCGCGAACCCTGCGTCGGGGCGGCGGGTGCGCCGCGCCACGGCCAGGCTCAGGCGGTCCAGGAACAGCCGCCGGTTCGGCAGCCCGGTGACCGGGTCGTACAAGGCCCCCTGCCGCAGCTGCTCCTCGAGCTCCTTGCGGGTGTGGATGTCTGCCAGGGAGCCGACCAGCCGCTCGACCGGCCCGTCGTCGGGCCCCTCGCCGAGGAAGCGGGTCAGCACCCAGCGGTAGCTGCCGTCCCCCTGCCGGACGCGGTACTCGAGCTCGACCGGTGCGCCCCGCAGGGACATCGCCGTCGACACCGCGTCGTGCAGCGCGTCGCGGTCCTCGGGGTGGGCCAGGGCCGTGAAGGCCTCGACCCCGGCCGGGTCCTGCGGCTGGCCGAGCAGGTCGCGGCAGCGGTCGGACAGGTGGACGGTGTCCCCGGCGAGCTCGACCTCCCACAGCCCGTCGTTGGCGGCCTTGGCCGCGAGGGCGTAGCGGCGCTCGCTGGTGTGCACCTTGCGCTGCAGGTCCGACTGGTCCAGGGCCGAGGCGAGCAGGGCCGCCCAGTGGTGGAAGGTCTCCTGCGCGGAGTCGGTGTCGATCTCGGCGACGACGGCGAGCAGGCCCCAGGCCTTGTCCCGGGTGCGCACCGGCACCACGAAGCACATGGTGCGGTCCGCCGGGTCGCTGGTCGCCACGAGCGAGGGCGGGGGGAACTGGGTGACCGTCGTCGTGGTCCCGACGAGGTCGCCGAGGGCCCCGGCCGGGTCGTGCGAGCCGACCACCGTGAGGGACTCGTGGCGCTCGTCGTCCCAGAGGGCGAGCACACCCCCCGAGATGTGCGTGCCCGCCAGCCAGGACAGGTCCCGCGGGTCCGAGCCCACCGCACCGAGCAGGCCCGCGTCGAGGCCGAACTGCTCGGCGAGCTTGCGCTCGACGGCGCTGGCCCGGGCCAGGAAGGCCTCCGCCTGCAGGTTGCGCAGGGTCGCCGACACCGAGCTCCCGGCCCCCTGCGGGGTGGTCGCCGCGAGGTGCTCGACCAGCACCCGCGCCAGGCTCCGCACGGCCGCCGGCCGCGGCGCCACGGCCCGGACCGAGCGGGTCAGGCCCTCGATCTCGTAGGCGGTGAGGGGGGCCTCGGCCAGGGTCTCGACCTCGGCCACGAGCTTCTCGACCGCGGCGGTGAGCCCCGCGTCCCGGGTGCGGTTGCCCGTCGAGAGCATCCGCACGAGGCGACGCGCGGTCTGAGACCGGTCGGCCACGGGTGGCCCGGCCGTCGCCGCGCACCCGCACGAGCCACGCACCACGAAGCGGCCCGGGGCCACGTGCGGCACGGCCGGCACGTGCGCCCCCGAGGCCTGGGCGAGGGCCAGGCTCGACGCCAGGGCACCCACCTCGTCGAAGGGCTGGTCCACCGTGGTGAGCGGCGGGGAGGCGTAGGGCGCGCCCTCGATGTTGTCGTAGGCCGCGACGGCGATGTCGTCCGGCACGGTCACCCCGGCGGCGGCCAGGCGGCCCACCAGGCCCACCGCGCAGCGGTCGGTCGCGACCATGAGGCCGGTCGGCCGGACCGGTGCGGCGAGGATCCGGTCGGCGACCTCCGCGCCCCCGGTCTCGGCGTTGTCCGTGCTGTCGAAGACCAGGGCGGGGTCGACCTGGAGACCCGCGGCGACGAGGGTCTCGCGGAAGGCCGCGTAGCGCTCGCGGGCGTCCTGCTGGCTGAGGTTCCCCACGAAGCCGACCCGCCGGTGGCCGTGGGCGAGCAGGTGCCGGACCGCCGCGCTGGTGCCGCCGTGGTTGTCGGGCATCGCGGTCGGGACGGCGAGGCCACCGGCGTGGTCGCTCGCGACGACCACAGGCATCCCGGCCTCGCGCAGCCTGCGCAGGTACGTCGGGTCGACCGCCGAGGTGACCGAGAGCGCGGCGTCGGCCCGGTCCCAGGCCACGGGCAGGGTGAAGGTCGTGGGCTCGGTGATCCGGTCGCTGTGCTGACCCACGTCGAGGGTCTGCATGACGACGGCCTTGCCGCCCCGGGCGGCGAGCTCGCGGGCCACCCCGGTCAGGAGGGTCCCGAAGTAGTAGCCCCCGGTGCTGTGCGAGAGCACGAGAAGGGTCGGGACGTGCTGCATCCGGCTCTCTCCGCTCGTCGGGGGTCGGGCGTCGTCGGGGGGACGGTCACCACCTGTCCCTGTGCCTATCGGCACCGGGCGGGCGACTGTGAGGCCAGTGTCGCGCACGAGGGCCCCGAGCTCCGCATTCGTCGTCGAGCCCGGACTAGGGCACACTAGGCGATGAGGACTGTGCGACCTGCGTCGTCCTCCGTCGTGGAGCACCGGCGGGCCACGCCCGCGTCAGCCGCCGCGAGCCCCGACCAGATCCACCGCCGGAAAGGCGACCACCCATGCCCTCCTTCTCCTCCCTCGGCGTGCCCGAGGTCCTCGTCCGCTCGCTCGCCGAGCGCGGCCTCACCGAGGCCTTCCCGATCCAGGCCGCGAGCCTGCCCGACACCCTCGCCGGGCGTGACGTGCTCGGCCGCGGCCGCACCGGCTCGGGCAAGACCCTCGCCTTCTCCATCCCGATCGTCACCCGTCTCGCGGCCACGCCGGTCCAGGGCAAGCGGCGTCCCCGCGCCCTGGTCCTGGCCCCCACCCGTGAGCTCGCGACCCAGATCGCCGCGACCCTCGAGCCCCTGGCCCAGGCCGCCGGGCTGCGCGTGACGACGATCTTCGGCGGCGTCTCCCAGCACCGCCAGGAGGTCGCGCTCGCGGCGGGGGTCGACGTCGTCGTCGCCTGCCCGGGTCGCCTCGAGGACCTGCTGGGCCAGAAGGTGCTGAACCTCGACACGATCGAGATCACGGTCCTGGACGAGGCCGACCACATGGCCGACCTCGGCTTCCTGCCCGGGGTCAAGCGGATCATGTCCGCCACCCCCCAGCGCGGCCAGCGCCTGCTGTTCTCGGCCACCCTGGACCGCGGCGTCGACCAGCTGGTCAAGCGCTTCCTCGACAACCCGACCACCCACTCGGTCGACTCGGCCGAGTCCCCGGTGGCGGCGATGACGCACCACGTCTTCACCGTCGACGGGCCCGAGACCAAGCGCGAGGTCGTCGAGACCCTCGCCTCCGGGACCGGGCGCCGGCTGCTGTTCATGCGGACCAAGCACCAGGCCAAGAAGCTCGCCAAGCAGCTCACCGCCGCCGGGATCCCGGCCGTGGACCTGCACGGCAACCTGAGCCAGAACGCCCGGGAGCGCAACCTCGAGGCCTTCTCGACCGGCGGGGTGCGGGTGCTCGTCGCCACCGACATCGCCGCGCGCGGCATCCACGTCGACGACGTCGAGCTCGTCGTGCACGTCGACCCGCCGGCCGAGCACAAGGCCTACCTGCACCGCTCGGGCCGCACCGCCCGCGCCGGCTCGGGGGGTGACGTCGTCACCCTGGTGCTCCCCGAGCAGACCGGGGACGTGCGGACCCTGCAGCGCCTCGCGAAGATCACCGCGCGCCCCCAGCCCGTCACCGCTCAGTCGCCTGCGCTGACCGCCCTGGTGGGCGAGGTCGCCGCGCACGTCACGCCGGCCCCCGTGGCCGCGCCCTCGACCCAGCGGTCCTCGGGCCGCGCGGCCGGTGGTGCTGGGGGTGGACGCGGCCGCAGCCGTCGCGGCGGTGCGCACGACGCGAGCGCCCCGACCGAGCACGCCCCCGCCGGGCGCCGCCGTCGGGGTGGCCGTGACGGTCAGGCCCCCGCCGCCGCCGGAGCCGGCGCCCCGCAGGGTGCGGGGCGCGGCCGTCCCGAGCGCTCCGCCTCGGGCTCGGCCC
>NZ_JAGEMK010000011.1 GCF_017565425.1 Actinotalea soli
CTGACGTTAAACATTCGTCTCAACCACGTCACCGCAACAAGCACACCACCAACCACAACGGTCAGCACTGCACCCACCACGACGACAATTGGCATCGACTTTTGGCACGCTGTTGAGTTCTCAAGGAGCAGACGCGCATCCATCCAGGCCCTCAAGGCCCGTCCGGAGGCAACCGTTCAACCTTACCCCCTCCAGGAGCTCGCGGTGACCACTCGGTCTTCGTGAGATCCTGCATGGGTCCTGACGTGAAGATCAGGGCACCAAGGTGCCTTGCATCTTGTCAGGGGTGGTCACCCTCCGGGGACCGGCCGGCGGGTTCTTGACCCGCTGTCCGTTCCTCCCCTCTCGGGGCGACGTCGAGAACATTACGCGTGGTCCTCCGCGGCGTCAAACCCGATGCCGGTGACCCCCGTCACGGCACCGTCGTGGGACCGCGTCGGCTGAGCCGGTCTGCACGTCGCTGCAGGTCAGCGGGCTCGACGCGACGACGCGCGGGTCATCTGGCCGTGTCCTGGACCAGCTCGGCGACCGCGAGTGTCCGCTTGCCGCGGCGCAGCAGGGCCCAGCGTCCGTGCAGCAGCTGTGCCGGCTCGAGCACGGCGTCCTCGGCGGAGACCCGCTCGTTGTTGACCGAGACCCCGCCGTCGGCGATCGCGCGACGCCCCGCCCCGCGACCGGCAACCAGTCCGGTCGCCACGAGCAGGTCCACGACCTCGGTGCCCAACCGCGCGAGCTCGGTCCGCGGCAGCTCCGCGAGGGCCGCCTCCAGAGTCGCCTCGTCGAGCTCGCCCAGCTCGCCCCGGCCGAAGAGCGCCTGGCTCGCGGTGACCACCTTCTCCGTGGCCCCCTCACCGTGGACCAGGCTGGTGACCTCGTGGGCCAGGGCCCGCTGGGCCTCCCGCGCCTGGGGCCGTACCTGGACGGCGTGCTCGAGCTCGGCGATCTCCTCGGGGGTGCGGTCCGTGAAGGTCCGCAGGAAGCGCACGACGTCCTCGTCCCCCGTGTTCAGCCAGAACTGGAAGAAGGCGTACGGGCTCATCATGTCCGGGGCCAGCCAGACCGCCCCGCCCTCGGACTTGCCGAACTTCGTGCCGTCGGCCTTGGTGATGAGCGGGGTGGTCAGGGCGTGCACAGCCGCCTGCTCGCTCTTGCGGATGAGCTCGACCCCCGAGAGCAGGTTCCCCCACTGGTCGTTGCCCCCGGTCTGCAGGGTGCACCCGTGCCGGCGGTAGAGCTCGAGGTAGTCCATCCCCTGGAGGATCTGGTAGCTGAACTCGGTGAAGGAGATGCCCTCGTCCGAGGCCAGCCTGCGAGCCACCGTGTCCTTGGCGAGCATCGTGCCGAGCCGGTAGTGCTTGCCGACCTCTCGCAGGAACTCGATCGCTCCCAGGTCTGCCGTCCAGTCCAGGTTGTTGACCATCAGGGCCGGGTTGTCACCCTCGAAGTCGAGGAACTGCGAGATCTGGCCCTGCAGGCGTTCGACCCACTCGGTGACCGTCTCCTTGGTGTTGAGCACCCGCTCCCCGGACATGCGCGGGTCGCCGATCATCCCGGTGGCACCACCCACCAGGGCCAGCACGCGGTGCCCCGACCGCTGCAGGTGGCGCAGGAGCACCAGCTGCACCAGGTGGCCGTGGTGCAGGCTCGGTGCGGTGGGGTCGAAGCCGCAGTAGACCGTGATCGGACCGGAGTCGAGGGCCTCACGCAGGGCCTGTGCGTCGGTGGTCTGCGCGAGCAACCCACGCCACTCGAGCTCGTCCAGGATGTGCACCGTCTACTCCTCCGTCGCCGATCTGCCAGGCCTAGTGTGCCGTGCGCGGACGGCGTGGGGCGCCAGGCCGGTACGCCGACACGCTGGGCTCCGCATCGACCCAGAACCGCCAGGGGTACAGGCGCGCGTCGCCGCCCGGGCCGCTCACCCCGACCCGAGGCCCCTGGACCGAGGACGGCGGGTCCTGCGCTCGCAGGAGGCTCACACGCCCCGCGGGGTCGAGGACCGCTGCCCCGTCGTCCTCGAGGTCGAGTCCCAGTGCCACCGCGAGCCGCGCCGGTCCGCGCGCCAGGTCGACGTCGGTCCGGCACACCCCGGTTCGACGGCGCCGCTCACGGGCGAGGGCTCGGCCGGCGACCACCTCCCCCGCGCGCAGCAGCACGGCCGCCGCCTCACCCGGCCGGCCCGTGACGAGGTTGACGCAGTGGTGCAGCCCCAGGTGGCGGTAGACGTACAGGTGCCCGGCGGCGCCGAACATGCTCGCGTTCCGTGCAGTGCGGCCGCGAAAGGCATGGGACCCGGGGTCCTCGGCGCCGTCGTAGGCCTCGACCTCGGTGAGCCGAACAGTCACCGTGCCCTCACCGCTCCGCACCGTGACGGTGCCGCCGAGCAGGGCTGGGGCGAGCCGGGGCACCGGGCGCTCGAGCCAGGATGGGTCGATCGGGCGGAGCTCGCCCTCGTCGCTCACGGCGCGAGATCCCGACGACCGTCCACGACGACGTCCGCCCGGTCCTGCGTCCCCTCCCGGGCGAAGTGCACGGCTTCGAGACCCATCCACCGCAGCCACTGCTCACGCATCTCGGTGCCGTCCCGTCGCAGGCCTCGCTCGAGGCGCAGATCAGCGGGCGCGTCCACCCACGCCACGAGCACGGCGTGCTGGGCGACCACCCGCTGCGCGCTCCCGCAGCCCTCGAGCACCAGGTGCTCGGTCGGTGGGAGGTCGTGCCACTCGGCGAAGGCCCCGGAGACCCAGTCGTACCGCTGGTAGCGGGCGGTCCGGCCGCCGCGAAGGGGCTCCAGGACCTGCTCCTCGAGCCGCTGGCTCAGGTCCTCGTCGAGGCCGGACCACCCGGCGTACAGGTCGTCCATGTGGACGACCGCGCAGCCCAGCTCGCGGGCCAGGGCCGCACCCAGGGTCGTCTTGCCCGAGCCGGCCGGGCCGTCCACGCAGACCAGTCGCACCGGCCCGAGACGCGGTGCCGCCGCGCGGATCCGGCCGGCCAGGGCGGAGACCGAGGTCACGCCGTGGCCCACGCCCTGAGCTGCACCGAACGGGCCCGCGCCCGGGTGAGCTGCTGGGCGACCTGCACGGGGGCTGTCCCCCCCGTGGCCGAGCGCGAGGCCAGCGAGCCCTCCACGGTCAGGACCTCTCGGACCGCCGGGGTCAGGTGCTCGGAGATCTCCGCGAGATCCGCCTCGGTGAGGTCCCACAGCTCGATGCCCTGCGCCTCGCAGCGACGTACGCAGCTGCCGGCGACCTCGTGGGCCACCCGGAACGGCACGCCGTGCCGGACCAGCCACTCCGCGACGTCCGTCGCGAGGGAGAACCCCTGAGGGGCGAGCTCGGCCATGCGACGGGTGTCGAAGGTGAGGGTCGCGACCATCCCGGCGAAGGCCGGGAGCAGCAGGCTCAGGGTGTCGACCTGGTCGAAGACGGGCTCCTTGTCCTCCTGCAGGTCCCGGTTGTACGCGAGCGGCAGCCCCTTCAGGGTCGTCAGCAGCCCCGTGAGGTCGCCGACGAGCCGACCCGCCTTGCCACGGGCGAGCTCGGCGACATCAGGGTTCTTCTTCTGCGGCATGATGCTCGACCCTGTCGAGAAGGCGTCGTCCAGGCGGACGAAGCCGAACTCCTTGGTCGCCCAGAGCACGACCTCCTCGGCGAGGCGCGACAGGTCGATGCCGACCATGGCGCTCACGAAGGCGAACTCGGCCACCGCGTCCCGGCTCGCCGTGCCGTCGATCGAGTTCTCCACCGGACCGTCGAAGCCGAGCTCGGCGGCGACCGCAGCAGGGTCGAGACCCAGGGACGAGCCCGCCAGCGCCCCCGAGCCGTAGGGGGACTGGGCCGCCCGCACGTCCCAGTCGACCCAGCGCTCGACGTCGCGCAGCAGGGGCCACGCGTGGGCGAGCAGGTGGTGCGCGAGCAGGACGGGCTGGGCGTGCTGCAGGTGGGTCCGGCCCGGCATGGGTGCCTCGGGGTGCGCCGCGGCCTGGTCGGTCAGGGCGTCGACGACGTCGAGGACCTGGACGGCCAGAGCACGCGCCTGCTCACGCAGGTACATCCGCACCAGGGTCGCGATCTGGTCGTTGCGGGACCGGCCGGCCCGGAGCTTGCCCCCCAGGTCCGGCCCGGCCCGCTCGATCAGACCACGCTCGAGGGCCGTGTGGACGTCCTCGTCGTCCGGGGCAGGCAGGAAGGCGCCGCTCTCGACGTCGACGCGCAGCCGGTCGAGGGCCTCGACCATGCCAGCGAGCTCGGCGTCGTCCAGGAGCCCTGCCCGGTGCAGCACCCGGGCGTGGGCCACCGAGCCAGTGACGTCGAGGACGGCGAGCCGCCAGTCGAAGTGCGTGCTCTTCGACAGCGCGGCCAGGGCGTCGGCGGGGCCGCCGGCGAACCGGCCGCCCCACAGGCTCACGCGCGCGGACTGCTCAGCCATCGGCACGGTCCCCCGTGGCCGGGAGATCGCCCTCGCCGAGGTCCACGTGGTTGCCGAACTTGACGTCGCGGGCCGCCGAGAGCTTGGCGGTGAGGCCGTAGATCTCGATGAAGCCCTTGGCGTGGGACTGGTCGAAGGTGTCCCCCGTGTCGTACGTCGCGAGGTTGAAGTCGTACAGGCTGGCCTCGCTGCGTCGCCCGGTGACCGTCGCCCGGCCGCCGTGCAGGAGCATGCGCACCTCGCCCGAGACGTACCGCTGGGTGTCGTCGACGAACGTGTCCAGGGACCGCTTGAGCGGGGAGAACCACATGCCGTCGTAGACCAGCTCGGTCCAGCGCTGCTCGACGCCGCGCTTGAAGCGGGCCTGCTCGCGCTCGACCGTGACGTTCTCGAGCTCCTGGTGCGCCGCGATGAGGGCCATCGCCCCCGGGGCCTCGTAGACCTCGCGGGACTTGATGCCGACGAGACGGTCCTCGACGATGTCGATCCGGCCGACGCCCTGGGCGCCCGCCCGACGGTTCATCTCCTGGATCGCCTGCAGCGGCGTGACCGGCACGCCGTCGATCGCGACCGGGACGCCGGCCTCGAAGGTGATGGTGACCTCGTCGGCGACCGGCGGGAAGGTGGGGTCGTCGGTGTAGGTGTAGACGTCCTTGGTCGGGGCGTTCCAGATGTCCTCGAGGAACCCGGTCTCGATCGCCCGGCCCCACACGTTCTGGTCGATCGAGAACGGGTTGTGCTTGGTCGTCTCGATGGGCAGGGCGTGCTTGTTGGCGTACTCGATCGCCTTGTCGCGCGTCAGGGCGAGGTCGCGGACCGGGGCCAGGCAGCGCAGGTCGGGCGCCAGGGAGGTGATGCCCACCTCGAAGCGCACCTGGTCGTTGCCCTTGCCCGTGCAGCCGTGCGCCACGGTCGAGGCACCGAACTGACGCGCGGCGCGGACCAGGTGCTTGACGATGACGGGCCGCGAGATGGCCGAGACCAGCGGGTAGCGGTCGAGGTACAGCGCGTTGGCCTTGAGGGCCGGCATGCAGTACTCCTCGGCGAACTCGTCGCGCGCGTCGGCCACGTAGGCCTCGACGGCTCCGCAGTCCAGGGCGCGACGCCGGATGACCTCGAGGTCCTCGCCGCCCTGGCCGACGTCCACGGCCACGGCGATCACCTCGGCCCCGGTGGCCTCGGCGATCCAGCCGATGCCGACCGAGGTGTCGAGACCTCCGGAGTAGGCGAGCACAACACGTTCAGTCATCACAGTTCTCTCTCTGGCAGGGGGTACGGGTCAGGTCGGGGCGCGGGCGACGAGCAGGCACTGCTCAGCCCCCCGCGAGGTCGAGGAAGCGGCGGGCGACGGCATCGCCCCCGTGGTCGTCGCGCGCGATCACCAGGACGGTGTCGTCCCCGGCGATCGTCCCGAGCACTCCGGGGAGCACCGAGTGGTCGATCGCCGAGGCGAGGAACTGCGCGGCCCCCGGAGGGGTGCGCAGGACCACCAGGTTCCCCGAGGGCTCAGCGGTCACCAGGAGCTCGGCGCACAACCTGGCCAGTCTGGCAGCCAACAGCTCGGTGTCCAGCGCCTGCTGGGGGCGACGGTCCGCTCCCTCGGCCGGCAACGCGTAGGCGAGACTCCCGTCGGCCGAGCGGATCCGCTCGGCGCGGAGCTCGACGAGGTCCCGGGACAGGGTCGCCTGGGTCACGGACAACCCCTCCACAGCGAGGGCCGCCGCGAGCTCGGACTGCGAGCGCACCGCGGTGCGGGCCAGGACCCGGGCGATGAGGGCGTGCCGGGCGGTCTTCGTGGCGGGCAGCCCCGAGGTCACGGCGTGGTCCACGGCCGTCACCTCCCGAGCACCCAGGCCAGCAGGGCCTTCTGGGCGTGGAGCCTGTTCTCGGCCTCGTCGAAGACGACCGACTGCGACCCCTCGAGCACGTCGGCGGTGATCTCCTTGCCGCGGTAGGCGGGCAGGCAGTGCAGGACGACGGCGGACGGGTCCGCCCGGGCCATCAGAGCGGCGTCCACCTGGAAGGGCAGGTACCGGGCCTCGGCCTCGACGGCCGACACGTCATCGCCCATCGACACCCAGGTGTCGGTCGCGACCACCTGTGCGTCGAGGACTGCGGCGCTCGCGTCCTGGGTCACGGTCACCGAGCCGCCCGTCGAGCGCGCGATCTCCTCGGCGTCGGCAAGCACCTGGCGGTCCGGGAGCCGGTCGGCGGGGGTCGCGATCGTGACGTGCAGGCCCGCGGTGGTCCCGCCCAGGAGGTAGGAGTGGGCCATGTTGTTGGCCCCGTCGCCGAGGTAGGCGAGCCGACGGCCGGGAAGGGCCTCGAGACCCCCGGGGGTGTGCTCGGCGACGGTCAGCAGGTCCGCGAGCACCTGGCAGGGGTGGAACTGATCGGTCAGCGCGTTGACCACCGGCACCTCGACGTGGTCGGCCATCTCGACCAGCCGAGCCTGCTCGAAGGTGCGCCACACGATCGCCGCGACCTGCCGTCCGAGCACCCGAGCGGTGTCCGCGACAGACTCGCGGACGCCGATCTGCGCGAGCTTGCCGTCCACGACCATGGGGTGGCCGCCGAGCTCGACGATCCCGGTCGTGAAGGAGACCTGGGTGCGCAGGGTCGGCTTGTCGAAGAGGATCGCGACGGTGCGCGGCCCCTCCAGAGGACGCGCGGCGAACCGGTCCGTCTTGAGCCTCAGGGCCAGCGCGAGGACCTCGGCCTGCTCGGCCGGGGAGAGGTCGTCGTCGCGCAGGAAGTGACGCACCATCACTGCTCCTCCTGGTCGTGGTCGAGGGCCGCGAGCTCGGCAGGCAGCTGCTCGAGGAAGGCGACGAAGGTCCGCAGCTGCTCGGTCGTGATGATCAGCGGAGGTGCGAGCCGCAGCGCGGTGGGCGTCACCGGGTTGACGACGAACCCCGCCTCGAGGGCGAGGTCGGCCACCCGGGCCGCGACGGGTCGGTGGAGCTCGACCGCCACGAGCAGGCCCGCGGCGCGGACCTCGGCGACCGCGGGGACCTGCTGCAGGTCGGCCACCAGCTGCTCGCCGACGGCGCAGACCTGCTCGAGCACCCCGTCCCGCTCGAGCACGCCGATCGTCGCCAGGGCCGCAGCCGCCGCGACCGGGTTGCCCCCGAAGGTCGTGCCGTGCTGACCGGCACCCAGGAGGCTCGCCGCACGTTCTCCGTGGGCGACGACCGCACCGATCGGGAAACCCCCGCCCAGGCCCTTCGCCAGCGTCACGACGTCGGGCCGGGCTCCCCCGCCCAGGTCGGCGTCGTGATGAGCGAGCCAGTGCCCGGTGCGACCCATCCCGGTCTGGACCTCGTCGAGCACGAGCAGAGCCCCGTACCGCTCGGTGAGGGCCCGGGCGTGCGCGAGGTAGCCCGGCGGCAGCCGCCGCACGCCGGCCTCGCCCTGGACGGGCTCGAGCACGAGGGCCGCGACGTCCTGGCCCATGGCCCGCTCGAGGGCGTGGCTGTCCCCGAAGGGGAGGAACTCGACCCCGGCGGGCAGCGGCTCGAAGGGCTCGCGGTAGGCGACCTTGTGCGTCAGGGCCAGAGCCCCCATCGTCCGGCCGTGGAAGGCCCCTTCGAGGGCCAGCACCCGGGGCCTGCCGGTGCGTCGAGCCATCTTGAACGCGGCCTCGTTGGCCTCGGTGCCGGAGTTGGCGAAGAAGACCCGGCTGGTCCGGTCGCCCCCGGTGAGCTCGACGAGCCGCTCGGCGAGGGCGACCTGGGTCGGCGTGGCGAAGAAGTTCGAGACGTGGCCCAGCGTGCCCAGCTGTGCGCTGATCGCAGCGGTCAGCGTCGGGTGGGCGTGGCCGAGCACGTTGACCGCGATGCCACCGAGGAGGTCCAGGTAGCGGCGGCCGTCCGCGTCCCAGACGTAGACGCCCTCCCCGCGCACGAGGACCCGCCGGGGCGTGCCGAAGGTGTTCATGAGCGCCTGGCCGTAGCGCTCGGTCCACCCCGAGACCGAGGCGCCCCCGTCGGCCCCGTGGTGCTCGATCGAGGTCACGACGCACCTCCGGGGGTGACGACGGTCAGGGCACCGGTGCGGACGTCGTCGGGCAGGACCATCGTGCCCGTCCCGCGCGAGGTGAAGACCTCGGTGAGCACCGAGTGGGCCTGCCGCCCGTCGACCACGTGCGCCTGGGGGACCCCGCCCCGGACGGCCCGCAGGCAGGCCTCCATCTTGGGGACCATGCCCGACTCGAGGCTCGGCAGGAGACGGGCGAGCTCGGTCACCCGGATGGTGCTCGCGAGGGAGGAGCGGTCCGGCCAGTCCGTGTAGAGGCCCTCGACGTCGGTGAGGATGATGAGCTTGGTCGCACCCAGGGCCACCGCGAGCGCTGCCGCGGCGGTGTCGGCGTTGACGTTCAGCACCTGGGTCGGGTCGTCGACGTCCGGGGCGACCGTCGAGACCACGGGGATGCGCCCGGCGTCGAGCAGGTCGCGCACCGCGCGGGGGTCGACCTCGACCACGTCGCCGACGTGTCCCACGTCGACCTGCTGGCCGTCGACGGTCGCGGTCCGGCGACGGGCCTGGAGCAGCCCGCCGTCCTCCCCCGACAGACCCACCGCGTGCGGGCCGTGGGCGTTGAGCAGCCCGACGAGCTCTCGCGAGACCTGCCCGGTCAGCACCATCCGCACGACGTCCATGCTCTCGGGCGTCGTCACCCGCAAACCGCCGCGGAACTCGCTCTCGATCCCCAGGCGCGCGAGCATGCTCGAGATCTGCGGCCCGCCCCCGTGCACCACGACGGGGTGCAGTCCTACCATCCGCAAGAAGACCATGTCCTGGGCGAAGGCACGCTTGAGGCGGTCGTCGACCATGGCGTTGCCGCCGTACTTGACGACGAAGAGGGCGCCGGCGAAGCGCTCGAGCCAGGGCAAGGCCTCGATGAGGACCTCGGCCTTCTGCTCGGGCCTCAGCCCCGCGAGGTCCGGGGTCGAAGAGTGGTGGGCGGTGTTCTCGCTCATGTGGAGTACGCGCTGTTCTCGTGGACGTAGTCGTGGGTCAGGTCGTTGGTCCAGACGGTGGCCTCGGCCTGCCCGGCGTGCAGGTCGATCTCGACGAGCACCTCCCGTGCTGCGGCCATGTCGACCAGCTCACGGGGCTCGCCCAGGCCTCCGGCCCGGCAGACCAAGACGCCGTTGATGCTCACGTCGACCTCGTCGGCCTCGAAGGCCGCCTGCTCCACGGGGACCGTGCCGACAGCGGAGAGGATCCGGCCCCAGTTCGGGTCGTTGCCGAAGACCGCGGCCTTGACCAGGTTCGAACGGGTCACGGCACGGGCCACCTGGACGGCGGCCTGCTCGGTCTCGGCACCGCGCACGGTGACCGCGACGTCGTGGCTGGCCCCCTCGGCGTCGGCCACGAGCTGGCGAGCGAGGTCGGCGGCGGCCGCGGTCACGGCCTCGGTCAGCTCGGCGGCCGAGACCTCGACCCCGCTGGCCCCCGAGGCCAGCAGCAGGACGGTGTCGTTGGTCGACATGCAGCCGTCGGAGTCGACCCGGTCGAAGGTGAGCCGCGTCGCGTGGCGGAGCGCGGCATCCAGGGTGGCCGGCTCGACCACCGCGTCGGTGGTCAGGACGCTGAGCATGGTGGCCAGCCCTGGCGCCAGCATCCCGGCGCCCTTGGCCATGCCGCCGACGGACCAGCCCGCGCGCTCGAGGTGGACCGTCTTGGCCACGCTGTCGGTGGTGCGGATGGCCTCGGCCGCGGCGGGCCCGCCGTCCCCTGCGAGAGCCGCGGTCGCCGCGTCGGCCCCGGCCAGGAGTCGGTCCATGGGTAGCCGCACGCCGATGAGCCCCGTCGAGCAGACGAGCACGTCACCGGCCGAGCAGCCGAGGCCCTCGGCGACGTGCTCGGCGGTCCGGTGCGTGTCGAGGAAGCCCTCGGGCCCGGTGCACGCGTTGGCCCCGCCCGAGTTCAGGACCACGGCGCGGGCCACGCCGTCCCCGACGGCGACCCGTGACCACTGGACGGGGGCAGCCTGGACCCGGTTGGTCGTGAAGACGGCCGCCGCGGCCTGGACGGGGCCGTCGTTGACGACGAGGGCGACGTCCGGGGCACCGGAGCTCTTGAGGCCGGCGGCGACCCCGGCCGCCCGGAACCCGGCAGGACCGGTCACGCTCACGGTGCGACTCCTTCGATCGTCAGGCCCAGGGTCTCGGGGAGACCCAGGGCGAGGTTCATCGACTGGACAGCGGCCCCTGCGGTGCCCTTGACGAGGTTGTCCAGGGCGCAGACGGTGACGACCCGGCCGGCGCGCTCGTCGACCGCCACCTGCACGAGCGCGGTGTTGGCGCCGACCGTCGCAGCTGTCGAGGGCCACTGGCCCTCGGGCAGCAGCTCGACGAACGGCTCGTCCGCGTAGGCCTCGGCCCACGCGGCGCGGACGGCCGCCGGATCGGTCCCTGGCACCAGGCGTGCGGTGGTCGTGGCGAGGATCCCGCGAGACATCGGGACGAGCGTCGGCGTGAAGGACAGCCCGACCGCCTCGGCGCCGACGGCCCGGAGGTTCTGCTCGATCTCGGGGATGTGCCGGTGGGCACCCGCGACCGCGTAGGGCACCGCGGACCCCATCCCCTCGGCCGCGAGGAGGTTCGGTCGTGTCGCCCGACCGGCCCCCGAGTAGCCGACGGCGAGGACCGCCACCAGGTCGGCGGCCTCGACGACGCCGCGCGCGACGCCCGGCTGGATCCCGAGGGTGACGGCCGTGACGTTGCAGCCGGGCACCGCGACGCGGTGGGCTCCGACGAGCTCGTCGCGCTGGCGGCTCCCGTCGGCCCGGATCAGCTCGGGCAGACCGTAGGGCCAGGTCCCGGCGTGCGGCGTGCCGTAGAAGGCCTCCCAGGCTGCCGGGTCGGCCAACCGGTGGTCCGCAGCGCAGTCCAGGACGAGGACCCCCTCGCCCAGCTCCGCGGCGACCGCGGCCGAGGCGCCGTGCGGCAGGGCGAGGACGACGACGTCGTGCCCGGCAAGAGTGGCAGCGCTCGTCGGCAGGATCTCGCGGTCGGCCAGGGACCGGAGGTGAGGCTGATGGGACCCGAGGCGGTCGCCCGCGGAGGAGAAGGCCGTCACGGCCCCCACCTCGACGCCCGGGTGGGAGGAGAGCAGGCGGAGGACCTCTCCCCCGGCGTACCCGCTCGCTCCGGACACGGCCACTGAGACTGACATGTGCATGAATATACACGCCACTGCATGACGAGGCGCCGGGGCGCGGCGAGTCGGCTGGAATGCTCCCACCCGCCGGGGCGTTCTCCCGGCATGCGTGCTATCCAAGCCATGAGAGCGGGCGGTCCCGAGGTCCTCGAGGTGGCCGACGTCCCGGAGGCGCCTCCCGGCCCCGGCACCGTCCTGGTCGCGGTCGCGGCGGCCGGGGTCAACTTCATCGACACGTACCGCCGATCCGGCACCTACCCGATGCCCTACCCCCACGTCGTGGGCAGCGAGGGCGCCGGGACGGTCGTCGCCGTCGGGGCCGGGGTCGAGGGCTTCGCGGTGGGCGACAGGGTGGCCTGGGTCGACGGCACGGCTGGCTCCTACGCCGAGCAGGTCGAGCTCGCCGCGCGGCACGCCGTCCCCGTACCTCACGGCGTGACCCTTCAGCAGGCTGCCGCCGTGATGCTCCAGGGCCTGACCGCGCACTACCTGGTCGACTCGACCTTCCCGGTGACCGCCGGCCAACGGGTCCTGGTCCACGCCGGGGCCGGTGGCGTGGGCCTGCTCCTGACCCAGCTCGCCGTCGCGCGAGGGGCCGTCGTCGTGAGCACCGTCTCGACCGAGGAGAAAGCAGCCCTCTCCCGGGGGGCGGGCGCCACCCACGTCATCCGTTACGACCAGCTCGCGGATCTTGCCGAGGAGCTGCCCGCCCTGGTGCGCGAGCACGTCGGAGGGGTCGAGACGGTCTTCGACGGGGTCGGTGCCGCCACCTTCGACGCCTCTCTCGCGAGCCTGGTGCCCCGGGGCGGTCTCGCGCTCTTCGGAGGCGCCTCGGGTCAGGTGGACCCGGTCGACCCCCAGCGGCTGGCCCGGGCCGGCTCGGTGTTCCTGACCCGACCGACCCTGGCGCACCACGTCGCCACGCGCGCCGAGCTCCTGCACCGGACAGCGGCCGTCTTCGACGCCATGCTGCGCGGCTCCCTCGAGGTCAGGGTCGGTGCGACCTTCCCGCTCGCCGAGGCCGCCGAGGCCCACCGCCTGCTCGAGGGCCGGGGCAGCACGGGCAAGATCCTCCTCCTGCCCTGAGAGCACCTGACCTGGGACGACGTGCACCGAGACGACGTGGCCCGGGACGACGTGGCGCACTGAGCCCGGACGGGCAGGGCACCAGCGGTCAGCCGGAGGGCGACGCGCACGGCACGGTCAGCCGCGCAGGACCGCGCCGTGCCGCCGCGCCGCCTCGGCGACGGCTGCCTCCCGGACCGCTGCGGCCTCCGCAGCGGTGAGCGTGCGGTCCTGAGCGCGCAGCCGCAGGGCGAAGGCCAACGAGCGGTGCCCCGGCGGGACCGGGTCACCGGTGTAGACGTCGAACAGGCGCAGGTCCTCGACGATCTCCCCCGCCGAGGACGCGGCAGCCCCCGTCCGCACGGCGTCGAGCACCTCACCTGCCGGGACCTCGGCCGGGACGACGAGGGCGATGTCCTCCTTGGCCGCCGGGTAGGTCGAGACCGGGGTGGCCTGGACCGGGCCGGGAACGGCCGCGAGGACGACGTCGAGGTCCACCTCGAAGGCCACGGCACGGTCGGGCAGGCCGAGAGCCGTCACCACCGTCGGGTGCAGCTCCCCGGCGTACCCGACCAGGGTGCCGTCGGCCAGCTCCAGGCGTGCGGTGCGTCCGGGGTGCCAGGGGGCGATCTCCTCGGCCTGACGCACCTCGAGCTCGACGCCGACCGCGCGGGCCACGAGGCGCGCGCCCGCGATCGCATCGGTGTGGTCGGCCCTGCGTCCGGCCCCCCACCATCCGGCAGGGTCGCGCAGCCCCGTGAGGACCGCCGCGACGTGCCGGGGCTGCGCCGGCACGGCCAGCTCGAGGCGGTCGAGGTCCCGGTCCGTCGGTCGGACCGCGCCGGGGAGCTGGGGCGCGCCGTCCGCCTCCGGGCTCGGCAGGGTGACCACGCCGGTCTCCGAGATCGCCAGGTCCGTCAGACCTCTCCCCACGTTGCGGCGCACCGTCTCGAGGAGGGTCACCAGGAGGTTGGTCCGCATCTCGGGCTGCTGCTCCGAGATCGGGTTCGCCAGCCGCAGCGACCGGCGCCGCGGGTCCTGGGCCGGGAGGCCGAGCTCGTCGTGCTGGTGCGACCCGACGAAGGGATAGCTGAGCGTCTCGACGTAGCCCGCCTCCGCGAGAGCCCGCGCGACGGCGCGGCGGGCACGCTGCCCGTCCGAGAGACCACGGCCTGCCGGAGCCACCGGGAGGACCGAGGGAACGGCGTCGTAGCCCTCGAGCCGCGCCACCTCCTCGACCAGGTCGACCGGCATGGTGAGGTCAGGGCGCCAGGTGGGCGGCTGGACGCTGACGGTCCCCGTCCCGCCGGCGACGTCGTGCGGTGAGCTCACCGTGCAGCCGACGGCCTCGAGGGCACCGACGACCTGCTCAGGGCCGTAGGGCACGCCGACGAGCTGGGCGGGCAGGCCCAGGTTGAGCATGATCGCGGGCGCCGGGGCCGTGCGGTCCACGTCGGTCAGCTCGACGTCGGCCACGCCACCGCCGTGCTCGACGAGGAGCTCGACCACGCGACGCACCGCGACCCGGGGCAGCGCCGGGTCGACCCCGCGCTCGAAGCGCTTGGCGGCCTCGCTCGGGATGCGGTGCCGTCGAGCCGACCGCGCGACGCTGACGGGGTCGAAGTGCGCCCCCTCGACGAGCAGGTCTCTCGTGCTCGCGGTCACCTCGCTGTCCGCCCCGCCCATCACCCCGGCGATGCCGAGCACCCGGGCACCGCGCTCGCCCTCGGGGCTGTCGGTGATGAGGAGGTCCTCGGTGTGCAGGCTGCGCTCGGTGCCGTCCAGGGTCGTCAACCGGTCCCCCGCGCGGGCCCGGCGCACGACCACGGGCGCGGCGACCTGCGCGAGGTCGTAGGCGTGCAGGGGCTGCCCCAGGTCGAGCATCACGTAGTTCGTCACGTCGACCGCGAGGGAGATCGGTCGCATCCCGGCCTGGGTGAGCCGGCGCTGCATCCACGCGGGGGACGGCCGTGCGGCGTCGACGCCCCGGACGACCTGGGCCACGAACCTGTCGCAACCAGGCACGTCATGGATCGGTGCCGCGTCGTCCACCTCGACGGAGAAGCCGTCGACCGCCGGGCTCTCATCCTGCGGGGCGAGGGCGGCCCGGTCGGTGAAGGGTGCGCCTGTTGCGTGGCCGTACTCGCGGGCCACTCCGCGCATCGAGAAGCAGTAGCCCCGGTCGGGGGTCACGTTGATCTCCAGGACCTCCTCACCCAGTCCCAGGAGCCCACGGGCGTCGGTCCCGGGTGCGGCCTCGAGGCCCAGGCGGGCGAGAACGATGATGCCCTCGTGGTCCTCGCCCAGGCCGAGCTCGCGCGAGGAGCAGATCATGCCGTCCGAGACGTGCCCGTAGGTCTTGCGGGAGGCGATCGCGAAGGGGCCCGGCAGCACGGTGCCCGGCAGCGCGACGACGACGTCGTCACCGACGCCGAAGTTGTGCGCCCCGCACACGATCCCGCGTGGCTCGGGTGTGCCGTCCTCGGCGGTCCCGTTGTGCGCGCCGACGTCGACCCTGCACCAGTTGATCGTCTTGCCGTTCTTCTGCGGCTCAGGGGTCAGCTCGACCACCCGCCCCACCACGAGCGGCCCCGTCACGGCGGCCGGATGGATGGCCTCCTCCTCGAGGCCCACCCGGACGAGGTCGGACGCGAGCTGCTCGGCCGTGGTCCCGGCGGGAACCTCGACGTGCTCGGCGAGCCAGGTCAGCGGGATGCGCGGCATCAGATGGTCCCCTCGAACTGAAGGGTGAAGCGCGCGTCGCCCTCCACCATGTCGTGCATGTCAGCGATCCCGTGCCGGAACATCAGGGTGCGCTCGATGCCCATGCCGAAGGCGAACCCGGAGTAGACCTCCGGGTCGACGCCGCAGGCACGCAGCACGTTCGGGTTGACCATGCCGCAGCCTCCCCACTCGACCCAGCCCGGTCCCCCCTTCTTCTGCGGGAACCAGAAGTCCATCTCGGCGCTGGGCTCGGTGAACGGGAAGTACGCGGGTCGCAGCCGCGTCCGGGACTCCGGGCCGAAGACCGCCCGGGCGAAGTGGTCCAGGGTGCCCTTGAGGTGGGCCATCGTCAGGCCCTTGTCGACCGCCAGGCCCTCGACCTGGTGGAAGACGGGCGTGTGGGTGGCGTCGAGCTCGTCGGTGCGGAAGGTCCGCCCCGGGCAGGCGATGTAGACCGGCAGGTCCCGGTCGAGCAGAGCACGCGCCTGCACCGGGGAGGTGTGGGTCCTGAGCACCAGGCCCGAGTCCGCCGCAGGGTCGCGGGGGTGCTCGACGAAGAAGGTGTCCTGCATCTGCCGCGCCGGGTGGTCGACGCCGAAGTTGAGCGCGTCGAAGTTGAACCACTCGGCCTCGACCTCGGGCCCCTCGGCGATCTCCCAGCCCATCCCGACGAAGTGGTCGGCGATCCGCTCGGAGAGCAGCTCGAGCGGGTGCCGACCGCCCCGCGCCGACCGCTCCGCGGGAAGGGTGACGTCGACCGTCTCCTCGACCAGGACGCGGGCGTCCCGCTCGGCCTCGAGCTCCGCCTGGCGCGCGGCGAGGGCAGCACCGACCCGCCCGCGGGCAGGGCCCAGGAGGCGGCCCGCAGCACCCTTGTCAGAACCCTCCAGGCCACCGATGGCACGGTTGGCCAGGGCGAGCGGGCTGCGGTCACCGACATGGGCGAGCCGGGCGGCCTTGAGCTCGTCGAGGTCACGGGCCGCGGCGAAGGCGGCTCCGGCCTGAGCGACGGCGACCTCGATGCCGTCGGCGTCGAGCGGGGACAGGGGCGAGGAGGAGGACATCCGGACCTTCCGACGCGGGGCGGGCGGCGAGCGCACGGCACTCGACCAGCTGGGGAGTCTAGTGGCGCCCGTGCGCGGCCCCTGGCGTCGTCGGACCCCCGAGCACTCTCGGCAGGGTGACGAGCGCGACGTTCAGTCGCGCGGCCCGCGCACGGGCCGCGGAAATCGTCCGCCGGGGACGAGACGAGTCGCGATCACGCTCACATCGTGCCACAGCAGGGGTCCGTCGCGGCGCCGGGTGACGGTCAGGGGACGGTGCCTCCACCGCAGGTGAGGGTGCGCAGGGAGGTGTAGAGCGGGCCACCGTGCCGCCCCGCACCCGGCTGCGAGCTCATCAGCTCGACCTGCTCGACCGTCCACGAGGGCCCGCGGTAGAGCGACATCGCCGCGACCAGCGACTCGACGGCCCCGGGTCCGTGGTCCGGTACACCGCGGGACGGGTGCCCACGACGCCCGGAGCGGGCCCTGTCCCCCGCGCTCCGCGAGACCCGACCCACCGTGAGGTGCGGGCGCGACCGGACACGGACCTCGGGAGCCGCACCTGCGGCCTCCCCGGACCGCCGTGCCGCGGCGACGAGGGCCTGCATCCCGTCCAGGTCGCCACCGACCCCGACCCAGAGCGTACGGTGGGAGAAGACCCCGGCTCCGCGGAGGTCGAGCTCGACAGGAACGACCTCGTCGACCGCACCCTCGAGCGCGACGGTGAGCTCGTCGGCGGCCCCGTCGGAGAGCTCACCGTAGAAGGCCACCGTGACGTGCCTGTTCTCCGGGGCAGACCACCGGACAGGGCGCGGCCCGCCCGCGGTCGGAAGGGACGCAGCGACCCCCTCGAGCGCGAGGCTCAGGTGGTCGAGCACGTGCTGGGGCGGTCGCACCGCGAGGAAGAGGCGCACCCTCCGAGCGTCCCACGGGCCGGTCAGGCCCGGCGTGCCCGCGCGCTGGCGTACAGGCAGAGCGTGGCCGCGGTCGCGAGGTTGAGGGACTCGGCGAGACCGTGGATCGGCACGCGCACCGAGGAGTCCGCCAGGGCGAGCTCCTGCGGGCTCAGGCCGCGGGCCTCGTTCCCGAAGAGCCAGGCCGTGGGTGCCGTGAGGTCGGGAGGCGCCGGGTCGCCGGGACCCTCCGGACCGCGAGCCTCGCCGCGGTGCCGTGGGCGTCCGGCACCGTCGCCCTCGTCCGTCCCGGGTGGCGTCACGTGGTCGAGGAGGTCGTCGACGTCGTGCGTGCCCTGACCGGTCGCGGCGAGAACGACCAGACCTGCGTCCCGCAGAGCGGCCACCGCCTCCGGGACGGTCAGGCCGGTCACGACCGGGAGGTGGAAGATCGAGCCGGCGCTCGAGCGGACCACCTTGGGGTTGTGCAGGTCGACGCTCTCCCCAGCGAGCACCACCGCGTCGGCCCCGGCGGCGTCGGCAGCACGGATCACGGTGCCTGCGTTGCCCGGGTCGCGCACCGTGGCGAGGACCGCCACGAGGGCGGGACCTGCCGCGAGCACACCGTCGAGGGTGCGTGCGAGCTGCTGGACCACCGCAACCGCGCCCTGACCGTCGGGGCTCATCGCCTCGAGGACCTCGGCGGTGCCGGTCCGCACCTGGACCCCACCCTCGTCCGCGGCACGCACCAGGTCCGGGTGGCGGTCGGCAGCGGCACGGCTCAGGTACAGCTCACGGACCGCCCCGGGACGGCAGCGCAGGGCCTCGCGCACGGCCTGCGGGCCCTCGACGAGGAAGTGACCCGTCCGACGACGCGACGAACGCCCGGCCAGGGCCTTCACCGCCCTGACCCGCTCGGCGCGGGGGTTGGACAGCTCGGGCACGGACCGGGCGCTCGTCGTGGGGTACGTCGGGTCAGGCCGCCGCGGAGGGCGCGTTGACGTCAGCCGGCAGCGCGTCCTTCGCCAGCTGGACCAGGGCCGCGAAGGCCGGGGCGTCGTTGACAGCCATGTCGGCCAGCACACGACGGTCGACCTCGATGCCCGCGAGCTTGAGGCCCTGGATGAGGCGGTTGTAGGTCAGGCCCTGCTCGCGCGAGGCCGCGTTGATCCGCTGGATCCACAGCCGGCGGAAGTCACCCTTGCGCGCCTTGCGGTCGCGGTAGGAGTAGACGAGCGAGTGGGTGACCTGCTCCTTGGCCTTGCGGTAGAGCCGCGACCGCTGACCGCGGTAACCGCTCGCGCGCTCGAGTGTCGTCCGGCGCTTCTTCTGGGCATTGACTGCCCGCTTCACGCGTGCCACGTGGTGCTCCTTGGGTTTCGGGGCTCACAGGTGAATCCGGGGCGCGCGTCGCGCGCCGCAGGACTCACTTGCCGAGCAGCTTCTTGATCTTGGGGGCGTCGGCCGGCGAGACGACCTGGTCGGAGGCGAGGCGACGCGTGCGGCGGCTCGACTTGTGCTCGAACAGGTGGCGCGCCCCGGCCTGCTCGCGCATGAGCTTGCCGCTCCCGGTGATCCGGAAACGCTTCTTCGCACCACTGTGCGTCTTGTTCTTCGGCACTGGTGTGCTCTCTTCCTTCTTGTCACCCCGGGGCAGGGGTGAGGTGTCGCGCCGGCCGGTGGGCCCGCGCGGTGGTCAGGACTGGGTCTCGGCGGCCGTGTCCGCGGCAGCGGCGTCGTCCTTGGCCGCGGCAGTCTCCTGCGCGCGACGACGCTGCTCGTTCTTGGCGTCCGCCTTCTTCTTGGTCGGTCCGAGCACCATGGTCATGTTGCGCCCGTCCTGCTTGGGCATGCTCTCGACGAAGCCGAGCTCGGCGACGTCGTCCGCGAGACGCTGGAGGAGCCGGACGCCCATCTCGGGGCGGGACTGCTCGCGACCGCGGAACATGATCATGACCTTGACCTTGTCCCCCGCCTTGAGGAACCGCTCGACGTGGCCCTTCTTGGTGCCGTAGTCGTGCGGGTCGATCTTGAGGCGGAAACGGATCTCCTTGAGGACCGTGTTCGCCTGGTTGCGGCGAGCCTCACGGGCCTTCATGTCGGCCTCGTACTTGAACTTGCCGAAGTCCATGAGCTTGCAGACGGGCGGACGGGCGTCCGGGGCGACCTCGACCAGGTCGAGGTCGGCCTCCTGCGCCAGTCGCAGGGCGTCCTCCACGCGGACGATGCCGACCTGCTCGCCGTTGGGGCCGACCAGGCGGACCTCGGCGACGCGGATCCGATCGTTGATGCGGGGCTCGCTGATGTGCTGCTCCTCGTGCTCGTCGGGGCGACCACCGACAACGAAGAAGGCCTCCGCTGCTGAGCACGCGCGGAGGCCTGACAGGTCCGAGAGCGACGTCGGACGTCACCCGCACCAGGGCACCGAGATGCCCTGCATCGGACCGGACCCGGAACCTGGTGCCGCGTGAGCGGACGGTCGGCGCCTGGGTGGGATCAGCTCCACTTGTGCACCGATGCCGCGACCCGAGGGCGCGCGACATCAGTCGGTCGGGGACAAGAGTAGCAGGCCCGCTCCGCGACCCACGGCGTGCGCGGCGATACTTGAATCATTCCAGAACAACCTGCGATGATCACGGCCGACCCGGCCGACCGGCAGGGCAGCAGGACGAGGAAGGAACACCGTGACCTCACCGTTCACGACCACCGATGCGGGGGCGCCCGTCGCCTCCGACGCGCACGCGCAGACCGTCGGGGCCGACGGCCCCATCGTGCTGCACGACCACTACCTGGTCGAGAAGCTCGCGCAGTTCAACCGCGAGCGGGTGCCCGAGCGGGTCGTGCACGCCAAGGGCGGTGGCGCCTTCGGGACGTTCACCACCACCGAGGACGTGAGCCGGTACACGCGCGCCGCCCTCTTCCAGCCCGGCGCCGTCACCGAGACCCTCGCACGGTTCTCGAGCGTGGCCGGAGAGCTCGGTTCCCCCGACACGTGGCGCGACCCCCGCGGCTTCGCGCTGAAGTTCTACACGACCGAGGGCAACTACGACCTCGTCGGCAACAACACCCCGGTGTTCTTCATCCGGGACGGGATCAAGTTCCCTGACTTCATCCGGTCCCAGAAGCGGCTGCCCGGCTCACACCTGCGGGACAACGACATGCAGTGGGACTTCTGGACGCTGTCCCCCGAGTCGGCCCACCAGGTCACGTGGCTCATGGGCGACCGCGGCCTGCCCTCGTCGTGGCGGCACATGGACGGCTTCGGCTCGCACACCTACCAGTGGATCAACGCCGAGGGTGAGCGCTTCTGGGTCAAGTACCACTTCACGACCGACCAGGGCATCGACAACCTCACCGCCGAGGCGGCCTCCCAGCTCGCCGGCTCTGACGCCGACATCCACATCCGTGACCTCTACGAGGCGATCGAGCGCGGCGACCACCCCTCCTGGACCCTCCACGTCCAGGTCATGCCCTACGCCGCGGCGGCCACCTACCGGTTCAACCCGTTCGACCTCACCAAGGTCTGGCCGCACGCCGACTTCCCGCTCATCAAGGTCGGCACCCTCGAGCTCAACCGCAACCCCGAGAACTACTTCGCCCAGATCGAGCAGGCCACCTTCGCGCCCTCGAACTTCGTCCCCGGGATCGCGGCGAGCCCGGACCGCATGCTCCTCGCGCGGATCTTCTCCTACGCGGACGCGCACCGGTACCGGGTGGGCACGAACCACGCGCAGCTGCCGGTGAACTCGCCCCACGCGGCCCCCGTGCACAGCTACTCCAAAGACGGAGCGGCCCGCTACTCCTTCGCCGCCCCCGACGTCCCGGTCTACGCGCCCAGCTCGCGCGGTGGTGCCCACGCCGAGCCCGGCCGAGCCGGCGAGTCGGGAGGCTGGGAGTCCGACGGCGAGCTGGTGCGGTCCGCCGCGACCCTGCACGCCGAGGACGACGACTTCGGCCAGGCGGGAACCCTCTACCGCGAGGTCTTCGACGACGCCGCACGCGCCCGGTTCCTCGAGACGATCACGGGGCACGTGGGCGGGGTCCGCAGCGCTGACATCCGTGAGCGCGCCGTCCAGTACTGGACCCAGGTCGACGCCGGTCTGGGTGCCGCCCTGCGCGCCGCCCTGTCGGTCACGGCCCCCGTCGAGACAGGACAGCCGGCGACCTCGGCCCTGCCGGTCGAGTGACTCCTGCACCGGGGGGTGGACCGCAGGCGTCACGGTCCGCCCCCCGGTGAGAGGATCGTCCTCATGAGCCACGAGTCCGAGGTCCCCGTCCGCGCCGCAGGCAGCGACCCCGCCGCGCTGCGAGACATCGCCGAGGTCCCCGCGGTGGAGGTGATCACGACGGCAGCGGTGCACCTGATGAGCGCCGCCGCCGTCAAGTGCGGCCTGGGTCCCGACACCGAGAGCGGGCCGGGGGCAGACCTCGCGGACCTGGACGAGGCCCGCAAGCTGATCACCGCCCTCGCGGCGCTCATCACGGCGGCTGCCCCCGAGATCGGCAACCAGCACGCCCGCGCGCTGCGGGACGGCCTGCGCTCCCTCCAGCTCGCCTTCCGCGAGGCGTCCCCCTTCCCCGACGCCCCCGGCGAGGGCCCCGGGGAGGCGTGGACCGGAGCCGTCAGCTGAGCCGGGCCGACATCTGCAGTCGTCCCGGGCCCTGACTCCCTATCCTGGTGAGATGACCGACCCGTCCACACCGCAGCGCGGTGCCGCGGCAGACCTCGACGTGCCGGTCACCGCCCCGCTGCCGCCTGTCGACGCACCGGCCGCGACCACCCTGGACGACGAGCCGACCCACGACGCGACGACAGACGCGGCACGGGCAGACGCCGCGCCCTCGTGGACCCCGGTCACCGGCAGCGCCCGGGGGGAGCCGGACGAGGAGGCCGGGGAAGAGCCCCCCGCGGCAGAGACGTCCGGGACGGCGTCCGAGCCGGCGGCGTCAGCCACGGTCCAGGAGGCGCCCGAGACCGACCCCAGCACCGACCAGGGGCTCCCGCAGCACACCGCGATGCCGCCGCCCGCCGCCCTCGACCCCGCGGCGGCAGACCGTCCCGCGCCAGGCGAGCCCTCGTCCCCGGGCGCCCCGCCGTCTCGACGGCGCACCGACGGCCGCGCCGAACCGGCGCACAGCACCAGGTCGGAGCGACGGGTCGGACGACGTATCGCCCTCGCCCTGCTCGTGCTGGTCACGATCGCTCTCGTGGCCCTGGCGGTGTACCTCTACCGCACCTCCCAGGCCTGGGAGGACCGGTCGGCGGAGTACCTGGGAGCTGCCCAGGTCATCGGCGAGGACCTCGCCGCGAGCCGGGCCGAGCTCACCGGCACCCGGGCAGAGCTCGAGGCCGTCCGCTCCCAGCTCGGCACGGCCCAGGAGCGGATCGTCGAGCTCGCCGACGAGAAGGCCCAGCTCGGCGACGACCGTGAGGCCCAGCGACAGCTCGTCGACTACCAGGAACGGGTGAGCGAGGCGGCCGGGCAGGTCGCGCTGGCCCTCGACCAGTGCGTGCAGGGTCAGCAAGAGCTCATCGGCTACCTCGCCGATGCCGACGAGTACGACCCCGACGCCCTCGCGGCGTTCGAGTCCGATGTCGAGGTGCTCTGCCAGGCGGCGACCGAGGCCAACATCGCCCTGCAGCGCGAGCTCGGTCGATGAGCCCCCCTCGCCGCCGTCACGTCGGGCGCCGGCTCGCGGCGGTCGCCCTGGCCCTTCCCCTGGCTGCTGGTTGCGCCGCCGTCGAGCAGGCCGCCGAGGACTTCCCCCGCATGCCCGGGCCCGAGGTGACCGAGCTGGTCCCTTCCGAGCCGGCACCGGCCGAGGTCGCGGGCTCCGACACCCTGTCGAGCGACGGGTTCGATGCGGTGCGGCAGATGGCCGTCCGCATCCGCAACGTCGGCTGCGGGTCGCTGTCGACCGGGTCGGGCTTCGCCATCGACGCGACCACGCTGATCACCAACAAGCACGTCGTGGCCGGCTCGGCCGAGCTCCAGGTGCAGACCTACGACGGCCGGGACGTCGACGTCACGGCCTCGACCACCGCCGACCTCGCCGACCTCGCGGTCGTCCGCACCGACGAGGAGCTGAGCAGCTACCCCGAGCTCGCCGAGGCCGACCCGGTGCGCGGAGACGCCGTGACCGTGGTCGGCTACCCCCAGGGGGGGCGGCTCACGGTGACCCAGGGCCAGGTGATCGGCGAGACGACCGACCCGCTCAACGAGAACCTGGGCGTGGTCCTGGTCACCGATGCCGCCGTCGAGCCCGGCAGCTCGGGCTCGGCGGTGCTCGACGAGGGCGGCCGCGTGGTCGGGGTCGTCTACGCCAAGAGCGCGGCGGGCCAGAGCTTCATCGTGCCGGTCAGCACGCTCGAGAGCCTGCTGGCCGACGACGCGGCGTTCGTGCCGACCGAGACCTGCGCACCCTGATCCTCCGACCGGCCTCGCGCGAGGGCGGGCGGGCGGGCGGGTGCAGGATGGGCTCATGAGCGGGGACGAGCGTTCAGTTCAGAGGGACGGGGGTCAGCGGGCCTCGACCCGCGCCCGGCGCCGGGCGGGGGCGATCACCCGGGTCGCGGGAGAGGCTCTGAGCGTCCGGCGAGCCTTCGGTGAACCTGTCCGCCACGGCGAGGTCGTGCTCGTCCCGGTGGCCCGGGTCACCGGGGGGACGGGATCAGGATGGGGCGACGGAGAGTCCGGTGCGGAGGCCGGGGGGCGCGCGACGGGCGAGCTCACGGGCTCGGGCGGGGGCGGAGGCCTCGGCGTCCGGATCCAGCCCGTGGGCGCGTACGTCGTCCGAGGGGCGAGCGTGAGCTGGCAGCCCGCCCTGGACCTGGGCCGGGTGGTCCTCGGCGGTCAGGTCGTCGGGGCGATCGCCGTGGCCGCCATGGCCTGGGCCTGGGGCCGACGCTCGGGGCGTTGAGCACCTCGGCGCACGGAGCGCCTCGGGAACTGCGCACCGCGCACTCACCCTGCCGAGACGACCCGCATCTCGAGGGAGTCCACCTGGGCACCGAGGGCCTCCTCGGCTGCCAGCACCTCGTTGACCCGCGCCAGGACGGCATCCAGACCCGGACGGTCCAGACCCGGCGCGAGCCCGAGGACCAGCGCGAGCTCGGCGCGCCGGCCGGGCTCGGCACGGGCCGTCAGGACCGCCGGCACGGTGGTCGCCGCTCGAGCGAGGGCTTCCGCGACGTCACCACGCACCTGCCCGTCGACCACGGCGGGCTCCCACCCCAGGCCCAGGGCCAGGGCGCGGACCGCCGGCCGAGGCACCACGACCGGGGACGAACCGCCAGGGTCGACGACCAGGATCTCCCAGCCCTCCTGGATCGCCGCCGCAGCCGCCCGCGGTCCCTCGGCCGGGACCGGGCGGGCCCCCGGGTGCCACGCCGTCATCGCCGCGGAGCCCGAGAAGACCGGCAGGGCCGTGCGTCCGTCCGGAGCCTGGAGGGCGACGATCCCCGTCGACGCCTCCTTGTCGACCTCCAGGCCCGCCGCGCTGACCTCGGAGGCACCGAGCTCGGCCATGACCGGCACCAGCACCCGTGCCGACGCGAGCGCCCGAACCACCGCCTGGAGCCTGGGCGCACCGTCCGGCTCGCTCAGCGCCCGAGCGAGGGCCGGGTCAGGTGCGCCGTCGTCCCCCGCGAAGGCCGAGCTCGGCGGCAGCGCACGGCCGGCGCTCACGCCCGCCCGGCGACGTCCAGGGCCTCCGGCAGCGTGAAGGAGCCGGCGTACAGGGCCTTGCCGACGATCGCCCCCTCGACGCCCTCCTCGGTGAGGCCGCGCAGGACCGCGAGGTCCTCGAGGCTCGAGATGCCTCCCGAGGCCACGACCGGGGCCGAGGTCCTCGCGCAGACCTCGCGCAGCAGCTCGACGTTCGGCCCGCGCAGGGTGCCGTCCTTCGTCACGTCGGTCACGACGTAGCGCGGGCAGCCCGCAGCGTCGAGGCGCTCGAGCACCTCCCAGAGGTCCCCGCCGTCGCGGGTCCAGCCGCGGGCGGCGAGGGTCGTGCCACGGACGTCGAGGCCGACCGCGACGGCGTCACCGTGACGCGCGATGACCTCGGCGGTCCACCGGGGGTTCTCGAGGGCGGCCGTGCCGAGGTTGACCCTGCGGCAGCCGGTGGCCAGGGCGCGGGCGAGGGACTCGTCGTCACGGATGCCCCCCGAGAGCTCGACCTTGACGTCCAGGGCGCCGACCACCTCGGCGAGGAGCTCGGCGTTCGAGCCACGCCCGAACGCCGCGTCGAGGTCCACCAGATGGATCCACTCGGCTCCGCCCGACTGCCAGTCGAGCGCTGCCTGGAGCGGGCTGCCGTAGGAGGTCTCGGAGCCGGCCTCCCCCTGCACCAGGCGGACGGCCTGGCCGTCGGCCACGTCGACGGCAGGGAGGAGCTCGAGTCGGGTCATCGTGGGTGTCACCGTTCCTTCAGGCTGCGGACCCAGTTGGTCAGCAGGTGGGCTCCGGCGTCGCCGGACTTCTCGGGGTGGAACTGGGTGGCGGCGAGCGGCCCGTTCTCGACCGCCGCGACGAACGGGCCGCCGTGCGTGGCCCAGGTCACCGACGGGGGCGTCAGCCGGCCGCCTCCCAGCGGGGGAAAGCTGCGGGCGGCGTAGGAGTGGACGAAGTAGAAGTACTCGTCCTCGACGCCGTCGAAGAGCACCGAGCCCTCGGCCGGGCTCACGGTCGCCCACCCCATGTGGGGCACGACGGGCGCGTCGAGACGGTCCACGACCCCGGGCCACTCCCCGAGACCCTCGGTGTGGACGCCGTGCTCCTCCCCCGCGCCGAACATGACCTGCATCCCGACGCAGATTCCCAGGACCGGACGGCCGCCCGCGAGCCGACGGTCGATGATCTGGTCACCGCGCACGGCCCGCAGCCCCGTCATGACCGAGGCGAAAGCACCGACGCCGGGGACGACGAGGCCGTCGGCCTCGGCTGCCGCGTGGGGGTCGGCCGTCAGCTCGACCTCGGCTCCGACGCGCTCGAGGGCGCGCACGGCCGATCGCACGTTGCCGAAGCCGTAGTCGAGGACGACGACGCTGGGGGATGTCATCGGGCCGACTTTACCGGTGCTCGGTCATGCGCGTCGGGCGGCCCGCGCCGCCCCGGCAAGGATGCGCACCGCGCGCCATCGGGACATCCCCACCGAGGAGACCACGCCGGGCAGGTCCTCGGCCCTGACCTGACCGAGGAGCAGGGCCTCCACCTCGGCCGGGGCGCCGTCGAGCATGAGACCCGGCGCGATCTCCTCCTCCTGCACCCCCGCGGCCCAGCGGGTCGCGGTCATCTGGCCGTCGCGCTGGGTCAGCAGCACGACCGGCGTGTGCTGCAGCAGCTTGGAGATGACCTGCGCCGCCCGCTCGGGCTCACCCGGCTCCGTCTCGCGGCACACCGCGAGCGCACCGATCGCCGTCGGGACGGCGTCGACAGCGACCTTGCTCGTGGCGCAGGCAGCAGCCAGCCCCTCGGCGACGGCCACCTTGGTCAGCACGACGGCCGCAGCGACGAGCTCCTCGCTCACAGGGCTCCCTTGGTGGACGGCACGCCGTCGACCCGAGGGTCCGGTGCGACCGCAGCCCGCAGGGCCCGCGCCAGGGCCTTGAACTGCGCCTCGACGATGTGGTGCGGGTCGCGCCCGGCGAGCACGCGCATGTGGATGCAGATGCCGGCGTGGTGGGCGATCGACTCCAGGACGTGACGCGTCAGCGAGCCGGTGAAGTGGCCGCCGATGAGGTGGTACTCCTGCCCGGCCGGCTCCCCCGAGTGGACCAGGTAGGGCCGCCCCGAGACGTCGACCACGGCCTGGGCCAGGGCCTCGTCGAGGGGGACGAGCGCGTCCCCGAAACGGCCGATACCCGCCTTGTCCCCGAGGGCCTCGCGCAGCGCCTCCCCCAGGGTGATCGCGACGTCCTCGACGGTGTGGTGCGCGTCGATGTGGGTGTCGCCGGTCGCCCGGACCGTCAGGTCCATCAGGGAGTGCTTGCCCAGCGCGGTGAGCATGTGGTCGTAGAAGGGCACCGTGGTCGAGATCTCGGTGCGCCCGGTCCCGTCGAGGTCGAGCTCGACGAGCACGGTCGACTCCGAGGTCGCGCGCTCGATCCGCGCCGTCCGGCTGCCTGTGGTCACAGTCCTGCCACCTCCACCAGGGCGTCCTGGAACGCCGTCATCTCCGTCGGGGTGCCGATCGACACCCGCAGCCAGCCCTCGGGGCCCGTCTCGCGGATGAGCACCCCGCGGTCGAGCAGACCTTGCCAGATCGCGTGCCGGTCGTCGAACGCCCCGAAGAGCACGAAGTTCGCGTCCGACTCGGCCGTGGTGAGCCCCTTGCCGCGCAGCCAGGCGACGGTCTCGTCCCGGGTGCTGCGCAGGGACCCGACCTGGGCCATGAGGGCGTCCGCGTGAGCCAGGGCCGCGCGGGCGACGGCCTGCGTCACGGCCGACAGGTGGTACGGCAGTCGGACCACGCGCAGCGCGTCGACGAGCTCGCGCGAGGCCGCGAGGTACCCGACCCGCGCACCGGCCAGCCCGAAGGCCTTGGACATGGTGCGCGAGACCGCGAGCCGGGGGTTCTCGGCGAGGAGCGCGAGGGCCGAGGGGGTGCCCGTCCGGCGGAACTCCGCGTACGCCTCGTCGACCACCACGACGCAGCCCTCGGGGACCTGCGCGGTCGCCTCGAGCACCGCCTCCACCGCCGCCTGCGGCAGGGCCGTCCCGGTCGGGTTGTTGGGGCTGGCCAGCAGGACCACCGAGGGCTGCTCGCGGGCCACCAGCTCGTCGACCTGGTCGAGGTCGAGGGAGAAGTCCTCTGCGCGACGCCCCGCGACCCAGCGGGTCGCGGTGTCCCGGGCGTACTCGGGGTACATCGAGTAGGTCGGCGCGAAGGACAGGGCGGTACGGCCCGGTCCGCCGAAGGCCTGCAGGAGGTGCAGCATCACCTCGTTCGACCCGTTCGCCGCCCAGACCTGCTCGGGGGCGACCCGCACCCCCGACTCGCGCGCGAGGTAGTCGGCGAGCTCGGAGCGCAGGCCGAGGGCCTCGCGGTCGGGGTACCGGTTCAGCCCGCGGGCTGCCTGCGCGACCGCCGCGGCGACATCAGCCACCACCGCCTCGGACGGCGGGTAGGGGTTCTCGTTGACGTTGAGCAGCACCGGGACGTCCAGCTGCGGGGCACCGTAGGGCTCGAGGCCGCGCAGCTCGGCACGCAGCGGAAGGGTCGCGGTCACGCCAGCGAGTCTAGGCGGGCGTGAGGTCCAGGACGCTCCTGTCCCCCTGCTGGACGAACCCGACCGCTCGCAGGTACCGCTCGGAGGCCTGCATCCCGGGGGAGGCCACGACGCGGCGCGTCCCGAGGGCGGCGAACGGACCACCAGGTCGGAACACGAACTCGCCCGGGGTGAAGTCCCGGTAGGCAGGCAGGACGTAGTCGAGCACCACCTGCTGCTCCCCCGGGTGGTCACCCGCGCGCGAGAGCACCACCCCGACCACCTGGTCCCCGGTGCTCACCACGAACGCGTGCTCGGCGCTGCGGACCGCCTCGGGGGTCAGCCCCGGGTTGAAGGCCGCGACGTCGGCCGCGTGCCGGTCCAGGAGGTGGGCGAGGAAGGGCTCGTCGGCCGCCATGGGCACGACGTCGTAGGCCCGCGAGTCATGGCGCTCGCGCAGCAGCCGCACGATGATCCAGAGGTTGATCACCGTCAGCGCGACGTTCATCGCGACCATGGGCCACACGCCGATCGCCGCGTTGTACCCGATGAGGATCACGCAGGCCGTCGTGTTGAGCACCCGGAAGCGCATCACCCGGGTCTGCATGATCGAGAAGACCAGGAAGGCTGATCCGAACCAGCCGATCGCCTCGACCACGGGCACGACGTCCTCCAGGGCTCTGCGGGGCGCCGGCGCGTCCCGTCGGCGCCGATCCTACGGTGAGGCGGGACCGCGCCCGGCCGACCGGGGCGTCGGTGCCGGCTGCGACACTGCAGGCATGTCGTCCGACGTGCTCCCCCCTGGTCCGGCCACCTCCCCCCGCCTGCATGCCGAGGAGGTGCTGCGCGGCCTCGTCGGCAGGCCCGACGCCGCCCTGCGCGAGGACCAGTGGACAGCCATCGCTGCCCTGCTCGACGGACGACGCGCCCTCGTGGTGCAGCGCACCGGCTGGGGCAAGTCGGCCGTCTACTTCGTGGCCACGGCCTTGCTGCGCGCCCAGGGCCGCGGGCCCACGGTGATCGTCTCGCCCCTGCTCGCGCTGATGCGCAACCAGGTCGACGCCGCGCGGCGGGCCGGCATCCGGGCCGAGACCATCCACTCGGCCAACACCGACACCTGGGACGAGGTGCACGCCCGCGTCGCCGCGGGAGAGATCGACGTGCTCCTGGTCTCCCCCGAACGTCTCAACAACCCGGCCTTCCGCGACGAGGTGCTGCCGCGGCTCGCCCAGGACACGGGCCTGCTCGTGGTCGACGAGGCGCACTGCATCTCGGACTGGGGGCACGACTTCCGCCCCGACTACCGCCGGTTGCGCACCCTGCTCGGTGAGCTGCCCGCCGGGACCCCGGTCCTCGCGACCACCGCCACGGCCAACGCCCGGGTCACGAGCGACGTCGCCGAGCAGCTCGCCGCCGTCGGGGGCCGTGCCCCGGCGGGCCAGGGGGCCGAGGTGCTGGTGCTCCGGGGACCGCTCGAGCGGGAGAGCCTGCGCCTCGCGGTCCACGAGCTCCCCGACCACGCCACCCAGCTCGCCTGGCTCACGGCGCGGCTCCCCGAGATGACGGGGTCGGGGATCGTCTACTGCCTGACGGTCGCCGCGGCGGAGCAGGTCGCCGCCCACCTGCGCGCCGAGGGCCTCACGGTGCGCTCGTACACCGGCCAGACCGACCCGGCCGAGCGTCTCGAGGCCGAGCGGGAGCTTCTCGCCAACGACGTCAAGGCCCTCGTGGCGACCTCAGCCCTCGGGATGGGCTTCGACAAGCCCGACCTCGGGTTCGTCGTGCACCTGGGCGCGCCGAGCTCACCCATCTCCTACTACCAGCAGGTCGGACGGGCAGGGCGCGCGACCGACCGGGCCGAGGTGGTCCTGCTCCCGGGCCGGGACGACCGCGCCATCTGGGACTGGTTCGCGAGCATGGCCTTCCCTCCCGAGCACGAGGTCCGCGCGACCCTGGCCGCCCTCGAGGCAGCAGGAGCACCGCTCTCGACCGCGGCCCTCGAGCCGCGGGTCGACCTGCGACGCAACCGGCTCGAGCTCATGCTCAAGGTCCTGGACGTCGACGGCGCGGTGCGCCGGGTCCGGGGCGGCTGGCAGCACACCGGCCAGCCCTGGTCCTACGACTCGGCGCGCTACGCGCAGGTCGAGCAGACCCGCCGGGCCGAGCAGCAGCTGATGGTCGACTACGTCCGCACCACCGCGTGCCGCATGGCCTTCCTGCGCAGCGCCCTGGACGACCCCGAGCTCGCCGAGGACCCGGACTGGCGGTGCGGGCGGTGCGACCGCTGCCGGACGGGGCCCGAGGTCCTCGACCAGGGGACCACGACGACCACCGGCGAGGCGGGCGCCGGGAGCGCCGTCGTCGACGCCGCCGCCGTCGAGGCAGCCCGCCTGCGCCTGGCCTCACCCGGGGTCGACCTCACCCCGCGCCGCCAGTGGCCGAGCGGCATGGCCTCGCTCGACGTCGACCTCGGCGGGCGCATCGCCGAGACCGAGCGCGCCGGGGCAGGACGGGCGGTCGCGCGGCTCGACGGCCTGGGGCTGGGCGGCGCCCTGCGTGACCTGTTCCGGACCACCTCGGAGGGCCCCGCCGACGGTCCGCTCCCGGCCACCCTGCGCACCCCCGTCCTCGAGGTGCTCGACGCCTGGCGGCCGGAGGTCGACGGTGTGGTGATGGTCGGCTCGGCGAGCCGACCCCACCTGGTCGAGCACCTGGCGAGCGGGGTGGCCAGGCACCTCGGGGTTCCCCTCGTCGGCACCGTCGCGGTCGCGGGCCCTCCTGCCCGCCACGACGTGAACTCGGCGCAGCGGCTGGCCGGGGTCGCGCGACGGATCTCGCTCGACCTGTCCCCCGCGGCGGTCTCGGGACTCGCGGGGCGGGCCGTGCTCCTCGTCGACGACCGCCAGGACAGCGGCTGGACCATCACCCTGGCCGCGCGGCTGCTCCGTCGGGCCGGGGCCTCACGCGTGCTCCCGTTCGTCCTGGCGACGGGCTGAGCGAGGCCCCACCCTGCGCCCCTCGCGCGCAGAGGCCGGGCTCAGCCGGGGAAGCGAACCCTGACGGCCTCGCCGTGGGCCGGGAGGTCCTCGTCCTCGGCCAGAGCGACCACGCGATCGGCGACCTCGGCCAGGGCGACGTCGTCGTAGTCGATGATCTGGACGGGCCGCAGGAAGCTGTGCACCCCGAGCCCGCTCGAGAAGTGGGCGCAGCCACCCGTCGGCAGCACGTGGTTCGACCCGGCCATGTAGTCACCGAGGGAGACCGGGGCGAACGGCCCGACGAAGATCGCACCCGCGCTGGTGACCCTGTCGGCGACGGCGCGCGCATCAGCGGTCTGCACCTCGAGGTGCTCGGCACCGTAGGCGTTGACCACGGCGAGCCCCTGGTCGACGTCGTCGACCAGCACCACGGCCGACTGCGGCCCGGCCAGTGCCGTCGCGACGCGCTCGCTGTGCCTGGTCCCCGCGACGACCGTGGGAAGCAGGGCCTCGACGGCCTCCGCGAGCTCGAGCGACGAGGTCACCAGCACCGAGGCGGAGGTCGGGCCGTGCTCGGCCTGGGACACGAGGTCGGCCGCGACGTGTGCGGGGTCGGCCGTGCCGTCGGCCAGGACGGCGATCTCGGTCGGCCCGGCCTCGGAGTCGATCCCGACGACCCCGCGGACCAGCCGCTTGGCCGCGGTGACGTACTGGTTGCCTGGTCCTGTCACCACGTCGACCGGCTCGCAGAGCGTCTCGCCGTCGGCCTCCGTCTCGCCCTGGGCGCCGTAGGCGAGCATGGCGATCGCCTGGGCCCCGCCGACCGCGTAGACCTCGTCGACCCCCAGCAGGGCGCAGGCGGCGAGGATCGTGGGGTGGGGGCTGCCGCCGTGCTCAGCCTGGGGCGGGCTCGTGACCACGAGCGACCTGACCCCCGCCTCCTGGGCCGGGACCACGTTCATCACCACCGAGGACGGGTAGACCGCGAGCCCGCCCGGGACGTACAGACCGACGCGACGCACCGGGAGCCAGCGCTGACGTACCTGAGCCCCGGCCCCCAGGTCGGTGCTGAGCTCGGCGGGCACCTGGGCGGCGTGGACGAGCCGGGCCCGGCGGATGGACTCCTCGAGGGCCGCGCGGACCAGCGGGTCCAAGGACTCCAGGGCCTGGGCGATCCGCTCGGCGGGCACCCGCAGGTGCTCGGGCCGCACCCCGTCGAAGCGCTCGCCCAGCTCGCGCAGCGCCGCGGCGCCGCGGTGGCGCACATCCGCGAGGAGCGGGGCCACCTGCTCGGCCGCGCCCGCGACGTCGAGCTCGGGGCGAGGAAGGACGGCGGTGAGTGCGCGGCGGTCGAGGTCACGACCGCGGAGGTCGATGCGGGAGATCACCTGGCCAGTCTAGGCGCGGAGCCAGCAGCACCTGGGAGACTGAGCTCATGAGCACCCCAGTACCCGTGGCCGGCGGCACGATCCGGCTCGGCCAGCTCCTCAAGCTCGCGGGCGCCGTCGAGTCGGGGGCCGAGGCCCGGACCCTCCTGCTCGAGGAGGAGGTGACGGTCAACGGCGTCGTCGAGACGCGACGAGGACGCCAGCTCGGCCCTGGGGACCTCGTCACGGTCGACCAGCCGACAGGGGCCCTGGAGTTCACCGTCGTGGACCCTCAGGAGGACGCGGAGACTCAGCGGGTCATGTAGCTCGACCCGAGCACCCGTGCCGCGCGCACCCGGATCACGACCCGGACCGGGTCCGGCTCGAGGGTGCGGTAGCGCTGGGCATAGCGCCGCATCGCCTCGGAGACCTCCGCGGCGTCGTGCGACACCTCGGCGGTGCCCTCGAAGGTCAACCACCGCCCGCCCTCGACCTGGCAGACGGCGACCCGGGCAGGAGCCCCGGCCGCCGCGGCACGCTCGATGTTGCGGACCTTGACCGAGGTGCGGCGAGCCGTGATGCGGAGCACCCCCTCGTCGCCGTCCCAGGTGAAGGCGACGGGGACCACGTGCGGCGCTCCGTCGGTCCTCAGCGTCGTCAGGGTCGCCAGGTGTCGCTCGGTCACGAAGACGTGCTGCTCAGGCGTCAGGTGGATCACCACCTGAGTCTAGGTGGGCTCGCGGGTCACCCCGTCAGGCTGCCCGGACCGAGCAGCGCCTTGAGGTCGCCGAACAGGGCTGGGGACCTCTCGATCCGCAGGCCCTCCTCGAGGCGCATCACCGTCGATCGCCCGGGCTGAGTCAGGGTGAGGTGGACCTCGGTCACCCCCGGGTGGCTGGCCAGGATGTCCCGCAACCTCTCGACCACCGGCTGCGTGCACCGCGAGACCGGCATCGTGATGGTCACGGGCCTGGTCTCGGCCGCGGAGATGTCCGGCAGGGAGACCTCGACCGCCTGCAGCTGCATCGTCTCGTCCCGGCGCCGGACGCGACCGCGCACCGTGACGACCGCGTCCTCGGCGAGGGCTGTCGAGTACGCGAGGTAGGTCTCGCCGAAGAACATGATCTCGACCGAGCCGTCGATGTCCTCGAGGGTCACCGCCGCCCACGGGTTGCCGTTCTTGGACATCTTCCGCTGCAGGGAGGTGATGAGTCCGCAGACGGTGACCATCGAGCCGTCCGGCCGGGTCTCGTCGGCCATGAGGGCCGCGACCGAGCAGTCGGCCGCCGAGGCCAGCACGTGCTCGAGACCAGACAACGGGTGGTCCGAGACGTAGAGCCCGAGCATCTCGCGCTCGAAGGCGAGCAGCTGCTTCTTGTCCCACTCGGGGACGTCGGGGACGTCGACGCGGAACCCCAGAGCGCCGTCCTCGCCCTCCTCCTCGCCGCCGCCCAGACCCGCGAAGAGGTCGAACTGCCCTTCGGCCTCCTTGCGCTTGACCCCCACGACCGAGTCGACCGCCTGCTCGTGGACCAGGTGGAGGGCTCGGCGGCTGGGGGCGAGTGAGTCGAAGGCCCCCGCCTTGATGAGCGACTCGATGGTCCGCTTGTTGCAGACGACGGCCGGGACCTTGTCGAGGAAGTCGGTGAAGGAGGTGTAGTCCCCCTTCGCCTCGCGGGTCTTGACGATCGCGTCGACGACGTTGGCCCCGACGTTGCGCACCGCGGTCAGCCCGAACCGGATGTCGGTGCCCACAGCGGTGAAGTTCGCCGAGGAGGAGTTCACGTCCGGCGGCAGGACCGTGATGCCCATGTGGCGGCACTCGCCCAGGTACATCGCCGACTTGTCCTTGTCGTCCCGCACCGAGGTCAGCAGGGCGGCCATGTACTCGGTCGGGTAGTTGGCCTTGAGGTAGGCCGTCCAGTACGACACCACGCCGTAGGCGGCCGAGTGCGCCTTGTTGAAGGCGTAGTCCGAGAAGGGCAGCAGGATGTCCCAGAGCATCTTGACCGCGTCCATCGAGTACCCGCGGTCGGTCATGCCCGTCGAGAAGCCCTCGAACTGCTTGTCGAGCTCGGCCTTCTTCTTCTTGCCCATCACGCGGCGCAGGATGTCTGCCTGGCCGAGGCTGTAGCCCGCGACCTTCTGCGCGATGGCCATGACCTGCTCCTGGTACACGATCAGGCCGTACGTCGTGCCGAGGATCTCCGCGAGGGGCTCGGCGAGCTCGGGGTGGATCGGTACCACCGGCTGCATGCCGTTCTTGCGCAGGGCGTAGTTGGTGTGGGAGTTGGCGCCCATCGGGCCCGGCCGGTACAGCGCACCGACCGCGGAGATGTCCTCGAAGTTGTCGGGGCGCATGAGGCGCAGCAGGGTCCTCATGCCGCCGCCGTCGAGCTGGAAGACCCCCAGGGTGTCGCCGCGCCCCAGCAGCTCGTAGGTCGCGGGGTCGTCCAGGGTCAGGGTCTCGAGCTCGATCGCGTCCTTGCCGTTCATCACGATGTTCGCCAGGGCGTCATCGAGGATCGTCAGGTTCCGCAGGCCCAGGAAGTCCATCTTGATCAGGCCGAGGCCCTCACAGGTGGGGTAGTCGAACTGGGTGATGACCGCGCCGTCCTGCGGGCGGCGCATGATCGGGATGATGTCGATCAGCGGGTCGCTCGACATGATGACCCCCGCGGCGTGGACGCCCCACTGCCGCTTCAGGCCCTCGATGCCCTGGGCCAGCTCGACCACCCGCTGCGCGTCCGGGTCGGTCGAGTGGATCTGCCGGAACTCGTCGGCCTCCTGGTAGCGCTTGTCCTGGGGGTCGAAGATCCCGGTGAGGCTGATGTCCTTGCCCATGATGGCCGGTGGCATCGCCTTGGTGAGCTTCTCCCCCATCGCGAACGGGAACCCGAGGAGCCGGGAGGAGTCCTTGAGGGCCTGCTTGGCCTTGATCGTCCCGTAGGTGACGATCTGGGCGACGCGGTCCTCGCCGTACTTGTCCGAGACGTAGCGGATGACCTCGCCGCGACGGCGCTCGTCGAAGTCGACGTCGAAGTCGGGCATCGAGACGCGGTCGGGGTTGAGGAAGCGCTCGAAGATCAGGCCGTGCTTGAGCGGGTCCAGGTCCGTGATCCGCATCGCGTAGGCGGCCATGGAACCGGCCCCCGAGCCGCGACCGGGGCCGACCCGGATCCCGTTCTCCTTGGCCCAGTTGATGAAGTCGGCGACCACGAGGAAGTACCCGGGGAAGCCCATCTGGGTGATGACCTGGGTCTCGTACTCGGCCTGCCGGCGGACCTCGTCGGGGATCCCGGACGGGTAGCGGTAGTTGAGCCCCGTCTCGACCTCCTTGATGAACCACGAGGTCTCGTTCTCCCCGGGCGGGCACGGGAAGTTCGGCATGTAGTTCGCCGAGGTGTTGAACTCCATCTCGCACTGCTCGGCGATGAGCAGGGTGTTGTCGCAGGCCTCGGGGAGCTCGGACCACAGGTGCCGCATCTCGGCGGCGGACTTGACGTAGTAGCCGTCCCCGCCGAACTTGAAGCGGTCCGGGTCGGCGAGGGTCGAGCCCGAGTTGATGCACAGCAGGGCGTCCTGCGAGATCGAGTCCTCGCGCTTGACGTAGTGCAGGTCGTTGGTGGCGACCAGCGGGGCGCCGATGTCCTGCGCGATGCGCAGCAGGTCCTTCTGCACCCGGGTCTCGATGTCGAGGCCGTGGTCCATGAGCTCGACGTAGTAGTTCTCCCGGCCGAGGATGTCCTGGAAGTCGCCGGCGGCGCGCACCGCCTCGTCGTACTGCCCCAGGCGCAGCCGGGTCTGCACCTCGCCCGAGGGGCAGCCGGTGGTCCCGATCAGGTCGGTCCCGTACTGCACGAGGAGCTCACGGTCCAGGCGCGGGGCCTTGCCCATCTGCCCCTCGAGCGAGCCGAGGGAACCCATCCGGAAGAGGTTGTGCATCCCGGCGGTCGACTTCGCCAGCAGCGTCATGTGCGTGTAGGACCCGTTGGCCGACACGTCGTCGGACTTCTGGTGCGCCTCGCCCCACTTGATGCGGGTCCGGTCGTGCCGGCTGGTCCCCGGCGTGAGGTACGCCTCGAGACCGATGATGGGCTTGACCCCGGCCGCGCGGGCCTTGCTCCAGAACTCGAAGGCGCCGAAGAGGTAGCCGTGGTCCGTCATGGCGATGGCCGGCTGCCCCTGCGCCGCGACCTCGGCGAACAGGTCGTCGAGCCGGGCCGCCCCGTCGAGCATCGAGTACTCGGTATGAGCGTGGAGGTGGACGAAGTCGGACCCACCTGCAGCTGCCATGCCGACGATTCTAGGTCGGCTCACCGACAGCGGGGACCACCGGCACGGACGTCAGTGGTGCCCGTCGCTCAGCCGGTCCCACGCCTGGGCCAGGTCCTGCGGGTAGGTGCTCTCGACCATGACGGGGCGACCCGTCGCGGGGTGCTCGAAGCCCAGCCGCATCGCGTGCAACCACTGGCGTCCGAGCCCGAGCCGTTGGGCCATGGCCGGGTCCGCGCCGTAGGTCGTGTCACCGACGCAGGGATGGCGCACGGCCGCCATGTGCACCCGGATCTGGTGGGTCCGGCCCGTCTCGAGGTGCACCTCGAGCAACGAGGCCGAGGGGACCATCTCCAGGACGGCGTAGTGGGTGACCGAGGGCTTGCCCGAGGCGGTCACCGCGAACCGGTAGTCGGCGCTGGGGTGCCGCCCGATGGGGGCGTCGATCGTGCCCGTGGTGGGCTCCGGGTGGCCCTGGACCACCGCGTGGTAGACCTTCTCGACGGTCCGTTCCTTGAAGGCCCGCTTGAGCACCGAGTACGCCAGCTCGCTCTTGGCCACGACCATGAGCCCCGAGGTCCCGACGTCGAGCCGGTGCACGATCCCCTGACGCTCGGCAGCCCCAGAGGTCGCGACCCGATGGCCTGCCGCAACGAGGGCTCCGACCACCGTGGGCCCTGTCCAGCCCGGTGAGGGGTGGGCTGCGACCCCCACCGGCTTGTCGACGACGAGGACGTCCTCGTCCTCGAGCACGATCCGCAGCCCCGGGACGGGCTCGGGCGGGGCGGCCGGAGCGACCGGGTCGAGGGCCTCGACGTCGACCTCGAGCCAGGACCCCGCGGGGAGGCGGTCGGACTTGCCCACCGTGGCGCCGTCGAGCAGGACGGCGCCGGCTGCGGCGAGGTCGGCCGCCCTGGTCCGGGAGATGCCGAGCAGCCGAGACAGCCCGGCGTCGACCCGCTCGCCGGCGAGACCGTCCGGGACCGGGAGGGAGCGCGCGCTCACGCGGTCTCCCCGCGGGCGCCCGAAGGCGGTACGGGGGGCGGCGGGACGTCGTCGGGGACGTCGTCCTCGGCCCCCGCGGGCTGGTCGGACTCACGGGTGCCGTCGATCCCGGTCCCGCGCAGGCTGAGCAGGATCACCAGGCCCGCGGCCACGACGATGGCGATGTCCGCGACGTTGCCGACGAACCACGAGCCGTAGGCGATGAAGTCCACCACGTGCCCCTGGGCGAAACCAGGATCCCGGACCAGGCGGTCGATGAGGTTGCCCACGGCGCCCCCCAGCAGGAGGCCGAGCGTGATGGCCCAGGCGCGCGAGCCCAGCTTGGCCGAGATCCGCAGGATGATCACCGACACGGCCACGGCGGCGATCGTGAAGACCCAGGTCATGCCGGTGGCGATGCTCAGCGCCGCGCCCGGGTTGTAGAGCAGCGTCAGGCCGAGCAGGTCCCCGAGGACCGGGATGCGCTCACCCTCGGTGAGCGCGGCGACGGCCCAGATCTTGGTGGCCTGGTCGACCACGACGACCAGAACGGCCAGGGTGAGCAGGAGGACGAGCAGCGGGCGGGCAGGTCTCACGCTCAGCGACGCTCCTGGCGGGCCTTGCACGTGACGCACAGCGTCGCGCGGGGGAAGGCCTGCAGCCGTGCCTTGCCGATGGCCTCGGCGCAGGACTCGCAGCGGCCGAACCCCTCAGCACCCACCCGGCGCAGGGCGTGCAGGTTCTGCTCGAGCAGGTCCCGGGTGTTGTTGACGAGGGTGAGCTCCTGCTCGCGCTCGAGGGCGCTCGACCCGGAGTCGGCCTGGTCGTCCCCCGCGCCGTCCCCCGAGTTGCGCAGGAGGTCCGAGAGCTCGGCGTCGGCCGCGGCCAGCTCGGCCCGCAGGCGGCCGATCTCGGTGATCAGCCCAGCGGCGATCTCCTCGACCTCGGCCGCGGTCCACGGATCCTCACCGTCCCGCACAGGGAAGCCACCGACGGCTGCTGCCAGGTCGGGCATCTCGTGGTCGGTCTCAAGACGCAGACCGTAGGCCGTGGTCGATCGACCGGGCTCCTCGGTGGCCATGGCGCTCCCTGGGGACGAAGGTCACGCGAGAGTAGACCTCTCGCGCAGGACGCACAACGCACCACACCGCTGCGGTGTGGTGCGTCGTGCGTCATCCGTGCTGTGCGGCGGTCAGCCGTTGAACTGCAGACCGCCCTCGCTGCCACCGGCCCGCGGGGCCACCGTGCTGCCGCGCGAGTCGAGGTCCCCGAGGAGGTTCTCGAGGTAGCTCTTGAGCCGCGTGCGGTAGTCCCGCTCGAAGACGCGGAGCTCGTCGATCTTGCGCTCGAGGAGGCTGCGCTCCTGCTCGAGCTGGGCGAGGGTCCGGTTGGACGTCTCCTCGGCCTCGCGGACGATCCGGGTCGCCTGCGTCTTGGCCTCGGTGATGATCCGGTCACCCTCCTCCTGGCCCGACCGCACGTAGTCGTCGTGCAGCTTCTGGGCGAGCTGGAGCATGCCGGTCGCCGACTCGGGCTCGCTGACCCGCTGGCCCGAGGGGGCTGCAGCCGGCGCCGGGGCGGGCGTCGGGGCCGGAGCCGGGGTCGGCTCAGGAGCCGGCTCGGGCTGCGGGGCGGGCTCGGGCTGCGCGACCGGGGCCGGCGCCTGCGCCTGGCCACCTCCCGCGCGGCTCAGCTCGGCGATCCGGCGCTCGGCCGCCGCGAGCTTGCCCTTGAGGTCGTCGTTCTCCGCGGTGACGGACCGCAGCGTGTTGACGACCTCGTCGAGGAAGTCGTCGACCTCGTCCTGGTCGTAGCCCTCGCGGAACTTGGTCGCCTGAAACTTCTTGTTCAGGACGTCGTCTGCGGTCAGCAGAGCCATGGTGTCACCTCGGTTGTTCGTGCTGGTCGGGCCCCGGCAGTCCGCCGACCGCCACGGCTCACGGTAGCGGAGATCAGGCGGAGTGCACGGGCTGGGAGCTGCAGTGACGGGCGTGTCGGTCCGTGAGGAGCCGGCGCGCCCTGTGAGTCAGAGGAACCTGAGCACGCTGAGCAGGAGCCACCCCGCGAACATCACGATGATGAAGGCGAGGTCCAGACGGATGCCGCCCAGGTTGAGCGGAGGAACGACCCGTCGCACGGCGCGCAGGGGCGGGTCGGTCACGGTGTAGGCGGCCTCGGCGACGACCAGCACCACGCCGCGCGGGCGCCAGTCCCGCGCGAAGACCTGGACCCACTCGAACACGAGCCTGACGAACATCAGGAGCAGGAAGGCCAGGACCAGGTAGTAGAGGACCAGGACGACGACGCCGGGCACGTCAGCTCTGGTTGAAGAAGCCGGCGCGGGTCTCGCCCCCGGCGACCTGCTCCTCGCCGGTCACCTCGACGTGCTCCGGGGAGAGCAGGAAGACCTTGCTCGTCACGCGCTCGATGGCCCCGTGCAGCCCGAAGATCAGGCCGGCCGAGAAGTCGACGAGGCGCTTGGCGTCGGCATCGGTCATTTCCGAGAGGTTCATGATCACGGGCGTTCCCGACCGGAAGGCCTCGCCGATCACCCGGGCGTCGTTGTACGACCGCGGGTGGATCGTGGTGATCCGACGCAGCTCGACGGCCGTGGTCGGGACGGGGCGGGCGACGTCACGCCGGATCGGGGTGACCTCGGCCTCGTACTCCTGCGGCACGGCGTACTCCTCGTCGTACTCGTCGACGTACTCGTCGGCCTGACCGTGTCGGTCCTCCTCGGCCAGCCCCAGGTACAGCATCGTCTTGCGCAGCGCTCCGGCCATCGCGGCCTCCTCCCGAGAACGGTCCAGGTGGACCGTCGCCCAGGGCGTCGATCCGATCAGTGCTCACGCTAACCCCCCGTACCCCGAGGTCACCCCCGCGACACGCCCAAGGTCACGAGGCGCGCAGCAGCCGCACGACGCCGCCGTGACGCCCCGCGGGCCGCCCCTGGGGCACGCCGCGGTGCGAGTACCACCGCGGGTCCTCGAGGGTGCACGAGCCGAGGTGACAGACCTGCCGGACCCCCGCCGCGAAGAGCTGAGCCCCGACCCCCGCCGGGAGGTCGAGGGCCGCGGTTCCCCGGCGGGTGCGGGACCGGGTCTCCGGCACGGCGGCCACCACCTGGGCGGCGAGCTCGGCGGGGACCTCGTAGCAGGACCCGCACACCGCCGGACCCACCACGGCCCGCAGGTCGGTGACCTGCGCGCCGCGCCCGACCATCGCCGCCACGGCCCGTCCGACGACGTCACCGACCACCCCGGCGCGGCCTGCGTGCACCGCCGCGGCCACCCCGTGGTGCGGGTCGCACAGCAGGACCGGCACGCAGTCGGCGGCGAGCACGACCAGCCCCACCTCGGTCGAGGTCGTGACGAGGCCGTCCGCCGTCGGCACCTCGGTCGGGTCCTGAGGCGCTGCGGGCACGGGGTGCACGTGGGTGCCGTGCACCTGCCTGGCCGTGACCACGGGCACACCGAGCCAGTCGGCGAGACCCTCTCGACGGGCGAGGACCACCGCGTCCTCCTCCCCCAGGCCGAGCCCGAGGTTGAAGTCCCCGTGCGGCGAGGCCGCGGCAGGGCGACCGCCACTCCCCTCGGGCGCGACCGCCATCGTGAACGCGGCCTGCACCCCTGGACCCAGGTCGACCTCGAGGAGGGGCGGTCGCACGGTCGCCCGACGGCTCAGGAGTGCTTGAGGAAGTCGGGCAGGTCGAGGTCGTCGTTGCTGCTGCGGCGCGGCGACCGGTCCTCGAACACCCGGGGCACCTCGACTGCGCCCGTCGACGACTCACGCTCCTCGCCCAGGAAGGACGGCACGGGCTCCTCCTCGACCCGTCCCGGGGTGCGCGGCTCCTCGTGCGCCCCCTGGTAGGGAGCGTCGCTCCAGGCGGGCGTCTCGTCGACCTGCTGGGCCGGGACCGCGACGGGGACTGACGGCGGCAGCTCGGCCGCAGCCGGCCGCACAGGCTGCTCGGACCCGGCCCCGGGCAGGTGCGGGGCGCTGCCGCTGACCTGGCCCAGGGCACGGCTGTCCTTGCGGATGCTCGGCGAGCCGCTGTCGAACCCGGCCGCGATGACGGTGACACGCACCTCGTCGCCGAGGGCGTCGTCGATGACCGCACCGAAGATGATGTTCGCCTCGGGGTGGGCGGCCTCCTGGACCAGCCGCGCGGCCTCGTTGATCTCGAACAGGCCCAGGTCCGAGCCGCCCTGGATCGACAGCAGCACGCCGTGGGCACCGTCGATGCTCGCCTCGAGCAGCGGGGAGGAGATCGCGAGCTCGGCGGCCTGGACGGCCCTGTCGTCACCCCGGGCCGAGCCGATCCCCATGAGGGCGCTCCCGGCCCCCTGCATGACGCTCTTGACGTCGGCGAAGTCCAGGTTGATCAGCCCGGGCGTGGTGATGAGGTCGGTGATCCCCTGGACACCGGAGAGGAGCACCTGGTCGGCCGAGTGGAAGGCGTCGAGCACCGAGACGTTCCGGTCCGAGATCGACAGCAGCCGGTCGTTCGGGATGACGATGAGGGTGTCCACCTCGGAGCGCAGCGCGTCGATGCCTGACTCGGCCTGCACCGAGCGTCGGCGCCCCTCGAAGGTGAACGGTCGGGTGACGACACCGATGGTCAGGGCTCCCAGGGAGCGCGCGATGCGCGCGACCACGGGGGCACCACCCGTGCCGGTGCCACCGCCCTCGCCTGCCGTGACGAAGACCATGTCGGCACCCCGCAGGACGTCCTCGATCTCCTCGGCGTGGTCCTCGGCGGCCTTCTTGCCGACCTCGGGGTCGGCCCCGGCGCCGAGCCCGCGGGTGAGCTCGCGCCCGACGTCGAGCTTGACGTCGGCGTCGGACATGAGCAGCGCCTGGGCGTCGGTGTTGATCGCGATGAACTCGACCCCCTTGAGGCCGACCTCGATCATCCGGTTGACGGCGTTGACGCCACCGCCGCCGATGCCGACCACCTTGATGACTGCCAGGTAGTTCTGCGGAGCTGCCACGTCCGTGCCTCTCGTTACGCGAGTCTCAACCTTCAGGTTCCACTAGAAGGTTAGAGTTATGTCAGATGCTGCCAGGTGCGACGCTAGGTGCCCCGACCGCTCGCAGCAACGACCACGGGCGCGTGTCGCACGACGGGCTCACGAGCTGGTGATCGGCAGCTCCGGGGCCGAGACGTCGAAGACCGTCACGCCCTCGGTGACCTCGGCCTCACGCAGCGTCGCCAGGACGGTCGCCTTGAGGGTCGTCTGCTCCGCGCTCCCCCACTCGACCCGTGCCCCGTCGGCGAGCACCAGGCGGACCGTGTCCTGGCTCTCGGCCGAGAGCTCGACCACCTCCGCGGCGAGCTCCTCGGGCAGGAGCTGCAGCACGGCGAGCACCGCGCGCAGGGCCCGGGCGTCGGGGTCCTCGAGGGGGACGCTCACCACCGGGATGCCTTCAGGGGCCTCCGCCACCCGACCGACCTGGACGCCGTCGACGTCGAGCAGGGCCAGGCCCTCCTCGGCCGGTACCGCGGCCACGGGTTCCCGGGAGACGACGGTGACCTGCAGCCCGACGGGCCACACCCGCGCCACCTCGGCGGCGCGGACCCCGGGGACGTCGAGCACCGCGCGACGCAGCCCCACGGTGTCCAGACGCGGCAGCGGCGTCCCGGCGTAGGCCGCGACCACCGCCCGGACCTCGTCCGCGTCGACCACCGTGCCCTGGCCGCGGACCTCGACCTCGTCCGTGTCGAGGGCCATCAACGGGGAGAGGAAGAGCGCACCGAGCACGCCGGCGACCAGGACCAGCACGGCCGAGGACCACAGCACCCGGCGCCTGGTCAGGCGACGTCGCAGCGCGACCCGCTCGGCGAACCGCGCGGCGGACCCGGTCGAGACCACCGGGGGCCGCACCGGGCGCCAGCCCGGCCGGGCGACCTCGCGGGACGGAGCCTGCGGCACACTCCCGCCCGCGGAGGGCGACGAGGTCCGGTGCGTGCGTGCCCCTGCTGCGGGAAGGACCCTCTCGGGCGCCCGCGTCCCGGGGCGCGGGGCGGTCCCGGTCCCGCGCGAGCGCCCTGCGGCGGGCGCGACCGGCTGACGGGAGGTCGGCGTCGGGACCGGCGCGACACGGCGCGGCCGGGCGGGCGGCCTCATCCAGGCACCGCGGCGAGGACCTCGGGGGCCAGGGTCGTGACATCCCCCGCCCCGACCGTCAGCACCAGGTCCCCCTCCCGTGCCGCGGCGCCGATCCGCCGCGCGGCCTCGAGCCGGTCCGGGACGAAGGTCGCGTCGTGGCCGGTCGCACGCAGGGGCTCGGTGATGAGCGCGCCCGTGACCTGGGGGTCAGGGTCCTCGCGGGCGCCGTAGACGTCGGTCACGACCACGACGTCGGCGAGACCCAGCGCCTGGGCGAACTCCGCGGCGAAGGTCCGTGTGCGGGAGTACAGGTGCGGCTGGAAGAGCACCAGCACGCGGCCCCCGCCCGCGACCGGACGGGCCGCGCGCAGCAGCGCCTCGACCTCGGTCGGGTGATGAGCGTAGTCGTCGACCACGCGGACCCCGCGGACCGCACCGCGGTCCTCGAACCGGCGTCCGGTGCCCGTGAAGGTGGACAGCGCTCGCGCCGCCGTCGGGCCGTCGACCCCGAGCAGCCGCGCGGCGGCGTAGGCGGCCGCCGCGTTGCGGGCGTTGTGCAGCCCCGGCACCGTGAGGTCGAGCGCGACCGGCGGCAGACCGGCCTCGACCAGGGTCGCCGTGCTGCCCGAGCCGTGCGCCTGCCACCCCTCGAGCCTGAGGTCCGCCTCGCTGCCCGTGCCATAGGTCACGACCGAGCGGCCCCGGGCACGGGTGCGCGCTGCGAGCTCCCGTGACCCGGGGTCGTCGGCGCAGGCGACGAGGTGCCCGTCGGGGACGACCTGGTCCACGAACCGGACGAAGGCCTCCTCGAAGGCCTCCCGGGTCCCGTAGTGGTCGAGGTGGTCGGGCTCGACGTTGGTGACGACGGCGATCGTGGGGCGGTAGGCGAGGAAGGACCCGTCGGACTCGTCCGCCTCGGCGACGAAGACCGGCCCGTGGCCGTCCCGCGCACCGGCGAGGACCCCGACCGCCGGGGCCGGGTCCTCGGGCGAGGCAACGGCCTGCACCGTGCCACCGACCGCGTACGAGGGGTCGAGCCCGGCCCCGGCGAGGGTCACCGCGATCATGGCCGAGGTCGTGGTCTTGCCGTGGGCCCCTGCCACGGCGACCGCGGTGCGGTCCTGCATGAGAGCGGCCAGCGCCTGCGACCGGTGCAGCACCCGCAGCCCTCGGTCGCGAGCGGCGAGGAGCTCGGGGTTGTCGGGGCGGATCGCCGTCGAGACCACGAGGGTCGTCGCCGTGCCGAGGTTCGAGCTCGCGTGACCCACGTGGACCGTCACGCCGCGGGCGGCGAGGGCGTCCAGGACCGGGCCAGGACGTGCGTCCGATCCTGAGACGACCAGGCCACGGGCAGCGAGCAGCGCTGCCACGACGGACATCCCGGCGCCCCCCGCACCGACGAGGTGGACGCGCCCCAGCTCGGCGACCGTGGGGACCCCATCGGGGACGGGGCTCGCCGGGCTCCCGCCGCTCACGGCGTCGCCTCCTGCGTCGGCACGGCCGCCTCCACGAGGTCGGCGACCCGAGCCGCGGCGTCACGCACCCCGACCCCCGCGGCCGCCAGGCCCATCTCCGCCAGGCGCGACGGGTCGGCGACCAGGGGCAGCAGCTGCTCCACGACCCAGCGCGGGTCCAGCTCGGCGTCGGGCACGAGCACCCCGCCCCCGGCCTCGACCACGGGTCGGGCGTTGAGGCGCTGCTCACCGTTGCCGATCGGCAGCGGCACGTACACCGCGGGCAGGCCGAGGGCGGCGAGCTCGCTCACGGTCCCGGCCCCGGCCCGTGCGACCACGAGGTCCGCGACGGCGAGCGCCAGCTGCATCCGGCTGAGGTACTCCCGCACCTGGTACCGCCCGGCGAGCCCGGCGGCCAGTCCCGACTCGCTCAGCTCGCGGACCTGGTCGCGCACCGCCTGAGCCTTGCCCTTGCCCGTCAGGTGCAGCACCTGGACCCCTGCCGCGAGAAGCTCGGCGGCGGCGCCGACCACGGCCGAGCTCACGCTCACCGCCCCCAGGGAGCCGCCGGTCACCAGGACGGTCGGCAGCTCGGGGTCCAGGCCGAGCTCGGCCGCGGCACGCACGCGCGTACCTGCGGCGTCGACCGCACGCTCGTCGATGAGGTCGGCGATCTCGGGACGCAGCGGCAGCCCGGTGACCTGCGCTCCGGCGAGCTGGGTGCCGGGGAAGGTGACGGCCACCGAGCTCGCCCACCGCGCACCCAGCCGGTTGGCCAACCCGGGACGCGCGTTCTGCTCGTGGATCACCACCGGGGTCCCGCGACGTCGGGCCGCGAGGTAGGCCGGGGTCGAGACGTAGCCGCCGAAGCCGACCACCACCTGGGCCTCGGTCTCTTCCAGGGCGTGCTCGGCGGCGTCGACCGCCTCACGCAGACGGCCCGGCAGACGCAGCCAGTCCGGGGTCGGTCGCCTCGGGAGCGGCACCTTCGGCACCACGACCAGAGGGTAGCCGCGCTCGGGCACCAGCTCGGCCTCGAGGCCCTCGGCCGTACCGAGCACGGTCAGGAGGGCGCCGGGGTGCCGCGCGCTCAGCTCGTCGGCGACCGCGAGCAGCGGGTTCACGTGGCCGGCGGTCCCACCACCGGCCAGCAGGACGGAGTCAACCACGGGAACCTCTCGAGAGGACGGCGAGCGAACGACGGACGACCCCGGGACGGGCGGCCAGGGCCTCGGCCGCCCCGGGCTCGGCCCGCGCGAAGGAGAGCACCACCCCGATCGCGAGCATCGTCGTGACCAGGGCTGACCCCCCTGCGGAGACCAGGGGCAGGGGGACGCCGATGACGGGCAGCAGGCCGATGACCACGGCGATGTTGACGATCGCCTGGCCGAGCACCCACGTCGCGATGGCCCCGGTGGCGATCTGGACGAAGGGGTCGGTGTGCCGCCGGATCACCCGCGTCATGCCGACCGCGAGCACACCGAAGAGGGCCACGACGAGCACCGTGCCGAGCAGTCCGAGCTCCTCGCCGACGATCGCGAAGATGAAGTCGTTGTGCGCCTCGGGCAGGTAGGACCACTTCTCGGTGCTCTCCCCCAGGCCCACCCCGGTCAGGCCGCCCGAGGCGAGGCCGTACAGACCACGGGTCGTCTGGTAGCACTCGTTCTGCGCGTCGCAGTCGGCGCTGAAGAAGGCCTCGATGCGCCGGGTCCGGCTGCTGCCGTCCTGGGCCATCTGGATCACCAGGAGCACGACGAGGCCCCCTGCCACGGCGAACATCCGCAACGGCACTCCCGCCACGAAGAGCGCCCCCGCGACGAGCATCATCATGATCATCGCGGTGCCCAGGTCCTTGCCGAGGAGCACCAGCCCCAGGACGGCCGCCGCCCCGAGCACCCCGGGGATCAGCACGTGCAGCCAGCGGTGCAGCAGCGCGCGCTTGCGGGCGAGCACGAGCGCGAGCCAGACCGCGACGGCCAGCTTGGCGAGCTCGGAGGGCTGCATGGTCTGGCCTCCGGGCAGGTACAGCCAGTTCCGGTTGCCGCCCTGCTCTCGCCCCAGCCCTGTGAAGACGAGGGCCTGCAGGACCAGCGCGACCCCGAGGGCCGGCCACGCCACGCGCTGGTAGAACCGGACGGGCAGCCGGCTCGCGAGCCACGCCAGCGGGAGGCCGATGATCGCGAACTGGGCCTGGTTGAGGAACACCGCGTAGGGCGAGTTCCCGCCGCTCAGCGACGTCACGCTCGAGCTCGACAGCACCATCACGAGACCGATGACCACGAGCAGAACCGTCGCGCCCAGCAGCAGGTAGTAGCTGCTGACCGCACCGTTCCACTGGCCGAGCACTGCGCTGCGGTCACGCGGCGCGGTCTCGACCTCCTCCACCCGGGGGGTCGCCATCGCGGGGCTCAGTCGCCCGCGGGCGTCGTCGTCGCGGCGATCTCCCGCACCGCGGCGACGAAGGCCTCGCCGCGCTGGGCGTAGGAGTCGAACTGGTCCATGGACGCGCTCGCGGGGGCGAGCAGGACGGTGGAGCCCGGCCGGGCTACCCGGCGGGCCTCGGTCACGGCGCGGCGCATCACGGTCCCAGTGTCGGCCGGATCGACCCGGACGACGGGGAGGTCGGGGGCGTGTCGGGAGACCGCCTGCTCCCAGGGCTCGGCGTCGACGCCGATCAGCACGATCGCGGCGAGCCGGTCGGCCCGGTCGGCGACGAGCTCCTCGAACCGTGCGCCCTTGGCCAGCCCCCCCGCGATCCACACGACCGACCCGGGCTCGAAGGCCGCGAGGGCAGCCGAGGCCGCGTGCGCGTTGGTGGCCTTGGAGTCGTCGACGTAGGCGACCTCGTCGAGGACCGCGACGAGCTCGCTGCGGTGCGCCCCGGGGCGGTAGGCCCGGAGGCCGTCACGGACGGCGACGGGGGCGACGCCGTGGGCCCGGGCCAGGGCCGCCGCGGTGAGCGCGTCGAGGACGACGTGCGGAGCCAGCACACCGCCCGGCCCGGCGAGGTGGGCGAGGTCGTCGAGGGTCGCGAGCTCGGCCGCCGACCGGGTGCGGGACGGGTCGGCCAGGGGGGCGTGGAAGCTGCGGTCGACCAGGATCCCGTCGATCAGGCCGAGCTGTCCCGGGCCCGGGGGGCCGAGCGTCGTACCGACCGCCCGAGCGCCCTCGGCGACGTCGGCCGCACGGACCATCTCCTCGACGGTGGGGTCCTGGGCGGGGTAGACGCAGCCGACCTCGACCCCGCGGTACACCCTCGCCTTGGCAGCCGCGTAGGCCGCGCGCGAGCCGTGCCAGTCGAGGTGGTCGTCCGCGACGTTGAGCACCGCGGCGGCCTGGGCCGTCATCGAGTGCGTGAAGTGGAGCTGAAAGCTCGAGAGCTCGACCGCGAGCACGTCGTGCTGCGGGTCGGTCGCGGCCTCGAGGACGGGGGTTCCCACGTTGCCGACCGCGGGGGCCCGCAGCCCCGCAGCGGTGAGGATCGCGGCGAGCATGCCCACCGTCGTGGTCTTGCCGTTGGTCCCGGTGAGTGCCAGCCAGGGTGCGGGGCCTCCCCCGGCGGCGCGGTCGACCCTCGTCCGCCAGGCGAGCTCGACCTCGCTCCACACCGGGGTGCCGCGCAGGCCCGCCTGGACCAGGACAGGGGCCTCGGGGCTCCACCCGGGTGAGGCCACCACGAGGTCGACCGCGGCCAGGTCGACCGCGGCATCGGTGCTGAGGTCCGCGTCCTCGGCCCGGTGGTCGAGGGTGGTCACCAGCGCACCCCGGTCGCGCAGCACCTGCGCCGCAGCGCGTCCCGAGACCCCCAGCCCGGCGACGAGGACCCGGCGGCCGTCGAGCGCGACGGCGGGCATCAGCCCGCCACCCACTCGGCGTAGAACACCCCGACCCCGACCGCGACGAAGAGACCCGCGATGATCCAGAACCGGATGACGATGGTGACCTCCCCCCACCCCGAGAGCTCGAAGTGGTGGTGCAGCGGAGCCATCTTGAAGACCCGCTTGCCGGTCATCTTGAAGAAGCCGATCTGGATCACGTCGCTCAGCACGATCAGGACGAAGAGCCCGCCGATGATCGCGGCCAGGATCTCGGTGCGCGACAGGATCGACAGGCCGGCCAGGGCCCCGCCCAGCGCCAGCGACCCGGTGTCGCCCATGAAGATCTTCGCCGGTGAGGCGTTCCACCAGAGGAAGCCGAAGCATGCCCCGGTGATGGCAGCAGCCACGACGGCGAGCTCGAGGGGGTCGCGGACCTCGTAGCACCGCGGTCCGGCGCTCAGCAGGGACTCGCACCGCTGGTTGAACTGCCAGACGCCGACGAGCACGTAGGCGCCGAAGACGATGAGCGACGCACCCGTCGCGAGACCGTCGAGCCCGTCGGTCAGGTTGACCGCGTTGGACCACGCCGTGATGAGGAAGTTGGCCCAGAGCACGAACAGGATCAGCCCGAGGGTCACCCCGGCGAACGCCAGGTCGATGTTCGTGTCGCGGATGAAGGAGATCTTCGTCGAGGCCGGGGTCCGGAAGTTCTCGCTCGGGAAGTTGAGCGCGGCCACGGCGAAGGTCACGCCCACCACGCCCTGGCCGATGATCTTCCACCGCGCCTTGAGGCCCAGGCTGCGCTGCCGGGAGATCTTGATGTAGTCGTCGAGGAAGCCGACCAGACCCAGGCCGGTCATGAGGAACAGCACGAGGACCGCCGAGGCGCTCGGCACGTTCCCCGTCACCAGGCTCGCCCCCGCCCAGCCGAAGAGGGTCGCGCCGATGATGACGACCCCGCCCATCGTGGGCGTGCCGCGCTTGGTGAAGTGCGCGGTCGGTCCGTCCTGACGGATGAACTGCCCGTACTGCTTGCGGACGAGCAGCCGGATGAGCAGCGGGGTGCAGAGGAGGGCGACGACGAGGGAGAGCCCGCCGGCGAGCAGGACGGCGATCATCGAGGCCTCACCTCTGCGGTGAGCCGCTCACCCAGCTGCCAGAGGCCGGCACCGTGCGAGGACTTCACCAGCACGACGTCCCCGGGCTCCAGCTCGGCCTCGAGCCACGCGGCGGCGGCCTCGACGTCCGGGACCAGCCGGGACTCCTCGCCCCACGAGCCCTCCTGGAGGGCGCCGAGGTGCAGGGCGCGGGCCTCCTCGCCGACGACGACGAGCCGCGAGACGTCGAGGCGCACCGCCAGGCGGCCGATCTCGTCGTGGGCGCGCAAGGAGTCCTCGCCGAGCTCGAGCATGGCACCGAGCACCGCGATCGAGCGACGGCCCCGGGACCGGACGGCCAGGGCCTTGAGGGCCGCCCGCATCGAGTCCGGGTTGGCGTTGTACGAGTCGTCGATCACGGTCACGCCGTCGGGCCGTTCGGTCACCTGCATCCGGTGCGGGCTCAGGGCCGTGGCGCGGCCGAGCCGTGTCGCGATCGCGTCCAGGGGCAGGCCGAGGGCCAGGCAGGCCGCGGCCGCGGCGAGGGCGTTGTGCACGTGGTGCTCGCCCACGAGCTGCAGGGCGACCGGGTGCCGCTCCTCACCGACCACGAGGTCGAAGCTCGCGCAGGAGGACGCGTCCACCCGGATCTCCTCGGCCCGGACGCGCGCGTCCGCGCCCGCACCGAAGGTGAGGACGGGGCCGGGTGCCTGCGTCGCCATGGCGGCCACCCGGCCGTCGTCGGCGTTGAGCACCGCGGTGCCCCCCGGGACGAGACCGGCGACGATCTCGGCCTTGGCCCGTGCGACGGCCTCGATCCCCCCGAACTCGCCGAGGTGGGCCGAGCCCACCACGAGCACGGCAGCGACGTCAGGGGCGGCGATCGCCGTGAGGTAGTCGATGTGCCCGGGGCCGCTCGCGCCCATCTCGAGCACGAGGTAGCGGGTCGTCGCCTCGGCCCGCAGCACGGTCAGGGGCAGGCCGATCTCGTTGTTGAAGGAGGCCTCGGGCCAGACGGTCTCCCCGTGCTCCCCGAGGAGCTGGGCGAGCAGGTCCTTGGTGGTGGTCTTGCCGACCGACCCGGTCACGGCGACCACCTGGAGGGACCCGTCGCCGCGCAGCCGGGAGAGCACCTCACGGGCGAGGTCGCCCAGGGCCTGGGTCACGTCGGGGACGACGACCGAGGGCACGGGCCCCGACCCGTCCGCCGCAGGGACCTCGCGAGCCGCCAGGACCACCGCCGCGCCGTCGGCCACGGCGCGCGCAGCGAAGTCGTGCCCGTCGACGTGGTCGCCCCCCAGGGCGACGAAGAGGCAGCCCGGCGTGACCTTGCGAGAGTCGGTGACGACCGGCCCGGTCACGGTGCGGTCGGGGTCGCCGACCACGCGGCCTCCCGTCATGGTGGCCACCTCGGCGGCGGTCAGGTCGATCACGCGGGCGTCTCCGGGGTCGAGGGGTTGCTGGTGGCGGCGAGGAAGGCGTCGCGGTCGTTGTACCGGTGGAACACGCCGCCGATCTCCTGCGTGGGCTCGTGGCCCTTGCCGGTGACGATCACCGTATCGGCCTCCTCGGCGAGGGCGACCGCGGCCCGGACCGCCTCGACCCGGGGCGCGACCTCGTGCACGTCCTCCCCGTCGGGGCGCACCGTGCGGACGCCGTCGAGGATCGCCCCACGGATGGTCTCCGGGCGCTCCGAGCGTGGGTTCTCGTCGGTCACGACCAGCACGTCGGCGAGCCGCGCGGCGATCTCCCCCATCATGGGTCGCTTGCCCCGGTCCCGGTCGCCGTCCGAGCCGAAGACGATCACGAGGCGCCCCGGCGTGATGGGACGCACCGCCTCGAGCGCGAGGGTGAGTGCGTCGGGGGTGTGCGCGTAGTCGACCAGGCACAGCGGTCGTCCACCACCCCGCTCGACGACCCGCTCCATGCGGCCCGGGATCGCGCTCGCCGACCCCACCGCGGCGGCCGCGGCCTCGAGGGGAACCCCCCCGCGGTGCGCGAGGACCACGGCCAGCGCGGCGTTCGACACGTTGACCAGACCCGGCAGCGGGCTGGCAGCCGCCACGGCGACCCCCCCGGGGCCGGTCAGCGTGAAGGTCGAGCCCACGCCGTCGAGGCCGACCGTCGCGTCCTCCACCCGCCAGTCGGCCTCGGCGTACCCCGCACCCTCGGCGCGGGTGGCGACGGTCTCGACAGGGATCCGCGCCTCGCTCGCGAGCCGCACGCCCCAGACGTCGTCGACGCACACGACCCCGCGTCGGGCCTGCTCGAGGGCGAAGAGCCGTGCCTTGTCCCGGAAGTAGCCCTCCATGTCGCCGTGGAAGTCGAGGTGGTCACGCTGGAGGTTGGTGAACCCGACGACGTCGAACACGAGGCCCGCCGTACGGTGCAGGGCGAGGGCGTGCGAGGAGACCTCCATCGAGCAGGCCGTCGTGCCCCGCTCCCGCATGAGGGCGAAGAGGCCGTGCAGCACCGGGGACTCGACGGTCGTCCGAGGGCTCTCGATGGACTGGTCGCCCACCCGGAGCTCGACGGTGCCGATGACCGCGGTGCTCTCGTGCACCGCCGCCAGCGCGGCGTCGACGAAGTAGGACGTGGTCGTCTTGCCGTTGGTGCCGGTCAGGCCGACGACGGTGAGGGCCGCCGCGGGGTGGTCGTAGAGCCAGGCCGAGACGTCACCGAGCCGGGCACGAGGGTCCGGGGTGACGAGGACGGGCACGGCGAGCCCGGCCTCCCGGAGCAGGTCCAGACCGGCGGGATCGGTCAGCACGGCGACGGCCCCGGCCTCGACGGCGGCAGCCGCGTAGGCCGCGCCGTGGGCGTGCTGGCCGGGCAGCCCGGCGAACAGGTCACCGGGCTGGACCTCGCCAGACCCCACGGCCACACCCGTGACCAGGGGGTCGGGGAGCTCGACGGGACTGGTGGTCACCTCGGCGCGCTCGAGCTCCGGGGCGAAGGCCCGGGCGAGGTCGCTGAGGTGACGTGCGGGACGATGCTCTGGGCGCATCCGACCTTGGGGGGACGTCACGGGGCGAATCTACCGTCCGGCCGCGGCGGAGCGCGCCGTCACTCGTAGGTGGTCGGGTACAGGTCGGCGGCGCCCGTGCTGGGTGGCACGCCGAGGTAGCGGAGCGCGTAGCCGGTGACCTCGGAGAAGACCGGAGCGGCCACGGCACCGCCGTAGATCGAGGTCTTCGGGTCGTACAGGGCGACGTTGACGGCCAGCACCGGGTCGTCCGCCGGGGCGATGCCGATGAAGGAGGCCACGTGCTTGATCACACCGTTGCCCTCGAAGGCCTGGGCGGTGCCCGTCTTGCCGGCGACGCGGTAGCCGGGGATCGCGGCGTTCGCCCCGGTGCCGTCCGCCACAGCGCTCTCGAGCATCCGCACGATCGTGCCGGCCGTCTCCTCGCTGACGACCCGCTCGGGCTCGGCCAGCTCGGCGGGGTGCTCGGTGCCGTCCTCGTCCACGGTGCCCTTGACCAGGTGGGGCTGCTTCCGGACCCCGCCGTTCGCGAGGGTCGCGAAGACCTGGGTCGACTGGAGGGTGGTCGCGCCGAGCCCCTGGCCGAAGAGCACGGCGTACTGCGTGCGCCCGTCCCAGCTGTCGGCGTCGTGGAGGATGCCCGCCGACTCCCCGGGCAGCCCCACGCCGGTGAGCCGACCGAAGCCGAACTTGCTCAGGTAGTCGTGGCGCACCTGGGTCGGCAGGTTCTGACCGACCATGACCGTCCCGGTGTTGGAGGACTCGGCGAGCACCCCGGTGAGGGTGAGCTTGAGGTCCTCGTGCTCGTGCGAGTCCTTGAACTGCTGACCGTTGGGCGCCGTGTACTGGTCCGGGATGACGTACTGCGAGGTGGGCGTCGCGAGACCGGCGTCCAGGGCGGCAGCCATCGTCACCACCTTGGCCGTCGAGCCGGGCTCGTACACGGTCCAGGAGGACCTGCTGCCCCGGTCTGCGGTCGGCGTCGCCCCGGGGTCGTTGGGGTCGACCGCGTTGGAGTCGGCCAGCACGAGGATCTCACCGGAGCTCACGTCGATGATCTGGACGACGCCCCACTCGGCCCCGCTGGCAGCGACCTGCTCGTCGATCGCGTCCTGGGCGACGTACTGCAGGTCGCGCATGAGGGTGAGCTGCAGGTCCTCGCCCGGGACGGCGGGCTCGACGCCCTGCTCGCCGGTGGGGATCCGCTGCCCGCGCGCCCCGCGCTCGTAGGTCTGCGACCCGGGCTCCCCCGTCAGCAGCTCGTCGTAGATCTGCTCGAGGCCCGCCTGGCCGTACCCCTCGGCCCCCACGAAGCCGAGCACGTTGCCCGCGGTCGTCCCAGCCGGGTAGTACCGCTCGCTGGCCTGGTCCCCGGCCACCCCCGGGACCTCCTGCTCGAGGACCTTCTCGTAGACGTCGGGGGCGACCCCCTTGGTGAGGTAGACGTACCGCCGCTTGTCGTCGGGGTCCTCAGGGCCCCACAGCACCGGGGCCAGCTCGGCCGCGTCGAGGTCGAGCAGGCGGGCGAGAGCCCCGGCCGCCTCGCTGAGGTCGGCCGGGTCCAGGTTCTCGCTGAGGTGCACCTGGTCGACGAAGATGTCGTAGCGCACCACCGACGTCGCCAGGACCTCGCCCCGGCTGTCGACGATGTCGCCGCGCTCGGCGGGGATGGCCACCGTCGTCAGGCGCTGGTCGAAGGCCTCGGCGGCCACCGTGCTGGCCTCGATCACCTGGACCTGGACGAGCCGGACGACCAGGGCCAGCAGCGCGACGACCACGATGGCGAGCAGCACCGCCTGACGGCGGGAGGCGTCGACCGGCGGGGGTGCGGCGACGGCCGCTGCCCGCGCCACGGGGCGTGCGGTGGGACGTCGGGGGGCAGGCGCACGCCGGACCGCCGCGTCCGTGCTCGGGCGAGGCCGCGGGGTCGAGGTCCGCCGCCGCTCGTCGCTCACTCCCCCACCTCCGCAGGCCGCGGGTCACCGAGGACCGTGCCGTCGGCGAGCCGCAGGTAGCCGGCGTCCTGGCTCTGCACCATCCCGAGCTCGCTGGCCGCCGCCGCGAGGTCCTCGGGCGAGGTCGCCCGCGCGAGCTGCTCGTCGAGCTCCTGCTGCGCCTGCGCGGACTGGGCCAGCCGGGTCTGCAGGTCGAAGCGCTCGTACTCGCCCTGGGCCATCGAGGTGTTCAGCACGAGGGTCGCCAGGAGTGCCGAGGCGAGCACGCCCATGCACAGCAGCACGAAGGGCGTCCGAGAACGGCGCGTGGCCGGGGCGCGGACCACGCGCAGCCGGGGCGCGCCCGCCGGTGCCGGACGAGCGGCTGGCCGCGCGGGTGCCCGCTGGGGCGACTGGTGGGACCGCGCCGCGCGCTGCTCGGGGTTCGACGCCGCACCGCGCGGGGCCCGGACGGAGGTCGCGTGCGCGGCGCTCACGCTGCCCACCGCGGGGTGACGTCGCGCAGGTGCGCAGGAGTCGGTCGCGCGCGCTCTGCGGCGCGCAGCCGGACGGATGCCGAGCGAGGGTTCGTCTCCTGCTCGGCGGGCGGAGCGAGCTCGGCGCCACGGGTGAGGAGGCGGAGGTACGGGCGGTGGGTCTCGGGCTCGACCGGCAGTCCCAGCGGGGCGCTCGACTCGGCGCCGCGGGCCAGGGCGCGCTTGACCAGGCGGTCCTCGAGGCTCTGGTACGCCATGACGACGAGGCGCCCTCCGACAGCGAGACCGGCCACGGCCGCGGGGAGGGCGCGCTCGAGGGCCTCGAGCTCGCCGTTCACCTCGATCCGCAGGGCCTGGAAGGTCCGCTTGGCGGGGTTGCCCCCGGTGGTGCGGGCCGCGGCGGGGATGGCCGTGCGGACGATCTGGACCAGCTCGCCCGTCCGCTCGAGGGGACGGCCCGCGCGCTGGGTGACGATCGTGCGGGCGATGCGCGCCGCGAACCGCTCCTCGCCGTACTCGCGCAGGATCCGGACGAGGTCGGCCTCGGCGTAGGTGTTGAGCACCTGCGCCGCCGTGGGACCGGTGCTGGGGTCCATCCGCATGTCGAGCGGGGCGTCGTGCGAGTAGGCGAAGCCCCGCTCGGTCTCGTCGAGCTGCAGGGAGGAGACGCCCAGGTCCATGAGGACGCCCTGCACCGGGCCGTCGACCTCGTCGGCCACGACGTCGAGCACGGCGTCGTAGACGGCGTGCACCCCCGTGAACCGGTCGGCGAAGGGGCGCAGCCGCTCGCCGGCGAGGGTCAGGGCCTGCTGGTCGCGGTCGATCCCGATCACCCGGAGCTCGGGGAACCGACGCAGCATCGCCTCGGTGTGGCCCCCCATGCCGAGGGTCGCGTCCACGACCACCGCTCCCGGCTCCGCGACCGCAGGGGCGAGGAGCTCGAGGCAACGCTCGAGCAGGACCGGCACGTGCCGGTCGGCGGTCGGGCGCTGCGCGTCCTGGGGGGCCTCGTGCGGGTCCATGTCACCTCCTGGTGCCGGGGCCGTGCTGGCCGCGGGTCGTGATCCTGCGTCCCGGTCCGCGGCGCCGGGGGCCGCGGTGGGTGATGGTGCTGACGGTGCTGGTCGGGAGGCCCTCCACCGCCCGACCAGGTCTCCCTCCGCAGCTCTCTGGCACCGGGGAAGTGCGCCAGAGGGCGGGAGGAGACCTCACCGTGCGGTGCAGCGGTCCGTTCAGGTCCGTCGCACCCGTGCGTCAGTCAGAAGGCACCGGGGAACACCTCCTCGGCCGTCTCGGAGTAGGTGCTGATCTGCTCCTCGAGGTACGTCTCCCAGGCCGCCGCGTCCCAGATCTCGACGCGGGTCCCGGCACCGATGACGGCGACGTCCCGGTCGAGCCCCGCGTAGGCACGCAGGGCCGAGGGGATGGAGAGCCGGCCCTGCTTGTCGGGGACCTCGTCGTGCGCCCCGGACAGGAAGACACGCAGGTAGTCCCGCGCCTGCTTGCTCGTGACGGGGGCCTGCCGGATCTGGTCGTGCATGCGACGGAACTCCTCGACCGGGAACACGAACAGGCACCGCTCCTGGCCCCGGGTGACCACGAGCCCCGAGGCCAGCTGGCTGCGGAACTTCGCCGGAAGGATCAGTCGGCCCTTGTCGTCGAGCCGAGGGGTGTACGTGCCCAGGAACGGGGAGTACGTGCCGTAGCTCATGGAGTCGGCCACGTCACGCTCCCCTCTGGTCCCCCCGGAAAGGCCCACCGCTCCCCCGGTGGCCCCACGTTACTCCACTTCCCTCCACCCGCAAGGGATCCGAGCCGGGTTTCACCCGCCCGGACCTGGTGTCGTCGCAGGTCAAGCCCCGTGGAGGAAGGTGGAGGGATCCGGCAGCCCGCCCGCCCCGACGGCGCGCCCGCCGGGGCCTTGCCGCGCGAGGGACCCGCCATGCACACGTGAGGGCCGCTCACGGAGGCACTGACGGCCGGCCCCGGCGGCGTCCAGGACGCGGAGGGGGAGGGAAGTGGGGGGCCCGTGTCGCCTAGGCTCGTGCCAGTCCTGACGAAGGGGTCCCATGGTCCACGCACTGCCCACGACGAACGAGCTCGAGGACCTCGCCGAGGTCTCGAGCAGCATCCGCGCCTCCATGGAGACGGTGATCTCGGGACGCGAGGACCTCGTCCGTCTCACGGTCGCCGTCCTGCTCGCCGAGGGGCACCTGCTGCTCGAGGACGTCCCCGGGGTCGGCAAGACGACGCTGGCCAAGGTCCTCGGACGCTCGATCGACTGCACGGTGGGCCGGATCCAGTTCACCCCGGACCTGCTGCCGAGCGACCTGACCGGGGTGACCATCTACCGGGCCGAGCAGCACGAGTTCGAGTTCCGTCGCGGCCCCGTCTTCGCGAACATCGTCATCGGTGACGAGATCAACCGCGCCTCTCCCAAGACGCAGTCGGCTCTCCTGGAGTGCATGCAGGAGAGCCAGGCCACCGTCGACGGCACGACCTACCAGCTGCCCCGGCCCTTCCTCGTCCTGGCCACGCAGAACCCGATCGAGATGGAGGGGACCTACGCCCTGCCCGAGGCGCAGCGCGACCGCTTCATGGCGCGGCTGAGCGTGGGCTACCCGTCGCGGGAGGCTGAGGTCGAGATGCTCGACCGGCAGGAGGAGGCCGACCCGCTGAGCCACCTCGTCCCCGTCACGACCGCCGACGAGGTCGCCCGCATGGTCGGCATCGCCCGCCGGCTCTACGCGGCCCCCGGCATCAAGCAGTACGTCGTCGACCTCGCCGAGGCGACGCGGACCGACCCGATGCTCCGGCTCGGCGCGTCCCCCCGTGCCGGGATCCAGCTGCTGCGCGGGGCCAAGGCCCTGGCCGCGATGCAGGGCCGGGACCACGTGCTGCCCGACGACGTCCAGGCGTTGGCCGAGCCCGTGCTCTCCCACCGCCTGCTTCCCAGCACCGACGCCCGGCTCTCGGGACACACGGTGGCACAGACCCTCGAGGCGGTCCTCGCGCGGACGCCCGTCCCGGTCGCCGGGCGGGTCGCCGCCCCCGACGCCCGCGCGATCGGCTGATGGCCCCGCGGGTCCGACCGACCGGGCGGGGCCTCGCCCTCGCCCTCGCCGGCCTCGCCTTCCTCGTGGCCGGGGTCCTGGTCGGAGCGCTCGAGGTGGTCCAGATCGGCGCGCTGCTGCTCCTCGCCGTCGTCGCGGGTGGGCTCCAGCTGGTGGTCGAGCACCGTGCGCAGCGCCGCGGGCAGCTGCGGCTGACCCGGCGCGTCGTCCCGCACCCCGTGGTGGCCGGCGCGCAGGCCTCGGTCGACGTCGAGCTCACCAGCTCCGGAGGGTCCCATCGGCTCGATCGCCTCGAGATCGCCGAGCGCGCGGCCCGCGAGCTCTCGGGCGCGGGCGGTCTGCGCGCCCGGGTCCAGCGCGCTCCCGGCCGCCTGACCCTGACCTACGCGATCTCCCCCGAGCGCCGCGGACGCTGGGCCGTCGGGCCGCTCGAGGTGCGGCGTCGCGACCTGTTCGGCACCACGCACTCGCGCGGTCCCCTCGGCGAGCCCATGCTCGTCGGCGTCCGGCCCCGGGTCGCCCCGCTCAGCCTGCAGGAGGCCTCGAGCTCGCAGGACGTCGACCGTGCAGCGCTGGGAGCCAAGACCGCCTCGCCCGACGACTCCTCGCTCCGCGAGTACCGGGCGGGTGACGACCTGCGTCGGGTGCACTGGCGCTCGAGCGCACGGCGCGGGACCCTCGTCGTCCGCCAGGACGAGCGATCCGGACGCCGGCCCGCGAGCGTGCTGCTGGACATCGCGACCGAGGACGAGGCCGCCGAGTGGTCGATCTCCGCCGCGGCCTCGATGGCCCTCGCCCTCCTGGACGGCGGTCACCACACGAGGATCCTCGGAGGGGACGTCCTCGGCGCGGCGAACGACCACCACCGTGCGGACACGGGACCCGTGGCGGCCGAGGCCCTGCTGGACCAGACGGTCGACCTGCGCCGCCCGAGGGACGAGGACGAACGCCGGGGCTGGCTGGTCACCGCGGTCGACACGCTCACGGTCGAGGCCGGGGGGGCCGAGCTGGTGTTCGCGGTGCTCGGTGGCACCGACCGAGCCTGCCTGACCTCCTTGGCCCGCGTCGGCGAGGCGAGCCACGGGTGGGCGATGGTGCGCACCGCTGCCGAGCCCCTCCCGGACGAGGTCGAGACCCTCACGAGCCTGCGCCGAGCCGGGTGGACCGCCTGCCCGGTGACGGTCGGGGAAGACCTCGGCCGGGCCTGGGCCCGGCTGCTCAGCTCGGACGACCGTCTGGCGGTGCGCCGATGACACGGTCCCGGCCTGCTGTCACGGGCACCCGGGCGTGGCTCGGTGCCGCCGTCCTGTCGGTCGCGGTGCTCACGGGGGTCGCCACCCTGGACGGGCTCCTCGCGCCGGGTCCTTGGCTGGCCCTGTCAGCCCTGCTCGTGGTCAGCCTCACCGCGGCGGCAGCCGCCATCCGCTCACGCAGCACCTCCCGGCTGGCCCCGACCGGATGGACGAGCCTGCTGGCCCTCGCCGTCCTGTGGATCCTGTACGCCGGCCCCGGCACGGGCCCCACGGCGTCCCTGCCCACCGCCCCGAGCCTGCGACGGCTGACCGGCCTCGCCGAGGGAGGCGTCGGGTCCATCGCCGACGGGGTGATGCCCCTCGTCGCAGACCGGGGGGTCGAGCTGCTCGTCGTGACGGGGGCAGTGGTCGTCGCCCTCCTGGCCGACCTGCTCGCCCTCGCCCTCGGTCGCGCGGGCCTGGCCGGGGTCGCCCTGCTCGGCCTCTGGGCACCGGCGGCCGTCTTCGAGCAGAGTCCTTCCGGCTGGGTCCTGCTCGTCGGCGGCGTCGCCTTCCTCGTCCTGCTGAGCCTGACCGGGGGGCGGCAGCGCCGCGGGGCCCGCGAGCCCCGTCGCACTGCGGGCCCGACCGTGCTGGTGGCCGCCGGGGTGACGGTCCTCGCCCTCGTGGTCAGCCCCCTCGCCACGGCAGCTCCCTGGTTCAACACCGTCCGGCTGCCCTCGACCTGGGGCCCGCCGGCCATCGACGGCCCGCTCCGCCTCTCGACCGACCTCGACATGCGATCGAGCCTGGCCCCGCGATCGGATCGCCCGATCCTCACCTACACCACCGACTCCGCCACGCCGTCCCCGCTCCGGATGTTCACGATGGACGCCTTCGACGGCACCGAGTGGCGGCGGGGCGAGGCCCCTGAGGAGGTCACGGGGCTCGAGGGCGTCCTGTGGCCGACGAGCCCACCGAGCAGCGCTGCCGACGAGGAGGGTACGGACGGGTTCCGGATCACCGTCGGGGACCTCGACCAGGACCGCCTGCCGATCCCGCTCGAGCCTCGCGAGGTGCAGATCGCCGGCCCCTGGGCGTACGACCCCTCACGCGACGAGGTGGTCACCGACGGCCCCACCACCCGCGACAGCACCTACGTCGTCCGCACGTCCGCCCGCGACCTGAGCCCCGAGACCCTGCGTCGGGACGCCGCCGTCGGCGAGGACCCGTCGAGCCCCCACCTGTGGGTACCGGAGAGCCCGTTCACCGCCGAGATCACCGCGCTCGCCGTCGAGGTCACCGCCGGGAGCAGCACGACCTACGACCAGGCGCTCGCGCTCCAGTCCTACTTCCGGGACGCGGGCAACTTCCGGTACGACACCCAGGTCCCCGAGGCACGGACCGACGACGCGGTGTGGGACTTCCTGACCGACCGGACCGGGTACTGCGTCCAGTACGCGACGGCCATGACCGTGATGGCACGCAGCCTGGGCATCCCGTCGCGGCTGGCCGTGGGGTTCCTCCCGGGCCGCGCGAGCGGCACGCCCGGCGAGTACGTCGTCACCGGACGCCAGTCCCACGCCTGGCCCGAGCTCCACTTCGCCGGCGCCGGCTGGGTCCGCTTCGAACCGACACCGGCCACGCAGACCGGCCCACCCCCGGCCTACGCCGACCCGTTCCTGGCCGAGGAGCCCACCGAGGTCGAGGAGCCCGACGCCCCCGAGGCCGAGGTCGAGACCGAGCCGGAGGAGGCGCCCGGCGAGGCCGAGTCCCCTGCGGCCGGCGGCGAGGTGTCCGTCGGGGCGACCCGCGTCCCGGTGGCACTGGTGCTCGGGCTCGCGCTCCTCGTGGGCGCCGGTTTCGTGAGCCTCCTCGTGGCACGCCGACGTCGGCGCCGCGGACCGGCGCCGCCCCTGGACGCCGAGACGGCCTGGGCGACGCTGCGGGAACGCCTCGCGGCCCACGGCGTGGAGTGGTCCGCGGCGACGACGCCGCGGCAGGCGGCGGAGACGGTGCGGTCCTCCTGGGACCTGCTTCCCGGGTCGGTGGCCCTGCGGCGCGCCGAGGAGGGGCTAGCGCTGCTCCTCAGTGCCACCGAGGAGCAGCGCTACGGTCCTGACCCCGTGGTGGTCGCGGCGAGCGACCTCGAGGCAGCCCTGGACGACGTGCTCGCGGGGTGGGCACCGGCCGAGACCCGACAGGCGGAGAGGTCGCCTGTGCGCTGACCGACCTGGTGGGCCAGGCACTGAGCGCGACGGGACCCCTACCGAGCCCCGGGGCCCGGGGTCACGACCGACACGCGACGTCGGGTCGCCGGCCACCGGGCTCAGCCAGCCGCCGCTCCCAGGCCGAGTGGCCTTCTCCGGCCACGATCTTCCTCAAGCCGTTGACCGCGCCCGACGTGCTCGTCGGGCGGACGGCGCCCGTCGCGCTCGAGCTACTGACCGCGCTCGTCGCGCCGCTTGTCCCATCGCTCTTCCATGCGGGCCAGGAGCCCTGGAGAGGAACGCTTGGGCCCGCGCTGAGGACTCGGCCGCCCCCGCACGGAACCGTCGGCTCCGACCACTCCTGCGGGTCCGCGACGTCGCGGGGGCGAGAAGGCCAGGACGACGGAGATGAACATGCCGATGAATCCGAGGACCCCGAGCCATGCCTGGCTGGTCGCCGCGCCCACCACGAGGACCGCGAGACCGAGGAGGGCCCCGGAGCCGCAGAGGAGCCAGCGACGGATGCTCGTACCGCCCCGCCCCTGGAAGGTGTTCGCGAGCTTGGGGTCGTCAGACGTGAGCTGTTGCTCCATCTGCTCCAGTACGCGCTGCTCGTACTCGGACAGAGGCATCGCTACCTCCGCGCTGCCGGTGGGACGGGGACACCCTCAGGATAGATCCCCAGGGGGCTCAAGGATAGTTGACGTTCGCGAGGTCGCGTCCACGACACTCGCGGCGCGGACGGCCCCCGCACCGAAGCGCCGCCGAACCTCGTCCATGGCCTGCTCCGCACGGCGCTGCGGGGCGTGCCCGTCGTCGACCGACTCCTCGAGGGTGAGCGGGCGCGTGGTCGACGCGGTCAGCCCCTCAGCCCTCACCCCGACCAGGCGAACCGCCTGACCCCCGAGGTCCACGCCTGCGAGGAGCTCTCGGGCCGCGAGCGAGACCTCTCGCGCGGTATCGGTCGGCACGCCCAGGGTCCGCGACCGGGTCAGGGTGCGGAAGTCGGCCGACCGCACCTTGAGGCTGACGGTCCTGGCCACCAGACCTCGCTCGCGCAGCTGCGTCGCGGTGCGGTCGGCGAGGCTGACCAGATGGGTCTCGAGGACGGACCTGTCGGCGGTGTCCTCAGGCAGGGTGCTCTCGGCACCGATGCTCTTCTCCTGACGCACCGGGGTCACGGGACGTGGGTCTCGTCCCCACGCGAGGTCGTGCAGGTGCGCCCCGGCCACCTTGCCGACCGCGCGCTGGACGGTCGCCACCTCGGAGTCAGCGAGCTGGGCGACCGTGGTGATCCCCCAACGGGCCAAGGCGGCCTCGGTGCGCTCCCCGACTCCCCAGAGGGAACCCACCGGCAACGAGTGGAGGAAGGGCACGGTCGCCGCCCGCGGGATCAGCAGCACCCCGTCGGGCTTGGCCATCCCCGAGGCGAGCTTGGCGACGAACTTCGTCGACGCGATGCCTACCGAGCACGGCAGGTCGAGCTCGCGACGGACCCGCTCCCGGATCTGCTCGGCGATCACCGTGGGCGAGCCGAGCCGTCGACGAGCCCCGGAGACGTCCAGGAAGGCCTCGTCCACGCTGACCTTCTCGACGAGTGCGGTCACCTGGCCCAGGATCGCCATCACGGCGACGGAGGCTGCGCGGTAGGCCGCCTGGTCGGGAGGGAGCACGATCGCCTGCGGGCACATCCGGCGCGCCTGGGCCATGGGCATCGCCGAGTGGACCCCGAAGGCCCGCGCCTCGTAGGTGGCTGCGAGGACGACACCGCGCGACTCACCGCCCACGATCACCGGACGCCCGCGGAGATGCGGTCGTCGGACGAGCTCGACCGAGGCGAAGAAGGCGTCCATGTCGACGTGGAGGATGCCGCAGTGCGACTCGTCCGAGCCCCAGTCCGGCCGTGGCCCCCGACGCAACGGACCGCGGCTCATCCCCGCCTGCTCATGACGCCTCGAGATCGAGGGTGTGCTCGTGCGGCGGGAGGACGAGGGCACGGACCGCGTCCTGGAAGTCCTCCGCGGCGGCGACGGTCCGGTCGGCCCGGGTCTCGTCCACGTCGGCGTCACGGCCGGACTCGACCGCCGCACGGGTCGGGGCACCGGCAGCGAAGAACCCTGCCCAGGCAGACAGCTCCGGGGCGACCGCTGAGACCATGTCCCACACCGTACGCGGCATGGGTCGTCGAACGGGTCGACCCGTGACCTCGAGCAGGGCCGCCCCCGCTCGCAGAGCCGCGAGATGCCCGTGCACGAAGCGCTCGGCCGGGTCCGTGGCGAGCTCGGCCGCACCCAGCTCGGCGTCGCTCCGTGCAAGGAGGTCGACGACCGTCCGCGGGACCGGCGCCACCGCGTGGAGATCGCCTCGCTCCCCCTGGTGCGAAGACCTCGTCCGGCGTCGCGCCGTGCTGGTGCTCGTGATCATCGTGGTCACCTCCGTACGACGAGTATCGAACACCTGTTCGACGTGCGTCAAGTGCGTGACCAGGCGCACGGAGCACTAGCGTGTCGGGGTGCCCGATCGCCGACCCCGCTCCCGCCGAGGGCCCCGCGCCGTCGCCGCCGAGCCGGCCGCCTTGCCCGAGGGCCCTGTGCCGATCGACACGGGCTGGGTCGAGCTCGTCAGGGACCGCAGCGACCCCGGAGCCGTGACGGTGCTGGTCAACGGCGTACCGTCCTCCCACGTCGAGCTCGGCGACCCCACGTGGCTCGAGTTCGAGTACATGCAGCAGATGGCGGCCGTCGTCGACGTGCTGCCTCCTGGCCCGCTGGACGCGGTCCACCTCGGTGCCGGGGCCTGCTCCCTGCCGCGGTGGCTCGACGCACGACGGCCCGGATCCCGTCAGATCGCCGTCGACGTCGACGCCGCGCTGCTGACCCTGGTGCGGGCGTGGTTCGACCTGCCCCGCTCCCCCAGGCTGCGGTTGCGGCCCGGTGATGCGCGGGCGCGGCTCACCGAGCTGCCGGACTCGAGCGCCGACCTCGTCGTCCGGGACGTCTTCGCGGGTGACCGCACCCCGTCGGACCTCGGCACGCGCGAGTTCGTCGAGGAGGTCGCCCGCGTGCTGCGCCCCGGAGGGGTCTACCTGGCCAACTGCGCCGATCGACCGCCCCTCGAGCTGGCCCGGGCGGAGATGGCCACCATCCGCGCGGTCCTGCCCGGGGCAGCCCTGGTGAGCGAGCCGGGCATGCTGCGCGGTCGTCGGTACGGGAACCTCGTGCTCATCGGCACGCGCTCCGGTCAGGGTGACCTCGACCTGGCGGATCCCGGTCTGGCCCGCACGCTGCGCTCGCTGCCGGTCCCGACCCGGCTGCTGCGCGGACCCGAGCTCGACGCGTTCGTGGGGTCCGCCGCCCCCCTGGCCGACCCTCCTGACCCCCAGACGCCCCCCGCGGTCGGGTCGGAGCACGCGCCCTGAGGACGGGCGAGGCCGCACCCCCAGGGGTGCGGCCTCGCCCACTGCGCGAGCGCTGGCTCAGACCGGGCGGACCTGCTCCGCCTGCGGACCCTTGGGGCCCTGGGTGATCTCGAACTCGACCCGCTGCGCCTCCTCGAGGCTGCGGTAGCCCTCCGTCTCGATGGCTGAGTAGTGGACGAAGACGTCGGCGCCGCCGCCGTCCTGGGCGATGAAGCCGTAGCCCTTCTCAGCGTTGAACCACTTCACAGATCCCTGCGCCATACGTGTCCTGTCCTTCTGTCCATCCGGGGGACGTCGGTGACCGGGCCCGGCGCCCGGTCCTCGTGCCGCAGTGCCCTTGTCCCCCGCCCTGCGCCGGCGAGGGCCTCAAGGCCCCGTCGACGAGGTCACGGCTCGAGGTAGAGCTCTCCGCGAGCCGTGCGGAAGCACGTCACCGCAACGGGACAAGTCTGGCATGCGGCCGTCGACCAGCGCCAGGGTCGACGGCGGTCCCGACGCAGGTCAACGCATGATCACCGGCTGCGGTCATCCCCGTCCTGCTGGGCGAGGAACCTCTCGAACTCGGCTCCGAGCTCGTCGGCGGTGGGGATGTCGGCGGTCTCCGCGAGGAGGTTGGTCCGGCCGATCGCGCGGCTGAACGAGTCGTACTGCTCCTCGAGGGCACGGACCACCGCGGCGATCTCCTCGGAGTCGGCGACCTGGCTCTCGACCTCGGCCAGGACCTCGCGGGCGGCGCGCTCGAGCACCTGCGAGTCGAGCTCGAGGCCGGTGACCCGCTCGACGTTCTGCAGGGCGACCAACGAGGCATGGGGGAAGGCCGACTGCGCCAGGTAGTGCGGCACGTGGACCGCGAAGCCCATGGCGTCGTGACCCGCGCGCCCCAGCCGGTACTCCATCAGGGCGCTCACGCTCGCCGGCACCTTGACGGTCCCGAACCACGAGACCTGGTCCGCGACCAGCTCGGGACGGGTCCCGTGGGCGGTGACCCCGAGCGGACGCGTGTGGGGCACCCCCATGGGGACGCCGTGCACCCCGACCGTCAGGGGGACGTCGAAGCGCTCGAGGATCTGACGGACGGCCGCGACGTAACGCTCCCACTGGACGTCGGGCTCGACCCCGTGCAGCAGCAGGAACGGCACCCCCTCGCCGTCCCGCACCACGTCGACCACGAGCTCGGGCTCGGCGTAGTCGCTCCAGGTGGAGGCGTCGAAGGTCATGGCCGGACGACGGGCGCGGTAGTCGAGCAGCTCGTCGACCGCGAAGGTGGCCAGACGGGTGCTCTCGAAGTGCCCGGTGAGGTGCTCGCTCGCCAGCTGGCCGGCGTCGCCGGCGTCGACGAACCCGCGCACCATGTGCACGAGGACCGGGCCCTGGCCCACCTCGACGTGGCGTGCCAGCTCGGCCGCGACCTGCTCGTCGACCTCGTAGATCTCCCTGGGGTCCCGCATCTCGCTCTCTCCGCTCGCTCGACCGTTCCCCCGTGCCAACGCCGCGACCGTGGGGCTGATTCCCGGCCGACGTGGGGCCGGCTCCTCGCCGGACCCGACGATCAGCGCGAGGGCAGCCGCACCACCGTGAGGAAGAAGTCGTCGATCTGGCGGACCACCTCGATGAAGCGCGCGAAGTCCACCGGCTTGGTGACGTAGGCGTTGGCGTGCAGCGAGTAGCTGCGCAGGACGTCCTCCTCGGCCTCCGAGGTGGTCAGCACGACGACCGGGATGCGACGCAGCTCGTCGTCGGACTTCATCGCGGCCAGGACCTCGCGCCCGTCCATACGAGGCAGGTTCAGGTCGAGGAGCACCATGTCCGGGGTCGGGACGTCGGCGTACTCGCCCTCCTTGCGCAGGTACTGCATCGCGCTCGCCCCGTCGCTCACGACGGCCAGGCGGTTGACGACCTTGTTCTCCTCGAAGGCCTCCCGGGTCATGAGCACGTCACCCGGGTCGTCCTCGACCAGCAGCACGTCGATCGGCTTCTGCACCTCGTTCATCGGGTCCCGTCCTCCTGGTCGACCGTGCCGACCGTCTCGTCGTCGTGCTCGTCGTGCTCGTCGTGCTCGTCGTGCTCGTCGTGCTCGTCCTGCTCGTCGTGCTCGTCGTGCTCGTCCTCAGAAGTATCGGCGAGCGTCGGCTCGGGTGCCGCCTCGAGGGTCGTCCTGGCGGGCTCGACCGGGGCGGGCAGGCGCCAGCGGATCGTCGTCCCCTCGACGACGTCGTCGTCGATCCAGATGTCACCGCCGTGGTACTCGACGATCTTCTTGCAGAGCGCCAGACCGATGCCGGTCCCCTCGTAGACCTCCTTGGCGTGCAGCCGCTGGAAGATCACGAAGACGCGGTCCGCGTACTGCGGGTCGATGCCGATGCCGTTGTCGTGGCACGCGACCTCCCACGCGTCGCCGACCCGTCGCGCCGTCAGACGCACCTCAGGAGCTCGCTCGGGGTGCCGGAACTTGATCGCGTTGCCCACCAGGTTCTGGACGAGCTGGGTCAGCAGCGGCGCCTCCCCCCGGACCACGGGCAGTCCGGCGGAGGACACCTGCGCACCCGTCTCCTCGACCAGGGGCCCGAGGTCGAGGAGCACCTGGTCGAGCACGGCCTCCAGGGGGACGTCGGCGAGCTCCCCGCCGATCCGGCCCACACGGGAGAAGTCGAGCAGGTCGTTGATCAGGCGCTGCATCCTCTTGGCGCCGTCGACCGCGAAGGCGATGTACTGGTCGGCCCGCTCGTCGAGCTGGCCCTCGTAACGCTTCGCCAGCAGCTGGGTGAAGCTGGCGACCTTGCGCAACGGCTCCTGGAGGTCGTGCGAGGCCACGTAGGCGAACTGCTCGAGGTCCCGGTTGGAGCGCTGCAGGTCCTCGGTCTGCTCCTCGAGCCGCGCGTGGGACTCCTCCAGCGCGCGGCGCGACTCGGCGTGCGCCTCGATGGCCTGGACGAGCTGATGGCGCATGTGCTCGACGGCCCCTGCGACCTGGCGCACCTCCCCCGACCCGACGACGGTCACCTCGTGCGCGGTGTCCCCCGCGGCCACGGTCCGGGCGTCGGTCGCCAACCCCTCGAGCGGGTCGGTGACCCACCGGCGCAGGAAGTACCAGAGCAGGGCGCCACCACCCACGACCAGCACGGCCAGGGCCACGACCGTGCCCACGAGGGTCAGGGTCGCGGCCCGCAGGCCCGCAGCAGCCTCCTCGCGACCGGCGAGGAGCAGCTGCGTGTGCGCATGGAGCGGTGCGCGCACCTCGTCGAACAGCACACGACCACGCTCGACCTCCGCGACCGAGACCGCCTCGACCCCGTCCGTGCGCACCTGCTCGATGGCCGGCTCGGCCCAGTCGCGGTACCAGGAGGAGGCGGCCTCGGCCGCCTCGGTCCGGGTCCGGAGGATGTCGGAGTCGGCGCCGACGTGGTCCTCGAGCAGCATCTCGACGTCGACCTCGGGCTCCGCCGCGTCGACGATGCGCTCGAGCGGTTCGAGGGTCACCGGGTCCCCCGTCAGCAGGAACCCGCGCACGGCGGTCTCGGCGTCGAGGAGCTGGACGTAGGCCACGTCGGTCTGGGTGATGGCCTCGTAGTAGACCACCGTGACCTCGCGCTGGCGCGTCTGCACGGCGATCAGGGCCGCCACCCCGACAGACAGCGCCAGGAGCAGGACGAGCCCGGCAGCCACGAGGGCGAGGTCGACCCGTCGGCGCAGGCTCACCCCGTGCTCGGAGGCCGTCACGCGTCCTGACCCCAGCCGAGGACCACGAGGGCGGTGTCGTCGACCAGGTCGCCACCGTGGCGCGCACGCACGGCCTCGAGGATGCGGTCGACGAGGCTGAGCCGGCTCGCGTCGGCGTGCCGCCCGCGCCCGCCACGGACCTGCTCGGCCATGATCTCCTGGAGGCCCTCCTCGCCGAGCCGGGCGGACCCGCCGTCGATCGTGGTCTCCAGCACCCCGTCGGTGAACAGGATGATCCGCCACCGGTCGCCGAGCTCGACCCGCACCGAGGTCCAGCCCCCGAGCACCGGGATCCCCAGGGCACGCCCACGGTGCGCGCTGGGCAACGAGGTCGTCGGGTCGTCCAGGAGGAACGGTGTCGGGTGGCCGCAGAGGAAGAGCTCCATCGAGCTCCGCTCGGGGTCGACCACGACCATCACCAGGGTCGCGAAGATCTCGGGACGGCCACGCTCGGCCGAGAGGATCTGCTCGACCACGTCGAGGACCTGGGCCGCCGGGAGCCCCGCGAGGACCGAGGTGCGCCAGGCGGTCCGGAGGGTCGCCCCCAGCGCAGCCTCGTCAGGCCCATGACCGGCCACGTCGCCGACCACGGCCGCGACCGAGCCGTCGGCCCGCTCGACGACGTCGTAGAAGTCCCCCCCGAGGAGCCCGTCCCGGCCTGCCCGGTACCCCACGAGGACCTCGAGCTCGCCGTCGCCGACCAGCGGGGTGGGCAGCAGCGCCCGCTCGAGCCGACTGGTCTCCGAGGCGCGCAGCTGGGCGCGGTAGAGGTCTCGCTCCTGGGTCTCGGCACGTCGCCGCTGGATCGCGTAGCGCACGGCCCGGGCGAGCAGCTCGGGCGAGACCTCACCCTTGACCAGGTAGTCCTGGGCGCCCCGGGCCACGGCCTGCAGCCCCTGGCCCGTCTCGGCGAGCCCGGTCAGGACGACCACCGCGGGGGGACGTGGCGCGGCGAGCACGCGGTCCAGGGCCGAGAAGCCCGCGGCGTCGGGCAGGCCGAGGTCGAGCAGGACGCACTCGACGTCGAGCCGCCGCGCAGCCTCCTCGACCGAGCGGGCACGCTGCAGGTCCACCTGGATGCCTGAGTCCGCGAGGAGCTCGGAGACCAGCAGGGCGTCACCGTCGTCGTCCTCGACGAGGAGCACCCGGGCCGGGCGCTGGTTGAGCTCGTTGTACGGCACGGGGCACCTTTCGCGGGGACCGGGAGTCCGGCTCGTCGAAGGATGATCCTAGAGGGCGGGTCCGCGGCGCGGCTCCGCGGCGCGCGCGGCCGTGTCGGCACCACGGAGCGCGCCGAGGGCAGATAATGGACGGCCGCACCCGCACCACGCGTCGACCCAGGGGGCCCCGTGACAGGCAGGCAGGACCAGCTCCGCGAGGAGCAGGAGGCGGTCGACGTCCGGTATGCCCGGCTCGACGCGCTGCGTGACCAGGCCGCCGCCCGGCTCGCCCGGACCCGCAGGGTGGGACCCTCCGGGTCGCCTCAGAACCGCTCGGAGCGCGACGCCTTCGCGACGCTCTACGAGGACCGCCTCGCCCAGCTCGACGCCGTCGAGCAGCGGCTGTGCTTCGGTCGCCTCGACCTGACCGACGGGACCGGCCGGTACATCGGGCGGATCGGGCTGACCGACGCCGAGCACTCCTCGCTGCTGACCGACTGGCGAGCCCCTGCCGCCCAGGCCTTCTACCGTGCCACCGCCGCCCGGCCCGACGGGGTCGTCCGGCGGCGTCACCTGGTGACCCGGGGCCGGACCGTGACCGGCCTCGAGGACGAGGTCCTGGACCTCGACGCGCTGGCCGAGGCCGAGGACGGCGCCCTGGCGAGCCTCTCGGGCGAAGGCGCGCTGCTCGCCGCCCTCGCGGCCGGTCGGACCGGCCGGATGGGTGACATCGTCGCGACCATCCAGGCCGAGCAGGACGCGGTGATCCGCTCCGACCTCGCCGGCGCCCTCGTGGTCCAGGGAGGGCCGGGCACGGGCAAGACCGCCGTCGCGCTGCACCGGGCCGCCTACCTCCTGTACGCCCACCGCCGCACCCTCGAACGTTCCGGCGTGCTCCTCCTGGGGCCCAGCCGCGTCTTCCTGCGCTACATCGACCAGGTGCTCCCCTCGCTGGGCGAGACGGGGGTCGTGACGTCGACGATCGCCGACCTCGTGCCCGGCGTCGAGGTCCGCGCCCTCGAGCCCGACGCGGTCGCCGAGATCAAGGGCCGGCTCGGCATGGGACGCGTCGTCGAGCGTGCGGTGCGCCAGCGCCAGCGCGTGCCCGCGGGGCCGACCACGGTGCGGGTCGAGGGTCGGCAGGTCACGGTCCGCCCGCGGGACGTGCGCGAGGCGATCGCCAAGGCCAGACGCTCGAACAAGCCGCACAACCTGGCGCGGGTCGTCTTCGTCCGCGAGATGCTGGGCCGCCTCGCTGCGCAGTACGTCGAGCAGCTCGGGTCGCCCGTGCCCCCCGAGGACCGTGCCGAGATCCTCGAGGAGCTGCGGACCACGCGCGAGGTGCGGATCGCCCTCAACCTGGCCTGGATGCCCCTCACCCCTCAGGGCCTCATCTCCGACCTCCTCGCGAAGCCGGCGCGGCTCGAGGCCGCAGCCCCTGAGCTGTCCCGGGCCGAGCGCGAGCTGCTGCGGCGACCCGCCGACCACGGCTGGACGGTCGCCGACGTCCCCCTCCTCGACGAGGCGGCCGAGCTGCTGGGAGAGGACGACCAGGCCGAGCGGGCCCGGGCAGCTGCCGACGCGCGGCGCCGTCAGGAGGAGCTCGACTACGCACGACAGGTGCTCCAGTCCTCGGGGGCCGGGCGCGGGCTGGTGAGCGCCGAGGTCCTCGCCGACCGCTTCGCGCACAGCGGGCCTTCCCTCACGACGGCAGAGCGCGCCGCCTCGGATCGTTCGTGGACCTACGGGCACGTCGTCGTCGACGAGGCCCAGGAGCTGTCGCCGATGGCGTGGCGCATGGTCCTGCGTCGCTGCCCGACGCGATCGCTGACCATCGTCGGCGACGTCGCCCAGACGGCCGCGGCCGCTGGGGCGCGCAGCTGGGCGCAGGCCCTGGACCCGGTCATGCGGGGCTCGTGGCGTCTGACCGAGCTCACGGTCAACTACCGGACCCCGGCCGCCGTGGCCGAGGCCGCGCAGGAGGTCGCCCGGGCGGCTGGCCTCCCGGTGACCTCGCTGACCTCGGCCCGGTCCGTCCCTGGTGCCCTCGAGGTGGAGCGCGTCACCGCCGCAGGGCTCGAGGCTGCCGTCGTCGCCTCTGCCCAGCGGGCCCTCGCCGCGGTCGGGACCACGAACGACCCCGAGGCAGGTCGCGTCGCCGTCGTCGCCCCACCCACGCTGGTCGACGGGCTCCGCGAGGCCCTCGCCGCGAGCCCGGCGGCGCACGACCTGCTCCCCCCCGGGCAGGGCTCCCCGCTCGACGCCCGGCTCGCGGTCCTGACCCCGCGCGAGGCGAAGGGACTCGAGTTCGACGTCGTGCTCCTCGCCGAGCCGGCGCTGGTGCTCGAGAGCTCCCCCGGCGACCTCTACGTCGCGATGACCCGACCCACCCAGGCTCTGCGCGTCCTCACCTCACGGGGGCTCCCCGCCGGGTTCTGAGCGGCCGTGCCGGGAGGCTCCGTGCTCTGAGGTCCTGCGCTCAGGGTTGGCACTCGACCTGACCGAGGAGGGCGAGACCTTGGAGGTCCCCCGGCCCCAGGTCGGTGCGCGCCGAGGTGATCGGGTGCATGAGCTCGGTCGTGTCGTCCACGTGGTCCAGGCCCAGGACGTGCGCGAGCTCGTGGACGACGATCGCCCGAGCCTCGGCGTGGCCGCCGCTCCGCGCGAGGAGGCCCTCGATGTCGGGGGCGTCGAGGGCCACCCGTCCCGCGGCGAGCCACCGGCCCCGTCCGTCGGCCCCCGGGACCGCCGCCGAGCCGCCGACCCCGGCGACCTGGCCTTCGAGCTCGGGCAGCTCGGACTCGTCGGACCACGCGATCAGGACCGGTGCCCAGGCCTCGCCGTAGCGCTCCGGCTGGATGAGCGGACGGTCCATGACGGGGGCCTCGTCGGTGGTCCCCGCGTCGACGATCTCGAGGCCGCTGGCGAGGGACAGGATCGACACCGCCTCCTCGATCAGGGCGGTCCCGGACCGGGGCGCCCCGTCCTCCCGCACCACGTACTCGACCGGTCGGCACGGGTCGTAGCCGACCGGGTTCCCCTCGTCGTCGACGTGGAGGAAGGCGTGGGCCCCCTCCGTGGTCACGGCGACCTCGGGAAGCAACCGACCCTCGGCGGGGACCGGTCGTGGGACCGCCACGGCCCGCCCGTCGACCTCGACGTAGGCGCGAGGCCGGACGAGGTCGACGAGGTCCGTCCCGGTCAGGTGCGCCCCCGCGAGCACCACGAGGACGACCGCCACGAGCCCGCCCAGCACCTGACGGCCGCGGGCGCGGCGACGGCGACCGGCAGCGCGGTCCATCTGCCGCAGCAGTCGGCGCGAGCGACGGTGCTCGCGCCGGGAGATGACGTCCACCTCTGGATCATGGCACCGGGCGGGGTCGACAGCCCGCCGGACGGGCCCTGAGCCGCCGTCGGCGGGAGCACGAGCACCCGGACGGCCCAACGCGACCGCGACGTCCCGCCTGTCGGGCTCGTTTTGGTGCGCAGGGCCGAGAGGGCCACGATAGGCCCGTGCGAGCCCTGCTGCTGGAGAACCTGCATCCCCTGGCCACCTCGATCCTGGGGGCCGACGGGATCGACGTCGCGACCCGGGGCGGCGCCCTCGACGAGGACGAGCTCATCGCCGCCCTCCAGGGCGTCCAGCTCCTCGGCATCCGCTCCAAGACCCAGGTCACCGAGCGCGTCCTCGAGAACGCGCCGGACCTCCTCGCGATCGGCGCCTACTGCATCGGCACGAACCAGATCGATCTCGGCGCGGCGGCCGTCCGGGGGGTCGCGGCCTTCAACGCGCCGTTCTCGAACACACGGTCGGTGGTCGAGCTGACCCTCGCGGAGATCATCGCCCTCACCCGACGTCTGACCGAGCGGGACCGTGCCCTGCACGCCGGGATCTGGGACAAGTCGGCCGACGGTGCGCACGAGGTCCGCGGCCGGACCCTCGGCATCGTGGGGTACGGGAACATCGGCACCCAGCTCTCGGTCCTCGCCGAGGCGCTGGGCATGTCGGTGGTCTTCTACGACTCGGCCGAGAAGCTCGCCCTCGGCAACGCCCGACGCCTGGAGAGCCTCGACGAGCTGCTCGAGGTCGCCGACGTGGTGACCTTGCACGTCGACGGACGCGGTGGCAACGCGGGGCTCTTCGGGTCCCGCCAGTTCGGTCGCATGCGACCCGGCTCGGTCTTCCTCAACCTGTCCCGCGGCTTCGTCGTGGACTACGCCGCCCTGCGGGACGAGATCCTCACCGGGCGGATCGCCGGGGCCGCCGTCGACGTCTTCCCCGAGGAGCCGAAGCGTCGCGGCGACCCGTTCGAGTCCGACCTGCGCGGCCTGCCCAACGTCATCCTGACGCCGCACGTCGGCGGCTCGACCGAGGAGGCCCAGGAGGCGATCGGGCAGTTCGTCTCGAACAAGCTCCGCGACTACCTCGCGCACGGCTCGACGATGCTCAGCGTGAACCTGCCGAACCTCGCCCTCGACGCCCGGACCGGGGCCCATCGCCTGGTGCACCTGCACCACAACACCCCGGGGGTTCTCGCCGGGATCAACCGCACCCTGGCCGAGCACGGCGTCAACATCGACGCCCAGCTCCTGGCCACCCGGGGCGACCTCGGCTACGTGGTGACCGACGTCGGATCGGGCCTGGCCCCTGAGCTGTGCAAGGAGCTCGAGACCATGGACCAGACGATCCGGCTCCGCCTGCTCTCCTGACCCCGGGGCACCAGACCCGCCGCGCGCACCTCCTGCTGCCGTGCGCTCCGTGCCCGGACGCTCAGCCGGTCTTGCGCCGGAAGGTGCGCTGCGCCGGCCCGGTGGTCTCCGAGCCGTGCACGCTGCCCGTGTTCCGGCGACCGTCCGCCGACCGGTGCTGCTGGTCCTTCTTGCGGTCCAGGGCCTCACGGAACCGCGCCTTGGCGTCCTGGGGCTCCTGGGTCCCGTCCTGGTCCTGCTGATCGGGCTGCGTCATCTCGCGACCTCCTGCTCCGCGGGCGCCGGGCGCGACCGTCGACCCCAGGGTGACCCCTGGTCGGGCAGGACGCCAGGCCATTCTCGGCGCTACCGTCACCAGCATGCAGCCCCACCGCCCGGCCTCGTCCCGCTACGACACCATGACCTATCGCCGGGCGGGTCGCTCAGGCCTGGACCTCCCGGCGATCTCGCTCGGCCTCTGGCAGAACTTCGGGGCCGCGGACCCCTTCGCCACCCAGCGGGCCGTCGTCCTGCGCGCGATCGACCGCGGGGTGACCCACCTCGACCTCGCCAACAACTACGGGCCCCCTCCTGGCTCCGCCGAGGCGAACCTGGGCCGCCTGCTGGCCTCTGACCTGCGGGGGCTACGCGACGAGCTCGTCATCTCGACCAAGGCCGGGTACCGGATGTGGCCCGGACCCTACGGAGAGCACGGCTCACGCAAGTACCTGCTCGCCTCGCTCGACCAGTCGCTCGCCCGCCTGGGCCTCGACACGGTGGACATCTTCTACAGCCACCGCTTCGACCCGACCACCCCCCTCGAGGAGACCCTCGGCGCGTTGCGGACCGCCGTCGAGTCCGGGCGGGCCCTGTACGCCGGGATCTCCTCCTACAGCGCCCGGCGCACCCGCGAGGCCCTGGCGGTCGCCGACCAGATCGGGTTGCGGCTGCTGGTGCACCAGCCGTCCTACTCGATGCTCAACCGGTGGATCGAGGAGCCCTCCGCCGAGGCGGACGGGGCCTGCCTGCTCGACGTGCTCGACGAGGCAGGGCTCGGGGCGGTGGTCTTCTCACCGCTGGCCCAGGGCATGCTCACCGGGAAGTACCTGGACGGGGTCCCCGCCGGGTCCCGTGCGGCTCGGGAGGGTTCGCTCCCTCCGGCCTTCCTGCGCGAGGACACCCTCGGTCACGTGCGAGCCCTGGACGAGATCGCACGGCGACGCGGCCAGAGCCTCGCGCAGATGGCTCTCACCTGGGCCCTGCGCGATCCCCGGGTCACGTCCGTGCTCCTGGGGGCCAGCAGCCCCGAGCAGCTGGACGAGAACCTCGCCGCCCTCGACCACCCCACCCTCGACGCCGAGGAGCTCGTCGCGATCGACGAGCACGCGATCGACGCGGGGATCAACCTCTGGGCGGAGCGCTCGAGCGACCTGTGACCACCGGGGGCCGTGACGGGGCCCCCGGACCTACGACTGCGTAACCTACGTCGCCGTAACCTAGGCTGGCCCGGTGAGCACCTCCGACGACCGCCCGTGGATCTCCTCCTACGCCGACGGGGTCCCCCCTGACCTCCCGCTGCCCGACGCGCCGGTCACCGCGGCCCTCGCCCGCGCCGCCGCCGAGCACCCGAGCCGCGTGGCGACGGACTTCATGGGCGCGGTCACGACCTACGGGGCCCTCCAGCGCCGGGTCGACCGAGCTGCAGGCGCCTTGCACTCCCTCGGCGTCCGGCCCGGCGACAGGGTCGCTCTGGTCCTGCCGAACTCGGCGACCCACGTCGTCGCCTTCTACGCGGTGCTGCGCCTGGGCGCCGTCGTCGTCGAGCACAACCCGACCTACACCAGCGACGAGCTGGCCCACCAGCTCGCGGACAGCGGGGCCGTCGTCGCCCTCTGCTGGGAGAAGGCAGTGGCCCCCGTGCTCGAGGCCCTCCCCCGCACCGCCGTGCGGACCGTCGTGGCGATCGACCTGAGCGCCGACCTCCCGGCGATCAAGCGCGTGGCCCTGCAGCTGCCCGTCGCCGCGGCCCGACGCACCCGCGCCAGCATGCGGTCTCGGGTGCCGCGGGACGCCGGGGTGCTGCGCTGGGACCGGCTGGTCCGCCGCGCTCGCCCGTTGCCCGCCGGCCACCCCCACCCCGAGGTCGAGGACGTGGCTCTGCTGCAGTACACCGGCGGGACCACGGGGACCCCTAAGGGGGCCGTCCTGCGTCACCGACACCTCGCCGTCAACGCCGCCCAGGGCCAGGCCTGGACGCAGCACGGCGAGGCGACCGAGACCGTGTACGCCGCACTGCCCTTCTTCCACGCCTTCGGTCTGACCCTGTGCCTGACCTACGCGGTGCGGATCGCCGCGACCGTGGTGGTGTTCCCGCGCTTCGACGTCGACACCGTGCTCGCCGCCCAGCGACGGCGTCCCGCCACCTTCATGCCCGGTGTCCCGCCGATGTTCGAGAGGCTCGCCGAGGCCGCCGAACGGACCGGCGCCGACCTGACCTCGATCACCGGGGCCATCTCGGGGGCCATGGCGCTCCCGGCCGAGACGGCTCGACGGTGGGAGACCGTCACCGGCGGTCTGCTGGTCGAGGGCTACGGCATGACCGAGACCTCCCCGGTCGCCCTCGGCAGCCCGATGTCCGCGGACCGGCGACCCGGCACCCTCGGCCTCCCCTTTCCCTCGACCACCATCCGGGTGGTCGATCCGGAGGACCCCACCCGCGAGGTCCCGCGCGGGGAGCGTGGTGAGCTGCTGATCTCCGGGCCGCAGGTCTTCGACGGCTACTGGAACCGGCCCGAGGAGAGCGCCGCCACGCTGGTCGAGATCGACGGCCGCACGTGGATCCGCACCGGTGACGTGGTCGTCGTGGAGGAGGACGAGTTCGTCCGCCTCGTGGACCGCATCAAGGAGGTCATCATCACCGGTGGGTTCAACGTCTACCCCTCCCAGGTCGAGGAGCACCTCCGGGCCATGCCCGAGATCCAGGACGTCGCGGTCATCGGCGTCCCCGGGGGCGACCTGGGCGAGAAGGTCGTCGCCGCGGTCGTCCTCGCCGAGGGGGCGACCCGCGTGGAGATGGCCGCTGTCCGCGCATGGAGCGAGCAACGTCTGGCCCGCTACGCGCACCCCCGCGAGCTGGTCGTCATGGCCGAGCTGCCGCGGTCGCAGATCGGCAAGGTGCTGCGCAGGGTCGTGCGTGAGCAGGTGCTCAGCCGCCGCGGCGCCACGGACCACCAGGACGAGAACCAGCCCACGCCCGGGCCATGACGTCGACGCCGTGCGCCGGAGTCAGCGCACGGCGCGCAGGGCTCGCACGCGGACGAAGGCGTGCACCTCGTCGAGGATGATGACCTGGCGGTCCGTCTGCTCGAGCAGCTCGACCATCCGTGAGCGGTCGACGTCGAGGGCCGGGGCGAGATCGATGAGCGTCTGCCAGAGCCCGCGCTTCCCGACGACCGCGCTACGCAAGAGCTCGACCTCGAGCAAGGTGGTCGTGGGCGAGCTGCGCATCTGGCTCCGTGCGGCCTTGATCCTCGACACGCGCTCGCCCAGCCACGCCAGAGCCTGCTTGGGCAACGCCTGGGTGACACCCCAGGCCTCGAGCATCTCGTCGAGCTCGTCCTTCTCGGCCGCGACCTCGCGAGCGACGCGGTCGAGGCCGGCGGCCACCGGGGACCTCTGCAACGTGTCAGCCGTGCGCCGCAGCCGGCGCGCGCCGGCCACCGAGCCCGCGAGGTGGTCGTTCAGATAGACCGCGAGGAGGCGACGGTCGATCGACGCCGACTCGCCGTCGCGCTCGTCGTGAACCAGGGGTGCGTCCTCGGTTGCCATGGCACCCAGCCTCACACCGACCCCGGCCCGCCGCCAACCCAGGGCCACGGTTCTCCAGCGGGGGAGCGCCGCACCACGCTGCCGCTCAGGCCTTGGCGTCAGACTCCGAGGTCACGTCGTCCAGGTTCTCAGCACGCTCGGCGCGCAGCACCGTGATGGAGGCCTCGAAGTCCTCGAGGGAGTCGAAGGCCTGGTAGACGCTCGCGAAGCGCAGGTACGCGACCTCGTCCAGCTCACGGAGCGGACCGAGGATCGACAACCCGATCTCGTGGGCGTCGAGCTCGGCGCTTCCCGTCCCGCGGAGGTTCTCCTCGACCCGCTGCGCGAGCAGCGCCAGGTCGTCCTCGCTGACCGGCCGACCCTGGCAGGCCTTCCGGACCCCGTTGACGATCTTCTCCCGGCTGAAGGGTTCGGTCACCCCCGACCGCTTGACCACCGACAGGCTCGCGGTCTCGATCGTGGTGAACCGCCGGCCACACTCGGGGCACTGCCGGCGTCGACGGATCGAGGAACCGTCGTCAGCGGTCCGTGAGTCGACGACCCGCGAGTCTCCATGCCGACAGAATGGGCAGTGCACCGAACCTCCTGGTGTCGCGGGACGCGCCCGCGCCTCGCCCGGCCGGTCTCAGCGCGTTCAACACACCGGGCCAGGTCGTGCGACACCGTACGGCTCCACCTGCAACGGTGCAAGGACGAGCCCCGGGGTCGGGGTCATCCAGCGACCGGCACCACGATGCGCTGCCCGGCCGTGAGACCAGCGCCCGAGAGCTCGTTGACCGCGATGAGCTCGTCCACGACCTCGCGGAGGTCCTGCCCGGGCTCGGCGACCGCACCTGCGATGCCCCACAGCGTCTCCCCCGGTGCGACGACGTGCGTCGTGACCGGGACCGCGACGCCCGGGCCCTCGGCCGCAGCCGACTGACCGACGACGAGCGCGCCGAGGCCGACGAGGATGCTCGCGAGCACCACGACGACGCGGCCGCGCGCCGTGAGGCGCACCGCGGGCTCCTGGCCCGCGGACCGCGCCATCCCGGCCCGAGGAACCTGGACGGCCCGAGGGCGCGAGCTGTGGCGAGGCCCCTGGGCTCCACGCACATCACGGTGTCGGCCGAGCGCGGTCAGCTCGTCCTGAACGCTCCACGCGATGACGGTCATGGTCTGCCTCCTTCGAACGTCTGTTCGTCGAACATCTGTACGATGTGTAGCACGGATCCTCCGCAGATGTCGAGACACGCTCGAACAGGTGTTTGATCCGTGGCACGGTCCGCCCTAGGCTGACCGGTGTTGGACAGCACACCACCGCCCACTGACACGGAGTCCGCGTCCCTTCGCAGACCAGGTCCGCGGGCCCGTCGCAGGAGGTCATGTCGTGGCACCGAGCAGAACCCCGTCCGGAGGCTCCGACGGTGTCGCGTCCGTGCACGCCCTGCCCGACGGCCCGGCGGACGGGGACGGGCTCACCACCCGTCAGCGCCTCGTCCTCGAGACCATCCGAGCGAGCGTCGAGCAGCGGGGGTACCCCCCGAGCATGCGGGAGATCGGCGAGGCCGTCGGGCTCACGAGCCCCTCGTCGGTCAAGCACCAGCTCACGGCCCTCGAGCGCAAGGGCTACCTGCGACGCGACCCGAACCGGCCGCGGGCCATCGAGGTCGTCCACCCTGACGACTCGCGGGCCATCAGCCCCCTCGCGTCCTTCGGCGAGGAGCAGCTCGCCCCCGGGGACGACGCGCCCGCCCCCTCCTACGTCCCCGTGGTCGGCCGTATCGCCGCCGGCGGCCCCATCCTGGCCGACCAGGTCGTCGAGGACGTCTTCCCGCTACCCCGCCAGCTCGTGGGCGAGGGCGACCTCTTCCTGCTCAAGGTCGTCGGGGACTCGATGGTCGAGGCTGCGATCTGCGACGGCGACTGGGTCGTCGTGCGGCGACAGCCCGTCGCGGAGAACGGCGAGATCGTGGCCGCGATGATCGACGGCGAGGCGACCGTCAAGACGCTGCGACGCACCGACGGGCACGTGTGGCTGCTCCCGCAGAACTCGTCCTACGCCCCGATCCCCGGCGACGACGCCGTCGTGCTCGGGCGGGTCGTGAGCGTCCTGCGGAGCCTCTGACGCGTCGGTCTGCGGCGGCCCGGGCTCAGAGGCCGAACCGACGCGCGACCGCGCGCACGGCGTCCGCCGAGCGACGCAGGCCCTCGTGCTCCTCGCGGGACATCGCGATGTCGAGGCGCGCGCCGACCCCCGTCGACCCGACGACCGAGGGCACCGAGAGACACACGTCGGAGATGCCCTTGTAGTCGTCGAGGAGCGAGGAGACCGGCAGGATGCGTCGCTCGTCGTTGAGGACCGCCTCGATGATGCGCGAGCCGGCGAGGGCCACCGCGTAGTTGGTCGCGCCCTTGCCCGCGATGATGCGGTACGCGGAGTTCACGACCTCCTCGGCGATGCGCTCGCGGTCGGCCGCACCCAGACGACCGACGGGACCGTCGGGGCCGGGCATCCCCGGCCACTCGGTCAGAGGTACCGAGCCGATCGAGGCCGAGCTCCACAGCGGGATCTCGCTGTCCCCGTGCTCTCCCGCGATGTACGCGTGGATGTTCTGCACGGCGACCCCGGTGTGCTGGGCCAGGAGGTAGCGCAGCCGCGAGGAGTCGAGCACCGTCCCCGAGCCGAAGAGCTGGTGGGGCGGGAGACCCGAGACCTTGAGAGCCGCGTAGGTCACGATGTCCACCGGGTTGGTGACCATGACGTAGACGGCGTTCGGTGCGACCTCGACGAGCTGAGGCATGATCTTGCGCACCAGCCCCACCGTGGCCTCGGCGAGGTCGAGACGGGACTGGTCGGGCCGCTGCTTGGCCCCGGCGGTCACGACGACGACGTCGGCACCCGAGCACACCGCGATGTCGTCCGAACCCGTCACGTCAGCCATGGGCATGAACTGGATCCCGTGGCCGATGTCGAGGGCCTCGGCCTCGACCTTGGCCGCGTTGATGTCGTACAGGGCCACGCTGCGCGCGGCGCCACGCATCAGGGCCGCGTAGGCCATCGTCGCGCCGACGCTGCCAGCGCCGACCACCGCGAGCCGGGTGGTCCGTCGGGGCTCGATCGCCCCACGCACCGTGCCCTCGACGGCCCCGGCCGCCCTGTCCGCGTGCTCCGCCGTCATCGCGTCCCCTTTCCCTCGTCCGCGCCACCGGTCCGCGGACCGAGCGCGTGCCACGTGTGCTCCGCAGCCACCCTACGGCCCGGGGACCGCGGGTGCGGCGTCAGCCACCCCCGCTCGCGCCGCTCCCGCGAGCCTCGTCAGGGCCCCCCGCGCCACGGCGGGATCCGTGGTGGTCCAGAACGGCGGCATCGACCGGGTGAGGAAGGCCCCGTACCGCGCGGTGGCGAGGCGCGGGTCCAGCACCGCGACGACGCCGCGGTCGGTGTCGCTGCGCACCAGCCGCCCCGAGCCCTGAGCCAGGAGCAGGGCTGCGTGCGTGGCCGAGACGGCCATGAAGCCGTTGCCGCCCGCGGAGTCCACGCTCTCGGCCCGCGCGGAGCGGACGGGGTCGTCGGGGCGCGGGAACGGGATCCGATCGATGAGCACGAGCCGGCACGCCGGTCCGGGCACGTCGACCCCCTGCCACAGGGAGAGCGTGCCGAACAGGCAGGTCGGCTCGTCCTCCTGGAAGGCGCGCACGAGGGTAGGGAGCTGGTCGTCCCCCTGGCACAGGACCGGGAAGGGCAGCCGTTCGCGCATCGCCTCCGTGGCTGCCTCGGCCCCGCGACGTGAGGAGAACAGTCCCAGCGTGGCACCACCAGCCGCGCGGACGAGGGCCTCGATCTCGTCGAGCTGGTCGGTCGCGGTACCGCCCCGCCCCGGCGTGGACAGGTGTTTGGCCACGTAGAGGATCGCGCTGCGGGGGTAGTCGAAGGGGCTCCCGACGTCCAGCCCCCGCCATGGCCGGACGGCCTGCGGGTCCGGTGGCGCGGCAGCGCGGGCGGGAGGGGCCTCGTCCGCATCCCCCCGCAGCTCCTCGGGGTCGAGCCCGACGGCGCGGGCCAGGGGCAGGAAGCTCCCCCCGAGGGCGAGCGTCGCCGAGGTCAGCACGGCGGTGCGCCCCGTCAGCAGGTGCGACCGGACGAGGCCTGAGACGGCGAGCGGTGCACCGTGCAGACGCGTCGCACCAGGCCGCCCGTGCTGCTCACCCCGGGCGCACCACAGCACGTCACGCCCGTCCTGCGCGGCGTCGCCCCCCATCCGCTCGGCGATCTCGAACAGCGCCAGCACGGCCGAGGTCGCCAGCTTGAGCCCACCGCCCGCAGCGGGGTCGGGAGTGCCGCCCTCGGGGCGCAGCGCTGTCATCAGCCCGCGTGCCGCGTCGCGCACCGCGTCGACGGCCATGGCCACGTCCGCCGGCAGCCCTCCGCGCAGGCGCCCTTCCGGGAGGCCCGCGAGCACGGCCCCGAGCCCCTGACCCGCCGCGTCGAGGTCGGTGGTGAGGACGCCGCCGTGCCGACGCGCCAGACGTGCGGCCTGCTCGATGCTCACGGCGGACAGCTCGACGGTGGCCTGGGCGGTGACCCGCTCGGCGAGCTCGTGGGCCTCGTCGACGACGAGCACCTCGTGCTCGGGAAGCACCCCGGGCGAGCCCCCGGCGGCGATCCCCAGCATCGCGTGGTTCGTGACGACCACGTCCGCCTCGCGGGCCCTGGCGCGGGCCTGCTCGGGGAAGCACTCCTCGATCATCGGGCACCTGGGCCCCAGGCACTCCATGGCCGTGACCGAGACCTGCCGCCAGGCCCGGTCCGAGACCCCGGGGACGCAGTCGTCGCGGTCTCCGGTGGCGGTCTCCTGGGCCCACTCGCGCAGGCGCACCACCTGACGCCCGAGCGTGCCGGCCCCGTCCCGGTCGGCCTCGCCGCCCGGGTGGTCCGCGGCGCCGGGCGCCTCACCGAAGGCCGCGTCGAAGAGCGTCCCAGGCTCGTCCTGGGGGTAGCCGCCCGCGACCTTCTGGGCGCACACGTAGTTGTGCCACCCCTTGAGCAGGGCGATCTGGGGCTCGCGGGGCAGGGACGGGGTCACGGCCTGCGCGACGAGCGGGAGGTCACGGGTCATGACCTGGCGCTGCAGCGCGAGGGTCGCGGTCGAGACGACCACCCGCTCGTCGGCCAGGACCGCGTGCCGCACGGCCGGGACGAGGTAGCCGAGCGACTTGCCGGTCCCGGTGCCCGCCTGGACGAGCAGGTGCTCACGGTGCTCGATCGCCTGCGCGACGGCACTGGCCATCTGCTGCTGCCCCTCACGGGGCCGCCCGCCGAGGGCACCGACCGCCTGGTCGAGCAGCTGGAGGACGGGCGGCGCCCCGGCTGTCCCGGGCGCCGCCTCGGAGGAGCTCCGCTCGGAAGGCCTCGTCCCGGGGACGCCGTCGGCCGGGCTCTCCGAGGGATCCGGGTCCGGGCGCGCTGTCACCCGGGGAAGCCTAGGCGCTCGTGGGGACGCCCGAGGTCGTGCCGGGTCAGGCCACCGAGGCGGAACGCAGCTCTGCGGCGAGATCCGGGTCGACCAGGGCGCGCAGAGCCGTCCCGGCCTCCAGGTGCCGCTCGGTGTGGATCTCGCCCTCGCTGTGCACACGGCTCACGAGGTCACCGCGGCCGTAGGGGACGACGACCTCGACGAGCTCCTCAGGGCGCGGCAGCTCGGCCGCGACGCGCTCGCGCAGGTCGTCGATCCCCGCGCCGGTGTAGGCCGAGACCACGACAGAGCGCGGCTCCCGACGGCGCAGCCGGGCGACGACCTCGGGGTCGGCGACGTCGGCCTTGTTGAGCACGATGAGCTCCGGGACGTCGTCGACCCCCTCGATCTCGGCGAGGACGGCGCGCACGGCCGCGATCTGCCCCTCTGGGTCCGGGTGGGAGACGTCGACGACGTGGAGCAGCAGGTCGGACTCGCCCACCTCCTCGAGGGTCGAGCGGAACGCCTCGACCAGCTGGGTCGGCAGGGAGCGGACGAACCCCACGGTGTCGGCCAGGGTGTAGTCACGGCCGTCCGGGGTCTGCGCCCGGCGCACGGTCGGGTCGAGGGTTGCGAACAGCGCGTTCTCGACCAGCACCCCGGCCCCGGTGAGCCGGTTCAGGAGGCTCGACTTGCCGGCGTTGGTGTACCCCGCGATCGCGACCGAGGGAACGTGCCGCCGCCGGCGCGAGGAGCGTTGCGTGGCCCGCGCCGGGGTCATCGCTGCGATCTCGCGCCGCAGCTTGGACATCCGGGTACGGATCCGACGGCGGTCGAGCTCGATCTTGGTCTCCCCCGGGCCGCGGGACCCGATCCCGGCACCGGCGGCGACCCGCCCACCGGCCTGGCGGGACATCGACTCGCCCCAGCCGCGCAGGCGCGGCAGCAGGTACTCGAGCTGGGCGAGCTCGACCTGGGCCTTGCCCTCCCGGGACTTGGCGTGCTGGGCGAAGATGTCGAGGATCAGCGCGGTGCGGTCGATGACCTTGATGCGCACGATGTCCTCGAGGGCACGGCGCTGCGAGGGCGCCAGGTCCGCGTCGATGATGACGGTGTCGGCCCCGGTGGCCTGGACGATCTCGGCGAGCTCGGCGGCCTTGCCCGAGCCGAGGTAGGTCCCCGGGTCGGGGTTCTGCCGTCGCTGCAGGACGCCGTCGAGGACCTGCGAGCCGGCGGTCTCGGCGAGGGCGGCGAGCTCGCGCAACGAGACCTCGGCCTCCTCGGCGGTGCCCCTGGTCCAGATGCCTGCGAGCACGACCTTCTCGAGGCGCAGCTGCCGGTACTCGACCTCGGTGACGTCGTCGAGCTCGGTCGACAGGCCCGCGACGCGGCGCAGGGCGGCACGGTCGGCCCGGTCGAGCTGGTCACCGTCGCTCTCGGAGAGGCGGGTCCCGCCGAGGTCGAGGGCCGTGCCCGCTCGGGCCAGCACGCGCGCCACGACGGCGTCGGCGAGCTCGCGGGCCTCGCGCTGGCGGTCCACGCCGTCCTGGTCGTCCAGGTCAGCCGGGGCGGGGTCGGTCGTCGGGTCGGTCATCGGCACCTCTCGTCGGGAGTCCCAGGGTGGCACGCGGCGGGGCGTGCGGCGAGGCAATTCCTCGCACAGCGGACGACCGGGGCCGGTAGAGTGCGCGCCGTGCCCGAGCCAGGACCTCCTCCCGAGGACCACTACTTCACCGCCGAGCCCGCCTCGGCCGACGAGCGCCGGACCATGTCGGTCCACCTGGCCGGCCGCGAGGTGGTGGTCGACACCGCTCCCGGCATCTTCTCCCCGGGACGGCTCGACCTCGGCACCCAGGTCCTGCTCCGCAGCGTGCCGCCCCTCCCGGCGGGCGGTCACCTGCTCGACCTCGGCTGCGGCTGGGGCCCGGTCGGCCTGACGATGGCCCTCACCTCCCCCGAGGCGACCGTGTGGGCGGTCGACGTCAACGCACGGGCCGTGGACCTGCTGCGCGGCACAGCCGCCCGCCTCGGGCTGACCAACCTCCGCGCGGTCCGCCCCGACGAGGTGCCCGAGGTGGCCTTCGCGGCGGTGTGGTCGAACCCCCCGATCCGCATCGGCAAGCCGGCCCTGCACGCGATGCTCGAGCAGTGGCTGCCGCGGCTCGAGGAGGACGCGAGCGCGCACCTGGTGGTGCAGCGCAACCTGGGCGCGGACTCCCTCCAGCGCTGGATCGCCGAGAGGCTCGGCACCGACGTCGAACGGGTCGCGAGCGCCAAGGGGTTCCGGGTCCTGCGGGTCTCCGCCCGGGGCTGACCCCACCCGGGCGGGGGCCTCAGACGGAGGGCCTCGCCGCCGCGTCCCGGACGAGAGCCTCGAGGTCGACCTCGCCGTCGGCGACCAGACGCGCAGGACCGGCCAGCTCGACCCGCCCCCCGGGCAGGGCTCTCACCCGCACGGTGCCCCCCGGGACCTCGACCAGCCAGGTCGACGGGGCCTCGGCCCCGGCCCAGGTCCGCACCGCCATCGCGGCCGCGCAGGCCCCCGTCCCGCACGAGCGGGTCTCCCCCACCCCACGCTCGTGCACCCGCATCCGGAGCCGGCCGACGACCTCGCCGTCGGGCCCTGTCTCCTCGCCGAGGGGCACCACGAGCTCGACGTTGGTCCCCGCGAGGGGGGTCGGGGTGACGACCGGCGGCCGGGTCAGGTCCGCGGCCGCGAGCTCGGCGGCATCGGCCAGGGCCAGGACCGTGTGCGGGTTGCCGACGTCGATGCTCAGCGCCGGGCGCACCACGGGGAGGCCTGGGACCTCGACCTCGGCGTCCATCCCCCGGGCCGCCGCCCCGGCCCCCCCGGGCATGGTCCAGCCGCCCATGTCCACGGCGTACCAGCCGCTGCCCTGCGGGTCGCTGTGCACGCGGCGCACCCCGGCGCGGGTCGCGAGAGCGAGGGCCCCGGTGCCGTCCCACAGACCGAGGCGCTCGGCGAACAGGGCCGCGACGCGCACTCCGTTGCCGCACATCTCGGCGAGGGTCCCGTCCCCGTTGCGGTAGTCCATGAACCACACGGCGGACGGGTCCTCGGCCAGGGCGTCTGCCCCCTCGGCGAGACGGGTGCTGCGCACCAGCCGGATGACCCCGTCTCCCCCCAGTCCGGCGCGACGGTCCGCGAGGCCTCGCACGAGGGCGGGGGTCAGGTCGACCTGGCCGTCGGGGTCGTGCAGCAGGACGAAGTCGTTCTCGGTGCCGTGCCCCTTCGCGACCCGCAGATGCGGTCCGGGGCCGAGGGTCGTCGTGGCCTTCACCGTCGTGGAGCTCATGAGCCGAGGGTACGGCGACGGCCCCCGGGGTCAGGCAGCATGCCGCGGTCTGCCCGTCCGACGAGGTCGAGGGCCTGCTCGACGAGGTCGGTGGCCTGAGCGTCGAGCCAGTGCACGCGGGGGTCCCGGCCGAACCAGCCCATCTGCTTGCGCGCGAGCCGGCGCGTCCCTGCGGCCACCGCCGCGCGCGCCTCGACCTCGGTCATGTCGCCCCGCAGCACGGCGAGCCCCTCGGCGTACCCGACGGCCCTCGCCGCGGTCCGCCCGAGACCGTCGAACCCGGGCCCGGCGAGCGCTCGGACCTCGGCGACCAGACCCCGCTCCCACATCCGCTCGACCCTCTGCTCGATCCGCCCGTCGAGCAGCGCACGGTCGCAGTCCAGGCCCAGCTGGACGGCCGGCGCCTCGTACACGTGCTCGGGCAGGGTCGCGCTGTAGGGACGACCGGTCAGGGTGATCACCTCGAGGGCGCGGACGATCCTGCGCGTGTTCGCCCGCTCGATGCGGTCCGCCGCCGCGGGGTCCGCCGCGCGCAGCTCGTCGTGCAGCAGTCCCGGGCCGTGCTCGCGGGCGCGCCCCTCGAGCGCCGCCCGCACCGCCTCGTCGGCGGGCGGGAAGGTCAGGCGGTCCAGCAGGGCTCGGACGTAGAGCCCCGAGCCGCCGACGACGACGGGGCGGCGTCCCCTGGCCAGGACCGCGGCGAGGTCCGCCCTGGCGTGCCGCTGGTAGGACGCGACCGAGGCGTCCTCGGCCACGTCGAGGACGTCGAGCTGGTGGTGCGGGACCCCTCGGCGCTCGGCGAGGGCGAGCTTGGCCGTGCCGATGTCCATCCCGCGGTAGAGCTGCATGGCGTCGGCGTTGATCACCTCCCCGCCCAGGTGCTCGGCCAGGGCCAGCCCGAGGTCGGACTTCCCGGTCGCGGTGGGTCCCACCACCGCCACGACCTGGGGTGCGCCGCTCACGGGGCCCCCGTCCCGCCGCCGGGCGTCCAGTCCACGACGAGGTAGCCGGCACCCCAGGGCGCGGCGTCCAGATGCAGGCGCCCGCGCCACGGGGCGTCGCCCACCGCGCCGAGCAGCACCTGCCAGGGGGCCCAGGCGCTCACCGCGAGCGCCGTCGCCTCCTCGGCAGGGACCGCGGCCAGGCGCGCCCGGGCGGGACCGTCGAGGGTCACGAGATCGGCCGCGAGGCGGACGTCGGTCCCGGGGGCGCGAGGGTCCTCGGGCAACGGGGCGCGGGGCCCGCGGCGGGCACTCAGCGAGCCGACGAGCAGGAGCGCCGTCCGGGCAGCGGGGTCGGGGTCGGGCCGACCCGCCAGCCTCCGCCCGAGGCCGGCCAGCGCCGCCGCATCCCCCTCGAGGGGCGGGGCCAGCTCGACCGGTCCACGCCAGCCCACCCGGGCGAGGCCCCAGGACGCGACCGCTGTCCCGACGTCTCCGCCCGAGCCGAGGGCCACGGGGGCGGCACCGGGAGCGCCGAGGCCCTCGGCGGCGATGGACGGGTCGATCCCCGCCGCGGCGAGCCCTCCGCCGTGGCGCCGAGGGCTGACGACGACGACCTGTGCGGGCCGGGCGGCGGTGAGCGCCCCGATCGCCTCGAGGCACGCCTGGCGCTCGACCTCGAGCACCGTGGCACGACCGGCGCCCCCGGGCACCAGCAGGGCGGACTCAGGCACGAGGGCAGCGGCGACGAGCACCCCCAGACGCTACCGGCCCGAGCCCCGCGGACGCCCGGCACCGTCCCGGTGGGACCGAGTAGGGTGCTCCGATGGGGTTCTTCTCCTGGGTACGACGCGTGCGCGACACCCCCGCGGTGCGTGAGGACGACGCACGGCAGGGCGGACGGCCGATGGCCGGGCTGCTCGGGGCCCCGGACCGTCAGGCACCCGACCAACGGTCCGAGGACGGCCTGACCACGCCGCTGTCCCGCGAGCGACTGTGCGCCTGGTTCGCCGAGCACGGCTACACGTACTTCGTCGACAACGACGGCGACGTGGGCGGCCTGTGGCGCGGAAGGCTCTTCTACTTCTTCCTGTTCGGCGAGCGCCAGGAGATCCTCCAGGTCCGTGGGCAGTGGAACCGGGAGTTCGCGATCGAGCGCCTGACCGAGGTGCTCGAGGTGTGCAACGAGTGGAACGCGGAGCGCGTCTGGCCCAAGGCCTACGTGCGGGTCCGCGACGACGGCATGGTGCACGTGACCTGCGAGGTGTCGACGGACCTCGAGCACGGTGCCACCGACGACCAGCTGGGCCAGCTCCTGCACTGCGGCGTGAGCGCCTCGAGCACCGTCTTCGACCTGCTCGACGAGCTGTACCCGGACCCCGCGGCGGCAGCACCGTGAGCGCCCCCGGCCGTGGGCGGGAAGCCACGGGGGCCGACCAGGCCGCACGCCGACCCTCCCCGGTCGACCTGTCCCGGGTCGAGGCCTACCTCGTCGGGCGCGGGTACCACGTCGCCCACGACGAGGACGGGGACCTGACCGGCACCTGGGACGGTGACAGGTTCTGGTTCCTGCTCCTGGGAGAGCAGCACGAGATCCTCCAGGTCCGTGGCCGGTGGCACCGCACCCTGCCCGCGCACCGCCGGGCCGCGGCGCTGCTCGCGGTCAACGACTGGAACCGCGAGCGCATCTGGCCCAAGGTCTACCTGCGCGACGAGGACGAGGGGTCTGCCCTCTACACCGAGGTCTCGGTCGACCTCGAGCACGGTGTGACCGACGACCAGCTGGGCCAGCTCGTGGCCTGCGGACTGGGCACGGGTGTGCAGTTCTTCGCGGCCCTCGGCGGCCTGGTCCCGGAGGACTGAGCTCACGCGCTGAGAGGGTGCCGGCCAGCAGCCGAGCGCCCGGCGGGCTCAGGGGCGCAGGGTCGGCACCCCGAGGAGCACGGGACCGCTGGTGGCGGAGGCCGACCCGTGGCCGTGGTCCTGCTCGCCGCCCTTGGCGCGCTCGGCCCGGGCCCAGGCGTCGCCGGCCCGGGTCCGCCGCACGAGGTACGGGCCCCCGTCGAGGGCCGAGTCGGCCTCGAGGTGGTGCGGGGCCGACCTGGTCACGCGGACCGTCACCAGGTCGCCGGGGCGCGCGCGGTCGGGGTCGAGGTCCGCCGCGCTGCGGGGATCGGGCGCGGCGCCGCCCGAGGCTGCTGCCTCCCGGGCGACGACGTCGGCCCTCGACGTCGCCGCGCTGACCGAGAGGGGCTCGGCGAGGTGGACGAGCCGGTTGTCCGCGGCCCGGCCCGTCACGCGATGGGTCGCGCCGTCCTTGCGGCCCTCCCCCTCGATGACGAGCACCTCGACCGTGCGACCCACCTGGCGGGCGTTCTCCTCGGTCGAGATGCGCTCCTGGAGCGCCGTCAGACGCAGGTAGCGCTCCTGCACGACCTCCTTGGGGAGCTGGTCGGGCAGGTCAGCGGCGGGGGTGCCGGGCCGGGGCGAGTACTGGAAGGTGAAGGCCGAGGAGAACCGCGCGGCCTCGACCACGCGCAGGGTCCCGGCGAAGTCCTCCTCGGTCTCCCCGGGGAAGCCCACGATGATGTCCGTGGTGATCGCGGCCTCGGGCATCGCCGCGCGCACCCGGTCGAGGATGCCGAGGAACTTCTCCGAGCGGTACGAGCGCCGCATGGCGCGCAGGATGCGGTCCGACCCCGACTGCAGGGGCATGTGCAGCTGGGGCATGACGGTGGGGGTCTCGGCCATCGCAGCGATCACGTCGTCGGTGAAGGAGGCGGGGTGCGGCGAGGTGAAGCGCACCCGCTCCAGGCCCGGGACGGCACCCACCGCGCGGAGCAGCTTGGCGAAGGCCCCCCGGTCGCCGAACTCCACGCCGTAGCTGTTGACGTTCTGACCGAGCAAGGTCACCTCGATCGCCCCGTCGGCCACCAGAGCCTCGACCTCGGCGAGGATCTCGCCCGGGCGACGGTCGCGCTCCTTGCCGCGCAGGTGCGGGACGATGCAGAAGGTGCAGGTGTTGTTGCAGCCCACCGAGATCGAGACCCACCCCGCGTAGACCGACTCCCGGCGGGTGGGCAGCGTCGAGGGGAAGACCTGGAGCGACTCCGCGATCTCGACCTGGGCCTCGCTGTTGTGCCGCGCACGGTCCAGGAGGACCGGGAGCACGTCCAGGTTGTGGGTGCCGAAGACGACGTCCACCCAGGGCGCCCGCTCGACGATGCCGGAACGGTCCTTCTGCGCCAGGCACCCGCCGACCGCGATCTGCATGCCGGGCCGGGTGTTCTTGACCGCAGCGAGCTGCCCGAGGTTGCCGTACAGCCTGCTGGCGGCGTTCTCGCGCACAGCGCAGGTGTTGATGACCACGACGTCGGCGCGCGAGGCCGCGGCGTCCTCGGGGGCGGCAGGGACGTAGCCGGCCCCCTCGAGCATCCCAGCCATGTGCTCGGAGTCGTGGACGTTCATCTGGCAGCCCAGGGTGCGGACCACGTAGGTGCGCGGAGGCGTGAGGGTCGTTGACATCAGGACCAAGGGTACGGCTCGCGCGCCCCCGGCGGAGCAGGCTGCGGCCTCAGGACGGCGGCGCGAGGTGTCCAGGGAGGGGCGGATGTTGTCGGAAGGTTCTTTTCCTGGTCGTTGCCGATTTGTGACCGTGTGGGCTGGCTCGCGAAACATGCGCCCTCTACGGTCAGCACCATGGCTCACGATCGTGCACTTCCCTCGGACGCCGGCGTCCCCGACCGGAGCGAGCTCGGCGCCCCGCTCGTCGTCCTCGACAAGGTCAACAAGCACTTCGGTGCGTTGCACGTCCTGCAGGACATCGACCTGACCGTGCACCGCGGCGAGGTGGTCGTCGTGATCGGGCCCTCGGGATCGGGCAAGTCGACCTTGTGCCGCTCGATCAACCGGCTCGAGACGATCGACACCGGCACCATCACGATCGACGGCGTCCCGGTCCCGGCCGAGGGCAAGGCGCTGGCCCGCATGCGCGCCGACGTCGGCATGGTCTTCCAGTCCTTCAACCTCTTCGCGCACAAGACCGTCCTCGAGAACGTCACCCTCGGGCCGATCAAGGCCAAGGGGCTCAAGAAGTCCGAGGCCAAGGCGCTCGCGATGCAGCTGCTCGAGCGCGTCGGCGTCGCGAACCAGGCCGACAAGCTCCCCGCCCAGCTCTCGGGAGGTCAGCAGCAGCGCGTCGCGATCGCCCGTGCCCTCGCGATGAAGCCCAAGGTCATGCTGTTCGACGAGCCGACCTCGGCCCTCGACCCGGAGATGATCAACGAGGTCCTCGACGTCATGGTCTCCCTCGCGGCGGAGGGGATGACCATGATCGTCGTCACCCACGAGATGGGCTTCGCGAGGAAGGCCGCCCACCGTGTGGTGTTCATGGACGGCGGCCAGGTCGTCGAGGAGGCCGAGCCCGAGACCTTCTTCACCACGCCCGAGAGCGAGCGCGCCCAGGACTTCCTGTCCAAGATCCTCACCCACTGACCGGACAGATCGACCAGCACGGGCGGCCACGATGGCCGCCGCGACAGACCTGTCACCGCTGCACCCGGCGGGACAGCACACGGAAGGGGACACGCCCATGCGTTCACGATTCGGAGCCGTCGCGGCACTCGCCGCGGCCACGCTCGCACTGACAGCCTGCAGCTCGGACGCCGAGGAGCCCGACGCAGGGACCGACGAGCCGAGCGAGACCGCGGACTTCCCGGAGGGGTCGACCATGGCGACCCTCGCCGAGGCCGGCTCGATCACCATCGGCACCAAGTTCGACCAGCCGCTCTTCGGCCTCGTCGGACCGAACGGCGTTCCCGAGGGCTTCGACGTCGAGATCGCCACGATGATCGCGGGCAAGCTCGGCATCACCGCGGAGGACATCCAGTGGGTCGAGACGATCTCGGCCAACCGCGAGCCGTTCATCGAGTCCGGTGAGGTCGACCTCGTCGTCGCGACCTACACGATCAACGACGAGCGCAAGGAGATCATCTCCTTCGCCGGCCCGTACTACGAGGCGGGCCAGTCGATCCTCACCCTCGCCGACAACGAGGACATCCAGGGACCTGAGGACCTGGACGGTGCCCGGGTCTGCACCGTGTCCGGCTCGACCCCCGAGGCGAACCTCCTCGAGAGCTTCCCCGAGGCCGAGGTCGTCCCCTTCGGCGCCTACTCCGAGTGCCTCGAGCCGCTGCGCAACGGCCAGGTCGACGCGGTGAGCACGGACAACGTGATCCTGGCGGGCTTCGCCGCCGAGAGCGACGACCTCGAGGTCCGGGGCGAGCCCTTCACCGAGGAGCCCTACGGCATCGGCCTGGCCCTCGAGGACGACGAGTTCCGCGACTGGATCAACGACGCCCTCGAGGAGATGTACGAGGACGGCAGCTGGACCGCCGCCTGGGAGAACACGGCGGGCACGGTGCTGCCGACCCCCGAGCCCCCCGCCGTCGACCGGTACTGATCGCGGCTGAGTCCGACCGAACGGGCTCGACCCACCGGGCGGGGGGGGCCCGGCCCCGGGCCGCGCCCCCCCCCCCCCCGGCCCCCCCCCCCCGCCTCCGACACCACCACCGTGCGCATCGCCGCACCCGAACGAAGGGGACCACCGGCGTGGACGTGCTCGTCGACAACATGCCGTCCTACTGGGCCGGATTCCAGGTGACGTTGCGCCTGACCCTCTACTCGGGGGCGATCTCGCTGGCCCTGGGACTGGTCCTCGCCGCGCTGCGCGTCTCGCCGATCCGTCCGTTGCGCGGCCTCGCCGCCACCTACGTCGAGCTGCTGCGCAACACTCCGCTCACGCTGGTCTTCTTCTTCATGATCCTGGTGGCCCCCCAGTTCGGGATCATCGCACCGCTCGGGTTCTGGACGGCGGTGATCTGCCTCTCCACGTACACCGCGGCCTTCGTCGCCGAGGCGGTTCGCTCGGGCATCAACAGCGTGGGGGTCGGTCAGGCCGAGGCCTCGCGTGCCATCGGGCTCACCTTCGGCCAGAGCCTGGGCAACGTCATCCTGCCCCAGGCCCTGCGCTCGGTGGTCCCGCCGATGATCAACGTCTTCATCGCCCTGACCAAGAACACCTCGGTGGCTGCGGGCTTCGCCGTCGTCGAGCTGGTCGGCAGCGGTCGGCGGATCTCGCAGGGAAACCCCGGTGACGCGGTGGTCGTCCTGCTCGGCGTCGCGCTGTTCTACCTGGCCATCACGATCCCGCTCGGCGCCATCGCCAGCACCGTCGAGCGAAAGGTGGCGTTCAGCCGATGAGCTCCGTCCTCTATGACGCCCCCGGGCCGGTCGCACGCCGGCGCGAGCGCTGGGGCTCCGTGATCGGTGGCGCGGTGCTGCTGGGGCTCGTCGCGCTCGCGGCCTACTACGCCCACGGTCGGGGTGTGTTCGGCATCGACCGGTGGGACGTCCTGTTCGACCCCCCGAAGGGTCAGACCGCCGCCGACGTCTGGACGTCGATGCTCGTGTACGGCCTCGGCGCCACCCTCCGGGCCGCGGTGGTCGCGGCCCCCCTCGCGCTGGTCCTCGGCCTCGTGCTCGCTGTGTGGCGCACCGCCCGCCGCTGGTGGGTGCGCGCCCCCGCGATCGTGATCATCGAGCTCTTCCGCGGCCTGCCCGTCCTGCTGATGATGTTTCTCGGCTCCCTCGGCTTCGGCTGGAGCGCCTTCGCCGCGGTGGTCTTCGGGCTGACGGTCTACAACATGGCCATCATCGCCGAGATCCTGCGAGCGGGGCTCGCCTCCCTCCCCCGAGGCCAGGCGGAGGCGGCGTACGCCGTCGGGCTCTCGAAGTCGCAGACCTTGTTCACCGTCCTGCTGCCCCAGGCTGTCCGGACCATGCTGCCGAGCCTCATCGCCCAGCTCGTCGTCCTGCTCAAGGACTCCTCGCTGGGCTACATCGTGGGCTACGCCGAGCTCCTGCGGTCGATCCAGAACAACGGGCAGTACTTCGGCAACGCCTACTACATCGCCCTCTTCGTGGTGGGGGCGGGGATCTACCTCGTCGTCAACATCTCCCTCTCCCGCCTCGCGATGCGGCTGCAGCGCGGACCCACCAAGCGGACCCCCAGAGCCGCGAAGCCAGCGACCGCCGGCCTGCCTGCGGGGGTCGGGGACATCTCGTGACGCCGGCTCGACCGTGATGCGTGGCGGGCGCCTTCGTGCGGAAGCCTGAGCTCAGCCGGCGGTCGCGCTCGCGCGGATCTCCCGGATGGCCGTGACGGTGATCTCCCCCGGGTAGCTGAGGTCCTTCTCGATGTGCCTGGCAATGGTCTCGGCGAGGCCCGCCATGGCGGCGTCGTCGACCTCGGTGGGCTCGACGACGACCCGGACCTCGCGCCCGGCCGACATCGCCACGGCTCGGCGCACCCCCGAGTGAGCCACCACGAGGGCCTCGAGGGTGTCCATCCGCTCGATGTACTGGTCGAGCTCCTCGCGCCGAGCGCCCGGTCGGGCGGCCGAGCAGGCGTCGGCAGCCTGGACCAGCACGGCCTCGAGAGTCTCGGGAGGCACCTCGTCGTGGTGGGCCGCGATGGCGTTGACCACGGCCGGGGCCTCTCCGACGCGGCGCGCCAGGTCAGCACCGACGAGCGCATGCGTCCCCCCGAGCTCGGCAGTCAGGGCCTTGCCCACGTCGTGCAGGAAGGCCCCGCGCCGGGCGAGCTCGACGTCGGCCCCCATCTCGGCGGCCATCGACGCGGCGATCTGGGCACTCTCCACGAGGTGCGCCAGGACGTTCTGGCCATAGCTGGTCCGCAGCCGGAGCCGCCCCAGGGTCTCGACGAGCTCGGGGTGCAGACCGCTGACCCCGGCTCTCTCGGCCGCCTCGTGCCCCGCCGCCACGGACCTCTCGACGGCCCCCTCGACGGCGTGGGCATAGGCGATCTCGATGCGCTGCGGATGGATGCGTCCGTCGGCCATGAGGTCGGCGAGGGCCACCGCCGCGACCTCGCGGCGCTCGGCGTCGAAGCTGGACAGCATCACCGTGCCGGGGGTGTCGTCCACGATGACGTTGACTCCGGTCAGGGCCTCGAAGGTCCGGATGTTGCGACCCTCCTTGCCGATGATCCGGCCCTTCATCTCCTCGGCCGGCAGCGGGAGGGTGGTGACCACCGTCTGGGCGCTCGTCGGGCCGGCAACGCGCTGGACGGCCGTGGCGACGATCCGTCGGGCCCGTTCGTCGGCGGAACGGCGAGCCTTCGCCTCGACGCGACGTACCTGTGTCGCTGCCTCGTTCTTGGCTGCCGCGACCATCCGCGCCACCTGCTCGGCGCGGGCCTCCGTCGCCGAGAGACCGCCGATCACGGCCAACGCGGCATCGGCCTCGTCACGGGCGGCGGCGGCGGCCTGCCTCAGCGCGGCCGCCTCTGCCTCAGCCTCGGCGAGCCGGCGGCTCGCGGACGCCTCGAGCTCGCGCACCTCCTGGCGCTCGCGTCCCAGCTCCTGCTCCCGCAGGGTCAGACGCTCTTCGCGTCGTTGAGCCTCCGCGACGAGGCTGCGGGCCTCGTCCTTGATCGCAGCGACGTCGGCCTCGGCCCGTGATCGCGTCGCAGCGGCCTCGCGCCGGGCCAGGAGCACCAGCAGCAGGGCGACCAGGCACGCCATGAGCAGCACGACAACGATCGCGACCTCACCCACCGTCGCTCCTTCCAGGACCTGGTCGGCTCAGTCGCCCACCGGGGACCCAGAATCCCACGCCTCGGCAGCCTCGGCGTCCACCAACTCGCGGATCAGGCGCGAGGCGAGGCCCGGCCCGTACCCCTTGCGCGCGAGCATGGCGACCGCTCGACGCGCCTTGACCTCGGGGGCCAGCCCGGTGCTCGACCGCCAGCGGCGCTCTAGCAGCCTCCGCGCGCTCTCCTCCTCGGCCTCGTCGTCGACCGTCGCGAGAGCCTCCTGGGCGTGCTCGTCCTCGATCCCCTTGCGCCGGAGCTCCTGGGCGAGCGCCCGGCGCGCGAGCCCTCGCGACTCCCGCTGGCTGCGGACGAGCATCTGGGCGTACTCCGCATCATCGATCAGTCCGACCTCGGTGAAGCGATCGAGCAGGCGGTCGGCGAGGCCCTCCTCGACGCCCTTGCGAGCGAGGGCCTGGGCAAGCTGGTGCCTGCTGCGTGGCGCCCCGGCGAGCTGGCGCAGCAGGATCGCACGGGCCACCGACTCGGCCTCGGGCTCTGGGTCGACGGCCGCCGCCCCCTCCTCAGGGGGCTCGGCCGCCGACCTCGACCGCGGGCTCAGAAGTCGACACCACCTGCCGGGTCCGCAGGAGCGTCGACCTGGGCGCCGATGCCCAGCTTCTCCTTGATCTTCTTCTCGACCTCGTCCGCCAGGTCAGGGTTGTCGCGCAGGAAGCCCCGAGCGTTCTCCTTGCCCTGCCCGAGCTGGTCCCCCTCGTACGTGTACCAGGCCCCGGACTTTCGGATGAATCCGTGCTCCACACCGAGGTCGATCAGCCCGCCCTCTCGCGAGATGCCGACCCCGTAGAGGATGTCGAACTCGGCCTGCTTGAAAGGCGGCGCCATCTTGTTCTTGACGACCTTGACCCGTGTCCGGTTCCCGACCGCGTCGGTCCCCTCCTTGAGGGTCTCGATGCGCCGGATGTCCAGCCGCACCGAGGCGTAGAACTTGAGGGCCTTGCCACCGGTCGTCGTCTCGGGCGAGCCGAAGAAGACACCGATCTTCTCGCGCAGCTGGTTGATGAAGATCGCGGTCGTGCCCGACTGGCTCAGCGCCCCGGCGATCTTGCGCAGCGCCTGGGACATCAGCCGAGCCTGGAGGCCGACGTGGCTGTCGCCCATCTCGCCCTCGATCTCGGCCTTGGGCACGAGGGCCGCGACCGAGTCGATGACGACGATGTCGATGGCTCCCGACCGGATCAGCATGTCCATGATCTCGAGGGCCTGCTCACCGGTGTCGGGCTGGGACACCAGCAGTGCGTCGGTGTCGACCCCGAGCTTCTTGGCGTACTCCGGGTCGAGGGCGTGCTCGGCGTCGATGAAGGCCGCGATGCCCCCGGCCTTCTGCGCGTTCGCCACGGCGTGCAACGCCAGCGTCGTCTTGCCGGAGGACTCAGGGCCGTAGATCTCGACCACCCTGCCCCGCGGCAGGCCTCCGATGCCGAGGGCGATGTCCACGGCGATCGAACCGGTCGGGATCACCTCGACAGGGGCGCGCCCGTCGTCTCCCAGGCGCATGATCGAGCCCTTGCCGAACTGGCGGTCGATCTGGCCCAGCGCGGCCTCAAGGGCCTTGGAGCGGTCTGCGGGAGCGGGCATGTGTCACCTCGGTGCTCGTGGGCGGCGTGCCACCCGGTTCTCGGTCTGTCGTTCAGGTCTGCGTGTCGTGCGGTGACGCTACGCCCGGCCACCGACATCCATCTCGAGGTGCCGCTGACCCTGGGGATCCCCGCGGTGCCAGGACGCCTGTGCACGACTGTAGCCGAACAGGTGTTCGATCTCGACGCCGGACCGACGACACGCCGGTCACCGCAGCAGGAGGCGCTCGATGCGGCGCGCGGTCCACGCCGTACCCACCAGACCGAGGACGACCAGGTACGCGACGTGCACCAGGAGATCCGGACCGACCTGGCCGAGCATGAGGTCCCGGACCATCGCCACGCCGTGGAACAGCGGCGTGGCCTGGACGACCCCCTGCAGGGCCGCGGGGTAGGTCTCGAGCGGGAAGAAGGTGGCCGAGAACAGGAACATGGGCAGGATCGCGAGCTGCACGTAGTCGAAGTCCGCCCAGGTGCGCATGTAGGTGGTCGCGGCCATGCCGATCGAGGCGAAGGCCCACCCGATGAGCGTCGCGGCGGGGACCGCCAGGAGGGCGAGGGGTGAGGTGACCGCGCCCGCGAGGGCCGCGACCGCGAGGAAGGCCGCCGAGTAGACGAGGCCGCGCAGCAGGGCCCAGGCGATCTCGCCCAGCGCGACGTCCCGCGGGCCGAGCGGGGTGGCGAGGACCGAGTCGTACAGCTTGGCGTACTTGAGCTTGAAGAAGACGTTGGTGGTCGAGTCGAAGACAGCTCCGTTCATGGCCGAGGCCGCGAGCAGGGCGGGCGCGACGAAGACCACGTACGGCACGAGCCTGCCCTCGGTCTCGACGTCCCCCACCAGGCTGCCGATCCCCACCCCCATCGCGAAGAGGAAGAAGACCGGCTCGAAGAACCCCGAGGCGATGATCACCCAGGTCCGGCGGAAGGACCGGTAGTTGCGCTCGACGAGCATCCGCGCCATGCCGGCCCCCGCAGGGATCGGGACGGCGCGCGCCAGCCGACCGGCGGCCGCCACGCGGCCCTGGTCCGGGGCGGCCACTCAGACCACCATCCGGCGGTGCAGCACGCGGACCGCGGCCAGGTAGCCCCCGGCCGCCCACAGCGCGAGGTACCCGACGTGCAGGAGGACCCCGCCCGGGTCCGCCGTCCCGAGGACGAGGGTCCGCGAGGCGTCGACCGCGTGCCACAGCGGCGTCAGCCAGGCCACCGGCTGGAGCCAGCCCGGGAGCTGCTCGATCGGGAAGAACGTGCCCGAGAAGAGGGTCATGGGCATGACCACGAAGCGGAACATCAGGGCCAGCCCACGGTCGTTGGTCAGGCTCGCCGAGTACGCGTAGCAGCACGAGGCGAAGGCCAGCCCGCCCAGGACGGCCACCGGGACGGCCAGCAGACCCCACCACGACCGCACCGTCCCGAGGGCCGCCGCGACGCCGAAGAACACCACCGCTGCCATGGTCAGGCGGACGAGCACGTAGGCCAGGTGACCCGTCACCACGTCGCGCACTCCGAGCGGGGTGGCGAGCATGCCGTGGTAGGTCCGGTCCCACTTGATCGAGCCCATGACCGAGAAGGTGGTCTCCCCCGCGGCGACCTGCAGGGTCGTGGCCGCGAGCACCCCCGGGGCGACGAAGACGACGTAGGGCACCCCGTCGATCCCGCCGGCACCACGGTCGACCAGCATGCCGAGGCCGTACCCCATGCCGGCGAGGTACAGCAACGGTGAGAGGAAGCTCGTGATCGCCGTGCCGAACCAGACCCGGCGGTACTTCGCGAGCCAGTGCGCCGTGACGGCCTGCCAGCCCCCGGTGAGCGGTGCGGTCCCCCCGTCCGCCCCCGGGGCGACCCGCCCGCTCGTCGTCCCGGTGCCCGCCATCAGTCGACCAGTGTCCGGCCGGTGAGGTGCAGGAAGACGTCCTCGAGGGTCGAGCGGCGCACCAGGGCCGAGAGCGGCTCGAGACCGCGGCGGTGGAGCTCGGACTGCGCCGCCTCGCCGTCGGGCGTGTAGAGCAGGAGACGGTCGGGAAGGACCTCGACCCGGTCCGCGACCCCCTCGACCCCCCCGAGGTGAGCCGCGTGGTCCGCCGTGTCGAAGCGCAGCTCGAGCACCTCACGGGTCGAGTGCTGGGCGATCAGGGCCGACGGCGAGCCCTCGGCCACGATCCGACCGTGGTCCATCACCACCAGGCGGTCGCAGAGCTGCTCGGCCTCGTCCATGTAGTGGGTGGTCAGCACGAGCGTGACCCCCTCGCGCTTGAGGCGGAACAGGCGGTCCCAGAGCACGTGCCGGGCCTGGGGGTCGAGCCCGGTGGTCGGCTCGTCGAGGAGCAGGATGCGCGGTGAGTTCACCAGAGCGCGGGCGATCGTCAGACGACGCTTCATCCCGCCGGACAGCGGCTCGACCACGGACCTCGCCCGGTCGGTCAGCTGGGCGAACTCGAGGAGCTCGGCGGCGCGCTCGCGCACCAGACGCCGCGGGAGACCGAAGTAGCGTCCGTAGACCCAGATGTTCTCCTCGACCGTGAGCTCCTCGTCGAGGCTGTCCCGCTGCGGGACCACCCCCAGCCCGGCACGGATGCGCGGCCCGTCGGTGCGGGGGTCCATGCCGAGGACGGTCAGCTCCCCCGCCGTCGGCGGGGACACGCAGCCGATCATCCGCATCGTCGAGGACTTGCCGGCGCCGTTGGGCCCGAGGAACCCGAAGGCCTCCCCCGGACGCACCTCGACGTCGATGCCGTCGACCGCGGTGAAGTCGTCGAAGGCCTTCACGAGGCCTCGTGCGCGGATCATGGGCTCGTGGTCCGCGGACCCTCGGGTCGGGGACCCGGTCGGGTCGGCGGGCACCTGGGGCGGTTCGACGGGCACGGCGCGACGCTACCGCGACCGGTCGACACCCACCCCGTCAGCGGCGGGCCGGGCGTCGCTGGTCGCTGCCCCAGCGGTCCTGCTCGGGCACGTCCATGGCATCGCACAGGGCGCGCCACACCGAGCGCGGGTCCTCACCCTGGTCGAGGGCCTCCCGGCTCGTCCGGTCGCCGAGGGCGCCGAGCACCTGGTCGGCCGCCAGGCTGCGGCCGACCTGCGGTCCGAAGACCTCGTCGACCAGCTCCCAGAACTCGCTGTACCGCATCCCGGCAGCCTGCCACAGCGGATGTCGGTCCCGCCCGCCACAATGGGCCGGTGACCGCCACCCACCCCCCGCAGGATCCGCTCGCGGGGTTCTCGGAGCCGACGAGGGCGTGGTTCTCGGGGGCGTTCGAGGCGCCCACCGCGGCCCAGGCGGGCGCCTGGCGCGCGATCGACGCGGGCCAGCACGCGCTGGTCGTCGCCCCGACCGGGTCCGGCAAGACGCTCGCGGCCTTCCTGTGGGCCCTGGACCGGCTGATGAGCGAACCGGCGCCCGAGGAGCCTGTCGCGCGGTGCCGCGTGCTCTACGTCTCCCCCCTCAAGGCGCTCGCGACCGACGTCGAGCGCAACCTCCGTTCGCCCCTGGTCGGGGTGCGGCAGGCGGCGACCCGCCTGGGCAGGCCCTTCCACGACGTCACGGTCGGGGTCCGCACCGGCGACACCCCACCCTCGGAGCGCAGGGCCTTCGGGGTGCGTCCGCCGGACGTGCTCATCACGACCCCCGAGTCGCTCTTCCTCGTCCTCACCTCGAGCGCACGCGCCGGCCTCGCCGGGGTCCACACCGTGATCCTCGACGAGATCCACGCCCTCGCCGGGACCAAGCGTGGCGCCCACCTGGCGGTCAGCCTCGAGCGGCTCGATGCCCTCCTCGAGGACCACGGAGGCCCTGCCCAGCGGGTCGGGCTGTCGGCCACGGTCCGCCCGGTCGACACCGTCGCGGGGTTCCTGGCGGGGGCCCGGACGAGGGAGGACCGCGGTCGTGAGGTCGTGGTCGTGCAGCCTGGCTCCCCCAAGCAGGTCGAGGTCGACGTCGTCGTCCCGGTGCCCGACCTGACCGACCTCACCACGGCCGGTGGCCTGCCCCGTCCTGGATCGGGCTCGGGTTCGGGGGCGCGACCAGGCCAGGGACCAGCCCCGGGCGAGGCGCCTTCTGGCCCCGTCGAGCAGGAGGACACCGGCCCCCCGCCCCCCGATCTCACCGGGTCCGCCGCCGCCTCCCCGCGCCGGCCCTCGATCTGGCCGCACGTCGAGGAGCGAGTCGTCGACCTGGTCGCCTCGCACCGCTCGACCCTCGTCTTCACCAACTCCCGGCGCGGGGCCGAGCGGTTGACCTCCCGGATGAACGAGGTCTGGGCCGAGAGACAGGGCCTGGACCTGCCCGACCCCGGGGCGCTCAACCCCGCGCAGGTGCAGGCGCAGTCCGGGGTGTCCGTGGGCATCGACACCAGCGACCCCCGGACCGTCCTGGCTCGGGCGCACCACGGGTCGATGAGCCGTGCCGAACGGACCCGCACCGAGAGCGAGCTCAAGGCCGGCGAGCTCCCGGCCGTGGTGGCGACCTCCTCCCTCGAGCTCGGGATCGACATGGGGGCGGTCGACCTCGTGATCCAGGTGGGTGCGCCACCCTCGGTGGCCTCCGGGCTCCAGCGCATCGGGCGGGCCGGGCACCAGGTGGGGGCGGTCTCCCACGGGGTCGTCTTCCCCGCCTTCCGCGGTGAGCTGGTCCCGGCCGCGGTCATCGCCGACCGGATGCGGACCGGGCAGATCGAGCACCTGACCGTCCCCACCACACCCCTGGACGTGCTCGCCCAGCAGGTCGTCGCGATGGTCGCGGTGGACGACTGGACCGTCGCGGACCTGGCCGCCGTCGTGCGCCGGGCCGCCCCCTTCCGCGAGCTCGGCGAGGCGACGCTCCACGCCGTGCTCGACATGCTCGCGGGTCGATATCCGAGCGAGGAGTTCGCCGAGCTGCGCCCCCGCGTGGTGTGGGACCGTGCCACCGACCTGCTCACCGGACGACCCGGCGCCCTGCGCCTCGCCGTGACCAGCGGCGGCACCATTCCCGACCGGGGGCTCTACGGCGTGTTCCTCGCCACCGGGGCGGCGAGCGACGACGACACCACCGACGGCGCCGAGCAGCCCCGCCAGCGCGGAGGTCGCCGGGTCGGGGAGCTCGACGAGGAGATGGTCTACGAGTCCCGGGTCGGGGACACCTTCACCCTCGGGTCGAGCACCTGGCGGATCGAGGACATCACCCACGACCGGGTGCTCGTCACCCCCGCCCCCGGGGTCCCTGGACGCCTCCCGTTCTGGAAGGGGGACTCCCCCGGCCGGCCGGCCGAGCTGGGACGCGAGATCGGCCGGTGGGTCCGGGAGGTGGTCGCAGCCCCCGCCGCCGAGGCACGCCAGACCGTGAGCCGAGGAGGGCTCGACGCGTGGGCGACCGACAACCTCCTCGCCTACCTCGACGAGCAGCGCGAGGCGACCGGGCACGTCCCGGACGACCGCACGATCCTCGTCGAGCGCTTCCGCGACGAGGTCGGTGACTGGCGCGTGGTGATCCACTCCCCCTACGGCGCCCGGGTGCACGCCCCCTGGGCGCTGGTGGTGGCCGCCCGCCTGCGCGAGCGGCACGGGCTGGACGCCGCCGCGCTGCACGCGGACGACGGCATCGTCCTCAGGCTCCCCGACACCGTGGCGAGCGGACGGTGGGACGCGGAGACCGGCCGCTGGGTCGAGCCCGAGGACTCCGGGGTCGTCGACCTCGCGGACATCATGATCGAGCCCGACGAGGTGGCCGAGGCCGTGCGCTCCGAGCTCGGCGGCTCGGCCCTCTTCGCGGCGCGGTTCCGCGAGGCCGCTGCGCGGGCCCTGCTCCTCCCTCGTCGGCGCCCCGACCGCCGGCAGCCGCTGTGGCAGCAGCGTCAGCGCTCGGCCCAGCTCCTCGGCGTCGCCTCGCGGTACCCCGACTTCCCGATCCTCCTCGAGGCCGCGCGAGAGTGCCTCCAGGACGACTTCGACGTCGCGGCCCTGACCGAGCTCATGCGGGACGTCGCAGCACGACGGATCCGCGTGGTCGAGGTCAGCACCCCCACGCCGTCCCCGTTCGCGCAGTCCCTGCTGTTCGGCTACACCGCCCAGTTCCTCTACGACGGCGACGCACCGCTCGCCGAGCGACGCGCCGCCGCCCTGACCCTGGACCCGACCCTGCTCGCCGAGCTGCTCGGACAGCAGGGAGCCTCGCAGCTGGCCGACCTCCTCGACCCCGAGGCCGTCGAACGCACCGAGGCCGAGGTCATGGGCGTCGCACCGCAGCGACAGGCCAAGGATCGCGAGGGGGTGGTCGACGTCGTGCGCCGGCACGGCCCGCTGAGCACCCCGGAGGTCCTCGCCCGGACCCGCGCCGAGGCGCACGAGCAGGTCCCGGCCTGGCTCGAGGAGCTGGTCGACCAACGTCGGCTGCTGCGCGTCAGGATCGGCGGGCCGGCCGCCCGCGAGGACCACTGGGCGACCATCGAGGACGCCGGTCGGCTGCGGGACGCCCTCGGGGTGGCCCTGCCGGTCGGCGTGCCCGAGGTGTTCACCGAGGTGGTGCCCGATCCGCTCGGCGACCTGGTCCGGCGCCACGCCCGCACGCACGGCCCCTTCACCGCCCACCAGGTCGCCGACCGGCTCGGGCTCGGGACGGCTGTGGTCCAGGAGGTCGCGCACCGCCTCGAGGCTCAGGGGGTCCTCGTCTCGGGGCGCATCCGTCCCGGGTCCCTCGGCGGCACCGGAGAGGACTACTGCGACGCGGACGTGCTCAGGACGCTGCGCCGACGCTCCCTGGCCGCCCTGCGTGCCGAGGTCGAACCCGTCCCTCAGGAGACCCTCGGGGTCTTCCTGCCCCGCTGGCAGGGGGTGCTGGAGGCCCAGGCCGCCACCGGTACCGCACGGCCTGGAACGGGCCGCCTGCGTGGGCTCGACGGGCTCGCCCGCGCCGTCGAGCAGCTCGCCGGGGCAGCGGTGCCCGCCTCGGCCCTCGAGTCCCTCGTCCTGCCCTCGCGGGTGGCCGACTACCGTCCGGCGATGCTCGACGAGCTGACGGCTGCCGGGGAGGTGCTCTGGGCGGGGCACGGCTCCCTGGCGGCCCGGGACGGGCTCGTCAGCCTCCACCCGACCGCGACGGCCGACCTGACCCTCGCCCCCGCTGCCGAGCCGAGCCCGGGGACCGAGGCCGTCGGGCGCCTGCACACCGCGCTCCTCGACGCTCTCGAGGGGGGCGGTGCGTACTTCCTCACCTCCCTCGTGCCCCGGGTGCGCGAGCTCCTCGAGCCGAGCCGGGCCGACCCGCACGAGGCGGGCACGACGGGACCCGTCGGACTGACCAGCCAGGCCGACGTGGTCGAGGCGCTCTGGGACCTGGTCTGGGCCGGCCTGGTCACCAACGACAGCCTGGGTCCCCTGCGCGGCCGGCTGGGCAGCGGGCCACCGCGGGCCGGGCGGGCCTCAGGCACCACCCACCGTGCCCGACGGGCCGTGCCCCGCGGCCGGAGCATGGGCGGGCTGGCCCTGCGTCCCCAGCGCGCCGCCCAGCTCTCCGAACCCGGGACCGGGGGGCGCTGGTCCCTGCTCCCTGCCCGGGAGTCCGATCCCACGGTGCGCACCCACGCCCTGGCCGCCCAGCTCCTCGACCGTCACGGCGTGCTGACCCGTGCCGTCGCTCCGGCCGAGGGGATCGGGGCCCAGTTCGGCGCCGTCTACCGCGTGCTGGCGGCCCTCGAGCAGAACGGGCAGGTGCGCCGCGGGTACTTCGTCGAGCACCTCGGCGGCTCGCAGTTCGCGCTGCCGGGCGCGGTGGACGAGCTCCGGCGCGACGGCCCTGCCACCGGCTCCGAGGACGAGGGGCCCCAGAACGTCACCGTGCTCGCGGCCACGGACCCGGCCAACCCCTACGGGGCCGCCCTGGCGTGGCCCGAGTCGGCGGCCAGTCACCGCCCCGGCCGCAAGGCCGGGGGCATCGTCGTGCTGGTCGACGGGCACCTCGCCCTCTACCTGGAGCGCGGCGGGAGGTCGGCGCTCTCGTTCCCGACCTCGACGGCCCAGGTCGAGGCCGCGGCCCGCGCCCTGGTCGCGACGAGCCGGACCGGCCGGCTCGGCAGGGTGGTGCTGCAGCGGCTCGACGGCGAGGAGCTGCTGGACCGTGCGACTCTCGCGACCCCCCTCGCACGAGCTCTCACCGCGGCCGGGGCGACCACGACCCCACGCGGCCTGCGCCTGCCGGAGGCACGATGAGCGCGCGCCGACGCCCTCGCGAGGACCGACGACCTGGAGGGCGGCGTGCCTGAGGGGGACATCCTGCGTCGCGCCGCGCGCACCCTCGACCAGGCCCTGACCGGGCGGGTGCTGCTCGAGGCCGAGCTGCGCTGGCCGACCCTCGCGGGGGCCCACCTCTCGGGGCTCACGGTCCTGGGCACCCAGTCCTACGGGAAGCACCTGCTGATGCGGCTCGAGGGAGACCGCACCCTGCACAGCCACCTGCGGATGGAGGGTTCGTGGCGGATGAGTCGTCCCGGCTCGGCCGAGCTGTCGCGGCAGCGACGAGACCCCCACGTCCGCGCCCTGCTGGTGACCGAGGCGTGGGCAGCCGTCGGCCACCGGCTCGGCATGCTGGACCTGGTGCCGACCCGCGAGGAGAGCAGTCTGATCGGCCACCTGGGACCTGACCTGCTCGCGGAGGACTTCCCGGCGTCGGGCCTCGGCGAGGGGCTCCGGAGACTGGCCGCCCAGGGAGCGACGCCGGTGGCCGAGGCCCTGCTCGACCAACGCGTCGTGGCCGGCCTCGGGACGATCTACGTCGCGGAGTCCCTGCACGTGCGCAGGATCTGGCCCTGGACCCCGTGCGAGGAGCTCGAGGACCCGGCGACCCTGCTCATGACGGGACGCCGACTGATGGAGCGCAGCGTGGCCTCGACCACCCCCACGGCGACCGGGGACGAGAGCCGCGGACGGACCAGCCGGGTGCACGGGCGTGAGGGCCTGCCCTGCCGCCGGTGCGGCACGCCGATCGTGGTCGAGCAGGCACGTCAGCCCCCGGTCGAGCGGCCGGTCTTCTCGTGCCCGACCTGTCAGCCCGGACCCCACGGGTCGCCCGCGCGCCCGCGCAGGAAGACCTGAACGACGAGGCGGCCGCGGGGACGGTGCTCAGCCGACGGGAGCGAGCTCCCCGCGGGCCGCGGTCCAGCGCGGACCGCCAGGGCGTCCGACGCACGCAGCCAGGTCGGCCGGTACGGTGTCGGGGATCAGCAGACCCTCGGCGACAGCCACGCGGTCGCTGACCTCACGCAGGACTGCGGACATGGGGACGTCGAGGGCGTCGCAGATCGAGCCCAGGAGCTCGGAGGACGCTTCCTTCTGGCCGCGCTCGACCTCGCTGAGGTACCCGAGGGACACCCGGGCAGCCGAGGAGACCTCGCGCAGGGTGCGGCCCTGCCGCTGCCGGGCGCCACGAAGGACGTCACCGATCTCGCGTCGTAGGACGATCACCGGTCGACCTCCTTCCTTCGCCTCGTCGAGCGCTGCCCCCGGGAGGGGCGGCCTGGTGGGACCCGACGTGCGTACCCCGCCGCCAGCTGCTCGCTGGCGGTGAGGGGTCCTACCGTACCCCGCGGGGCGGACAGCGTCTCGACCGTCTCGCTGCGGGGATCTGTTCGTCGTCACATCGGTGTCAACGATCCCTGGCCCCGACGTGTTCCCGATCGACGGAGCAGGCCTGCGACCTGGGGCGCGACCTGCTCGCCACCAGGGACCTAGGTCCGGCCCCCGACTGCGGACCGTCGGGAATTCACCCGACCGGCCGCGCCCGCCCAGGTCGCACGGCGGCGTGCGCCGACGGCCCCGGGGCAGCAGACGCCGGCCTGCGGTCAGCGGTTTCGCTCACGGTTCTCGCGCCCGAGGGCCTCGAGCAGCAGGCCCAGGCACGCCGCCCGGGCCGCGGCCCGGACCTCGTGCCGTCCCGGGACCTCGGTCTCGGCGGGGGCGGCGGACCGCACCTCCACGCCCAGGGGCCCGGCGACCGCGACGTGGAAGGTCCCCGGTGGTCGCCCGCCCTGCGGGTCGGGGCCCGCGACCCCCGTGGTCGCGAGCCCGTAGTCGGCCGCGAGCCGGGTGCGCACCCCCTCGGCCATGGCGCGCGCGACGTCGGGATGCACCGGCCCGACCCGGCTCAGCAGCCCCGCGTCGACCCCGAGGAGCTCGTGCTTGAGATCGGTCGCGTACGCGACGACCCCGCCCCGCAGGCACCGGGACGCCCCGGGGACGGTGACGAGGTCGTCGGTGAGGGCCCCGCCGGTGAGGGACTCCGCGACGGCGACCGTCCGACCGAGCCGGGTCAGGAGCTCGACAGCCCGCCGGGGCATCCCCGCAGCCAGAGCGGGGAGCACCGGGTCCTTCGCGTGCTGCGGGTGCTCGGGGTCCAGGCTCATGCAGCGGCCTTGCGCACCTGCCAGCCCCGGCGGAGGTAGTCGAGACCGGTCACGACCGTGACGAGCACAGCCAGGACCAGGACGATCCACGCGATCACGGTGACGACGCTCGGCAGGGTCCACAGCGGGAGGACGAAGAGGCCGATCCCGACGGACTGCAGCACCGTCTTGAGCTTGCCGCCGGGTGACGCCGGGATGACCACGTACCGCAGCACGGCGAAGCGCATCGCGGTGATGCCGAGCTCGCGCACCAGGACCACGATGGTGACCCACCAGGGCACGTCCCCCAGGGCGGAGAGGGTCAGGAGCGTGCCACCGATCAGCAGCTTGTCAGCGATCGGGTCGACCAGCTTGCCCCAGTCGGTCACCTGGTCGAGCCGACGCGCGAGCCAGCCGTCGAGGCGGTCGGTCCCCGCTGCCAGGGCGAAGAGGGCCGCGGCCACCCACCTCCACCCGCCTCCCCCGTCGTCGAGCACGAGCGCGACGACCACGACGGGCACAAGACCGATCCTGGCCACGGTGACTCCGTTGGCCAGGTTCCACACGGGTGTCCCTGTTGCGACCACGGGCCAACCCTACGGTGCTCGGCCGTCGCTCATGCCGACGACAGGCTCCGAGCGGCCCGCGCCGAAGAGCCAGCCCTGCCCGTAGCGCCAACCGCAGCCCCGGAGGAACTCGGCCTGCTCAGGGGTCTCGATCCCCTCCGCGACGGTCACCATCTCCATCTCCCGGGCGAGGGCTCCCAGCGCCCGCGAGACGCGGGCCGCCGCAGGGTCGTCGGGGATCCCTGCCGTGAAGGACATGTCCAGCTTGACCCCCGTGACGGGCAGGTCACGCAGGTAGGACAACGGCGCGACCCCGGTCCCGAAGTCGTCCAGGAGCACCGGCACGCCGCCCTGCCCGAGCACGGACAGCTCGTGCCGGATCCGGGTCCCGGCGTCGACCAGGCTGGCCTCGGTCAGCTCGACGACGAGGCGCCCGGGCGCGACCCCGAGGCGGGCGAGCTCGGCGAGGACCACCCCGGTGAGCTCGCCGTCGGCCAGCTGCTCCGCGGAGGCGTTGATCGAGACCCAGTACCCCCGGTCGGCCGTGGCGGCCAGGTGCGCCACCGCCTGCCGCGCGACGTCCAGCCCGAGGGCGACCGACAGGCCTGCCTCCTCCGCGGTCGCGAGGAAGGTGCCCGGCAGGAGCAGCCCTCGTTCCGGGTGCTGCCACCGGACGAGGGCCTCGTGCCCGACGACGTACCCGGCCTCGAGGTCCACGACGGGCTGGAAGTGCAGCACCAGCTGACCGGCGTCGATGGCCTGACCGAGCTCGGCGGCAGCGCCGTGCCGGACCGCCCCGGCCATCGACATCGACGGGTCGTACACCTCGGTGCGGCCGCGCCCACCGGCCTTGGCGCGGTACAGCGCCGCGTCCGCCGCGGCGAGCAGCCCCATGACCCCGCCGGCCAGCAGACCCGGGTCGGCGACCGCGGCGCCCACGCTGGCCCGGACCGGCAGCCGTCGGCGCTGCGCGCGCACCGGGTTGCGCAGGCCGCGGTGGATCCCGGCCGCGACCTCGAAGACCGTGCGCGCCGCGTCCGGGTCCTCGACGACCACCACGAACTCGTCGCCTCCGAGCCGCGCCACCGTGCCGCGGCCGCCCGTCGCCGCCCGCAGCACCCCAGCGACGTGGACCAGCACGTCGTCCCCCGCAGGATGGCCGTACCTGTCGTTGATCTGCTTGAACTCGTCCAGGTCGATGACCAGGACGGCGAGCCCGCCGTCGGCCCCTGGCCGCTCGATCGCCTCGTGCAGCACCTCGTGCATCAGCGACCGGTTCGCGAGCCCGGTCAAGGGGTCGTGCATCGCGCGGTGCGCGAGCATCTCGGCCTGCAGTCGCGACTCCGTGGTGTCGCGGACCTGCGCGACGAAGTGGTCGGGCTCGCCGTCCGCGAGGCGGACCAGGACCACGTCCAGGACCACCCAGACGGTCTGCCCGTCGGCACGCAGGTAGCGCTTCTCCAGGCTGAGCCGCGACTGCTGCCCAGCCAGGAGGCCGTGCACCCCGGCGCGCTCGGCGGCGCGGTCGTCCGGGTGGGAGAGGGCCGACAGGTCCCGACCGACGAGGGCCTCGGGACGCGCCCCCAGCAGGCTCGCGAAGGCTGCGTTCACCCTGGTCAGGCGCCACTGCGGATCGATGAGGACCATGCCGATCGGCGCGTACTCCATCGCGGCCTGGAACTGCTGCTCGGACCGCGCCTGGGCCGCGAGGGCATCGCGGCGCCCGCTGACGTCGGCGAGCCAGGTGGTGAGCTCCTGGCCGCCGTCGACGGTCGGCGATCCCCGGGTCCAGACCTGGACCCAACGGTGCGTCCCGCCGTCGAGCGGCTCGACGACGAGCACGACGTCCTCCCCCCATGCCTCGGCGCGACGCGCGAAGACCGCCGCTGGGGCGACCTCCTGACCGGTCTCGCTCCGCCACCGGACGGGCAGCTCCGTCACCGGGCTCCCGACGAGGGCCTGCACGGTCGACCCGAGGAGCGTGGCAGCGGCCTCGTTGACCTCGAGAATCCTCCCGCCGGCCCCGTGCAGCACGATCCCGTCCCGCCCCGAGGCCATGACCCCCGCCAGCCGCCGGGAGACGGCTGCGGCCGCCGTCGTGGCCGTCCGCCTGCTCACGGCGAGCTCGCGCCGGCTGCGCACGAGGAGCAGGGCGAGAACCGCCAGACCCACCCCCAGGGCCGCCAGCGCGGCGACGAGGGGGCTCAGGGGGCTGAGGGCGCCCATCGCTGCCCGTCGGGCTCGTCCTCGAGCTCGGGCCCCACGTCCGTCTCGGCCCCTGGCTCACCCCGCAGCATCGCCAGGGTTCCCGGCAGGTCGTCGGGCTGCACCATCACGTCGCGGGCCTTCGAGCCCTCCGAGGGCCCGACGATCTCCCGGGACTCGAGCAGGTCCATCAGACGGCCGGCCTTGGCGAACCCGACCCGCAGCTTGCGCTGCAGCATCGACGTCGAGCCGAACTGGGTGGTGACGACGAGCTCGGCCGCCTGCAGCAGCAGGTCGAGGTCGTCGCCGATGTCCTCGTCCACCTGCTTCTTGGGGGCCGTCGCGGTGACGTCCTCGCGGTAGGTGGGCTTGAGCTGGGTCTTGACGTGGTCGACGACGGCGTGGATCTCGCTCTCGGTGACCCAGGCGCCCTGCACACGGATCGGCTTGGCGGCACCCATCGGCAGGAAGAGGGCGTCGCCCTGCCCGATGAGCTTCTCGGCCCCCGGCTGGTCCAGGACCACGCGGGAGTCGGTCAGCGAGGAGGTGGCGAAGGCCAGACGCGAGGGCACGTTGGCCTTGATCAGACCGGTCACGACGTCGACGCTCGGGCGCTGCGTCGCGAGGACCAGGTGGATGCCGGCGGCCCGAGCGAGCTGGGTGATGCGCTGGATCGAGGCCTCGACGTCACGCGGGGCGACCATCATGAGGTCGGCGAGCTCGTCGACGATCACCAGCAGGTACGGGTACGGGGCGATCTTGCGCTCGCTGCCGGGCAAGGGCTTGACCTTGCCCGAGCGCACGCCGACGTTGAAGTCGTCGATGTGCTTGTACCCGAACATGGCGAGGTCGTCGTACCGCGACTCCATCTCCCGCACCACCCACTCGAGGGCCTCGGCGGCCTTCTTGGGGTTGGTGATGATGGGGGTGATCAGGTGCGGGATCCCCTCGTACAGGGTGAGCTCGACCCGCTTGGGGTCGACCAGGATCATCCGCACCTCGTCGGGGGTCGATCGCATGAGGATCGACGTGATCATCGAGTTGACGAAGCTCGACTTGCCCGCGCCCGTGGCGCCCGCGACCAGCAGGTGGGGCATCTTGGCGAGGTTCGCCACGACGTAGCCGCCCTCGACGTCCTTGCCCACACCCATGACCATGGGGTGCTCGGTGCGCCGTGCGGCCGAGGAGCGCAGGACGTCCCCGAGGGAGACGGTCTCGCGGTCGGCGTTGGGGATCTCGATGCCGATCGCCGACTTGCCGGGGATCGGCGAGAGGATGCGGACGTCGGCGCTCGCCACCGCGTAGGAGATGTTCCGGCTCAGGGCCGTCACCCGCTCGACCTTGACCCCGGGGCCGAGCTCGAGCTCGTAGCGCGTGACGGTCGGCCCACGGCTGAACCCGGTCACCGTCGCGTCGACGCCGAACTGCTCGAGCACGGTCGTCAGTGCCTCGACGACCCGGTCGTTGGCCGCCGAGCGCACCTTGTGCGGCATGCCCTTGGCCAGGGCCGCCTCGGGGGGCAGGGTGTAGACGACGTCGCCGTCGAGCATCGGCTGCTCGCCGCGGGGCATCGCGCTGGTCGGTGGCGGGAGGAGATCGGGCGAGGTCACGACCGCCGTCACCGGCTCGGCGGGGTCCTCGTGGGGCACCTCCGCCTCGAGGACCGTCGTCTCCTCCTCGGCGGCAGGGTCGGCCGGTGCGGTCAGGGCCGCGGTCTCGAAGGCCTCGTCACCGGCGAGCTGCCCGATCTCGACGGTCTCCTCGACCTCCGGGGTCCGGCGGCGCGACAACCGGGGCACCCGGCGCTCCCGCCCGGCCTTGGCCGACTGCTGCTCGGCGAGGGTCGGCATGCGTGAGAGGTCGTCCTCCTCGGCCTGCTCCTCGTCCTCCTGGCGTCCGCCGGTGAGCCGCTCGTAGAGGGCGCGCAGGCGTGGTCCGATCTGGTGCACCGGGGTCGCGGTCACGACCAGGACGCCGAAGAAGCCGAGCAGGACCATCAGCGGGAGCGCGACCCAGGCGGTGAGCAGGTGCTCGAGCGGCGTGGCGAGGAGATAGCCGAGCACACCACCAGCGGCCCGGACCGCGGCGAAGCCGTCCGAGGGCGAGGGGAGGTCCCCCGCCAGGTGCACGATCCCGCAGACCGACAGCAGCACGGCCGACAGGCCGATGCCCATCCGCCCGTTGGCCTCGACCCGCTCGGGGTGACGCATGAGACGCACCGCAGCCAGGAGCAGGAGGATCGGCACGACGACGCCGACCACGCCGAAGGTCCCGGCGACCACGGCGTGCACCGCGTCCCCCGCGCTGCCCGACAGCCCCCACCACTCCCGGGCGGCCACCACGACGGCCAGGCCCAGCAGGAAGAAGGCCAGACCGTCGCGCCGGTGCGCCGGGTCGAGGTCACGTGCGCCCCGCCCGAGCCGACGTGCCGTCCCGCCGACGACGTGGGCGCCACCCATCCAGGCGCCCCGCACCATGCGGACCGGGAGCGACCGCTGCGCAGGCGCCGGGGCCGGGCGCCCGCCGGAGCGCCCCCCGGTCGCGGAGCCGCGCGGGCTCGGGCGCGCTGAACCCCCTGACCGCGCCGAGGAGGCGCGACCGGAGGCACCACGGGGTGCGGACGTACGGGTGGCCATGCTCCCCACGGTACCGGGGCAGGGCTCAGCCCCCCGGGAGGCTGCTCCTCGGCCGGGCCGTGTCGTCGGCCCGCTCGTCAGACCTTCGCGGAGACGAGGTGCCCGGCGGTCACGAGGGCCGCACGGACCGCGGCGACCTCGTCCTCGTCCGCGGGGACCTGGGGCAGCCGCATGGTCGCTCCGGGGATCAGGCCGAGGAGGGCGAGGGCGAGCTTGGAACGCAAAGCCCCGTTCCCGCTGCCGCAGATGAGGTCGATCGTCGGCAGCAGGGTGGCGAACTCCTGCCGCGCCAGGCTGACCTCACCACGGTCCCAGGCGCGCAGGACCGAGGCGACCTCGTCCCCGAGCAGGTGCCCAGCCATGCTCACGATGCCCACTGCGCCGACCGAGAGGAACGGCAGCAGCATGCCGTCGTCCCCCGCGTACCAGGCGAGGCCGGTCCGGTCGATCGAGCGCAGGGCGCTCTGGACGTCCCCGGTCGCGTCCTTGACAGCCACGATGCGCGGGTGGGCAGCCAGCCTGTCGAGGGTCGCCGGCTCGTAGCGGACCACGGTCCGCCCGGGCACGTCGTAGAGCATGACGGGCAGGTCGGTCGCGTCGGCCACCGCGACCGTGTGGCAGTAGACGCCCTCCTGCGAGGGCCGGGAGTAGTAGGGCGTCACCACGAGGAGACCGTGGGCGCCGACCTCGGCGGCCTGCTCGGCCATCCGGACGGCGTGCGCGGTGTCGTTCGAGCCAGCGCCGGCCACGACGACGGCCCGGTCCCCCACGGCCTCGACGACCGCGCGGATGAGCTCGGCCTTCTCGGGGGCGTGGGTGGTGGGGGCCTCCCCCGTCGTGCCGTTGAGCACCAGGCCGTCGTGGCCGTGGTCGACCAGGTGGGTCGCCAGCCGCGCGCCGGCCTCGATGTCCACCGTGCCGTCGGCCCGCATCGGGGTGACCATCGCGGTGAGGAGCGCCCCGAAGGGGCGGGACGGCGTGTGACTCATGGCGACAAACTAACCCCCGACGCCTGCGGCGCGCGCCTGGTGGTCACGGGCCGGGCGCTTCGCGCACGAGCGTCACGAACCGGTACCGGAGCCCCGTGCTCGAGACCGCCCAGCCCTCGAGGGGCTCGCGGTTCGCCTCGACCCACCCGGGACCGCGGGCGGGCGCTGGCGTGTCCCCGCCGACGGCGATGTCGACCTGCGTGACCTCGAGCCGGTCCGCCGACGGGAGGAAGGCCGAGTAGATCTCAGCACCTCCGAGGACCCACAGGTCCTCGCCCTCGGTCCGGCGCAGCACCTCGGCGACCTCGGCGACGACCTCGGCCCCCTCGAGGACCAGCTCCGCCTGCCGGGAGAGCACCAGGTTGCGCCGTCCGGGCAGGGGGCGGAACCGCTCGGGCAGCGAGTCCCAGGTCCGCCGCCCCATGACCACCGGCCGTCCCCGGGTCAGACCGCGGAACCTCGCCATGTCCTCGGGCAGGTGCCAGGGCAGCCCGCCGTCGACGCCGATCCACCCGTCGGTCGACTCGGCCCAGATGAGTGAGACGGTCACGGGCTCAGACGGCGATCGGCGCAGGGATGGCCGGATGGTGCCGGTAGCCGGCCACCTCGATGTCCTCGAGGGTGTAGTCGAGGATCGAGGGCGCAGGCCGCAGCTGCAGGCTGGGCAGGGGGTACGGCTCGCGGCTCAGCTGCTCGTGGACCTGGTCGAGGTGGTTGTCGTAGATGTGGCAGTCCCCGCCGGTCCAGACGAAGTCACCGACCTCGAGCCCGGTCTGCTGGGCGACCATGTGGGTCAGCAGGGCGTAGCTCGCGATGTTGAAGGGCACCCCGAGGAAGAGGTCCGCGCTGCGCTGGTACAGCTGGCAGGACACCCTGCCCTGGGCCACGTGGAACTGGAAGAGCGCGTGGCAGGGAGCCAGGGCCATCGCCGGGATCTCGGCGACGTTCCAGGCCGAGACGATGTGGCGCCGGGAGTCGGGGTCCCGTCGAATACCCTCGACCAGGTCGGTGATCTGGTCGACGTGGCCGCCGTCCGGCGTAGGCCAGGACCGCCACTGGACCCCGTAGACCGGGCCGAGCTCGCCGTCGGGCGCAGCCCACTCGTCCCAGATCTTGACGCCTCGCTCCTGGAGCCAGCCGACGTTGGAGTCCCCCCGCAGGAACCAGAGCAGCTCGAGCACCACGGAGCGCAGGTGCACCCGCTTGGTCGTCACGAGCGGGAAGCCCTGCTGCAGGTCGAAACGCATCTGGTGACCGAAGAGGCTGCGCGTCCCGGTGCCGGTCCGGTCCCCCTTGGGGACACCCTCGTCGAGAACCCGGCGCAGCAGGTCCTCGTACTGGGTGGGCACGGCGGTGGCAGGCACCGTCGAGGAGGGGGCCGCGGCCCTCAAGGCCAGGTCTGCCGATCCGGAGGAGCCGTCAGGGGCCGATCGCGTCGCCATGGGGTCATCGTAGGTCTCCCGGTGCGACGGCGGTGGCGGACCCTGCCGCCAGGCCCGGCCGTCCCGCCGGGGGAACCGCGACTGGACTCCGCGGCGGGCGACGACATACTGGCGCCATGCCCGCTCATCCCCTTCCTGCAGCGGGACCGGACGGCACACCGGAGGACACGGGCCGGGCCGCGGCGCGGACGCGGGTCATCCGGCAGGCCGCGTCGGTGTCGGTGGCGACGGGTGTCTACGGGGTCTCGTTCGGTGCCCTCGCCGTGGCGGCGGGCCTCGACCTGGCGCAGACCATGGCCCTCAGCCTCCTCATGTTCACCGGTGGGTCGCAGTTCGCGTTCATCGGCGTCGTGGGTGCGGGGGGCAGCCCCGTCGCGGCCGTCGCCACGGCCGGGCTTCTCGGGTCGCGCAACGCGCTCTACGGGGCGGCGATGGCCGCGCTCCTCCGGCACCGCGGGCCACGGCGCTGGGCAGCCGCGCACCTGACGATCGACGAGTCGACCGCCGTCGCGGTCGCGCAGGAGGACCCGGTGATGGCCCGCGCGGGCTTCTGGTGGACCGGTCTCGGGGTCTTCAGCCTCTGGAACCTCTTCACCGTCGTGGGCGCCCTGGTGGGTGACGCCCTCGGCGACCCTGCCCGCTGGGGCCTGGACGCAGCGGCTGCCGCCGCCTTCCTGGGTCTGCTCTGGCCGCGGCTGGGCGGGCGCACCGCACAGCTCGTCGCCGCCTGCGCCGTCGTCGTCGCCCTCGCACTCACGCCGGTCGCCCCGGCTGGGGTACCGGTGCTGGCTGCAGCGGTCGTCGCCGTCCTGGTCGGGTGGAGGGACCCCACGCCGCGGCTCGGTCGACCGGCGCCCGGGTCGGTCACGCAGGGGGACGCCCCGTGACGAGCACCTGGCTCGCTGTCCTCGGGGCGGCCGTGCTCTGCTTCGCGATCAAGCTGCTCGGCCACCTGGTCCCCGAGCACTGGCTCGCCCAGCCGCGCGTCGCCAGGATCGCCGGACTCGTCACGGTCGCCCTGCTCGCCGCGCTGGTCGGGGTCCAGACCTTCACCAGCGGCGGAGCCGTCGTGGTCGACGCACGCCTGGTGGCGGTGGGTGTCGCCGCGGTGGCCCTCGCCCTGCGCGCACCGTTCGTCGTCGTGGTGGTGCTGGCCGCCTTGGTCGCGGCAGGGCTGCGCGCCCTGGGCTGAGGCCCGCGGGAGGACTGGCGGCGGCCCGGACGGCGCCGAGCACCCGGTCGACGCGTTGATAGCCTGCGCGGATGGCACTCTTCCGCGAGCAGGCTGACGTCTCGGTGCGACCTGCTGTCGCCGAGGACGACACCGCGATCGCCCGCGTCCAGCTCGAGGCCTGGCGGGCCCACCACGCCGCGGTCCTGGGCCCGGAGGTCCTCGACCAGCTCGACGTCGCGGCAGTCCGCGCCCAGTGGACCCGCGCCATCACCCAGCCCCCCTCGACCGCCCACCACGTGCTCGTGGCCTGCGACGGCGCCGAGGTGGTCGGCTTCGCCTCCTCAGCCCCCGCCGAGGACGGGGTCGAGGTGCTCGCCCTCGAGGTCCTTCCCGGTCGCCAGCGCGGCGGCCACGGCTCGCGGCTGCTCACCGCCTGCGTCGACCTCGCGCGCGAGCACGGGGCCGTGCACCTGCAGACCTGGGTGCTGGACGAGGACGAGGCACGGGAGCAGTTCCTCGGCTCGGCCGGTCTCGGGGCCGACGGCGCCCAGCGATCCCTCGGCATCAGCGCAGGCCCCGACGGACTCACCCGCACCGTGCAGGAGCACCGTTGGGTCGCCGAGATCTGAGCGTTTCCGTGGGCGGGCGACCTCGTCGCCTCAGCCTCGGGCGGTCCCGGAGCGCCACAGCCGGGCGGCCGTGCGCAGCGAGGACCGCGCCCGGCGCCGGTCCCCCGCGGCGTCGTAGGCGAAGCCCAGCCGGAACCAGGCAGCCCAGTCCTCGGGGGAGGCCTCGACCTCGTGCCGGGCGAGGGTGAACGCAGCGTCGGCGGCGCTCCGGTCGATCCGTCCCCCGGGGCTGCGCGGCAGGTCGTCGACCGGCAACGAGCCCGATGCCGCGAGGGTGTCCGCCATCTGCTGCACCGTCGTCGCGAGCCACAGCTCACGGGCCAGCAGCCAGAGGCCGAGGAGCGGCAGGACGAGGATGGCCAGGCCCAGCCCGACCGCGACGGGCTCACCCGTGCCGACGAGGACGACCCCGCGACCCACCACGGCCACCAGGTACACGAGGAAGAGCGCGACCATCACCAGCGCGCCGAGGAGAGGACGTCGCACGGTCCCTCAGCCCAGGTCGAGGTAGTGCTCGAGGCCGACCGTCAGGCCAGGTCGTCGACCTACCTCACGCACCGCGTGCAGCACGCCGGGCATGAACGAGGTGCGGTCGAAGGAGTCGTGCCGGATGGTGAGCTGCTCCCCGGCGTTGCCGAGCAGGATCTCCTCGTGCGCGACCAGTCCCCGCAACCGCACAGCGTGCACCCGGATGCCGTCGACCTCGGCCCCCCGCGCCCCGTCGAGCTGCTGGCTGGTGGCGTCCGGCACGGGGCCGAGGCCCGCGTCCCGACGGGCTGCGGCGATGCCGGCTGCGGTGTGCCGGGCGGTGCCGCTCGGCGCGTCGGCCTTGTCGGGGTGGTGCAGCTCGACGACCTCGACAGACTCGAACCACCGTGCCGCCTGAGCGGCGAAGCGCATCGCCAGGACCGCCCCCAGGGCGAAGTTCGGCGCGACGAGGACCCCCCGCCCGGGCGCCTCGGCGAGGTGCTCGCGGACGCGTCCGAGGGAGCCCTCGTCCCACCCTGTGGTCCCGACGACGACGTGCACCCCCGCATCGATCAGGGCGTGCACGTTCGCCTCGGTCGCCCCGGGGACGGTGAAGTCGACCGCGACCTGCGCTCCGGCGGTCGCGACCTCGGCGACGTCGTCCCGCGCGTCGAGGCGGGCGACCACCTCGAGGTCGGGGGCGGCCTCGAGGGCCTGGACGGTCGTGGCGCCCATGCGCCCTGAGGCGCCGAGGACGGCGACGCTGATCGGCTGGCTCACGGTGAGCCACACTAGTGCGTGGTCCGGATGCCGGTGAGCCCTGGGCCTGCCCAGGGCTCATGTCCGGTCCGTCCGCTGCCGAGGAACAGGTCATGACTCGTCGCGCCCTGGTGCTGGTCCTCGGGACCCTGGGGCTCCTCGCGACCACGACCCTCGCTGCGGCGGCGATCCATGCCGCGGAGCTCCTCCGCAGCAGAGCGGAGGTCGAGGCCGAGCTGAGCAGCCTCGGGCTCGACGTCGACGAGGTGCTTCCCCTCGACCTGGTCGAGCTGTTCTGGTGGTCGACCGAGTGGTCGGTGGGCGCCACGGGCCTCGCGTTGCTCGCCTGGGTGGCGGCGGCCCACTCCCGGGCTCGTGGCGGTCGCGGACGACCGACCGTGCTGGTGACCGGAGCCCTCCTCGGCGGGTGGGTCGGGGCGTACCTCACGGCAGAGGAGCTCGCGAGCGGGTCCTTCGCCGTGCCCTGGCCCGGGCCGCAGGTGCCCTACGTCTGGGAGGGAGACGACCTCGTCCTCACCCTCGTGCACCCGGCCACGACCGCACCGCTCGTCCTGCTGGTGTCCGTCGCCCTCGCGGTGCTGCTCTCACGCTGGACCCCGCTGACCGCTCCTCCTCGGGCCTCGACGACCAGCGCCCGGGTGGCCGGCCTGGTGGCCGGCAGTCTGGGCCTGACCCTCCTGACCGTCTACGCCGTGGCGCACGTGCACGCCGTCGGAGAGATCTCCCGGTGGACGAGCGAGGAGCTCGTCGCCGGTGCGGCGACGCTCCTGGTCGTCGTGCTCGTGGCAGCGATCGCCTCGGGGGACGTCCCGTGGTCGGCGCCGGTGCTGGGCCTCATCTCCCTCGCGACCCTGCGCCCGCTCGTCGCGCAGTGGTCATGGGGCGGCCCCGACTCCTACCTCCTCGCGGGGCTCGCCGCCTGCGGAGCACTGGCCTGCGCGTGGGGATGGCGTCCCCTCGCCCGGGGCCTGGACCGGCTCGTCGCCGAGTAGCCGCCCCGGAATGCCCGACCGGGATCAGTCGCCGAACGGCCCGACCTTGACCACGGACCGGGGCTGGGCTGCGAGCAGGCCCGCGAGGTCCTGGACCTCAGCGGCCGTCACCGCACGGATCCGCTCGAGGGACTCGTCCTGCGTGAGGAGCTGCCCGTGCACCAGCTCGGCCTTGCCGAGCCGACTCATCCGCGACCCCGAGTCCTCGAGGCCGAGGACGAGTCCCCCCGACAGCTGGCCGATGCTCCGGTCGAGCTCGGCCTGGGTCAGTCCGTCCTGGGCCAGCCGCTCCCACTCGAGGGCGAGCAGCTCGACGACCTCGTCGACCTTCGCCGGGGTGCACCCCGCGTAGAGCCCGAAGACACCGGTGTCCGCGTGACCCGAGGCGAAGCAGTAGACGGAGTAGGCGAGCCCACGCTTCTCCCTGATCTCCTGGAAGAGCCGGGAGGACATGCCCCCGCCCAGCGCCGCGCTGAGGACCGAGAGGGTGAACCGGCGGTCGTCGGTGGCGGTCAGGCCGAGCCCACCGAGGATGACGTTGGCCTGCTCGGTGCTGCGGCGGATGGTTGTCTCGGTCGCCCGAGGGGCGGACCCGTCCGGCAGCGTCAGGGAGTCCTGCGCCCCGGCACCGCGACGCGCCCGGGGGGCGTGCCCCCCCGAGAGGTCCCACCCGCCCTGCTCGAGGGCCCCGACCACCTGGGCGCAGAGCGTCTCGTGGTCGACCCCGCCGGCCGCGGTCACCACGAGGGTGGCCGGGCCGTAGTGCTCGCGGTAGTGCTCCCAGACCGCGTCGCGGGGCACCGCACGGATCGAGGCGGGGGTCCCGCCGATGGGGCGACCCAGCGGGTGCTCGGCGAGCACCGCGGCGGCGAACTGCTCGTGGACGACGTCGGCAGGGTCGTCGTCGTTCATGGCCAGCTCTTCGAGGATCACGCCGCGCTCGAGCTCGAGCTCGTCCTCGTCGAGGGTCGCCGAGGTGACCATGTCCGCGATGACGTCCACGGCCATCGGCAGGTCCGCGTCGAGCACCCGGGCGTAGTAGCAGGTGTGCTCCTTGCCCGTCGCGGCGTTGGCCTCGCCGCCGACGGCGTCGAAGGCCTCCGCGATGTCCATCGCGGAACGGCTCGGCGTGCCCTTGAACAGCAGGTGCTCGAGGAAGTGCGTCGACCCGTGGTGGCCGTCGCGCTCGTCGCGCGAGCCCACGCCGACCCAGGCCCCGACGGTGGCGGAGCGCAGGCCGGGCATGTGCTCGGTGAGCACCCGGACACCGCCGGGCAGGACGGAACGGCGCACGAGGGCGCCGCCGTCCTGCTCGGCGGTCTGCTCGCTCCCCGGGAGACCCGGGGCGCTCAGCGGGAGGTCCAGGGGCACCTCAGGCCTGGCTGTCCTCGGACTGCTCGGACGACGCGTCGTCGCCCTCGATGACAGCGTGCAGCGAGAGCTTGCCGCGCGGGTCGATCTCGCCGATCTCGACCTGGACCTTCTGACCCACCCCGAGGACGTCCTCGACGTTCTCGACCCGCTTGCCGCCCACGAGCTTGCGGATCTGCGAGATGTGCAGCAGACCGTCCTTGCCCGGGGAGAGCGACACGAAGGCGCCGAAGGTCGTGGTCTTCACCACGGTGCCGACGAAGCGCTCGCCCACCTCGGGCATGTGCGGGTTGGCGATCGCGTTGATCTGCGCCCGCGCGGCCTCGGCCGACGGTCCGTCGGTCGCGCCGATGTAGACGGTGCCGTCGTCCTCGATCGAGATGTCGGCGCCCGTCTCCTCCTGGATCTGGTTGATCATCTTGCCCTTCGGGCCGATGACCTCGCCGATCTTGTCGACCGGGACCTTGACGCTGATCACGCGAGGAGCGTTGGGCGACATCTCGTCCGGGACGTCGATCGCCTCGTTCATGACGTCGAGGATGTGCATCCGCGCGTCACGGGCCTGGGTGAGCGCGCCCTGGAGCACCGAGGACGGGATCCCGTCGAGCTTGGTGTCGAGCTGGATCGCGGTGACGAACTCGCGGGTGCCGGCGACCTTGAAGTCCATGTCCCCGAAGGCGTCCTCGGCTCCGAGGATGTCGGTCAGGGCCGCGTAGCGCGGCTGGCCGTCGACCTCGTCGGAGATGAGCCCCATCGCGATGCCCGCGACCGGCGCGCGCAGGGGGACACCGGCGTTGAGCATCGACAGGGTCGAGGCGCAGACCGAGCCCATCGAGGTGGACCCGTTGGAGCTGAGGGCCTCGGAGACCTGACGGATCGCGTAGGGGAACTCCTCGCGGGAGGGCAGCACCGGCATGAGCGCACGCTCGGCCAGGGCTCCGTGCCCGATCTCGCGCCGCTTGGGCGAGCCCACGCGGCCGGTCTCCCCCGTCGAGTAGGGCGGGAAGTTGTAGTTGTGCATGTAGCGCTTGCGCGTCTCGGGGGCGAGCGTGTCGAGCTGCTGCTCCATGCGGAGCATGTTGAGGGTCGTGACGCCGAGGATCTGCGTCTCGCCACGCTCGAACAGCGCCGAGCCGTGGACGCGGGGCAGCACCTCGACCTCGGCCGAGAGCGTGCGGATGTCGGCGAGACCGCGTCCGTCGATGCGGACTCCGTCGGTCAGGACGCGCTGGCGGATGAGCTTCTTGGTGACCGCACGGATCGCGGCCGACAGCTCCTTCTCCCGACCGTCGAAGCCGTCCTGCAGGGCGCCGATCGCGGCGTCCTTGATCTCGTCGAGACGGCTCTCGCGCTGCTGCTTGTCGGCGATGGTGAGCGCCTCGGCCAGGGGGGCCGAGACCTCGGCCTCGACCGCGGCGTAGGCGTCGTCCTGGTAGTCCAGGAAACGGGGGAAGTCCTGCGTGGGCTTCGCGGCCTTGGCGGCGAGCTCGGCCTGCGCCTCGCACAGAGCCCGGAGGAACGGCTTGGCGGCCTCGAGGCCCTCGGCCACGACCTCCTCGGTCGGGGCCGCGACGCCCTCGTTCTTGACGAGGTTCCACGAACCCTCCGTGGCCTCGGCCTCGACCATCATGATCGCGACGTCGTCACCCACGACCCGACCCGCGACGACCATGTCGAAGACGGCGCGCTCCTTGTCGCTGTACTTCGGGAAGGCCACCCACTGGCCGTCGACCAGGGCGATGCGCACGCCGGCGATCGGGCCGGCGAACGGCAGGCCCGAGAGCTGCGTGGACAGCGACGCGGCATTGATCGCGAGGGTGTCGTACGCGTCGTCGGGGTGCAGGGCCATGACCGTGATGACGACCTGCACCTCGTTGCGCAGCCCCTTGACGAAGGTCGGGCGCAGCGGCCGGTCGATCAGACGGCAGGCCAGGATCGCCTCGGTCGAGGGGCGACCCTCACGACGGAAAAACGAGCCGGGGATACGTCCCGCGGCGTACATGCGCTCCTCGACGTCGACCGTGAGCGGGAAGAAGTCGAAGTGCTCCTTCGGGTGCTTGCCCGCGGTCGTGGCGGACAGCAGCATCGTCTCGCCGTCGAGGTACGCGGCGGCGGAGCCGGCGGCCTGGCGGGCCAGACGGCCCGTCTCGAAACGGACGGTACGGGTGCCGAAGCGGCCGTTGTCGATGACGGCCTCGGTGAACTGGATCTCGGGTCCCTCCATGGGATCCCCTCCTCGTGTCGATGTGCCCGTGCTTCGCGCGACGGTCATCGATCGAGGTCCGCGGAGCCGGCCGAGAACGGCCCTCCGCGAGCCACTACCGAGGACCGGACGCCGGTTCTGGGCGGTACTGGTTGATGCGGTGGTACTGCGTGTCGATCAGTCGTGCTGGTGGTGCCGGGCACTGGCCTGACACCGGACCAGCCCGGGCCCGTGGGGCCCGGGCTGGTCCGGGGAAGTCAGCGGCGGAGGCCGAGACGCTCGATCAGGCTGCGGTAGCGGGCGATGTCGATCCTCTGCAGGTAGCCGAGGAGGCGACGGCGCTGACCGACCAGCAGGAGCAGGCCACGACGCGAGTGGTGGTCGTGCTTGTGCTCCTTGAGGTGCTCGGTCAGGTCCTTGATGCGCTGCGACAGCATCGCGATCTGGACCTCGGGCGAACCCGTGTCGTTCTCGGTGGTCGCGTACTCGGTCATGATGCGCTGCTTCGTGGCGGCGTCGAGGGGCACGGGCTCTCCTGGGGTTCTCTCGTTGCGCGGTGCTCCGGGGCATGTCCACCCGGGCGCTCTGGTTCCGCGGCCGATCTGACGGCCCTGGCATGCTATCAGTCGGCCTCCGAGGCCCCCAACACCAGCGGACCAGGAGCAAGCAGGTCCCGGGCACGTGCGACGTCCTTCGCCATCTGCGTGACGAGGTCCTCGACGGTGTCGAAGCGTACGGTCGGCCGCAGGCGGGCGACCAGCTCGAGGACGACCTCCTCGTCGTACAGGTCGAGGTCGGTGCGGTCGAGGACGTAGGCCTCGACGCGACGCTGGACCTCGTCGAAGGTCGGGTTCGTCCCGATCGAGATCGCGACCGGGAGGTAGCCGTCGGGGAGCCCGTCGGGCAGGCCAGGGCGCCGGAGCCACCCGGCGTAGACCCCGTCGGCCGGGACGGTCCCCCTCATGTCCTGGCCCAGGTTGGCCGTCGGGTAGCCGAGGTCGCGACCCCGCGCGTCGCCGTGCACCACGGTCCCGCGGACGCGGTGCGGACGACCCAGGATGTCCGCGGCACCTGCCACGTCCCCGGCGGCGAGCAGCTCGCGGACCCAGGTCGAGGACCACCGACGGCTCGCGTCCTGCGGGCCGTGGATGTCCTCGATGACCTCGACGTCGAAGCCGTGGTCCTCGCCGAGCCGGATCATCGTGGCGAGGTCCCCTGCGTTGTCCCGGCCGAACCGTACGTCCCGGCCGACCACGACGGTGCGTGCCTGGAGCCCTTCGACCAGGTAGCTGCGGACGAACTCCTCGGGGAGCAGCTGGGCGAACTCGAGCGTGTAGTCGATCAGCAGCACCGCGTCCAGGCCGGTGGCGGCGAGCAGGTCGAGCCGGTCGGCGAGGCCCGTGATGAGCTCGGGAGTCTCGCCGGGTCGATGCACCTGGGCGGGGTGCGGGTGGAAGGTCACGGCGACTGCGCTGCCACCGAGGGCGCGCGCCGAGCGGACCATACGGGTGAGCACGCTGCGGTGACCCCGGTGCACCCCGTCGAAGTTGCCGATCGTGACGACCGAGGGGCCGAGGTCTGCCGGGACCTGGCGCAGGTCGGTCCAGCGATGCACGCGCTCTCCTCGTCTGCCGGCTGCTCCGCCCCGCGCGGACGGCGGAGCGGGACAAGCCTGCCACGACCGGGCGCTGCCGGACGACGTGAGGGGCAGACGCCTCAGGGGGCTCAGCCCAGGAGGACGGAGACCAGGATCAGGACCGCGAACCCGCCACCGACCGCGAGAACGAACCAGCCCAGGAGGTGCGCCAGGGCGCCTGCGCGATGCCCCGACCGGCCACGACCACCTCTACCCATGGGGCGGATCCTCCCACGTGCACGGTCGTCCGCGCGTCACGGGCCGGCGGGGCCGTCACCGGTCTCGTCGGGGCGCGCGAAGACGACGACCGGCCGGGATCGTCCCTGCTCGTCCGCGAGCAGGGCGACGAGCTCCCCGTCAGGCCCGAAGGCCCCCACCGGGAGCTCACGGGTCCCGGCAGGGCCGTCCTGCGCCACCGGGATCCGGCGACCGAAGGTCAGCTCGCGCGCGAGCTCGGCGTCGAGCTCGCGGCTGGGCAACGTCGCGCGTGCCGCCTGGGCGAGGGGCAGGACCGCGAGCTCGTCGGCCAGCTCGTCCAGCGTGCGCGCCCGGTCGATCCCGTACCCCCCGACCCGCGTGCGCCGCAGCGCGGTCAGATGACCACCGGTGCCCAGCGCCGCACCCAGGTCGCGGGCGATGGCCCGCACGTACGTTCCCGAGGAGCAGGTCACCTCGACGTCGACGTCGACCACGGGTGTCCCTCCGGCGACGCCGGGGCGGACGTCCTGCACCTGGAGCCGGTGCACCGTGACGCGTCGGGCGGCCAGCTCGACGGTCTCGCCGGCCCGCACCCGGGCGTAGGCGCGCCGGCCGTCGACCTTGATGGCGCTGACGGCCGACGGCACCTGGTCGACAGGACCGGTCAGGCGCGCGACCTGGTCGGCGAGCTCCGGGAGCGGGAGCTCGGCGCCGGCCTGCTCGAGGACCTCGCCCTCGGCGTCGTCGGTCGTGGTGACCACCCCGAGCCGGATCGTCGCGGAGTAGTCCTTGTCCGCCCCGACGACGAAGGTCAGCAGCCGCGTCGCGGACTCGACCCCCAGCACGAGGACGCCGGTGGCCATCGGGTCCAGGGTCCCCGCGTGGCCGACCTTGCGGGTGCCAGCCAGTCGGCGCACGCGCGCGACCACGTCGTGACTGGTCCAGCCCTCGGGCTTGTCGACGACGACGATGCCCGTGGGGGCTCGCTCAGCCACGAGGGGCAGGACCGTCCACGCCTCCGTCCGAGGGCTCCGTGCCGCCCTCGGCCTCCGGCGCGTCCTCGTCCTCGTCGTCGTGACGGTACGGGTCGGACTCCCCCGCGTACTGGGCGGCCGCGGCGAGGGCGGCGACCTCGGCGTCACGGGCCGCAGCCTGCCGCAGGGCCTCCTCGAGGTGCTGAGCGGTCTCGGGGATCGCGTCGGCGATGAACTCGAGCGTCGGCGTCAGGCGGATGCCGACCTGCTTGCCGACCTCAGAACGGATCACCCCCTTGGCGCTCTCGAGGGCGGCCGCGGTGCCCTCGCGGGACTCGGTGTCGCCGAGGACCGTGTAGAAGACCGAGGCGTGCTGCAGGTCCCCCGTCACCCGGACGTCGGTGATCGTCACGAAGCCCAGACGCGGGTCCTTGATGCGGGTGTCGAGCATGCGTGCCACGGTCTCGTGGATCCGGTCCGCGACCTTGCGCGCCCGAGGGTGGTCAACCATCAGAAGTCTCCTAGCGTGCTGAATGATCCACTGGTGCCACGGAGTCCCGCCGAGCTCCGCGCGGGTTCCCCCGGGGAGGCGACGCCGCGCGCGTGACGGGGTTCCGGTGCGCGGCCCGTGGTGGGCCTGGCGGGCGGCCGACGAAGGAGGCCGCCGGGTAGGGCCGCGCACCGGAACCCCGGCACGCGACCCCACTCGACGAGCTCACCTCAGGAGCGCGGCTTCTCCTGCATCTCGTACGTCTCGATGACGTCCTCGGCACGCAGGTCGTTGTACGACCCGAGCCCGATACCGCACTCGTACCCGTCGCGGACCTCGGTCGCGTCGTCCTTGAACCGCTTGAGCGACTCGATGGACAGGTTCTCCGCGACCACGGTGCCGTTGCGCAGCACGCGCGCCTTGGCGTTGCGTCGGATCACGCCGCTGCGGACGAGCGACCCGGCGATGTTCCCGAACTTGCTCGAGCGGAAGATCTCGCGCACCTCGGCCGTACCGAGCTGCACCTCCTCGTACTCGGGCTTGAGCATGCCCTTGAGGGCCGACTCGACGTCGTCGATCGCCTGGTAGATGACCGAGTAGAACCGGACGTCGACCCCTTCGCGGTCGGCGAGGTCCTCGACGCGCTCGGCGTACTTGACGTTGAAGCCGAGGATGATCGCGTTGTCGACCGTCGCGAGGTTGACGTCGTTCTGCGTGATGGCACCCACACCGCGGTGGATGACCCGCAGAGCGACCTCCTCGCCCACGTCGATCTTGAGCAGGGCGTCCTCGAGGGCCTCGACGGCACCCGAGACGTCGCCCTTGAGGACCAGGTTGAGGGTCTCGACCTTGCCCTGCTGCAGGGCGCTGGTGAAGTCCTCGAGGCTGATCCGCTTGCGACGCTTGGCCAGCAGGGCGGCGCGCTCGGCGGCCTCCCGCTTCTCGGCGATCTGCCGGGCCGTCCGCTCGTCCGGGGCCACCAGGAAGGTGTCACCGGCACGGGGCACGGAGGCCAGGCCGAGCACCAGGACCGGACGTGCCGGGGTGGCCTCGCTCACGGCCTCTCCGTGCTCGTCGAACATGGCCCGGACACGGCCGTGGGCCGTGCCGGCGACGATCGCGTCCCCGACCCGCAGCGTCCCGGACTGGACCAGCACGGTCGCGACCGCACCACGTCCCTTGTCGAGGTTCGCCTCCACCGCGACGCCTCGGGCGTCCTTGTCAGCGTTGGCCCGCAGGTCCAGGGCAGCGTCTGCGGTCAGCAGCACCGCCTCGATCAGCTGGTCGATACCCATGCGCTGGAGCGCCGAGATCTCGACGAACATCGTGTCGCCGCCGTACTCCTCGGCCACCAGGTTGTACTCGGTGAGCTGCTGGCGGATCTTGTCGGGGTTGGCCCCCTCCTTGTCCACCTTGTTGACCGCGACGACGATCGGCACGCCGGCCGACTGCGCGTGGTTGAGGGCCTCGACGGTCTGCGGCATCACGCCGTCGTCAGCCGCGACCACGAGGATCGCGATGTCGGTGACCTGGGCACCACGGGCACGCATGGCGGTGAACGCCTCGTGGCCCGGGGTGTCGATGAAGGTCACGGCACGCTCGAGGCCCTCGTGCTCGGTGTGGATCTGGTAGGCACCGATGTGCTGGGTGATCCCCCCGGCCTCGCCGGCGACGACGTCCGCGGAGCGGATCGCGTCGAGCAGCTTGGTCTTTCCGTGGTCGACGTGACCCATCACGGTGACCACGGGCGGACGGGCGCTCAGCTGGTCGTCGCTCTCGTCGGCGAGCTCGGCGTCGAGGTCGATGTCGAAGGCCCCGAGCAGCTCGCGGTCCTCCTCCTCGGCCGAGACCATCTCGATGACGTAGCCGAGCTCGTTGGCGAGGGTGCCGAAGGTGTCCTCGTCGAGGGACTGGGTCGCGGTCGCCATCTCACCGAGGTGGAACAGCACCGTGACCAGGCTCGCCGGGTTGGCGTCGATCTTGTCGGCGAAGTCGTTGAGGGACGAGCCGTGCCGCAGCCGGACGACGGTCTTGCCGTCACCGCGCGGGACCTGCACACCACCCAGGGAGGGGGCCTGCATCTGCTCGAACTCCTGGCGCTTCGCGCGCTTGGACTTCCGCCCGCGGACGGGCCGACCACCGGCGCGCCCGAAGGCACCCGCGGTGCTGCCACGGCCGGCACCACGGCCACCACCGCCGGGACGACCGGCGAAGCCGCCGGGGGCGCCACCGCCACCGCCGGGGCGACCGGCGAACCCGCCGCCACCACCGGGACGACCGCCGCCGGCACCACGGCCACCCGGGCCGCCCTGGCCCGGGCGACCGACCGAGGTCTTGCCCGGCATCATGCCCGGGTTCGGGCGGGGACCGCCCGAGGCACCGGCCGACTGCGGCGGCCGAGGACCACCGGTGCGCTCCGCGGCACCGGCCTCACGGCCTGCACCGGCGTCACGACCGCCACCGGGACGAGGCATGCCCTGGCTGGGCGCGAACGGGTTGTTCCCCGGACGCGGACCACCAGGACGACCGCCCTGCCGGGGCATGCCCTGGCTGGGCGCGAACGGGTTGTTCCCCGGACGCGGACCACCGGGACGAGGCCCTGCTGCCGGGGCGCTCGGCGCCGGACGAGGACCGGGCGAGGGACGCGACGGGGCAGGCTTGTCCGTCGACGGCTCGTCCACGCTCGGGGCGGGCGCCTCGGCGCTCGCGGCCGCCGGGGCGGCGGGGGCCGGGGCCGAGGGCGTGGGTGCCGACGGGACCGGGGTCGACGGCGCGGGGGCCGCCGGGGTGGGCTCCTGCGGCGCGGCGGGAGCTGGCGTCGCCGCCTGCTCG
>NZ_JAGEMK010000012.1 GCF_017565425.1 Actinotalea soli
CCCCCGGCCGGGCCGCGGGGGGGGGGGGGGGGGCCGCGGGCGGCCGGGCGGGGGGGGGGGCGCGGCCGGGCCCCGGGCGTCCTCAGGCGTTGTCTTCCTGGAACCGCTCGTGGGCGGCGTTCATGATGTCCACGAAGGCCTGCATGTTCTGGCCCTCGAGCTCGGAGACGTACGCGTCCCACTCGGACAGGTCACGCTGGCCGGTGATGAAGGCCAGGGTGTTCTGCGTGACGTAGTCCGCGAGGGCCGTCTGGTAGAGGCTGGCCTGCTCGCGCTCGATCTCGTCGAGCGGGGCCGGCGGGTCGAGCGGTGCCTGCTCCTTGCTCGACATGGCCTCCTGCCACTCGACCTCCTCCTCGCTGATGTGCGTGCGCACCAGGTCGGTGGTCGAGCCGTGAGCCAGCGAGAAGACGCCGTTGAAGAACCCGTAGTCGGTCTGCAGGTTGGTGGTGCCCTCGGGGTTCTGGCCCAGGAAGTCGACGTCGTCGGCCAGCACGCGGGTGCCGTCGGCATCCCGCTCGAAGGTCTCGCCCTCGACGCCCCAGCGGGCGAACTCGAGGCCCTCGTCGGAGTAGAACAGCCAGTCCAGGAACTGCAGGGTCGCGACGAAGTTCTCCTTCTCCGCGGCCCCCGAGGAGATCATGAAGCCGTTCTCGATCCGCAGGCCGCCCATGACGTCCCCCGCGGGCCCCTCGGGCGCGCGGATCTTCATGAGCTCGTAGGTGCCCTCACCGAGGGTCTCGTCCATGCTGGTCCGGTGGCCGATGAGCTCCTGGGAGTTCGTCGTGATCGCGAAGGACTGCTCGTTGATGAGCTTGGCGATGGCCTGGTCGTCGTCCTGGGTGAAGCTCTCGGGGTCGAGCAGCCCGTCCTCGACGAGCCCGGTGAAGTACTCCACCAGGTCGCGGTACTCGTCCGTCGCCCCGGCGTACACGTACTCACCGGCGTCGTGGTCGAAGACCGTGCCGTCCCCGTAGCCCCAGCCCGCGACGGTCCCGAAGGAGGCCGAGGCGAAGTTCATCAGAGCCTGCCCCTCCCACCGGTCGGACATCGCGTACTGCGTGCCCTCGTGGTCCTTGACTGCCGCGAGGGTGTCGGCGAACTCGTCCCAGGTCTGCGGCTCCTCGAGGCCCAGCTCGTCGAGGACGTCGGTCCGCATCCCGATCGTGTAGTCGTAGCGCAGCTCCTCGTACACCCCGGGCAGCAGGTAGTACTTGCCGTCCTCCTGGCGCAGGGTGTCGATCTCCTCCTCCAGGCCCCACTGCTCGACCCGGTCCTGGTAGTGCGGCATGAGCTCGACGTAGTCGCTGATCGGCAGGATCGCGCCCGAGGCGACGAACTGCGCCTCCTGCCCCGGATAGGTCACCGAGATGACGTCGGGGGCGTCACCTGCGCCGATGAGGACGCTCTTGCGCTGGTCCCAGTCCGACAGCGGCGCGGTCGTCAGGTCGAAGGTGACGTTGTTGGTCTCGGCGAGGTGCTCGAAGAAGAGCCACTGCTCGTCGAGCGGGTAGTTCGGGTGGTCGCGGTAGAGCACCTCGATCTCGATCGGCTCCGTCGCGACGAAGGTGTCGCCGACGCCGAACTCCTCCATCGCGCCCACGTCGCGGCCGTCGAGCTCCTCAGCATCGGGGCCGTCGACCGGCCCGTCGTCCTCGCTCGTGCACGCCACGAGGCCGAGGGCGAGAACTCCGGCGGTCGCACCTCCGACGAGGCGCCTGCGTGTGGTGGTCATGACTGTCCCTTCCGTCGAGCATCAGTGGTCGTAGCAGGGAGTGCAGGTCGTGGCTCCTCGATCACCCCTTCACCGACCCGAGCATCACGCCCGAGACGAAGTACTTCTGGATGAAGGGGTAGAGGCAGATGATCGGCAGGACGGTCAGCACCATCGTCACCGACTGGATGTTGGAGGCGACCTGCGTCATGCCGTCCGAGGAGCCGCCGGCCACCGAGGTGGCCGTCGTCGCCCCCGCGATGAGGTTCCGCAGGTAGACCGTGACCGGGTACAGGCGGGCGTCGTCGAGGTACAGGAACGCCTGGAACCACGAGTTCCAGAAGGACACCGCGTAGAAGAGCACCATCGTCGCGATGACGGCCTTGCTGAGCGGCAGCACGATCCGCAGCAGCGTCCGGTAGGTCCCCAGGCCGTCGATCGCGGCGGCCTCCTCGAGCTCGTCAGGCATGTTCTCGAAGAAGGCCTTCATGACGAGCAGGTTGAACACGCTGATGGCGTTCGGGATGACGATCGCCCAGATCGTGTTGGTGAACCCGATCGCGTTGATGAGGACGTAGTTGGGGATCAGGCCGCCGTTGAAGAACATCGTGAAGACCGCGACCATGATGAAGAAGTTGCGTCCCCGCAGGTTCTTCTTCGAGATCGCGTAGGCGTAGGTCGTGGTGAGGACCATCGCGATCGTGGTCGCCACCACCGTGTAGACGACCGTGTTCCGGTAGTTGATCCAGAACATGTTGTCCGCCATGACGGTCCGGTACGTCTCGACGTTGAACCCCCGCGGGACGAGGTTGACCTGCCCCGCGTTGATGAACCCCTCGCTGCTGAAGGACTGCGCGATGATGTTCGCGAAGGGGTACAGGGTGATCGCCATGACCCCGGTGAGCACCAGCACGTTGATGACGGTGAACACCTTGTAGCCGCGGCTGTCCTTGACGGTCGTGGGCGTGGGCCGCTCGAGCCGGCGGGCCAGCCTGGTCGGGTCCGGGGCGCCGGCCTGGTCCTTGAGTGCGCTGTCGGTCACCACAGGCTCGTCCCCACTAGTCGTCGCGAGATCGCGTTCGCGGACAGGATCAGCGTCAGCCCGATGAGGGACTCGAAGAGCCCGATGGCCGTCGCATAGCTGAAGTTGCTCGAGAGGATCCCCACGCGGTACAGGTACGTCGAGATGACGTCGGCCGTCGGGTACGTGAGCGGGTTGTAGAGCAGCAGGACCTTCTCGAAGCCGACGGCCATGAAGGTGCCGATGTTGAGCACGAGCAGGGTGACCATGGTCGGCCGGATGCCCGGCAGCGTGATGTGCCAGGTCTGCTTCCAGCGGTTCGCCCCGTCGATGCGGGAGGCCTCGTAGAGCTGCTGGTCGATCGTCGTCAGGGCAGCCAGGTAGAGGATGGTTCCCCAGCCGACGGTCTGCCACACCTCGGAGCTGATGTAGATGGTGCGGAACCAGTCGGCCCGCTGCATGAAGTTGACCGCGTCACCGCCCACGGCCGTGATGACCTGGTTGATCGTCCCCTGCACGGAGAAGATCTGGAACACCATGCCCGCGACGATCACGATCGACATGAAGTGCGGCAGGTAGCTGATGGTCTGCACGAGCCGCTTGAACCAGATCCGCCGGACCTCGTTGAGCAGCAGGGCCAGGATGATCGGCAGCGGGAACACGATGAGCAGCCCGAGCGCCCCGAGGATCAGTGTGTTCTGGAAGACCTCCCAGAACTTGGCGTCGTTGATGAAGAGCTCGACGTAGCGCAGCCCCACCCACTCGTCACCGAAGATGGAGCTCCCCGGCCGGAACCGCCGGAAGGCGATGACGTTCCCGGCCATCGGCATGTACCGGAAGATCAGCAGGAAGATCAGCGGCAGCACCAGCAGCGAGTACAGCTGCCAGTCGCGCCGCAGGGTCTTGCGCCAGCTGCGCTGGGGGTAGGCGCCCCGGGAGGTCCGGGCGATCGCGACGGCGGCCGCTCCGTCGGAGAGGGTGCCGGTCGCCTGCCCTCCCGCGGGGGAGGAGGCCTCGAGGTTCTGCGGGGTGCTCATGCCGACGCCCCGCCCCGGGCAAGCAGCGCGGGCTCGTCGTGGCTGGGCTCGTCGTGGGCGTGGACCTCGACCCGGGTGGAGGCCCTGACGTGCCCGACCGCCCGCTCGGCTCCGACCATCTCCAGGGTCACGACCTCCTCGACCTGCTCGCTCGACCGCGCCACGCGCAGCTCGACCACCCCGGGCTCGACCACCCGTCGGCCGCGCAGCCCGGTGAAGGAGGCGACGTCGGCCGGGACGGTGAAGCGGACCCGCGCCGCCGCCCCGGGCTCGAGCTCGACGCGGGCGAAGCCCACCAGCCGCACCACCGGCTGGACGACCTGGGCCGCGACGTCGTGCAGGTAGAGCTGGACGACCTCGGCCCCGGCACGGTCCCCCGTGTTGCGCACCGTCACCTCGACGGTGGCCTCACCGTCGACCGCCCACCGGTCTGAGCCCGCGACGCTGCCCTCGCCGTGGACCTCCGACCAGGCGAAGGAGGTGTAGCCGAGACCGTGACCGAAGGGGTAGAGCGGGGTCGGGTCCACCTTCGAGACGCCGCTGCGCCGCGCGAGCGGGGCCGCGATGTAGGTGCCGGGCTGGCCCGAGACCTCGCGCGGGAGGCTGACCGGCAGCCGCCCCGAGGGGTTGATCTGCCCGGTGAGGATCTCGGCGACCGCCTGGCCGCCCCGCTGCCCGGGGAAGAACCCCTGCACCACCGCCGCGGACCTCTCGGCCAGGTCCCCCAGGGCGTAGGGCCGTCCCGTGAGCAGGACGAGGACCACCGGGGTCCCGGCGTCGAGCACCGCGCGGACCAGGTCCTCCTGGACACCGGGCAGTCGCAGGTCGGTCGCGTCGCACCCCTCCCCCGAGGTCCCGCGTCCGAAGAGGCCCGCCTGGTCCCCCACCACGACGACAGCGACCTCGGCCGCGCGGGCCGCGGAGACGGCCTCCTCGATGCCGGACCGGTCGTCCCCGGTGATCGCGCAGCCCCGGACGTGGTCCGCGGTGGCATCGTCACCGGCGTGGAGCTCGACGAGCTGCCCGAGGACCGAGGGGATGTCGATGCCCATCGCGTGGTCCGGGTGGCGCACCCCGACATGGGCCGGGAAGGAGTAGCACCCGAGCATGCCCATCGGGTCGTCCGCGAGGGGGCCGAGGACGGCCAGGCGTGCCCCGGGCCGCAGCGGCAGGGTCCCGTCGTTCTCGACCAGGACGACGGCGCGTCGCGCGATCTCCAGGGCGACCGTCTGCCGCTCGACGTCGTCGAGCCGGGCGTCAGCGGCCCCGTCGGGCACGGGCTCCCAGCCGGCGTCCAGGAGGCCGAGCTCGCCCTTCTGGGTCAGGACCCGGCGCAGCGCGCGGTCGACGAGCTCGAGCGGGACGCGCCCCTCCTCGACCCCCGTGCGGAGGAACCCTCCGTAGGCGTGCACGCTGGGCAGCTCCACGTCGACCCCCGCCCGCAGGGCCAGGTGCGCGGCCTGCTCGAGGTCGGCGGCGACGGCGTGCAGGGTGTGGAGGAAGGCCACGCCGTAGTAGTCGGCGACCACCGTGCCCGCGAATCCCCACTCCTCGCGCAGCAGCTCGGTCAGGAGGCGCTCGTCGGCCGCCGCCGGGACCCCGTCGACGTCGGCGTAGGAGTGCATGACCGAGCGGGCCCCACCCTCACGCAGGGCCGCCTCGAAGGGCGGCAGGATCACGTCTGCCATCTCGCGCGGGCCCATCGGGACGGGGGCGAGGTTGCGGCCTGCCCGGGAGGCCGAGTAGCCGGCGAAGTGCTTGAGGGTCGCGACGACCCCTGCCCCCTCGAGGCCGCGGACGTAGGCCGCGCCGATGGTCCCCACCAGGTGGGGGTCCTCGCCGATGGTCTCCTCGGTGCGCCCCCACCGGTAGTCGCGGGTCACGTCGAGCACGGGGGCCAGGCCCTGGTGCACGCCCACGGACCGCATGGACTCCCCGATCTGACGGGCCATCTGCTCCACCAGGCCGGGGGAGAACGACGCCCCCCAGGAGAGGGGCACGGGGTAGGCCGTGGCCTGCCAGGCCGCGAAGCCGGCGAGGCACTCGTCGTGCACCTGGGCCGGGATGCCGAACCGGCTCGCGGCGACGACCTGACGCTGGGAGCGGGCGAGGGACTCCGCACCGAGCACCGGGTCGACCGGGGCGGTGCCGAAGGGGCGGGTCAGCTGGCCGAGGCCGTGGCGGATGACCTGGTCCCAGGCGGGGACCTGACCGGTCATGTCCCCCTGGTGCGGAGCGACGTCACCTCCCTCGGCGTCGGCGCCGACCCACAGCCCCACCAGCTGGGCGAGCTTCTCGTCGAGGGTCATCGCGGACACCAGGTACTCGACCCGGTCGGCGAGGGACCGCGACGGGTCCTGCCCGGGGTGCGAGGGGGGTCGAGCGGTCATCTGCGTCCTCCGCCACATCGTTGTGTCGCAACTATCGACATCTGTGTCGACAACTTCGACCGACCGTAAGCCGCTCGATGACTGCCGTCAAGCCCTCGGATTCCGCTTTCCCGCGACTTGATGGTGAGCCAGGTCACGCGCAGCAGAGGTTCGGGCAGCAGGATCTCGCCGCGGGGCCCTCCGCGCTGCTACCGTGATCGGCAGAACTTTCGACGTAGTTTCGACGAGACGGTCTGCTCGTCGCCCTGCCGTCGCCCACCGAGTGAGGACCGTGCATGCCCGCAGCCACCCGGACGACCATCGCCGGCATCGCCGCCGAGGTGGGCGTCTCCGTGCCTACTGTCTCCAAGGTCCTCAACGGCCGACCCGACGTCGCCCCGGCGACCCGTGCCCTGGTCGAGGAGAGCATCGCCCGCCACGGCTACCAGCGCCGCGAGGCCAAGGGGAAGCGCCGCTCCGCGCCGCGTCTCGTCGAGCTCGTCTTCCACGAGTACGGCGCGCCCTGGGCGGTCGAGATCATCCGCGGGGTCGAGGCCGTCGCGGGCCCGGCCCGCGTGGGCGTGGTGCTGTCCGAGCTCGGCGGTGAGCACCGCCCCCGCCAGGAGTGGCTCGACGACGTCCTCGCCCGTCGACCCCTGGGCGTCATCCTCGTGCTGTCCGACCTCGGCGCGGAGCAACGACGCCAGCTCGAGACGCGCTCGATCCCGTTCGTCGTCGTCGACACCGCCGGCGAGCCGCCCCCCGGGGTGCCGACCGTCGGCTCGGCCAACTGGAACGGCGGCCTCGTCGCCACGCGGCACCTGCTGGGGCTCGGGCACCGCCGGGTCGCGGTCATCTCCGGGCCCTCGGACGTGATGTGCAGCCGCGCGCGCATCGACGGGTACCGCAGCGCCTTCGACGAGGCCGGGGTGCCCTTCGACCCCGAGCTGGTCCGGTACGGCGACTTCTTCGTCGGCGGCGGGTACCGGCACGGACGCGAGCTGCTCACCCGCCCCGACCGCCCCACCGCGATCTTCGCAGGCAGCGACTTCCAGGCCCTCGGCGTGCTCCGCGCCGCCCGCGAGCTGGGCCTGCGCGTCCCCGAGGACCTCTCGGTCGTCGGCTACGACGACCTGCCCATGACCGAGTGGATCGGCCCCGCGCTCACCACCGTGCGCCAGCCCCTGCTCGAGATGGCCAGCACCGCGACCCGCATCGTGCTGAGCCTGGCCGAGGGCGAGCAGCCCTCCAACCTGCGGATCGACCTGGCCACCGAGCTCATCGTGCGCGAGAGCACGTCGGCTCCCCCCTCCATCTGACCGGCGCCCGGCGGCGCTCACCCCTCACGCGACGGAGCATGATGGCCCTCTTCGACCTGCCCCTCGACCAGCTCGAGCAGTACCGGCCTCCGGTCGAGGAGCCCGACGACCTCGACGCCTTCTGGGCCCGGCACCTCGACGCTGGACGGACGCGGCCCGTGCTGCTCGCGGCCGAGCGGGTGGACACTGCCCTGACCGGGGTCGAGACCTGGGACGTGACCTTCGCCGGGGACGCCGGCCATCCGATCAAGGCCTGGTTCACCCGCCCCGCCGGCACCGACGACGTCGTGCTGCCCGCAGTGGTCGAGTACCTGGGCTACGGGCGAGGGCGGGGCTTCCCGCAGGAGCGCCTCACCTGGGCGACGGCGGGGTACGCGCACCTCCTCATGGATACCCGTGGCCAGGGCGGCCAGCACGGCTCGGGCGGCTCGACCCCGGACCCCGTGGGCTCCGCGCCGAGTGCGCCGGGCTTCCTCACCCGTGACGTGCACGACCCCGAGACGTACTACTACCGACGTCTCGTCATCGACGCGGTACGGGCCGTGGATGCGGTGCGGGCCCTGCCAGGGGTCGACCGCGAGCGGGTCAGCGTGGTGGGCAACAGCCAGGGCGGCGGGCTGGCCCTGGCCGTCTCGGGCCTGGTGCCTGACCTCGCCGCCGTCGTGGCGAGCGCGCCCTTCCTGTGCCACGTGCGCCGAGCCCTGGCGATCACCGACGCCGAGCCCTACGCCGAGCTCACGCAGCACCTCGCGGTGCACCGCGAGGCCGAGGAGCAGGCCCTGCGCACCGTGGCCTACGTGGACGGCATGCACCTGGTGCGGCGGGCACGAGCAGACGTCCTCGTCGCGACGGGGCTGCGCGACACGGTCTGCCCACCGTCGACCGTCTTCGCCGCGTACAACCACTACGGAGACCTGGCTCGGGACGCCGGCGAGGCCGGGCCAGACCGTGAGATCGCCGTCTACCCCTACAACCACCACGAGGGCGGCGAGGGATTCCACCTCGACCGTCAGCTGCGGTGGCTCCGGGCGCGGGTCCTGGGCTGATCACGGCGGGCCCGGCGGGCTCGGCGACCTCTCAGCCCAGCCGTGACTCGATCCACAGCTCCTCGGGCGGGACGAGGGCCTCGAGCTCGGGCCACAGGCCCTCAGGCAGCCGGCTGGTCGCGGCCTCGACCGTGACCCCGACCCGCTCGGGGCGGCTCATCCCGACCACGGTGGTGTCGACCCGCTCGTCGCGGACCGAGAACTGCAGGGCCGCCGTCGCGAGGTCGGTCCCGTGGGCGGCGCACACCTCGCGCATCGCCTCGACCGTCCTGAGCAGAGGCTCGGGGGCGGGGCGGTAGGCGTAGGTGCTGCGCTCGCCCGGGGCCCCGGCGAGCAGCCCACCGCCGTAGACCGCCGCGTTCATGATGCCCATGCCGCGCTCGGCAGCCGCGGCCACCAGGGCACCAGCGCTCCGGTCGACGAGGGTCCAGCGGTTGTGGACCAGCAGCACGTCGAAGACGTCGAGCTCGAGGTAGCGCGTGATCTCCGCGACCCGGCCCCCCGCGAGGCCCACGGACTCGATGGTCCCCTCCTCGCGCATGGCGAGCAGGGCCTCGAGGGCGCCTCCCGTGCCGGTGACCTCGCCGAACTCGAAGTGGTCCGGGTCGTGCAGGTGCACCAGGGGCAGGCTGTCCAGGCTCAGCCGCTCGAGGCTCTCCTCGAGGGAGGCGCGCACCCGGTCCCCCGAGAAGTCGCGGTCTCGCGGGTCGACCTTGCTGATCACGAGCTGTCCCGGGCCTAGGCCGCCCGCGGCACGCAGGGCCTCACCGATGCGCCGTTCGCTCCACCCGTCGGCGTACCCGTTCGAGGTGTCGATCGTGATGATGGGGCTGTCCAGCACGGCGCGGATCGTCGCGACGTCGCGAGGGCCGCTGCCCGGGTCCTCCCCCGTCGCGGTGCCTCGGCCGACCGCGCTGGTCCCTGCGGTCACTGCCGAGACGACCAGGCCGGTCCCCCCGAGCTCGCGGTTCCACCCGGGCACGGGCTCCTGCTGCTGTGCCATGTGCGACCTCCTCGACGAAGGTCGCCAGCCTAGGCGGCGAGGGCTGCGGCTGCAGAAGAGCAGATCAGGCAGCTGCCTGCCAGAGGTGCATCGCCGCGTACGACCGCCAGGGCGCCCAGGTGGCGGCGCGGTCGGCGAGGGCCCGGTGCCCGGGCCCCCTCGGCAGGTCGCGCGGGATCGCCCCGACGGCCTGCGCCCCCGCGAGGAGGGCGACGTCGCCCAGGAGCCACGCGTCCGGGTCACCGAGCACTCGCATGGCGACGTAGGAGGCGGTCCACGGCCCGATCCCGCGACGCTCGACGAGCCTGGCCCGCAGGGCACCGGGGTCTGGGGACGCCGCAGGGTCGGACGCCGCCGCGGTCTCGGAGCCCCCCGCGCGGGCGGGACCGCCTCCGGCAGCGAGGTCCAGGCTGCCGTCCGCGAGCGCCCCGCAGGTCGCGACCAGGGACCGCACCCCCTGCCCGGGCAGCCGCAGCGGTCGGTCGGGGTCGAGGGGTTCGCCCGGGACGGGCGCCGGGACAGCCCGGACGATCTGCGCGGCGGTCGGGAAGAGCCTGTCCAGGCCCGGGATCTGCGAGGCGTGACGGGAGCCCGCCTCCGTGGTCAGGCGGGCGAGGTGCGTGGTCGCGGCGGCCACCGAGATCTGCTGACCGACCATGGCCCGGACGAGGATCTCGTGGGCGTCCACGGCCCCGGGCACCCGGATCCCCCGGGTGCGCTCGACGAGCGGGGCGAGCACCGGGTCCGCGGCGAGCGCGGTGTCGACGGTGACCGGGTCCGCGTCGAGGTCCAGCAGGTGACGTACCCGGGCCACGGCCGGGTCGAGGTCCGCGGCTGAGGTGAGCTCGAGGTCCACGTGCACCTGCCAGCTGCCCGCCGCGGGGCTCGCGACCAGGTCGATCGTCCCCGGACCGTGCGGGAGGACGAGGGTGCGCGCGTACCGCAGGCGGTCGCCGGTCAGGTCCGCGTGCTCGACGCCCGCGACGGCGCGCGCCGCGAGGAACCCGAAGACCCCGGGGGCGTCGAAGGGCTGCTGCACGGGCAGGTCGACCCCGCGGCTCACCGGGGCGCGGGTCGGGACGGTGCTGGGGCTCACCTGGCCATCATCACGGCTGCCGCCGCTCGGGTGGCAGGATCGTCGGGTGCTGCACCTCATGTTCTTCGAGCCTCGGATCGCCGGGAACACCGGATCCGCGATCCGCACCTCGGCGGCGACCGGTGCGGCCCTGCACCTGGTCGAGCCGCTGGGCTTCGACCTGTCCGAGCCCAAGCTGCGCCGGGCCGGTCTGGACTACCACGACCTCGCCCACGTCGTCGTGCACGCAGACCTCGCCGCGGCCCTCGACGCCCTGCCGACCTCGCGGGTCCTGGCCTTCACCACGGCCGCGACCACCCGCTACACCGACGTCACCTATCGGCCCGACGACGTGCTGCTCTTCGGACCAGAGCCCACCGGCTTGCCCGCCGAGGTGCTCGACCACCCCCGCGTGACGGACCAGGTGCGCATCCCGATGCTGCCCGGGCGCCGGTCCCTCAACCTCTCCAACACCGCCGCCATCGCCGTGTACGAGGCCTGGCGGCAGATGGGGTTCGACGGCGGGGCCTGACCTCGCCGGCGGGCCCTAGGAGGCAGGCGACGTCGTCACGATCTCGTCGAGCAGGCTGATCGGGCCCCAGGCCGCGTCCTCGCTGCTGGCGACCACCGCGAGGGTCACGTCCTGGGCGGGGTAGTACCGCAGGATCGCGCTCGACCCCGTGTTGATGCCGTCCTTGTAGATCGAGCGCACCGACCCCTGCGCGGTGACCTCGACCTCGAGCCCCCAGGCGTGGTGCACCTCGGTCGTGGCCCCCGGGCCCGGCTCGGGCTCGCTCACCGCATGGTGCAGCACCTGCGGGGTGAGGAACCCCGCGGTGAGCTCGGGAGGCAGGAGCTCGCCCCGGCGCACCGCGGTGAGGAAACGGACCAGGTCCGCCGCGGTGCAGTGCGCGCCGCCGTCGGGGGAGCCGATCGGGGGATAGCTGAAGATGTTCTGCCGCCAGGAGACGATCACGCTGCCCTCGGGATCCGCCTCGTCCTCGGGGTCGGCGCGCACCGGCTCCCAGCCCTCGGCGACGTCGGGCTCGGAGTCACGCCTGTCGAAGAAGCCGGAGCGATCCATCCCGGACCGGGCGAACACGTCGGTGCGGACCACGTCACGGTAGGTCCGTCCCGTGACCCGCTCGAGGGCCAGGCCGAGCAGCACGTACCCGACGTTGCAGTAGCGGCACCCCTCCCCGGGCGCGAAGTTCGGCTCCTTGTGCACGAACTGCGGCAGGAAGTCCGCCGTCTCCGTGACCGCGTAGACGGGCTTGTCGACCCACAGGGCCTCGTAGGACTCCCCGGCCTCCTCGTCGGCGTCGTCCCCGATGCCCGAGGTGTGCGTCAGCAGGTGACGCAGCGTGACCGCGGGGCTGATCGTGGTGCCCGCGAGGTCGACGTAGCTGTGGATGGACTCGTCCAGCCCCAACCGGCCCAGCCCGACCTGCTGCAGGACGGCGACCGCCGTGAACAGCTTGGTCACCGAGGCGACGTCGAACCGGGTCGAGGTGCGGACCGGAACCTCCCAGCGACGGCTCGCCCGGCCGTGGGCTGTCGAGAGCAGCACCTCGCCGCCCTGCGCGAGGTCGCCCCGCACGACGTGCACCACCCCCGAGAAGAGATCCTGGGAGGCGAGCTCCTCGAGCCGGTCGGGGACCGCGCTGAGGCCGTCGGCGAGAGGGCTGGTCATGGTGAGGCTCCTGGTCCGGGGGAGGGCTGGACGACCACCGGAGCCTAGGAGGAGCGCCCGCGGGACGTCAGCCTCAATACGTGCCGAGGCCCGGACCCCCGCGTGCGGGGCCCGGGCCTCGGGTGGTGCGGAGGGGGTCAGCCCTCGGCGAGGGCCACGCGCGTGTTCGGCACGCAGTGCGTCATGACGAGTCCGCTGACGTCGCGCGGGCCGTTCTTGCCGAGGTTGGCGAGGCGGTCGAGCTCCTCCTCGTTCAGAGTCTGGCTGGCGAGCGGCGGCAGGTCACGCACGTCGTCGGCGGTGATGCCCAGGCCCTCGCCCACGCGGGCGCCGAGCTCGTCGTCGCACAGCAGGAAGTGCCAGACCATGCGCTGCTGGACCTCGGGGATCGCCTCGCTGATGAGGGTCACGAGGTTGCCGACCAGGTCGTCCTTCTCCCACTGCTCCATGAGCTGGTAGCGCTGGCCGGCCTGGGTGTAGTCGTTGGTCCGCGGCAGACGGGCACGGGTCAGACGACCGACGAGGTCAGGGCCCTGCTCGTCCTTGGTCGGGTAGTCGGCCTCACGCAGGCCACCGGTGATCGACGGCTCGTAGTTGACGTGCGGGTTCTCCCCCGCGCCGTCCACGTGGTACGTCATCTGCCCGTCGCGCTGGTTGGTGCGCACGTCGGCGTTCTTGGCCTGGTTGACCGGCAGCTGCAGGTAGTTCGGGCCCACCCGGTAGCGCTGGGTGTCGGAGTAGCTGAACGTGCGACCCACGAGCATCTTGTCGTCGGAGAAGTCCAGCCCGTCGACCAGCACACCGGTCCCGAAGGAGAGCTGCTCGTTCTCGGCGAAGAAGTTGCTCACGTTCCGGTTGAGCACCATCTTCCCGACGGTCTTGGGCGGGAACTCGTTCTCGGGCCACACCTTGGTGTCGTCGAGCGGGTCGAAGTCCAGCTCGGGGTGCTCGTCGTCGCTCATCAGCTGCACCCGCAGCTCCCACTCGGGGTACTCGCCGCGCTCGATGGCCTCGTAGAGGTCCTTCGAGGCGTGCCCCAGGTCACCGCCCTGGATGACGGCGGCATCGGCCTCGGTCAGGCTCTCGACCCCTGCGGTGGGGATCCAGTGGTACTTCACCAGGTGGGTCACGCCCTCGGCGTTGACCCACTTGTAGGTGTTGACGCCGAAGCCCTGCTGGGTCCGGTAGTTGGCCGGGATGCCGCGCGGGGAGAACAGGTTGACCAGCATGTGCATCGACTCGGGGGTCTGGGACATGAAGTCGAAGATCCGCGCGGGCTCCTGGCGGAAGGTCACCGGGTCCGGCTTGAGGGAGTGGATGACGTCGGGGAACTTGATCGCGTCACGGATGAAGAAGACACCCAGGTTGTTGCCGACCAGGTCCCAGTTGCCGTCCTCGGTGTAGAACTTGACCGCGAAGCCGCGCGGGTCGCGCGCCGCCTCGGAGGAGTCCCGGCCGCCGATCACGGTGGAGAACCGGATCGCGAGGTCGGTGCGCTTGCCCGCCTCGGCGAAGAGCTTGGCGCGGGTGTACCTCGCGATGGGCTCGTCGCCCCACTGCCCGGTCGCCTCGAAGTAGCCGAAGGCCACCGCGCCACGGGCGTGGACCACCCGCTCGGGGATCCGCTCACGGTCGAAGTGGCTGATCTTCTCGAGGAACTGGTAGTTCTCCAGCGTCGCGGGGCCGCGGGCCCCGACGGTGCGCTGGTTCTGGTTGTCGTGGACCGGGTGGCCCTGGCGGGTGGTCAGGACGGGGCGGTCGTCGCCCTCGGGGTGGTGCGTCGCGTCGGTCATGGTGTCCTCTCGGTCGGGGTCGGACGGTGTCTGTCGGCGCGTGCTGATGGATGCTGGGTGGGGGCTGGAGGTGCTCGGTGAGTGCCGAGGGGTGCAGGGTCAGTGCAAGGGGGCGACGGCGCCGACGGGCCCGCGCCGTGGGCGGCCCGAGGTCGCGAGGTCGGCCTGGTCCTGCTGCTCGGGGCGTCCCGCGGCCGCGGCGGCGCAGCCCGCGCACAGGCCCCAGAAGATGACCTCGGCCTCGTCGACCACGAAGCCGAGGTCGTCCGAGGGCGTCAGGCAGGGCGCGGAGCCGTGCGTGCAGTCGACGTCGGCCGTGGCCCCGCAGGACCGGCACACCAGGTGGTGGTGGTTGTCCCCCACGCGGGACTCGTAGAGGGCAGGGTGCCCCGCGGGCTCGATCCGCCGGACGAGGGCGGCGCCACCCAGGGCGTCGAGGCAGTCGTAGATCGCCTGGGTCGAGACCGCACCGATCTGCCCCCGGACCTGCTCGGCGACCTCGGCGGCGGTGAGGTGGCGACCCGCGAGCCGGGCTGCCTCGAGGGCGCCGTAGACCGCGACGCGCGGGCTCGTGACGCGCAGCCCTGCGGCGCGGAGCCGGGTGGGGACGTCGTCTGCCATCGACCCATGCTGGCACGTCTTCTGGGATCGGTCGACTTCAGGAGCAGATCCAGGCTGCCTGCGCTGGTCGCGAGGAGCCGCTGGCGGGCCACCACGTCCCGCGTCAGCCAGCGCCGACCCGTTCGACCTCCGGGGCCCGGGACCGTGCCCGGTCCTGCCGGACCAGGGTCACCACGCTCACCGTGCTGACCGCGAGCACCAGGCCGCCGACGAGCACGAAGGAGCCGGTCAGGGAGAGCACCACGGCCGAGGCGCCGAAGACCGCAGGGTTGGCGAACTGGGCCGCGCGGTTCGCCGTCGAGCGCAGTCCCGAGGCCAGCCCTCGCTGGTCCTCCGGGGTGTGGTCGGCCATCAGCGCCAGGGTCAGCGGCTGGGCGAAGCCGAGGGCGAACCCGTTGACCACCGCGAGCACGCCGAGCATCGCGACGTCCCCGGGGAAGAGCACGACTGCGACCACCGAGGTCGTGCTGATCACCAGCACCAGACCGACCATGACCTGCGGTCGCAGGTGGACCATCGCGAGCGGGAAGAAGGGCCGGGAGGCGAAGCTCGCCGCCGCGGCGACGCTCAGCAGCACGCCGATCTGCCAGGTCGAGACCCCCGCGCCGGAGAACAGCAGCGGGTGGTACGCGGTCCGGATGTCGAGGACCACGAGGGCCGTGAAGCTCACGACCACCGTGACGGCCACCGTGGGGTTGCGCATCAGGGCCATGGCGTCCGGGAAGGCTCGGCGCAGCGCGGGCCGCGTCGTCGGGTCGGTGCCAGGAGCCCCGGCGGTCGCGCCAGACCCGGCGGGGGCCGCCCGCGGGACCGAGCGCACCGCGAGGGCCAGCAGGATGAGCAGGGCCGAGAGGCCCGTGTAGGCGCCGAAGGCGAGGGAGTAGCCCCCGGCCTCGGCCAGCAGGCCACCGAGGGCCGGCCCGATGGCCTGGCCCGCGGCGAGGAAGAGGGAGAAGGTCGCCAGGCGGGCGTTGCGCACCCGGGGCGGCTCGTCCTCCCCCCGGGAGAGGGTCGCGACGGTCTGCAGCGAGACCCACACCGCGAGGGTGCCCACCCCGATCAGCGCCTGGCTGACCATCACCCCGGCGAGCCCTGCGGGGACGAAGAGCACCCCACCCCCGAGGGTCATCACCGCACCACCGCCGACGAGCAGGGTGCGGACCCCCCACCGGTCGGTCATCGCCCCCAGGGGGATGGCCAGGAGGGTCGGCAGGACGGCGAAGGACGCCAGCGCCAGGCTGGCCTCCGTCGCCGTCCCGCCGTCGTCGAGCACGTAGGGGCCGATCAGGGGCCGGAGCATGGTGTGCGCCGACCAGTAGAGGACCCCCAGGACCGCCAGCAGGGCGGTCTGCGAGGTACCCCTCGTCACGCGACCTTGGACAGTGCCGACCATGTCGAGCTGATCTCCTTGCTGCTCGCCACCACGCCGAAGTACGTCTCCACGGTCTCGACCGTGGTGCGGTGGTGCTCGGCCTCGTAGCTGGCCGCGCAGTCCTCGACGAGGGTCACGTGGTAGTCGAGGAACAGCCCGTCGCGCAGGGTCGACTCGACGCACACGTTGGTCGCGACGCCGGTGAACATCAGCGACTCGATGCCCGCCACCCGCAGCACGAGGTCCAGGTCCGTCCCGGCGAAGGCCGAGTAACGGTGCTTGATGACCACGGGCTCCCCGGGCGCCGGGGCGACCTGGTAGAACTCCGCGCCCCAGCTGCCGGTGTAGCAGGTCGAGACCGCGGGCGGTGCGCCGGCCTCGGGGTCGCCCCGGCGGGCCAGCCAGGCCGGGGAGTCGGTCAGCTCGTCGTGGGTGGTCTGGATGAAGACCACCATGACGCCGGCCGCACGTGCGTCCTCGATGAGGGCCTGGAGGCGGGGCACCATCTCGACCGCGGCCGAGGTGTCCGAGCCGCGCTGGCCGCAGACCCCTTCCGGGTCGCAGAAGTCGTTCTGGACGTCGACCACCACGAGGGCGGCGCGGCCCGGGGCGAAGCGGGTGGGTGAGTAGGAGGGCATGGGCAGGTCCTTTCGTCGGGTGCTGCTGGGAGAGCTGCTGGACTGGGTGCTGCTGGGTGCGTCGTGCGGGGATGCTGCTCGCGCCAGGACCGTCAGGGAGCGCTCGAGACGAACTGGTTGTCGGCGATCTGGTCGAAGCTCTGCGGCGTCCCCGAGTCGTCGAGGATGTTCCCCGAGCGGGCCACCTCGAGGGCCGTCTCGACGGCCTCCTCGGTCAGGTGGGTGCCGCCCCACAGCTCGTCGGCATAGGCGCGGGCCAGGGTCGAGTCGATGACCTCGGGGTCCATGGTCGGGAACTCGACAGCGGTGAGCTCGGCGGCGTACTCGGGGTCGCTCTCGATGAGCTCCTGGCCCTGCTCGAGGGCCGTGACGAAGGCCTGCACCAGGTCGGGGTCGTTCTCGACGGTCTCGCGCGGCACGACGATCGAGGAGTACGCGTACGGCCCGAGGAGCTGCAGCGGGTTGAGGAAGGGCTCGCCCCACAGGCCTTCGGCCATCCCCAGGCCCAGCTGGGGCTCGGCGACGACGGCGACATCCGCCTGGCCCTGTGCGATGACCGAGGGGATCGCGCTCGAGTCCTCGACCTCGATGAGCGTGACGTCGCTCTCCGGGTCCAGCCCCTCGAGGGCCAGGATGTGCCGCAGGATCGCGTTCGGGGTACCGCCGTAGCGGCCGCCCACGATGGTCTTGCCGGTCAGGTACTCACCGATGTCCTCGCCCTCGGCGGGCTCGGTGCCCTCGGCGGCGACCACGTAGACGTTGCCGCGGTTTACGACGTTGGCGATGGTCACCAAATCGGCGCCCTTGACGTTGGCCACGGCCCCCGACTCGGGCCCGCCGATGAACCCGAAGGTCTCCCCGGCGAGGGTCGCGTTGACGTGGCCGCCGCCGGTCAGCGTCGTGACCTCGACCTCGAGGCCCTCCTCGGCGAAGAAGCCCTCGGCCTGGGCCGCATACAGGGGCAGGTAGCCGACGCCGTGCACGGGCTCGGCGACGGTGATGGTCGTCATCTCGGTCGAGGCGGCCTCGGCCGCGGGCTCGGCGGTGCCCGGATCGGCGTCGGCCGCACCACCGCACGCGGCGAGGGTGAGGGCCGAGACCGTGGCCAGGGCCAGGAGGGAGGTCTTCTTCACGGGAGGTGTCCTTCGTGGGTGGGGACGGGGGGACGGCATGCAGGGGTGCAGGCGTGCAGGGTCAGGACGACGGCGGGTGCCGTCGTCGGGAGGGGACGGGGAAGGCGCGGGCGGGCTGTCGAGCGATCGGGCTACCGGGTGTGTGTGATGTTGGAGAGCAGGCGCTTCTCGAACCAGGAGACGACGAGGTAGAGGGCCATCGACAGCGCGGCCAGGGTGAACACGCCGACCCAGATCAGGGCGATGTCGTACGTGGACCCGGCGTACTGGATCATCCGGCCGAGGCCGGCGTTGGACCCGATGTACTCCCCGACGATCGCGCCGGTCAGGGCCAGGCCGATCGCGACCCGCAGGCTCGAGGCCACCCACGGGAGTATCGAGGGGACCACCACCTTGACGAAGACCTGCCAGCGCGACGCCCCGAGGGAGTACATGAGGGTGGTCAGGTCCTTGTCGACCGCCTTGACCGCCGAGTAGGTGTTGAGGATCTGGATGACGATCACCAGGGCGGTGGCCATCGCGACCTTGGAGGTCATGCCCAGTCCCAGCACGAGCACGACGATGGGGGCGAGGGCGAGCTTGGGCATCGCCTCGAAGGCGATGACGAGGGGCTCGGCGGTCAGCGCGTAGGCCCGCGACCACCAGAAGGACAGCCCGATCGCCACACCTCCCAGCACCCCGATGATGAACCCGAGCACGGTCGAGGTGAAGGTGAACCGGGCGTTGGCCAGGATGTCCCCCGACCGGAAGGCGATCACCCCGGTCTCCCAGATGCTCGAGGGCTGGCTCCAGAAGAACGGGTCCACCAGGCCCGCGCGGACGCCGAGCTCCCACCCGACGAGGGCGATGACCACGACACCCAGGCGCAGGGCCGCGACGACCCAGCCGCGCGGCTCCTTCTCCGACCGGCGGCGTCGCATCGGTGGGGTGGTGGTCCGGCGCAGGGTCGCGAGCTCCTGGAGACTGCCCTCCGAGGTGGGCTGCCCCTCGGCGGTCGGCGGCTTGACGAGGGTAGCCATCAGGCCACCGTCCCTTCCTGGGAGCTGAGACTGCTGGTGGTGTGGGTGGTGTGGGTGGTGTGGGCCCCGTTGAGCAGCTCCCGGGCGTCAGCCTTGAGCGCGACGAACTCGGGGCTCGTGACCACCGAGGGCTTGCGGGGCCGGGAGAGCGGGACCTCGAACTCGGCGATGATCCGCCCGGGCCGGGCGGACATGACGAAGACCCGGTCGGAGAGGTAGATCGCCTCGTCGATGTCGTGGGTCACGAACAGGACGGTCTTGTGGAAGTCGTCCCACAGGTCGAGGAGCCACTCCTGCATCTGCTCGCGGGTCTGGGCGTCGAGGGCTCCGAAGGGCTCGTCGAGCAGGATGATGTCGCGGTTGAACAGGATGGTGCGGAGCAGGGCGACCCGCTGCTTCATCCCGCCCGAGAGCTGGTGGGGGTAGCGGTTCTCGAAGCCAGCGAGGCCGTACGTGGTGAGCAGGGGCCGGGCGATCGCCTGGGCGGCCTTCTTGCGGACGCCACTGATCTCGAGGCCCAGGACGACGTTCTCGACCACGGTGCGCCACGGCAGCAGCAGGTCCTTCTGCAGCATGTAGCCGACGAGCCCCTGCTGGCCCGCACGGTCCACGCCGTCGATCACGATGCGCCCGCTGCTCGGGGCGTCGAGCCCCGCGATGAGGTTGAACAGGGTGCTCTTGCCGCACCCGCTCGGCCCGATGAGGGAGATGAACTCCCCCGGTCGGACGCTGAGGTTGGCGTCGACGAGGGCGTCGACGGTGCCCCCCTCGGGGTTCGGGAAGCTGCGGTGGACCTGGTCGATCACCAGCTGCGGGGGTGCCGCCGAGGTGTCGACGTCAGGGCGAGGACTCGTCAGGGTGGATGCCACGGCCATCTCCTCGGTGGGTTCTATAATCTATAGAGCATGTCTACGGGGAGGCCGTTTCTCGCGCATGTGTCGTGTGTAAAGAGGGTGTAACGCGTCACGGGAGACCGGCCGGCGACCTGCAGGCGTCGTCGCGCCGACCCTGTCCCGTGGCACGATGACGGATCGGAGACCTGGCGCCGGGGCGCGGTCGAGGGACGAGGAGCGGCGAGTGCCGGGACACAGAGCGCAGGACGGCCGACCGGCCCGCACCACCCACGAGTGGGTGCGCACACGCCTCCGGTCGGCGATCTTCGCCGGGGACTACCCACCCGGGTCCAAGCTGGTCCAGACCGAGATCGCCGAGCAGCTCGGCATCAGCGTCACCCCGGTGCGAGAGGCGATGCGCGACCTCATCAACGAGGGCCTCGTCGACTTCGACCCGCACCGCGCCGCGACCGTGCGGCGCATCGACATCGCCGACGCGATCGAGGTCAACGAGCTGCGCCTCGTCCTCGAGCCGCTCGCCGTCCGCCAGGCCGCCGAGCACATCACCCCCGAGGAGCTCGACCACCTGCGCGACCTCGAAACGGTCATGGAGGCCACCGAGACCCACCAGGACTGGCTCGAGGCGAACCGCGAGTTCCACCTCGCCGTCATCGAGGCCGCGCGCGCGCCGCGCCTGGCGGGGATCCTCACCCACCTGCGGCAGATCAGCAGCTACTACCTCGCGGCCTTCGCCCGGGTGGGCGGCGTCGACCACGCCAAGAGCGCCCGCGAGCACCGGGACCTCATCGCCGCCCTCGCCGAGGGGGACGGGGACCGCGCCTCCGCGATCATGGCCAACCACCTGGCCCAGACCGACCAGCTCACCGCGGGCCTCAGCGCCTCGACCCCGACGGCGGGGGCCGACCAGGCGGGGTAGGCAGCGCCTGGAGCAGCACGTGCCTGGAGGCGGTGCGCGCCGCAGGCCCTGGGGACGACGAAGCGCCCGGGGCCGGTGGTCTCCCACCTGCCCCGGGCGCTCCCGGTGCTCAGCCCCACCCGGTCAGGGTGGGGGTCCTGCGCTCAGTCCTCGCTCGACCCGTCGTCGGTCGTGGTGAGCGGCGGCATGGCCGACACCGCGACGCCGACCGGCTCGCCACCCTCGCCCTCGGCGGGGGCGTCCTTGCCGATGCCCCGGAAGATGAACTCCCCGAGCAGGCCCTCGCCCTCGGCGTCGACCTGGACGGTCTGACCGGTGCGGAGCTCGCCGAAGAGGATCTTCTCCGAGAGCTGGTCCTCGATCTCGCGCTGGATGGCGCGGCGCAGCGGCCGGGCCCCCAGCACGGGGTCGTACCCCTTGTCGGCGAGCAGCTGCTTGGCCGCGGGCGTGAGCTCGATGCCCATGCCCTTGTCCTTGAGCCGCGTCTCGAGCTTGGCGATCATCAGGTCGACGATCTGGATGATCTCGGTCTGCGTGAGCTGCGGGAACACGACCGTGTCGTCGACACGGTTGAGGAACTCGGGCCGGAAGTGCTGCTTGAGCTCGTCCCCGACCTTCGCCTTCATCCGCTCGTAGGAGGTCGACAGGTCGCCACCGGCCTGGAAGCCGGTCTGGACGCCCTTGGCGATGTCCCGCGTGCCGAGGTTCGTGGTCATGATGATCACGGTGTTCTTGAAGTCGACCACCCGGCCCTGCGAGTCGGTCAGGCGACCGTCCTCGAGGATCTGCAGCAGCGAGTTGAAGATGTCCGCGTGGGCCTTCTCGACCTCGTCGAAGAGGACCACCGAGAACGGACGACGACGCACCTTCTCGGTGAGCTGCCCGCCCTCGTCGTACCCGACGTACCCGGGGGGCGAGCCGAAGAGCCGCGAGACGGTGTGCTTCTCGGAGAACTCGCTCATGTCGAGCTGGATGAGCGCGTCCTCGTCACCGAAGAGGAACTCCGCGAGGGCCTTGGCGAGCTCGGTCTTCCCGACGCCCGTGGGGCCGGCGAAGATGAACGAGCCACCGGGGCGCTTCGGGTCCTTGAGCCCGGCCCGCGTGCGGCGGATGGCCTGCGAGAGCGCCTTGATGGCGTCCTCCTGGCCGACGACGCGCTTGTGCAGCTCGTCCTCCATGTGGAGCAGCCGGCTGGACTCCTCCTCGGTGAGCTTGAACACCGGGATGCCGGTGGACATCGCCAGCACCTCGGCGATGAGCTCCTCGTCGACCTCGGCGACCGTGTCCAGGTCGCCCGACTTCCAGGCCTTCTCCTTCTCGGCACGCTGGAGGCCGAGCTGCTTCTCGGTGTCCCGCAGCCGCGCGGCCTTCTCGAAGTCCTGCTCGTCGATCGCGGACTCCTTGTCGCGACGCGCCTCGGCGATCTGCTCGTCGAGGTCACGCAGCTCGGGCGGGGCCGTCATGCGACGGATCCGCAGGCGCGCGCCGGCCTCGTCGATCAGGTCGATCGCCTTGTCCGGCAGGAACCGGTCGTTGACGTAGCGGTCGGCCAGGGTGGCCGCCGCGATGAGGGCGCTGTCCGTGATGGACACGCGGTGGTGCGCCTCGTAGCGGTCCCGCAGGCCCTTGAGGATCTCGATGGCGTGCTTGAGGTTCGGCTCGGCCACCTGGATCGGCTGGAAGCGCCGCTCGAGGGCGGCGTCCTTCTCGACGTGCTTGCGGTACTCCTCGAGGGTGGTCGCCCCGATGGTCTGCAGCTCGCCGCGCGCCAGCATCGGCTTGAGGATGCTGGCGGCGTCGATCGCGCCCTCGGCGGCCCCGGCCCCGACGAGGGTGTGGATCTCGTCGATGAACAGGATGATGTCGCCGCGGGTGCGGATCTCCTTGAGGACCTTCTTGAGGCGCTCCTCGAAGTCACCGCGGTAGCGCGAGCCGGCCACGAGGGCACCCAGGTCGAGCGTGTAGAGCTGCTTGTCCTTGAGGGTCTCGGGCACGTCGCCGCGCACGATGTCCTGCGCGAGGCCCTCGACGACGGCGGTCTTGCCGACGCCGGGCTCCCCGATGAGGACCGGGTTGTTCTTGGTGCGGCGAGACAGGACCTGCATCACGCGCTCGATCTCCTGCGCGCGGCCGATCACCGGGTCGAGCTTGCCCTCGCGGGCCGCCTGGGTGAGGTTCCGGCCGAACTGGTCGAGCACGGCCGAGCCCGAGGGCTGACCCTCGGCCGGGCCGCCCGCCGCGACGGGCTCCTTGCCCTGGTAGCCCGAGAGCAGCTGGATGACCTGCTGGCGGACCCGGTTGAGGTCGGCTCCCAGCTTGTTCAGCACCTGGGCGGCCACGCCCTCGCCCTCGCGGATGAGGCCGAGGAGGATGTGCTCGGTGCCGATGTAGTTGTGGCCGAGCTGCAGCGCCTCGCGCAGGGACAGCTCGAGCACCTTCTTGGCGCGCGGGGTGAAGGGGATGTGACCCGAGGGGGCCTGCTGGCCCTCGCCGATGATCTCCTGGACCTGCTGGCGCACGGCGTCCAGGGAGATCCCGAGCGACTCGAGCGCCTTCGCTGCGACGCCCTCACCCTCGTGGATGAGCCCGAGCAGGATGTGCTCGGTCCCGATGTAGTTGTGGTTGAGCATCCGCGCCTCTTCTTGGGCGAGGACGACCACCCGGCGGGCCCGGTCGGTGAATCTCTCGAACATCTGCGCTCCTTGCGGGCGGCGTTCACCCTGCCTGGCGCAGGGTCTGGACGTCGTTCGTCAAGGCTAACCGCGGGTACCCCCCAGCACTGCCCGTGTTCGCCGCAGGCGTGATCCGATCGTGAGGTCACGGGGAGCCACGGGGAGAGGGGAGGATGGTCCGCGTGCCCGAGACGACTGCCCTGACCTCCGCCGAGCTTCCCGCCGGCCTCGACCCCGCAGCCCTCGACATCCGCCTCGTCGCGGTCGACATGGACGGGACCCTGCTCGACGCCGACCACCAGGTGCACCCGACCCTGTGGCCCCTGCTCGACGAGCTCGACCGACGCGGAGTGGTCTTCTGCCCCGCGAGCGGCCGCCAGCACGCGACCCTCGTCGAGCAGTTCGCCGGCCGGCCGCAGGAGCTCGCGTACATCGCCGAGAACGGCGCCTACGTCTCGCGGGACGGCGCCGAGCTCAGCTCGCGGGCCCTGGACCGGCCCCTCGTCGAGGAGGTCGTCGCGACGGTGCGGGAGCTCGCGGCGTCGGGCCCGGACGTGGGGGCCGTGGTCTGCGGCAAGCGCTCGGCCTACGTCGAGCGCGCCGACCGGCCGTTCCTCGACGAGGCCGAGCGGTACTACGCGCGGCTCACCGTGGTCGAGGACCTCCTCGCGGTCGAGGACGACGTGCTCAAGGTCGCCGTCTTCGACTTCGGCGCCGCGCACCGCACCACGGCCCCCGCCCTGCAGCGCTTCACCGCGACCCACCAGGTGGTGGTCTCGGGCCAGCACTGGACCGACGTCATGGACCGGCGCACCCACAAGGGCGCTGCGCTCGCGACGCTGCAGGAGGCGCTCGGCGTGACCCCGGCCCAGACCGTCGTCTTCGGCGACTACCTCAACGACGTGCAGATGATCGAGGCCGCCGACCTCTCCTTCGCGATGGCCAACGCCCACCCCGAGGTCCGCGAGCGCGCCCGCTACGAGGCTCCCGCCAACACCGAGAACGGCGTGGTCCGCACCCTCGCGGCGCTGCTCGGGATCCCGATGGCCGAGCTCGAGGCTAGGAGCCGGCCGGCCGGGTGAGGTGCTCGACGACGGCCGCGACCACGCCGTCGTCCGCGAGGATGCGCTGGTGGCCCAGGCCCGAGGTGGCCAGGAACCTGGCGTCGGGCCACGAGCCGGCGATGCGGGCGCCGACGGCGTACGGGGTCTCCTTGTCCTGACGGTCGTGGATGACCACGGGGTCGGGGAGGCCGCCGTCGGCCCCGAGCGGGCCGAGGTCGAAGCCCTCGACCGGGCGCTCGCAGAGCTCCTCGAGGCGGGCCTGGAGCCGGCTGCGGGTGCGCTCGGTCACGCCGATGGCCTGCGCGAACCCGTAGGAGATCCGCGCGAAGTCCTCGTTGGGGGCGATCAGCGCGAGACGCCCGACGGCGAGGTGCTCGCGCGCCACGACGACCGCCGCGGTGCACCCCATCGAGTGGGCGACCATGCCCGCGGCGGGCCCGAAGGCCCGACCGACCGCGGCGAGACCCTCGACGGCGTCGAGCACGTTGCCCTGGCCCGGGCCCATGAGCCCCGGCTCAGACTCCCCGTGGCCGGGGGCGTCGAAGGCCACGACCCGGTACCCGGCCGCGACCAGAGGGGCGACGAAGGCGCCCAGCTGACCGCGCCAGCCACCCCAGCCGTGCACGAGGTAGATCACCGGGCCCTCGCCCCAGCTCTCCACGACGAGCTCGGCCCCGCGCTCGGTCCGGACGCGGTCGATCTGCCCGGGGTGGGGGCGGAAGTCCTTGCGACGGCCGGGGTTGCCGGGCGGGGTGCACCACAGGCGGACGGCCCGCTCGGCCGCGAGGTCCGGGGCGAGCCGGTCGAGGACCGCGAAGGTGGCCCGGAGGGCGTGGGCCCGCGCCCCCCGGACCTGGGGGGCCACCGGGGCGGCCAGGGCGGGGTCGACGCCGGCGCTGGGGGCGGCGGGGGCTGTGGTCTCGGTCGGAGCCGGGATCGGGGGCATGGGGATCACTCCTCGTCGTGCGGCGCGCGGCTGGGCGCGTCCTCGTCGGGCGCACGGACGGCGCCCTGGTGGTGGGGACTGCGCGCCGCGGCCAGCAGGGCGGCCACCGCGGTCCGGGCGCGCGCCTCGGCCCGCGGGTCCCGCAGCAGACGGTGCGCGTGGTAGTAGGCGAGCATCACGCCGTAGAGGTCGGCGGCGAACTGGTCGGGGGCGACGTCGACGCGGAACTGGCCGTCCGCCACCCCCCCGGCGACGATGCGCGCGATCGTCCGGACCAGCTCACGGTGCTGCTCCTCGAGGAGGTCGCGGACGGCCCCCTCCTGGTCGTCGAGCTCGACGCTGGCCTTGACGATCAGCACCCCGCCCGGGGCGAAGGTCCGCCCGCAGGCCAGCCAGCGGTCGACCAGGGCGTGCACCCGTGGCTCCCCCCGCGGGGCCTGGAGGGCTGGCCGTACGACAGCCGCGGCGAACTGCTCGGCCGCCGTCTCGAGGACCGCGAGCTGCAGCGCCTCCTTCGAGCGGACGTGCGCGTAGAGCCCGCTCTTGGACAGCCCCGCCTCGGCCGCGAGCTGCCCCACGGTCAGGCCGCCGAGGCCCACCCGGCAGGCCACCTCGACGGCCCGCTCGAGGATCGCGGCACGGGTCCGCTGCCCCTTGCTCTCCTCGCTCGCCCCCGCATCCACTCGAGCAAATTAGCACGATCGTGCTTTTCTCGTGTCAGAAGCCCAGGTCGCCAGAGGTATCCCACCGTCTGACACGAGACCAGACCACGCTCGTGTCAGACGGTGGGGGTGCCAGGGGTATCCCAGGTTCTGACACGAGAGGGGGTGGGGAGGGAGGGGGGTCAGGCCTCGAGGAGGATCGTGGTCGGGCCGTCGTTGACGAGCTCGACGGCCATGTCCGCGCCGAAGGCCCCGGTCTCCACGCGCAGGCCGCGAGCGCGCAGGTCGGCGACGACGGCGTCGACGAGGGGCTCGGCCACGGGGCCGGGGGCTGCTGCGTTCCAGGTCGGACGGCGACCCTTGCGGGTGTCGGCGTAGAGCGTGAACTGGCTGACCACGAGCACCGGGGCCCCGGCGTCGACCGCCGAGCGCTCCTCACGCAGGATGCGCAGCTCTGCCACCTTGCGCGCGATGAGCGCCACCTGGTCGGCGCCGTCCTCGTGGGTCACCCCGACGAGCACCACCAGGCCGGGCTCGTCGATCTGCCCGACCACCTCGCCGTCCACGGTGACCGAGGCGCGGCTCACGCGCTGCACGACGGCCCTCACGACGCACCCCCGCGCGCAGCTCCCGCGTCCAGCACGGCACGGACCTCACCGACGGGGACGCCGTGACCCAGGACCGGGGTGCGACCGACCTCGCGCAGCGCCGTCAGCACCTCCTGCATCCGGGCACCATCGCCGCGCGCCAGCACCGACTCGCGGGTCCTCGCCCCGTCGAGGGCACGCTCGAGGGCACCCGCCACGACGACGGCGCAGGGCCGCATCGACCCGTCGCGCACCTTGAGGGCCAGGCCGGTCCCGTCGGGCAGACCCGCCGCGTAGACGCCGTCCGCCCCGTCCTTGACGACCAGGCCCGGGACCGCACGCATGAGGCGGGTGACCTCGCGGCCGGGGCCCCCGACCAGCTCGGGGTGGCGGACCATCACCCGGGCGACCCGCGCCTCGGGGGTCTCCGGGGCGTCGAGGGGCAGCTCGTCGCCCGCGCCCGCGGCAGCGCTCGCGATCCGCCCGAAGGCCCGGGCCAGGCCCCGTGACGTCGTCGAGAGCAGCGGGGCCCCGCACCCGTCGACCGTGGTCAGCTCGACCGGGACCCCGGTGAGCTCGGTGAGGGTCGCACGGATGGCCTGCTGCAGCGGGTGCTCGGGGTCGAGGTACGTGGCGGTGTCCCACCCGAGCTGGGCGCAGGTGCGCACCATGGCCGCGTGCTTGCCCGAGCAGTTCTGCGTGACCGAGGAGGCGGTGCCGCCCTCGGCCCGCCAGAGGGCGGCTGCCTCGGGGTCCGAGGGGAGTGTCGGGGTGTTGAGCAGGGCGTCGACCCCGAGACCAGCCCCCTCGAGGACGGCCCTCACCACCGCGAGGTGCTCGGCCGAGCCGTCGTGGCTCGCACAGGCCAGCGCCAGCCCGCGGTCGTCGATCTCGAGACCGGCGCGCAGCATCGCCACGGCCTGCAGGGGCTTGACCGTGGACCGGGGCCAGATCGTCGCGTCGGGGTCACCGACGGTGAGCTCGGACGAGGCCCCCTCGGGCCGACCGGGGACGAGCACGAGGTGCCCGTGGTGCTCGGACTCGACGAGGCCCCCTCGCACCACCTCGGCGAGGAGCCCGGTCACCATCCGCCGCGCGACCCGCCCGGGCGTCCACCTCGCCCCGAGTACGGGGCGATCGCGGGCTTGACGTCGACGAGGTACACGATCGAGGCCACCGCGCTGCCCAGGGCCAAGAACCTCAGGGCCCCGATGCCCAGCGGCGGCGGGATCGCGACGAAGGCCACGGCGAGGGCGACCCCGAGCAGCACGCCCCAGAACGTCTTGGTCCGCTTGCCCCCCGAGACGAAGGCGGCCGCAGGGCGGCGGGCGAGGTCGGCGATCGCGACCACGCACAGCACGAAGACGAGGAGGTACAGCGCCAGGAAGACGAAGAGCTGCGCCGAGTAGAGGTTGGACACGCCTGAAGCCTACGAGACCGCGGGGCTCGCGGCGTCGGCGGGGCTGCCGACCGACGGGCGCGCGAGGCCGTCGACGGGCGGTCGCGCAGTCCCCTCGGCGTGGTCCGCGGGCACGCTCACGACCTCGACCCGGTCCCGCCCCTCCCGCTTGGCGCGGTAGAGCGCGGCGTCGGCGGCGCGGTACAGGACCTCGAGACGCCGAGGCCCTCGCCCCTCCCCCTGCTCGGCGTGCCCGGCCACGCCCTCGGGCGGCACCAGGCCTCGCGGTCCGCCCACCATCGGGGCTGGGGCGTCGCCCCGCCCGGGCATGACGTGCGCTCCGCCCGCACTGAGCGAGAGGGGCACCGCCGCCCCGTCCCAGACCATGGGCTCGGCCTGGACCGCGTGGCGCAGGGCCTCGGCCCGGTGGCCCAGGGCGTCACCGTCGACCTCGGGGAGGAGGACCGCGAGCTCGTCACCCCCGAGCCGCGCGACGAGGTCCTGGGGCCGTACGTGACCACGCAGCACCTGCGCGACGTGGACGAGGGCGGCGTCCCCCGCAGGGTGCCCGTACGCGTCGTTGAGGTCCTTGAAGCGGTCGAGGTCGATCACCAGCAGCCCCGTGCCCCGCCCCTGGTCCGGGGAGTCGAGGAGCTCACGGGCCGCCTGCTCGAAGGCGCGTCGGCTGGCGAGGCCCGTCAGCGAGTCCGTCGTCGCCCACCTGTTCAGCTCGGCGACGAGGACGTCGTTGCGTCGCCCTGCGCTGACGAGCACCCCGGTGAGGGCGCCGAAGGCCACCGACGCGATCACCAGCTCGGAGGCCACGGCGCTGGGCGGCAGGACCGCGAGGACGACGACGGCGTCGCACGCCGTCGCGACCGCCATGACGAACCAGGCCGCGGGGGCTCGGAGGTACCCGCCCGCGTAGACCACGGCGAAGGTCAGGCTGAACCGCGCCGCGGTGCTCGCGTCCTGCGTGCCGACGTTGAAGGCGGTCACCACCAGGGTCGCGACCACGGGCAGCGCGACGAAGGACACCCGCGGCATCCGCATCGGTCGACGACGGAACGAGACCGCCACGAGGACCAGCAGGAGGGCGACCACGACGGCCAGGGCGAAGGAGGTGACGGTGGTCCCGGGGCGGTCGATCACGACGTTGTAGCCCTCGTACGCGACGAGCACGACCGAGCCGATCGCGGTGAGGGTCGCTGCGACCCGTCCGGCGACCACCCGGTCCCGGGGTTCCAGCGCGTCGACAAGGGTCACCCTGACAGGATCGGGCCGGACAAGCCCGGACATGAGGGACAGACGGTGCCGGTCTCAGATGTCGGGCAGCAGCCCTCGCGCGACCCCCGGCTCGGTGCCCGCGACCTCGAGCAGGTCCACCACGAGGGAGCGCAGCAGGAGGACCACGCCCTGCACCTGCCAGTCATCCCGGGAGACCTCCCACGGGTCGCTGGCCCGCGCGACGGCGGCGAGCCGCTCGCGGGCCTGGGTGGGCACCGCGCCGGCCCCGCGCGCATCGCTCAGCTCGTGGCAGGCCGTCGAGAGCTCAAGGGCCAGCTCGGCCAGCCGGTCGACCTCGTGGCCGTCACGGACGAGCATCGCGCAGCGGCGCGCCAGCACCCGCGCGTTGCGCATGGCACGGTCGGCCCGCACCGCGGCGGTCTCGAGGTCGCCCAGCTCACCCCGGTGCCGGCGGTTGGCGGGAGAGACGCGAGCGTTCTGCCGCGCGTTGGCGGCCTCGGAGCGCCACTGGTCGAGCACGGGCTGCGAGGCGCGGCCCCGCACGAGCGCCTCCTCGACGTCCTCCTCGTCGCCACGGGTCAGACCGCGCCCGAGCAGGCTCACGACCTCGGTGATCTCGTGGATGCCCTCCTCGGCGAGGGACCGGATCCGGCGGCGCGGGTCCTGCGGCCAGAGTGCGGCAGCCACCAGGGCGACTCCCCCACCGACCAGCGCGTCGACCCACCGGTCCACCGGTCCGCCCGACTGCGCCGCGGGCAGCCCCACGATGACGATGGCCTGCACCCCGGCCTGGGTCGCGAGGAGAGCCCCGCGGTCGATGAACCGGGCGACGAGCCCGGCCACCGCCAGGACGACGGCGATCTGCACGGCCCCGCTGCCGATCACGTGCACCAGCAGGTCGCCCAGGAGAACCCCGACGGCGACGCCGATCGCGAGCTCGGCCACGCGGCGCAGCTGGCGATCGGCCGTGAACCCGAGGGCGACCCATGCCGAGACGGGGGCGAAGAAGGGATACGGGTGGCCGAGCACGTGGTGCGCGATGGCCCACGCCAGCCCTGCCGCGGCGCTCGCCAGGAGCACCGGGACGAACGCCCGCCGGACGCGTGCCCAGCCCTGCCGCACGCGTGCCCGGGCGACGACCCGGGCCGAGGTCACGCCCGGTCGACCCGGGTCACGGGGCCGGGCGCGGCGCGAGGCCGCGAGCCACAGGAGCCCGCGGGGCCGGACGGTCGACCGAGAGCCCTTCGCCCGCGACGACGACCTCCTGGGACGCCGCCACGTCGCCCCCGTCGCAGGCCACGACGAGCTCGGCCGTGACGTCGGCGCTGCGCTTGACCACCGCGAGGGCCACCGGTCCGAGCTCGTGGTGCCGCGCGACCGTCGTGACCGCGCCGATCACGCGGCCGGCCAGGCTCACCTCGGCGCCGTGCGCAGGCAGCAGGTGGCCCGAGCCGTCCAGGTGCAGCATCACCAGGCGTCGCGGCGGCCGGCCAAGGTTGTGCACCCGGGCGATCGTCTCCTGGCCCCGGTAGCAGCCCTTGTGCAGGTGGACCGCGGTGCGCAGCCAGTCGAGCTCGTGCGGGATGGTGCGGTGGTCGAGCTCGGTCGCGGCGCGCGGGCGCCACGCGGCGACGCGCAGGGCCTCGGAGGCCCACGTCCCGGCGAGGCGCCAGCCGGCGGCCTCGCGCTCGGCCACGGCGGCCTCGAGCTCGGCGCGGGGAACGAGCACCAGGCGCCACGGACGCTCACGGCCCGGGTGCTCGTCGTCGGGCGGGCCGTAGCGGGTGCCGCCGGCGAGGGTGCGCGGCCACGGGTCGCACCAGGTGACGGGCTCACCGTGGCCGGGCGCGGCGTCCACGGGCTCGCCGAGGGCCGCCCACTGCTCGGTCACGTCGACCACCTCGACGCGCATCATGAAGCGCATCGAGTCGAGCCAGGTGGCCAGCCCGGCCGGGTCGGCGGTGATCAGCCACGTCGTCGTGCCGTCGTCGACCACGGCGGCCGCGTGCTCGACGTGGCCGTGCGGGCTCAGCACGAGCGTCTCGGTCGAGACGTGCGGGGCGAGGGCCGTGAGCTCCTGCGAGGTGATCGAGTTCAGCCAGGTCAGACGGTCGGGACCGGTGACCGTCACGACCCCCAGGTGGGACTGGTCGACCACTGCTCCACCCGCCTCGAGGGCGCGCTGCTCGGCGGTCGGGTCGCCGTAGTGCCAGGCCACGCCGTGGTCGGGCCCGGCAGCCTCGACCGCACCGTGGCGGGCGAGCAGCGGGCTTCGGGGCCCCGCGGCGGTCACGGCTCGACCCGGGTCAGCCGCGCCGAGGCGTAGGACTGCAGCGGCTCGCCGAAGGCGGCGAGGTCCCAGGTCCACATCAGCTCGCCCTGGACGAAGCCGTACAGCCGGGTCGCAGCGCTGACCTCGGCGGCGTCGGGGGTCCGGGCGATCAGGTCGCTCGCGAGGTCGATGCGCCCGTTGCCCACGATGCCGGCGTACAGCGAGAGGTGACCGGCGGGGTCCACCAGCATGAGCTCGACCGGGTGCCTGTCCTGCGGGACGTCGGCGGGGCGTTCGGGCGGGATGCGCCAGTAGCCCTGCTCGGTGCCCCACACCCGAGGCTCGGCCTCGGCGGCGTCGTCGCCGGTGGTGGGGTCGGGCACGGCGTCGGGCGCGAGCCAGAGCGTGCTGCTCCACCGCAGGTACGGGCCGCCGTCGTGGTCGACGACGACCTCCTGCGTGACCGCGGTCTCCGGGATGTTCGGGTAGACCACGACGCCCTTGCCGCGCCACGTCCCCACGAGCCAGGCCAGCGGGTAGACCTCAGGGGCGAGCCCTTCGGGCAGGGTGAACGCCATGGGCTACCGCTGCCCCTGGAAGAGCTTGTAGACGACGTAGCCCGCGAACCACGTGATCGTGATCGCGGACGCGACGAGGAGTCCGATGAAGAAGATCTCGAGGGCCAGCATGGACCGATCCTACGACGCCTAGGCTTCTCGCATGCCTGACGCGCGCGACCAGCCCTCCCTCGTGGTCAAGACGACCTCGGGGGCCGACCGTCCCGAGGCCTGCAACCAGGCCTTCACGGTCGCAGCCGCCGCGGTCGCCGCCGGGGCCCGGGTGAGCCTGTGGCTGACCGGGGAGGCGGCGTGGCTCGCGCTGCCCGGCCGGGCGGGCGACGTCGAGCTCGCCCACGCGACCCCGCTCGCCGACCTGCTCGAGGTCGTGCTGGCCGAGGGTCAGGTCACGGTGTGCACCCAGTGCGCGGTCCGCCGGGGCATCGAGCCGACCGACCTGCTGCCCGGGGTGCGTGTGGCGGGGGCGCCGAGCTTCGTCGAGGAGACCCTGCGACCCGGGACCCAGGCGTTGGTCTACTGAGCTGCGGCGCGGGGCGGACCGATCAGCCGACGAGGACCCGGCCCACGACGTACACGAGGATCCCGCTGACCGAGACGGGCAGCACGAGGGCGGCCAGGGCTGCCGTCCTGCGCTCGAGGGACGGCACCCCGTCGAAGAGAACGTGCAGGGCGGCGACGAGCAGCCCGGTCGCGAGTCCCAGGAGGGCCCCGGCGAGGATCGAGACCGAGGGCATCACGGCGCCCACCGTCCCGCCCGCGACGACGGCAGCGCCCGTGGTCATGACGGCACCGGTCCAGCCTCCCAGGGGAACGGCCGAGACCGCGGCGCCGATCGCGAGGGCCACCGCCCCGCTCACCACCAGGGAGGTGCCCCCCGGGGTCCGCCCCGAGGCCACCCAGCCTGCGGCCGCGGTCACGATCAGCACCCCCGTCACCGTCCCCGTCACGGACTCGACGAGGCGCAGCCGCCCGTCCTGCCGAGCGAGCTCGTTGACGAAGGCCAGCAGCACCGCGAGGGCCAGGACGATCGGCAGGTCCCGCAGGTAGGGCTCGCCCCGGGTCGCCGTGATCGCGAGGACGGCCCCGGCCCCGGAGAGGGCGATCACCACCCCGGCACCGAGCGGGCTGGGCAGGCCGAGCAGCCGGGGCCAGCCGATCGCGAAGAGCAGCACCAGCAGGATCGAGACCCCCACCAGGGGGAGCTCGCCGAAGAAGGCAGCCGCAGCGACGAGGGTGGCCACGGCCGCGGTCAGCACGGCCCGCGTCGAGACGTCCATCAGCGCACCACGGGCCGCGCGAGCGGACGAGCCGGGTCCGGGTGGCGAGGGCGGCGCGCGGGATCGGCGGGCGCGGCGAGGGCGGGGCTGAGCACGGTGCAGAGTCTCGCAGATCGGCGCCTGGTCACCCTCCCGGGCCGACGGCGGTACCTTTACCCCCACGTCATCCGCAGGAGGCAACCCCCGTGGCAGACCTTTTGCTGCTCACACCCAGCGCTGGGGGCTCCGCCCAGGTGCTCCCCGCCCTCGGGCTGCTCGGCCACCGGGTCCGGGTGCTCCCGGTCGAGCCGTCGGCCCTGCTCGACGCGCCCGACTCCGACGTGCTGCTGCTCGATGCGCGGCGCGACCTCGCGGCCGCCCGCTCGACGTGCCGGCTGCTGCGCGCCACCGGGCTGAGCGTCCCGCTGGTCCTCGTGCTGACCGAGGGCGGCCTCACCGTCGTCACGGCCGAGTGGGGGGCCACGGACATGCTCCTCGAGGACGCCTCCCCGGCCGAGGTCGAGGCCCGGCTGCGGCTCGCGATGGAGCGCTCCTCCGAGGAGCACCCCGTCGTCGACGTCGAGGAGATCTCGAGCGGGGAGCTGACCATCGACGCGGGCGGGTACACGGCACGCCTGCGCGGCCGTCCCCTCGACCTCACCTACAAGGAGTTCGAGCTCCTGAAGTACCTCGCGCAGCACCCGGGCCGGGTGTTCACCCGTGCGCAGCTGCTGCAGGAGGTCTGGGGGTACGACTATTTCGGCGGCACCCGGACGGTCGACGTCCACGTGCGGCGCCTGCGCGCCAAGCTCGGCCCCGAGCACGAGCAGCTGATCGGGACGGTCCGCAACGTCGGCTACCGCTTCGACCCCCCGCGGGACCGACCCGGCGTCGAGGTGGTCGCCGAGTCGTCGCGGCCCGTCGAGCCAGTCTCTCCGACCGACCTCGACCCCCACGGCGGGACCCCGTCCGGCCCCTCGTGACGCGCCGGACGTCGGCTTCGCTTACCCTGGGGGGCGGTGCGCCGGGAAGACTGGTCGGCAGTCCGCTCCCCCCTGCCCTCTTGGAGTCCACGTGACTGGCGCACGCCTGTGCCTCTTGGCCGACGTCCCCGCCCTGCGCACCCCCGCAGCGGCCTCCCCGGTCTCCACCCCGCAGCCCACGCCCGTGGGCGGGGGTGACGCGTGATCCTCCCCGTCCTCCTCGGCGTGCTGGTCGTCGCCGTCGCCGCGACCCCGCTGCTCGACCGCGGCCTGGGCCGCAACGCCGGCTGGGTCCTCGCCGGGGTCTTCGGCACCCTGGCCGCCGTGGTCGGGGCGCAGGCCCCGGCCGTCCTCGGCCGCGGCGAGACCCTCGAGTTCTTCGTCCCGTGGATGCCGACCCTCGACGTCGGCCTGCACCTTCGACTCGACGGCACCTCCTGGCTCTTCGCGATGCTCGTCCTGGGCGTCGGCGCCCTGGTCATGGCCTACTCGACGCGGTACTTCCCGCCCGGTCGACGGACCGGCTTCTACGGGCTCATGACCGCCTTCGCGGTCGCGATGCTCGGCCTGGTGCTCGCGGACGACGTCGTGGTGATGTTCGTCTTCTGGGAGCTCACGACGATCTGCTCCTTCCTCCTCATCGGCCTCTCGGGGGAGTCGGCGAACCGGCCCGCGGTCCGCACCTTCATCCTCACCGGCCTGGGCGGCCTGGCCCTGCTCGCCGCCGTCGTGATGCTCATGGTCAACGCGGGCACGAGCCGCCTGTCGACGATCCTCGCCGAGACCGACTGGCAGGCCAGCCCCGGCTGGTCGGTCGCCGTCGCGCTGCTGGTGATCCTGGCCGCCTTCACCAAGTCGGCCCAGTTCCCGTTCCACTACTGGCTGCCCGACGCGATGGCCGCGAGCACCCCGGTGAGCACCTACCTGCACGCCGCGACCATGGTCAAGGCCGGGATCTACCTGCTCATGCGGTTCACGCCGGTGTTCGGCGACTTCCCGCTGTGGAACGTGCTGCTCATCGGCACGGGCCTCGTGACGGCCTTCATCGGGGCCCTGTTCGCCCTGCAGCGCACCGACCTCAAGGAGCTCCTGGCCTACTCGACGGTGAGCCAGCTCGGCCTGCTCGTCGCGATCATCGGCGTCGGCACCCCCTACGCCCTGGCGGCTGCCGGGGTGCACACCCTGGCCCACGCGCTGTTCAAGGCCTCGCTCTTCATGCTCATGGGCGTCGTGGACACGCGGAACGGCACGCGGGACATCCGCGAGCTGCCCGGGCTCTGGCGTGCCATGCCGGCCACGGCCACGCTGATGACCATCGGGGCGCTCTCGATGGCCGGCATACCGCCCCTGCTGGGCTTCGTCAGCAAGGAGGCGATCCTCGACGCGATGGTCGGGCTCCCTGGCGAGCCGTGGGTCGGCCTCCTGGTCGCCCTCGGGGCCGTCGCGGCCTCCACCCTGACCTTCGCCTACTCGTTCCGGATGGTCTACGGGGCCTTCGGCGGATCTCCCGGCACCGCCAAGCACGGCGAGGCCGGCCCCAGCTACCTCCTGGCCCCGGCCGTGACGGCGCTGAGCGGCCTGGTCCTGGCCTTCGCCCTTCCCGTGCTCGACCCGCTGGTCGACCGCCTCGTGCTCGACACGACGGGGACGGCGCACGAGAGCCACCTGGCCCTGTGGCACGGGTTCAACCTGCCCCTCCTGCTCTCCGCGATCGTGATCGGCCTCGGTGCGGTGCTCGCCTGGCAGCGGGTCGCCGTGGACCGGGTCCTGGACCGCCAGCTCGTCCCCGTGCAGGGCACGCAGGTCTTCGAGGCCGCCTACCGCGGCGTGATCGCCGCCGGTGTCCGGATCGGTCGCCTGACCGCCTCGAACGCCCCGGCCCCGTACCTGGCAGCCATCTTGCTGACCCTCGGCGGCACCGCCATCGCGGTGACCCTCGGTCGGCCCGTGGTCCCCGCACAGCCCGAGCCGACCACGCGACCCACCGACTGGCTGCTCGTCGCGCTGATCCTCGTCGCCGTCACCGCGGTCGTGATCACGCGGTCGCGGCTCGCCGCCGTGGCGCTGGTCGGTGTCGTGGGCTTCGCGGTCGCGCTGTGGTTCCTGCTGCTCGGTGGCTTCGACCTCGCGCTGACCCAGCTGCTGGTCGAGATCCTCACCGTGGTGGTCGCGGTGCTCGTGCTGCGCCGGCTCCCGCGCGCCTTCCACCCCACCCCACGCGCACGGCGCCTGGGAGCCGGGGTGGTCGCCGTCGTGATGGGCGTCGCGGCCGGCCTGGCGGCCTTCGCCCTGACCGGCCGTCGGGAGATGTCCCCCGCCTCGGAGTACTTCCTGCGCAACGCCGAGGAGGAGACGGGCGGGACCAACGTCGTCAACACGATCCTGGTCGACTTCCGTGCCCTGGACACCCTCGGTGAGCTCGTCGTGCTGGGGGTCACCGGCCTGATCATCATCGGGGTGCTCGAGTCCGCCCGGCTCAACCACGGCCGTCTGCCCGAGAAGGTCGCGGGCTTCGCGCAGAACGTGGTGTTCTCCGCCCGCGAGAACTCCCTGATCATGCGGACCGTGGCCCGAGGCCTCGGGCCGGTGCTCACGCTCCTGTCCCTCTACCTGCTGCTCCGCGGCCACTCGGCCCCCGGCGGCGGGTTCATCGCGGCCCTCGTCGGCGGCGCCGGGTTCGCGCTGGCCTACCTCGCCGCCCCCGCCGCGGCCCGTGCCCGGATCCGGCTGCCGTACCCGCGGCTCATCGCCGCGGGGGTCGCCATCGCGGGCGGGTCCGGGATCCTCGGCTACCTCGAGGGCTCGTTCCTGCGCCCGCTGCACGTCGACATCCCGCTGCCGGGTGACGGCTACTACCACTTCACCACCGCGCTGATCTTCGACGTCGGCGTGTACCTCGCCGTCATCGGCGTCCTGCTCACGGCCCTGAACCGGCTCGGCACCGAGGACGACATCCACGCCGAGGAGCCACTCGGCCCCGGGGTCGAGAGCACCGACGAGGACGACCCGGACTCCGAGGACGAGACCAACGACGAGATCGACGAGGGGACGGCCGCCGAGCCGGACCTCGCGTCGCCGAAGGGAGGCCGACGATGACCCTCGCCCTGAGCATCGGCATCCTCGTGGCCGGCGGTGTCTTCATGCTGCTGCAGCGCGGGATGATCCGCATCGTGCTCGGCTTCATCATGCTGAGCCACGCCGTGAACCTGATCCTCATGTCGGCGGGGGTGACCTCGCGCCGTGACGCACCGCTCATGGCCACGGCCGACCCCGCCACCGCCGCGGACCCGCTCCCGCAGGCCTTCGTGCTGACGGCCATCGTCATCGCCTTCGCGATCACGATCTACATGCTGACCCTCGCCGTGGCCCGCAGCGACGACGACACCGAGGACCCCTCATGAACGCCGCCCTGCTCCCGCTGATCGTGGCGGTGCCGCTGCTCGTGGCGGCCCTGCTCGTGGTCCTCGACGACTCCCCCGCCGTCCGTCGCTGGTTGATGATCCTGCCGAGCGTCGGCGCCCTCGCCGCGGGCGGGCTGATGATCGCCGAGACGGCCGACGGGACGGTCCTGGCCCACAACGTCAGCCTCTGGCCGAACGGCATCGCGATCCCCTTCGTCGCTGACGCGTTCACCGCGCTCGTGCTCACGACGACGGCCCTGCTCACCCTGGTCGCCTCGGCCTTCGCCATCGCCGTGGGGACCGTCCGCGCCCGGTACTTCCCCGTCCTGGTCCTCGTGCTCAGCGCCGGGGTCTACGGGGCGCTGATGACCGGAGACCTCTTCAACCTGTTCGTCTTCATCGAGGTCATGCTGCTGCCCTCCTACGGGCTCCTGGCGATGACCGGCGGCTTCACGCGGCTCACCGCCGGCCGCCTCTACGTCACGGTCAACCTGCTGACCTCGACGATCTTCCTCGCAGGGGTCGGCCTCATCTACGGGGTGGCGGGCACCGTGAACCTCGCCGAGCTCGCCGGCGCCGCGCACGAGTCTCCCCTGGTGGCCGCCGCCGCCGGGGTCTGCCTGCTGGCCCTGTCGGTCAAGGCCGCCGTCGTGCCGGTGCACGGCTGGCTGACCCGGGCCTACCCCGCGACCTCCCCCGCCGTGACGGCGCTGTTCTCGGGCCTGCACACCAAGGTCGCGATCTACGCGATCTACCGGATCTACGCGGTGGTCTTCGACGGCGACTCGCGGTACCTGTGGATCGGCCTCGTGGTCTTCAGCGCCACGATGGTCATCGGGGTCATGGGAGCCGTGGGCCAGGACACCACCCGGTCCATCCTCGTGTTCCACATGGTCAGCCAGATCGGCTACATCCTGCTGGGGGTCGCGCTCTTCACGCCGCTGGGCCTCATGGCGGGGATCTTCTACCTGATCCACCACATGATCGTGAAGGCATCCCTCTTCCTCTCGACCGGCGCGATCGAGCACGCCTACGGGCACAGCAGGCTCGACCGGCTCGGGTCGATCGCCCGGCGCGAGCCGATCCTCGCGGCGGCCTTCCTCGGCGCCGCCCTGTCCCTCGCGGGCCTGCCGCCCTTCTCGGGCTTCGTCGCCAAGCTGAGCCTGGTCACCGCCGCGGTCGACGCCCAGCAGTGGGCCGTGGTCGCGACCGCGGTGGCGGTCAGCCTCGTCACCCTCATGTCGATGCTCAAGATCTGGGGCACCGCCTTCTGGGGCCCCAAGCCCGACGACGAGGAGGAGGTCGCCGGCAGCGGCACCGGGATCGACTCCCAGGCCCCGCTCGGCAGCCCGGCCGCGACGGCCGAGGCTGACGGAGGCGCCGCTCCGGCCACGCAGACGGCGGTCGCCGCACCGGCGGCCACGGCACCCCGGCCCGAGGACGGCAGCGCGACCCGCTCCCGGGTCCGTCCCGCGGTGCTGCTGCCCTCGGTGGTCCTGACCCTCGTGACGCTGGGCATCGGCCTGGGCGCCGAGGGCCTGCTCTCCCTGAGCAGCCAGGCGGCCGCCGGCCTGCTCGACACGTCGGCCTACGTCGAGGCGGTGATCGGCCGATGATCTCGGCACTGCGCTGGGGGCTGCGGATCCTCGCGTTCCCCGTCTACTACGCCCTCGAGGTGGTCAAGGCGAACCTCGTCCTGGCCAAGGACCTGCTGACCCCGGGCAGCTCGATCAGCGCGGGGTTCATCGAGGTCCCGCTCCGTGCGCGCACGGACATCGAGATCACCACCATCGCCAACATGATCACGCTGACCCCGGGCACCGTCACCGTCGCGGTCCGCAAGGCCCCCGCGACCCTCTGGGTGCACGGCATGTACGTCGAGGACCCGGACTCCTTCCGGGAGGGCATCTACGCGATGGAGGCGCGCATGATCGGCTTCCTGCGGCGCGACCCCGAGCCAGGTCCCGTCCCGCCTCCGGTCGAGCGTCACCCGGCCCCGCCCCCGGACATCGACCCCGTGCCCGAGCACCCCGGACCCGAGGAGCGCGCATGAACGTCATCGACGTGGCCTTCGCGGTCATCGTGCTGTCGATGCTGGCCGCCACGATCCGCATCCTCAAGGGGCCCTCGGACGCCGACCGGGGTGCCGCGGCGGACATCATCTTCTTCGGCTTCGTGGCGCTGGTCGTCCTCCTGGGCCTGCGCCTGGAGACCGGGTACATCATCGACCTCGCCCTGGTCGGGACCATCGTGGGGTTCATCGCCGCGCTGTCCCTGGCCCGGCTGATCACGGGAGGCAAGAGATGACCGTGACCCTCGCCGGCATCGGCACGGCCCTGATCCTGCTCGGCGTCGCGGTCTTCGCCCTCGGTGCCTTCGGCCTGCTGCGGCTGCCTGACGTGTACTCGCGGCTGAGCGGCGTGACCATGGCGGGCGGGCTGGGCATCAGCCTCATCCTGGTGGGCGTGCTGATGCACCACCCCACCCCGCTCAACACCGCCAAGGTCGCCCTCGCGATCCTCATCCAGCTGGGCACGGCGGCGGTCGGCGGCAACGCCATGGCGCGTGCCGGCTACCTGACCCACGCCCAGCGCTCCGCGGCCACGCACCACGACGAGCTCGCCGAGGCCGAGATCGACCCCGAGGCGCCGACCCCGCGGACGAGCCCGGCAGAGTAAGGTCCGCCCGTGACCGATGCGAGCGCCGTGCTGGTGGATGGACCGTGGGAGCACCGCCTCGTCGCGGCGAACGGCTCGCGGTTCCACGTCGCGGTCGGCGCCACCACCCCCGGGGCCGACGACGACGCCCCCTGGGTGATCCTGCTGCACGGGTTCCCCCAGCACTGGTGGGCCTGGCGCCACCAGATCCCGGCCCTCGCCCGCGCGGGCTACCGGGTGGCCGCGATGGACCTGCGCGGCACGGGCGCCTCGGACAAGCCGCCGCAGGGCTACGGGCTGCCGACCCTCGCCCGGGACGTCGCCGGGGTGATCCGTTCCCTGGGTGCGCAGGACGCCGTCGTCGTCGGTCAGGGAGCAGGTGGGGCCCTCGCGTGGTCGATGCCGGCCCTGCACCCCGGGGTGACCCGGGCCGTCGCGGCCCTGAGTGCACCGCACCCGTTGCGGATGCACTCCGGGACCGTGGCCCGCGCACTGCTGACCACCTCGGCGGCCCGACGCCTGGCCTTCGCCCAGCTGCCCTGGTTCCCGGAGCGCCAGCTCACCCACCGCGACCTCACCACGCGCCTGCTCGGCGAGTGGGGAGCGCCCGGCTGGCTCTCGGCCGAGGAGGCCAGGGTCTACCGGGAGGCCGCCCAGGTGCCCTTCGCGGCGCACAGCAGCATGGAGACCCTGCGCTGGCTGGTGCGCTCGACCCCCCGCATGGACGGGCGGCGCTACCTCGCAGCCCTGCGCGCGGCCCCGGCCGTGCCGGTGCTGCAGGTGCACGGCACGGTGGACCGCTGCATCCCGGTCCGGGTCGCGCGTGGCGGCCCCGGGGCGCCCTACCGCTTCGAGACGGTCGTCGGGGCCGGGCACTACCTGGCCGAGGAGGCCCCCGAGGAGGTCACGGCCCTGCTGCTGGACTGGCTGGCCGACCTGCCCTGACCGGGTCGCCGCCCTCGTGGGCTCCTGGGACGGGCCCGCCCTTGACGAGGGCTGCGGCCTGCTCCGGGTCCTGCTCGCCGATGCCCGCCGAAGGGCACAGGACGGCCAGCGGGCAGGCCCCGCAGGCCGGCCGTCGGGAGTGGCAGGTACGCCTCCCGTGGAAGATCATCCGGTGCGAGAACATCGTCCACGCACGCCGCGGGAGCTGGGCGCACAGCTCGGCCTCGACCTTGACCGCGTCCTCCTCCGTGGTCAGCCCCAGCCGTCGGGCCACGCGGCCCACGTGGGTGTCGACCGGGAGGCCCGGCACGTCGAAGGCGTTGCCGAGGACGACGTTGGCCGTCTTGCGCCCGACCCCGGGCAGGGCCACCAGGTCGGCCATGCGCGCCGGGACCTCGCCGTCGTGATTCTCGACCAGGGCGCGGCCCAGCCCTCGGAGGGACTCCGCCTTGGCACGGAAGAACCCGGTCGGGCGGATGAGCTCCTCGAGCTCGGCCCGGTCGGCCTCGGCGTAGGCGCGGGCGTCGGGGTACCTGGCGAACAGGACGGGCGTGACGAGGTTGACCCGGACGTCCGTGGTCTGGGCCGAGAGCACCGTCGCGACGAGCAGCTCGAGGGGGGTCTCGAAGTCGAGCTCGCACCGCGCGTCGGGATAGCGCTCGCCGAGGAGCCGGTCGACGCGCCGGGTGCGGCGGGTCCGGGCGAGGGGGGTCTCCGGAGGGTGCGCACGGGCCATGCCTGCAGCGTACGAGCAGGCAGGCCCATTGGGGTGAACCTGGGACGACCTGGCTCAAGTACCCCCCGGGGGCGCCGACAACTCCCTGGAGCGGAACCGCACGGGCGGGCCCCAGGAGCGAGGAAGGCGACATGGCGATCATGCCGGTCGGTGCGGTGTCGGGTCCGTCCTCGGACCCCCTCGACCGTCGCGCGGCGCGCCGTTCGGTGCGGGCCGAGAAGGCCCAGCTCGATCGCTGGAGACGCCTGCTGCGCGCCCGCCTCGACCTCGCGGTGGCTGCCTTCGCGCCGCCCGAGCCGCTGGGCTCGATGACCTGGGACGTGCTGCCCGAGGCCGGCCACGACCTGCCCTCGACCCGGGAGCTCAGCGCGGCCGTGACGAGCGTGACGCCGCTGGACCCCGTCGAGCTCATGACGCGCCTGCGTCACCTCGACCGCCGGCTCGCCAGCTACGGAGCAGAGCTCGACACGGCCCTCGAGGCCTCCACCGAGAGGATGCTGCGGCAGCTGGCCACGCGTGAGGCGCAGCACGGCGGTCGCTGACCCCTGCGCCATGAGGCAGGATGGGGCGCAGCGCGTGAGGCGCATCACGGAGGGACGGAACGGCGTGGATGACGACGTGGTGCTCGCAGCACCGCTCTTCGCGGCGATCGACAGCGAGGCAGCGCACGCGCTGCTGGCGTCGATGAAGCAGATCCCCCTGCCGCGGGGTCGGGCCATCTTCCACGAGGGAGAGCCCGGGGACAGGCTGTACGTCATCGGCTCGGGCAAGATGAAGCTCGGGCGCCGGTCCAACGACGGCCGCGAGAACCTGCTCGCCGTGCTCGGCCCGGCCGAGATGTTCGGCGAGCTCTCCCTCTTCGACCCCGGCCCGCGCACCGCGACCGCGACCGCCGTGGCCGACGCCGTCCTGTACGAGCTCGGTCACGCCGAGCTGATCGCGTGGCTCGAGGAGCACCCCGCGGTCGCCAAGCACCTGCTCGAGGCCCTCGCGCGGCGCCTCCGCCGTACCAACGAGGCCCTCGCCGACCTGGTGTTCTCCGACGTGCCCGGCCGGGTGGCCAAGGCCCTGCTCGACCTGTCCCGCCGCTTCGGCGAGCCTGCCGAGGACGGTCTGCGGGTCGCCCACGACCTCACCCAGGAGGAGCTCGCCCAGCTGGTCGGCGCCTCGCGCGAGACGGTCAACAAGGCCCTCGCGGACTTCGCCGGGCGTGGGTGGGTGCGCCGCGAGGGGCGGGCGATCGTGCTGCTCGACATCCCCCGCCTGGAGCGCCGCGCGCGCTGAGCCTGCTGGTCACCGACCGAGCGGTCAGCGAAGGAGCGGTCAGCGAAGGAGCGGTCAGCGGGCGAGCAGGCCGCGGCCGAGCGTCATCTCAGCCGAGCTCGACGACCAGCTCGACCTCGACCGGCGAGTCCAGCGGCAGCACCGCGACGCCCACCGCGCTGCGCGCGTGCACCCCGGCCTCGCCGAAGACCTGGCCGAGCAGCTCGCTCGCGCCGTTGATGACCGTCGGCTGACCCGTGAACCCCGGGTCGCTCGCGACGAAGCCGACCACCTTGATCACGCGGCGGACCCGGTCGAGGCTGCCCGCGAGCTCGGCGATCGCGGCGAGGGCGTTGAGGGTCGCGGTGCGGGCGAGACCCGCAGCCTCCTGCGGCGCGACGAGCCCCTCCCCCTCGCCGACCTTGCCGGTCGCGGGGAGCGTGCCGTCGACGAAGGGCAGCTGGCCCGAGGTCCACACCTGGCTCCCCACCCGCACCGCCGGCACGTACGCCGCGACCGGCGCGGCGACCGGCGGGAGGGTGATGCCGAGCTCGGTGAGGCGCTGGCTGACCCCGCTCATCAGGAGCTCTCGCCCGTGGGGCGCTTGAGGTAGGCGACGAGCCCGTTGTTGTCCGGGCCAGGGATCACCTGGACGAGCTCCCAGCCGTCCGAGCCCCACTGGTCGAGGATCGCCTTGGTGGCGTGGACGATGAGCGGAACGGTTGCGTACTCCCACGTGGTGGCCATGGCGCGAGCCTATCGTCGTGAGGGCCCGGACGACGGGGCCCTCACGGCGTCGCGGCTCAGCGCGGGCGGTAGGCGTGCAGCGGGGCGAGCAGGTCCGGCTGGGCCGCGAGCTCCTCACGCCACGAGACGACGTCGGGCCGGCTGCGCAGCAGGGCACGGCGCTGGCGCTCGGTCATGCCACCCCACACCCCGAAGAGCACCTTGTGGTCGAGGGCGTCGACGAGGCACTCGAGGCGGACGGGGCACTCCTGGCAGACCCCCCGGGCCGAGCGCTGCGCAGCGCCCTCGACGAAGAGGTCGTCCGGGCACGCCTCCACGCAGGCCGCGTGCGCCGTCCAGTGCTGGTCCTCCATCGGTCCTCTCCCCCCTCGCAGGTCCACCGTAGACGGCTCGGGCACCCAGGTGTATGGGCCGTTCGGGTCCGCGGGCTCACGGGGCCGTCCCGGGGCTAGCCCGGGGTGGCCCCGGGGTGGCCCCGGGGTGGTCCCGGAGGTGCTCACAGAGCCTCCACACCTCAGGCGCCCGGGAGCCGGGGTGATGACGGTGGGCTCACGTACCCTGGAGGGCATGGTGTCTTCTGCGTCCTCCCGGTCTGGTCAGGGCCGTCAGGTCAACGTCTTCCAGGCCGTGGCGCTGCTCGGGGCGTTCGTGGTCATGGCCGTCCTCGGCGGCGTGCTGGCCGCGGGTCTCGTGATGCCGGCGGTCGCGACCACGAGCACCCTCACCGAGAACTCGGTGCGGCTCTTCGACGACCTGCCCGAGGAGCTCGAGGAGGTGCCCCTGTCGGAGAAGTCCACGGTGGTCGCCGCCGACGGCACCGTCCTGGCCGAGTTCTTCCACGAGGACCGCATCGTCGTGGGCCTCGACGAGATCTCCCAGCCGATGAAGGACGCGGTCATCGCGACCGAGGACCGCCGCTTCTACGAGCACGGCGGCATCGACCCCACGGGCATGGCCCGCGCGCTGGTGAACAACGCGATGAGCGACGACGTCGAGGGCGCCTCGACGCTGACCCAGCAGTACGTCAAGAACGCCCTCATCCAGGCCGCCCAGGTCAGCGACGACCCGGCTGAGGTCCAGGCGGCGATCGCCGCGGCCCGCGAGACGGAGGGCGCGGCCGGCTACGCCCGCAAGCTCGAGGAGGCCAAGCTGGCGATCGCCCTCGAGAAGCGCATCAGCAAGGACGAGATCCTCGAGCGCTACCTGAACATCGCGCAGTTCGGGCTCTCGGTCTACGGGGTCGAGGCCGCGGCCCAGCACTTCTTCTCGGTGCCCGCCAGCGAGCTGACCTACCTGCAGGCGGCGACCATCGCGGGGGTCACGCAGTCCCCGTCGGCCCTGGACCCCGAGCGCAACCCCGAGGCCTCGGAGGAGAAGCGCAACACCGTGCTCCGCCTGATGCGCCAGGAGGGGTACATCGACCTCGAGCAGCTCCGCGCCGGAGTAGGCACCCCCATCGGCGAGACCCTCAACATCGGTGACGTCAAGCTCGGCTGCGGCGAGGCCAACTCGGTCTCCCACGCGGGGTACTTCTGCGACTACGTCACCAAGGTGATCGCCAGCGACGCGACCTTCGGCGAGACCCGGACCGACCGCGTGAACCGGCTGCTGCGCGGCGGGCTGACCATCACGACGACCCTGGACCCCGACCTGCAGCTCATCGCGGACACCGAGGTCAAGAACGGCATCCCGGTCAACGACCCGTCGGGGGTCGCCTCGGCGATCTCGGTGGTCGAGCCGGGCACCGGGCACATCCTGGCGATGGCCCAGAACAGGGTCTACAACAGCTCCCTCGAGACCGCCCCCGGCGAGACCGCGGTCAACTACAACACCGACAGCGCCTACGGCTCCTCCAAGGGCTTCGCCCCGGGCTCGACGTTCAAGCCCTTCACGCTGGTGCAGTGGCTCAAGGACGGCCACAGCCTCAACGAGGTGATCGACGGCCGGCTCAAGCCGCTCAACGAGAACATGTTCACGGCCTGCGGCGCTCCCGGGGTCAACCGCGAGTGGAACCCGGGCAACGCCGAGGGCAGAGGCGCGTTCATGACCGTCCAGGACGCGACACGCAACTCGGTCAACAGCGGCTACTTCGAGATGGCCACCCAGCTGGACCTGTGCAACATCATGGAGACCGCCTCCTCGATGGGCGTGCACAAGCCCGACGGCGAGCCCTTCTCGCCGTACCCCGCCAACGTGATCGGCAGCGACTCGGTCGCCCCGCTCACCATGGCCGCAGCCTTCGCGACCTTCGCCTCGGGCGGCACGTACTGCGAGCCCATCGCGATCACCCAGGTGCTCGACACCAACGGCGAGGAGTTGCCGGTCCCCGAGGCCAACTGCCGCGAGGTGCTCAGCCCCGAGATCGCCGCCGGCATGAACCACGCGCTCAGCCAGGTGTGGACCGGGACCGGCCGAGCCATCGGGGCCCTCGACCGGCCCTCGGCCGGCAAGACCGGCACCACCTCGCGCAACGAGTACACCTGGTTCGTGGGCTACACCCCGCAGATGGCCGGCGCGGTGTGGGTCGGCTTCCCCGACGCGATGCGCCCGGTGCAGTTCATGACCGTCGGCGGAACCTACCGGGACTACACGTACGGCTCCTCGATCGCCGGTCCCACGTGGAAGCGGTTCATGGAGCAGGCCCACGCGGGGCTGCCTGTCGAGGGCTTCACCCCGATCAACGACCGCCTGCTCTACGGCGAGCGGATCGCGATCCCGAGCGTCTCGGGCCAGTCGGTCGACGCGGCCCGCCAGACGCTGGTGGCCCGCGGGTTCAACGCGGTCGTGAGCACCAGTCCCGTGTACTCCTCGGCACCCGCGGGGACGGTGGCCTACACCACCCCCGGCTCGGGGAGCACCTCGACCCGGGGCTCGGTCGTCACGATCGTGCCGTCCCGCGGCCCCGAGCCGCGGTCCGCCCCGGAGCCCCCGGGCGACGAGGGCGGTGGCGATCAGCCCGGTAACGGCCCGTCCGACGGGGACGACGGCTGAGGATGCCCTCCACCCCTCTGCGCCTGCTCGGCGCCGCGGCCCTCGCCGGGGCCGCGGGGTTGACCTGGTCCCTGGTCGAGGCCCGCTCCTACGTGCTCCGCGAGGTCACGGTCCCCGTCCTCGCGCCTGGATCTGCTCCGCTGCGGGTGCTGCACCTGTCCGACCTGCACCTGACCCCGTCCCAGGACGACAAGATCGCCTGGGTCCGGTCCCTCGCCGACCTCGAGCCGGACCTCGTGGTGGACACCGGGGACAACATGGCGCACGTCGACGCGCTGCCTGCCCTGCTGCACGCCCTCGACCCGCTGCTCGGCACCCCCGGGGCCTTCGTCATGGGCTCGAACGACTACTACGCGCCGATCCCCAAGAACCCGGCGCGCTACCTCGCCCCCGGTCGGTTCCCTGTCATCCCGCCCGAGCGCACCCTGCCCGCCGCCGAGCTCGCTGCGACCCTGCGCGACGCCGGGTGGAAGGACCTCACCAACCGTCGGGACGCGCTGACCGTCGGCGGGCAGACCATCGCCCTCGCGGGGGTCGACGACCCGCACCTGGACCGCGACCGCTTCCCCGCCCCGCAGGACTCCCCCGAGGCGGACCTCAGGCTCGGCGTCACCCATGCCCCGTACCGCCGGGTGCTCGACGCCATGCACGCCGAGGGCTCCGACCTCGTCCTCGCAGGCCACACCCACGGCGGCCAGCTGTGCGTCCCCGGCTACGGCGCCCTCGTCACCAACTGCGACCTCGACACCGGCCGGGTCAAGGGCCTGCACGGCTGGCCGGGCGCCCGACCCGACGCCCCGGGGGGCGCGGACTCCACCTGGCTGCACGTCTCCGCGGGCCTCGGCACCTCCCCGTACACCCCCGTGCGGTTCGCCTGCCGGCCCGAGGCGACGCTGCTGACGTTGACGGCCCGCTGACCGGTTTCACCGAGGCGCCAGGCCTGGGCTATCCTTGTCAGGCTCCACCGGGGTGTGGCGCAGCTTGGTAGCGCGCTTCGTTCGGGACGAAGAGGGCGCAGGTTCAAATCCTGTCACCCCGACCATGGGCACACGAGCCCCTGACCAGCGATCACGCTGGTCAGGGGCTCGTCTCGTTCCGTAGCATCGGTGCGTGCCCGTACCAGAGTTCATCACCCACCTGCGCCGCTCGATCGGCCACGACCTGCTGTGGATGCCGGGGGTGTCAGCCGTCGTCCTCGACGACGCGGGGCGCGTCCTCCTGGGCCGCCGCTCCGACAACGGCCGGTGGGCCGTGCCGAGCGGCATCCTCGAGCCAGGGGAGCAGCCGGCCGTCGGGCTGGCCCGCGAGGTGCTCGAGGAGACCGGCGTCGAGGTCGAGGTCATCGCCCTCACCGCGGTCGAGAGCGGTGAGCCCATCGGCTACGACAACGGCGACCGCGCCCAGTACGTCGACCTGTGCTTCTGGTGCCGTCCCGTCTCGGGCGAGGCCCACGTCGCCGACGACGAGTCCCTCGAGGTCGGGTGGTTCCCGACCGACGCCGTCCCGCCAGACCTCCTGGACACCTCGGTCGGCAGGCTCGAGCGCGCCCTCGCCTACGTCGCCGAGCACGAGGCCGGTCGCGGGCCCCAGACGTTCTTCCACCGGGACTGACCGGTCGGGCCCAGCGGCCGGACTGACCGCTGGGTCTCAGCGCCAGCGGAACATCCTCGCCGCGACCGGGATGAGCACCGCGGTCCAGCCGATCATCGCCAGCATCTGGGTGACCGGCAGCCCGTCGCCGAACCACCCCTCGCTCATCGCCTGGGCGGCAGCCCCCAGAGGCAGGTACGCCGCCACCTCGGCGAGCCCGGCGGGCATCAGCGGCCCCGGTGTCCACACCCCCGCGAGGAAGAGCATCGGGAAGTACAGGAGCATGCCGACCCCGTTGGCCGAGGAGGCCGTCGGGACGACGGCGGCGAGCACGCAGCCCAGGGCGGTCATGTGGACCGCGCCGAGCAGGAAGCCCACCAGGACCACCCCGGGCTGGCTCGGGGCTGCGACGTCGAAGGCGACCGAGGCCGCCACGAGGGCCACGGCCACCGCGACCACCAGGGCGGCGATGTTGATGCTCACCTGAGCGACCAGCAACCGTGAGGCAGGCAGCGGCGTGGTCGACAGACGGCGCAGCACCCCCTTCTCGCGATAGGTGCCGAAGACCGCAGGGAAGGTCGTGAGGGAGGTCGTCGCGATGGCCATGGCCACGGCGACCGGGGCGTAGAGGTCGATGGGACGCAGGCCAGCGAACCCGGGGATGTCGCCGATGGGCTCACGCATCCCGGGCAGCGCGAAGGCCATGAGCACGAGCAGCACCGTCGGGAAGGCCAGGGCGAAGAACACCGTCCCGGCGTCACGCAGGTAGAGCCGTCCCTCGGCGAGGGTCAGGGCACGGAGCGCGGTCATCTCAGGCCTCCTGGTAGCTGGGGGACGCGGTGCGACCGGTGAGGGTCACGAACGCGTCCTCGAGGGTCATCCGCTCAGCCGCGACATCCACCGGCTCGAGCCCGGCACGGGCGAGGGCGAGCAGCGCCGGGCCCACCATCTCCCGGCCCCCGCGCAGCACGACCTCGTCCTCAGGGGTGACGACCGTGGGCGAGGTCTCGGGGCCGGCCTGGGGCGGGGTCACGCGCAGCTCGGCGAGCTCGTCCACGGCCTGCAGGGCCTCGTCCAGGGCGCGGCGTGGGGTCGTCGTGGCCAGCCGGAGGCGCAGCACCTGACCACCCTGCACCGAGGCGATGAGCCCGGCGGGGGTGTCGGTCGCCACGACCTCGCCCTGGTCGATCAGGACCACCCGGTCGCACAACCGCTCGGCCTCGTCCATGAAGTGGGTGACCAGCACGATCGTGACGCCGTCGTCGCGCACCTGCTCGATGAGGTCCCAGGTGTCCCGCCGCGCCTGCGGGTCCAGCCCGGTGGTGAGCTCGTCGAGCACCGCGACCTCAGGGTTGCCCACCAGGGCGAGGGCGATCGACAGCCGCTGCTTCTGCCCGCCCGACAGGCCTGCGTACGGGGTGTCGAGGTGGCCGCCCAGGCCGAGCCGCGCGGCGAGCTCACGCCCGTCGGCCGGGTCGTCGTAGAAGGAGCCGTACAGGTCGAGGGCCTCCCCGGCGCGGAGCTTGGCCGGGAGCTCGCTCTCCTGGAGCTGGCAGCCGACCCGTTGCCGCAGCGCGGCGCCGTCCCGGGCCGGGTCCAGCCCGAGCACCTCGACCCGCCCGGCGTCCCGTACCCGCAGGCCGGTGAGGCACTCGACGGTGGTCGTCTTGCCGGCACCGTTGGGGCCGAGGACGCCGAGGATCTCACCTCGGCGCAGCTCGAGGGAGACGTCGGTCACGGCGGGAACCCCGCCGTAGGACTTGGCCAGGTGCTCGACCTGGGCGATGACAGGGGCAGGAGAACTGGTCATGGCGGGCTCCTCGGTCGGGAGAGGGCAGGGACGGGTAGGGACGGCGCGCGGGCGCTTCGCGGGTCGCTGGCGGCGGCCCGCTCCGTGGGTCCACCGGCGGCGGCCGCCGGGCGGACAGGGTGCGGGTGCGCTCGTCGTGGGCACGCCGCCCCTCGACGAGCGATGCGGGGCGTCAGGTCGCGAGCTTGCGCACCTGGACGCCGAGGATCAGGCGGTGGGCGGCGAGGCTCATGGCGCCCAGCACGAGCAGGACGAGCACCACCCTGGGTGCCAGGCCGAGGTCACCCAGCGCCGCCGTCGAGAGAGCCGGGGTGGCCAGCAGGATCGGCCCTGCCGTCAACGGCAGCGCGAGGGTTCCCCACCACCCGCCGGCCCGGTAGTAGACGATGCCGACCAGCACCCCGCTGAGCTGGCCCGCGAGGAAGAGCAGCCCCACGTCGAGCACCACCAGCCCGACCTGACCGGAGCTGGTGAACAGGCCCCCGGCGCCGTCGACCCCGTGGGCCCACCCGGTCCATCCGTACACGGCCCTCTCGAGCTGCAGCGCCAGGGTGAAGAGCGCGGCGTACGCGACCGCCATCACCACCGCAGCGGTGAGGGCGGCCCAGCCGAGGCTGCGTCGAGTCAGCCCGGCGCCGATGTGGATGTTGGTGTAGGTGGTGATGCCGACGATGGCGATCGAGAACGGGAACCAGGTGAGCCCTTGCCGCGCGTGCTGCACGATCGACCCGGCGGGGGTCGTGACGTTCGAGACGATGATCGTGGCGGCCGCGACCAGGACGACGAGCATGCCCAGGGCCCAGAGGAACATGAAGCCGTGGGTCTGGAGCAGCCAGCGCAGTCCCGTGCGGTAGCCCGAGCGGTGCGACGGCGTCGCGGGGCGGGGCGTGGACCGCGTCGGGGTGGGGCTGGCGGTGGACGTCGGGAGGCTCATCGTGCCGGCTCCTTCGCGGTGAGGTGGACGACCAGGCTCTGCAGGTCCACCGGGCCCACCTCGAGCCCGGCGGCATGGGCCTCGGCCCGGGCAGCGTCGTCCAGGGTGGCGTCGACGGTGGCCTGGACCGTGGGCCCGAGCTGCTCGCGTCGCAGGACGCGACGGCCTGCGACGAAGGCGTCGACCGCGGGTCCGGGACCTGTCACGCGGGCCCCTCGGGCGCCGAGGACGTCGGCGTCCTCGGCGAGGAGCACCCCGCCCCGGTCGAGGATCACGACGTGCTCGAGCAACCGCTCGATCTCCTCGATGAGGTGGCTCGAGAGCACGATGGTGCGCGGGTGCTCGACGTAGTCCTCGAGCAGCGCGTCGTAGAAGGCGTGCCGGGACGGCGCGTCCATGCCGAGGTAGACCTCGTCGAAGAGCGTCAGCTCGGCCCGGGTGGCGAGCCCGACGACGGCTCCGAAGGCCGAGCGCTTGCCGCGCGAGAGCTTGGTGGGCTTGCGCCGGGGGTCCAGCTCGAAGGTGTCCATGAGACGGTCCGCGAGGTCGCGGTCGAAGTGCGGGCGGGCCCTCTCGAGGTAGTCGAGGGTGTCCTTCATCCCGGTGTCGACCTCGACGTCACCGCTCTCTCGGACCAGGCAGGTCCCGGCCATGACGCGAGGGTTCTCCCACGGGTCCTCCCCGTCGACCAGCACCCGGCCGGCCGAGGGGCGGCGGAAGGCCGCGAGCACCGAGAGCAGGGTGGTCTTGCCCGAGCCGTTGCGGCCCAGAAGACCGTGGATCGCGCCGGGGGCGAGCGTGAGGCTGGCCCTCTCGAGGGCCACCGTCCGGCCGTACTCGACCGTGAGGTCCTGGACCTCGACGCCGAAGCTCATCGCACTCCTCCGTCCTCGAGGGCGGCGCCCTCCGGAGCGGCCGTCCGCGCGACCTGGGGGGCCGCCGTCGGGCCGGAGCCGGCGTCGAGCTGGCGCAGCCGGTCCGCCACCTCGGTGAGGGGGATCCCCAGCACGCGCGCCTCGGCGACGAGGGGCTCGAGGACGTCGGTGAAGAACCGCTCGCGCCGCCCGGCCATGAGCTGGTCGCGGGCCTCGGGGCTCACGAACATGCCGACACCGCGGCGCTTGTAGAGGACGCCCTCGTCGACGAGCTGGGCGAAGGCCTTGGCGGCCGTGGCGGGGTTGATCCGGTACGTCGTGGCGTACTGGGTGGTGGACATGACCTGCTCCTCCTCTCGGAGGCTGCCGTTGAGGATCTCGGTGCGGATCCGGTCGGCGATCTGCAGGTAGATGGGGTCGCGTCCGTCGAACACGGTCACATCCTCCCTCGCCGCCGGGTTCCGTGGTTCATTACTCCACTAATGAACCACGGAACCACCGCTCGCACAACCCCCCGCCCCTCGCAGGACAGATCGGGGTCGATCAGGGTCACCATCTGACCCCGATCGACCCCGGTACCGGCGAACGGCAGGGCGCGGAGGCGTCACGAGGGGGAACGGCGAGAGGCGCCGTCCCTCGGGGGGACGGCGCCTCTCGGTACGGGGTGACGCTGCTGCTCAGACGGCCACGGGCACGTGCAGCGGGTCGAGGGTCAGCTGCTCGCGAGCCGCTTCGTGGCGATGAGCTCGGCGATCTGGACGGCGTTGAGCGCAGCGCCCTTGCGCAGGTTGTCCCCGCTGACGAAGAGCGCGAGCCCGCGCCCCTCCGGGGCCCCCTCGTCCTGCCGGATCCGCCCGACCAGGCTGGGGTCCTTGCCCGCGGCCTGCAGCGGCGTCGGCACGTCGACGATCTCGACCCCCGGCGCGTCGGAGAGGAGCTCGTAGGCCCGCTCGACCGAGATCGGCGTGGCGAACTCGGCGTTGATCGACAGCGAGTGCCCCGTGAAGACCGGCACCCGCACGCAGGTGCCCGAGACGAGGAGATCAGGGGCGCCGAGGATCTTGCGGCTCTCGTGGCGGAGCTTCTGCTCCTCGTCGGTCTCGAAGGACCCGTCGTCCACGACCGACCCCGCCATCGCGAGGACGTTGAAGGCGATCGGGTGGTCGTAGATCACGGGCTCGGGGAAGTCGACCGCGCCGCCGTCGTGGGTGAGCGCCGCGACGTCGGCTCCCTCGAGGGCCTTGATCTGGGTCTCGAGCTCGGCGACGCCCTTGAGCCCGCCCCCCGAGACCGCCTGGTACGTCGAGACGACGAGCCGCTGCAGTCCCGCGGCGTCGTGCAGGGGCTTGAGGACGGGCATCGCGGCCATGGTCGTGCAGTTCGGGTTCGCGATGATGCCCTTGACGGCCTGGTCGATGGCCTCGGGGTTGACCTCGCTGACCACGAGCGGCACCTCGGGGTCGCGGCGCCAGGCCGAGGAGTTGTCGATCACGGTGACCCCCGCCGCGGCGAACCGCGGGGCGAGGGCCTTGGAGGTCGAGCCCCCGGCCGAGAAGAGCGCGATGTCGAGGTCGCTCACGTCAGCGGTCTCGGCGTCCTCGACGACGACCTCGCCCCCCGCCCAGGGCAGGGTGCTGCCGGCCGAGCGGGCCGAGGCGAAGTAGCGCATCTCGGCGACGGGGAAGTCGCGCTCGGCGAGCAGGCGGCGCATCACGGCACCGACCTGCCCCGTCGCGCCGACGACGCCGACCCGCAGGCCGGGGCGTCCCTGGCTCTCCGTGTGCTCTGCCCCGCTCATCGTCCCGACCCTCCGTAGACCACGGCCTCGCCGTCGGCCGAGTCCAGCCCGAAGGCCGAGTGGATCGCGCGGACGGCGTCGTCGAGCTGGTCGGCCCGGGTGACGACCGAGACGCGGATCTCCGAGGTGGAGATCATCTCGATGTTGATCCCTGCGTCCCGCAGCGCACCGAAGAGCTTGGCCGAGATGCCGGGGTGGGACTTCATGCCGGCACCGACCAGCGAGACCTTGCCGATCGCGTCGTCGTACTGGAGCTCGGCGTGGCCGAGGGTCTCCTGGGCCTCCCGCAGCGCGGCGGTGGCCTTCTTGCCGTCCTCGGCGGGCAGCGTGAAGGAGATGTCCGTGAGGCCGGTCTGGGCGGCCGACACGTTCTGGACGATCATGTCGATGTTGACCCCCGCGGCCGCGACGACCTCGAAGACCCGCGCGGCGCTGCCCGGGACGTCAGCGACGCCGATGAGAGTGATCTTGGCCTCGCTGCGGTCGTGCGCGACGCCCGCGATGATCGGCTGCTCCATCTGTCCTTCTCCTTCTCGGTCGAGCGGCTCGTCGGTGACCAGGGTCCCGGTGTGCCCGCTGAAGGACGAGCGCACGTGGATCGGCACCTGCGTACGGCGGGCGTACTCGACACAGCGCAGCATGAGCACCTTGGCGCCGCTCGCGGCCATGTCGAGCATCTCCTCGTAGGTGATGCGGTCGAGCTTGCGGGCCGTGGGGACGATCCGCGGGTCGGCGGTGAACACGCCGTCGACGTCGGTGTAGATCTCGCAGACGTCGGCGTCGAGGCCGGCGGCGAGGGCGACGGCGGTGGTGTCCGAGCCACCGCGTCCCAGGGTGGTGACGTCGTTCGTGTGCTCGGTGACGCCCTGGAACCCGGCCACGATCGCGACCGAGCCGGCGTCGAGCACCTCGCGGATGCGGGTGGCCTTGACGTCGAGGATGCGGGCTCTGCCGTGCACGTCGTCGGTGATGACGCCGGCCTGCTGGCCCGTGAAGGACTGCGCGTCGACGCCGAGGTTCGCGATGGCCATCGCGAGCAGCGACATCGAGATGCGCTCGCCCGCCGTCAGCAGGATGTCCATCTCCCGCGAGGGTGGCAGCGGCGTGATGTCGTTGGCGAGGTCGATGAGCTCGTCGGTGGTGTCCCCCATCGCGGACACGACGACGACGACGTCGTCCCCAGCGCGCCGCGCCTCGGCGATGCGCTTGGCGACACGCTTGATGCTCTGGGCATCGGCGACGGAGGAACCGCCGTACTTCTGAACGATCAGACCCACGGTGCAACGCTCCCGGTGTGGTCTCGACTCGGCGCGGGCAGGCCGCGCCCGGACCGCTGGAGCATAGTGCCGCTCAGATTCCGGACACCGAGGCTTTCAGCATCCGGATGGCTGCAAGCCCTCTCGCGGACGCGACACAGACGGGACGAGGACCGGTGAGCACGACGCCCTGGACGGTGCCGGTGCTCCCCGAGACGGGTCACCGCCCGGGCGCACGGCCCCTCGACCCGGCCCGCACCTGACCGCTGCGGACGAAGGAGCAGACCATGCAGAGCCCTCGACGCCCACGGCGCACCCGACCCGCCCTCGGGGCGCGGGCCGGCGCGACCGCCGTCCTGCTCGCCGCCCTCGCCGTGACCGGGTGCGCGAGCCCGGGGCAGCCCGGCGCCCCCGCCGAGGACGACGGGGCCGCGTCGGGCCCGGCACCTGAGGAGACTGCCGCCGCCGAGGGCACCACCGACCTGACGATCACGGTCGACCCCACGGGTGAGGGCGCGTCGAGCACGTACACCCTGACCTGCGACCCCGCCGGGGGCGACCACCCCGACCCCGAGGCTGCGTGCGCCCTCCTCGAGGAGGTCGGGGTCGAGGCGTTCGCACCGGTCCCCCGGGACGCCTCCTGCACCCAGCAGTACGGCGGCCCGCAGACCGCGACGGTCGAGGGCACGCTGGGCGGTGAGCAGATCGACGCGCGCTTCGCGTACACCGACGGGTGCGAGATCAGCCGCTGGGACGGCGTCGCCGATCTCCTCCCTGCGGACGCGGGCCTGCTCTAGGTTCGGACCATGTCGATCACGGTGCAGGGGGTCCGGCGGCACTTCGGCGCGGTGCGAGCGGTGGACGGGATCGACCTCGTCGCCCGCAGCGGCGCGGTGACCGCCCTGGTCGGCCCCAACGGCTCAGGCAAGACCACCCTCCTGCTGCTGCTGGCCGGCCTGCTGCGCCCCGACGCCGGCACGATCGACGTCGCGGGCCACGAGCCCGGGGTCGGCACCGGTGCGCGGGCCGTCACCGGCTGGATGCCCGACTCCTTCGGCACCTGGGACTCCCTCACCGCCCGGGAGGTGCTCACCACGGTCGGCGCCGCCTACCGCCTGCCGGCCGCACAGGCTGGGGAGCGCGCCGCCGAGCTCCTCGACCTGGTGCACCTGACCGACCTGGCGGACCGTCCGGCCCACGTGCTCTCCCGCGGGCAGAAGCAGCGGCTCGGCCTCGCCCGAGCCCTGGTCCACGACCCGCAGGTGCTGCTGCTCGACGAGCCCGCCTCCGGGCTGGACCCGCGCTCGCGGGTCGACCTGCGGGTGCTGGTGCGCACCCTGGCCGCGCAGGGCAGGACGGTGCTCGTCTCGAGCCACGTCCTGGTCGAGCTCGACGAGATGGCCGACGACGCCGTGTTCATCTCGGCAGGTCGCACCGTCGCGGCCGAGAGCCTGGCGACAGCCTCCGCGGCACGCCGGCCCTGGAGGCTGCGGGCCCTCTCCCGGACCGGCCTCACAGCCTGGCTCGACGAGGCCGGCATCCCGTGGCGCGCGGACGGGGACGGCGCGGACCAGGTCGCCGCCGAGCCCGCGCCAGCCGGGTTCGGCCCACCCGCGGTCGACCCCACGGAGGCGAACGGGCCGGATGCGGCGCCCGCCACCGCGGGGATGGTCGTCGTGGACCTCGAGGGTGAGGCCGCAGCAGCCGACCTGCTCCGCGCGGCGGTCGGTGCGGGGGTCGCGGTGACCTCGCTCGCACCGGCCTCGGGGGCCCTGGAGTCCGCCTACCTGGCCCTCGAGGAGGAGCGACGATGAGCGTCCGGACCGAGGAGCTCGGCGGGGCGCCGAGCAGGCCCGACCCCGTCCCGATGGTCCCCGGCACCTGGGGCCTCACCTGGCACGGGGTGCGGACCGTGGCGCGGCTCGAGCTGCGTCAGCGCATCCGCTCGACCCGCTGGGTGATCTCGCTGGTGGCCTTCGGCCTCGTGGTCGGTGCCGTCACCCTGCTCACCTGGCTCGTCTCGGACACGGAGCCGGGATTCGGGGCCGGTCGGACGATGTTCGGCTTCATCGTCTTCTTCGTCCTCTTCCTCGGGCTGCTCGTCTCGCCGACCCTGTCGGCCACCTCCATCAACGGCGACCGCGCGGCCGGCACCCTCGCGACCCTGCAGGTCACCCTGCTCAGCGCGGCCGAGATCGCCGTCGGCAAGCTCCTGGCCTCGTGGCTCGCCTCGCTGGCGTTCCTCGCCGTCTCCGCGCCCTTCCTGCTGTGGGCCCTGGCCACCGGCGGGACCCCGGCCGTGGCGGTGGTGACCACGCTGGTCCTGCTCGCCGTGATGCTCGCGGTGGTCTGCGCGATCGGCCTGGGCTTCTCGGCCCTGACCACCCGCACCGCCGGGTCCTCGGTCCTGACGTACGTGGCCGTGGCCAGCCTGTCCATCCTGACCCTCGTGGTCTTCGGCCTGACCCTCCCTCTGGTCAGCGGCGAGGAGACCCAGCAGGTGTACCGCGAGGACTGGCGCGCCGCCGAGGAGGCAGCCCTCGAGTCCGGCGGGGAGTACGTGCCGGGCCCGTGCGAGTGGTTCGAGGAGGAGGTCTACGTCGCGCACACCGAGCGGACCTGGTGGCTGCTCGCGGTAAACCCGTTCGTCATCGTCGCCGACGCGATGCCCGGGGCCCCGGAGACCGACGCCCACGGCGGGTACGTCGGCGAGGGCGATCCCATGTCGCTCATCCGCTACGGAGTCCGGCAGGCGCGGCTCGGTCCGCCCGAGACCCAGGACTGGTGCTACCAGCAGCCCGTCACCCAGGGCTCCGGACGCGCAGAGCTCGACGCCCTGAGCCCGGCCTGGCCGTGGGGCCTCGGCGCGAATTTGCTCCTCGCGGTCGGTGGGGTGGTCCTGGCGGTCCGCCGTCTCCGGATCCCGCAGGACCGACTGCCGCAGGGCACCCGCGTGGCGTGACCGCCCACGCTCGCGCAGGAGCGGACCGGCTCAGCCCGCAGGCGCAGGCCGGCTCAGGGGTGCAGGGCCTGGAACTCGGCGTCGGCCGCGACCTCGTCGTCGACGTCGAGGCGCAGGTGGGCGAGCACCGTCTGCAGCACGCGCAGGGCTGACGAGGCCCGCTCGCCCCAGTTCGACAGGTAGGAGAACTGCCACCACCACAGCGCCTCGAGCACCTCGCCCGAGTCGTGGTGCCGCAGCCCCTGGGCGAGGGCGCCGACCACGAGGACGACGTCGCTCGAGACCGAGGAGGTCACGACCTCACGGCCGAGCACCGGGTCGTCTACCTCGGCGTAGTCGTCGATGCCTTCGAAGACGTTGCCCAGGGCGGCACGCAGCGGGTCAAGGTCGACGTCGGGGCCGACGTCGGGCTCGAAGCGCTCCGAGGGCACGACGTCGACCATCGCCCCCAGGCGGGCCCCGGCGGCGAGCACGTCGGAGATCGCCAGGAGCAGCAGCGGGATGGCGGCCTCGGGGTTCGCCCCGGCGGCCACCTCGGTGACCGTGGTGGTGAAGGCCCGGGACTCGGCGGCCATGGTGTCGGCCACCTCGCGCAGGTCGGCCGGGGCCTGGGCGCGCCCTGGACCGTCGGGCTGGGCGCGGCCTGCGGGGGCGACCGGGGTGGCGTCGTCGCTGCCGGGCTGGGGGGTCGGGACCGTGGGGGTGGTGTCAGGCACTGATCTGCCTCCGTCCTTCGAAGGCCCGCCCAAGCGTGACCTCATCGGCGTACTCCAGGTCTCCGCCCACCGGCAGCCCGGAGGCGAGCCGGGTGACCCGCAGGCCCATGGGGACCAGGAGTCGGGCGAGGTAGGTCGAGGTGGCTTCACCCTCGACGTTCGGGTCCGTCGCGAGGATGACCTCGGTGACGGTGCCGTCGGCGAGACGGCTCATGAGCTCGGAGATCCGCAGGTCGTCCGGCCCGACGTTGTCGATCGGGTTGATGGCCCCGCCGAGCACGTGGTACTTCCCACGGAACTCCCGGGTCCGCTCGATCGCGACGACGTCCTTGGGCTCCTCGACCACGCAGATCACCTCGTTCGAACGACGAGGGTCCCGGCACACGCGGCAGTGCTCCTCCTGGGAGACGTTGCCGCAGACGGTGCAGAACTGGACCCGGGCCTTGACCTCGGTCAGCGCGTCGACGAGTCGACGGACGTCCACGGGGTCCGCGGCGAGCAGGTGGAAGGCGATCCGTTGCGCGCTCTTGGGACCGACGCCGGGCAACCGCCCGAGCTCGTCGATCAGGTCCTGGACCGCACCCTCGTACACCCGACCAGACTAGTTCCTCAGGACGGGTCGTCGGGGATCTCGTCGATGACGGTCCCGCCGAGCATCTGCGCGACCAGGGGGGCGCCGACGAGGCCCGAGGAGGCGAGGTCCGGGTCGTCCGGGTCGTACTCGTCCTCCGAGGCGGGCCGGGTGGGCTGGCGCACCGGGCTGGCGGCGGGCGCGGGACGGCTCCCGGGGCCCGGCGCCGTCCTGGGGGCCGGGGCCGGCTCGGGGTCCGGTTCGGGCCCGTCGGGGATGCCGTCGGTCGGGGCCGGGGTCGAGGTCTCGCGGGAAGCTGCAGAGCTCGTCGCGGGTGCCGAGTCCGCCGCTCCCGAGCTCGACCGGGACGACCCGCCGGTGGGCTCGGGGGCGGTGCGCGGCGCGGCGGGCCGGTCCGGCGCGCTCGCGGTCGCCGGGACGTCCCAGGAGGCCTCGGCCTCGCGGGTCGAGATGCGCCCCGTCCCCCCTCCCGAGGCCGCTGACGGGGACCGTCCGCCACCATCGCTCGCGGGGGCATCCCCGGGCTGGCCTGCGGGGTCGGCCGGCGGGGCGGCCGGAGCAGCGTCGGCGAGTGCGGTCTCGATCCGCAGGTCGAGGCCGAGGGTCTCGTGCAGGGCACGCTGGACGTTCTCGGGGTGCGGGCCCGTGCGGAAGGTCGTCGCCAGCTGCGGGGTGCTGAAGGCCAGGGACAGGGTCTGCTCGGCGACCCCGGCGACGTGGGCGTTCTGGCTGACCAGCACCCAGGTGGCCATGCGGAGCCCACGCAGGGTCTGCAGCACCTCGGGCCACCGGCGCCGCACCGTCTCGGCGTCGAGGCCGGGCGTCGCGGCGGGCTGGGCCGTCGGGGGTACCGGGGTGGGCTGGGCCGGGGTGGGCTGGGGTGTCGGGCTGGGCTGGGGTGTCGGGCTGGGCTGGACTGTCGGGCTGGGCTGGGCCGCTGGGACCGGGGCGCTGGGCTGGGCGGCCGCGGGCTCCGCGACCTCGGGCTCGGGCGCCGTGGAGCTCTCGCCGGGGTCGGCCGCCGACGCCACCTGCGTGGGCGACGCGGCGGAGGCTGTCGGGACGCCGTCCGGGGAGACCTCCGGGGCTGCCGACCCCCGCGGGACCGACCCGTGCGGGGCGCTCGGCTGCTCGCGGTCGGCCGTCCCCTGCTCGGCGGCGACGACGCCGGGCGCGGGGCGCACGGTCGCGACCGGGATCGGGGCAGCAGCCGGCACCTCTGGCGGGGCCGCACCGGCGGCGGGGGCCGGGGCGGGGGCGGCGGCCGGGGCGGCAGCAGGGCGCGTTCCCCCGCTCAGCTCCCGCTCGACGCGGTCGATCCTGGCACCGAGCCCGCGAGCGCCGTCGTCGGCGGCGGGGAGCAGGAGGCGGGCGACGAGGAGCTCGAGGTGCAGCCGCGGGGAGGTCGCCCCCGTCATCTCGGTGAGGGCCTCGTTGACCAGGTCGGCCGACCGGGAGAGCTCGGCCGCCCCGAGCACCGACGCCTGGGCGCGCATGCGTTCGAGCTGGTCGGCGGGCAGGTCCCTGAGCACGGCCTGCGCCGCCTCCCCGGAGGCGGCGATGACGATGAGGTCGCGCAGCCGCTCGAGCAGGTCCTCGACGAACCGCCGGGGCTCGTGGCCGGAGCTGACCACGCGGTCGACCACCCGGAAGGCGCTCGCGCCGTCCCGCGCGGCGATCGCGTCGACCGTGTCGTCGAGCAGGGCCGCGTGGGTATACCCGAGCAGGGCGACGGCCCGCTCGTAGTCGATCCCCTCGGCGGTCGCCCCGGCGACGAGCTGGTCCAGCACGGACATCGAGTCACGCACCGAACCACCACCCGCGCGGACCACGAGGGGCAGCACGCCGGCGCCGACCGGGACGCCCTCGGTGGTGCAGACCTTCTCGAGGTAGGGCAGCAGGGTGTCGGGGGCGACGAGGCGGAAGGGGTAGTGGTGGGTCCGTGACCGGATGGTCCCGATGACCTTGTCCGGCTCGGTCGTCGCGAAGACGAACTTCACGTGCTCGGGCGGCTCCTCGACGATCTTCAGCAGCGCGTTGAACCCCTGCGAGGTGACCATGTGGGCCTCGTCGAGGATGAAGATCTTGAAGCGGTCGCGGGCCGGGGCGAAGGTCGCGCGCTCGCGCAGGTCCCGTGCGTCGTCGACACCACCGTGGCTCGCGGCGTCGATCTCGACGACGTCGAGCGACCCCGCCCCGCCGCGGGCGAGCTCGACGCACGAGGGGCACGTCCCGCACGGGGTGTCCGTCGGTCCCTCGGCGCAGTTGAGGCAACGCGCCAGGATCCGGGCCGACGTCGTCTTGCCGCAGCCTCGCGGGCCGGAGAACAGGTAGGCGTGAGTCACCTTGTCGCTGCGCAGGGCCTGCATGAGCGGGTCGGTGACGTGCTCCTGCCCGATCACCTCGGTGAAGGTCTCGGGCCGGTAGCGGCGGTACAGGGCGGTGCTCACGCCAGAACCCTACGCGGGGAGGGGGACACCGCGGCACCCGCGAGCGCCTCCCGGTGCGCACGCGGGCCGCCCCGTCCACAGCCCCGGCACCGCGGGCCACGATCCCCCTCGGAACCGCCCCCCTTGAGCCTCACACGGTGTCAGGGTGTGACCTATGGGCATGACCCCGTCCGACGAGCACCTGCTGAGGATCGGCGACCTCTCCCGGCTGTCGATGATCAGCGTCCGCATGCTCCGGCACTACGACGAGCACGGCGTGCTGCGCCCCACGCGCGTCGACCCCGACTCGGGCTACCGCCTGTACTCCAGCGCCCAGCTGCGCACCGCGGCACGGGTCCGCGAGCTGCGGGACGTCGGCCTCGGGGTCGCCGAGCTGGCCCGGTGCGTCCCGCTGCTCGACGACGCCGACGCGATGCGGGAGGTGCTGGCCGAGCACCGGCTCCGCCTGGAGACCGAGGCCGGGACGGTCGCCGACCGGATCCGCGGGGTCGATCACCTCATCACCGCGTTGGAGGAACCGCTGATGTCCATCGAGATCACGCACCGCACCGTCCCTGCCCGCACCGTCGCGAGCCTGCGGGACACCATCCCCACCTACGCCGACGAAGGGCTGCTGTGGCAGCGCCTCATGGTCGGCCTGCCGGCCGCGGGGGCCGTCCCTGCCGAGGACCCCCGCTCGGTCGCCGTCTTCCACGACCCCGACCACGTCGAGGCGGGGCCCGACGTCGAGGTCCAGCTCGACGTCGTCGGACCGTTCGCCTCGGACGGGGAGGTCGCCTGCGTCGAGGTGCCCGAGCAGGAGGTCGCCGTCGGGGTGCTCCGCGGCTCGTACGACGGGATCTCCGAGGTCATGGAGGCCCTGGGCCGGTGGGTCCCCGAGAACGGCTACACCTTCGCCGGGCCGATGTTCAACGTGTACGTGGTCAGCCCCCAGGAGGACCACGACCCGAGCCGCTGGGTGACCGAGGTGTGCATGCCCGTCACGCGGGGCTAGCAGGTCGCGGGGCTAGCGGGTCGCGGGGCTAGCGGGTTGCGACGCCGCGTCGCGCGACGGTCCGCGCGCCGACGACCACCACCACGGTGGCGATCCCGACGGCCCCCGCGACCGCGGCGATCGAGAACCGCCCAGAACCATCGGATCCCGCTGCCACGACGACGGCGACGGCGGCGCCGACCATGGCGACGACCAGTGCGCTGCGACCGGCGAGCTCGACCCGACGCGTGGCATCGGGGCGGGGCAGGACCGCGGCGACGACCGCCACGAGGACGGCGGAGACCCCCGAGACCCCGGCGACGACGAGGAACGTCGGCTGCTCGGAGGGGCCCGCCGCGAGCCCGGCGGCGATGGCGACCCCGAGGAGCAGGAGCGCCACGAACCAGGCCAGGAGGGAGACGAGCAGCATCGTGGCCGGGGGCAGCGGAGACGCCACCTGGGCTGTGCGGTCCACCGTGATGCCCCCTCGTGCATGCCCGTGCGTGCTCGCGGGCAGCCTATCGGGCAAGGGCGCCCTCCGGTCGGACGCCCTCACCTGGTCCGCCGGGACCACCCCACCCGGTCCGGGCAGACCCCACCTAGTCCGCCCTGACCACCGGGTCGCGCAGGACCGATCGCAGCAGGGGCCGGGTGCTCTCGACGGCGCCGAGCACCAGGAGAACCCCGCCGGTCAGGCAGACGGCGAGCATCACCATGCCGCCCGGGCTGCTCACCCCGGTGAGCCCGAGCCACGGCGCGAACATGAGCACCGAGGTCGCCGTCGACCCGACGACCACGAACAGCAGAGGACCGAGGACCTCACGACGTCGCACCTCGTCGAGCAGCTCGGCCGGCACGCCCGCAAGGTGCTGCAGGCCGTACTCGCGACGTCGGTCGAGGACCGAGGCCGCCTGCGCCACCCCGGCCGAGACGGCGGCGAGGACGAAGGCGATGACCAGGGTCAGCAGGGCGCCGGTGCTCAGGTCGGTGAGGAGCAGCTGTTGGTCGGCGTCGTCGGTGCTGGCCGCGGCCAGGGACGGCACGATGGCGAGAGCTCCCGCGACGAACCCCGCGAGCCCGAGGCCCCCGACGACGCGCCACGCGGCCCGGGGGTCGTCGAGCAGGCGCCGGGCGGCGAGCAGCCGGGCCGGGGTCGAGGCGCGGCGCAGCTGGATCCGCGCCAGGAGCCCGAGCACCCACGGCCCCACCACGTTGAGGGTGGCGAAGGCGAGCCCGAGGCTCCCGACGAGGAACACGAACGCTGCGGCGCCGAGGGAACCGAGGGCCGTGCTGATCACGATGAAGGTGCCGATGCCCACGAGGGCGACGACCAGCCGGATCACGCTCATGCCCTTGGGCCTCTGGCGGCGTGCCACCCCGAGGGGGGAGACGACCACGCGACGCAACGACACCGCCCCGGAGACAGCAGCGAGCAAGGGCACCGCCAGCAGGACGATCAGGACGACCGTCCCGCCCACCCACAGCTCCCCCACCGCGAAGCTGCTGCCCTGGAACGGCACCAGGGCCCACAGCGGCAGCAGCAGGCCGTAGAGGAGGACCCCGAGGGCCGCGCCGACCAGGCCCTGGCCCGAGGTCTCGACCAGGGTGAGGCCCACCACCTCCCGCGGGGTGACCCCCAGCAGGCGCAGCGTCGCCAGCCGGGCGTCCCGACGGGCGAGGCCGAGCCGGGCCGCCGCTCCCCCGAGGGTCAGCAGCGGGACCCCGAGCAGGACGACCGCGGTCCACGCGAGGACCACGTAGATGTCGGACCACTCCGCCTGGAAGGCCGTCTGCGGCTGGGCCTCGCGGCCGACGAAGCCCAGCAGCCCACCCACCACCGACAGGGTCAGGGCCGTGGTGACCGCGAAGGCCGCGACTCCCAGGGCCGTGGTGAGCTGGGTGTCCTTCCCCCCGGCGCGGTGCAGGCCGGGGGCGAGGGCCAGCACGGCCCTCATCGGAGCACCCCACGGTCCACGACGGTTCCGTCGCGCATCTCGATGCTCTCGTCGCACCAGCCGGCCACGGTCGCGTCGTGGGTCACGACGACGAGGGCGGCCCCGGCTGCTCGGGTGGTCTCGGTCAGCACGCGCATCACCTCGGCACCGGTGGCCTGGTCGAGGGCCCCGGTCGGCTCGTCGGCGAAGACGACCGCGGGACCGGTGATCAGGGCACGTGCCACGGCGACGCGCTGGGCCTGCCCGCCCGAGAGCTCGCCGGGGCGGCGCTGCTCCATGCCCGCCAGTCCCAAGGAGTGCATCCACTGTGCGGCCAGCTCGGTCGCCTGCCTGCGGTTCGCACCCAGGAGCATCGAGGGCAGGGCGATGTTCTCGATCGCGGGCAGCTCGGAGAGGAGCTGGCCGAACTGGAAGACGAACCCGTAGTGCCGTCGTCGCAGCAAGGACCTCTCCCGCTCCCCGAGGGTGCCCACCTCACGCCCCCGCAGCGTCACCGTCCCGGCGTCGGGCACGAGGATCCCGGCCAGGCAGTGCAGCAGGGTGGACTTGCCCGAGCCCGAAGGGCCCATGACCGCGAGGGAGCGCCCACCGTCGAGGTCGACGTCGACCCCCGCGAGGGCCGTCGTCGTGCCGAAGCGCTTGGCCAGTCCGCGGGCGGTCATCGCCGGGCCTGCCGTGGCGGGGGGCGCCGAGACGGGCGGCGGCGTCGTCGAGCGTGGTGTCGTGGTCGGCGTGATCGGAGCGTGGTCCATGGCGTCCAACCTCCCGCGAGGGAGGGGGTGCCCGCGTCGCACGACGGGCGGGTCCTCGCGGCGGCCGGCTGCACCCGAGGGCTGGTCCGGGGTCCGTCCACGGTCGTACACGGCCCGGGGTCCGTCCACGGTCGTCCACCGGGCATGCAAGGACCCCCCGCACACCCGTCAGAGCCCGCCTGCCCTTGCTGCCTTCCGGCCCTGGGGGAGTTCAGCGAGATGACGCCGCACGAGGGGTCGACGACAAGCCTAACGCAGCCCGGCGCCCCGGATCGACCCGGGGCGCCGGGCTCGGGCTCAGCGCCGCAGCGCCTTGCGGGCCAGGGCGTTGCCGAGCACCTGCACGAGCTGCACCAGCACGATGATGATCGCGACGGTGGCCCACACGACCTCCCAGTTGAAGCGCTGGTAGCCGTGCCGGATGGCGAAGTCGCCCAGACCCCCGGCACCGATCATGCCCACCACGGCCGACATGTCGATCACCGCGATGGTCAGGAAGGTGAAGGCCAGGATCAGCGGCCCGAGGGCTTCGGGGATGAGCACCGACCACACGATCCGCCAGCGCGAGGCGCCCATGGCCCGGGCCGCCTCGACCACTCCGGGGTCCAGGGCCACGAGGTTCTGCTCGACGAGCCGCGCGAAGGCCACCGCAGCCATGATCGCCATCGGCGGGATGGCCGCCTCGATCCCGATGGTCCGCCCGACCAGGGCCATGGTCAGCGGCCCGACGGCGAAGACGAAGATGATGAACGGGATCGGTCGGATCGTGTTGATGAGCAGGTTGAGCACCGTGAAGACGATGCGGTTCTCCAGGAAGTTCCCCCGCCGCGTCACGTACACGGCCAGCCCGAGGGCCAGGCCCGCGACGCCCGCGATGAGCAGCGAGATCGAGACCATCCAGAGGGTCTCGCCGAAGGCCTTCTGCAGCAGCGGGACCAGGTAGTCCCAGTCGGTCTCGTTGTTCATCGACGCCACCTCCTCAGGTGGGTGAAGGGATTCCACGTGGGACTGTCGGCGTCGGCCAGACGGTCGGTGTCGACGGCCTGCGGCAGGGTCGGGGAGGACGGCCCCTCGTCGCCCTCGGGGGAGGCGGTCGTCGCGCGGGGCCCGACGGCGTCAGGGTCGGCGAGCGGGTGCTCGGCGGTCCCGAGGTCGAGGACCGACGTGGTGCTCGACAGGTCGGTGATGAAGCCCGCGATGGCGGCGTCCTCACCGGCGAGCTCAAGGGTCAGGGACCCGTAGGGACGCTCGGCGATCTCGACGATGCCGCCGTAGATGATGGTGCCGTCGACCGGGTGCTCGCGCAGGGCCCGGGTCAGGTCGGTCGAGGAGGCGCCGTCCTCACGCACCGCGACGGTCACGATGCGACCGGGGTGGCGGTGCCGCAGCCGCTCGAGGGCCGCGGGGCTGGGCCGGTCCCGCAGGGCGGTCCCGACGAACCGTCGCGTGGCCCGGTGCTCGGGACGGGCGAAGACCGAGTACACGTCGCCGTGCTCGACGACCTTGCCCCCCTCCATGACGGCCACGCGGTCGCAGGCGTACTTCACGACGTCCATCTCGTGGGTGATGACGACGACGGTCACGCCGAGCTCGCTGTTGACCCGGCGCAGCAGGTCCAGCACGTCCTGGGTGGTCTCCGGGTCCAGGGCCGACGTCGCCTCGTCCGCGAGCAGGATCTTGGGGTTGGTCGCCAGCGCCCGGGCGATCCCCACTCGCTGCTTCTGCCCGCCGGAGAGCTGGGAAGGGTACTGACGTGCCTTGTCGGCGAGCCCGACGAAGTCCAGCAGCTCGGCGATCCGGTCCTTGCGCTCCTCGCGGGGCCAGCCGGCGACCGCGAGCGCGTAGCCCACGTTGCCGGCCACGGTGCGCGAGGAGAGCAGGTTGAACTGCTGGAAGATCATCCCGATCCCGGCGCGGACCCGACGCAGCTCGCGCTCGGGCAGGGCGGTGACGTCCTGACCGTCGACGATCACCTCGCCGGCTGTCGCGGGCTCGAGGGCGTTGATGAGGCGCACCAGGGTCGACTTCCCGGCACCGGAGTAGCCGATGACGCCGAAGATCTCACCGGTGCGGATGTCCAGGGTCACGTCGTCGACGGCGCGGACCTCGCCGGACTTCGCAGGGAAGGTCTTGACCGCGTGGCGGAAGCTGACCATCGGTGGAGCGGTCGTGCTCACGGGGGCCTCGTTCCGAGGTTGGGGTTGGGGGTGTCGTCGGGGCAGTACGACCCCCTGCGGCGTGCTGCCCCGACGACGTGCGGTGCGCGGGGACCCGGCCGGCCGGTCGAGGCCGGCCAGGTCCCCGCGCCGAGGACTCAGCCCTGGGAGTCGGCCTGGACCTCGGCGAGGTAGCCCTGGAGCTCCTCGGCGGACTGGTCCGCGATGACTGCCGTGCCGCCCGAACCGGCCACGAGGGCGTCCTGGACCTCGGGGTCCTTGTACAGCTCGATCAGCGCGGCGAAGCGCGGGTCGTCGGCGTTGTCGGCCCGGGCCGCCCAGACGTTGATGTACGGGCGGGCGGCGTCCGAGCTGGCGTCGTCCTGGTAGAGGGCGTCGGCGGCGTCGATCCCGGCGTCCTCGAGGAAGTCGTTGTTGATGATCGACGCGGAGACCGAGTCCAGGGCCAGGGCCGTCTGCTGGGCGTCGACCGGCGTCACGGTCACGCGGGACTCGTCGGCGAGCACGTCGGCCTCGGTCGAGAAGGCCGTGCCGCCGTCGCGCAGGGCGATCAGACCGGCGTCCTGCAGCACCAGCAGGGCACGCGAGAGGTTGGTCGGGTCGTTGGGGACCGCGATCTCGCCGCCCTCGGGGATGTCGTCGACCGAGGTGAACTCGGACGAGTACAGGCCCAGCGGGTAGACGGCGGTCGCCGCGATCGGGACGAGGTCCTCCCCGGCCTCCACGTTGTACTGGGCGAGGTAGAGGATGTGCTGGAACTGGTTGAGGTCGAGCTGCTCCTGGCTGAGGGCCGGGTTGGGCTGGGAGTACTCGGTGAAGTCGATGATCTCGACCTCGAGGCCCTCGTCGGCGGCCTTCTGCTCGAAGAGCCTCCACTCGTCGGAGGAGGCCCCGACGACGCCGATGGTCACGGGCTCGTCGGCGGCGGAGGCGTCCTCGGCGCCCGTCTCGGCGTCCCCGCTCTCAGGGGAGCAGGCTGCGAGGCCCAGGGTCAGGGTCGCGGCGGCGAGGATGGCCGAGGTGCGCAGGGCGGGGCGGCGGGTGGTGCGGCTCATGATGGATTCCTTCGGTGGTGCCGGCGGTGTCCCGGCGGGGGTTCAGGGGGAGGCGTGCTCAGCGGCACGCAGCACCACGGGCTGCCGGTCGCTGCTCAGAGGGCAGGGCACGACGCCGCGGGCGCGGTGGGGCAGGCGGGGTTCCGGCAGCTGAGGTGCCGGGGGCCGACGGTCGGAGCGGTGGAGCTGGGCCCGGTGTCCGGGCGGTCAGTCGGGGCTCAGGCGGTCGCGGCGTCCCGCTGCAGCATTCGCATGCACATCATCGCGCGGGCGGAGGCCGCGTCGATGTGCAGGGCGAGCATGCTGTGGCGGGTCATGGCGCCATCGTGCCCCGGCCCGACGCGTCCACCAAGCGGGATGGACACATGTCTCGCATCATGGGACGCGAGACGCCCGTTCTCGTCTCAGCACGTGACCGGGGTCACGCCGGCGAGGCTCGCCGGGCTCGTGCGCCGGCGCCGCTCCGGGCGCTGCACGCAGCACCACCTCGACACCTCCCTCTGGCCGCCGTCCTGCATCGGTGGCCCCTCCCGGGACGAGGACCTCGTGCCCCGCATCCAGCTCTCCAACGTCTACGTGGACGACCAAGCCAAGGCCCGGGCCTCGTACACCGAGGTGCTCGGGTTCGTCCCACGCACCGACATCCCGGTGGGCGAGCTCCGGTGGCTCACCGTGGGCTGGTGCGCGAGATGCTCCCGCGCGCTGCCTGCCCCCGTGCCAGACGTGGCGGCCCGACGAAATCAGGCGGGGTGAGCGAAGCCTGTCGAGCTGAGCGTGACGGTGTAGCCGAGCAGGCCTGCCAGGAGCAGTGCCACGAGGGCCAGCCCCACCAGGGCGAACCGCGCCCGCCGCACCCACCAGGACGTGGCCACGACCACCCCCCAGAACCCGAGGACGACGGCCGAGCTCACCACGGCGGTGGTGCGGCGGTACTCCTCGGTGCAGCTCGGGTCCCCGGGATAGACGGCCGGGCACACGACGTCGAAGCCCTCGGCCCACCAGATCGCCGCGAGGGACGCGATCGCGACGAGGGTGCCGAGGAGGATCGGGACCCAGCGGTGGCGCGGGCCGGAGCGGGTGGTGCTCATCGGTCGATCACACCACGCGGCCCAGGTCGCCCTCGACCGGAGGCGAGCCGTCTGCCGTGACCCGGGAAGGCCCGCTGCGGCCCGGTTCGGCTCCCGGGCGCTCCTCCGGTACCCTCGGTGGGCCAGGAGGATTCGCCTAGTGGCCTATGGCGCACGCTTGGAAAGCGTGTTGGGTTAACGCCCTCGGGGGTTCGAATCCCCCATCCTCCGCAGCCGAAGGGCCCGCGACCTGCAGCGATGTGGGTTGCGGGCCTTCGTCGTGATCGCTCCGGGCCGCTGGCGGAGTGGTGGTGGGAGAGCGCCTCCTCGATCGTGGTGTTCGGCTCGACGCCCACCAGCTGCGCGATGCCGAGGCACTTCGGGCCGCCCGTGCGACCGACTCCACCGGGTGCACAGAGCCTCACCGCGGACGCCTGCGCGCTTGCTCGTCGCGGAGTGCGCGGGCTCAAGGTCACGCGCGCGCCGCCGATGAACCTGAGGTGAGTGACCAGCCTGCGACGAATTGGCCCAGCACCGAGGCGGCAGCGTCAGCGGGCTGGACGATCCGGTCAGAGCTGGATCCGGTGGGCTCCCAGCTCAGCTGGTACCACGCTGCCCTTGCGGCCGACGAGCTCGAACTCGCCGGCCGCATCGTGCGCGCGCCGGTAGCAGGTACCGAGCACGAGGCCTCCAGGCGCACATCCCTCGCGGAAGCGCTCGTCCTCGTGGGACGCCCTGCCGAGGCGCGCCCGCTGCTCGAGGCCGACGGTGTCAGACCTCCGCAGCCCAGCGGCCCAGTGGACTGGCCTCAGGTGGTGCTGGGTTCCACCTACGCAGCGACCGGCGATGACGGCGCGTGGGCATGGCTGACCGCGAAGCTGAGCGACGTCCTCTCTCCGGAGTGGCGACTACGGCTGACTCGAGTGGTAGCGGCCGTGGCAGATCATCGAGGGGACCTCCCCGTGGCCGACGCGGCGTGGGCGGACGTCGCAGAGCTCGGCGGTACTTCATCTCCACGCCTGGCGCAGCGCGCCGCCCTCGCGAACATCCTTCGCCGCAAGCGTGAAGGCTCGCCCGAATCGATCATCGACGTCGTCGTGGGAGCGTACGGAACCTTGCGCGGAGCTGCCGTCGACGACGCCGCGACGCGCAACGCCGTGATGCGTACTGCGGGCGCTCTGAACGAGCGTGGGGATCGCGCCGGCGCCCGGCTCCTGCTCAGGGTCGCGACAGGCATGCTGCCGCGAGATGCGGCGATGGAAACGGCCCTGCGTCGCTCGCGCCCCGAGCCGAGCCGAGCCCTGCTTGTCAGGCTCGCTGGCGTCGGCCTGGCAACCAGCGTCGCAGTTGCCTACGTTGTCGTGCGGGGAGCAGCGTCGCCGCAGACGCTCGGCGCCGAGATCCGGGGCACCACTCTGGTGCTGGCCGCGGTCCTCGGCCTGGTGACGCGACTGAGCTCGCTGCCCGGGTTCACGATGCCGGAGACGCGCGTCTGGCGGGGTCTTCGCTCGATGCGATACGACCCGGTGGAGGCCCGAGGGGGGACCTCAGGCATCTCAGGGTGGCTAGGCGTGGCCGGCGTCCTCGGGGCCGTTGCAACCATGGTGACGATCGCGGGCGTGCTGTCAGGCGCCACTTCGGACGGAGCGTGGCCGTTGTGGGCCACCACCGGCGGCTCGATGGTCCTGTGGCTGGTCCTCACCGCTGCAGGGGGCGCTGGTGGCGTGCTCGTGCTGCGCCAGGTGCGCGGCGCGGTCGGGCGACGAAGAGTGGCGAGGGCTCGAGCGGAAGCCGCCGCACGCGCCGATCAGCTCGCAACCGTGTGCGCCTGCTGGGACAGCATCAGCACATGGGGCGCCGACGCGCGACGCTACGCCGAGCGCCATCTGACCATCGCCGGACCACCGGTACCCGTGGCCGTTCCTGACAGCCGTCTCCGCATGTGCCCTGCGTCGGGTCTCCCTTGGCTCACCGGCCCACTCGGGCAGGGCGAGCGATTCGTGGCGCTCAAGGGCGCACTGCGCGACGTCGACGACTCGCCAGCCGGACGGCCCGCGACGCAAGGGTTCTACCTCTAGGACTGCACGCCCGCGACCTGCAGCGATGTGGGCGGTGGGCCCTTCGTCGTATCGAGGCGGCCGACGGATGTGCCAGGCTCGACCCGGCATCGTCTGGCTGGGTTCCGACTGGATCGAGGTTGTCATGGCTGGCACGCCAGCAGGCTGGTACGACGACGGGACCGGCACGACGCGTTGGTTCGACGGTCAGAGCTGGACTGACGCCGTCCAACCGCCGGCCGAGACCCCGAGTGGTCTGGGTGGGCAGATCGCCAGGATCGAGGCCGACGCGGTGTCCGGCGGTCAGCCACGTCCGGCTCCGCAGGGTGCGAGCTACGTCGTCCTGCAGGTGATCCTCAAGGAAAAGCTCTGGGGAACGGGTTCGGGGAACCTGACCGAGCTGGAGAAGGTGATCAACGCGCAGGCCGCTCTCGGGTACCGGTTGCACACCATCACCACGGCAGCGTCGGGCAGCAAGGGCCTCGGCGGCGGGGACCGGATCCAGGCGACGATGGTCTTCGAGAAGCTGTCGTAGCCTGCTCACCGCTCGTTCTGGCAGGTGGACGACCTGAGCTGTCAGCCCTTCGTCCTCCGCGGCCGTGAGCGGGCCAGCTCAGGCAGCGGGCGGGCTGCCGTCGTCGTCTGTGTGCAGTGCGTCGAGGCGGGGCGCCCGGCGCAGGCCGGCGGTCGCGCCGCCGACGACGGCGACGCCGCAGCACAGGGCTGCGAGGACCAGCGCCGTGGTCAGCCCGGCGGTGGCCGCGACAGCTCCCCCGGCAGCAGCCCCCAGAGGCTGACCACCCCAGGCGATCATGCGGGCGGTGGTGTTCACCCGTGACTGCAGCGGCATGGGCGTGATCGTCTGGCGGACGATGATCGCGTGCAGGATCGCCACCGTCGCCGCCAGCTGCCAGCACACCAGGAGCGCTGCCGCCAGCCACCACGTGGAGGGCAGGGAGAGGGCCAGCAGCGCCACGCAGGCCACGGCCCACGCTCCCAGGCTCAGGGTCCCGATGCGCAGGCGGCGCTGCAGTCGCGGCGTCGCCACCGTGGCGAGCAGGGCACCGGCCGGACCGGCCGCGTAGAGCAGTCCCAGGGCCGCCTCGCCCGGACCTAGGCCGTAGCGCTGGCTCGCCAGGACGATGAGCAGGCCGGTGACGGCACCGCCGGCGAGGCTCCCGGCCGTGCCGATCAGGGTGAGGACCCTGATCACGTCCTGCTGCCAGAGGTAGCGCAGCCCCTCGGCGATGTCGGCCAGCGGCCCCCGGCCCGAGCTCGACCGCGCCTCGTTCCAGCGCACCGGCAGCAGCAGCAGCAGCGACAGCACGTACGTCGCCGCGTCCACGGCGATCAGCGTCACCGGCGCGAGCACCACGAGCAGGACGCCGGCGGCAGCAGGACCCGCGAGCCCGATCACGGTGCTCACGCCGGAAAGCTTCGCCATCGCCGGGCCGATGCCGCCCCGACCCACGAGGGCCGGGACGGCACCGAAGCTGCCCGCGTCGAAGAACACGAAGCAGCTCGAGGTGGCGAGGGCCACGAGCAGCAGCTGGGTGGTGCTGAGCACCCCGAGGCGGTCAGCCACGGGGATGCTCGCCATGGCCACGGCGCTGAGGGCGGTGGTCGTCAGCATCGTGCGCCGTGCACCCCACCGGTCCACCAGGGCGCCGGCGGGCAGACCCAGCACCAGGTAGGGCAGTCCTTCGAACGCGGCCAGCAATCCCGTGATCAGCGGGTCTCCGGTCCGCTGGTACACCAGGACCGGCAAGGTGACCATGGTGAGCGCGTTGCCGACCCAGGAGACCGCGCGGCTGACGACGAAGAGCCCGAACCTGCTCACAAGGGCCACTCAGGCCGGGATCACGGGTGCAGGGCCTGGCTCAGTCGCTCCACGCCGTCGACGACCCGCAGGTTGGTCGAGTCGCTCTCCGGCATGGTCACCACGCGCCCCTCGCTCACGGCCGCGACTCCCGGCAGCAGCTCGGACAACCCAGCCACGGCGGCCTCGGTGTCGGCACCCGGGCCGGTCAGCAGGACGATCGTGCCCGGGTCCCGGCTCAGGACGTCCTCGCGGGAGATCTCGCTGTAGTACTGCCCCGGGGGCAGCTCGCCGGCGTAGAGGTTGTGCCCGCCGGCCTTCTCGGCGATGTCGGTGTAGACGCCGTCGTACGTGTAGAGGACGCCGTCGTAGTCGGCGATGAAGACCAGCGGGGTCTCGGGCTGGTCCGCGACCCGCGTCTCGACAGCATCCAGGCGCTCGCGCAGCTCGTCGGCGAGCTCCTCGGTCGCGGAGGTCTCACCGAGCAGCGTGCCGATCGCGTCCAGGTCGGTGAAGACGTCCTCGACGGTCGCCGCCGTCGCGTCGTCGCCGCAGAAGCCCGACAGCACGAGCACCTGGGTGCCCTGGGAGGCCAGCTCGTCGATGGTCGGCAGCTGGGAGCCGTCGAAGAGGTACTCACCGTCGGCCCAGATGAGGTCCGGCTGGGCGGCGGCGAGCTGCTCCCGGGTCAGGGCTGCGGCGCTCAGGACCGGGATCTCGGCGAGGGCGTCGGCGTACTCCTCCGACGGCGTCCCGTTGGCGGAGTTGTACTGCCCCACCAGGCGGTCCCCCTCGTCGACCGCGAGCAGCACCTCGGTCGAGGTGGTCCACCCCGACACGACGCGCTGGGCGGGTTCGTCGAGCGTCACGGTACGCCCGCAGTTCTGCACGCTGACCTGCCCGGCGGTCACCTCGGCACCGTCCACCTCCGAGGAGGTCGGCGTGGTCGTATCGGTCGAGGTGCAGGCGGAGAGCAGCAGCACCGCCGCGGCAGGCGTCGCCCAGCGGGCCAGCTGTCGCGTCGCGGGGCGCGTCGTCGGGCGTGAGGTCGGGCGTGAGGTCGGGTGACAGGCCGTCATGGGGACTCCAGTGCTATCGAGGGGCTGGTGGGACAGGCAGAGCGCGGGGCGAAGCTGAGCTGCGCCCTGCCGGTGAGCGGGTTGGTCCCGCAGTGCGCGTGCACCTCGAAGACCTCGCGCAGCAGGTCGGTGGTCAGCACCTCCGCAGGCGCCCCCTGAGCGACCAGCCGACCACCGGCCATCACGAGGAGGTGGTCGCAGGCTGCTGCGGCGAGGTTGAGGTCGTGCAGGACGGTGACCACCGTCACCGGGAGGTGGGTCACGAGGTCCAGCAGCTCCAGCTGACCCGCGATGTCGAGGTGGTTGGTGGGCTCGTCCAGGACGAGGAGGTCTGCCTGCTGAGCCATCGCGCGGGCGAGCAGGACGCGCTGCTTCTCGCCCCCGGACAACGCCGTGAAGAGGCGGGTTCGGAGGTGCCCCGCGCCGACCCGGTCCAAGGCGTCGGCGACCACGTCGTTGTCGTGGTGCGACGCGCGGCCCAGCGGCCCGAAGTGCGGTGTGCGTCCCACCATCACTGCCTCGTGCACCCTGGCGTCCACGGCGAGGAACCCGTCCTGCACCATCGCTGAGACGCGCTGGGCGGCCTGGCGGGCGGACAGGTCGCGATGGACGTCTCGCCCGCCGACGAGGACGCTGCCGGCGGCAGGGCGCAGAGCCCGGTACACGACCCGGCACACCGTGGACTTGCCGCTGCCGTTGGGCCCGACGATGCCGGTCACCGTCCCCGGGGCGCACGCAAAGCTGACGTCGTCGACGATGGTGCGGCGGCCGATGTCGACGCTGAGGCCTCGCACCTCCAGGGAGGTCACAGCGGCCGCCCCTGACGGCGGAGCAGGACCAGGAAGAACGGCACCCCCACGAGCGCGGTCACCACGGTCAGCGGCAGCTCGACAGGTTGCGCCGCGGTGCGGCCGACCAGGTCGGCCAGGATCAGGAACACACCTCCGGTCAGGGCAGCCAAGGGCAGGAGCGCCCGATGGTCGGTGCCGATGACCAGGCGGACCGCGTGCGGGGCGATCAGGCCGACGAACCCGATGCCGCCCGCCACGGCGATCACCGCCGCGGTCAGCAGAGCCGCCACCACCAGGAGCTGCAGGCGCAGGGCGCCGACGCGCAGCCCCAACGACGCCGCGACCTCGTCCCCGAGGACCAGGGCGTTGAGAGCCCGGGCCTTCAGCAGGAGCCACGCCGTACTGGCGATGACGATCAGGGCGGGGAGAGCGAGCGAGCTCCACTGGGCACCGGACAGCGTCCCGAGCAGCCAGAAGAGCACCGCCTGCAGCTGCGCACCGCCCTGGCGCAGCTGCAGGTAGCTGGTGACGGCCTGGAAGAGGTAGCCGAGCGCGACACCTGCCAGCAGCAGGCGCACCGGGTCCACGCGCCCGTCGCGCTGCCCCAGGAGCAGCACGAGCACCAGGGTGACCAGCGCGCCGGCGAAGGCGGCTGCCGAGACCCCGAGGCCTCCCACGGCGCCCAGCGTGAAGACCGCGACCGCCGCTGCGGAGGCGCCGGCGGAGACACCCAGCACGTACGGGTCCGCCAGCGGGTTGCCGACGACAGCCTGCAGCACGGTCCCGGCCACGGCGAGTCCCGCACCGGCGATGAGGGCCAGCAGCACTCGTGGCACCCGCACCGACCAGACGATCTGGTCGTGGATCGGGTGCGGTGCGGGCCCCCCCGACCGCAGGCCGCCGACATGGCTCCACACGACCGCCAGCACCTGGCTCGGAGCGATCCGGACAGCCCCCGCGCTGGTCGCGAGCACGGCTGAGAGGAGGACCAGCGCGAGCAGCACCAGGCCGAGCACCCGTGCCCGAGACCGAGGCGTGGGCACGACAGCCCCCGACTCCGTGGCGACGGCGTCGATCACCTCCTGCCTCCAGACTATTGAGAACGATTATCGCTGCGCACAGTAGGCCCGCCGTGAGCCGCGGTCAAGAAGTGATCCCCCCCCCCGGGGGGGCGATAGCTACACCCACTGACCACGTCCTCGCCGGCGGTCCTCGTGTACTCGTCGCCCCCGCCCCCTCAGGTTCCGCGCCGGCGGGCACCTCGTCCCGAGCCCGGCGAGCGGTACACCTGGTTCCCGGCCCCCGAACGCGCTGGCCGCGCTGACGGTGACGGTGACGGTGACGGTGACGGTGACGGTGACGGTGACGGTGACGGTGACGGTGACGGTGACGGTGACGGTGACGGTGACGCATCATGGGCGGATGAGGTCGAGACGCTCCGCACCAGGCTCTCGCGCGCACGAGCCGGCCGGGTGACGGACCGCGACTCGCGGCGGGACTCGGCCTCTACTCCACCGCGATCCCCTGTCGTCACCCCGGACGGACGGTACCTGGTCGTCCGGGGGCGGTTGTGGCGCCGGTCGGACCCGTCGCTCGACCCGCACGAACGCGAGCGCCTGACCAGCGAGCTCATGGCGGCCCGTCGCGCCAAGGGAGCAGCGATGCGAGCCGACGACGCCGAGGCACGCGAAGCGGCCCGGGCTCGGGTCGATGCTGCCAAGCACGCCCTCGGCGAGCGGGGCCCCGTCTGGTGGGAGGACGACGCCCCCGACCTGACTCGTCGCATGGCACGGACGACGCTCTATGCCGAGTGGTGGGCCTCCCTCACCGAGGGCGAACGGAGCTGACGGGCAGTGAGGTGTACCGCGGTTGCGCGTGACGCCGGGCACGCGGACGGCACGTAGGCTCGTCCTCGTGGCGACGTTCTCCTCGGTATCCCGACAGCACGTCCTCCAGGCCCTCGCCGAGTACGACGCCCGTGGCGGCGAGGAGTTCCTCGAGGCGTACGGCTTCTCACCCTCGCCGGACTACCCCCTGGTGCACGAGGGCCGGAGCTACGACTCGCGGGCGGTCCTCGGGGTCGCGCACCGTTTCGCGACCGGCCGCCTCGCTCCACCGGACGAGTTCACCGGTGGCATGGACGCGGCGGTGACGATCCTGCGCAAGCGTGGCTTCGAGGTCACCGAGCCGGCCACGGCTCGGCGCCCAGCGCCGCAGCGAGTCCCCCGCGCTCCCCGGACGCCGCGCTCGCCGGCACGGTCGACGGCCGCCGCGCCTCCCGCGCCCAAGGTCTGCCCGACCTGCTCGATGACGCTCCCCGGCACCGGCATCTGCGACTACTGCGCCTGACGCCACCGGGCTGCTCTCCTCGGAGAACGCCTACGAGCTAGTCGCCGCGTACGGTAGACGAACTAGTCCGTCTACCGCTGGAGTCCTCATGGCCGCGCCCCAGAACCCCGCGACGACGCCGACCACCTCAGGTCGCGCGACGCCCGTCGCTCCCGCGCCGAGCTCGGTCCCGCGCACCGTGGGGCGGTTCGCGCTGGCAGCGGCCCTCGCCACGGCAGGGATCGGGCACCTGACCGTGAGCCGGGAAGAGTTCCAGGCCCAGGTGCCGCCGTGGGTGCCGCTCGACCCGGACGTCGTCGTCCTTGCCTCCGGGGTGGTCGAGATCGCCCTCGCGGCCGCCCTCGCCCTTGCTCCGCGCAAGCATCGCTGGCTGGTCGGGTGGGTGGTGGCCGCCTTCTTCGTGGCGATCTTCCCGGGCAACATCTCCCAGTACGTGACGGGAACCGACGGCTTCGGGCTCGACACCGATCAGGCCCGCGCGCTCCGGCTGCCCTTCCAGCCCGTCCTGGTGCTCTGGGCCCTCTGGTCGACAGGCGCCTGGCGCACCTGGCGCGCCCGACGAGCTGCCGCAGGTGGCGGTTCGCGATGATCGTGACCGACCTCGGGTCCCTGACCTCCCCGCGGGTGGTGGGCCGCCCGACCCGCGACGGAGGGCAGGCCGAGGCGGCCCGTCGCATCCTCGACGTCGCCGCCCCGATGTTCTACGGGCAGGGGGTGCGAGCCATCAGCGCGGACGCGGTGATCGAGGCAGCCCGGGTCACGAAGGCGACCTTCTACCGGCACTACCCGACCAAGGACGACCTCGTCGTCGCCTACCTCCACGACGTCTCCGACGCCGAGCGACGTGCCCTGCAGCACTGGCGGTCCCAGCACCCCCGTGACCCGGCCAGGGTCCTCGAGAGATACGCCCGCACGGTGGGGACGCAGGCCTGCGGTCCGGAGTTCCGCGGCTGCCCTTTCCTCAACGCGATCGCCGCGCACCCCGACCCCACCCATCCTGTGCGCATCGCCGCCGAGGAGCACCGGGCGTGGTTGCGCTCGTACGCGACAGACCTGCTCACCGAGATGGGCGTCCGTGACGCTGGACTGGTCTCCGTCCAGCTCGTCATGCTCCGCGACGGCGCGATGGCCACGGGGGACGACGTCCAGCCGGGTCGCGTCACCCAGGCGCTGCTCCGCGCCGGTGCTGCGGTGGTGCGAGGGGCGTGAGGCTGCCTGGTTGGTAGCGTGACCTGCGCGTCAGCGAGGGCGGAGGGGGCAGCGTGAGTCGTGAGGGCAGCACGCCCGCCGTTCCCCGATCACGGCGTGGCTGATCGTCCCGGCCGCTGGAGCATCGCCAGGGCCGCGGTCCTCGTCACCGGCCTGACGGCCTTCTCGACAATCCTCGGCTTCGGTCGCGACGTGGTGATCGCTGCCGTGTTCGGCGCGGGCCCCTCCCTCGATGCCTACCTCGTCGCCCAAGGGCTGATGAACCTCGTGCTTGCCCTGGTCGCCGGCGCCATGGCTCGGTCGGTGATCCCTGTGACCGCCAGGGAGGCAGCCATCGAGGACGCCGCGGGGGGCCGGTGCCGGGGGCATCGCGGGTTCGACGTCGCGCTCACGGTGACCATGGCCGTCCTGGGGATCGGCGCCGTGCTCATGGGGATCCTGGCTGCGCCGGTGACGTCACTGCTCGCCCCGGGGTTCGGCCCTGAGCAGGCCGAGCTCACCGCCTCCTTGACCAGGGTCGTGCTGGTCGCGACGGTTCTCATCGCTGGCACCAACATGCTCGCGGCCCTCGCCCAGGCCCACGGGCGGTTCACGTGGTCGGCCCTCGAGGGCGTGCCGTTCAACCTGGTGATGATCACCGCCGCGGGGCTGTTCGGTCCGCGCCACGGGGTGCTGGCCCTGGCGGTGGGCTTCGTCCTCGGGTCAGGAGCGCGCCTGCTGCTGCAGCTCCCGCCCCTGCGCCACCTCGGACGTGTCCGGCCGAGCATGGCGCTGCGCGACCCGGCCTTCCAGGAGGTCGCACGGCTCGTGCCGGCGATGCTCGTGGGCACGGCCGTGGTGAACATCAACACGCTGGTCGACCGCGCGGTCGCCTCGACCCTCGCCGAGGGCAGCATCACGGCGATCTCCTACGGGTGGCGCCTGGTCCACCTCCCCGAGGCCCTGATCATCACCGCACTGCTGGTGCCCCTGTACCCGGCGCTGGGTGCGGCCGCCACGAACAAGCCCGAGCTGCGCAGGCTCGTCGGGAGGGGGATGTCGGTCACCGTCACCGTCCTCACGCCCCTCTCCGTGGCGCTGGCCGTCGCCGCCCACCCCGCGGTGACCGTCGCCTTCGGGCACGGGGCGTTCGATGCCCCTGCCGTCGCCTCGACGGCCGGCGTGGTCGTGTGGTTCGCCCCCGGTCTCCTCGCTCTGGGGATCCGGCAGGTCGTGGTGCGCGCCTCCTACGCGATCGGGGACCGACGCTCCCCGGTCGTGGTCTCACTGGTCGCTGTCGCCGTGAACGTCGTGGGGGACGTGGTTCTCGCACCCGTGATGGGGGCGCCTGGGATAGCGCTGGCAACCTCGGTCTCGCTGATCGTCGCTGGCCTCGTGAATGCCTGGCTTCTCCACCGCCACCATGCCGCGATGCCGCCGGTCGGAGCGCTGATGGCGCGCGCCGCTGTGCTTGCGGTTCTGACCTGGCTCGTCGGGACGGCGTCACGCGACGCACTCCCCAGCGCCCCGGCCCTCGTTGTCGGGGCAGTCGTCGGACTCGTGGTGTGCGGAGCGTACGTCGTCGGACTCTGGCTGCTCAGGGCCCCTGAGCGCACGTTGCCGTGGGAGATGCTCCGGGCCGCCCGCCGACGCCCGTGACACCACGGCCAGGGACGCCAGCACCCGAGCACGCTCCGTGCGAGCTCAGCCGTCCGCGACAGAACCGGCGCACGGAAGCACGTCAACGCAGGTAGCGTCACGGGCCATGGAGGAGCGGTCAACGGACGGGCGGGACGGCGCAACGAGCCCCTGGCCCGGAACCGTCGTCCTCATGTGCGGGTCGACTGGGGCGATCACGCAGGTGGTTGCCCTCGCCTCGGAAGGAGGTGCAGTCGACCGCTGGTTCCTGCTCGTGACGTTCCTGGTGGTGGCTGCGAGTGGACTCGGGATGACTATCACCGCCCGACGGGGGCGTCGCCCCTCGGCGTGAGCCCGAGCACCTGGGATTGCGCCTTCGACGGTCCAGGACGTCGACCTCGCGCACGGTGAACGCAGAAAGGGCCACCCCATCGGGGTGGCCCTTTCTGAAAAGGTGTTCGGCGGCGACCTACTCTCCCACACAGTCTCCCGTGCAGTACCATCGGCGCAGAAGGGCTTAGCTTCCGGGTTCGGAATGGAGCCGGGCGTTTCCCCTTC
>NZ_JAGEMK010000013.1 GCF_017565425.1 Actinotalea soli
GGGGGGGCGGGGCGGGGGGGGGGGGGGCCCCCCGCCGCCCGCCCGGAGGGTGGTCACTCGGCGACGGTGAACCCCTGCGAGTTCGCGTAGCTCAGGAGGGAGTCCTCGAAGGTCTGCAGCACCTCGGCCGGAGCGGCCTGGCCCTCGACCATCGACTGGAGCACCTGCGTCTGCTGGTCGTAGACGTAGGTCTGGAACGGCGCGAAGGTGAAGCCCTCGTAGCCGGCTGCCGCCTCGAGGAAGACGTCGGCCTGGATCTGCTGGCCGTCGAAGAACTCGTACTCACGGTTCGTGAAGTCGTCGGACTCGAGCACCGGGCGCCACAGCGGGAACAGGGCCGCCTCGCCGATGCCGATCTCCCAGGCGTCCTCGTTGCCGAAGATCTCCTGGGCCACCTGGGCCGAGAGCTCAGGGTTGTCGGCCTGGGTGGTCACGGCGAAGGTCGATCCGCCCCAGTTGATCTGGGTCGGCTCCTCGCCCTCCCACTGCGGGATGGGGGCGGCCCGCCAGATGGCCTCGGCATCGGCGTCCGAGAGCCCCTGGAGGTAGCCCGGGCCCCAGGCAGCAGCGAGGTAGACGGCGTAGGTGCCGTCGACGAGGCTGGTGTTGTAGTCGGCCGTGAAGGCCTCGTCGGTGCTCACCAGGTCCTGCTCGATGAGGTCGTTCCAGTAGGTCAGCACCTCCTCGGCCTCGGGGGTGCTGACGTCGATGCCGATGTCGGTCGGGGACGCGGCGTCGTAGGTGAAGGGCGACCAGCCCTTCTGAGCCATCAGCGCGTGGATGAAGGCGTTGCCGTTGATCGGGAAGTTCGTGATGTAGCCGTCGTAGCCCGCGTCCTTGAGCTCCTGGCCCGCGGTCGCGAACTCCTCCCACGTGGTCGGGACGTCCACGCCGTACTCGTCGAAGATGTCCTGCCGCAGCAGCATGCCCATCGGGCCGCCGTCGACCGGCACCGCGTAGACCGCGTCGCCGCTGCTGACGTCGCTCCACGCGCCCTCGGTGAACTCGTCGGCACGGTCGGCCGCGCCGTACTCGGCGAGGTCGACGAGGGCGTCACGGATGGTGAAGGTCGAGAGCACCTCGGCCTCGAGCATGATGACGTCCGGGGCGCCCGAGCCCGCCTCGATCGCGGTCGAGAAGGCGGTGTACTGGTCGGCGCCCTGGCCGGCGTTGGTCCAGCAGATCTGGACGTCGTCGTGGGTCTCGTTGAACTGGTCGACGACCTGCTCGAAGGCCGGGTACCAGGCCCAGACGCTGACCTGCTCAGCGTCACCGTTCGGGATCGAGTTGGTGCAGGACGACGAGCCACCGCCGCCACCGCCACCGCCCTCACCGTTCCCGCCTGTGCACGCGGCGAGCACGGTGACCACGCCGAGAGCGGCTGCGCCGACGACGGTCCGTCGGCGGGCCGAGCTGCGAATGCCCTGCATGCGAATCCTCCTTGATTCGACCGGAGGCTCGTGCCGTCCGGGAGCTGAGAGACGAGCGGGCGAGGACCCGTGCGTCTACATCGATGCAGAAGTAAGAATGCAACGTTGTAGATCGGGAGTCAAGGCCCAGGGCGAGAACGACCTCCGAAGCTCACGCCGGGCGGTCGTGACCGGCCTCGGTCGACCCCCGGACGACGATCGTGTAGTCCGCGACCACGCGGTGCGGTGCGGCCGCTCCCCGGCTGCTGATCCGCGTCGCGAGCATCTCGACAGCGGTCCGCGCGATCTGCCCGCGGCCCGGGTCGACAGTCGTCAGGCCCGGGTTGGCGTAGGCCCCTTCGTCGATGTCGTCGAAGCCGATCACCGCGACGTCCTCCGGGATGCGCATCCCCCGGAGCTGGAGCTCGTGCATCGCACCGAGGGCGAGCGCGTCGTTGAGGCCGAAGACCGCGTCGGGGCGCACGCCCTTGTCGAGCATGGCGGCCATGGCCTCGGCTCCCGTCGCCCGGTGCCACAGGCCTGCGGCGCCCAGCAGGGCGTCGTCGGGCGCGACCCCGGCTTCGGCGAGGGCGGCGAGATGACCCTCGAGACGCAGACCGGCGGAGCCGACCACCTCGCCGGGGTGCACCCCGATCACGGCGATCCGGCGGCGTCCCAGGCCCAGCAGGTACGCGGTCGCCGCCCGGGCCGCCTCGACGTTGTCCATCGTCACGTGGTCGACCGGGTCGTGGAAGATCCGCTCCCCCAGCAGGACGAGCGGGAAGTCGACGTCGAGACGCGCCTCGTCACCCTCGCCCAGCGCGAGCGGGCTGTAGATCAAGCCGTCCGTGAGGTGCCTCCGGACGCCCGAGAGCACGTCGAGCTCCCGCTCCCGGCGCCCCCCGTGCTGCTCGATGATCACCGTCAGGCCCTGCTCGTCGGCGGACTCGATCACGGCATCGGCGAGCTCGGCGAAGTACGGCAGGCTCAGCTCGGGCAGGGCCAGGGCGATGATGCCCGTCCTCCCGGTCCGCAGGTTCCGCGCGGCCGCGTTGACCTGGTAGTCGAGAGCCTGGATCGCGTCGAGGACTCGCTGCCGCGTGCTCTCCCGGATGTACGGGTAGCCGTTCACGACGTTCGAGACCGTCTTGATCGAGACCCCCGCGCGCTGCGCGACGTCCTGCATGGTTGCCGCCATCGGACCGCCCTCTCGGTGACACGCGCCAGCTCCTCCCCGGGTGCGGGCACGCCGACCGTGGCTGGACCGGCTCGAGCCTACATCGTTGTAGAGGCCCGTGTCCGCCACGACGCGGGATCGAGGTACACCGCGGGCCCGGCACTCACGTGCCGGGCCCGGAGGTCATCGCATCGCCCGGCGACCGGGCAGACGGCTACTTCTTGTTGCGACGCTGGTGACGCGTCTTGCGCAGCAGCTTGCGGTGCTTCTTCTTGGCCATGCGCTTACGGCGCTTCTTGATGACGGAGCCCATGGGTCCTCGCAATGTGATCGGTTCTGCGCGAACCGCGGGCCGGGAGCACCGAACCACTGACGCGCTTGGAAAGTCCGCCGCCCAGTCTACCCGGTCCCGGGACTCCCCGCGTCAGCGGGCCCCGCGACGGTCAGGAGGAGAGGCGGTTGCCCTGGCTCCCCTGCTCGCCCTCGACCGAGGAGGCGGCGAGGTAGGCCTCGAGGGCGTCCTGCGGGACGCGGAAGGAACGACCCACCCGCACCGCGGGCAGCTCGCCACCGTGCACGAGGCGGTAGACGGTCATCCGGGACACGCGCATGGTGTCAGCCACCTCGGCGACCGTCAGGTACCGCATCCGCGGCTCCGGCCCACTGCTCATGCTGCCCCGATCTGGAACCAGTCCGGGGGGCCCTCAGGCGCGCCCGGTTCATTTCGCCACGACCCCTGCCGCAGCGCTGCTCAACCCTAGGGCCTGACGGTGCTGGAGTGAAAGAGGTGAAGGGTGTGACATACCGACGGACGCTCGCGCCCAGGGCAGGATCACCCGTACGGGCCAGGCGCCAGGTTCCGCGGTCCTCAGTCGTACAGGGCGTCGAGGTCGTGGTGGTGGAAGGTCGCCTGGCGGGTGGCCATGATGATCCGGTCCACGAGGTCTCCGGGGTCGTACCCCTCGGACCACAGGCGGGGCAGCACGAGGTCCTCGTCCCCCATGGTCACGGGGCCGGCAGCACCGAGCACCGTCGCGACGTGCTCGAGCCACGCCTCGGGGACCGGCGTGGCCGGGTCGACGGGGTGGTGCGTCGCGACCCCCACCAGGTGGGCCCACGCCCGAGGGACGACCTCGACCACGGCGTAGCCGCCGCCCCCCAGCGCGACCCATCGCCCCTGCGACACCTCGTGCGCGAGGTCGTGCACCATGCCCATCGCCCGGCGCTGGGCGTCCACCGAGACCGCGAGGTTCGTCAGCGGGTCCGACCCGTGCGCGTCGCACCCGTGCTGGCTCACGATCAGCTCGGGCCGGAAGCTCCGCACCAAGGGCTCGACCACCGCGGCGACCGCGCGCAGCCACGGCGTCCCGGTGGTCCCCGAGGGGAGCGCCACGTTCACGGCCCGGCCCCGCGCGTGAGGTCCGCCGACGTCGGTCGGATGACCGGTGCCCGGGAAGAGGGTGTGCCCGCTCTCGTGGACCGAGATGGTGAGCACCCGCGGGTCGTCCCAGAACGCGCGCTCGACGCCGTCCCCGTGGTGGGCGTCGACGTCCACGTACGCGACCCGTTCGGCGCCCGCCTCGAGCACCGCACGTATCGCGGCGACCGCGTCGTTGTACACGCAGAACCCCGAGGCGTGGTCGACCATGGCGTGATGCATGCCACCGGTGAGGTTGACCGCGTGGTCCGCTCTGGCCTGCCAGACGGCCAGGGCCGCCTCGACGCTGCCCGTCACCACCCGGGCCGCGGCCTCGTGCATGCCGGGGAAGACGGGGTCGTCGCTCGTCCCGAGGCCGTGGACCAGGTCGAGCTTCCCGTGCAGCGAGGCGGCGCGCACGGCGGCGACGTAGCCCGGGGCGTGGGCCGTCTCGAGGAGGGCGTCCGGGGCGGGGGCCGCTCCGACGAGCTCGACGCCGGGGAGCGTGGTCAGACCCAGGTCCTCCACGAGACGCATCGTGAGGTCCAGGCGCAGCGGCGCCATGGGGTGGCCGTCACCGAAGTCGTAGCCCAGCATCTCCGTGGACCACACGAGGCGGGTGCGGTGCGGGCCCGGCGAGGTCATGCCTCACCGTAGCCGGAGGTCGGGCAGACGCGCGGGCCACGCCGCCCGCGGAGGCCGCCGGTACGCCGCGGACGTGCCAGAGTTGGACGTCGGTCACCGGGACCGTCGGACGCAGCGAGAGCGGGAGGTGCGGGGTGGCACTGCCGCGGCCCTTGCTCCTCGCGCGCGAGATGGTCGACCAGGTCGCCCGACAGACGCCCGCCCGCCTGGCCCTGACGGTCTTCGCGAGCGTCATCGCGGTCTTCACGGCCCTGCTGCTCACCCCGCAGGCCACCGCCAGCGGACGGTCGGCCCCGTTCGTCGACGCGCTCTTCACCGCGACCTCCGCGGTGTGCGTCACCGGGCTGGTCACGGTCGACACCGGCACCTACTGGTCGGGGTTCGGCCAGACGGTCATCCTCGTCGGGATCAAGGTCGGCGGCCTGGGCGTGATGACCCTGGCCTCCTTGCTCGGTGTCGCCGTCTCGCGGCACATGGGCCTGACCCAGCGCATGCTGACCGCCCGGGAGACGCGCACCACCAAGCTCGGCGAGGTCGGCACCCTGCTGCGCACCGTGATCCTCGCCTCGACCGCCGTCGAGCTCGCGGCAGCCCTGGTCCTCGTGCCGCGGTTCCTCTACCTCGGGTACGACACGATCACCTCGTTCTGGTGGGGCATCTTCTACGCGATCTCGGCCTTCAACAACGCCGGGTTCGTGCCCAACGCCGAGGGGATGGTCCCGTTCACCGGGGACGCCCTCATCGAGATCCCGGTCATGGTCGGGGTGTTCATCGGCTCCCTCGGCTTCCCGGTGATCCTCAACGTGGCCCGCACGTGGAGCACCCCGCGGCGCTGGGCCCTGCACACGAAGCTCACCATCCTCACCTCCGGGGTCCTGTTCGTCGTGGGTGCCCTCGTGATCGGGGCGTCCGAGTGGAACCGCACCGCGACCTACGGCGACCTGAGCTGGTCGAGCAAGCTGCTCAACACGGTCTTCGCGAGCGTCAACACCCGCTCGGGCGGCTTCAGCACGGTGCCCGTGAGCGAGATGAACGAGACCACGTGGCTGGTGAGCGACGCCCTGATGTTCGTGGGCGGGGGCAGTGCCTCGACCGCGGGAGGCCTCAAGGTCACCACCCTGGCGGTGCTCTTCCTCGCGATCCGCGCCGAGGCGCGGGGCGACCGGGACCTGGAGGCCTTCGGGCGCCGGCTCCAGCACGACATCGTGCGCGTCGCGATCGCGGTCTCCTTCATGGCCGCGACGATCGTGCTGGTCGCGACCCTGCTGCTGCTCGAGATCACCGGCCTGAGCCTCGACGTCGTCCTCTTCGAGACGATCAGCGCCTTCGCGACCTGCGGGCTGAGCACCGGGATCACCGCTGACCTGCCCGACAGCGCCAAGTACATCCTGTCGGTCCTGATGTTCGTCGGCCGTACCGGACCCATGACCCTCGCGGGGGCGCTCGCCCTGCGCGACCGTCAGCGCGTGGTCCGCCTACCGGAAGAGAGGCCCATCGTTGGCTGAGGACAAGAGCAAGAACGCAGGGGTGCTGGTGATCGGCCTCGGCCGCTTCGGCGGCGCGATCGCCAACACCCTCGACCGGCTGGGGCACGACGTGCTCGCGGTCGAGAAGTCGGCGGACCTGGTCCAGTACTGGTCAGGTCGCGTCCCGGTGATCGAGGCCGACCTGACCAACCCCGACGCCGTCGAGCAGGTCGGTGCGCGGGACTTCCGTGTCGCCGTCGTCGGGGTCGGCACCTCCCTCGAGGCGAGCGTGCTCATCACCGGGAACCTCGTGGACATCGGCGTGCCGCAGATCTGGGCCAAGGCGGTCTCCGTCGAGCACGCGCGCATCCTGCAGCGCATCGGCGCTCACCACGTGGTCCTGCCCGAGGCGGACGCCGGCAACCGGGTCGCGCACCTGGTCTCGGGGAAGCTGCTCGACTACATCGAGGTCGAGGACGGGTTCACGATCGTCAAGATGCGCCCCCCGCACGAGACCCAGGGCTTCACGATCGGCCAGTCGCAGATCCGCAAGAAGTACGGCGTGACGGTCATCGGGGTCAAGCCCCCGGGCGAGGAGTTCGTGTACGCCACGGAGGAGACCCGGATCTCGGCCAACGACCTGCTCATCGTGTCGGGGCACGCCGACCTCCTCGAGAGGTTCGCCGCTCGGCCGTAGGTGGGCTCACGGGCAGGGCCCGGCCGTCGGTGGGCTCACGGGCAGGGCCCGGCCGTCGGGTGGCCGCTCAGGTGCCGAGGTAGCGGCCCGGCCGGTGGTTCATGATGAGGACCAGGTTGAGCAGGGCCGCGCCGAGGGCCGAGGCCGCGACGATCCCGGGGGGCGCCACCGTCAGGGCCGCCAGGATGATCACCACGTCGCACCCGAGCTGGACGTAACCCGCGCGGATGCCCCACACGTCCTGCACCACGAGGGCCAACGTGTTGAACCCGCCCATGCTCGCGTTGTGCCGAAAGAGGATGAGCATCCCCACGCCGGCGAGCAGGCTCCCGGTCAGGGCGCCGTAGAGGGGTGGCACGGACGCGAGGTCGAGCATCTGGCCGTGGAGCTCGGAGCCGCCGCCCACGAGCCCGATCGCGACCAAGGTCCGCGCCCCGAAGGCCCAGCCCCGCTTCCACGTGCCCAGAGCCAGGAACGGCAGGTTCACCAGGAGGAACAGGAGCCAGAACGGCAGCCCCGCGGCGTAGCCGAGGAGCAGGGACAGGCCGGCCGTCCCTCCGGTGACCGCACCGCCCGCGTCCAGGAGAGCCACGCCGAGGGCCGCGAGGTAGGTGCCCAGCAGGGTCGCGACGACGTCCTCGACCCAGGAGTGCGGGAGGGGGCTGAGACCCGACGGGCCGGCGGGGGCCCCTTCGGCTCCGGTGCTCGGGCTGGCTCCGGGAACCCGGCTGGCTCCGGGGACCGGGCGCTCGTCGGCGCCGGGCCCCTCCTCGGGGACGCTCGGGGGGCGGGGGGCCGAGGGGCTCGTTCTGCTCACGGGCCCGATGGAACCACACCGTGCGGACTCCCTGCGCCCCCGCACGGCCGGGCCGGGCGGGCATGCCGAAGGGCCCGGTCCGCCTCGAGGCGGGCCGGGCCCTTCGGGTCCGTCAGCGCGTAGGGCGCGGACCGCTGGTCAGCGGGTGCCCGCCCGACGCTTGTTGTAGACGTCGAAGGCGACGGCCAGGAGCAGGACCAGACCCTTGACGACCTGCTGGGCCGACTGGTCGACACCCATGAGCTGCATGCCGTTGCTCATGACGGCCATGATCAGACCACCGATCATGGCCCCGGTCACCCGCCCCACACCACCGGTCACCGCGGCGCCACCGATGAAGCAGGCGGCGATCGCATCGAGCTCGAACATGTTTCCTGCGCCCGGCTGCGCGCCGTTCGACCGCGAGGAGTAGACGATGCCCGCGATGCTCGCGAGGAAGCCGATGTTGACGAAGATGAAGAAGTTGACCTTCCGCACCTTGACGCCTGAGAGCTGCGCGGCGCTGAGGTTGCCACCGATCGCGTAGACGTGACGGCCGAAGACCGTCTTCTGCGTCACCAGCGTGTAGATGAGGATCAGCGCGGCGAGCAGGATCAGCACGTTCGGCAGACCACGGCTCTGGGCGAGCTGGTAGGCAAACCACATGACGACCGCGGCGACGAGCACGATCTTGAGGATGAAGAGCGGGAAGGCCTCGACGGCCTGCTGGTAGGCGATCTTCGCCTGGCGGGCACGGAACTGGCTGATCGCGTAGCCGACGACGGCGATCGCGAAGACCACCAGGGTGAAGACGTCGTAGCCCGGGCCACCGAACAGGCCGTTCTGGAAGCCGTTGGCGATGAGGTAGTACGAGCCGCCGAAGGGGGACAGCGAGATGTTGTCGAGGACCTCGTAGGTCAGGCCACGGAACACGAGCATGCCGGCCAGGGTCACGATGAAGGCCGGGATCCCGACGAAGGCGACCCAGAACCCCTGCCAGGCCCCCGCGAGGAGACCGACCACCATCGCGGCCAGCACACCCATCCACCACGGGTTCCCGTTGGCGATGACCACGGTGGCGGAGACCGCCCCGGTCAGGGCGACCAACGAGCCGACCGACAGGTCGATGTGCCCCGCGATGATCACGATGACCATCCCGATCGCGAGGATCAGGATGTAGGAGTACTGCAGGACGATGTTGGTCAGGTTCCCCGGGCTCAGGAAGTTCGGGTTGAGCAGGGAGAAGAGCACCACGATCGCGATGAACGCGATGAAGATGCCGCTCTGCCGCAGGTTCCGGGTGACGAGCTCCCGTACGTCGGCGATGCCGGTCATTGCACCTGGTCCTTTTCCATCGTCATGAGTTCCATGAGGCTCTCCTGCGTGGCACCGCCGGCAGGGACCTCTCCGGTCATCCGCCCGAAGGCGAGGGTGTAGATGCGGTCGCAGATGCCGAGCAGCTCGGGCAGCTCGGAGGAGATCACCACGACCGCCTTCCCTGCGGCGACCATCCGGTTGATGATCGTGTAGATCTCGTACTTGGCCCCGACGTCGATCCCACGGGTGGGCTCGTCGACGATCAGCACGTCAGGGTCGGTGTAGAGCCACTTGCTCAGCACGACCTTCTGCTGGTTGCCGCCCGAGAGCTTGCCGACCACCGAGAGCACGCTGGGAGCCTTGATGTTCAGGCTCTCGCGGTACTCTCCCGCGATCTTCAGCTCCTCGTTGCCGTTGACCCAGCCGCGCTTCGACAGCTTGCCCAGACCTGCCGAGGAGATGTTGCGGCGGATGTCCTCGATGAGGTTGAGCCCGTAGCGCTTGCGGTCCTCGGTGGCGTACGCGAGCCCGTGGGAGATCGCCTCGGAGACGTTGCGGACCTGGATCCGCTCGCCGCGCAGGTAGATCTCGCCGCTGATGTCGCGCCCGTAGCTGCGACCGAAGATGCTCATCGCCAGCTCGGTACGCCCGGCGCCCATGAGGCCCGCGATACCGACGACCTCGCCCGCCTTGACGTTGAAGGAGGCATCCCGGACGACGACGCGGTCGTGCTGGGTCGGGTGGTGCACGGTCCAGTTCTCGACCCGCAGCACCTCCTCGCCGATCTCGGGCGTGCGGTGGGGGTAGCGCTGCTCGAGGTCGCGGCCGACCATGCCCTTGATGATCCGGTCCTGGGTGGACGCCGGGTCCTTCATGTCGATGGTCTCGATGGTCCGGCCGTCACGGATGATCGTGGTGCGGTCGGCGATGTCGGCGATCTCGTTGAGCTTGTGGGAGATCATGATCGAGGTGATCCCCTGGCCCTTGAGGTGGCGCAGCAGGTCGAGCAGGTGGGCCGAGTCGGTGTCGTTGAGCGCAGCGGTCGGCTCGTCGAGGATGAGGAGCTTGACCTTCTTGGAGAGCGCCTTGGCGATCTCGATGAGCTGCTGCTTGCCGACCCCGAGCTGGTTGATGGGGGTGGTGGGGTTCTCGCGCAGGCCCACGCGGGCGAGCAGCTTGGCCGCCTCGGAGTTCGTGTGGTTCCAGTCGATCATGCCGCCGCGGCCGCGCTGCTCGTTGCCGAGGAAGATGTTCTCGGCCACCGAGAGGTAGGGGATGAGCGCGAGCTCCTGGTGGATGATCACGATGCCCTTGGCCTCGGAGTCGTTGATCGTCCCGAACTTGGCGTGCTCGCCCTCGAAGTAGATGTCCCCGGTGTAGGTGCCGTGCGGGTACACGCCCGAGAGCACCTTCATCAGGGTCGACTTGCCGGCGCCGTTCTCGCCGCAGATCGCGTGGATCTCCCCGCGCTCGACCTCGAGGGTGACGTCCTGCAGAGCCTTCACGCCGGGGAAGGTCTTGGTGATGCTGCGCATCTCCAGAATGTTGTTGCTCATCGGCCTCAGTCCTCGATTCTCGTGGGCCGCGCTGGCGGGGCCGATCCGGCCCGGCGGTGGGGGGACCGCCGGGCCGGATCGGGGCTTGCGTTGGTCAGGCCTGGCCCGACTCGACCTGCTCCTCGGTCCAGTAACCGCTGTCGACGAGCAGCTCCGTGATGTTGCCCTCGTAGACGATGTCCGACTCGAGCAGGTACGACGGGACGATCTTGACCCCGTTGTCGTAGCTCTCGGTGTCGTTCGCCTCGGGCTCCTCACCCGCGAGGAAGGACTGGGCCGAGACGACGGCCTGGTCCGCGAGCTTGCGGGTGTCCTTGAAGATCGTCGCGAACTGCGTGCCGTCGGCGATCAGCTTGACCGAGGCGATCTCGGCGTCCTGGCCGGAGACGACCGGCAGCCCCTCCTCGATCGTGGCCGGGTAGCCACCGGTGCCCTGGAGGGCCGTGATGATGCCTCGCGACAGGCCGTCGTAGGGCGACAGCACGCCGTGCAGCTCGGTGCCACCGCTGTACGCCGAGGTCAGGAGGTCCTCCATACGACGCTGGGCGGTCTCCTGCTGCCAGCGCAGGATGGCGGCCTGCTCGAACTCCGTCTGGCCCGAGGGGACCTCGAGGGTGCCGTCCTCCATGTAGGGCTCGAGGACGGACATCGCGCCGTCCCAGAAGAAGGTCGCGTTGTTGTCGTCGGGCGAGCCGGCGAAGAGCTCGACGTTGAACGGGCCCTCGGCGTCGCCCTCCGAGCCGTCCTCGTTGAGGACACCCAGGCCCACGAGCAGCGAGGTCGCCTGCTGAACGCCGACCTCGAAGTTGTCGAAGGTGACGTAGAAGTCGACGTTCTCGCTGTCGTTGATCAGCCGGTCGTAGGCGATGACCGGGATGTTCGCGGCCGCCGCGGCGTCGAGCTGACCCGTGAGGGCCGTGCCGTCGATCGCCGCGATGATGAGCAGGTCCACGCCCTGCGTGATCATCTGGTCGATCTGCTGCGACTGGGTGGGGATGTCGTCGTTGGCGAACTGCAGGTCGACGTCGTAGCCCGCGCCCTCGAGCCCGGCCAGGACGGCGTTGCCGTCCGCGATCCAGCGCTCGGAGGTCTGGGTCGGCATCGCGACACCGATCGTGCCGCCCTCGACGGCGTCGCCGCCCTCGGAGCCGCCGCCGGTGTCCGTGCCCGTGTCGCCCGCGCCTTCGCCACCGCAAGCGGCAAGGCCCATCGCGAGCGTCAGTCCTGCCGCGACTGCGGCAAACTTCTTGGTGCTCATGTCTCCTCCTCGAGAACGTGCATCTTCCTGATGTGGACTGATCTGGGCGGTTCCCTGATCGGTCCGGGCGACCTGACCGAACCGGTCAGGAAGTTCTGTGGGTCCTGCTGCTCGGCCTACTCGACACGGACGAGGTCCACGCCGCGGCGTCTGAGCCGCCGCATCTCCTCCTCGGGCGCCGAGGTCCCGGTGAGCACCGTGTCGATCTGGTCGGTCGTCGCGACCCGGCCGAGGTGGACCTGGCCGAGCTTGGAGCCGTCCGCCACGACCACCGTGCGCTCCGCGGCGCGGATCATCGCCTGCTTGACCTCGGCCTCGGGCAGGTTCAGGTTGGTCACGCCGTGCTCGGCGTCGACCCCGTTGCAGCCCACGATCGCGAGATCCACGCGCAGGCCCTCGAGCAGGGTCGTCGCCATCGGGTTCACCAGCGAGTGCTGCAGCCGACGCAGGGTGCCCCCCGTGACGACGACGTCGAGCCTGCCCACAGCCGCCTCGAGCTCGAGGGCCACGCTGAGGCCGTTCGTGACGACCGTGACGCCCTCGAGGTCGGTCCGGGCGACGAGGGCGCGGGCCACGGCCGTGGTCGTGGTGCCGACGTCGAGCAGGAGGCTCGTGCCCGGGGCCACGAGGGCCGCGGCCGCGATGCCGATGCGCTGCTTCTCGCCGGCGAACTCGACGGTGGACTCCTCGAAGGAGGGCTCTGACCGGATCCCGCGCGGGGGGGCCATCGCTCCCCCGCGGACGCGACGGACGGAGTGGGAGATCTCCAGGGCGGCGAGGTCGGCACGGACCGTGACGTCGGAGATGCCGAAGGCTTCGGACAGGTCGGCGACACGCACGAACTCGCGTTCGGCGATCACCTGGAGCATGCGCGCACGGCGGACCGTGACGGGCAGCTGCTCTGCCTCTTCCTTGAGCACGCCCCTACCTTCGGGGCTGGAGCAACCTTGCGTCAACTTCTTGAAGACAACTTTTGATTGCGAAACAGTAACGGTGGACGTGGCGACCTGCCGGCGGGCCCTAGGTCCCCTGCCGTCGCCTCCGCGCGGCCCGTCCGACCGTGTCACCCGTTTGCGCTAACGCAGGTCATGGCCCCTTTGACCCCCGCGCACCGGCGCCGGAGACACCGGCGACGCACGGCCCCCTTCTGGTTCCGAAACCAGCGAGGGCTCCCGGCAGGGCACGTGCCCTGCCGGGAGCCCCCTCCCCGGCGCAGCGCCGGGGCCCTGCTCCGCCTCAGAAGCCCTGCGCGAGCCGGTAGTACGCGTGGTTCCAGCGGATCTCCTGGGCGAACCCGCGCGAGGTGGTGGACTCGTCGATCACGAGCAGCTCGGTCCGGGCGATGTCGGCGAAGTCCGCGAAGGCCTCGACGCCGACCTGGGTCGACAGCACCGTGTGGTGAGCGGCCCCCGCCATGAGCCAGGCCTCGGCCGAGGTGGCGAAGTCGGGCTGGGGCTTCCACACGGCCCGCGCCACGGGCAGGTTCGGCAGCTCCTCGTCGGGCGGGACGATGTCGACCGCGTTGGCGGTGAGCCGGAACCGGTCGCGCATGTCCGACAGCGCCACCACGACCCCCGGGCCGGAGTCGGTGTCGAAGACCAGGCGGACCGGGTCCTCCTTGCCGCCGATGCCCAGGGGGTGCACCTCGAGGCTCGGCCGTGAGGTGGTCAGGGTGGGGCAGATCTCGAGCATGTGGGCGCCCAGGATCTTCTCGTCCCCCGGCACCATGTCGTAGGTGTAGTCCTCCATGAGGGAGGCCCCGCCGGGCAGGCCCTCACCCATGACCTTGGCCGCGCGCACCAGGATCGCGGTCTTCCAGTCCCCCTCGGCCCCGAAGCCGTAGCCCTGGGCCATGAGCCGCTGGACCGCGAGGCCCGGGAGCTGACGCAGGGCACCGAGGTCCTCGAAGGTCGTGGTGAACGCGGTCGCGCCGATCTCACCCAGCAGGGCCAGGAGCGCGAGCTCCTGCTTGGCCCCGTAGCGCAGGGAGTCGTGCCGGTCCCCACCCGCCCGCAGCTCGGCCGCGACGTCGTAGGTGTCCTCGTACTCGGTCACCAGGGAGTCGACCGCGGAGTCCTCGACCGCGTCGACCGCGGCGACCAGGTCGTTGACCCCCCACGTGTTGACGCTCACCCCGAAGCGCAGCTCGGCCTCGGTCTTGTCCCCCTCGGTGACGGCGACGTTGCGCATGTTGTCACCGAAGCGGGCGAGCTTGAGCTCGTGGGTCGCGGCCCACCCCGCGGCGGCCCGCGCCCAGGTGCCCACCTTCTGCTGCACGGCCGGGTTCGAGACGTGCCCGACGACGGTCTTGCGGGCCACGCCGAGCCTCGACTGGATGTAGCCGAACTCACGGTCGCCGTGCGCGGCCTGGTTGAGGTTCATGAAGTCCATGTCGATCGTCGACCACGGCAGCTCGACGTTCGCCTGCGTGTGCAGGTGCAGCAGCGGCGTGCGCAGGGCGTCGAGGCCCGCGATCCACATCTTCGCCGGGGAGAAGGTGTGCATCCAGGCGATGACGCCGATGCACGCGTCCGAGGCGTTGGCCTCGAGGGCCATCCGGCGGATCGAGTCGGACTCCTTGAGGACGGGCTTCCAGACGATCTTGACGGGGACCGCGTCGGCGGCCTCGAGCTCGCGGGCGATCGCCTGGGACTGCTCGGCGACCTGGCGGAGCGTGTCCTCGCCGTAGAGGTCCTGGCTGCCGGTGCAGAACCAGACCTCGCGGTCGGCATAGGGCTTGGTCATGGGGACTCCTTCGTCACGTACGGGGTGAGGTCGAGGGCTCAGGGGCGCGGCCGGTCAGCGGCCGTAGACGTTCTGGTAGCGGTCGTAGAGGCGGTCGACGTCCTCCTGCGGGATCGGCAGCGGGTCGCCGAGCTGGCGCGAGATGTGGACGGTCCGCGCGACCTCCTCGACCATGACCGCGGCCTTGACCGCCGCCTTGGCGTCCTTGCCGATGGTGAACGGGCCGTGGTTCTGCATGAGGACCGCCGGGCTGCGGGACTCGCGCAGGGTCTCGACGATGCCGCGGCCGATCGAGTCGTCGCCGATCAGCGCGAAGGGCCCGATGGGGATGTCCCCGCCGAACTCGTCGGCCATCATCGTCAGCACGCAGGGCACCGGCTCGGCCCGCGCCGCCCAGGCCGTGGCGTAGGTCGAGTGGGTGTGCACCACGCCGTTGACCTCGGGCATGTGGCGGTAGACGTAGGCGTGGGCAGCCGTGTCCGAGGAGGGCGACCGGTCGCCGTCCACCAGGGTGCCGTCGAGGTCGCAGACCACCATCGACTCGGGGGTCAGCTCGTCGTAGGTGACCCCGCTGGGCTTGATGACGAAGAGGTCGGCGGTGCTCAGGCGCTGCGAGACGTTGCCCGCCGTCCACACCACCAGCTCCCAGCGAGGCAGCTCGGCGTGCAGCCGGCTCACGAGCTCACGGACCCGCGCGACCTCCTCGTGGACCTCGGGCCCGAAGGCGTCCAGACCAGTCATCCCATCGTCTCCTTCGTCTGCGCACGCCAGGTGCGCGCTGTGCTGCCTCTGCTGGTGCTGATGCCCGCGGCCGGTGGCCTAGACCGCCTCGACAGCGGCCTGCTCGATCGCGAGCCCCGCGCTGTACCGCTCGAGGAAGACGCCGTAGCCGGCGACGTCCTGCGGGTCGGGGGCGACGACGTCGACCTCGCTGTCCCCGAAGAGGCGGGTGCTGAGGAAGGTCGGCAGGTCCTCCTCGCCCGCGGTCTCGAGGTAGGCCGCGAGCGCGGCGATCCCCCACGGGCCTCCCTCGCTGGCCGTCCGGGCCACGGCGACGGGGGCACCGACCGCCGCGGCCAGCAGTCGCTGGGCGACCCCGGCCGTGCGGAACATGCCACCGTGGGCGTAGAGGGTGTCGAGCTCGACCTTCTCGCCCGCGAGGACGCGCATGCCCAGGCTCAGGGTGCCGAAGGCGCCGTAGACCTGGGTCCGCACGAAGTTCGCGAGGGTGAGCCGGCTGTCCGGGGTGCGCACCACGAGGGGCCGGCCCTCGTCGAGCCCGGTGATCGGCTCCCCCGAGAGGTAGTTGTAGGCCAGCAGCCCGCCGCCGTCGGCCTCGCCGTCGAGGGCCTCGCGCAGCAGGGCACCGAAGACCTCGTCGGCCCCCGTCGGGTGACCGAGGGCGGCCGCGAACCGCCCGAAGACCTCGGCCCAGGCCCCGAGCTCGCTGGCGCCGTTGTTGCAGTGCACCATCGCGACGAGGTCCCCGGCGGGGGTCGTGACCAGGTCGAGCTCGTGGTGCACCTGCTCGAGGGGCCGCTCGAGCACGACCATGGCGAAGATCGACGTCCCGACCGAGACGTTGCCGGTCCGGGGGGCCACGGCGTTGGTCGCGACCATGCCGGTCCCCGCGTCCCCCTCGGGCGGGCACAGCGGGGCGCCTGGCTGCAGGGTGCCGGTCGGGTCGAGCAGCGCGGCGCCCTCCGCGGTGAGCCGCCCGGCCTCCTGGCCCGCGACGAGCACCTCGGGGAGCAGGTCGGTCAGGTGCAGCCCGGGACGGCGTGCGGCCACCAGCTCGTCGAACTGGGCGACCATCCGTGCGTCGTAGTCCTTGGTCGCGGTGTCCACCGGGAAGACCCCCGAGGCGTCCCCCACGCCGAGGACCGAGCGGCCCGTCAGACGACGGTGGACGTAGCCGGCCAGGGTGGTGAGGGAGGCGATCTGCGGCACGTGCGGCTCGTCGTCGAGGATCGCCTGGTAGAGGTGCGCGATCGACCAGCGCAGCGGGATGTTGTACCCGAAGAGCTCGCTGAGCTCGGCCGCCGCGGGACCGGTCGTGGTGTTGCGCCAGGTGCGGAAGGGCACCAGGAGCTCGCCGTCGGCGTCGAAGGCGAGGTAGCCGTGCATCATGGCGGACACCCCGAGGGCGCGGACCGTGGCCAGGGGGATCCCGTACTGCTGCTGGACGTCAGCCGCGAGGGCCGCGACGCTCTCCTGGAGCCCGGTCCAGACCGAGTCCAGCGAGTAGGTCCACATCCGGTCGACGAACTGGTTCTCCCACGCGTGCCCCCCGACCGCGAGCGGGGTGCCGTCCGAGGAGATCAGGACGGCCTTGATGCGGGTCGAGCCGAGCTCGATGCCGAGGACGGCTCGTCCGGCCGCGATCTCGTCCCGGGCGGCGGTGGCGTGGTCGTCGGTGGCCATGCGGTCCTCCGTCATTGGTTGGATCTGGGGTCGATGTTAACGCTCACACTAACACGGTGTCGACGGTGCCCCCCGGGACCTTCGGTGCCCTGGCACGGTCCCCACGAGCCCTGTGACGACGGGCTCACGGACGGGCCGGACCGCTGCTCGCGCGCACCACGAGCCGGGGCTCGATGCGCTGCCGGGACGGGGTCTCGCCCTCGATCGCGGCGAGCAGCACCTCGAGGCACCGGGTCCCCAGGGTACGGAACTCCTGGCGCACCGTGGTCAGGGGCGGGTAGAAGTTCGCCGAGCCGTCCACGTCGTCGAACCCCACCACCGACACGTCCTCGGGCACCCGGAGCCCTCGCTCGGCGAAGGCCCGCAGCAGCCCGAGGGCGAGCTGGTCGTTGGCCGCGAAGACCGCGCTCGGCGGCCCCTCGGCCACGACCTCGAGGCCCACCTCGTAGCCGCGGTCGGCGCGCCAGTCCCCCGCGATCTCGGTCCGGGCCTCGACGCCGACCTCGACCAGGGCGTCGCGCCAGGCACGCGCACGGGCGCGGGCGTCGAACCAGTCCTCGGGGCCGGCGAGGTGCACGATGTCGCGATGGCCGAGGTCCAGCAGGTGCTGCACGGCCATCCGGGCCCCTGCGTACTGGTCCACCGCGACCGAGTACAGCTGCGGACCCTGCAGGTCCTCGGGGCCCACCATGACCACGGGGACGGTGCTCTCGAAGCCCCGGACGGCGTCGGCCGCGTCGTCGTGCGAGGCCACCACGACGATGCCCTCGACCCCCTGCGACATGAAGTGCTCGAGGGTCCGCAGCAGCGCCGGGACCTCCCACCGCGCCACCGTCGCGAGGCTGACGAAGTACCCGGCCTCCCGCGCGGCCTCCTCGATCGCGATGAGGGTGCTCGTCGGACCGAACAGCGCCGAGCCCGAGGTGACCACACCGAGCGTGCCGGTGCGCCGGGTGACCAGGGCGCGGGCCGCGACGTTGCGGCGGTAGCCGAGCTGCTCGATCGCCTCGAGGACCCGCTGCCGCGTCTCCGGGCGGACGCTCGGGTGGGAGTTGAGCACCCGAGAGACCGTCTGGTGCGAGACCCCCGCGACGACGGCGACGTCGCTCATCGCGGGAGGGCGACGGGGCGTCACCCGTCCATCTCGGCGGCGAGCTCGCGCGACCTGTCCCGGGCCGCCTCGGCCGCGGCGAGCACCCCGGCGCGGACGCCGTGGGCGTCGAGCTGCCGCAGCGCCGCGACCGTCGTGCCCCCGGGGGAGGACACGCGCTCGCGCAGCACCACCGGGTGCTCCCCGCCGTCCTCGAGCAGCGCGACCGCCCCGCCGAAGGTCGCCGTCGCGAGCTCGAGGGCCTGGGCCCGGGGCAGCCCGAGCAGGACCCCGGCCTCGGCCAGGGCGTCGACCAGGTAGAAGACGTAGGCGGGGCCCGAGCCGGAGACGGCGGTGACGGCGTCGAGGTGCTTCTCCGGGACCGTCAGCACCAGGCCGGTCTCGGCGAGCAGGGCCCGCACCGTCTCGAGGTGCTCGGCGCTGGCGTGGGAGCCGCCGCTCAGCGCACTGGCCCCCCGACCGACCAGGGCCGGGGTGTTGGGCATGACCCGCACGACCGCGGTGCCCTCGGGCAGGTGGCGCTCGTAGAAGGACAGCGGGACTCCCGCGGCCACGCTGACCACCACGGCCCCCTCCCGCAGGCGGGGCCCGATCTCGGTGAGCACCCCGGCGAGGTCCCCGGGCTTGAGGGCCACCACGACGACGTCGGCCCGGCTCGCGACCTTGGCGTTGCCGTCCGCGGCTCGCACCCCGTACCGCTCGGAGAGCTCGTTGGCGCGATGGGCCGACGGCTCGCTGACACTGAGGTCGTCGACCTCGACACCAGCCCGGAGCATCGCCCCGACGAGGGCCTCGCCCATCACCCCGCCCCCGAGGACGGCGACCTGGCCGAAGCGGGACGTGCTCATGGGCTGCTCCTCGGGTGACGCGGACGGTGCGTGCGTCAGCCTAGCCAGGCCGAGGGCGTCAGAGCGGGTAGCCCGTGTAGACGTCCCGGACCGCCGCGGCCGGGCCGTCGACCTGGAGCAGCACGGTGCCGTTGGTCCACCACGCGGTCGCGGTGCCGTCCTCACGGGTGAGGATGACGTAGCGCCCGACCTCCTCGCGGTCGACCTCGACCGTGCCCTCGTCGACCCCCGGGGCGGCGACGGCCCCCTCGGCGGCGCTCTCCTCGGCAGTGCCCTCCTCGGAGGCCTCCTCCTCGGAGGGCGCCTCAGCACGGGCTGCCTCGATCTCCTCGTCCGCAGCAGCGAGCTGCTCGGCGAGGGCCGCCTCGGTCTCCTCGGCGTCGGCCCACTGCCCCGCCCGCACCGTGATCTCCTGCGAGCCGTCCGAGTAGTCGAAGCGGTAGGCCTCGATGGCGCCGGCCTCGACCAGCGCGGACTCCTCGGCGGTCTCCGTGAGGGCGAAGGCCAGGATCGTCGAGGGCAGCGCCTCGAAGAAGGCGGTGCCCTCCTCGCGCTCGGCCGGCTCCACGGTCGGGGTCGGCACCGGCAGGGTCACGATCTGGGGGTCGGGCGGCGGGGCGGTCTCGGCGTTGTTGGTCACCGCGAGGATGATCCCCACCACGGCGGCGACGAGCACCACGGCGCCGACGACGAACGCCCACCGAGGGATCCGTCGTCCTGCCGGCGCGGCGTCCTGGGCAGTTCCCTCGGCCTCGCGTCGACCTCGTCGCGAGTCCTCGCCCGTGCCCGCCGGGATCGGTCCCGTCGGTGCCCCGCGTGCGTCCCCGCGGGGCCGTCGGGTGCTGTCATCCATGCGTCGTCTCCTACCGCTGCCGTCGCGGCAAGACTATGGCCTCGCCGCACCTGTCACCGGTCGAGGGCGCCGACGGCCCCGAGGCGGGGCCCCGTCAGCCGGTGAGGTCCCGGCGGCGGAAGGCCCGCGTGGCGAGCAGCACGAGGGCGAGGGCGACCGCCCCCTGGGCGACCAGCGGGCCGAGCTCGAGGGCCTCGTGCGGGAGGGCGGGAACCAGACCGAAGGGGGCCGCGTCGAGCACGACGTCGGGCAGGTTGAGGATCGGCCCGTAGAGACCGACGAGGATCGAGGCGACCAGCAGCAGCCACACGCCCCACGTCCCCGTGCGCGCCGCGTACGCGAGGGCCGCGAGCCCTGCGAAGCACAGCACGAGGGGCAGGTGGACGAGCGCCGCGACGGCGAACTCCCCCGCGAGCCCCGCCCGGCCGGTCGACAGCCCAGCTCCCAGGCCCAGGGCGAGTCCGGAGACCACGAGCAGCACCACCGCCCCCACGGCCGTGACCGCCAGGGAGGAACCGAGCCACCGGGGCCGGCTCACCCCGCAGGCGACGACCATCCCGGTGCGGCCCTCGTCCTCGTCCCGGCGCAGGTGGTTGACCGAGATCACGGCGTAGACCGCGACGGCCATGGCGAAGAAGCCGAGGAAGGCCGCGAGGGTGGCCAGCAGCATGTCCTGGGCACCGGAGGTGCCGAAGACCTGGGCCAGCTCGGGCTGCTCGAGGAAGCTGTCGACCACGCCCTGGCCCATCGACCCGGTCAGCCCCGCGAAGACCGCGAGCCCCACCCCCCAGCCCACGAGGCTCACCCGCTCCATCCGGAGCGCGAGTCCGACCGGGCGCACCAGCCCACGGCTCGCCCCCGCACGGCCGGGGCGGGAGGCCACGAGCCCCGACCCGACGTCGCGCCGGACCACCAGCACGTACGCGACAGCGATGAGGAGCACCGCCAGGCCCAGCCCGAGCAGCAGAGGCCACCACCTCAGGTCGACGAAGGCGCGGGTCTGCTGCACCCAGCCGATCGGTGACGCCCAGGACGACGCGCTGCCGCCCAGCTGCTGGGCGTCACCCACGCCGCGCAGCACGTACGCCAGGCCCAGGACCGCCCCGGCCGTCCCGCTCGCGCTGCGACCGTGGTCACCGAGCTGGGCCGTCACCGCGGCGACGCCCGTGAAGACCAGGCCGACGGTCGCCACCCCGACGGCGACAGCCACCGAGTCCACGAGGGCGAGGTCGTTGGCGCTCAGCGCGAGGACCAGCGCGAGGGCCACGACGAGGTTCGCGACCACCGCGACCACGAGGGCCGCGGTCAACGGGGCGTAGCGACCCACGGCCCCGGCCCGGACGAGCTCGGCGCGGCCGGTCTCCTCCTCGGCCCGGGTGTGGCGCACCACGAGGAAGATCGACATCAGGGCGACGGCCACCGAGATCATGCCGACGAGCTCGTTGGCGACCATCGCACCGAAGGTGTAGTCCGCCAACCCGTAGCCCGGGCCCGTGAGCAGGGCCCCGGCCGGGTCGGCCATGATCGCGGCGCGGGTCTGCCGGGCCGCGGCGTCGGGGTAGGCGAGCGGGATGGCCAGGCCCATGTACCCGACCAGCCCGGCGACGCCCAGGGCCCAGGCCGGGATCCGCACGCGGTCGCGGCGCAGACCGAAGCGCACCAGCCGGCGGGTGCCCGTCAGGCCGTGGTCCCCGCGGGTCGCGGCGACCGGCCGCGCGGGGGCCGCCCCGGTCACCGCGCTCACCGTGCACCCCGTGCGGCGCCGTCGGGCACCCCGGCCGCCCGGGTGCCGCCAGGCGCCCCGGACGGCGCGGTGCCGCCAGGCGCCCCGGACGGCGCGGTGCCGTAGTGGTGGACGAAGAGCTCCTCGAGGGTGGGCGGGGTCACCTGCAGGCTCTCGATGCCGTGGGGGGCCAGGCGGGACATCAGCGCCGAGAGCGCCGGGTCGTCGACCGTGAGCACGGTGCGGCCGCCCTCCTGGCGCACCTCGTGGACGCCGTCGAGCAGGTCCAGGCCGGTGACCTCCTGGGTGGTCACGACCGAGACGGTCGACCGGGTGAGGTGGCGCAGCTCGGCCAGGGTGCCGCTCTGCACGTCCCGGCCCTGACGGATGATCGTCACGCGGTCGCAGAGCTTCTCGACCTCGGCCAGGATGTGGCTCGAGAGCAGGACCGTGGCCCCGGCCGCGACGGCCTCGGTCACGCACTCCTGGAAGACCAGCTCCATCAGCGGGTCGAGGCCCGAGGTCGGCTCGTCGAGCACCAGGAGCTCGACGTCGCTCGCGAGGGCCGCCACGAGGGCGACCTTCTGCCGGTTGCCCTTGGAGTAGGTCCGGGTGCGCCTGCTCGGGTCGAGGTCGAAGCGCTCGAGCAGCTCGGCCTTGCGGCGCTGGTCCAGCGAGCCGCGCAGGCTCGCGAAGAGGTCGATGGCCTCCCCGCCGGTGAGCTTGGGCCACAGGTTCACGTCCCCCGGCACGTAGGCCAGGCGGCGGTGCAGGCTCACCGCCTGGTCCCAGGGGTCCGCGCCGAAGATCCGGACGCTGCCGGCGTCGGCGCGCAGCAGGCCGAGGAGCACGCGGATCGCGGTGGACTTCCCGGCGCCGTTGGGGCCGAGGAAGCCGTGCACCTCGCCGGGCTCGACCACGAGGTCGAGGCCGTCGAGGGCCAGCACGCGGCCGAAGCGCTTGGTCAGGTCGTGGACGTCGATGACGGGGTTCACGGGGCACCTCTCGGGGTCGTACGGGGACTGCGGGGCGCGGAGGTCAGCCCTCCGCGGGCGGGTCCGTGACGTACATGAGGTAGGCGTCGAGCATCGAGCGGTCGGTGAACAGCCCCTGGGTGAAGAGCTCCATCGCGGGCAGGCCGGTGCGCTCGAGGTAGCCGTGCAGGTAGGCGCGCAGGTCGGCGGGGTCCTCGGGCGGGTGGAGCGCGATGTCGAGCAGGAAGGCGCCGTAGCCCATCACCGTCAGGTACCGGGCCCGGGCGACCTCGTCCCGGCTGGCGAGGATGGTTCCCGCGGCCACCCCCTCACGGAGGTACTCCTCGGCGTCCGCGGCGAAGTGGTCGAGGAAGGCCCGGGCGAGATCCCCGCCGGCCTGCATGCTGCGCAGCGCGTAGCCGACCAGCGGCGCCCACTCGTCGAGCTCGGCCATCCGCGCGAGGAGCTGCGTCGGGCCTGTCGGGCCCACGGCGTCCCGCTTCTGCTCTCGGATGACGGCGAGGACGTGCTCGTCGCAGGCCTCGCGGAGCCCGTCCTTGGAGCCGAAGTGGTGCACCACGAGGGCTGCGCTCACGCCGGCTTCCTGCGCGATGGTCCGCAGGGAGGCCCGGAAGCCCTCGCGGGAGAAGCGCAGGACGGCAGCGTCCCGGATCCGCGCGCGGGCGGTCGAGTCCTCGGCCGCAGACGCTGAACGCATGTTCAAGATGCTAAACGCGCGTTCAGTTGGGCACAAGGGGTTGTCGCAGGGCGAAGGGAGGAGGTCCGTCCAGGAGGGCCGGGGATGCCCTCGGGACCGCCCTGCGGGATGTCAGCGGGGACCTCCCGGGGATGTCGGTGCCGGCAGCTAGCGTCGCGGGCGTGACCTCCTCGACGACCGCCCGCTCACGCTCGGCCCGCCCTGCCCGCCCCGGCTACGTGTGCACCGAGTGCGGGTGGACCACCGCGAAGTGGGCCGGTCGGTGCGGCGAGTGCCAGGCATGGGGCACCGTCAGCGAGGACGCCGGGCCGACCGCGGGGCCGCGCACCGTCGCGACCAGCCCCGCGCGTACCCCCGCGCGCCCGATCGCCCAGATCGACGTCGAGACCGCTCGGGCCCGGCCCACCGGGGTCGAGGAGCTCGACCGCGTGCTCGGTGGCGGCCTGGTCCCCGGAGCGGTCATCCTCATGGCCGGGGAGCCCGGGGTCGGCAAGTCCACCCTGCTGCTCGACGTCGCGGCCCGCGTGGCCCGGCACCCGGGCCAGCGGGTGCTCTACGTGACCGGCGAGGAGTCCGCGGGTCAGGTCCGGCTGCGCGCCGAACGGATCGACGCCCTGGCCGACGGGCTGCTGCTCGCGGCCGAGACCGACCTGGGCACGGTGCTCGGCCACATCGAGGCCGACTCCCCCACCATGCTCGTGGTCGACTCGGTCCAGACCATCGCCTCGGCCCAGGTCGACGGCGCCCCGGGCGGGGTCAGCCAGGTGCGCGAGGTCGCGGCCGCGCTCATCGCGGTGGCCAAGGAGCGCGACATCCCCGCGGTCCTCGTGGGGCACGTCACCAAGGACGGCAGCGTCGCGGGGCCACGCACCCTCGAGCACCTCGTGGACGTGGTGTGCCAGTTCGAGGGGGACCGCCACTCGCGGCTGCGCATGGTCCGCGCGACCAAGAACCGGTACGGGCCCACCGACGAGGTCGGCTGCTTCGACCTGTCCGAGACCGGGATCGTCGGCCTCACGGACCCGAGCGGGCTCTTCCTGTCCCACACCCTGCACCACGTGCCCGGGACCTGCGTGACCGTGACCCTCGAGGGTCGCCGGCCCCTCGCGACCGAGGTGCAGGCCCTCGTGGTGCCCTCGATCCTCAGCAACCCGCGGCGCACCACGAGCGGCATCGACTCGAGCCGGCTCGCGATGATCCTCGCCGTCCTGCAGCGCCGGGCCGGGGTCGGGGTCGCCGACCGTGACGTCTACGTCTCGACCGTCGGCGGGGCCCGGGTCGCCGAGCCCGCCTCGGACCTCGCGGTCGCCCTCGCCACCACCAGCGGGGTCGGCGACGTCCCCCTCGGCGCGGGCCTCGTCGCCCTCGGCGAGGTGGGTCTCGCCGGGGAGATCCGTCCGGTCGTGGGGCTGGTCCGCCGGCTCGCCGAGGCCAGGAGGCTGGGCTTCACGCGGGCCGTCGTGCCCGCCGGCGGGGTCGAGGCGGCCCAGGTCCCCTCGGGGCTCGAGCTGGTCGAGGTCCGGGACCTCGCCGAGGCCGTCCGCATGACGCAGCGCCCAGCCGCCGGCAGGGCGTGATCACGCCGGGTCGACATCACCCGGACGGCGCAGGTCCCGGCGCGGCGCGCCCGGGCGGCACCCCTTCCCAGCGCCCCGCCCTCGCGTACGATTCGCACGTGGTCACCACCGAGCGCTCCGCCGAGGACAAGCTGCGCTCCACCCTTGCCGCCGTCGCGCCGGGCACCGAGCTGCGGGACGGTCTCGAGCGCATCCTCCGCGGTCGTACCGGCGCCCTGATCGTGCTGGGCCACGACGACGTCGTGGAGTCCATGTGCTCGGGCGGCTTCACCCTCGACGTCGACTTCTCCGCGACCCGGCTGCGCGAGCTCGCCAAGATGGACGGGGCGATCGTCGTCGACCGCTACGCCACCCGGGTGGTGCGGGCCGCCGTCCAGCTGCTGCCCGACCCGACCATCGAGACCACCGAGTCAGGCACCCGGCACCGCACGGCCGAGCGCGTGGCCAAGCAGTCGGGCTTCCCCGTGGTCTCGGTCAGCCAGTCCATGCGGATCATCGCCCTGTACGTGGGCGGGTCGCGGTACGTGCTCGAGGGCTCGGACATCATCCAGTCCCGCGCCAACCAGGCCCTCGCGACCCTCGAGCGCTACAAGTCCCGCCTCGACGAGGTCAGCGGCGGCATCGGCTCGGACCGCCAGCTGGTCATCCGCGACTACGTCGAGGCCAACCGCGCCGGACGCAACCTGGTCGACGTGCAGACCGACCTCGCCGCCCTCGACGCCACCGAGCTCCTCGACCTCGCGCACATCGCCCGGGTCCTCGGCCTCGTCGCGATCGACGACTCCCTCGACGGCGCCGTCGGCCCGCGCGGCTACCGCCTGCTGTCCAAGGTCCCGCGGCTGCCCTCCACCATCGTCGACCGGCTCGTCGGGCACTTCGGCGGGCTGCAGAAGCTCCTCGCGGCCGGCATCGACGAGCTCATGGGCGTCGAGGGGGTCGGCGAGCAGCGGGCCCGCGCGGTCCGCGAGGGACTGTCCCGTCTCGCCGAGTCGAGCATCCTCGAGCGCTACGTCTGACTACTCGAGCACGAAGGCCACGGGCTCGACCTCGACACCCAGCACCGTCGCCGAGGCCGTGTAGGTCCCCGGTCGCGGCTCGGGAAGGCCCGCGGTGCACTCCTCGTCCGACCGCTCACGGGACCACGCCCGCTCGACCGGCACCTGCGCGCCCGGGTCGAGGAGCAGCAGGCGCGGCTCCTCGACCTCGGCCTCGCAGTCGGTGCTGGCCCAGATCCGGTCCGAGCCCGAGGTGATCGTGATCGCCGACGTCTCGGAACCCACCTCGACCGTGCACGCGGCCTCACCGGTGTTCGTCACGGTGAGGGTCAGCACCGGCGCAGACTCCGCCGGATAGCTCTGGGCGTCGGTGGCCAGCGTCGCGGTCAACGCCCCGGGGTCGCAGGAGATGGGGGCGCCACCCGCACCGCCCTCCTCGGCGGCGCCGTCCTCGGTCGGCGCGCCCTCGGACCCCTCAGCGGCGGGGGTCTCCTCGGCGGATCCCCCCGAGACGAGCGCGCGCACGCCGAAGGAGGCGACCACGACCAGCAGGACGGCCAGGACGAGGACGACCACGCGGCGCACCCAGTAGACCCGGTCTGGCTGCGGGCCGACGGGCTTCAGGACGGTACTCATGGACCCTCCCCTTCTCCTGCCCCTACGCTACGGCCGCCCCACCCCGGCCTCCTGGTGGCGCGCCGGGGGCCCGCGCGCGCCACCTCGCCCACGCCAGGCATGATCGTCGCGTGGTCCACCCCCTCGTCCCCCCGGTGATCGACTGGTTCGCGGCCCACGCCCGTGACCTGCCCTGGCGTCACCCGAGCTGCACCCCGTGGGGGGTGCTGGTCAGCGAGGTCATGCTGCAGCAGACCCCCGTGGTCCGGGTGCAGCCGCGCTGGGAGGAGTGGATGGACCGCTGGCCCACCCCGGCCGACCTCGCCGCCGCGACCCCCGCCGAGGTGCTGCGCGCCTGGGACCGGCTCGGCTACCCGCGGCGGGCCCTCCGGCTGCACGCCTGCGCCCAGGCCGTCGTCGACCGGCACGACGGCGCGGTCCCCACCGAGGAGGCCGCCCTCCTCGCCCTGCCGGGGGTCGGCACGTACACCGCAGCGGCCGTGGCCGCCTTCGCCCACGGGCGTCGCTCCGTGGTGGTGGACACCAACGTGCGCCGGGTGCTGACCCGCACCCTGGACGGCGAGGCCCTGCCGCCCCCGCACCTGTCGGCCGGAGAGCTGCGCCGTGCGGGCGAGCTGGTCCCCGAGGACGACGCGACCTCCGCACGCTGGAACGCCGCGGTCATGGAGCTGGGTGCCGTGGTCTGCACCGCCAGGTCGCCGCGGTGCGAGGCGTGCCCGGTGCGTGAGCAGTGCGGCTGGCTGGCCGCGGGACGTCCGGCCGACCTGCACGTGCTGGTCCGGCGCCGGCAGGCCTGGGAGGGCACCGACCGGCAGGTGCGGGGCAGGGTCATGGCCCGGCTCCGGGCTGCAGATCACCCGGTGCCCGGAGCGGTCCTGGAGGACGTGACCCTCGACGCCGAGCAGCGCGCCCGGGTCCTCGCGGGCCTGCTCCTCGACGGCCTGGTCGAGAAGCTCGACGACGGCTACCGGCTGCCCGGATGAGCATCCAGCTCCCCGCCGGCCTGCTGGCCCTCCCCGACCACGGCGCCACGTGGCAGCCGTGGCTCGACGGCCTGCCACGCCTGCTCGAGGAGGTGCTCGGCGACTGGTCCCTGGTCCCCGACGGCGTGCCGGGACACGGCGAGTGCGCCCTGGCTGTCCCGGTCCGCACCGAGGAGGGGGAGCCTGCGGTCCTCAAGCTCGGCTGGCCGCACGAGGAGTCCGACCACGAGCACCTCGCCCTGCAGCACTGGCACGGGCAGGGGGCGGTGCACCTGCTCACGGCAGACCCACGGCGCGGCGCCCTGCTCCTCGAGCGCGCGAGCACCACCGACCTCGGGTCGATCGATGCGGTCGAGGCCTGCGCCGTCGTCGGCGGTCTGTACCGGAGGCTGCACCGGCCCGCCCTGCCGCAGCTGCGGGCTCTGTCCGGGGTGGCGGCGGACTGGGCCCAGAGGCTCGTGGCCCTGCCCCGGGACGCACCGGTGCCGCGGCGGCTCGTCGAGCAGGCGGCCTCGCTCGCCCGCACCTTCGCGCGCGCCGACGGGGTCGACGAGACGCTGGTCCACACCGACCTGCACTACGCGAACGTGCTCGCGTCCACCCGGGAGCCGTGGCTCGCCATCGACCCCAAGCCCCTGGCCGGGGACCCGGCCTTCGAGGTCGCCCCCCTGCTGTGGAACCGGTGGGCCGAGGTGGTCGCGACGGGCGAGGTGCGCTGGGCGGTGCAGCAGCGCTTCTGGTCGGCGGTGGACGCGGGCGGCCTCGACCCGGACCGTGCACGGGACTGGGTGGTGGTACGCGAGGTGGTCATGGTGCTCTGGTGCCTCGAGGCCGCGGACCGCGAGGGCCGCTCCCTGACCTCGGCCGACCGCGAGTGGATCACCCGGGCCGTCACGATCGCCAAGGCCGTCCAGGACTGACGGCTCGCGCCCTCAGGGCATCTCGAGGAGCATCCGGGTGTTGCCGAGGGTGTTGGGCTTGACCCGCGCCAGGTCGAGGAACTCCGCCACGCCGTCGTCGTGCGAGCGGAGCAGCTCGACGTAGACGTCGGCGTCGACCGGGGTGCCGTTGATGGCCTCGAAGCCGTGCTGGCGGAAGAACTCGACCTCGAAGGTCAGGCAGAACAGGCGACGCAGCCCGAGGTCCTGGGCCCGCGCGACCAGGGCGTCGAGCAGGGCGTGCCCGACCCCGCGGCCCCGCCACGCGCGATGCACGGCGAGGGTGCGCACCTCGGCGAGGTCGGTCCACATGACGTGCAGCGCGCCGCAGCCGATCAGGGTGCCGGTCTCGTCCTCGGCGACCATGAAGTCCTGCACGGCCTCGTAGTAGCCGACCAGCTCCTTGGCCAGCAGGATGCGCTCCTGCGCGTACGGCTGGACCAGGTCGCGCAGCTGGGGCACGTCACGCGGCAGGGCGGGGCGGAGCACGTACGGCCCGGTCGACGGCTCGGCCGACGGCACGGGCTGGTCAGGGATCTCGTCAGGCACGGACCAACGCTAGAGCAGATCAGGGCACGACGGCGGCCGGCAGGTCGACCAGGGCCGCCGCGGTGACCTCGTCGATCACCAGGTCCGTGACGGCCCCCGCCGCGAGCGCAGCACGCAGCGGGGCGACCTTGTTGTCCCCGGCGACGGCACAGACCCGGCGCGGGATGCGGCGGAGCTCGGTGGGCGTGGGGCCGGTCGCGCGGGCGTTGAGGGCGACGTCGGCGTAGCTGCCGTCGGCCCGCAGGAACACGGTGCACACGTCGCCGACCACGCCCTCGTCGTGCAGGAGCGTCACGTCCTCGGCGTCGAGGTAGCCCGCCGAGTAGACGTGGCTGGGCACCCCGCCGCTCACGGCGCCCACGCTGAACAGGGCGATGTCCGCGCGGCGCTGGACGTCGAGCACCCGCCGGACCGACCGCTCGCGCCACATCGCGGCCTTGGTCTCGGGGTAGTCGAAGAAGGCGGGCACCGGGAAGTGGTGCACCGCGGCGTCGAAGGCCCCACCGAACCCGGAGATGAGGTCGCTCGCGTACTCGACGCCGCTGGTCCGGGTGTTGGCGGCCCCGTTGAGCTGCACGACGGCGCTGCCGCGGGTGGCCTTGGGGGTCAGGTTGCGTCCGATCGCGGCCAGGGTGGTACCCCAGGCCAGGGCGAGGACCATCTCGGAGTCGAACCACGAGCCGATGAGCTTGGCGGTGGTCAGGGCCACCTGCTCGAGGCGCTGGAGCTCGGTCGCGGAGTCCGGCACGGGCACCACGTACGCCTCGATCGCGTGCTCGCGGGCGATCGTGCGGCTCAGCCCCGGGGCGAGAGTTCGTGCAGGGCGGATGGTGATCTCGACCAGCCCGGTCTCACGGGCCCGCTTGATCAAGCGGGAGACGGTCGACCGCGAGGTGCTCAGGTGGCGGGCGATCACGTCCATCGTCATGTCCTGCAGGTAGTACATCGATGCTGCTCGCAGCACGTCCTCGCGCTCCATCGCGCTCTCCGCCCTCTCGTGGGTCGTCGGGGTCCTCTCCCGGCCAGATCCCGCACGACCCAGTCTTGCACGTTCGTGCACTCGGGTTGCGCGTTCGTTCTCCCCGTGGAAAACATAGGACAAGCCGCGCGGCCGGCTGCTTCGTGAAGCCTCCGTCCCGGAGGCCTCCGTCGAGGGTCGCCGCGCACCGCGGAGCGCCATCGTGCGTCGAGGAGGACGAAGTGAAGACAGCCGCCCTGACCCCGGAGTCCAGGACCAAGGCCCTCGATGCGCTCGACGCGTCGTCGACCGACGGGAACGAGCTCGACGTCCTGGTGATCGGCGGCGGCGTCACCGGAGCCGGCGTGGCCCTCGACGCCGTGACCCGCGGCCTGCGGGTCGGCATCGTCGAGGCGCAGGACTGGGCCTCGGGCACCTCGAGCCGGTCGAGCAAGCTCGTGCACGGCGGGCTGCGGTACCTGCAGATGCTCGACTTCCACCTGGTCCACGAGGCCCTCACCGAGCGCGACCTGCTGCTCAAGCGGATCGCCCCGCACCTGGTGCGCCCGGTCTCCTTCCTCTACCCCCTCGAGCACAAGGTCTGGGAGCGGGCCTACGTCGGTGCGGGGGTCGCCCTCTACGACACCCTGGCCAGCCTGGCCCCGGGCAACCGGGCGATGCCCTGGCACCGGCACCTCAGCCGCAAGGGCATGGAGCGCATGTTCCCCGACCTGCGCCACGACGCCGCCGTCGGCGCCGTCCGTTACTGGGACGCGAGTGTCGACGACGCGCGCCTGGTCAGCACCCTGGTCCGCACGGCAGCCTCCTACGGGGCCCACGTCGCGAGCCGCACCCAGGTGGTCGAGCTGACCCACCGCGGGACCGGCGCCGTCAACGGCGCGGTGCTCGCCGACCTCGAGACCGGGCGGCGGGTCACCGTGCGCGCCGACCAGGTCATCAACGCCACGGGCGTCTGGACCGAGGAGACCGAGGCCCTGGCCGAGGCCGACGGCGGCCTGAGGGTGCTGGCCTCCAAGGGGGTGCACATCGTCGTGCCCCGGGACCGTATCCGTGGTGACGTCGGGCTGATCCTGCAGACCGAGAAGTCCGTGCTCTTCGTCATCCCGTGGTCGCGGTACTGGGTGATCGGCACCACCGACACCCCCTGGGAGCAGGAGCTCCAGCACCCCGTGGCCACCGCGGCGGACATCGACTACGTGATCGAGCACGCCAACACGGTGCTCGCCCGTCCCCTGACCCGCGACGACATCATCGGCACCTGGGCGGGGCTGCGGCCGCTGCTCCAGCCGGGCACCAAGGAGGGCACCTCCTCGGCCAAGGTCTCGCGCGAGCACACCGTCGCCTCCCCGACCCCCGGGCTGACGGTCGTCGCGGGCGGCAAGCTGACGACCTACCGGGTCATGGCCGTCGACGCCGTGGACTTCGCCCTCGGCGGGCGCGCCAAGCAGCTGCCCTCGATCACCGACCGGATCCCCCTGGTCGGCGCCGAGGGGCACGCCGTGCTCCAGCGCCAGAGCCGCCGCATCGCCGCGGCCCACGGGTGGAGCCGAGCCATGGTCGACCACCTGCTGCACCGCTACGGGTCGCTGCTCACCGAGATCATCGAGATGGTCGAGGCCGACCCGTCCCTGGGGCGCCCGCTCGAGCACGCCCCGGCGTACCTGCGCGCCGAGGTCGCCTACGCGGCCAGCCACGAGGGCGCCCTGCACCTCGAGGACGTCCTGCTGCACCGCACCCGGCTCGTCTACGAGCAGGCCGACCGCGGCCTGGGCGCGATCGAGGAGATCGCCGACCTGGTCGGCGAGCGCCTCGGCTGGGACGAGGCGACCCGCACGGCCGAGATCGCCTCCTACCGTGCGCGGTGCGAGGCCGAGGAGGCCGCCTCCCACGAGACCGACGACGCCGGAGCCGAGACCGCTCGCCTGGCGGCCGAGGACATCACCCCCCTGGTGCCCCTGGGCACCTCCGCCGAGGGAGGGACCAAGCCCGGCTCCTCCCCCCACGACCGCGGTACCGCAGGTCCCGCCGGGACCTGAGGCCCGCCCCGACCCCCCGGGTGACCTGCCCGGGGGACCTCGACCCTCCGGGCACCAGCCCGGAGAGCACGTGACAACGACGTCCCGCTGACGAAACGAGGAATGCCATGGACCCCAGTCTTCTCGATGTCTTCATCTCTGAGGTCATCGGTACCGGGCTGCTGCTGCTGCTTGGTGCCGGTGTGGTCGCCAACGTCATCCTGCCCAAGACGAAGGGCAACGGCGGGGGCTGGCTGCTGATCAACTTCGGCTGGGGGCTCGCCGTCTTCGCCGGTGTGTTCGCCGCCTGGCAGTCGGGCGCCCACATCAACCCGGCCGTGACCTTCGGCCTGCTGGCCAACGGTGTGGAGGAGTACGCCACCGGCGTGCCGGTCACCGTGGCCTCGACCCTGGTCTACGTCGCCGGCCAGCTGCTCGGCGCGTTCCTGGGTGCCGTGCTCGCCTTCGTCGCCTACAAGCCGCACTTCGACCAGGAGGCCGAGGCGGGCATCAAGCTGGCCGTCTTCTCGACCGGCCCGGAGCTGCGCTCCTACGGCTGGAACTTCGTGACCGAGGTGATCGGCACCTTCGTGCTGGTGTACATCGTGATCCAGTTCGGCAACACGCCCAACGAGCTCGGCCCGCTCGCCGTCGCCCTGCTCGTCGTCGGCATCGGCGCGAGCCTCGGCGGGCCCACGGGCTACGCCATCAACCCCGCTCGTGACCTCGGGCCTCGTATCGCCCACGCCCTGCTCCCCATCAAGGGCAAGGGGTCCAGCGACTGGGGCTACGCCTGGGTGCCGATCGCCGGCCCCATCGTCGGTGGCGTCCTGGCCGGACTGCTCGCCGCTGCCATCGGCTGACCCGTGCGGACCTTTCCCTCAGGGCCCCCAGCGGCCCGCACGACCATCACCATCAACGACGACGTGAAGGACTGACATGGCTGACTACATCCTTGCCATCGACCAGGGCACGACCAGCTCGAGGGCGATCGTCTTCGACCACTCCGGGTCGATCCACTCGACCGGCCAGCTCGAGCACGAGCAGATCCTGCCGCGTGCCGGCTGGGTCGAGCACAACGCCGAGGAGATCTGGACGAACGTCCGCGAGGTCGTGGGCCTGGCCCTGACCCGCGGCAACCTCACCCACGAGGACATCGCGGCGGTAGGCATCACCAACCAGCGCGAGACCGCCGTGGTGTGGGACCGCACCACGGGCAAGCCCGTGTACAACGCGATCGTCTGGCAGGACACCCGCACCCAGAAGATCTGCGACGAGCTGGCCGCCCTGGGCGGCGGGGCCGAGCGCTACAAGGAGAAGGTCGGCCTGCCCCTGGCGACCTACTTCTCCGGGCCGAAGATCCGCTGGATCCTCGACAACGTCGACGGCGCGCGGGAGAAGGCCGAGGCCGGGGACCTCATGTTCGGCAACACCGACTCCTGGGTGCTGTGGAACATGACCGGTGGGGTCAACGGCGGTGTGCACGTGACCGACGTGACGAACGCCTCGCGCACCATGCTCATGGACGTGCGCACCCTCACCTGGGACGAGGAGATCGCCGCCGAGATGAAGATCCCGGTGTCGATGCTCCCCGAGATCCGCTCCTCCTCCGAGGTGTACGGCGAGGGGCGCAAGGGCGGCATGGTGCCCGGGGTCCCGATCGCCGGCATCCTCGGCGACCAGCAGGCGGCCACCTTCGGCCAGGCCTGCTTCGAGGTGGGCACGGCCAAGAACACCTACGGCACGGGCAACTTCATGCTGCTCAACACCGGGACCGAGCCCGTCCAGTCCAAGAACGGCCTGCTCACCACGGTCTGCTACAAGATCGGCGACGCCCCCGCGGTGTACGCCCTCGAGGGCGCGATCGCGGTGACCGGCTCGCTGATCCAGTGGCTGCGGGACAACCTCGGCATCATCAAGGACGCGGCCGAGAGCGAGACCCTCGCCAACAGCGTCGAGGACAACGGTGGCGCGTACTTCGTCCCCGCGTTCTCGGGCCTGTTCGCCCCGCACTGGCGCTCGGACGCCCGCGGTGCGCTCGTCGGGATGACCCGCTACGTCAACAAGGGCCACATCGCGCGGGCCGCCCTGGAGGCCACGGCCTTCCAGACCCGCGAGGTGCTCGACGCCATGAACGCGGACTCGGGCGTGGACCTGACCGAGCTCAAGGTCGACGGCGGCATGATCGCCAACGAGACCCTGATGCAGTTCCAGGCCGACATCCTCGGCGTCCCGGTGGTGCGGCCCAAGGTCGCCGAGACCACGGCCCTCGGCGCGGCCTACGCGGCCGGCATCGCCGTCGGCTTCTGGTCCGGTGAGCAGGACGTCATCGACAACTGGGCCGAGGACAAGCGCTGGGAGCCCTCGATGGAGGACGAGGCGCGGGAGAAGACCTACCGCAACTGGAAGAAGGCTGTCACCAAGACCTTCGACTGGGTCGACGAGGACGTGGACTGAGCCTCACCGCCTGATGACCACCGCCTGAGCTGCAACGCATCACCAGAAGCCCCGCCACGCCCCGAGCGCGGCGGGGCTTCTGCACGCCCCCCAGCGCCATCCCCGGTCGAGGGAGGGGCCCAGCAGCGGGTGGTGGCAGGCTCCGCGGGGTGGTCGCGTGCGGGGGCGGCCTCGGGAGGCCAGGATGGGCGCATGACGACGATCGCTGTGACAGGGGCGTACGGCAAGGCAGGGCGAGCGGTGGTGGCCGATCTGCTCGAGCACGGCTACGAGGTGCACGCGACGGACCTGGCCGGTCCACCGGGAGCCGATGCCGGCCTCGGGACCGAGCTCCTGGTCGCGGACCTCACCGACTACGGGCAGGCCTTCGAGGTGCTCTCCGAGGCTGACGCCGTGGTCCACCTGGGCAACATCCCCGCCCCCGGCCGCGCCACGGCCCCCGAGACCCTCAACCGCAATACCGCGATGAACCAGAACGTGTTCCTCGCGGCGGCGCGGCACAACCTGCGCAAGGTGGTGTGGGCCTCGAGCGAGACCACCCTCGGCCTGCCCTTCGACGTGCCCCCGCAGTACGCCCCGGTCGACGAGGCCCACTTCCCCGTGCCGACCTCGACCTACGCCCTGTCCAAGGTGCTCGGGGAGGAGACGGCCCGTCACGTCCAGGCGTGGAGCGGCATCCCCTTCCTCGGGCTGCGGCTGTCGAACATCCACCGCCCCGAGGACTACGCGGCCGTGCCCGGCTACTGGGGCGACGCACAGCTGCGGCGGTGGAACCTGTGGGGCTACGTCGACGTGCGCGACGTCGCGCAGGGCTTCCGCCTCGGACTGGAGACCGAGACCGAGGGGGCGCAGAACGTCATCATCGCCGCGGCCGACACGATCATGAACCGTCCCTCGGCCGACCTGATGGCCGAGGTGTTCCCTGACGTCCAGCGCACCCGCGAGGTCGGCGAGTTCGAGACCCTGCTCTCGATCGACGCCGCCCGCGAGCTCATCGGCTACGCCCCCGCGCACTCCTGGCGCGACCACGTGGGCTGAGGCCTGCCCGTCTGCTCCTCGGGGCTGCTAGGTTGCGCCGACGCGCCCGAGCACCGCAGAGGAGAGTCATGCGCCCCGTCACCACCTCCCCGCCGACCTCGACCCACGCGGGGGGTGCACGGGGCGCCGCCGTCGTGATGGCCGTCGCGCTGCTCACCCTCACGGCGTGCGGCCCGGGGAGCGACGGCCCTGAGGAGGACGCGCCCGCAGCGTCAGAGGCCGACCCCGTCGGGCCAGAGGACCCCGAGGAGTCCGGGAGCCCCGACGAGGGGGAGGAGGAGGCCCTCACCGACGCGTGCGGGCGGACCTTCGCCTTCCCGGAGGACCCTGTACCCGGGGAGGTCTTCGCCGAGTGCGCCGAGGCGGCCATGCTGCTGTCGAACAGCTACCGCATGGTGCAGGGGGTGGACGGCACGCACTGGGACCGGCGGGTGCAGCTCGAGCCCGAGTTCACCCTCGACGCCACCCACGACGAGAGTGTCCGGGTCGTGGTGCGTCAGGACCGAGGGTGGGTCCGGTACCCGGACGCGGGGTGGCTCGAGGTCTACCCCGAGGCGCCCCCCGAGGCGATGATGGGCACCGCGCTGGTCACCGCGGGGATCGAGAGCTCGCGCCCGTCCTTCCACCGGGAGTACTGGCGCACCTCGCCCGAGTTCTTCCCGACCGGCCCGCGGGAGATCGACGAGACGGCGACCGTCGGGTTCTCGGCCACCCCCACCGACCTCGGGCTCGGGGAGGTCCTGAGCTTCGACATCTGGATCGATCACACCTACCGGCCGGTCCGCATCGAGAGCACCGTGAGCGCGATGGGCGTCGTCAGCGAGACCTTCTACGAGTTCTCCGCCTGGGGCGACCCCGTCGAGCTGCCGGAGATCGAGGAATGAGCCCGCGGTCGGCTCAGTGGAACCAGGTGCCCCCGTTGACGTCGAGCACGGTCCCGGTGCTGAACGATCCGGCGGCCGAGGCGAGGAACAGCACGGCGGCGGCGACGTCCTGGGGGCGACCGGCGCGGGCCAGCGGGGTGCCCGCGACGGCGGCGCGCTGGCCCTCCTCGGGGGTGAAGGTCGCGTGGAAGGGTGTCTCGCCGATGAACCCCGGCGCGATCGCGTTGACGGTGATGCCACGCGGGCCGAGCTCCTTGGCGAGGCCACGGGTGAACCCGTCGAGGGCCGCCTTCGAGGCGGCGTAGGCCACCGCGCCCGGCCCGCCGCCGTTCTGGCCGGCGAGGGAGCCGATCGAGACCACGCGCCCGCCGTCGGGCATCGCCGCCAGGGCGGCGCGGGTCACGTAGAAGGTGCTGGTGAGGTTGACGTCGATCACGGCGTGCCAGTGCTCGTCGCTCATCTCGGCGACCTTCTGCCGCCCGACCAGGCCGCCGGCGTTGTTGACCAGCAGGTCGATCCCCCCGCCGAGGGCCTCGACGGCCTGCTCGACGACGGCGGTCACGGCAGCGCTGTCGGTGGCGTCCAGCGCGAAGGCCACAGCGCGACGCCCCAGGCCCTCGATCTCACGGACCACCTCGGCGGCGTCGTGCGAGCGGTACGTCACGGCGACGTCGGCCCCCGCCCGGGCGAGCTCGAGGGCCACGGCCCGGCCGATGCCGGTGCCACCCCCGGTCACCAGGGCTCGCTTGCCGGTCAGGTCGGTCAGGGCTGCGGTCTCGCTCATGGTTTCTCCTTGATCAGAGGACGACCCCCGCCGAGCGCCTGCGAGAACGCTCTGCGGGGGTCGTCATCGACGGCCGGCCGGGGGCCGGACGGGTGGGGGTGGTTCAGCCTGCGACCACCGGGGGGTGGGTCAGCGGTCGACGCGGGCGCTGCCGCCGCCGGCCAGCTTGAGGACCTCGGCCTTGGTGACCATGGTCGTGTCCCCCGGGGTGGTCATGGCCAGGGCGCCGTGGGCAGCCCCGTACTCGACGGCGGTCTGCAGGTCCTGTCCGTCGAGCAGCCCGTAGACCAGGCCCGAGGCGAAGGAGTCCCCGCCACCGACGCGGTCCATGATCTCGAGGCGCTCGCGGTGGGTGGACTGCACGACGCCGGTCTCCCGGGACCAGGCCAGGGCGCCCCAGTCGTTGACGCTCGCGCTGTGCACGGTCCGCATCGTGGTGCCGATGACCTGGAAGTTCGGGTAGGCCGCGGCAGCGGTCTCGATCATGGCGGCGAACTTGTCGACCTCGAGGGCCGAGAGGTTCTCGTCGACGCCCTCGACCTCGAAGCCGAGGCTGGCCGTGAAGTCCTCCTCGTTGCCGATCATGACGTCGATGTACTGGGCGATCTCCTTGTTGACCTCCTGCGCCTTGGCGTGGCCGCCGATCGACTTCCACAGGCTGGGGCGGTAGTTGAGGTCGTAGGACACCACCGTGCCGTGCTTCTTGGCCGCGGTCACGGCCTCGATCACGGTCTCGGCCGAGGTCTCGCTGAGCGCCGCGAAGATGCCACCGGTGTGCAGCCACCGCACGCCGAGCTCGCCGAAGAGGTGGTCCCAGTCCACGTCGCCGGGCTTCATCTGCGAGGCCGCGGTGTGGCCACGGTCCGAGACCCCGACGGCGCCGCGCACGCCGAAGCCGCGCTCGGTGAAGTTGAGCCCGTTGCGGACCTCGCGACCGAGGCCGTCGAACGGGATCCACTGGATGAACTGGGTGTCGAGCCCACCGGTGAGGATGCAGTCCTCGACCAGCCGCCCGATCTCGTTGTCGGCCAGGGCCGTGACGACCGCCCCCCGCAGCCCGAAGGCCCGGCGCAGGCCACGGGTCACGTTGTACTCGCCGCCACCCTCCCAGGCGCGGAACTGCCGCGAGGTGCGGATGCGACCCTCGCCGGGGTCGAGGCGCAGCATGACCTCGCCGAGGGAGACGGCGTCGTAGCGGCACTCGGCCGCGGGGCGGATGGTCAGGGCCATGGTCAGGCTCCTTCGTCGGGGACGGCTGGGGTGGGCGTGGGCCCGGTGGTCGCGGGCGGGGGCGGGAGGGTCAGGCGTCGAGCAGCGCGACGGCCTCGGCCGTGAGCTGGGTGATGCCCGCGAAGTCGCCGGCCTTGATCCTGTCGCGGGGGACCATCCACGAGCCGCCCACCGCGGCGACCGCGGGGATGGCCAGGTACTCGTGCAGGTTGGCCGGACCGACGCCCCCCGTGGGCACGAAGGTCACGCCGCCGAAGGGGGCCGCGAGGGCCTTGATCGCAGGGGCGCCGCCCGAGGTGCCCGCGGGGAAGAACTTCACGGTGCTCAGCCCGAGCTCGAGGGCGGCCTGGATCTCGGTCGCGGTGACCGCCCCGGGCAGGGCGAGCACGCCGTGCTCCCGGCACCGCTCGACGACGGCCCGGCTCAACCCCGGAGAGACGACGTACGAGGCGCCAGCGGCGACCGCCCGGTCGACCTGCTCGGGGTTCAGCACGGTGCCCGCGCCGACGAGGATGTCGCCACGGTCGGCCATCGCGCGAATCGAGTCCTCGGCCGCGGCGGTGCGGAAGGTGACCTCGGCGACGGGCAGACCGCCCGCGACCAGGGCGCCGGCCAGGGCGTCGGCGTCGGCGGCGTCGTCGAGCACGACCACCGGGACGAGGCGCGCGGCGCCGAGGGCAGTCAGGGTGTCCGTCATCGTGGCATCCATTTCGCTAGGCGGAATGCGTGTGTCGCTCTCCGAAACACAGGATGCCATGGGTCGGGCCCGGGCTCAAGGGACGTCGGGCACCGACGAGCCTCGGACGGCACCCTCACCTAGCCTGGCGAGGACGACGAACGGTGCACAGCACCGACCAGCGCCACGCCTGTCGAGGGCTCACCGACCAGGGATCGTGATCCCCTCCGGCAGGTGCGCCGGCAGCACGGCCCGGATCTGCTCGTGCAGCCAGGCGACCCGGTCGGGGGTCATCCGCTCCGCGGGCGCCGTGACGCTCACTGCGGCGACCGCCGTGCCCGAGCGCAGCAGAGGCACCGCGAGGCAGCTGATGCCCACCTCGTTCTCCTGGTCCTCGGTGGCGTAGCCGCGCTCGCGAGCCCGCTCGAGCACCGCCCAGACGTGATCGGCGTCGACCCCGGCCCCCTCCCCCGCCGCGCGGACGTACCCGGGCAGGAGCGAGCGGTCGGTGCGGCGGTGCGAGAGGAGCGCTCGCCCCAGGGCGGTGGTGACCGCGGGGCTGCGCCGACCGATGGCCGACCACACCCGCAGCGACCGGTCGGGCTCGACCTTGTCGAGGTAGACCACGTGGCTGCCCTCGAGCACCCCGAGGTGCACGAGCTCCTCCGCGGCCGCGCACAGGGCGACCAGGGCGGGGTGCAGGAGGGCAGGCAGGTTCTCGTCGCTCAGGTAGTCGTCGGCGAGCTGAGTGGCCGAGGGCCCGAGCCGGTAGGCGCCCGACGTCGGGTCCTGGGTGACGAAGCCGCGATAGCGCAGCGCGGCGAGGGTGCGGTGCACGGTGGTCTTGTTGAGCCCGAGCCCGGTGGCCAGGTCGGCGAGCACGGCGCCGCGGGCCCCCGCACGGGCGAGGGACTGCAGGACGAGCAGCGCGCGGTCGACGGCCTCGACCGGGGAGCCCTGCGCCTCGACCGGACCGCCCGCCCCGGGCGTGGAGGCACCCGACGTCGGGCTCACCGTCGTCGGGCTCACCACCGTGGGGTCGGCTCGGTCCATGCGGCCCACCCTACGAGCAGCGCAGCGTGCGGAGACCGGGACCGCACCGATGCGCCGTCGTCGGACCGCCCAGCCGTCACCGTCGCCAGGCCCTCAGTCGACCGTCGGCCAGGTCACGTCCAGGGCTCGGGGGTTGAGCGGGTGGGCAGGGCGTCGGCCGTGGGCGACGTCGATGAGCGCGCCCAAGCAGCTGCTCGCGACGTCGCGGGTGAAGTCCTCGGTCCAGCACAGGGCGTGCGGGGTCACGATGACGTTCGGCAGGCCCAGCAGGGGGTCGCCGGGCAGCGGCGGCTCGGGGTCCAGGACGTCGAGGCCAGCCCCGGCGATGCTGCCGTCCGCGAGCGCGGCGGTCAGGGCCGGCTGGTCGACGAGCCCGCCCCGGGCCACGTTGACCAGGAAGGCGGTGGGCTTCATCGCCTTGAGGAAGGCCGCGTCGACCATGTGATGCGAGGTCGGGGTCAGCGCGGCGGTCAGCACCACGTAGTCGGACTGGGCGACGAGGTCCTCGAGCGGGAGGCAGTCGATGCCGAGCTCGGCCGCCCGGTCCCGCGCGGAGGGGCGGTCCTGGGTGACGACACGGGCGCCGAACGGCGCGAGCAGGCGGGCGACGTCGGCCCCGACGCTGCCCAGGCCGATGATCCCGACGGTGCGGCCGGCGATCCCGGCCCCGCGGTACCGCCCGCGCTCGGACCAGCGCCCTGAGGTGGCGGCGGCGTGGTTCTCCAGGAGCCGGTGGGCCAGGGCGAGCAGCAGGGTCACGGCTGAGGCGGCGAGGGGACGACGCACGGCGTCAGGGGTGTTGGTGACCACGACCCCGGCGTCGGCCAGGGCCTCGAGGTCGATCCCGTCGTACCCGGCGCCGAACCGTGCGACGTGGCGCAGCCGGGGCGCCGCCGCGACCACCTCGCGGGTGAACTGCAGGTGCCCGATGGAGAGCACGGCGTCATAGGGCTCGAGGTCCTCGGGGGCCGGGGCGTGGCCGGCCGCGGGAGGCATGACCTCCCAGGAGAGGCCCGCGGCGGTGAGCCGGTCGAGGCCGATGTCCCCGAAGAGGGTGGTGCCGTCGGGCTCGACGCCCTCGGCCGTCACGCCGACGCGGTAGGGGGTCGGGACCATGAGTCTCTCCTCTATACATCTGACATCTGGGGGTTCGGTGGCCACTCTAGCGGGCGACTGTCGCCGTCCGGGGTGGATTCATCTGATGATTGCGCCTACGGTGGGAGGACCCCAGCCCGCACCGAGGAGCTCCCCATGCGCATCACCAGCATCGAGATCGAGGACGTCCGCTTCCCGACCTCGCTCACCGCCGACGGCTCGGACGCCATGAACAAGGACGGCGACTACTCGGCCGCCTACGTCGTGCTGCGCACCGACGGCACCGCGGCCGACGGCGCCCCGCTCGCCGGCTTCGGCCTGACCTTCACCACGGGCCGGGGCAACGACATCGTCGCCGTCGCCGCCCGCCAGCAGGCCGAGCTGCTCGTCGGCATGGACGTCCAGGAGATGGCTGCCGACATGGGCGCCGTCTACCGGCACCTGACCTCCGACGCGCAGATCCGCTGGCTCGGCCCCGAGAAGGGCGTCGTCCACCTGTCCCTGTCCGCCGTGATGAACGCCGCATGGGACCTGGCCGGGCGCCTGGCGGGCAAGCCGGTGTGGCGCCTGCTCGCCGACATGACCCCCGAGCAGCTCGTCGACGTCGCCGACCTGCGCTACCTCTCCGACGCCCTGAGCCGCGAGGAGGCCATCGCCCTGCTGCGCGCCAAGGAGGCCGGCAAGGCCGAGCGCATCGCCGAGCTCGAGGCCACCGGCTACCCCTGCTACACCACCTCGGCCGGCTGGCTCGGGTACGACGACGACAAGCTGCGCCGCCTGTGCCAGGAGGCCGTCGACGAGGGCTACCAGCACATCAAGCTCAAGGTCGGCGCCAACCTCGAGGACGACATCCGCCGCTGCGGGATCGCCCGCGAGGTGATCGGTCCGGACCGCACCCTGATGATCGACGCCAACCAGGTGTGGGACGTCGACCAGGCCATCGAGTGGACCAACGCCCTCGCGCAGTTCGACCTGCTGTGGATCGAGGAGCCCACCAGCCCCGACGACGTGCTCGGTCACGCCGCCATCGGCCGCGGGGTCGCCCCCGTCGGCATCGCCACCGGCGAGCACTGCCACAACCGCGTCATGTTCAAGCAGTTCATGCAGGCCGGCGCCCTGGACTTCTGCCAGCTCGACGCCGGGCGGCTCGGCTCCCTCAACGAGATCGTCGCGGTCCTGCTCCTGGCCGCGAAGTTCGACGTCCCCGTGTGCCCGCACGCGGGCGGGGTGGGTCTGTGCGAGATGGTGCAGCACGTCTCGATGCTCGACTTCGTCGCGGTGAGCGGCACCCGCGAGGGCCGGGTCACCGAGTTCGTCGACCACCTGCACGAGCACTTCACCGACCCGTGCGTGGTCCGCGAGGCGGCCTACGCGCTGCCGAGCCAGCCCGGGTACTCGACCGAGATGCACGCCGCCTCGATCGAGGAGTTCCGCTTCCCCGACGGCAGCTACTGGGCCGGCCGTCTGGCCCTCGAGGCCCCCTGAGCCGGGATACTCCTCGCATGTCCCGCACCGACCGCGTCGTCGACGGCATCACCGCGATGATCCTCGACGGCAGCCTCGCCCCTGGTGACCGGCTCCCGGTCGAGAAGGACCTGGCAGCGACCCTCGGCGTCTCCCGGGGGTCGCTGCGCGAGGGGGTCCGGGCCCTGTCGGTCCTCGGGGTGGTGGACTCCCGTCAGGGTGACGGCACCTACGTGACGAGCCTGGACCCGAGCCTGCTGGTCGCCCCCCTCGGGCTGGTCGTCGAGCTCCAGGGCGCAGGCCACGCGCTGCACGTGCACACGGTGCGCCGGATGCTCGAGACCGAGGTGGCCGGCCTCGCCGCGAGCAACGCCGCCGGGGCGGGCGAGGCCCTCGCGAGGGCCCGTGCCGCGCTCGACTCCTCGGCCGCGACCCTCGCGGCCCGCACCTCCCCGGCCGGCGGCGCGGCGGAGGACCCTGCTGACCACGAGGCCCTCCTCGAGGCCGACATCGCCTTCCACCGGGCCCTGGCCGAGGCAGCCGCCAACCCGGTGCTCGGGGCCCTGGTCGAGGCCCTCGCCGGACGGACCGCGCGGCACCGGCTGTGGCGCGGGATCGCCCAGGCCGGGGCCGACGAGCGCACCCAGGACGAGCACGAGGCCGTCCTCGACGCGGTGCTCGCCGGGGACACCGAGCGGGCCCGCGTCCGGATGGCCGCGCACCTCCTCGAGGTCGAGGACTTCCTCCGCGCCCACGGGTGAGCGCGGCGTTCGGCGCCCCCGGGGCGCGCGGGCCGTCCGACGCCCGACGCCGTCGGGTGAGCGGGGCGCCCGACGCCGTCGGGGCAGGACCCGCGCCCGAGATCGGGGTGGGGGGGGGGGGCCCCAAAAACCCCCCACACCCCCC
>NZ_JAGEMK010000014.1 GCF_017565425.1 Actinotalea soli
CCCTCGCGGCGCCCCGCCCCCGGTGCGGAGCCCGCGCCGAGCACCGGCGGCCTGCCCACGCGGCAGTCGGCCGCCGAGGCTGCGGCCCTGCCCGGACGACCCGCCTCGGTGGTCCCCGCACCGCTGCCCACCCGCCCGACCGCTGAGGCCGGTGACCTGCCGACCCGTCGCCCCCCGACGAGCCCGCAGACCCTGACCCCGGCGCCGCAGGCCCAGCAGGAGGCGCCGCGCCCCGACACCCGGGCCGCGATGTTCTCGGGCTTCCGGTCGCGTCGCGCCGAGCTGGCGGCCGCTGCCGTCAGCGAGGCCCGGAACCAGACCCCCGAGCAGCAGAACCCGGAGAGCACGGGCGACGGTGCGGAGCGGCTCGCCGCGGCCGCCGCCAGCGCCGCGTCCTTCTTCGGCCGCTCGCCCGACAGCCCGGTCGAGGAGACCCGTGCCACGCGCGGCGCCCACGCCGCCCCTGCCGAGCCGGCCCCGGTCGAGGAGCCGACCATGGTCATCCCGGCCCTGGTCGAGGACGACGAGCCCGTGCCCTACGGGTACGCCGCGCCGGCCTACAGCGAGCCCGAGCAGGCCGAGACCTACGCCGAGCAGGAGTACGCCGAGCAGGAGTACGCCGAGCAGGAGTACGCCGAGCAGGAGCAGGCCGCCCCGTACGCCGAGTACGAGCAGCAGCCCGAGGCGCACGCGCCGGCCGAGGCGTACGCCCCGGTGCACGCCGACCCGTCGACGAGCGCCCGGGGCCACGACCAGCAGGCCTACCAGCCGCCGCGGTACGACGGCGGGGTCGACACGTGGACCGGCCCGCAGACCCAGGTCGCTCAGCAGACCCCGGCCTGGCAGCCGCAGCCCGCGTGGGAGCCCACCCAGGCCCCCGCACCGGCCGCAGCCCAGGAGCAGCCGTGGGCCCCGCAGGCCCCCGCCGCCCAGCAGCCTGCCGTCGACCAGCAGCCGCCGTACGGCCAGCCGGCGTACGACCAGGGCGCCGCCCAGCACCAGGCGCCCGTCGAGCAGCAGCGCGCTGCTGAGCAGGCCCCGGCAGCACCGGTGTGGTCGGCGATGCCGGCCCCCACGGGTGCCCCGGTCGCGGGCCCGCCCGCGCCGTTCGCCGAGGTGGTCGACGGTCCGACCCGTCGGGACATCCGCGGCCCCAAGAAGCGTCGTGGTCTGTTCGGACGTCGTCGCCAGGAGGACCAGGCCGAGCAGAGCGCCCCCGAGGCGTCCAACGGTGCGGGCTCGAACGGTGCCTCCTCGAACGGTGCCTCCTCGAACGGTGCCCCGTCCTACGGAGCCCCGGTCGCTGCGGCGCCGTCGGCCCCTGCGCCCACGCCGGCCCCCGTGGCCTTCGCCCCCTCGCAGGCCTTCGAGCCCGTGTCCGCGCCGTCGGTCGCCCCCGTGCGCCAGTCGGCCTGGGGGGCCTCCGAGTCCGGGGCCCACGCCCAGCAGCCCGCGGGCCAGCCTGTCGCCTTCAGCCCCGGTGAGGACTCCCGTCCGACGGTGCCGAGCAGCCAGCCCCCTGCGGCCTTCGCGCCGCCCCCGGCTGCCCCTGCTGAGCCGAGCTTCGGTGGCGGTGGCTGGCAGCCCCCGCCCGCACCCGTCGCCGCGCCGCCCGCCCCGGCAGCAGCCCCCGCTCCGCAGGGCTGGACGCCGCCCCCCGCACGTCCGGGGAGCTCCGGCTCCGCGCCCTCGGGTGAGGTCCCGCACCCGGCCACGGCCCCGCGCGGCTTCTCGGCCCAGACCAGCTTCACCCCTGAGCCGTCCACCGGTCGCGCCTTCGACGACGACGCGACATCGATGCTGGCCCAGCGGGCCGACATCGCCCAGCAGGCCCTCGCCGAGCTCAGCCAGCTCTCGGCGTACCGGCCGAAGGCGGTCCCGGCCGAGGGCGGTTCGGCCCTCGTGCGCCGCACCCCGGGCACCATCCCGGCGGCTCCGGCCATCGAGACCTCCAAGTCGGGCCCGCGGGCCGACCGCGACGCCAACCAGGTGCGGTCGCTGCTCTCGAGCTTCCAGTCCGGTACCTCGCGGGGCCGCCAGGCCGCCGACGAGACCACCCCCCAGAGCTCCGACGGCGGCACCCGCTCCGTCGGTGGAGACGACGGCTCGGCCGACGGCTACGGCAACCCCGTGACCGTCCCCGGCGCCGATCTGACCCAGCGGAGCACCTCATGGTGACCGCGCGCACACCCAGCCGCCGCATGTCTGAAGCAGCCGGCAACCTCGAGGAGGAAGCGTGACAGAGATCAGCTCAGAGGCAGCCAACTTCGGCTGGCTCCTGGACAACTTCGTGAGGACCGTCCCCGGCACCCGGCACACGCTCGTGGTGTCTGCCGACGGGCTCCTCATGGCCATGTCGGAGAACCTGGACCGCACCAGCGGCGACCAGATGGCCGCCATCGTCGCCGGCATGTCGAGCCTCACCCGGGGGGCCGCCCGCCAGCTCCACGCCGGTGACGTCCGTCAGGCGATCATCGAGATGGACGAGCTCTTCGTCTTCCTCATGAGCGTCTCCAACGGCTCGGTGCTCGCCGTCGTCGCCGAGTCGAGCTGCGACGTCGGGCTCATCGGGTACGAGATGGCCATGCTGGTCTCGCGCACCGAGACCACCCTGACCCCGCAGCTCGTCACCGAGATGCGGGGCAACCTCCCGGTCGACGGCGCGGTCCGAGCCTCGGTCGGGTGATCCGTCGATGACCAACATCGAGGAGACCTTCGGGACCCCGGGGCGGCACGCCGACCCGGGGCCCGACGACGGCGTCGAGTACGAGGCACGGACCGTCCGCCCCTACGCGGTCACGGGTGGTCGTGTGCGCGCGGCCAACTCCGACCTGCCGCTCGAGGCCCTCGTCGAGGTGCTTCCCGGGGCGGCCAGCAACGGGCTCCCCCCGGAGAAGCGCGCGATCATCCAGCACGCAGCCCACACCTTCGTGTCCGTCGCCGAGCTGTCCGCCATGCTGCGGCTGCCCCTCGGTGTCGTCCGCGTCCTGGTCATGGATCTCGCTGAGTCCCAGCACCTCCGTGTCCACACGTCCACGCCGGTCAGTGTCCACACCGGCCAGTCCCCCGCTCTGTCCCTGAGCGTGCTGGAGAGTGTTCTCAATGGCATATCAGCCCTCTGACGCCGCCGTGGCTGACCGAACCCCGGTCAGCGGGGGTGCCGCGCCCACCGTCGTCAAGATCGTCGTCGCCGGCGGCTTCGCCGTCGGCAAGACGACCTTCATCGGCTCGATCTCCGACATCGAGCCCCTCAACACCGAAGCCGCCATGACCGAGCACTCGGTCGGGGTCGACGACGCCGGTGGCGTCACCGACCGCAAGACGACCACCACGGTCGCCATGGACTTCGGTCGCATCGCCCTGCCCGGGTCGCTGTGGCTCTACCTGTTCGGCACACCGGGCCAGGACCGCTTCCTCTTCATGTGGGACGACCTGGTGCGCGGCGCGATCGGCGCCGTGGTGCTGGTCGACACCGAGCGGCTCGACCAGTGCTTCCCGGCGGTCGACTACTTCGAGAGCCGCGGCATCCCGTTCGTCGTCGCGGTCAACTGCTTCGACGGGGTCGCCCGGCACCAGCTGGACGACATCCGCGAGGCCCTCTCGATCCCGCCCCACGTGCCGGTCATGTACACCGACGCGCGGTCGCGGGCCGCGACCAAGCAGACGCTGATCTCGCTCGTGCAGCTCGCCATGGAGCGGCTGCGCGGCTGACCCAGGCTGACGACGGCGGTGCGGAGGTGACGCCCGCACCGCCGTCGTCGTCTCCTGACTAGGCTCGTGCCCGACCCCGAGCGCGCGCCTGAGCAGGACGGACCCTGATGTTGATCTACGCCGACGGCACGGCCCTGGGCCGGTCGTTGGTCCCGGGACCCGAGTCGGCCTCGTGGATGCGGTGGTCCCACGAGCACGCCGCCGAGCTGGTGACCTCGCCCGTCGGGCTCACCGATCTGAGCCGGACGGCCGACGGGCTCGACGCCGTCGCGCGGGCCAAGGCCCACGAGATCGCCACCACCATCGAGGTGGTGCGCTTCTTCGACCAGTCCCTCGAGGCCGCAGCCATGGCCTCCTCGGTGCTCAGCCCCTTCAGCGCGATGGAGCTCGGCGTCGCCGTCGCGCACCCCGAGATCGACCGGGTCGCGACCTACGACCCGCTGCTCGCACGGGTCGCGGTGATCTACGGCCTCGAGGTGGTCTCGCCCGGACGGGCCGCCGGCTGGTGGGAGACCTGACGCCCCCGCCTGGCACAATGGGCGCGCTGTCCTCGGACGGCGGGGCGCGACCTGCGAGGGTCGGGTCCGGGAGGGCTGGCTGAGCGGCCGAAAGCGACGGTCTTGAAAACCGTTAGTGCGGTGACCCCGTGCTCAAGGGTTCGAATCCCTTGCCCTCCGCCTCGTGAGCAGCGGTGTCGAGCCTCAGTCTCCCGGGGGCGGCGTCCAGCAGGCCTCCGCCGGGTCGGTCGACCGGGCAACACGGGCCAGCAGGTCGCGCAGCTGGTCGGCCTCGGCGGGGCGGAGCGCGCTCAGCAGCCCCTCCTCCGTCGAGCGCAGGGCATCGCGCGCGCCGGCCAGCGTCTCGCGCCCTGCTGCCGTGATGACGACATGCCGGATGCGGCGATCGGTTGGGTCCGGGTGACGGATCACCAGCCCCGCCGACTCGAGCTCGTCGACGAGGTAGGTCATGGCGGTGCGATCGATCCCCAGCCGTCGAGCGAGCGCCAGCTGGGACGACGGTGGGTCGGTCTCGATGGCTACCAGCACCTGGTACCCACGGGGCCCGCCGGGCACGTCGGCCACCGAGCTGGCCGCTGACGCACGGAAGCCGCTGTAGACCCGGTGCAGGGACCAGCCGAGCTCGTCCTCCAGGCCGCCGGCTGCTCTGTCCCCGGCGACGGCGGGTGCCGACGAGGGGTCGGGCTGGCTGCGTGCTCGGGCGGCGGTCACGGGGAGATCGTACGACTCTGCTATGTTCCGGAACTCTGACGATCATTCGTCGAGACGACCATGCGCGCCGCACCCGGACGCCCCCGACCCGAGGCGCCGTCCCCGCACCACGACCGAGAGCAGCCATGACCGACACCGCCAGCACAGCCCCCGCCTCCGACGACGGGGCCCGTGCCGCGGGTCTGCGGCTGCCCTCCGAGCTGGTCGACCTGCTGCGCGGCACCGCGACCTGCTACCTCGCGACCGTCATGCCTGACGGCTCGCCCCAGCTGACGCAGACGTGGGTCGACACCGACGGGGCCGACGTCCTGATCAACACGGTGACCGGTCACCGGAAGACGAGGAACGTCCGAGGCGACCCTCGGGTGTCGCTGGTGGTGAGCTCACCCGCTCGTCCGTCGAGGTATGCCGAGATCCGCGGCCTCGTCACCGCCATGACGACGGAGGGCGCCGAGGAGCACATCGAGGCACTGGCCCAGCGATACCTCGGCAGGCCGTACCCCTGGTACGGCGGGCGGCACGAGCGACGCGTCGTGCTCCGGATCAGCCCGCGCAAGATCACCACGATGGGCTGAGCGCGCGGGAGGCCCGGTGGTCAGCCCCGCAGCCACGGATCCTCAGGCCCTGGTTGCTCCGCCGGCTTCGGCGCAGGCTCGTGGCTGCCAGGCGTCACCGACGTCGAGGCTCCGACCACGACCGGGAGCTCCCCATGCCACGACGAACCATCGACCTCGCCCTGCCCGACCTCTCCGGCCGTCGCGCCCTCGTCACGGGGGCGAGCGACGGCATCGGTCTCGTGATCGCCCGGCGGCTGGCCGCCGCGGGCGCCGAGGTCGTCCTGCCCGCCCGCAACCTGCAGAAGGGAGAGGCGGCGCTGCAGAGCATCCGCCGCGCGGTCCCCGGTGCGGACCTCTCCCTCCGCGAGCTCGACCTCGCCTCCCTCGAGTCGGTCGGCCGCCTGGGCCGGGCCCTCCAGGAGGAGGGGCGCCCCCTGCACCTGCTCGTCAACAACGCGGGCGTCATGACCCCGCCCGAGCGTCGCGTCACCGCGGACGGCTTCGAGCTCCAGCTCGGCACCAACCACCTCGGCCACGTCGCGCTGGTCGGGCACCTGCTGCCGCTGCTGCGCGAGGGCCGGGGCCGCGTCGTCTCGCAGACCAGCGTCGCGGCCAACCGCAACGCCGTGCACTGGACCGACCCGAACTGGGACGAGTCGTACCACGCGATGCGGGCGTACAGCTCGTCCAAGATCATGGTCGGGCTCTTCGCCCTCGAGCTCAACCGACGCAGCGAGGCGGGGGGCTGGGGGATCACGAGCACGCTCTCGCACCCCGGCGTGGCTCCCACGAGCCTGCTCGCTGCCCGTACCGAGACCGGGCGGGTGCAGGACGGCACAGAGATCAGGCTGATCCGCGCGCTGTCGAGGCGCCGCATCCTCGTCGGCACCCCCGAGACGGCCAGCCTGCCCGCCCTGCTCGCCGCCACGGCCGAGGGTTCCCCCGGGGACCCGCGCTTCTACGGACCGTCAGGCCCGGGACGGCTCGGCGGCCCTCCGGCTGAGCAGCCCCTCTGGTCGCGCCTGCGCAGCACCGACGACGCCCGACGGGTCTGGGAGCTGTCGCAGCAGATGGCCTCCGTCTCGCTGAGCGCGGCATGACCCGTCCTGGCTGGTCGCTGCCCGAGGGTGCGACCAGCCAGGGCTCAGCCGTCTGTCGACGCTCCGGCAGCCGCGGGATGGGTCGATCCGAGGGACTGGGCGCCGAGGATGGCGAGCACCTGCAGCTTCTCGTGGCTCTCGCTGCCGGGGACGGCGGTGTACACCAGCAAGGAGTGGGACTGCTGGGGGTCGTTGAGCCGCTGGCAGTGCAGCTCGAGCGCACCGACCTCGGGATGGTTGAAGCGCTTGACGCTCTCGGGCCGGACGCCGATCTCGTGGTCGGCCCACAGGGCGCGGAACTCCTCGCTCTGCTCCAGGAGCAGCTCGACGTAGCGCGCGGCTCGTGACTCTGGCCCCCGCATCGTGGCGACCTGCCGCAGGCCCGAGGCGTACATCCGGGACAGGAAGGCATGGTCCTCCGGGAAGTACAGCCGGCGCTCGTCGAGATCGGTGAACCACCGGTAGCCACGGCTGCGAGCCGGGCCGGTGTGGCGGGTCGTGTCGCCGGTGAGGGCGGTCCCGAGCGGGGTCTGCCGCAGCGTGTCGCCCAGCTCGGTGACGACCTCGGCGGGGGTGTCGGTGATCCGGTCCAGGATCCGCAGGAGCCCGGGGCTGATGTGCTGGCTGGTGGACCCGCGCGTGGGCGGGGTGTGCCCGGCCAGCCGGAACAGATGGTCCCGCTCGTCCAGGGACAGGTGCAGCCCCTGGGCCAGCGAGGCGATCATCTGCTCCGACGGGTGCGGGCCGCGCTGCCGTTCGATGCGCGCGTAGTAGTCGGTCGAGATGTGGCACAGGACGGCCACCTCCTCGCGCCGCAGACCGCCGGTCCGGCGGCGCTGCCCGCGGGGCATCCCGACGTCCTCGGGCTGCAGAGACTCCCGGCGACGGCGGAGGAACTCCGCCAACCCTGCTCTGTCGATCACGGGCCCACCTCTCCTGATGTCGTCCGACGTTCCTACCGCGGGCCGTCCCCGGAAGCCAGGGCCTGCCGATCCCCCTCTCGTGGAGCTCGCGGCGCCGCCAGTCCCGGACCGGCAGGGCCTGGCTCCGGTCGCCCTGCCTCCGCAGTCTGGGTGCTCGACCGTTCGGAAGGAGCGGCATGACTGATCCACAGACCGAGGTGACCCGCGGCCGGGGGCCCTCGCCGCGGGTCCTCCGGACCGCGCTGTCCGGCGTCCTCCTGGTCCTCGCCCTCGCCGGTGCCGCCGCGGTCACCTTGAGGCCCGTCGGTGACGGATGGAGCTGGGGCTCGCCCGTCGAGGAGGTCGGTTGGTACCTCGGCGGACTCGACTCCCCGGCCACGCTGCGGCAGCTCCTGGGCAACGTCATGCTGCTCGTCCCGGCTGCCGTCGCCGCCGTGCTCCTCCGACCCCGCCTGGGGTCGCCGCCGGTACTGCTGGTGGCCGGCCTGGTGGCAGGGACGTCGATCGAGGTCCTGCAGTGGGCCTTGCCCCTGGGCCGCGTGGTCTCACCGCTCGATGCGCTGCTCAACGCCTCGGGGGTGGTGCTCGCGGGGTGGGCCACGGTGTCGCTACCCCAGCCTCCCGCCGAAGAAGACCTGCACCTCGACGAGCCTGCCGTCGCGCACGCGCAGGTGCTCGACGTTGCGGTAGCGGCCGCCGTCGGCCAGCACGTACTCGTAGAGGACCAGCACTGCCGCGGGGTCGACCGGCACCACCGCCAGCGTGCGGTGGGTGGTGAAGCGGTCGGCGGTGGGGAAGCAGCGGTCGAGGTAGGCCTCACGGTCGAGGTGGTCGTCCTGGGGGCTGGTGAAGCGGAAGGCCGGGTCGAGCAAGGGCTCGATCGCGGTGCGGTCCTGGGCGCGGAAGGCCTCGAGGGCGGCCAGGGCGACAGCGGTCGCGGTCATGGCGTCTCCGGTGGACGGGGGTTCGGGCATACCAGGACGGACCTGACCCGGGGACCGAAGTCATCGGGCGCGGCGCGCGCGGTGGCGACCGGCGCTGGTTAGGGTCCTGGCATGGCGAGGCGGATATCGGGCGGTGAGATCGCGCGTCTTGCTGCGCTGGGTGAGCTCGGGATGCTCGACACCCCGCCGGAGGAGCGGTTCGACCGGGTGGTGCGTCTCGCCCAGCAGCTCTTCGACGTCCCGGCGGCCTTCGTGTCCCTCGTGGACACCGACCGGTTGTTCTACAAGGCCGAGGTGGGGCTGGGGAAGACCGAGGCCCCGCGGGCCGGGTCCTTCTGCACCGTGGTGGTCGAGGACGACGAGGGCCTCGTGGTCCCGGACACGCAGGACGACCCGCGCTTCTCCGCGAGCCCCTACGTCACGGACGACCCGAACATCCGCTTCTACGCCGGGCAGCCCCTCGCCGCGGCCGGGGGGCACCGCGTGGGCACCCTGTGCGTCTACGACACCAAGCCGCGCGAGTTCAGCGACGCGGAGTCGCGTCTGCTGCGGGACCTGGCCCGGTGGGTCGAGAAGGAGCTCGTGGTCGAGGACGAGCTCCGCCGGGCCGGGGAGGTCCAGGCGAGCCTGCTGCCCCGCAGCGAACCCCGGGTCGACGGCTTCGAGATCGCCGGGGCCTGCGTCCCCGCGCAGCAGGTCGGCGGTGACTTCTACGACTGGCAGACCGTGCCCGACGGCGACGTGGTGCTGACCCTCGCAGACGTCATGGGCAAGGGCATGGGCTCGGCGATCATCGCCGCGACGGTCCGCGCCGTCCTGCGGTCCTCCTCCCGGCGCGGCACCGTCGAGGAGGCCCTGGCCGACGCCGAGCTGGCCCTCGAGAGCGACCTGTCGGCCGCAGGGTCCTTCGTCACGGCCCTGCACGCCCGCCTCGACCCCACCACGGCCGTGGTGCACTACGCCGACGCCGGGCACGGGCTCACCCTGCTGCGTCGCGCCGTCGGGGACCACGAGCGACTGGCGCCCACCGGCCCGCCCCTCGGGATGGCCTTCGGGAACGAGCGGGTCGGCGCCGAGGTGACCCTCGAGCCGGGGGACATGCTGCTCTCGGTGAGCGACGGCGTGCTCGACATGCTCGACGGGAGCCTCGAGTCCCTCGCCGTGCTCGAGGGCGTCCTGACCGGCGCGACCGGGGCCCACGACGCCGTCGAGCGCGTCGTCGACCTGACCCGACGCCAGTCCCGTCGGCCCGACGACGTGACGGTCCTGGCCCTGGCCCGGGCCGGCTGAGGGCCACCCGCCCCTCGAGCCGGCCGCCGGGCCACGGGGCCCGGCGGTCGGCCTCTGCCTCAACGAGCGCGGGTGGTGGCCTCCTCGAGCGTGGGGTAGTCGGTGTACCCGCGGTGATCCCCGCCGTAGAAGGTGCTCGGGTCGGCGGAGTTGAGCGGCGCGCCGCTCCGGACGCGAGCCGGGAGGTCGGGGTTGGCCAACGCCATCGCACCGACCGTGATGACGTCGGCGCGGCCGGCGTCGAGGTCGGCGACCCGGCTGTCCATGTCGGCTCCCGCACGGTTGAGCAGGAGAGTCGTGGGCCAGGCCCGACGCAGGTGCCCCAGTAGGAGCTCGTCTCCGAAGTGCAGCAGGTGCAGGTAGGCGAGATCCATCGGCGCCAGGGCGCCCAGCAGGGCGGAGTACAGGGCGCGAGGGTCGGCCTCGACGACGTCGTTGTACGGGTTGCTCGGCGAGATGCGCAGGCCGGTGCGCTCGGCGCCGATCTCGTCGGACACGGCGGACACCACCTCGACGGCGAAGCGGATGCGGTTCGCGACGGACCCGCCGTAGGAGTCGGTGCGTCGGTTGGTGTTGTCGGCGAGGAACTGGTGGACGAGGTAGCCGTTGGCGCCGTGGATCTCGACGGCGTCGAAGCCCGCGGCGACGGCCGCCGAGGCAGCATGACGGAACTCCTGGACCACACCGGGGATCTCCTCGGTGGCCAGCGCCCGCGGGGTGGGCATGTCCTGCGGACCCGAGGCCGTGAACATCGTGCCCGCCGGGCGGACGGCTGACGGGGCCACCGGCTGCCGTCCGTGCGGGGTGTTCTCGGGGTGCGCGACGCGGCCGGTGTGCATGAGCTGGGCGACGATGCGTCCACCGGCGGCGTGCACGGCGTCGGTGACCTCGCGCCAGCCGGCGACGTGGGCCTCGGTGTAGATGCCGGGGGTCAGCAGGTAGCCCTGCCCGTCCTCGGAGGGCTGGATGCCCTCGGTGACGATGAGCGCCATCGACGCCCGCTGACGGTAGTACTCACGGTTGAGGTCGGTCGGGACGCCGTCCGGCCGGGACCGGTCGCGGGTCATCGGTGCCATGGCGAGCCGGTGGGGGAGATGCATGGTGCCGACGGTGAGGGGGGCCCAGAGGGTCATGTGACTGCTCGATTCTTGGGGCACGTGACGGAGCACGTGGAGGGGGTCGATGGCGCGGACGCAGGGGGCGTCCGAGGCGCCGAGGTGCTGGTGCGTGGTTGGTGGGCTCCGGCTCGGGTCAGATCGACCGGAGCACCCGGACCCGGTCGGCGACGGCCCGCCGGGCCACGTCCGACTCGAAGGCGATGGCGTCGAACTCGTGCGGCGCGCCGGGGTGCACATGGAGCTCCACCGGTACCCCGGCGCGGCTGAGCGTGGTCGCGTAGGCGATGTCCTCGTCGCGGAAGAGGTCGAGCTGACCGACCTCGACGTAGGCCGGTGGCAGCCCTGTCGCGTCCTCGAGCCGGGCGGGCGCCGCGGTGACCGGGACGTCGGGTCCGCCGGCGGACTCCCCCAGCAACGCTGGCCACGCGGTGAGGCTGTCCTCGTAGGACCAGATCAGGTAGGGCTGGATGTGCGTGTCCCGCGCGGTCGGACGATCCTCGAGCATCGGCATGATCAGGATCTGTCGTGCGATCGCCGGGCCGCCCCGGTCGCGGGCCAGGATCGACAGCGCGGCCGCCAGGCCGCCGCCGGCGCTGTCACCCATGACCCCCACCCGGGCGGGATCGACACCGAGCTCTGCGGCGTGCTCGTGCAGCCAGAGCAGGGCGACGTAGGCATCCTCGAGCGGGGTCGGGTAAGGGTGCTCGGGGGCGCGGCGGTACTCGACCGACAGCATCGGCACGCCGCTGGCGGACACGTAGCGCGAGACCGGCCCGTCGAAGAGGTCGATGTGGCCGAACATGTACCCGCCACCGTGGAAGAACAGCACCGCCGCGCCGGGGGTCGCACCGGCCTTGACGTACCAGCGCAGGGTGATCTGTGCGCCGTCCTGCGCGGTCACGACGTGGTCGCTCGTGGTGACGTCGGTGGGGATCGGCTGAGCGGTCCCGGCGGCGCCGAGGATGGGCTCCCACACGGCGCGCCGTCCGTGGACGTCGCCCACCGGTGGCGGCGGGACCTCCGCGAGCGTGCTTGCCATGGGGGCGAGCGCCTCGGCGATCTCGGGGTCGAGGGTCAAGGACATGAGGGTCTCCTTCGTGGGTCTGCGGCCGGCACCAGGCGGGTCCTCGTGCCGGAGCACCCAACGTGGCAGGTCCCGACGTGGCCAGCCTGGGCCAGGTTGGCCCACCGTGGTGGCCTCCCGGTCCGTCCGCCGGGCCACGCGTGAGGAGCACCATTCGTGCGCGCGCACGGGTACCTTTGCGTCGTGGAGCGCCACCAGTTCGGCGCAGCAGTGCGCCGCTTGCGAGGAGAAGCGGACCCCGCGGCTGCCGGGCTGCCGGTAGCCGGCAGACGGGTGCCCGGCCTGCGGCGGGAGGAGCTCGGTGAGCTCGCCGGGATGTCCGCGGACTACGTCCGGCGGCTGGAACAGGGCCGGAGCCATCCCTCGGCCGGCGTGGTGAATGCCATCGCCCGGGCCCTGAACGTCGGGCGGGCGGACTACGAGCGACTCTGCGCGTTGGCCGGGTACGCCGCCGCGGACGGGCAGGTGCCGACCGACCTCGGCCCGGGCGGGACGCGCCTGCTGGAGCGGTTCTCGGACACCCCGCTGGTCGTCTCCGACGCCGCCCTGAACCTCGTCGCGGTCAACAGTGCGTTCTTGGCCCTGGAGCACTGGAACCTCACCGGAGCCCGGTGGGAGTGGAACCTGGCCTGGCGTCACTTCTGCGACCCGTTCGGCGCGTTCCAGCAGTCCTCGGCTGATGCGTCCGACCACGAGACGATCCTGGTGGCGCGGCTGAGGTCCGCGGTGCTGCGCTATCCCGCCGATGCGTCGCTCGCCGCCCTGGTGGACGAGCTGCGGAGCCGGAGCCGGCGGTTCGACACCCTGTGGCGCGCACCACGACCGGTCGCGGCCTACGAGAGCAGCGCGACCTTCACCCAGTCCGACGGGGACTCCCTCACGCTCGTCGGGAACCTGATCGCGATCCCTGGTGACGACCTGGCGGCCGTCATGCTCACCGCGGCGCCGGGGTCGCGCGACGAGGGCCGACTGGTCGAGGTCATCGGCCGGGCCGACGGACCAGCGGTCGTGAAGGTGGGCCAACCCGGCCCAGGTTGACCGCGTCGGAACCTGTCACGGTGGTTGACGTCTCCAGAGCCGCGGTTCCAGCGGGTGCTTCGGCAGCCTCGGTGCCGCGGACGTGGACACCCCGACCACATCCAGCGGAAGCAGGTTCAGTGATGAAGGCAGTGCGCTACTTCGAGTTCGGCGGTCCTGAGGTCTTGCGCTACGAGGACGTCGAGCGGCCCACCCCCGGCGCAGGTGAGGTGCGGGTGCGGGTGGCGGCCTCGGCCTTCAACGCGGCCGACGACGGCATGCGTGGCGGCTTCCTGCCGATCCCGGTGGTACTCCCGCACGTCCCCGGCTACGACGTCTCCGGCACGGTCGACGCGGTCGGGGAGGGGGTGAGCGGAGCTGCCGACGCGGGCGGCCTCCAGGTGGGGGACGCGGTGATCGGGTTCCTGCCGATGGAACGCGACGGGGGTGCGGCGGAGTACGTGATCGCCCCCGCGGATGCCCTGGTCCCGGCGCCCACCACCATCCCCCTGCCCGACGCGGCCGCTCTGCCGTCGGTGGGCCTGACGGCCTGGCAGGCGCTGTTCGACCACGGCAGCCTGACCGCTGGTCAGCGGGTCCTGATCAACGGCGCCGGAGGAGTGGTCGGCAAGTACGCCGTCGCACTGGCCGCACGAGCCGGTGCGCACGTCGTCGCGACCGCCAGCCCCCGCAGCAGCGCAGCCGTCCGTGCAGCCGGGGCCGACCAGATCATCGACCGCACGACCACCGACGTGCTGGCCGCGGTCGACGAGCAGGTCGACCTGCTGATCAACCTCGCCCCCATCGACCCCGACCGCTTCACGGCGCTCGTGGGCCTCGTCCGTGACGGTGGGAGGGTCGTCAGCACGACCGCCTTCATGGCCACCCCCGGTGACGAGGCCCGCGGTGTGAGCGCGGCGACCGTGTTCGTCCTGCCTCACCGTGACCGCCTCACCGAGCTGGTCTCCCTGGTCGACGGTGGGGACCTGCAGGTCGAGGTGACCCGCCGCATCCCCCTGAGCGAGCTGCCCGCGCTACACGCCGAGGCCGCTGCCGGTCGCATCCCGGGCAAGGTCGTCGTCCAACCAGCCTGACTCCTCTCCGTGGGGGGGGGGGGGGGGCGGCCCCCCCCCCCCCCCCGGGCAGACAACGCGGCCCACCG
>NZ_JAGEMK010000015.1 GCF_017565425.1 Actinotalea soli
GGGGGGTGGCGGGACCGCCCGTAGCTTGAGAACTGCACAGTGGACGCGAGCATCTTTTAGTAAGTCTTTGTGGCAAGTTTTTAAGTGTATACGGTGGATGCCTTGGCACTAGGAGCCGAAGAAGGACGTTGTAGCCTGCGATAAGCCTCGGGGAGTTGGCAAACGAACCGTGATCCGAGGATGTCCGAATGGGGAAACCCAGCTGGAGTCATGTCCAGTTACCCGCGCCTGAATATATAGGGCGTGTGGAGGGAACGTGGGGAAGTGAAACATCTCAGTACCCACAGGAAGAGATATTCCGTGAGTAGTGGCGAGCGAAAGCGGAACAGGCCAAACCGATAGCGTGTGATAGCCGGCAGGCGTTGCGTTATCGGGGTTGTGGGACCTTTCAGGTTGCTCTGCCGAGCTTCCAGGGAGTCAGAAAGTCGCGTCATAGTCGAAGGGCATTGAACGGCCCGGCACAGAGGGTGCTACCCCCGTAGACGAAATGGCGCGGCCTCCCGAAGGGGATCCCAAGTAGCACGGGGCCCGAGAAATCCCGTGTGAATCCGGCAAGACCACTTGCTAAGCCTAAATACTCCCTAGTGACCGATAGCGGACAAGTACCGTGAGGGAAAGGTGAAAAGTACCCCGGGAGGGGAGTGAAATAGTACCTGAAACCGTGTACATACAATCCGTTGGAGCCTCCCTAGCAGGGGTGACAGCGTGCCTTTTGAAGAATGAGCCTGCGAGTTAGTGGTACGTGGCGAGGTTAACCCGTGAGGGGCAGCCGTAGCGAAAGCGAGTCCGAATAGGGCGATTCAGTCGCGTGCTCTAGACCCGAAGCGAAGTGATCTAGCCATGGGCAGGTTGAAGCGCGGGTAAGACCGCGTGGAGGACCGAACCCACCTGGGTTGAAAACCGGGGGGATGACCTGTGGTTAGGGGTGAAAGGCCAATCAAACTTCGTGATAGCTGGTTCTCCCCGAAATGCATTTAGGTGCAGCGTCACGTGTTTCTTACCGGAGGTAGAGCTACTGGATGGCCGATGGGCCCTACAAGGTTACTGACGTCAGCCAAACTCCGAATGCCGGTAAGTGAGAGCGTGGCAGTGAGACTGCGGGGGATAAGCTCCGTAGTCGAGAGGGAAACAGCCCAGACCACCAGCTAAGGCCCCTAAGCGTATGCTAAGTGGGAAAGGATGTGGAGTTGCACAGACAACCAGGAGGTTGGCTTAGAAGCAGCCACCCTTGAAAGAGTGCGTAATAGCTCACTGGTCAAGTGATTCCGCGCCGACAATGTAGCGGGGCTCAAGTATACCGCCGAAGCTGTGGCATTCACACAATAGCTAGGTCTTCGTGATCCAGGCGTGTGGATGGGTAGGGGAGCGTCGTGTGGCGAGTGAAGTCGCGGGGTGACCCAGCGGTGGACGCTACACGAGTGAGAATGCAGGCATGAGTAGCGAAAGACGGGTGAGAAACCCGTCCGCCGAATGACCAAGGGTTCCAGGGCCAGGCTAATCCGCCCTGGGTAAGTCGGGACCTAAGGCGAGGCCGACAGGCGTAGTCGATGGACAACGGGTTGATATTCCCGTACCGGCGAAGAACCGCCCATACCGAGCCCGGTGATGCTAAGTGCCCAAAGCCGTCTAGATCCCTTCGGGGACGTGATGGTGGAGCGCACGACCCGAACCGGTAGTAGGTAAGCGTATTAACAGGAGTGACGCAGGAAGGTAGCCCAGCGTGGCGATGGTAGTCCACGTTCAAGGTCGTAGGGCGAGCTGTAGGCAAATCCGCAGCTCATATAGCCTGAGAGCCGATGGTGACCGCTTATGCGGGATGATTGGGTGATCCTATGCTGCCTAGAAAAACTTCGACGCGAGGTTCTAGCCGCCCGTACCCTAAACCGACTCAGGTGGTCAGGTAGAGAATACCAAGGCGATCGAGAGAATCGTGGTTAAGGAACTCGGCAAAATGCCCCCGTAACTTCGGGAGAAGGGGGGCCTGAAGCGTGACGGCACTTGCTGCCGAAAGCGTGGATGGCCGCAGAGACCAGGGAGAAGCGACTGTTTACTAAAAACACAGGTCCGTGCGAAGTCGCAAGACGATGTATACGGACTGACGCCTGCCCGGTGCTGGAAGGTTAAGAGGACGGGTCAGCTCTTCGGAGCGAAGCTCAGAATTTAAGCCCCAGTAAACGGCGGTGGTAACTATAACCATCCTAAGGTAGCGAAATTCCTTGTCGGGTAAGTTCCGACCTGCACGAATGGCGTAACGACTTCTCCGCTGTCTCAACCGCGAACTCGGCGAAATTGCACTACGAGTAAAGATGCTCGTTACGCGCAGCAGGACGGAAAGACCCCGGGACCTTTACTATAGTTTGGTATTGGTGTTCGGTACGGCTTGTGTAGGATAGGTGGGAGACTGTGAAGCCGGCACGCCAGTGTCGGTGGAGTCAACGTTGAAATACCACTCTGGTCGTTCTGGATATCTAACCTCGGTCCGTAATCCGGATCAGGGACAGTGCCTGATGGGTAGTTTAACTGGGGCGGTTGCCTCCTAAAATGTAACGGAGGCGCTCAAAGGTTCCCTCAGCCTGGTTGGCAATCAGGTGGCGAGTGCAAGTGCACAAGGGAGCTTGACTGTGAGACTGACAGGTCGAGCAGGGACGAAAGTCGGAACTAGTGATCCGGCGGTGGCTTGTGGAAGCGCCGTCGCTCAACGGATAAAAGGTACCCCGGGGATAACAGGCTGATCTTGCCCAAGAGTCCATATCGACGGCATGGTTTGGCACCTCGATGTCGGCTCGTCGCATCCTGGGGCTGGAGTAGGTCCCAAGGGTTGGGCTGTTCGCCCATTAAAGCGGTACGCGAGCTGGGTTTAGAACGTCGTGAGACAGTTCGGTCCCTATCCGCTGCGCGCGCAGGAAACTTGAGAAGACCTGTCCCTAGTACGAGAGGACCGGGACGGACGAACCTCTGGTGTGCCAGTTGTTCCGCCAGGAGCACGGCTGGTTAGCTACGTTCGGAAGGGATAACCGCTGAAAGCATCTAAGCGGGAAGCCTGCTTCAAGATGAGGTTTCCACGGGGCTTGCCCCGAGAGGCTCCCAGCTAGACCACTGGGTGAATAGGCCGGATGTGGAAGAGAGGACTAACGACTCTCGCAGCTGACCGGTACTAATAAGCCGATAACTTGACACAAC
>NZ_JAGEMK010000016.1 GCF_017565425.1 Actinotalea soli
TCCTTGAGAACTCAACAGCGTGCCAAAAGTCGATGCCAATTGTCGTCGTGGTGGGTGCAGTGCTGACCGTTGTGGTTGGTGGTGTGCTTGTTGCGGTGACGTGGTTGAGACGAATGTTTAACGTCAGTTGTACATTTGATCGATGCCAGATGAGAACGGGTCCTTCGGGGCCGCTTCGTACGTCGGTTGCCCTGCGCGTGAGTGTGGGGTGCCTATAGACATCTACGGAGAGTTTGATCCTGGCTCAGGACGAACGCTGGCGGCGTGCTTAACACATGCAAGTCGAACGGTGATCCTCGAGCTTGCTCGAGGTGATCAGTGGCGAACGGGTGAGTAACACGTGAGTAACCTGCCCCAGACTCTGGGATAACTCCGAGAAATCGGTGCTAATACCGGATACGAGACGCACAGGCATCTGTAGCGTTTGGAAAGAATTTCGGTCTGGGATGGACTCGCGGCCTATCAGTTAGTTGGTGAGGTAACGGCTCACCAAGACGACGACGGGTAGCCGGCCTGAGAGGGCGACCGGCCACACTGGGACTGAGACACGGCCCAGACTCCTACGGGAGGCAGCAGTGGGGAATATTGCACAATGGGCGCAAGCCTGATGCAGCGACGCCGCGTGGGGGATGAAGGCCTTCGGGTTGTAAACCCCTTTCAGCAGGGAAGAAGCGAAAGTGACGGTACCTGCAGAAGAAGCGCCGGCTAACTACGTGCCAGCAGCCGCGGTAATACGTAGGGCGCAAGCGTTGTCCGGAATTATTGGGCGTAAAGAGCTCGTAGGCGGTTTGTCGCGTCTGCTGTGAAAGCCCGAGGCTCAACCTCGGGTCTGCAGTGGGTACGGGCAGACTAGAGTGCGGTAGGGGAGACTGGAATTCCTGGTGTAGCGGTGGAATGCGCAGATATCAGGAGGAACACCGATGGCGAAGGCAGGTCTCTGGGCCGCAACTGACGCTGAGGAGCGAAAGCATGGGGAGCGAACAGGATTAGATACCCTGGTAGTCCATGCCGTAAACGTTGGGCACTAGGTGTGGGGCTCATTCCACGAGTTCCGTGCCGCAGCAAACGCATTAAGTGCCCCGCCTGGGGAGTACGGCCGCAAGGCTAAAACTCAAAGGAATTGACGGGGGCCCGCACAAGCGGCGGAGCATGCGGATTAATTCGATGCAACGCGAAGAACCTTACCAAGGCTTGACATATACCGAAAACTCATGGAGACATGGGGTCCGCAAGGGCGGTATACAGGTGGTGCATGGTTGTCGTCAGCTCGTGTCGTGAGATGTTGGGTTAAGTCCCGCAACGAGCGCAACCCTCGTCCTATGTTGCCAGCACGTCATGGTGGGGACTCATAGGAGACTGCCGGGGTCAACTCGGAGGAAGGTGGGGATGACGTCAAATCATCATGCCCCTTATGTCTTGGGCTTCACGCATGCTACAATGGCCGGTACAAAGGGCTGCGATACCGCAAGGTGGAGCGAATCCCAAAAAGCCGGTCTCAGTTCGGATTGGGGTCTGCAACTCGACCCCATGAAGTCGGAGTCGCTAGTAATCGCAGATCAGCAACGCTGCGGTGAATACGTTCCCGGGCCTTGTACACACCGCCCGTCAAGTCACGAAAGTCGGTAACACCCGAAGCCGGTGGCCCAACCCCTTGGGGAGGGAGCCGTCGAAGGTGGGACCAGCGATTGGGACTAAGTCGTAACAAGGTAGCCGTACCGGAAGGTGCGGCTGGATCACCTCCTTTCTAAGGAGCTTCTGGCGCTTCGGCGTCCAGGGCCCTCTACTCGGGCGTTCGTTCCGAGGAGGGTTGCTCAAGGGTGGAACATCGACTAGTTGCGTTGTTCCTTGCCGTTCCCAGTACCTCCCGTGTGGAGTGGAACAGGTTCTGGTGGGGGGTTGCGTTGGCACGCTGTTGGGTCCTGAGGGAACGGGCGAGAGCCTGGACCTCGGGCCGGTCTTCGGATCGGTGCGTCGGACCGCTGCTACTGGATGAACCGCCTCACGGTTGTGGGGTAGGCGC
>NZ_JAGEMK010000017.1 GCF_017565425.1 Actinotalea soli
ATCACGAGCTACATAGCAGGATGGGGTCTGCGCAATGTGCATGGCTAGAAAGGAAGTTTTATTTAGCACCCGCTTGGGTGTACACAGGTTGCATGCATATACCCATCCTTGACTTCACGTCGTAGTTTGACGGTTAGTAGATAGTAGGTCTCATGGCAAGTTGTTCGTGCTTGACAAACCTGACGGTGAACGAGTCCCCATTCTTGCCCAGAACAACCTGGCCGTTTAGATCGTGTGTACCTAGTTCGGTGCAGGAGGCCTGTTCTTCGTTCTGTTTGTAAGAACACACCGACAACTTGTAGTCTCCTTCTTGTTCTTTGGCCTTGGTCACCTGGAACAAACTGAATCGCAGTTTGTTGCTTTCCTGATCCTGCCCTGCGATGATGGGCGTGAAATTGACGTCATTGCTGGTCTTGCCGGTGGTCCAGATGCTGGGCAGCTTGCATGGGTGGTTCCACGTTGCAATGGAGCTGAACACATAGCGGTCACCTTCCTTCATGGTGTTTTCCTCAAAGTTGCCACTACCCGAAGCAAAGGTCACCTCCCGGCCCTCCCGGCGGTTGGTAGGTCCGACATACTTCTCGCATTGGCTTTGATCGTTGCGCAGGAGTCCTAGCACACCTTTACGGCCGTCGGCATTGGTGTATTCGATTTTGTAGTTGGGGCCCAGTCGGACCCGGTTGCCACTGGTGTCTAGCACCGCTTCGCCCTGCTGCTGGCAGAGAGCAGCTGCAGAAGCGATGAGAGTGCCAGAGAGAAACAGGACGGCGAGGACATAACTGAATGTTGCCATGGTGATTGGTGAAATAAGAGGCCGGGAGATAGTTGCTCTTGCTAGTGGCTCTGGC
>NZ_JAGEMK010000018.1 GCF_017565425.1 Actinotalea soli
GAGCCATACAAGCAAGAGCAATAAACTCACCAGTTCACCATGGCAACATTCAGCTACAACTATCTCCTTGTCTTCGCCGTCCTCCTCTCAGGAACCTTCTTAAGCTCCGCAGCTGCTCTCTGCGATAAGCAGGGAGAAGCCGTGCTAGACACCAACGGCAAGCATGTCCGCATAGGCCACAACTATATGATCAAATACACCGCATCCAACAGCCAGAACGGCATGCTTGGTCTAGTCCAAAACAAACAGAGCCAGTGTGAGAAGTACGTCGGGTCAACCAGCCGCCGCCAAGCCGAGTTGGTACACTTCACTTCAGGCACTGATATGTCTGATTCTGAAGATAACACCATGAGGGAGGGTGGCCGCTACGCCTTCAATTTCATTGCACAATGGAACCACCCTTGCAAGCTACCGGGCAGGTGGACAACGGGCAAAGAAAATTCCAATGCCGATTTCACACCAATCGTCGCCGCACAGGATCCAAACAGTAACGACATCCGGAGGAGGTGGTTCGAGGTGAGGAGGGCCGAAGAAGAAAAAGAAGGGTCATACAAGCTATCGGTATGCACCTGCAGCCAGCCGAAACAGTGTCCTTGCGCTGAAGTGGGTATCAACAACCTGAATGGCCAGATTGTACTAGGCGAGGGAGGGGACAGTGTCACCATGAGGTTCGAGAAGGAGCAGCAGCAGCTTGCTAGGAAGATCGCGATGCAGTAGTTTAAGCAACAACTTGGACTGAAGGACGG
>NZ_JAGEMK010000019.1 GCF_017565425.1 Actinotalea soli
AGCGAGATGCCGTGCTAGACACCGACGGCAATCAGGTCCGTCTCGGCCCCAATTACCAAATCGAATACACAGGATCCGACGGCCATACGGGTGTGCTAGGCCTTCTGCGCAACGATCAAAGTCAGTGCGAGAAGTTCATAGGACCAACCAGCCACAACGAGGGCCGGCTGGTGAGCTTCGCTTCAGGTAATGATCTTTCTCAAGACAACGTCATGAAGGAAGGTGACAGGTACGTCTTCAGTTCTATCGCGACGTGGAACCACCCCTGCAAGTCTCCCGGCGTTTGGACCACCGGCAAAACACCTAACGGTGTCCATTTCAAGCCCATCGTAGCTGCGCAGGACCCAGACAGCAACGATATCCGTCCAAGGTTGATCCAAGTGACCAAGGCTGGAGAAGAAGAAGGGG
>NZ_JAGEMK010000001.1 GCF_017565425.1 Actinotalea soli
GAAGGGGAAACGCCCGGCTCCATTCCGAACCCGGAAGCTAAGCCCTTCTGCGCCGATGGTACTGCACGGGAGACTGTGTGGGAGAGTAGGTCGCCGCCGAACACCTTTTCAGAAAGGGCCACCCCGACGGGGTGGCCCTTTCTGCGTTCACCCCGGGATGCTCGGCGCCTGAGGTCAGGGCCTCGTCGATCGACGGCGTGAGACCATGAGCCAGGTGTCAAGAGAGGAATGATGATGCAGTCAGGCGAGGCACGCAGGTCCAGTGGGGGTGCTCCACGCGGCGGGGGCGGCGGTCGGGACAGTGGTAGGACCCGGGGTCCGGGCGACCGGAGCCGCAGTGCCAGTGGTGCGAGCGCCGGTGGACGCGGGGCGGCCCCCCGGGGTGCTCGCCCGACCGAGGGCCGCCCGGGACAGGACCGTCCGGTGCGCGCCAGCGCGGCAGCTGCTCCGGCCATCCCCGAGGACGTCCAGGCCTCTGACCTCGACCGCGCAGCGCGAGCACGGCTGCGGACCCTGAGCAGGGAGAACGCCGACGGGGTCGCTCAGCACCTCGTCATGGCGGGCCGGCTGCTCGACGAGGAGCCCGAGCTCGCCTACGAGCACGCCCAGGCCGCTGTACGTCGCGCGGGCCGCGTCGACGTCGTCCGCGAGGCGGCCGCCATCACCGCCTACCGCACGGGGCGGTACGCGGAGGCCCTGCGCGAGCTGCGCACGGTGCGCCGGCTCAACGGGTCGGACGAGCACCTGCCGTTGATGGCCGACTGCGAGCGAGGCCTCGGCCGCCCTGATCGGGCCCTCGCGCTGGCTCAGGAGGATGGCGCCCGTGATCTTCCTGACGAGCTCAAGGCTGAGCTGGCGATCGTCGTCAGCGGCGCCCGGGTGGATCTCGGTGACCCCGACGCCGCCCTCGGGGTCCTGTCCCCGTACGTCACCCCGGGTCTCGACCCTGAGCTGTCGATCCGCGTCGCCGAGGCTCGCGCCTCCGCCCTGACGGCTGCCGGTCGGGAGGATGAGGCGGCCCAGGTGCTGCGGACGGCCCGCCCTGGTGGTGCGGAGAAGGAGGACGTCGTGGTCTTCGACCTCGAGGACGACCTTCCCGCAGACGACGGTCCGGCGTCCCGTGGTCCCGTCCGGTCGGCAGGGGAGGAGCGCTGATGCTCCTCGAGGTCAGCACTCCGCTCGCGGAGGCCCACGACCTGGCGCTGGTGGACCTGGACGGGGTCGCGTACCGCGGCCCGCAGCCCATCCCGCACGCCGCCGAGAGTCTCGTCGCTGCGCGCGCGTCAGGGATGGGGCTGGTCTTCGTCACGAACAACGCGTCCCGCGAGCCGGAGTCCGTCGCGGCGCAGCTGAGCGACCTCGGCATCCCGGCTGAGCCCGCTGACGTGATGACTGCTGCGCAGGCGGCAGCCATGGTCCTCGCCGACCTCGTCGCGCCCGGCGCGCGTGTCCTCGTCGTCGGCGGCGCGGGTCTGCTGACCGCCGTCCGTCACGCTGGGTTCGTCGTCGTGGAGTCCGCCGACGACCAACCCGACGCCGTCGTGCAGGGCTTCTCGCCCGAGCTCGGGTGGGCCCAGCTCGCCGAGGCAGCCTATGCGGTCCAGCGAGGTGCCCTGCATGTCGTGAGCAACCGAGACCTGACGCTCCCGAACGAGCGTGGTTTCGCCCCCGGCAACGGTGCGCTCGTGAACGCGGTCGTCGCCGCGACTCGCGGCGAGCCCGTCAGCGCGGGCAAGCCCGGCCCGACCATGTTCAGGCTCGCGGTCGAGCGCGCCGGTGCGAAGCGCCCCCTCGTCATCGGTGATCGGCTGGACACCGATCTCGCCGGGGCGCGGGCCGCGGACTACCCGGGGCTGCACGTGCTGACCGGTGTCAGCTCCGCGCGCGACGCGGTGCTGGCCGAGGTCGGTGAACGCCCCTCCCTGCTGGGCGTCGACCTGCGCTGCCTGCTCGAGCCGCACCCAGCACCCGTCGTCGGCGACGACGGGTGGTGGACCTGCGGGGACTCCGCGGCACGGGTGCGTGACGGGAAGCTCGACCTCGGGAGGAGCACGGCGGGGGCGGCGAACGTGTCGATCGACCTCGTCCGCTCGGCGTGCGCCGCGGTGTGGACCGCTCGTGACGCCGGCGAGCCCGTGGATGCTGACTCCGTCCCGGACATGCCTGTGCACGAGTCCTGAACCGGCGCCGCGGCAGGTAGCGTGGCAGGCCAGGACGACGCGAGCCCTGGGTGACGGCCTGGGCCGTCACATCGAGGAGGACGAGTGCAGGACCAGGTGGACGAGCCGCAGGCGACCGGCGACCAGGCGGTCGACGCTGCTCTGTCGACCCTCGAAGGTCTCGGCGCCCGTCCGGTCCGTGAGCATGTCGCCCTGTTCGACGGGGTGCACGGGGCCCTGTCGGACCGGCTCGCCGAGACCCGCGAGTGATGGTCGCGACGACCCGACGCCTGGACGTCGAGCTGGTCACGCGTGGCCTGGCGCGGTCGCGCACCCGGGCGCAGGTGCTCGTGAGCCAAGGACGTGTCCGTGTGGCGGGGGCGGCGGCGACCCGCCCGGCGCAGCCTGTCAGCCCTGAGCACCTGCTCGAGGTCGACGACCCCGACGCGGACTACGTCTCCCGCGCCGCGCACAAGCTGATCGGTGCCCTCGACGCGGTGGAGGATCTCGTCCCGGGTGCGTTGCGTCTCGACGGTGCACGCTGCCTCGACGTGGGGGCCTCGACCGGCGGCTTCACCCAGGTGCTCCTGGAGCGCGGTGCCGCGCACGTGCTGGCCGTGGACGTCGGTCACGGCCAGATGGCGTCCGAAGTGCGCGTCGACCCCCGCGTCGAGCTGCGGGAAGGGGTCAACGCCCGCGACCTCGACCTCGGTGAGGTGGGGAGCCCGGTCGACCTGCTCGTGGCGGACCTCTCCTTCATCTCGCTGCGCCTGGTCCTCCCGCCCCTGATGCAGCTCGTCCGCCCCGACGGGGATCTCCTGGTCATGGTGAAGCCGCAGTTCGAGGTCGGGCGCGAACGGCTGGGCGCCGACGGCGTGGTCCACTCCTCCGAGCAGCGGGCGGAGGCCGTCTTCGGTGTCGCCGAGACCGCCCGCGTCGTGGGGGCCCGGGTCCGGGCCGTCCTCCCGAGCCCGCTCGCGGGGGAGTCGGGCAACCGTGAGTACTTCCTCTGGCTGCAGCCCTCGGCGGCGCCCGTCGCGGCCGGCGGGGACGCACCGGTCCAGGACGTCCTCGAGCCAGCCGTCGTCGCGGCGGTGCGCTCCGGCGCGCCGACCCTCGTGGAAGGAGCACCATGACCGGGTCCGCCCTCGTCGTCCACCACAGCGGTCGCCCCGAGGCGGTCGCCGCTGCGGCCGAGGCCGTCGCAGCCCTCGAGGCGGCGGGCATGACCCCGGTGCACGAGGAGGAGCTCGCCCAGGTCTCGGACCTGGCCGTCGTCATCGTCCTCGGCGGGGACGGGACGATCCTGCGAGCGGCCGAGCTCACGCACGGCACCGACGTCCCGTTGCTCGGGGTGAACCTGGGCCACGTCGGCTTCCTCGCCGAGAGCGAGCGGGAGGACATCGGGGAAGCCGTCCGTCGGCTCGCGAGCGGCCAGTACGACGTCGAGGAGCGGCGCACGGTCGAGGTCCGCGTCCTGCGCCCCGACGGTGAGGTCGAGGTGGGCTGGGCCCTCAACGAGGCGACGGTCGAGAAGTCCGACCGGGCGCGGATGGTCGAGGTCGTCGTCGAGGTCGACGGACGCCCGTTGTCCTCCTTCGGCTGCGACGGCGTCGTGATGTCGACCGCGACCGGGTCGACGGCCCACGCCTTCTCGGCGGGCGGCCCCGTGGTCTGGCCCGACGTCGACGCGATGCTGCTCGTGCCCGTCTCCGCCCATGCGCTCTTCGCACGCCCCCTGGTGGTCGGTCCGACCTCGGTCCTCGCGGTCGAGATCCTCGCAAGGTCCATGAGCGACGCCGTGCTGACCTGCGACGGCCGCCGCAGGATCGACCTGCCCACCGGTACCCGGGTCGAGGTCCGACGCAGCGACGTCCCGGTCCGGCTGGCCCGGATGTCCCACGCGCCCTTCACCGACCGACTCGTGTCCCGGTTCGCCCTGCCCGTCAGCGGCTGGCGAGGGCGCGGGGTCAACGGCTCACGGCAGCGCGGGGACGCGCGCGCCGAGGACGGGGGGCTCGGGTGATCGAGGAGATCCGCATCGAGGGCCTGGGTGTGATCGGGTCCGCGACCGTGCCGCTGGGCCCAGGCCTCACCGCCATCACGGGGGAGACCGGCGCCGGCAAGACGATGGTCCTGACGGGCCTCTCGCTCCTGCTCGGCCGCAAGGCCGACCCGGGCACCGTGCGGGCCGGGAGCCCGCAGGCGACGGTCGAGGGACGTTTCGTCGTCGACCCGGCCTCCGCGGCCGCGACGCGTGCCGAGGAGGCGGGGGCCGTGCTCGACGACGACGGGACCCTGCTCGCCGTGCGCACCGTCGCGGCCGCGGGACGGTCCCGTGCCCACCTGGGGGGCCGTGGCGTTCCCCAGGCGGTCCTGGCCCAGGTCGCCGAGGAGCTCGTCACCGTGCACGGCCAGGCGGACCAGGCACGGTTGCGCTCCCCGAGCCGGCAGCGTCTGGCGCTGGACACCTTCGCCGGGCCCGAGCACCTCGAGGTCCTCGCGTCCTACCGCGCGGCGTGGTCCGAGCACGGCGTCCTCGAGGCCGAGCTCGACGACCTCGTGACCCACGCTCGGGACCGGGCGCGCCAGGCCGAGCTGCTGCGCCTGGGCCTCGCCGAGGTCGAGCGGATCGCGCCGCAGCCGGGTGAGGACGAGAGCCTCGCGGCGGAGTCGTCCCGGCTCGGGCACGCCGAGGACCTGCGCACCGCGGCCCTGACCGCGCAGCTGGCCCTGGCCGGCCCCGAGGACGCGACCGGTCTCGAGGGGGCCATCGCCGCTGTCGAGCACGCACGCCGCACCCTGGACCAGGTCGCCGAGCACGACGAGGCTCTCGCCGCCCTGGTCGGGCGACTCGCCGAGGTCGGCTACCTGGTCAACGACGTGACCGTCGAGCTCGGCGCCTATGCCGACGGCGTCCAGTCCGACCCCGCGCGGCTCGCGGCGCTGCACGCGCGGCGGGCCGAGCTGACCACGCTGGCCCGGAGCCACGGAGGGACCCTCGCCGACGTCATGGCGTGGGCGGACGAGGCCGGCCAGCAGCTGCTCGACCTGGACCGTGGTGAGGACCGGACCGCTGAGGTGCGAGACCGGCTCGCTGCGGTCGAGGCGACCCTCGAGGCCGACGGTGCTCGCCTGAGTGCCGCGCGCGCCGAGGCTGCGCACCGGCTGGCCGCCGCCGTGACCGAGGAGCTCGCCGGGCTCGCGATGGCCGCTGCACGCCTCGAGGTCGTCCTCGAGCCCGTCGGGTCCCTCGGGGCGTGGGGGGCCGAGGAGGTCTCGATGCGGCTCGCGGCGCACGCTGGCGCCCCGTCCCGACCGCTCGGTCAGGGCGCGTCGGGAGGCGAGCTGTCCCGGGTCATGCTGGCACTCGAGGTCGCGCTCGCGACCGCGCCGACCTCAGGAGCGGCGCGTCCGCCCACCTTCGTCTTCGACGAGGTCGACGCCGGGGTCGGTGGCCGCGCGGCGGTCGAGGTGGGTCGACGGCTCGCGGAGCTCGGCCGCCAGGCCCAGGTCGTCGTCGTCACCCACCTGCCGCAGGTCGCGGCCTTCGCGGACCAGCACCTCGTGGTCACCAAGTCCCAGGACGCCGGGGCGGACGTGGTGACCGCCTCCGACGTCCGTCTGGTGGAGGGTGAACAGCGGGTGGCCGAGCTGGCCCGGATGCTCTCCGGCCAGGAGGACTCGACCTCGGCCCTCGAGCACGCCGCTGAGCTCCTCGAGCGCTCCGTCGTGGGACGATGACCCGCGATGAGACTCCGCCTGCGCCAGCGCCGCACTGCGCCCGATGAGCCCGGACTGCACGGTCCGGTCCGCGTCGACCCCCGGACCAAGAACCTGACCAAGAGGTTGCGGCCCGGTGACGTCGCCGTGATCGACCACCTCGACATCGACCGGATCTCGGCCGAGGCGTTGATCGCCTGCCGTCCCCGAGCCGTCCTCAACGCTGCACGGTCGACCTCGGGCCGCTACCCGAACCTGGGGCCCGACATCATCGTGCAGGCGGGGATCACCTTGGTCGACGACCTCGGCCCGGACGTCCTCGCCCTCACCGAGGGACGTGAGGTGCGGATCCTCGACGGCGGTGTCTACGACGGCGACCAGCTCGTCGCCGAGGGCGTCGTGCAGGACGAGGCGACCGTCGCGGCAGCGATGGAGGAGGCCCGTGCCGGTCTCGCGGTCCAGCTGGAGTCCTTCGCGGCCAACACCATGGACTACCTCCGTCGGGAGCGGGAGCTGCTCCTGGACGGCGTCGGCGTGCCGGACATCGAGACCGTCGTCGACGGCCGGCAGGCCCTCATCGTCGTGCGGGGGTACCACTACAAGGAGGACCTCGCCGCGCTGCGCCCCTACATCAAGGAGTACCGGCCGGTCCTCATCGGGGTCGACGGCGGGGCCGACGCGATCCTCGAGGCCGGTCACCGGCCCGAGCTCATCGTCGGTGACATGGACTCGGTCTCCGACCGGGCCCTGACCAGCGGGGCCGAGATCGTCGTGCACGCGTACCGCGACGGGCGCGCCCCCGGGGTCGAGCGGGTCGAGAAGCTCGGCGTCAAGCACGTCGTCTTCCCGGCCACCGGCACGAGCGAGGACGTCGCGATGCTCCTCGCCGACGACAAGGGGGCCGAGCTCATCGTCGCCCTCGGCACCCACGCGACCCTCGTCGAGTTCCTCGACAAGGGCCGGTCCGGCATGGCCTCGACCTTCCTCACCCGGCTGCGCGTGGGCAGCAAGCTCATCGACGCCAAGGGGGTGTCCCGGCTCTACCGCCAGCGCATCTCGTCCTGGCAGCTCGGGCTGCTCGTCATCGCCGGTCTCTTCGCCCTCGGGGTCGCCCTCGCGTCGACCGTCGCGGGGCAGACCATGTTCGGCCTGTTCGGCGCCTGGACCGACGACGTCCTGTCGTCCGTCCGGGTCTTCTTCGGCGGCAGCGCCTGATGCGCCCCGCCACTGATCGAGAGAACCCATCGTGATCGACTTCCGTTACCACCTCGTCTCGCTCATCTCGGTGTTCCTGGCCCTCGCGGTCGGGATCGCCCTGGGCGCAGGCCCCCTCGAGCAGAGCATCGGGGACACCCTGACCGGCCAGGTCGAGCAGCTCCGCACCGAGAAGGACGAACTTCGCGTCGAGCTCGACCGCACCCTCGGCGAGCTCGGCCACGCGGAGACGACGGTCGACGAGATGGCTCCGGCGATGCTCGCCGACACGCTCGGTGAACGGCGGGTCGCGGTGATCGAGGTCGCCGACGTCCAGCCCGAGGTGCTCGAGGCCGTGGTGTCTCGGGTCGAGCAGGCGGGGGGCACGGTGACCGGCACCGTCCAGGTGACCGAGGCGTGGACCGACCCTGCCCAGCAGTCCTTCCGCCAGCAGATCGCCGGCACCCTCCTGGAGTACCTCGACCCCGTGCCGGCCGACGACGCGGGGACGGGAGTGGAGCTCGCTGAGGCTCTCGTGCAGTCTCTGACCACGGCCGACCCGGAGTCCCCCGACTCCCGCGCCGAGACCTCCGAGCTCGTGGTCGACGTGCTCGTCGAGGCCGAGCTGGTCACCCTCGAGGGCGAGATCACGGGTCCCGCGGACGCCGTCGTCGTGCTGGCCGGTCCGACCGTGAGCATCGGCGAGGTCGAGCAGGCCGAGGCGGCTCTGGCGTCCGCCCCGGCCGAGGAGGCCGCCGAGGAGACCGAGCGAGCCGAGATGATGCTCACCTCGGCCCTGGAGATCAGTCGCGCAGCCCAGGCACGCTCGGTCGGGGCCGTGGTGGCCGGAGGGGCGCTGAGCGACGCGAGCCTCGTCCAGCGCATCCGTCAGGACGCCGACGCCGTGGCCGAGCTCACGACGGTGGACGGGGTCCAGTCGATCAGCGGTCAGGTGGCTGTGCCCCTCGCGCTCAGCGCGCGTGTCGCCGGGACCATCGGGCACTACGGGCCTGGTGCCGGTGCGACCGACGCGATGCCGCCCCGGGTCGTGCTGCCCACGATCGAACGGGTGGCCCCGGCCCCCGAGGAGGACGAGACCGGGGCCGAGGACGAGGGCTCGGAGGAGCCCGAGGCTGAGGGGTGAGGTCCGTGCCGGACGGGCCCGGACTCCTCGCCCTGCTGCGTTCAGGAGCGACGGCTGCTGCCGCGACCTGGGCGACTCGACAGGCCGCGGCCGCGGTCCTCGGTGGGGCCGATCCCCGATGGACCCGCACCAACCACCGCGGTGAGCCGGTGAGCCTCCTCGCCGGCCCGGCCGCGACGGTCGGGCTCGCGGCAGGCCTCCTGGTCGGGGGTGGCGGACGAGCCGCCGCTGCCGGGACGGTCGCGGCCCTCGGGGCCGGAGCCTTCGGCGTCGTGGACGACGTCACCGAGGACACCGCGCGCCGTCGTAAGGGGCTGCGCGGCCACCTCGGAGCCCTCGCGCACGGCGAGGTCACGACCGGCGGCCTGAAGGTCTTGGGGATCGGCGCGACCTCGCTGGTGGCCGCGGCCCTCGCGCCTCGCGAGCCGGCCGGTCGCTCGCGGCTCGCCACCGGTGTCGAGGTCCTGGGCTCCGGGGTGCTCATCGCCGCGTGCGCGAACCTCGTCAACCTGCTCGACCTGCGACCCGGGCGCGCGTTGAAGGCGACCGCCCTCGCAGCAGGTCCGGCCCTCGCGAGCGGGGCCGGAGCCCCGGCCGCCGCGGCCTGCCTGGGCGTGGTCGTTGCGGGGTGGCGGGACGACCTCGCGGAACGGGACATGCTCGGAGACGGCGGGGCCAACGCCCTCGGTGCAGCCCTCGGCACCGCGGTGGTGCTCGGAGCGCCGCGGCCGGTGCGCTGTTGGGTCCTGGCCGGGGTCCTCGCCCTCACGGTCGCGAGCGAGCGTGTGAGCTTCACCCAGGTGATCGCCCGGACGCCGGTGCTCCGCGAGCTGGACGCCTGGGGCCGGCGCCCCGCACCTGCGGTGGACGGGCCGCCCGGGTGACCCGACGGCAGGTGCTGCACGGCCTGGCCGGCGCCGCGGCCCTCATCGCAGGCATCACCGTGCTCAGCCGGCTGCTCGGTTTCGGCCGGTGGGCGGCGCAGTCCTACGCGCTCGGCGCGACGGCGAGCGGGGACGCGTACTCCGCGGCCAACCTCGTGCCCAACGTCCTGTTCGAGGTGGTCGCGGGTGGTGCGCTCGCCGGGGCCGTCGTCCCCCTGCTCGCCGGGCCGCTGGCCCGTGGCCTGCGGGGAGAGGTCGACCGCACCGCCTCGGCCTTGCTGACCTGGGCCCTGCTCGTGCTCCTGCCGGGCTCGGTGCTCGTGGCCCTCTTCTCGCGGCCCTTGGTCGTGCTGCTCCTCGGGGAGGTGCGCGAGGGTCAGGACCCCGCCGTCACGGCGGCGACGGTCGACCTCGCGAGCCAGCTGCTCGTGGTCTTCGCACCGCAGGTCGTGCTCTACGGCGTCGGCGTCGTCCTCACCGGGGTGCTGCAGGCCCAGCAGCGCTTCATCTGGCCCGCTGCGGCCCCGCTGGCCTCGAGCGTCGTGGTCGTCGCCAGCTACCTGGTGTTCCGGCATCTCACGGCAGGGGAGACCGCGGACCCCGCCGCCCTGTCGAGTGCCGCCGTGGCGTGGCTGGGCTGGGGCACCACCGCCGGGGTGGCCGCGATGAGCCTGCCGCTCCTGGTCCCGGTGGCGAGGTCCGGGGTGAGGCTGCGGCCCGCGCTGCGCTTCCCGCCGGGCGTCGCCCGTCGTGCCCGCCACCTGGCTCTCGCGGGCCTCGGGGGCCTCGTGGCCCAGCAGATCTCCGTGGTCGTGGTGCTGCGGCTCTCCTACGACTTCGGCTCCCCGGGCACCTTCCCGCTCTACCAGTACTCCCAAGCCGTGTACTTCCTGCCCTACGCCGTGCTCGCGGTGCCCCTTGCGACGGCAGCCTTCCCCCGGCTGGCCGAGCACGTCGCGTCGGGGGACCACGCACGCTACGCGGGGCTGGTGGCGCTGAGCACCCGCGCGGTGCTGGTCGTGAGCGCCGCCGGGGCCGGCGCCCTGGTCGCGGTCGCCCCGGCGGTCGCAGCGGTCTTCACCGAGATCGACGCGAGCGGGGATGCCGAGCGGGTCGCCGCGATGACCCCGGCGCTCACCCTGCTCGCCCCAGGTCTGCTGGGGTACGCCCTGATCTTCCAGCTCTCGAGAGTGCTCTACGCCCTCGAGCGCGGCCGGGCCGCCGTCATCGCCGTCGCGACGGGGTGGGGAGCAGTGGCTGTCGCCTCCCTCGTCGCGGTTCCCCTCCTCGCCCCGGAGCGTGGGGACGGCCGCGCGACCCTGCAGGGGCTCGCCCTCGGCAACACGGTCGGCATGCTGGTCGCCGGTCTTGCCCTGCTGCTCGCGGTGCGACGCGTCTCGGGCCCGGACGCGCTGAGCGGCCTGATGCGTACCCTCGTGGTCTCGGTGGTCGGCGGCGGGGTCGGAGCGTTCGCCGGTCGCTGGCTGGTCGAGGAGCTCGTCGGGCCGCCGCTCGTGCTCGGGGTGGTCGGTGGGGCGGTCGCCGTGGGGCTCGCCCTGGCGGCGACAGGGCTCGCTGACCGGCAGACGCTGCGCGGTGCGCTGCGGGACCGCGGGCGAGCAGCCCGGACGACAGGGGGACAGGGATGACCAGGGTGCTGCAGGTGCTGGGGTCGAGCGCGGGGGGAGTGGCGCGGCACGTCGCCCAGGTCTCGGCCGGGCTGGCCGACCGCGGGTACGAGGTGGTCGTCGCGGGCCCTGGAGGGCTCCTCGAGGCCGTGGTGCCCGATGGGGGCCGCGGGGTGCCCGTCGAGATCACCGACCGCCCGAGCCGCGGCGACCTCGCTGCGGTGCGACGCCTGCGCGGGGTCTCCGCACGGGCCGACGTCGTGCACGCCCACGGTCTGCGAGCCGGCGCCCTCGCGGTGCTCGCCGTCGGTGCCGGCCGCGGTGGGCCACGCCCGCGCGTCCTCGTGACCCTGCACAACCTCCCCGTCGGTGGGCGGGCCGTCCGGGGGATCGCCGGTGTGCTCGAACGGGTCGTGGCCCGGGGTGCGGATGTGGTCCTCGGCGTCTCAGGGGACCTGGTGGTCCGCGCGCGTCGTCGGGGGGCTCGCTCGAGCGAACGGGCCCTCGTGCCCGCCCCGCCCCGCCCCGAGGCCGCTCCGGCAGCGGCGACGCGCGCAGCGATCGAGGGTCTCGGCGAGCGGCCGCTCCTGGTCACCGTCGCGCGCCTGGCTCCGCAGAAGGGGCTGGACCTGCTGTGCACCACCGCGGGGCTGCTCGCCGCCCTGCCCGAGGCCAGGCGCCCCGTGTGGCTCGTCGCCGGGGACGGTCCGCTCGAGGACGACCTACGGCGCTGGGTGGCCGAGGGCGACCTCCCTGTCCGCGTCCTGGGTCGTCGGGAGGACGTCCCCGACCTCCTGGCGGCCGCCGATGTCGTGGTCAGCACCGCACGTTGGGAGGGGCAGCCGCTGTGGGTCCAGGAGGCCCTCGCCCTCGGTGCCGCCGTCGTGGCCACCGACGTCGGCGGGACGCGTGAGGTGACCGGTGACGCGGCGAGGCTCCTCCCCGCCGAACCCACGGTCCTCGCCGCTGCCCTGCTCGACCTGCTCGCGGATGACGGGGCCCTGGCGGAGCTGAGGGACCGTGCACGCGCCCGGGCGGCCGAGCTCCCCGACCTGCGGGCGACCCTCGAGCAGCTCGAGCGGCTGTACGCGGGGGAGGGATCGTCGCGCGGGTCGTCCTGAGAGAAGCCCGTCCGTCGGGTAGAGTTGAAGCCCGTGGCTGAGCGAGCAAATCGAACCTCCGGGCGATCCGACACGACGACCCGACACATCTTCGTCACGGGCGGCGTGGCCTCGTCCCTCGGGAAGGGACTGACGGCCTCGAGCCTCGGGCGGCTCCTGCGGTCGCGCGGCCTCCGGGTCACCATGCAGAAGCTCGATCCGTACCTGAACGTGGATCCGGGCACCATGAACCCGTTCCAGCACGGTGAGGTCTTCGTCACCGCTGACGGCGCCGAGACCGACCTCGACATCGGGCACTACGAGCGCTTCCTCGACGTCGATCTGACAGCCACGGCGAACGTGACGACCGGGCAGATCTACTCGAGCGTGATCGCCAAGGAGCGGCGCGGCGAGTACCTCGGCGACACCGTCCAGGTCATCCCGCACATCACGGACGAGATCAAGGCACGGATGCGGGCCCAGGCGGGCCCCGACGTCGACGTGATCATCACGGAGGTCGGCGGGACGGTCGGTGACATCGAGTCCCAGCCCTTCCTCGAGGCCGCGCGTCAGGTGCGGCACGACCTGGGGCGCGACGACGTCTTCTTCCTCCACGTCTCGCTGATCCCGTACATCGGGCCGAGCGGTGAGCTCAAGACCAAGCCGACCCAGCACTCGGTGGCCGCGCTGCGCTCGATCGGCATCCAGCCCGACGCCCTCGTGCTGCGGGCCGATCGTGAGGTGCCCGAGTCGATCAAGCGCAAGATCGCGCTGATGTGCGACGTCGAGAGCGAGGCCGTCGTCACGGCGGCCGACGCGGCGAGCATCTACGACATCCCGCGCGTGCTGCACTCCGAGGGGCTCGACGCCTACGTGGTGCGGCGCCTCGACCTGCCCTTCCGCGACGTCGACTGGGCGGGCTGGGAGCGGGTCACCCACGCGGTGCACCACCCCGCCCACGAGGTCGAGGTGGCGATGGTCGGCAAGTACATCGACCTGCCCGACGCGTACCTGTCGGTGACCGAGGCGCTGCGGGCCGGAGGGTTCGCGAACGATGCGCGGGTCAAGATCCGGTGGGTGGCCTCGGACGACTGCGACACCCCCGAGGCCGCTGAGCGGACCCTGGGCGGTGTCGACGCGGTCCTGGTCCCCGGAGGCTTCGGCGTCCGCGGCATCGAGGGCAAGGTGGGGGCCCTGCGCTGGGCCCGGACCCACCAGGTGCCGACCCTCGGCATCTGCCTCGGCCTCCAGGTCATGGTCATGGAGTTCGCCCGGGCCGAGCTCGGCCTCGAGGGGGCGTCCTCCTCGGAGTTCGACCCGTCCACCGAGCACCCCGTGATCGCGACCATGGCCGAGCAGCTCGCGATCGTCGGCGGCGAGGGCGACCTGGGCGGCACGATGCGTCTCGGCGCCTACGAGGCGGTCCTGACCCCCGGGTCGGTGGTCGCCGAGGCGTACGGCTCCGAGCGCGTCGTCGAGCGGCACCGGCACCGCTACGAGGTCAACAACGCCTACCGCGAGGCCCTCGAGCAGGCCGGGATGGTCGTCTCGGGCGTCTCTCCCGACACCTCCCTCGTCGAGTTCGTCGAGCTCCCGCGCGAGGCGCACCCGTACTACGTCGCGACCCAGGCGCACCCCGAGTTCATGTCCCGCCCGACCCGTGCGCACCCGCTGTTCGCAGGGCTCGTCAAGGCGGCCCTCGACCGTCGCGAGCCCTGATGACCGAGCCCCGGGACCGCGTCGCCCCGCGTCCGGTCCTGCGCTCCGAGCTCCTGCACGACGGGATGATCTGGGACGTCGTGCGGGACACCGTCGACCTGGGCGAGGCCGGCACCGTGCGGCGTGAGTACGTGCGGCACTCCGGAGCGGTCGCGGTGATCGCCCTCGACGACGGCGACCGCGTCCTGCTGCTGCAGCAGTACCGGCACCCCGTCCGGTCCGAGCTCTGGGAGCCGCCGGCCGGTCTGCTCGACGTCGCGGGTGAGGACCCGTGGACGGCGGCTCGGCGCGAGCTCGCCGAGGAGACGGACCTCACCGCCGACCGGTGGTGGGTGCTGGCGGACTACCTCACGACGCCGGGCGGCAACGACGAGCGCATCCGGGTGTACCTCGTCCGGGGCCTGCGACCGGTCCCGGAGGACGAGCGCCACGACCGTGAGGCCGAGGAGCGGGACATGGTCGCGCGCTGGTTCCCCCTCGACGAGGTCGTCGAGGCGGTCCTCGCCGGGCAGGTCCGCAACCCCTCGACGGTGGTGGGGGTCCTTGCCGCGGCGGCGGCCAAGGCTCGGGGGTGGTCGGGACTGCGCCCCGCGGACGCCGCCCTCCCGGGCGCGATCTCCCCGGAGGGCTGACGGCGCCTCGCTGCGAGGGACCGTCGGCGACGATCCGACCGCCCAGCCTGAGGACCGACGGGCTGTCGAGGTCCGTCGGGCTGGCGCCAGGTGCGCCTCAGCCCCGCGTGACGACCGGGCCCACGTCCTCGACGGAGCGGTCTCGCAGCGCGAGGAGCTGGTTCGCCTGCGCGGCGACGAGGAGCGAGGCCCCGAGCATGTGGGCTGCGACGAGCACCTCGGGCAGACCGGTGAAGAACTGGACGTACCCGATGATCCCCTGGGCGAGGGTCACGCCCACGAGGACCCACGCCGCGCGTCGGGCTGTCGAGGGGGCGCGGTCGCGGTGGATCGCGGCGACGACGAGGGCCAGGACGGCGACGTAGACCCAGACGGCCGCGGCGTGCACCCTCGAGACAGCCACCGGGTCGAGGGCCAGGCGCTGGGCGATCTCCAGGTCACCCGAGTGCGGGCCGGCACCGGTGACCACCACCCCGAGGGCGATCATCAGGACGGTCAGGGGGACGAGGCCGGCCGCCAGCCGCCGAGTGCGGGGCGTGACGTGCCATCGAGGGGTGCCGTCCCCCTCGGCGTGGCGCCGCAGCACGACGGTCGAGGCCGCGATCAGGACCATCGAGAGCATGAAGTGCACCCCGACGAAGGCCGGATGGAGCTCGACGAGCACCGTCAGCCCGCCGACGACGGCCTGCACCAGGACACCGATCAGGGGCACGAGGCCGAGCGCCCGGTACGGTCGCGCCCGGTGCCGCTCTCGCCACACGATCCAGGCCGTGGCCAGGGCCAGCACCCCGAGGACGCCGGTCAGCGTCCTGTTGCCGAACTCGATGACCGGGTGCCACCCGAGCTCGGGGTGCATCACGGGGGCGAACTGCCCCGGCTCGCACTGCGGCCACGTCGAGCAGCCGAGCCCTGAGCCCGTGAGGCGCACGACCCCACCGGTCACGACGATGCCGATCTGCGCGACGAGGTTCGCCCACAGGATCCGTCTCGCCCACCGGTACGAGGGCGCGCCGCGGCGTCGCGTCTGGCCCGGCGGCGGGCCAGCCGCGTCGGCGGCATCTCGAGGGGATCGGGGACGGCCGGTCGGAGCCGGCGCAGGGGCGGTGCTGCTCACCCCTCCACGGTATCCGCCCCGGAGGGAGGTCATGACGCGGGGGATCGCCCGGCGCGGGTCAGTGCCACCGGAAGAGGCGGACCGCCGCACCGCCGAGCAGCACCGTCCATGCGGTCAGGACCGCGACGGGCACGAGCGGCACCGCGCCCTCGGTCAGCACGGTGCGCAGCGCCTCGCCCAGGGCACCCGAGGGCAGCAGGACGGCGACCTCCGCCAGGGGGGCAGGGAGCAGGGATGCCGGCAGGAGGACCGCTCCACCGGCCAGGAGCAGCACCCAGAGCAGGTTGGCGACCGCGAGCACGGCCTCGGCGCGCAGGGTTCCTGCCACGAGCAGGGCCAGGGACGTGAAGGCGGCCGTCCCCAGCACGACCACGAGCAGCGCCCCGGGCACGCCGGCGATCGCCGGGGACCAGCCGAGCGCGAGGGAGACCGCGACGAGGACGGCCATCTGCAGCAGCTGGATCCCGGCGATGCCCAGGACCTTGCCGGTGAGCAGACCGCGGCGGCCGAGAGGAGTCGTGGCCAGCAGGCGGAGCACGCCGTTGCGGCGGTCGAAACCCGTGGCGATGGCCTGCGAGGTGAAAGCGGTGGACATCACCGCGAGGGCCAGGACGCCGGGGGCGACGAGGCCGATCCGGTCCTCGGTGCCGAGGTCGACCAGGGACGTGCGGGTGAGCCCCACCAGGAGGAGCACCGGCAGCACGAGGGTGATGACGAGCTGCTCGCCGTTGCGCAGGACGGTCCGCATCTCGACCCGGGCCTGCGCGACGACCCGTCGGGCGAGCGGAGCGGCCTGCTGCTCGTGCAGCACGGCAGCATCCTGCTCGGCGGGCACGTCCACGGGGAGGCTCATCGCAGGCTCCGTCCGGTGAGGTCGAGGAACACGTCCTCGAGGGTGCGTCGCCCCGTGGTGAGCGAGGTGATCAGGAGCTCTTGGTCACGGGCCCAGCCGGTGACGGCATGGACGAGCTCGGGCCCGGGCGGCCCGTGCACCTCGAGGGTGCCGGCGAGGGAGCTGGTCGTGACGGAGTGCTCGTGCCCCGAGCGCCCGAGGGCGTCGGTCAGGTGCCGGGCGAGCTCGGCGTCGGCGGGCTCGGCCCGGTGCGGGGCGAGGGGCTGGACGCTCACGTGCATGCTGCCGTCGCCCCCGACGAGGGAGTCGACCGTGCCCGAGGCGATGGCCTGGCCGTGGTCGACCACCACGACGTGGTCGGCGAGGGCCTCGGCCTCGGCCATCTGATGGGTCGTCACGACCACCGACACGCCGTCCGCCCGCAGGTCGCGCACGAGCTGCCAGACGGCGAGGCGCGCCTGGGGGTCCAGGCCCGCGGAGGGCTCGTCGAGGAAGACCACCGTCGGCCTCCCGACCACCGCCGTCGCGAGGGCCAGCCGCTGACGCTGGCCGCCCGAGAGGCGCCGGACCGGCGTGCGCGCGAAGCTGCCCAGGCCCAGTCGCTCGGCGAGCTCGCTGACGTCGCGTGGACGGGCGTACATCCGGGAGACGTGCCGCAGGGCCTCGAGGGCGGGCACCGTGCTGGGCAGGCCGCCGTCCTGGAGCATGACGCCGACCCTCGGGCGCAGGGCCGGCGCGTCACGCACCGGGTCCAGCCCCAGCACGCGCACGGTGCCGGTGTCGGGTCGGCGCAGCCCTTCGCAGCACTCCACGGTGGTCGTCTTGCCTGCGCCGTTGGGGCCGAGGAGAGCCGTGATCCGACCGCGGGGGGCGACCAGGTCGAGACCCCGCACGGCCTCGACCCGGCGGTACCGCTTGGTCAGGCCGTCGACGCGGACGGCGGGCTCGCCGGTCGAGGCAGGCGTGGTCGCAGGCACGAGCGCCGAGTCTAGGTGCTCCGACGGGTTCGGGGGATCCGGGGCGCGTCCCGGGCGGGCCCGCCTGTGGTGAGGTCTGCCTACGTTGCGGGGAAGCAATTCGGCAACAAGGATGTTGCCTATATCAGCGGCACCCGTGCCGTCCGGTGACGTGCTCACCGGGTGCACCGCGACAGGAGGCGACCAGCGCCCTCGGTGCGGTCGACGTCGGTCCCGAGAGTCAGGAGGTGGAACGTGAGCATGGCAGCCAAGCAGGCCACGGTCCCCGCTGGGGACCCGCACGAGACCTCGACCCGGCATCGCGTGCTGCGGCTGGTCGTCGAGTCAGGCCCCGTCTCGGTGGTCGAGCTGGCCAGCAGCCTCGACCTCACGGCCGCCGGTGCCCGGCGCCACGTCGCCGCCCTCGAGGAGTCCGGGCAGATCGTCGTCCACCGCTCGCCCTCCTCGCAGCCCGCGCGCCGCGGCCGCCCCGCCCGGCGCTACGTCGCGACCGAGCGCGGTCAGGCAGGCCTGGGCAGCGGATATGCCGGTCTGGCCAACCAGGTCCTGCACTACGTCGCCGGTGTCGCCGGGCCCGAGGTCGTCGAGGGCTTCGCACACCGTCGCGCCGCCGAGCTGGGCGAGCGCCACGCGGCGACCGTGGCCGCGGCAGGCCCGGACGTCGGCGCCAGGATCGAGGCCCTGGCAGCAGCCCTCGCCGACGACGGCTACGCGGCCTCGGCCCGTCCCGTCCCCGGTGGCCGCGCGATCCAGCTCTGCCAGGGGCACTGCCCCGTGCAGGACGTCGCGGCGCAGTTCCCCCAGCTGTGCGAGGCCGAGACCAAGGTCTTCTCCGACCTGCTCGGCGTGCACGTCCAACGCCTGTCGACGCTCGCCAGCGGCGGGCACGTCTGCACCACCCACATCCCCACGACCACCTCACCCGTACGAGCAGCATCCGACCGTCCCGCACCAGCGGAGACCGTGGAGGGAACACCATGACCGCACCCACCGAGGCACGCACCGACGAGGAGATCATCGACTCGATCGGTGGTTACGGCTACGGCTGGCACGACTCCGACGCGGCGGGCATGTCCGCCCAGCGCGGGCTCTCCGAGGAGGTCGTGCGCAACATCTCCTCGCTCAAGAACGAGCCCGAGTGGATGCTCAAGACGCGCCTGAAGTCCCTGCGCCTGTTCGACAAGAAGCCCATGCCGAACTGGGGCTCGGACCTGTCGGGCATCGACTTCGACAACATCAAGTACTTCGTGCGGTCCACCGAGAAGCAGGCCACCAGCTGGGAGGACCTGCCCGAGGACATCAAGAACACGTACGACCGTCTGGGCATCCCCGAGGCCGAGAAGCAGCGCCTCGTGGCCGGCGTCGCGGCCCAGTACGAGTCCGAGGTGGTCTACCACCAGATCCAGGAGAGCCTCGAGGAGCAGGGCGTCATCTTCGTGGACACCGACACGGGTCTGCGTGAGTACCCCGAGATCTTCGAGCAGTACTTCGGGTCGGTCATCCCGCCCGGGGACAACAAGTTCGCGGCCCTCAACACGGCCGTCTGGTCGGGCGGCTCGTTCATCTACGTCCCGCCGGGCGTCCACGTCGACATCCCGCTGCAGGCCTACTTCCGGATCAACACCGAGAACATGGGCCAGTTCGAGCGGACGCTGATCATCGCCGACGAGGGCTCCTACGTGCACTACGTCGAGGGCTGCACCGCGCCGATCTACTCGAGCGACTCCCTGCACTCGGCCGTGGTCGAGATCATCGTCAAGAAGAACGCCCGGGTGCGGTACACGACGATCCAGAACTGGTCGAACAACGTCTACAACCTCGTCACCAAGCGGGCGACCGCGGCCGAGGGCGCGACCATGGAGTGGGTCGACGGGAACATCGGCTCCAAGGTCACGATGAAGTACCCGGCGATCTACCTCATGGGGGAGCACGCCAAGGGCGAGACCCTGTCGATCGCCTTCGCGGGCGAGGGGCAGCACCAGGACGCGGGGGCGAAGATGGTCCACGCAGCGCCGCACACCTCGTCCTCGATCATCTCCAAGTCGGTGGCGCGGGGCGGAGGCCGCACCTCCTACCGCGGGCTGGTCCAGGTGCTCGAGGGGGCCGAGCACTCGGCCTCGAACGTGCTGTGCGACGCGCTCCTGGTCGACCAGATCTCGCGGTCGGACACCTACCCCTACGTCGACGTCCGCGAGGACGACGTGTCCATGGGCCACGAGGCGACGGTCTCCCGCGTGAGCGAGGACCAGCTCTTCTACCTCATGTCCCGCGGCATGGAGGAGACCGAGGCCATGGCCATGATCGTGCGCGGCTTCGTCGAGCCGATCGCGCGCGAGCTGCCGATGGAGTACGCCCTCGAGCTCAACCGGCTCATCGAGCTGCAGATGGAAGGCTCGGTCGGCTGATGACCGTGCCCCACGACGACACCACGACCACGGGAGAGGCTCCGTCCACGCCGATGAGCACTGATCTGTCCACCGACCACAGCCGGGCCGTCGCCGACGGCGCCCACACCCACGGGCGCGGCGGCACCCCCCAGGCCTCGCGAGGTGCTCGGGCCACCTCCTTCGAGCTCGCCGACTTCCCGGTGCCCACCGGACGCGAGGAGGAGTGGCGCTTCTCCCCGGTCGGACGGCTCGCCCCGCTGCTCGACGCCGAGGGCACCGGCCTGCCAGGGCCCGGGCCGCAGGTGACCGTGGTCGAGGCCCCCGAGGTGATGGTCGAGATCGTCGGTCGCGACGACGCACGGCTCGGCACGGCGGGGCGCCCGGGTGACCGGACAGCCGCGACCGCGTGGAGCTCCTTCCGCGAGGCCACGGTCGTCACGATCCCCGAGCAGACCGTCGCCTCGGCCGCGACCAGCGTCCGGGTCGAGGGGGCGACCGGGGACACCACGCCCTCGGCCGCGCACCTGCTGATCCACGCCAAGGCGCTGAGCGAGTCGGTCGTCGTCGTCGACCACGTCGGGTCGGCCGCGCTCACCGAGACCGTCGAGGTCGTCGCCGAGGACGGCGCGCACCTCACCCTCGTCTCGATCCAGGACTGGGAGCCCGGCTCTGTGCACGCCGCCGCGCACCGCATCCGCCTGGGTCGGGACGCCCACGTCAAGCACATCGTCGTGACCCTCGGCGGAGACGTCGTGCGGGTCACCCCTGACGCGGAGTTCACCGGCGAGGGCGGCGACGTCGAGATGCTCGGCCTGTACTTCGCCGACGCGGACCAGCACCAGGAGCACCGGCTGTTCGTCGACCACGCCGTGGCGTCGTGCCGGTCGCGGGTCACCTACAAGGGGGCCCTGCAGGGTGCCGGGGCTCACACCGTGTGGGTCGGCGACGTGCTCATCCGCGCGGCGGCCGAGGGCACCGACACCTACGAGCTGAACCGGAACCTCGTCCTGTCCGACGGGGCGCGTGCGGACTCGGTGCCCAACCTCGAGATCGAGACCGGGATCATCGAAGGGGCCGGTCACGCCTCGGCCACCGGGCGCTTCGACGACGAGCAGCTCTTCTACCTGCGCTCGCGCGGCATCCCCGAGAGCGACGCCCGCCGCCTCGTGGTGCGCGGCTTCTTCGCCGAGCTCATCCAGCAGATCGGCGTGCCCGCCGTCGAGGAGCGCCTCATCGCAGCGATCGAGGCCGAGCTCGAGAAGAGCATGAGCGAGCTCGACGCGGTCGCGACGGTGCCTGCATGAGCGCTCAGCTCGCCTGCATGATCGACGACGTGGCGCCCGGGACGGCGCTGCGGGTCGAGCTCGAGGGCCCGAACGGCCCGGTCGAGGTCGCCGTCGCCCGAGACTCGGACGGGACGGTCCACGCCGTCTCGGACATCTGCTCGCACGGGCAGGTCTCGCTGTCCGACGGCGAGGTCGAGGACTGCACCATCGAGTGCTGGCTCCACGGCTCGACCTTCGACCTGCGGACGGGTGCCGCCCTGGCCCTGCCCGCGACCCGGCCCGTGCCGGTCTACCCCGTGACCATCGACGGCGAGCGCGTGCTCGTGGACGTCGACACCACCGTGAACGCCTGAGGAGAACCCATGTCCACTCTCGAGATCCGTGACCTGCACGTCAGCGTCGAGACCAAGGAGGGCCCCAAGCCCATCCTGCGCGGGGTCGACCTGACCGTCGCGAGCGGCGAGACCCACGCCATCATGGGCCCCAACGGCTCGGGCAAGTCGACCCTCGCGTACTCGATCGCCGGTCACCCGAAGTACCAGATCACCTCGGGGTCGGTGCACCTCGACGGCGAGGACGTCCTCGCCATGAGCGTCGACGAGCGCGCCCGGGCGGGGATGTTCCTCGCGATGCAGTACCCGGTCGAGGTGCCCGGTGTGAGCGTCTCTAACTTCCTGCGTACCGCCAAGACCGCCATCAGCGGCGAGGCCCCGGCCCTGCGGCACTGGGTCAAGGACGTGCGCAGCGCCATGGAGAACCTCCGCATGGACTCGACCTTCGCCGAGCGGAGCGTCAACGAGGGCTTCTCGGGCGGGGAGAAGAAGCGCCACGAGATCCTCCAGATGGAGCTGCTCAACCCCAAGTTCGCGATCCTCGACGAGACCGACTCGGGCCTCGACGTCGACGCGCTGCGGATCGTCTCCGAGGGCGTGAACCGGGTCAAGGCCAGCGGTGAGGTGGGCGTGCTGCTCATCACCCACTACACGCGGATCCTGCGCTACATCCAGCCCGACTTCGTGCACGTCTTCGTCGACGGGCGGATCGCCGAGGAGGGCGGCCCCGAGCTCGCCGAGCGTCTCGAGGCCGAGGGCTACGACCGCTTCCTCACCACCTCCGCCTGAGCCCGCGCCCTGAAGGGAGCACCATGACTGCCGTCCTCGAGCCGCAGGCCTCGGCGCCGCGACCGGAGCTCACGGCGGCCGAGCTGACGGCCGTCCGTGCGGACTTCCCGCTGCTCGCACGAACCGTGCGCGGTGGGCGGCCGCTGGTGTACCTCGACTCCGGGGCCACGTCGCAGAAGCCCGACGTCGTGCTGGACGCCGAGCAGGACTTCTACACCCAGCGCAACGCCGCGGTGCACCGCGGGGCGCACCAGCTCGCCGAGGAGGCGACCGAGGCCTACGAGCAGGCCCGGCTCGAGGTCGCTCAGCTCGTGGGGGTCCAGGCCGAGGAGATCGTCTGGCTGCCCAACGCGACCGCGGGCATCAACCTCGTCGCCTACGCGTTCTCGAACGCCACGGCCGGCCGTGGGGGGCAGGCGGCCCGGCGCTTCGTGCTCGCCCCGGGGGACGAGATCGTCGTGACCGAGGCCGAGCACCACGCCAACCTCGTCCCGTGGCAGGAGCTGTGCGCCCGCACCGGGGCGACGCTGCGGTGGATCGGTGTCCACGACGACGGGCGCCTGCGCACCGAGGACCTCGCGACGGTCGTCACCGAGCGGACCAAGGTCCTCGCCTTCACGCACGCCTCGAACGTGACCGGGGCCGTGACCGACGTCGCCGCCTTCGTCCGACGGGCGCGCGAGGTCGGGGCGCTCACGGTGCTCGACGCGTGCCAGAGCGTCCCGCACCTCCCGGTGGACCTGGCGGCCCTCGGCGTCGACCTCGCTGCGTTCTCGGGGCACAAGATGCTCGGCCCCACCGGGGTCGGTGCCCTCTACGGCCGGCGCGAGGTCCTCGAGGCCATGCCTCCGGTCACCACGGGTGGGTCGATGGTCGAGGTCGTGACCATGGAGACGACCACCTACGCGCCGCCGCCCCAGCGCTTCGAGGCGGGCTCCCAGATGGTCGCCCAGGCGGTGGGCATGGGGGCGGCTGCTCGCTACCTGCGTGAGCTCGGCATGGAGGCGGTCGCCTCCCACGAGACACGGATCGCCGGGCTGCTGCTCGAGGCCGTGACCCAGGTCCCCGGGGTGCGCGTCCTCGGCCCGCTGGACACCCAGGAGCGCCTCGCGGCCGTGTCCTTCGTGGTCGACGGGGTGCACGCGCACGACGTCGGCCAGGTGCTCGACGACGCGGGGGTCGCGGTCAGGGTCGGTCACCACTGCGCGCAGCCCCTGCACCGTCGGCTGGGGGTCGCGGCGAGCGCGCGTGCCTCGGCCGCGGTGTACACGACGGACCAGGAGGTCGAGGTCTTCGCCGAGGCTCTCGCGGCCGTGCGCCCGTTCTTCGGCCTGACCGACGGAGGCGCCGCATGAGCTCGATGGAGCAGCTCTACCAGCAGCTCATCCTCGACCACGCCAAGTCGCCTCACGGCAAGGGACTCACCGACGGGCACGCGGCCGAGTCCTTCCAGGTCAACCCGACCTGCGGGGACGAGGTCAGGCTGCGCGTGCACCTGGCCGAGGGGGCAGACCCGGCACAGATCGACCGCGTGAGCTGGGAGGGGCAGGGGTGCTCGATCTCCCAGGCCTCGATCTCCGTCATGAGCGAGCTCGTCGAGGGGGTCCCTGTCCCCTCGGCCGAGGTGCTCGGGGAGACCTTCCGCGCCCTGATGCGTGCCCGTGGGGAGGGGCTCGAGGAGGAGGCCGAGGACCGGCTCGGCGACGCGACGGCCTTCACCGGTGTGGCACGCTACCCCGCACGCATCAAGTGCGCCCTGCTGGGATGGGCCGCCCTGCGCGACGCCCTGGCCCAGTCCGGGGCGCTGGACCTGCCCGGCCAGGAGAGCACCCCTGCGCCTGCCTCGCCCGTTCCCGCGGCGTCGGTCGGCACGGACCCCGCAACCCCTCAGGAGGACCACGCATGACCACCACGACCCCACCCACCGCGGCCGACGTCGAGGAGGCCCTGCGCGACGTCATCGACCCCGAGCTCGGGATCAACGTCGTCGACCTGGGCCTCATCTACGGGGTCGCCCTCGACCCCAACAACCACGCTGTGATCGACATGACCCTCACCTCGGCAGCCTGCCCGCTGACCGACGTCATCGAGGACCAGGCCGGCCAGGCCCTCGACGGGCTGGTCGACGGCTTCCGGATCAACTGGGTCTGGATGCCGCCGTGGGGACCCGAGAAAATCACCGACGACGGTCGCGAGCAGCTGCGCGCCCTCGGCTTCAACATCTGACACCGGGCGCGGAGCGGACCTCAGTCGCCGACACCGCGCGCCGCGAGTGCCTCTCCCGTGCTGCGCGCCCGCGCCACGGCGCGCACCGCGGCCGGGGCCAGGGTCGCTCGCGGGTCGCGCTCGAGCCCGCGGGCCCGAGCGGCCTCGCGGACCTCGGTCGCGGTCTGGAGGAGGCCTGGCACGGCACGGAGCATGAGTCCGATCGCCATGGCCAGGACCTCGGGGCGCAACCCCACCCGGCGGAGCGGCCCGAGTCCGCGGACCAGGGCGTCGAGCAGCTCGTCGGCCCGGGTGGTCGCCGTGACGACCGTGGCGGCCAGGACCAGGGTCACCAGGTCGAGGCCCACCTCGAGGCCGACCGCGGGGCCGCGCTGCCACACCTGGTAGGCGCCGACCGTCGCTGCCGTCAGCAGGACGGGGAGCACGGCTCGGGTGGTCGACCGCAGGGGGAGACGGGCGCTCACGGCGGTCGCCACCGTGACCAGAGCCAGCGCCAGGGTCGTCACGACTCCCGTGAGCGCCACCACGGCGATGCCCAGCACGCCCAGCCCGGCCACCTTGGGTCCCGGGCCCACCCGGTGCAGCCACGAGCTCCCGGCGTGGAACAGCCCGAGCGGACCGGTCCACGGCGGCCGCCGCGGTCCCTGGGCCCGGCGCCGTCTCATCCGGTGGTCGCCCCCGACGCCATGAGGTCACGGTAGAGCGCGACGGCCTGCTCGGGATCGCCGTCGTGGACGACCTGGGCCTGGTCGACGACGAGCACCCGGTCGGCGCGTGCTGCGGCCTCGAGGTCGTGGGTCACGAGCAGGACCTGCTGCGGCAGCCCGTCGAGGAGGTCGTCGACCACGCGGCGCCAGCGCAGGTCCAGCAGGGTGGTGGGTTCGTCGCACACGAGGACGGCGGGCTCGGTGGCCAGCACGCCGGCCAGGGCGAGGAGCTGCTTCTGACCACCGGAGAGGGCAGAGACGGGGAGCTCGGCGCGCTCCGCCAGGCCGAAGCGGGCGAGCACCTGTCGGGCCCGGGCGGTCCGGGCGGCGCGATCGAGGCCGAGACGACGTAGGGAGAGCGCGACGTCCTCGACAGGGGTGGGCATGACGAGCTGGGCGTCCGGGTCGGTGAAGACGAAACCGACCCGCCGCCGCACCGCTGCTCCGTCGGTCGCGGTGTCCGCCCCGTCGACCAGCACCCGCCCCGAGGACGGCAGGGCCAGGCCGTTGATCAGGCGCGCCAGGGTGGACTTGCCCGAGCCGTTGGCCCCGATGACCGCGATCCGGCGCTCGGCGAGGGTGCACGTCGTCGGGTGCAGGAGGGTCACCACCTGCTCGTGCCCACCCGACCCCCGCTCCTCGGGCTGGGCGGGGGCGTAGGCGGTGACGCCCGCCTGCTCGAGCTCGATCACGGCGAGAGGCGGGTCAGCGTCGGGCGCGGAGCAGGTCGGGGAACGCGCGGAAGACCGCGGTCGCGACCACGGCCGCGAGGGCGTTCTTGATGACGTCGCCGGGCAGGAAGGTGGCCCCTGCCGTGATCGCCTCGGCGGGGGACAGGCCGAGGCGCGCCCCCATGACGCTGATCCCGAGGGGGTGGATGAGCAGGAGGCTCGCGAGCGTGGCTGCCGCGAAGGCGCCCAGCGGCAGCAGGGACCGGCGTACCGAGCTCAGGCGCGTCATGACGTAGCCGGCCAGCGCGGCAGCCAGGGGGAAGGCGAGCAGGTAGCCGAGGGAGGGCTTGCCGAGAACGGCGAGCCCACCCGTGCCCCCGGCGAAGATCGGCAGGCCCGCGAGGCCGACCGCGAGGTAGAGCAGGACGGCGAGCGTGCCGCGCCGGGGTCCCAGCACGAGGCCCGCCAGCATCACCCCGAAGGTCTGCAGGGTGATGGGCACGGCCATGCCCGGCAGGACGATCGCGGGGAGGATCGCGCACACCGCGATGAAGGCCGCGAAGGTCGAGACCAGGGCGAGGTCGGCGGTCGCGGACCTCGCCGCGAGGACGGGGCGTGCCGGCTCGGGCGTGGTGCCCTCGTCGGGGACGGCAGACATGGGCGCTCCCTGGTCGTGGAGGACGGATGGGCTCGGGCGCCGAGACGCGGAAGGGCCTCGGGTCGCCCGCACGGACGGATCGGGGCCGTCGCGGTCGATGGTCACGCTAGCCGGTCGTACGATGGGGGGCGTTTGTGCCCGTACACAAGAGCGCCGGGTGCCTGTCGGAGGATTCCTCAGTGCTGACCGCTCATGACCTCGAGCTGCGCGTCGGCGTCCGCGAGCTGCTGACGACGACCTCCTTCCAGATCGCCCCTGGCGACCGGATCGGGCTGGTCGGCCGCAACGGCGCGGGCAAGACGACCCTGACCAAGGTGCTCGCGGCCGAGGGCCAGCCCTCGGCCGGACGGGTCGTGCACACGGGTGAGGTCGGCTACCTCCCGCAGGACCCTCGCACCGGGGACCTCGACGTCGAGGCCATGGACCGGATCCTCTCGGCCCGAGGGCTCGACGTCCTGGTGCGCCAGATGCGGGACACCGAGGGCGAGATGGCCAGCGCCGACGACCACACCCGGGACACCGCCATGGACCGGTACAGCCGGCTCGAGGAGCGGTTCACTGCGGCCGGGGGGTACGCGGCGGAGAGCGAGGCGGGGCGCATCGCGGCGAACCTCGGTCTCGACGAGCGCATCCTGGGCCAGACCCTCGGGACCCTCTCGGGTGGCCAGCGTCGACGGGTCGAGCTCGCCCGGATCCTCTTCTCCGGGGCCGACACCCTCATGCTCGACGAGCCGACCAACCACCTCGACGCCGACTCGATCGTCTGGCTCCGCGAGTTCCTGCGGGACTACTCGGGCGGCTTCCTGGTGATCAGCCACGACACCGACCTCATGCGCGCCGTGGTCAACAAGGTCTTCCACCTCGACGCGACCCGCGCCGAGCTGGACCAGTACAACCTGGGCTGGGACGCCTACCTGCTCCAGCGCGAGACCGACCAGCGCCGACGCAAGCGCGAGCGTGCCAACACCGAGAAGAAGGCGTCCGCGCTCCTCGCCCAGGCCGACAAGATGCGTGCCAAGGCGTCCAAGGCGGTCGCCGCCCAGAACATGATGCGCCGCGCCGAGCGGATGATGGCCGGCCTCGAGGAGGAGCGCGTCACCGACAAGGTCGCCAAGCTGCGCTTCCCTGACCCGGCGCCCTGCGGCCGGACCCCGCTGACGGCCGAGGGACTGAGCAAGACCTACGGCTCTCAGGAGGTCTTCACCAATGTCGACCTCGCGATCGACCGAGGCAGCCGCGTGGTCATCCTCGGCTTCAACGGCGCGGGCAAGACGACGCTGCTGCGCCTGCTGGCGGGGGTCGAGGAGCCCGACACTGGCGAGGTCGTCCCCGGGCACGGGCTCAAGATCGGCTACTACGCCCAGGAGCACGAGACCCTCGACGCCAGCCGGACCGTCGTCGAGAACCTCCGGCACGCGGCCCCCGACCTGACCGACACGCAGGTGCGCTCGGTGCTGGGCTCCTTCCTGTTCTCCGGGGACGACGCCGACAAGCCCGTGCGCGTCCTGTCGGGTGGTGAGAAGACCAGGCTCGCCCTGGCCGCTCTCGTGGTGTCCGCCGCGAACGTGCTCCTCCTCGACGAGCCGACCAACAACCTCGACCCCGCGAGCCGGGCCGAGATCCTCAGCGCCCTGCACGGCTACGCCGGTGCGGTGGTCATGGTGACCCACGACGAGGGGGCGGTGGAGGCCCTGGCACCCGAACGAGTGGTGCTATTGCCCGATGGGGACGAAGATCTGTGGAACGACAGCTACGCCGAGCTGATCTCGCTCGCGTAGCTCGTCCTGATCGGGCCTGCGCGTCCGGTCCGGCCAGGACGGTCGCCGGGGCCCGTCCCGACGACGTCCCGGACCGGCGCCAGGAGGACGACCATGGACCAGAAGCTCCCCAAGGGGTCACGGATCACCGGTGAGGGCCGGCAGGACCTCACCGCGAGGCTGGTCGAGCGGTACAGCCGCGGCGAGAGCATCCGATCCATGGCCGAGGACATCGGCCGCTCCTACGGGTTCGTCCACGGGGTGCTGGTCGACGCCGGCGTCTCGATGCGCAGCCGCGGGGGAGCGACCCGTGGTGCTGCGGCGGAGGCCCGCAGGGCCGGCCTGCGCGAGCCCTGACCCTCGGCCGTCTCAGACCTGCTGAGCATCCAGCAGGGCGTCCTCCTCCTCGTCGTCCACCGTCGGGCGACGACGTCGGCGGGCAGGGCGGTCGGTCGCTGACGCTCTGGCGAGGGCGAGCTCGTCGTCCTCCACCTCGGCTGCACGCTCGCGACGGAGCAGGACGACGCCGCCACCCAGGGCCCCGAGGGCGAAGACCCACCACTGGAACGCGTAGGACAGGTGCGACCCCAGGTCGGTCGAGGGCCGGGCGAGGGCTCCCAGGTCCACCGGGGCGCTGCCGTTCTCGGTCATGAGGGAGCCGTAGGCGTCGAGGGTCGCGTCGGCGGCCCACCGGCCACCCCCGGCCTCCCGGACCTGGTCCGTGGAGATGGTGTGGACCTGGCCCGCAGGGGCGTCACGGGTGGCCGGGGCCTCGTCGGCCCGCAGGCGAGCGGTGACCTCGACCACCCCGGTGGGGGCTGCGGGCTCGAGGGCGGGTCCGCTGCCCCGGGCGGCGGTCGGCACCCAGCCCCGGTCCACCACGAGGACCTCCCCGGCGAGCGGCCCCGCGCTGATCTCGAGGGGGGTCAGCACGTGGTAGCCGGGCTGGCCTCCCACCGGGCGGTTGCGCAGCAGGACCGTCGACTCGTCGTCGTAGGTGCCCTCGAGGGTCACCGGCTGCCAGACCGCGTCCTCGGGCAGCGGCTCGCCCGGGGTGAGGACCTCGGCGACCGGGAGCGCGGCGGCCTCGTAGTTGCTCCGCACGATCTCGACGGCAGCGCTCCGGTCGGCGTGGCGGTTCCACTGCCACAGCCCGGCCGCGACGCAGATGCCGGCCACCAGGAGGGCGACGCCCAGCACGGCGGCAGCGCGTCGCGCGTCGTGCCCTGCGGGCGTCGGGGGTACCGGTTCAGCCATCGCTGGGGGCGAGGTCCTCGACGCGCACGGTGTCGCGGTGGAATCCGCGGGCGGAGAGGAACTGCTCGAGGTGGGATCGGTGGTGGTCGCAGGCCAGCCACACCTTGCGCCGGTCGTCCGTGTGCAGGCGAGGGTTGTTCCACCGCAGGCCCCAGGAAGCACCGCTGCGGCAGCCCCGGGCGCTGCAGCGCATCTCCTCGGGGGTGGGCCCGGCCTCGGGCTGCAGGAAGCCACTCACCCGCGACGGCCCTCCTCGGTGCCCAGGCCGGCCAGCGGAGGGGCGGCGGGAAGGCTCGGCGGCGGGACGTAGCTGCCCGGGTCGGTGCCGCGCTCGCGCCCGGCGTTGGCCAGCAGCACCGCGATGTAGGGCAGGACCACCGCGGCAGCCAGCAGGGCCCAGCGGATCCAGTGGTCGATCATCACGGCGGCGAGGAAGCAGACCACGCGGATCGACATCTGCGCGAGGTACCGCTGCGACCGCCGGGTCAGGTCGTCCGTGAGGGAGGTGGGCGCGGCGGTGATCCGCTGGACCTCGTCGTCGGACCGACGGCCCCGCGGATCGCGCTCGTCCCGGTTCCTCACCACACGAGTCTAAACACGCGCACGGCTCGATCCCTTCCCGCTCCGGAGTCCGGGCCGTGGGGGCGCCGTCCGGCCGTGGTCGGCTAACGTCAGGGCCGACCGTCCCGGCCCACCCAGTTCAGGAGACCTCCGTGCCCGAGAGCACCACGACCCCGCGCAGCGTCCTCGTGACCGGGGCGAACCGCGGCATCGGCCGCGCGATCGCCGAGCGCTTCGTGGCCGCGGGGGACCGCGTCGCGACGATCTACCGCAGCGGCGACCTGCCCGAGGGCGTGCTCGGCGTCGTCGGCGACATCACCGACACGGCCGCGGTGGACGCGGCCTTCACCGAGGTCGAGGCGGCCCACGGTCCGGTCGAGGTGCTCGTCGCCAACGCCGGGGTCACCCGGGACCAGCTCCTCATGCGGATGAGCGACGAGGAGTTCGAGCAGGTGCTCGACGTCAACCTCACGGGCACCTTCCGGTGCGTGCGCCGGGCCTCGAAGGGCATGATCCGGCTGCGGCGCGGCCGCATCGTGCTCATCTCCTCGGTGATCGGGCTCTACGGCGGCGCCGGGCAGGTCAACTACGCGGCCTCCAAGGCCGGGCTCGTCGGCATGGCCCGCTCGATCACCCGCGAGCTCGGGGCCCGGAGCATCACCGCCAACGTGGTCGCGCCCGGGTTCATCGACACCGCGATGACCGCGGCCCTGCCCGAGGACCGTCAGACGGCGTACCGTGCGGCCATCCCCGCGGGGCGCTTCGCCCAGCCCGACGAGGTGGCCGGAGTCGTCCAGTTCCTCGCCTCGCCTGACGCCGCGTACATCTCGGGGGCAGTGATCCCGGTCGACGGCGGCCTCGGCATGGGGCACTGACGGCTCGGCCGCCAGCGGAGCACGACCGACCTCAGCACCGACCTCTCGACCAGCAGGACCGACACGCTCCACGAAGGGAACCACCATGGGTCTGCTCGACGGCAAGAAGCTCCTCGTCACCGGGGTGCTCACGGACTCCTCGATCGCCTTCCACGTGGCGCGCCTCGCGCAGTCCGAGGGGGCCGAGGTCGTCCTGACCTCCTTCGGTCGGCAGATGCGCCTGACCCAGGCCATCGCCAAGCGACTGCCTGAGCCGGCCCCTGTCGTCGAGCTCGACGCGACCTCGAGCGAGGACCTCGAGGCCCTCGCCGACCGAGTCCGTGAGCACACCGGTCACCTCGACGGTGTCGTCCACTCGATCGGCTTCGCCCCGCAGTCCGTCATGGGCGGCAACTTCCTCGCGGGGGAGTGGCCCGACGTCGCGACGGCGGTGCAGGTCTCGGCCTTCTCCCTCAAGGCGCTGACCGTGGCCGCCCAGCCGCTCATGGTGCGTGGGTCCGCGGTGGTCGGTCTGACCTTCGACGCGCGGTACGCCTGGCCGGTCTACGACTGGATGGGTGTCGCCAAGGCGGCCTTCGAGTCCACCGCGCGCTACCTGGCGCGCGACCTCGGCCCCGAGGGCATCCGGGTGAACCTGGTCTCGGCCGGCCCGGTGCGGACCACCGCGGCCAAGTCGATCCCGGGCTTCGAGGCGATGGAGGGGGGCTGGCCCGAGCGTGCACCCCTCGGCTGGGACGTGCGCGACCCTGAGCCCACGGCCCGCGCGGTGGCTGCGCTGCTGTCGGACTGGTTCCCGGCGACCACCGGCGAGATCGTGCACGTCGACGGCGGCTTCCACGCCATGGGGCTGTGACCCCCTCGGGGGAGGGGGCGCCCCGGCGCCTCGTGCTGCTGCGGCACGCCAAGGCCGAGACGGCCGGTGGTACCTCGGACGAGCTCCGGCCGCTGTCACTGGTCGGCCGACGCCAGTCCCAGCAGGTCGGCGCCCGCCTTCTCCAGGCCGGCCTCGTGCCGGGGCACGTGCTCGTCTCCTCGGCGCTGCGCACACGCCAGACGTGGGAGCTGCTCCGGGGGGCACTCGGTGAGGACGCGTCCCCGGTCGTCGAGGTCCAGGACCTGCTCTACGAGGCGCGCACCACCGACGTGCTCGAGCTGGTGCACGGCGTGGACCCCGAGGTGCGCACGGTGCTCGTCGTGGGGCACGAGCCGACCATGTCCGCGACCACGGCGGTGCTGGCTCGCACGCCCGAGGTGACGGGAGCGCCCGACGCGGGCGATCTCGCCCAGGTCCGCACCGGGCTGTCGACGGCGACCTTCGCGGTGCTCGAGGTCGAGGACTGGGCAGGGGTCGGACGAGGGACGGCGACGCTGCGCGAGGTCGTCCGCCCCGCCGACTGACTTCTCCGGCCCGGAGGGGACCTGCGGATCAGGGGATCAGCCGTCGGTCGATCTCCTCGAGCACGGCGTCCAGGGGCTGGTCGAGGATCGCGACGTCGGCCTGGGCGCAGACCACGGGCTTGGCGTTGAAGGCGATGCCCAGCCCGGCGAGGGCGAGCATGGCGAGGTCGTTGGCCCCGTCGCCGATCGCGATGGTCCGGGCCAGCGGGACCCCCTCGGCCGCGGCGAGCTCGCGCAGGGCGGCAGCCTTGGCCTCGCGGTCCACGACGGGCCCGCGGACGCGGCCGGTCAGGTGCCCGTCGTGGACCTCGAGCCCGTTGGCCCGGACGAAGCCGATGCCGAGCTCCTCGGCCAAGGGCTCGACGAGCTCGCGGAAGCCGCCGGAGACCAGCCCCACCGGCCAGCCACGACGGTGCAGCTCGGCCATGAGCCGCCGGGCCCCAGGGGTGAGCTCCATCTCGGTGCGCACGGCCGCGAGGACCTCGGCGGGCAGCCCGGCCAGGGTCGCCACCCGCGCGTGCAGGGACTCGGCGAACTCGATCTCGCCCTGCATCGCGCGCTCGGTGATCGCGGCGACCTCGGCCCGCGACCCCGCGTGGGCCGCGAGCATCTCGATCACCTCGCCGGTGATGACGGTCGAGTCCACGTCGAGCACGACGACGTGGCGGGGACGGTCCTGGGTCGTGGGCACGCGGGAAGGGTAGTCGCTCAGTCCTCGACGACGGTCCCCTTGGGTACCACCGTGATCCCGGACTCGGTCACCGTGAACCCGCGGGCGCGGTCGTGCTCGGCGTCGATCCCCACCCGTGCACGCTCGGAGACCACGACGTTCTTGTCCAGGATCGCGTGGTGGACCTGGGCGTGGCGCCCCACCGTGGCGCCGTCGAGCACGACCGAGTCGCTGACCGAGGCCCACGAGTGCAGGTAGACCCCGGGGGACAGGACCGAGCCGGAGACCGTCGCCCCCGAGACGATGACCCCGGGGGAGACCAGCGAGTCCGAGGCGTGCCCCAGGCGACCCGGTCCGGCGTGGACGAACTTGGCGGGAGGGAGGCCCGAGTAGCCCGTGAACAGCGGCCAGGCGGTGTTGTAGAGGTTGAACACCGGCATCACCGAGATCAGGTCACGGTGCGCGTCGTAGTAGGAGTCCAGGGTCCCGACGTCGCGCCAGTACTGGCGGTCGCGGTCGGTCGACCCGGGCACGTCGTTCCGGATGAAGTCGTACACGCCGGCCGTGCCCTTCTCGGCGAAGTACGGGGCGATGTCCCCACCCATGTCGTGCCGGGAGGTGGGGTTGTCGGCATCGCGGGAGACGGCCTCGACCAGGGCGTCGGCGTTCGCCACGTAGTTGCCCATCGAGGCGAGGATCTCGTGCGGGGAGTCCGGCAGGCCCACGGGGTTGGCAGGCTTCTCGCTGAAGCCCGTGATCCGCTCGGGGTCCTCCGCAGAGGTCTCGATCACCCCGAACTGGTCGGACATCTCGATGGGCTGGCGGATGCCCGCGACGGTGAACTCGGCCCCCGAGGCGATGTGGGCGTCCACCATCTGGTCGAAGTCCATCCGGTACACGTGGTCCGCGCCGACCACGACGACGATGTCGGGACGCTCGTCCGCGATGATGTTGAGGCACTGGAAGATCGCGTCGGCGCTGCCCAGGTACCAGTGCTTGCCCACCCGCTGCTGGGCGGGGACCGGGGCCACGTAGTTGCCGAGCAGCGGGGACATCCGCCACGTCTTGGCCACGTGGCGGTCCAGGCTGTGGGACTTGTACTGGGTGAGCACCACGATCTGCAGGTACTTGGAGTTCACGAGGTTCGACAGCGCGAAGTCCACCAGCCGGTACATGCCGCCGAAGGGCACCGCCGGCTTGGCGCGGTCCTGCGTGAGCGGCATCAGCCGCTTCCCCTCGCCGCCGGCGAGGACGATGGCCAGGACTCGAGGGGCTCCCATGGGTCGACCCTAGGGCTGCGAGGCCCGCTGAGCCAGACGGGAGGCCCGCGGGGCGCTAGCGTGTCGCTCGTGCGAGTAGATCTGCTGACCAGGGAGTACCCGCCTCACGTCTACGGCGGCGCGGGCGTCCACGTGGCCGAGCTGAGCGCAGTGCTGCGCGAGCTGGTCGACGTGCGCGTGCGGTGCTTCGACGGGCCCCGGGCGGCCGAGGGGGTCGACGGCTACGCCGTCCCCGCAGGCCTCGAGGGCAAGAACCCCGCGCTGGCGACCCTCGGGGTGGACCTGCTCATGGCGGCCGACGTCGAGGGAGCCGACCTGGTCCACTCGCACACCTGGTACGCGAACCTCGCCGGCCACGTCGCGGGGCTCCTGCACGGGGTGCCGCACGTGGTCAGCGCGCACAGCCTCGAGCCCCTGCGCCCCTGGAAGGCCGAGCAGCTGGGTGGCGGCTACGCGCTCTCGGGCTGGGCCGAGAAGACGGCCTACGAGGGGGCCGCGGGCGTGATCGCGGTGAGCGCCGGCATGCGCGCGGACATCCTGCGGTGCTACCCGCAGATCGACCCCGCGAAGGTCCACGTGGTGCACAACGGCATCGACCTCGACGGGTGGCGCCGTCCCGAGGGCCCTGAGGCCCTCGCGGCCGCCGACCAGGTCGTGCGCTCCCACGGCATCGACCCCGACCGTCCGTCGGTGGTCTTCGTGGGGCGCATCACCCGGCAGAAGGGTCTGCCGTACCTGCTGCGCGCGGCCGAGGCGCTGCCCCCCGAGGTGCAGCTGGTGCTGGTCGCGGGAGCCCCCGACACCCCGGAGATCGCCGCCGAGGTGAGCGGGCTCGTCGACGACCTCCGCGCGCAGCGCGACGGCGTGGTGTGGATCGGTGAGATGCTCTCCCGCCCGGACCTCGTCGCGGTGCTGTCGGCCGGCACGGTCTTCGCGTGCCCCTCGGTCTACGAGCCCCTCGGCATCGTCAACCTCGAGGCCATGGCCTGCGGCCTGCCCGTGGTCGGCACGGCGACCGGGGGCATCCCCGAGGTGGTCGACGACGGCACGACCGGTCTGCTGGTCCCCATCGACCAGGTGCAGGACGGCACGGGCACCCCGGTCGACCCGGAGCGGTTCGTCACCGACCTCGCCCGGACCCTGACGAGCCTGGCCCAGGACCCCGAGCGGGCACGCACGATGGGGGTCGCGGCACGCCGCCGCGTCGAGGACCACTTCTCCTGGGGGGCGATCGGCGAGCGGACCCTCGAGGTCTACCGCACGGTCCTGGGCTGATCCTCGGGCTGACCGAGCCGCGGTCGGCCGAGGGTCGCGGCCGCGGCGGCCCGTCGGGCCGCGTGGTCGACGTGGCGCAGCGCAGCCGATCGTTGGTCCGCCTGCCAGAGGTTCACCGCGCCGCCGTCGTCCGCGGTCGCGAGGGCCACGATCGCCCGCAGCCGCCACGCCTGGGCCAGCACGCGCACGGCCCGTGGCGAGAGCCCGGTGGGCAGCAACCACCCCGGGTCGTCGTCCCCGCGCAGGGCGACGATCGCCTCGGCCGCATCGGGCCGCCACCGCGCGACGTCGAGCCCTGCGAGGGCCTCGGTCGCCTCGCGCAGGGCGTGCCGCAGGGCCTGCTCGGCCTCGGGGAGGGTGCCGACGACGCCGGGCAGCCGGGCTCGCCAGTCCTCGACCTCGTGCAGGCGCCACGTCACCAGGAAGCCGGGCTCGAGCTCGCTGCCGAACCCCTCGACCTCGGGCACGGCGGCCCACGAGCGCCCCTCGTGGTGGACCAGGAGGCACTCGCCGGCGTCCACCGCGAGGTCCGCGACGGCGGCCGGGGCCCCGCTGACGTCCCCGGGGACCGGCAGCAGCGCTGCCACCTGGTCGGCCCCGGCCCAGCGGCGGAGCAGGTCCGCGAGCGGGGCGCCGTCGGGCACGAGGTCCTCGGCCCCCGCCACGGTGTGCGGCTCGTCCTCGTCCTGGATCGCACGCAGCGCGACGCCCAGCGTCTGGGGGGAGGGCTCGCCGGGGCCGGTGCCCTGCAACCACAGCGCGAGCAGGACGGCGCGGGGCAACGACATGAGCTGGTCGACCTGGTCCACGGGACCAAACTACGGGCCCCGCGTCGTGGACCGCCTCCGCCGCCGCGGCGGGTAGGGTCGGTGACCATGACCGTGGTGCTGGACCTGCAGGACGTGAGCATCCGTCGAGGCCCCAAGACGATCCTCGACTCCGTGAGCTGGACCGTTCAGGAGGGGGAACGCTGGGTCGTGCTCGGGCGCAACGGCGCCGGGAAGACGACGCTCCTCCAGATCGCCGCGGGGCGCATGCACCCCAGCGCGGGCACCGCCCACGTCCTCGGGGAGCGACTCGGCGCGGTGGACGTCTTCGAGCTGCGTCCGCGGATCGGCGTGGCCTCGGCCGCCCTCGCCGACCGCATCCTGCCCTCGGAGAGCGTGATCGACGTGGTGCTGACCGCGGCCTACGGCATGACCGGGCGCTGGCGGGAGCAGTACGAGGACCTCGACCACGAGCGCGCCAGGACCCTGCTCGAGGTCTTCGGCGTGGGGGACCTCGCCGCACGGACCTTCGGCACCCTGAGCGAGGGCGAGCGCAAGCGGGTCCAGATCGCCCGCTCGCTCATGACCGACCCTGAGCTCCTGCTGCTCGACGAGCCCGCCGCAGGGTTGGACCTGGGGGGCCGTGAGGAGCTGCTCGCGGCCCTCGCCGAGATCGCCCAGGACCGTCGGGCCCCCGTCCTGGTCCTGGTGACCCACCACGTCGAGGAGATCCCCGAGGGCTTCACCCATGGTCTTCTGCTCCGCGACGGTCAGGTGCACGTCGCGGGCCCGCTCGCGGAGGTCCTCACCGCCGAGCACCTCTCCGCGGCCTTCGGGACCGACCTCGAGGTCGAGCGGCACGAGTCACGCTGGAGCGCGCGCGCCCGGAGGTGACGGCTCGGCGACGAGCCGGCTGCGTCCGTCCGTCGGTGCCGCGTGATCGACCGGCGTCGGACGAGCCGGTCCCACTAGGATCAAGAAGCCATCGACGACGAGGGGGCGGTGTGGACCAGATCGAGATCCACTGGGTGTGGTGGCTCGTCGCTGCCGTCGCCCTGGGAGTCGTCGAGGTGCTGACCCTCGACCTGGTGCTGCTGATGTTCGCCGTCGGGGCGCTGGCCGCTGTCGGCGCCAACCTGCTCGGCGCGAGCATCGCCGTCCAGGTACTGGTCTTCACCGCGACCTCGCTGGTGATGCTCCTGGGTTTGCGCCCCTACCTGCTGCGCAACCTGCGCCGCCGTACCCCGCTCATCGAGACCAACGCGGCCGGTCTGGTGGGTCGCATCGCCCTGACCCTCTCCGAGGTGACCAGCCGTGGCGGGAGCATCAAGCTCGCCGGGGAGCAGTGGACGGCGCGTACCGGTCGGCTCGGCGAGACCCTCGCGGCCGACGTCGAGGCACGCGTCACCGCGATCGACGGCGCGACCGCGGTCGTCACCGGTCTGGACACCGCCCCACCCGCCCAGGACGAGGACCCGGGAGCGGCCGACCCGGCTCACCCCGACGGAACGACCACGCCCGACCACCCGGAGGACAGGTCATGATCGAGAACCCGACCGTCAGCGCCAACCAGCTCATCATCTACCTCGTGCTGGGCCTGATCGCCCTGTTCGTGATCATCACCCTGATCCGAGCCGTACGGATCGTGCCCCAGGCCCAGGCCTTCATCGTCGAGCGTCTCGGGCGCTACTCGCGCACCCTCCACGCGGGGCTGCACCTGCTCATCCCCTTCGTCGACCGGGTCCGCGCCGGGGTGGACCTGCGCGAGCAGGTCGTCTCCTTCCCGCCCCAGCCCGTGATCACCTCGGACAACCTCGTGGTGAGCATCGACACGGTCATCTACTTCCAGGTGACCGAGCCCAAGTCTGCGGTCTACGAGATCGCCAACTACATCCAGGGCATCGAGCAGCTGACGGTCACGACGCTGCGCAACGTCGTCGGCTCGATGGACCTCGAGCAGACCCTCACCAGCCGTGACCAGATCAACGGCCAGCTGCGGGGGGTGCTGGACGACGCGACCGGGCGCTGGGGCGTGCGCGTCAACCGGGTCGAGCTCAAGTCGATCGACCCGCCCCAGTCCATCCAGGGCTCGATGGAGCAGCAGATGCGCGCCGAGCGTGACCGTCGCGCGGCCATCCTCACGGCCGAGGGCGTCAAGCAGTCGCAGATCCTCACCGCCGAGGGTGAGAAGCAGGCCGCGATCCTGCGGGCCGAGGGCAACGCCCAGTCCGCGATCCTCAACGCCGAGGGTGAGGCCCGTGCGATCCTCCAGGTCTTCGACGCCATCCACCGCGGGGACGCCGACCCCAAGCTGCTCGCCTACCAGTACCTGCAGATGCTCCCCGAGGTCGCCAAGACCGACTCGAACAAGGTCTGGTTCATCCCGACCGAGTTCACCGCGGCGCTCAACTCGATCAGCAAGGGCTTCGGGGTCGGCGGGCCCGACGACGACGAGGCAGCCCCCGCGCGGCCTGCGGGCACCTCGCCCCTCAAGGTCGAGGACATCGGCCCGACGGCGCTGACCGACCCGGCCGAGGCCCTGGCCGCCGCGAAGCGGGACTCCGAGGCGGCCACCAAGGACGCCACGAGCGCCGGGACGTTGAGCGGGCGGGGGCGCGAGCGTGCCCCCAAGGCCGGGCAGGACGCCGCGGCCCCGCCCGTACCTGCTGCAGAGCCGCCGACGCCCGAGGCAGGCGGCGAGCACCCGCTCATCTGACGTTCCGTGCCCCTTCACCACCTCACCGCTGTCGACGACGAGCGGCTCGACGACTACGTCCGCCTCACGGACGTCGCCCTGCGCTCCAAGCACGAGCCTGCCCGGGGCATGTACATCGCGGAGAGCTCGACGGTGATCCGCCGGGCGGTTGCCGCCGGGCACCGGCCCCGCTCGTTGCTCATGGCCGAACGCTGGTTGCCGGACCTCGCCGACCTCATCGAGGAGGTGGGGGCCGGGCGTGACGGCGACGTACCCGTGTTCGTGGCCGAGCCCGCCCTTCTTGAGGAGATCACGGGCTTCCACCTGCACCGCGGGGCCCTGGCCGCGATGCACCGCCCACCGCTCGCCTCGGTGCACGACCTGCTGAGCGGGGTGCGTGACGGAGCCGGCGCGCGCCGGGTCGCCGTGCTCGAGGACGTCGTGGACCACACGAACGTCGGCGCGGCCTTCCGCAGCGCAGCGGCCCTCGGCGTGGACGCGGTGCTGGTCACCCCGCGCTGCGCGGACCCGCTGTACCGGCGCAGCGTCCGCGTCTCGATGGGCACGGTGTTCCAGGTGCCGTGGACGCGGATCGACCCCTGGCCCGAGGGGATCGCGACGCTGCGGGCCGAGGGGTTCGTGACCGCAGCCCTCGCGCTGTCCGAGGAGGCGGTGACCCTCGACGAGCTCGCGGCAGACCCTCCCGAGCGGCTCGTCCTGGTGCTGGGTACCGAGGGGGACGGCCTGCGCCGTGCGACCGTCGAGGGGGCCGACACGGTCGTGCGGATCCCGATGGCCGGGGGAGTGGACTCGCTCAACGTGGCTGCGGCTGCCGCGGTGGCGTTCTGGGCCACCCGCGTCGCGTCGTCCTGAGCTCCACGCAACGCTGAGGCCTCGTCAGGTCGGGCCCCCGTCCGCCCGAGCTGACCCTGGGGACGGCCACCCCCGCGATACCGAGCCCGAGCCGGTTCGGTGTCGCGGCGGGGCGATGCTCAAGATGCTGGTTCGATCTCGCTCTCGACGACCCACTTGTGGTTGGTCATGGTCATCCCGTCCACCTCGAGGTCGACGATGTAGACGGTCTCCCCGGTCGAGCTGGCGATCGTGGCCGTTGCGCCGTCCATCCCGGTCATGTGCTCGGCGGCCAGGGTCACCTCGGTGCCGTCGGGCAGGAGGTCGCCGCCAGCGTCGCGGATCTCCTCCTGCACGACCCAGCGGTGGTCCTCGACCGGGTCGCCACCGGTCGTGGGCGTGTAGTCGACCGAGTAGGTGTAGGTCTCGTACGCGCCGACGATCGTCGCCGTCGCGCCGTCCATGCCGGCCATGTGGTCGGCCGTCAGGATCACCTCCGCGCCGACCGGATACCTGGGCTCATCGCGCTCCGTCATGCCCTCGGGTGCAGGGCCGCCGTCAGCGGGGTGGTCGTGGCCTTCGTGGTCGTCGGGATCCCGGTGGCTCTCGGAGGGCGGCGCCTGCGCCTCCTCCGAGACGGGTGCGGAGCAACCGCTCATCAGGGTCGCGGTGACGAGCACCCCGAGGGTCATGGTCCTGCCCAGACGTCCGTTCATGAGAGAGGTCCTTCCTTTCGTCCTGCTCCTTGTACCCGGAGGCAACCGTGACGCGTGATGGTCATGGGGCGTGGTCCTGCGGAGGGTGATGAGTCGAGAGCTCGAGCACGCGGTCAGCAGCGTCCACCGTCTCTTGGCGGTGAGCGACGACGAGGGTGGCACGCTTGTCGGAGGAGCTGAGGAACTCCATGATCGCGGCGTCGGCCTCGTGGTCGAGCGACGCGGTGGCCTCGTCGAGGACGAGCACGCGTGGGTCTCGCAGCAGGGCGCGAGCGATCGCGACGCGGGCACGTTGCCCGCCGGAGAGCCCGTGGCCGTGCTCGCCGACGGGCGTGTCGAGCCCGAGGGGCAGCCCGACGTCCGGACGGAGCAGGCCGACCTCGAGGGCGGCACGTTCGACGGCGGCAGCAGGGGCGTCGGGGTCGCCGAGAAGGACGTTCGTGCGCACGGTGCCACGCAGCAGCGGTGATGACTGCGGCACGATGGCGACGACGCGACGCAGGGCGTCGTCGGGAAGGCCTCGGACGTCGACCCCGTCGATGCGGACCGCACCCGAGTCCGGGTCCCACAGGCGCAGCGCGAGCCGGGCAGCCGTGGTCTTGCCCGCCCCGGACGGGCCTGTGAGAGCGACCACTTCTCCCGGCCTCACGTGCAGCGAGAGCTCCCGCAGCACGGTGTGAGCACCGTCGTAGGAGAAGGTCACGGAGTCGAGCACGAGTCCGCGCTCTCCTGGCCGCGCTCCCTCCGTGCTGGTCGGTTCGTGGGCGTCGGGCCCTTCCTCGTCGACCGCAGGCGGCATGTCGAGCACGTCGCCGATCCGTTCGGCGGCTGCACGCAGCGTCCCGGTGCTGCGCAGCAGATCGGCGATCTGCGCAGCCGGACCCAACCCGGCGACGGCGACGGTCAGGGCGAGCGGGATGTCGGCCGGTGCCACAGCCGCGCTGTCGAGCCGCGCGATGACGAGGGTACCGAGTGCTGCGGTCGCGAACAGGAGGTCCCCGATGCCCCGCTCGGTCCCCAACCGTGACGCCTCACGCTGCTGCAGGTGCCCGTGAGCGCGGGTCGCCGCGGAGACCCGCGCGAGCTGGGCATCGAGCGCGTCGGCCCCCGCGAGCTCGCGAAGCCCCCGGACCGTGTCGAGGACCTGCGAGCGCAGGTGGGCCGCCCCTGTCGCGAGCGCGAGGTTGTCGAGCCGGGCGCGCCGCGCCGTCGCCCTCGGGACCGCCACCCCGACGACGAGGAGTGGCACCCACACCAGGAGCAGGAGCGGGCTGATGGTCGCTGACGCGGCAACGCTGACGCTGAGGACGAGTCCTGCTCCGAGGGTCTGGGCGATGGTGTGGGCGTAGAGCCACTCGAGGGTCTCGATGTCCGCGACGACGGTCGTGGTGAGGTCACCGGAGTGCCGGTGGCGGGTGCGCGACGGCAGTGCACGCCGCAGCGCGTCGAACACACGGCCGCGCAGGACCGCGATGAGCCGGTAGGCGAGGTCGTGGGACACCCAGGACTCGCGCCATGCGGCGCCGGCTGCGATCAGGCCGAGCGCGACGAGTCCCGCCGTCGTAGGACCGAGCGGGACGGCCTCGCCCGCGATCGCCCGACCGACCGTCACGGCGAGCCCGAGCGCGATCGCCAGCACAGCGGCCTGGGCGACGACGTTCCACACGACCGTCTCGACGAAGAGCCGTCGGTGGGTCGCCACGACCGGCAGCATCCGCAGGATCGACCTCATCGGGCGGCACCGGTGAGCGACCGGGACGTCGGCGGGCCCGTTCCCGCGGCCACGACCCGCCCGCCCGCGAGCTCGAACCACCGGTCAGCATGAGCGCAGGCACCTGCCCGGTGGGCGACGATGACGATGGTGCGGGCCCCACCCCATCCCGCGACGGCGCGCATGACGCGCCGTTCGGTCCCCGGATCGAGCGCAGACGTCACCTCGTCGAGCACGAGGACCGGCGCTCGGGACACGAGTGCACGCGCTATGGCGAGACGCTGACGCTGACCGCCTGAGAGCTGCGCCCCGTCCTCGGCGAGGACGGTGGCGTATCCCTGCGGCAGAGCGAGCAGCACGTCGTGGATCTCTGCGGCGCGTGCGGCGAGCTCGAGCTCGGTGTCGGTGGCGTCAGCGCGGTAGAGACGCAGGTTGTCGCGCACCGACCAGGCGAACAGCACAGGGTCCTGCGTGACGACGACGACGCTCTGGGAGCGCGCGGTCCGGCTGTAGGTGCGCAGGTCGACATCCCCGAGGAGCACCGTTCCGCGACCTGGGTCGATGTCCCGCTCGAGGAGCCTGACCAGGGTGCTCTTGCCCGAGCCGGACGCCCCGACGATGGCGACGGTCTCACCAGGCGGCACCCGCAAGGTCACGTCGGTGACGCCGACGTCGGTCCCCGGGTACCGGTACGTCGTCCCGACGAGCGCTATCGACGACGGGGCAGGGGCGGGGGCGCGACGACGTCCGTCCTCGAGGACCGCGGGCCGGGCGGACAGCACCTCGTCCAACCCGTCGACCGCGGTGAGCCCGAGGTAACCGGCGTGCCAGTGCCGTGCGAGGTCGGTCACGGGTCGGAAGCACTCACGAGCGAGCAGCAGCACGGTGACCACCTCGGCCGGTCGCAGGGCGCCGCGGGTCGCGTCGCTGATCGCGGCCAGGACCGCCAGGGCGGTCCCGACCTGCAGCGCCAGGACGCCGGTCCCGGTGTCGACGAGCGACCAGCGCAGCTGGTTCATGGTGGAGGTGCGAAGGCCCTCCGCCTGGGTGGCCAGACGGTGACCCACGCGCTCAGAGGCGCCGAAGAAGCGCAGCAGGGGGATCGACTGCAGCGCTTCGACGTAGTGCCCGGCGAGCTCCTCGAACTGCCTCCAGCGCCGCCGACCGTGGCGCACGAGCCGGAGGTCGCCGAGGCGGGGCAGCAGGACGGCGACCATGGCTGCGACGGCGAGCACCCCGGCCGCCCGCGGGGAGTAGGTCCCCACGAGCAGCACGACGCCGACAGGAACGAGCAGCACGACGACGAGCTGGGGCAGGTAGCGCGTGCAGTACGCATCGAGTCCGTCGACCCCGTCCAGCACGGTCGCCGCGATGCGCCCGGAGCTGCGTTCGGCAGCCGGGACGGCAGCGAGATGATCGAGCAGGCGTGCACGGAGCCGCACCCGGACCCGGACCCCGACCCGGGTCGCCATCGGTTCCTGGGCCTGCACGACGAGGGCGCGCAGGAGGGCGACCCCAGCCAGGACCGTCAGCTGCGGCAGCGCCTGCTCGTCACCCCGCACGATGGCGCCCACGGCCGCCCCCGCGTAGATCGCGAACACGACGTGCAGCACGCACAGGAGGATGCCGAGGGCGGCCAGGGCAGCGACCGAGCCGGAGACGACCCCTGCGAGCTGGAGGAGTCTGCGGTGGAGCACGGGTCAGAACGCGTCCGGGTAGAGCTGCTCAGAGATCTGCCGCACGATCGAGATGTTCCCGAGAGTGCCCGGGAACACGTCAGCACTGGAGACGGCGATGAGACGCCCCTCGCGTACGGCGGGCATGTCGGGGAACGTCGAGGTGAGGTAGTCCCGGGTCGCGGCCTCGTGCATGTCGTCGTAGACGCTGAACACGAGCGCGTCCGGCTGCTCCGCGGCGAGCGACTCGGGCGTGATCGGCGCGGCGAAGAAGTCGTCGAAGGCTGACTGGTCAGGCGCGTAGACACTGTCGGCTCCGGCGCGCTGCAGGATGTCGTACTCCACACCGGCACCGATGGCCGACAGCGTCGTGCCCTCGACGTACACCTGGGCGACGCGCAGCTGCTCGACGTCGGCGATCGCGCTCGCGACCTCGTCCAGCTCGGCCTGGCCCTGCTCGACCAGCTGGGCGGCGGTGTCCTGGACCCCGAAGATCTCACCCAGGTTCTCGAGGTCTGTGAACAGGTCGGCGACCGAGCCGGACATGCGCCGCTCGGCGCACCCTCCCGTGGCCACGTACACGGCGGCCCCCGCCTGCTCGATCTGCTCGATGCTCGCGAAGCCCTGCTCGGCCGTGAACTCGTACGTCGTGGGCGAGTAGACGAAGTCCGGTTCGACAGCCAGCAGGTCCTCACGAGCAGGTGGCATGACGTCACCGATGACCGGCACGTCCTCAGCGAGGTCGGCGACGTCTCCGGGCAGGGCCTGTGCGCCGGCCTGGGCCTGGCCGGCGAGCCGGTCGGCAAGCCCCAGCCGCAGGAGCAGCTCTGTCTGGGCCGGGTGCATTCCGACCGCAGCGGAAGGTGCGCTGTCGAGGACGAGCTCGCGGCCGCAGTTCTCCAGTGCTGCAGCAGAGGCCGCAGCACCGTCCTCGGTGACCGAGGCCTCATCGGCCGAGACCGCCTGACCGCAGCCGGCCAGGAGCGCGATCGCGAGTGCGGAGACCGCCGCGTGACCAGCTGTGGTCGAGGGACGGGGGGAACGGGTGGTGGTCATGGTGGGGTGCTCTCTACGTGGACGACGGGACTGGGGCGGAGGTTCTGGTGACGGCTCGGGGCAAGGGCCGGAACGCGAGCACCGGCGGGTCGCCGAGCACCCGCACGTCGATGGCGAACGTCGCACGGATGAGGTCCGGGGTCAGGACGGCGGCGGGTGCACCGTCCGCCACGACGCGCCCGGCCGCCAGCACGACGACGCGGTCGCAGTACTGAGCCGCGAGGTTGAGGTCGTGCAGCGCGGCGATGACGGTGCGACCGAGGCCGCGGACGGTGCTCATCAGGTCGTGCTGGTGGCTGATGTCGAGGTGGTTGCTCGGTTCGTCGAGCACGAGCACGGGGCTGCGCTGCGCCAGCGCGCGCGCGAGCATGACCCGCTGTCGCTGCCCACCCGAGAGCGTGGCGACCATACGGCCACCGAGGTCGTCGACCTCGGTGTTGCGCAGGGCCTCCTCGACGATCGCCACGTCCTGTGCGGTGTCCCGTCCGAAGGAGGAATGGTGCGGTCCTCTGCCGAGCAGCACCGTCTCGTACACGTCGAGGTCGAACTCGGTGCTCGGGTCCTGAAGCATGACCGCCACCCGACGAGCAGCCTCTCGCGAGCTGAGAGTCAGCACGTCGTCGCCGCCGACCCGCACTGCACCGGCGCTCGGTCGGACAGCCCGGTAGAGGGTGCGCAGCAACGACGACTTCCCGCTGCCGTTCGGGCCCACGAGTCCGACGAGCTCACCGGGCTCGACGACGAACGAGGCCTCGTGGACGACCTCTCGACCTCCGAGCGTGACACCCACCCGGTCGATCTCGACCCTCATCGGCCGAGCCCGGCTCGGTCGGCGCCGTCGCGACGCATGAGCCACAGGAAGAAGGGGGCCCCGACGATCGCGGTCAGGATGCCGAGCGGGATCTCCGTCGGGGCGGCCACGGTGCGGGCGAGCAGGTCCGCTGCCATGAGGAACACGGCACCGCCCAGCACGGTCACGGGCAGCGTTCGGCGGTGGTCAGCACCGACGCAGATCCGCGCGACATGGGGCACGACGAGCCCGACGAAACCGATGCCACCAGCGACCGACACCACGGTGCCGGTGAGCAAGGACGCGACGACGAGCAGGACGGCGCGCAGCCGCGTCGCGTCCACGCCCAGAGAGGCGGCTGACTCGTCCCCGGTCATCAGCGCGTTGAGCGAGCGAGCGAGGCCGGCGGCGACGGCACAGCTGACGCCGAGAGCGATCGCCGGCCCGAGAAGGTTCGGCATGGTCGCGGCGGAGACGCTGCCCAGCAGGAAGAACAGGACGCTGACGACGTTCTGCGCGTCGGTGGAGATCGTCAGATAGCTGGTGATCGCGCTGAACAGGCTGCCGAGCGCGACCCCGGACAAGATCATGCGGGTGGGGGACAGGGCGCCGTTCTTGCGGGCGAGCGCAGCGACACAACCGCAGGCCACCAGCGCACCGGCGAAGGCCGCGACGTTCAGGGAGAGGCCGCCGACGGCAGCTGAACCGAGCACGATGACCAGGACGGCGCCGACGCTCGCGCCAGAGGAGACCCCCAAGATGTAGGGCTCGGCGAGCGGGTTCCTGACGGTGACCTGCATCAGTGCGCCAGCCAGAGCCAGACCTGCACCTGCGAGTCCGGCGAGCAGCACCCGCGGGATGCGGAACTGCCAGACCGCCTGGTCCTGCAGCGGAGTCAGAGAACCGTCGCTCATCCACGGCATCCCCGGCACGAGGTGACCCACGACGACCTGAGCCGCCTGCACAGGCGTCACCTCGACCGACCCCACGGCTCCCGACACCACGACGAGCAAGGTTCCGACCAGTGCAAGGCCAGCGCTGAGCGCCGCGGCTCGCCGAGCGAGCGGACGACGCGCTGCGGCGACGTCGCGCGGCGTGGCGACCTCGGTCACCGTGCAGCAGAGGTCGACGCCATGACAGAACCATAACGAGACTCGTTATCACGACCTAATCGCTCAGCTCCGACGGCGCAGGTCTGGTGCCGGGCTCGCGCCGGGAGGTCCGTGCCGGGCTGGGTCCTCGACGGTGCGGGCTCTAGCCTGGCCGGGGGAGGGCGAGGTCCTCGACGACCTCGGCTGCGGGCAGCTGTGCGAGGAGGTCCCCGGGCAGGGCCAGCTTGGAGTGGCGGACGCCGCTGCCGATGACCACGTCCCCGGCAGCGGGCACCCGGGAGTCGACCAGGACGCGCCACGGGGTGGGCAGGCCGACCGGGGTGATCCCGCCGTACTGCATCTGCGACTCCTCGACGGCGCGGTCCATGGCGAGGAACGAGGCCTTTCGCACGTCGAGCAGGCGCTTGACGGCGGTGTTCACGTCAGCGCGGGTCGTGGCGAGCACCACCGCTGCGGCGACCCGCTCCTCGCCGGCGCGCCGTCCGGCGACCAGCACGCAGTTCGCCGAGGCCGCGAGGGGCAGGTCATGGGCCTCGGTCAGCGCTGCGGTGTCGGCCAGCCCTGGGTCGATCTCGGTCACGTGGACGGCGCCAGCCACGGCAGGGTGCTGCTCGGCCCAGGTGCGCAGGGTCGCCAGGGTGCTCGGAGCGAGCAGGTCGGGGTGGTCGAGGGCCGGGGACCAGGTCAGGGTGCCGAGCTGCATCGGCCCATCACCGCTGGAAGGTCGGCGTCAGGGTCGCACGGGCCAGGGTGTGGAACAGCGACAGGAAGGCGACCTTGGTGGGCGTCGTGGTCTCGTCGACGTCGAGCCGGTCGACGTCGAGGGCGTGGACCGCGAAGACGTAGCGGTGCACGCGGTCACCCTCCGGCGGGGCGGCTCCGGTGAAGCCGGCCCCTCCGCCGTCGTTGCGTACCTGGACCGCGCCCTCGGGCAGGTGCGCCCCGTCGGCGGAGCCTGCCCCGGTCGGCAGCGAGGTCGTGCTCGCGGGGAGGTTCGCGACCGTCCAGTGCCAGAAGCCGGCGGGGGTCGGGGCGTCGGGGTCGAAGCACGAGACGACGAGGCTGCGGGTGCCCTCGGGCAGGCCCTCCCAGGCGAGCTGGGGTGAGGTGCTGCCGCCCTCGGCGCTGTGGGCCTCGGCCATCGGGGCGCCGTCGGACACGTCCTGGCTGGTCAGCGTGAAGCCGGGGACGGTGGGCAGCTGGTCGTAGGGCTCGGGGGCGAGGGGGCGGTGCAGGTCCATGGGTCCTCCGCGGGGTCGTGGTCGTCCGACCCATCCTCCACGGCTCGTGCGGGGGCGCATCCCGGCGGGTGTGGGCTCGCTCACCCGTGTGCTCGCAGCGGATTGACACCGGTCGGGTGTCAGCGTCTACTGAGATGCTCGAACATGTGTTCGAAACGGTGCGCCAAGGGTTGCGCTGGTGAGGTGGCCGGTGCGGCCGGGGAGGAGGGGCGGTGAGTGCGGTCAGCGTGGCCTCGGTCTCCCTCGACGAGGACCGGGCGGCCCGTGCCCGTGCGGTCCTCGCGAAGGCTGAGGAGCGCACCGGCGCGAGCCGGTGGGTACGTCCGGTCCGCCCTCTCGAGCCGGTCGACGCCGAGGTCCCGTCGTCTGCTGCGCGAGGTGCCGAGGAGCGGGCTGCCGAGGAGCCGGCAGCGGGGGAGCTGGTGCTCCCGGTCCCTGCCCACCTGGGTGGTCTGCTGCCCCGTGCCGGGCTCGAGCGCGGCAGCACCGTGGTGGTCGCAGGCTCGACCTCGTTGGCCCTGTCCCTCCTGGTCGAGGCGTCCCGTGCCGGAGGGTGGGTCGCGGTGGTGGGGCTGCCCCGCGTGGGGGTCCTCGCGGCGCACCAGCTGGGCCTCGTCCTGGACCGGGTCGCCCTGGTGCCTGCGCCGGGACCGGACGGTCCGACGGTGGTCGCCGCGCTGCTCGACGGGGTCGACGTGGTCGTCCTGGGGCCGCAGGTGGCGCTGACCCCGGCCGACCGGCGGCGTCTGAGCGCCCGCGCTCGTGAGCGTGGTGCGGTGCTGCTGCCCACCACCGAGTGGCCCGGCGCGCAGGTGGTCCTGACCGCCGAGCTCTCCGCCTGGGAGGGGCTGGGGCGGGGGGACGGCAGGTTGCGCGACCGCCGGCTCGTGGTGCGTCGACGTGGGCGCGGCACGGCGGCCCGCGAGCACCGCGCCGAGGTCCTCCTGCCGGCGAGGCGCCACGCCGTCGCACCGGCCTCGACGGGACTGGCTCTGGGGACACCCTCGGGGTCGTCGACGACGGGCACGGCCCTCCGCGAGGGGCGGCGAGCCGGATGAGCAGCACCGAGGAGACGCCCACGCGGATCGCTGCGCTGTGGGTGCCGGACTGGCCCGTCCTGGCCGCGATGCTCGTCGCCGAGGTCCCCGTCCACCGGCCCGCTGCGGTGCACGACGGTCGCCGGGTCACCGCCGTCTCGGCCCTCGCGCGGGCCGAGGGCGTGCGCCGTGGGATGCGACGGCGCCAGGCGCAGGAGTGCTGCCCCGAGCTCGCCCTGCTCGACCACGACCCCGGGCGGGACGTCCGCCTCTTCGAGCCCGTGGCGGCCGCCGCGGAGACCGTGGTCGCCGGGGTCGAGGTGGCTCGCCCCGGGCTGCTGCTGCTCCCCGCAGCCGGGGCGAGCCGCTTCCACGGCTCCGAGCAGCACCTGGCTGCGGAGCTCGTCGGCGCGGTCGCGTCCAGGACCGGTCACGAGGCCCAGGTCGGGATCGCCGACGGCACGGGTGCCGCGGTGCTCGCCGCCCGCGCCGGCCTGGTGGTGCCGCCCGGTCGGGCTCGTCCCTTCCTCGCCCCCCTGGGGGTCGCCGAGCTCGTGCACGTCGCGACCCAGGGGCCGCTCCTGACCGAGGTGACCGAGCTCGTCGACCTGCTGCGGCGGCTCGGGCTACGCACCCTGGGTGACCTCTCGCGGCTGCCGCGCAGCGACGTGCTGAGCCGCTTCGGGAGCAGCGGCGAGTGGGCGCACCTCGTGGCCTCGGGGAAGGACGACCGTCCGACGGCGCTGCGTCGGCTCGAGCCCGACGTCGCGGTCGAGGAGGAGCTCGACCCGCCGGTCGAGCGGGTCGAGGGGACGGCCTTCGTCGCCCGTCGCCTCGCTGAGCAGCTGCACGCCCTGCTGGTGTCCCGTGGCGCGGGCTGCGGGCGGCTGCAGATCACGGCCCGGACCGAGGACGGGCAGGAGCTGGTGCGGGTCTGGCGCACGGACGCTGCCCTGGGCGGGCTCTCGGCCGCGCGGATGACCGACCGGGTGCGCTGGCAGCTCGAGGGATGGCTCACCCACGGCCCCCGCGCCGCCGGTCGAGGCGGTGACCACGGCACCGCCACGGCTGAGGACCCTGCCCCGGCCCCTCTGGTCCGCCTGGGACTGCGCGCCGAGGAGGTCGTCGCGGTCGGTGCCGAGCAGGGGCGGCTCTGGGGTGAGGCGAGCGGCAACGACCTGCGCGCGCACCGGGCCCTGCACCGGGTCCAGGGTCTGCTGGGGGCCGACGCCGTCCTCAGCCCTGCGGTGCAGGGGGGCCGGGACCTGCATGACCAGGTGCACCTCGTGCCCTGGGGGGAGGAGGTCCGCGCGAGCCGTCCGGTGGCTGCGCCGTGGCCCGGACGGCTCCCCGAGCCGGCCCCCGCCACGGTCCTCCTCGAGCCCCAGACGGTCCAGCTGTGCGGCAGCGACGGGCGGCGCGTCCAGGTCGACGCCCGGCTCCAGATCAGCACCGAACCCGCCACGGTGCGGTGGCCCGGGTCGCCCGGCGAGCCCGGGCGCGAGGGCCGGGTCACCGGGTGGGCAGGGCCTTGGCCCGTGGTCCAGCGCTGGTGGGGACCAGCACCCTCGCGTCAGGTGTACCTGCAGGTCACCACCGAGGACGGCCAGGCCGTGCTGCTGGCCCTGCGGGACGGCGTCTGGTCGGTCGAGGCCCACTATGACTGAGCGTCCCCGCAGCGCGCAGCCCGCCTACGCCGAGCTCCACGCCCACTCGGCCTTCAGCTTCCTCGACGGTGCGAGCCAGCCCGAGGAGCTCGTCGCCGAGGCTGCCCGCCTGGGGCTCTCGGCCCTCGCGCTGACCGACCACGACGGTCTGTACGGCGTCGTGCGGTTCGCCCAGGCGGCCCGCAGCGTGGGCCTGCCCACGGTCTTCGGTGCCGAGCTGCACCTGCCCGGGCCCGACGGGGTGCTCGACCCGCCGACCGGCGTCCCCGACCCCCGAGCCACCCACCTGCTGGTCCTGGCCCGGGGCCCCGAGGGGTACCGGGCACTGTCCAGGGCCGTGGCCGAGGCGCACCTCGCGACCGGCAGCAAGGGAGCCGCCGACTACCGCCTGGACCAGCTCGGCGCCGCCGCCCAGGGGCAGTGGCTCGTGCTGACGGGGTGCCGCAAGGGTGCGGTGCGTCACGCCCTCGAGGGGGGCGGGGGAGGGCTCGACCTCGCCGCGGCCGGCGCCGAGCTCGACCGGCTGACCGCCGTCTTCGGGACCGAGAACGTCGCGGTCGAGGTGACCGACACGGGGGACCCGCGCGACTCCGAGCGGTGCGACGCCCTCGCCGAGCTCGCTCGGACCGCTGGCCTGCCCCTCGTGGCGACCGGCAACGTGCACTACGCCCGCCCGGCCGACGCCGACCTCGCCGCGGCCCTCGCGGCCGTCCGAGCGCGGTCGAGCCTCGACGAGGTCGACGGCTGGCTGCCCGGGGCCGGGGGACTGCACCTGCGTTCGCCGCGAGAGATGGCCCACCGGCACCGCCGTCGGCCCGAGGCCGTCGCGACCGCCGCGGCCCTCGCCGCCGAGTGCGCCTTCGACCTGGCCCTGGTCGCCCCCGCGCTGCCCCCGTACCCGGTGCCTCCGGGGCACGACGAGGCCAGCTGGTTGCGTGAGCTCGTCCGTCGCGGTGCCCTCGAGCGCTACGGGCCGCGGGGGAGCGAGAAGGTCGCCGGGGCCTGGGCCCAGCTCGACCACGAGCTCGCGGTCATCGAGTCCCTGGGCTTCCCGGGCTACTTCCTCATCGTGCACGACCTGGTGGCCTTCTGCCGGGACCGCGGCATCCTCGCCCAGGGCAGGGGCTCGGCCGCGAACTCGGCGGTCTGCTACGCCCTGGGTGTCACGGCGGTCGACGCGGTGCACCACGGGTTGCTCTTCGAGCGCTTCCTGGCCCCCGAGCGGGACGGGCCGCCCGACATCGACGTGGACATCGAGTCGATCCGACGCGAGGAGGTCATCCAGCACGTCTACGAGCGGTTCGACCGCGAGCACGCGGCCCAGGTCGCCAACGTCATCTCCTACCGCCCGCGCTCGGCCGTGCGGGACGCGGCCCGGGCCCTCGGTTATGACGTCGGTCAGCAGGACGCCTGGAGCAAGAGCATCGAACGCTGGGGGTCGCTGCGCGGGCCCGAGCGTCCCAGCCCCTGGTGGACCCTCGAACGATCAGCCCCCGTCGGCCCGCTCCCGGCCGGCAGCCCAGGGGCCTCGGCCGCAGCCGCGTCGGCACCCCGACCGGCCCTGCCTCCGGCCGGCACCGTGGTCGAGGGCGGGCACGACGTCGTCCCGGCGCGCCGTCCCCCCGCGGCCAGCGAGCTCGGCGAGATCCCGGACGCCGTCATCGACCTCGCGGACAGGTTCCTGCGCCTCCCGCGACACCTGGGCATCCACTCGGGGGGCATGGTGCTGTGCGACCGGCCGGTGATCGAGGTGTGCCCGGTCGAGTGGGCCCGGATGCCCGGCCGCACGGTGCTGCAGTGGGACAAGGAGGACTGCGCCGACGCCGGTCTGGTGAAGTTCGACCTGCTCGGCCTGGGCATGCTCTCCGCCCTGCGCATCGCCTTCGGCCTGGTCGCCGAGCACCAGGGGGTCGAGCTGGGCCTGCACACCCTGCCCCAGGAGGACCCCGGGGTCTACGACCTGCTGTGCGCCGCCGACACCGTCGGGGTGTTCCAGGTCGAGTCCCGCGCGCAGATGGCCACCCTGCCGCGGCTGCAGCCCCGGTGCTTCTACGACATCGTCATCGAGGTCGCGCTGATCCGGCCCGGGCCCATCCAGGGCGGATCGGTGCACCCGTACATCAACCGGGCCCGCGGGCGGGAGGAGGTGACCTACCTGCACCCCTTGCTCGAGAAGTCCCTGGCCAAGACCAAGGGGGTGCCGCTGTTCCAGGAGCAGCTCATGCAGATGGCCATCGACGTCGCAGGGTTCACCGGGGCCGAGGCCGACCAGCTGCGCCGGGCGATGGGGTCCAAACGGTCGGCCGAGCGCATGGAGGCCCTGCACGCACGGCTCCTGTCCGGGATGGCCGAGCGCGGGATCGGCCCCGAGGTCGGCGAGCAGGTCTACGACAAGCTCAAGGCCTTCGCCGACTTCGGCTTCCCCGAGTCCCATGCCTACTCCTTCGCCTACCTGGTCTACGCGAGCTCCTGGCTCAAGCGACGGCACCCGGCGGCCTTCTACGCGGGGCTGCTCGCGGCCCAGCCGATGGGCTTCTACTCCCCGCAGTCCCTCGTGGCCGACGCCCGACGCCACGGGCTCACCGTGCTGCGGCCCTGCGTGCAGGCCTCAGGGGTCCAGGCCGGGCTCGAACGCGTGGGGACTGCTGGGGGTCAGCCCGTGGTGGACGACCACGTCGGGGACCTGTCTGTGGTGGAGGGGGCCGCGGTGGACGGGCTCGGTGGCGACGGGTTCGCCGACCCGGGCGCCCGGCCCGGCCGGACCGGGCGGCAGCGGCCGGGGCTGATCGAGCTCGACGTCGAGGAAGGGCTCGCGGTCCGGCTCGGCCTGGCGAGCATCCGGGGGATCGGTGAGACGCTCGCCGAGGCTCTTGTCGCTGAACGCGCCGCGCGCGGAAGGTTCGCGGACCTGCGTGACATGGTGCGTCGGGTCGGGCTGAGCACGGCCCAGATCGAGTCCCTCGCGACCGCCGGGGCCCTCGGTGGCCTCGGGGTCGAGCGTCGTGAGGCGCTCTGGGCGGCCGGAGCCCTCGCCCTCGAAGGGCCGGACACCCTGCCCGGCGTGGCCGTCGGGGTCCAGGCCCCGACGCTGCCGGGGATGAGCGAGGTCGAGCTCGCGATGGCGGACGTGTGGGCCACGGGGGTCTCGGTCGACTCCTACCCGACGCAGTACGTGCGCGAAGGGCTCGACGCCGCGGGGGTGCTACGGGTCGAGCAGGCGATGCTCCACGAGCCGGGGCGGCGGGTGGCCGTCGCCGGGGTCGTGACCCACCGGCAGCGGCCCGGCACCGCCCAGGGCGTGACCTTCCTGTCCATCGAGGACGAGACCGGGCTGCTCAACGTCATCTGCACCGCGGGGCTCTGGCGGAGATTTCGCACGATCGCCCGCAGCTCGGCGGCCCTGGTGGTGCGGGGCAGGCTCGAACGGGCCGACGGCGCGACGAACCTCCTGGCCGAGCACCTCAGCCCGTTGTCCTTGCAGATCCCCTCGCGCTCCCGGGACTTCCAGTAGCGCGAGCCGATCAGCCAGGGGCGGTCTCGGCCTCAGCCTCCTCGACGGCCTGGTCGATCTCCTCGAAGTCCGAGGGTGGGTCCATCGTGCGCAGCCGGCTGAACACCGCCCAGGCGACCGAGACCAGCGGCACGGCGATCACCGCCCCGAGGATCCCCGCGACCAGGGTGCCCGCCGTGACGGACAGGGCCACGACCACCGGGTGCAGGGACACCTGCTTGCCCATGACCAGGGGCTGGAGCAGGTGGCCCTCGATCTGCCCGATGGCCGCGATCGCCAGGCCCACGATGATCGCGTTGACGGGACCGTTGGCCGCGAGGGCCACGATCATCGCGATGACCATCGCCGCGGGGGCACCGATCAGCGGGATGAACGCGCCGATGAAGACGAGGACCGCGAGCGGGGCGGCGAGGGGCACGCCGAGGATCAGCAGCACCACCACTGCCATCACGCCGTCTGCGGCCGCGATGATCACCGTGCCGCGCGTGTATCCCGAGAACGTGTACCAGGCGACCTCCCCGCCCGTGTGCCAGGTCTCGCGGATGCGCATCGGGAGCTGGTTGAGGAACCAGGCCCACATGTCCTGGCCGCGGGCCAGGAAGAAGACCGTGCAGAAGGTCGCCAGCGCCAGCACCATGAAGACCAGCCCGACCGACCCTGCGCTCGACAGGGCCTGGCTCGCGAGCATCTCGGAGTTCTCCGCGATCCACTCCTGCGCGGTGTCCAACCAGTCCTGGACGTCGTCGTTGGTGATGCTGAGCTGCAGCGGGCTGCTCTCCAGCAGGTCGAGGATCGTCTCGACCCCCTGGTTGAACTGCTCGCCGAGGCGCTCCCACTGGCCGGCCACCGAGAAGCCGACGTACGTGAGCATCCCAGCCACGCTGAGGAAGGCCAGGATGATCGACAGGGCCGTGGCCAGGCCACGCGGCATCACCCGGTCCAGGACGTTGACCAGGGGCCGCAGCACGGCGGTGAAGACGAGGGCCACGAAGACGGCGATGAACACCAGGAGCACGCGCGAGGTCGCCCAGAAGACCAGGGCGATCGCCGCGACCACCACGAGGATCCGCCAGGACCACCCGGCCATCACGCGCAACCAGTGCGGGCTGCTGGTCTCGTAACCCACCGCTGAGGGGTTGCGCCGTGCGCCGGCGACCTTCTTCGCGGCCGATCCCGCCCCGGCGAGGTGCCGCACGGAGGGCTTGGCCCTGTCCTGCTCGACCGACGAGGTCTGGTCGGACATCGATGCTCCTCGAGGCCAGCGGGTGGTGCGATCAGCGCCAGTCTGCCTCAGGGGCCGCGTCGTTGCTGACTGCGCCGCCGTGCTATCTTTACTGCCGCGCTCGAGGGCCCCCGCCGGGGTCGTCGGGTCCACTCGTCCGGGTGGCGGAATGGCAGACGCGCTAGCTTGAGGTGCTAGTGCCCGTATAGGGCGTGGGGGTTCAAGTCCCCCTCCGGACACTCGTTGAGACAGCGACGCGAAGGCCCCTGACCCGCCGGTCAGGGGCCTTCGTCGTGCCTGGCACCTCGACTGGGTGCGGCGCGGGCCGAGCGCAGGGTCCGTCGTCGCCGGGCCGAGCATCGAGCCGGTCTCGCTCATGGACGACCTGCTGATGCGCCGGACCTGACCGATCGCGTGGGCCTCGAGCTCGTCGAGACTCCTCGTGGACGACGCCGGGACCCCGGTCGTGCCCTCGGCCTGACGGCGCCCCGTTCTGGCGCCGTGCATCGGGTCGCCGCGGACTCGCCTACGCTGTGCGGCGATGATGACACGTGCCGAAGGGGCGTACCTGGGCGCCCTGCGGGCCTTCCAGAACCCCATGCTGGACCTCCTGCACAAGCGGCACGCCCCCCTGGTGGTGTCCCTGCTGTCGGTGCTCTTCACCGCCGACCGCCCGACGGTCCAGGTCGCGGACGCGCACACCGAGATCGGCGACGCCCTCGACCAGCTCCGCGCCGCGGGCCACGAGGAGAGCCTCCCCGCCGGCACCGCCCGCGAGCTGTGCCGGCAGTGGGCCGAGGCCGGGTGGCTGGTCCGGCAGGTCCTCGACGGTGACGTCGAGGTCTACCGCCTCTCGGCCCACGCCGTCGGGGCCCTCGAGGTGGCCGGCCGTGCCGGTGGGGCACGGTCGCGGGTCTCGCAGTCCCGGGTCCGCACCCTGCTCGAGGCCGTCGAGCGTCTTGCGCAGGACGCCGACCCCGACGTCCTGGTCCGCATGGCCCGGCTCGATGCCGAGATCGCCCGCCGGCGCGAGGAGCTCGAGCGGATCCAGCGGACCGGCGAGGTCGAGCAGGTCGACGACGAGCAGCTGCTCGAGGAGGCCGAGAACGTGCTGCACCTGGTGCGCGAGCTGCCGGCCGACTTCGCCCGGGTCGCCGAGTCGATCAAGGCGATGCAGCGCGACGTCGTCACCGCCCTGCGCCGCGACGAGCGCCCGACCGGCGAGGTGCTGCGCGAGTACCTCGAGCGCGGTGAGCACGTGATGGAGTCGACCACCGAGGGCCGTGCCTTCGCCGGGGCCCTGCGCCTGATCGGGGACCCGCAGCGGCTCGACGAGCTCTCGGCCCAGCTCGACACCGTGCTCCGGCACCGCTTCACACGCCGACTCGCCTCCCCGCAGCAGGCCGAGCTGCGCGAGATCGGCCGCCAGATCGAGATCGGCCTCGACCAGGTCTTCACCGCCCAGCGGGAGGCCTCCGCGGTGATCACCGCCCAGGTCCGCAACCACGACCCGTTGCGGGACCGGGAGGTCGACGACCTCCTGCGCGACGTCATGAACGGCCTGCAGGCGTGGGTGCCGGACGCCCGTCGCGGCCAGCTGGTCGACCCGGTGCGGCGGCTGCCCGTGGCGGAGGTCGACCACCTGCGTCAGACCACGGGGAACCTGCGGCCGCCGCAGCCGCCCGCGCCGTTGCCCGAGGGGGAGTGGGATGCCGACCCCGAGGTCTCCCAGGACGAGGCCCGTGCCTGGGGAGGCCCGCACTACGCCGACCTCGACGAGCACCTGTCCGCCTTCGCCGAGGGCGACGGGGACGTGGACCTCGCGGCGGCCTTCAGCGCCGCACCGGACGGGCTCCGGCGACCGGTGGACCTGCTCGGGCTGCTCGAGATCGCGCACGACCGAGGCATGGTCGAGACCGGCGAGGTCGCCTTCGTCGAGGCCATCCGACCCGACGGCACCCGTCGGCTGCTGGCCTTCGGCGGCGTCACGACACGGACGAAGGACGAGGATGACTGACACCACCACCGAGGGGTTCATCGCCCCCGTCCCCATGGAGGAGGACCCCGCCGAGCTCTTCGCGGGGGACTCGGGCACCCTCGAGCCCCAGGTGCGGCTCGTGCTCGTCCGCCTGCTGCAGCGTCGGTTCCTCCTCGCGGACCGCCACCGCGCGCAGTGGCGCACCCTCCTCGAGAACCAGCAGGTCATCGAGTCCCGTCTGCACGACCTCTTCGTCCACCTCGTCGTGGACCACGAGCGTGGGGTCGCCTACAAGCGTCAGGTCAGGTCGGCCGAGCTCGAGGTCCCGGTGCTGCTGCGGGACGAGCCCTACTCGCGCGCCGAGACCCTCGTGCTGGTCCACCTGCGCACCGTCTTCCAGCGTGAGCAGGGAGCCGGCGAGGCCTCGGTGCGGGTCGACGCCGAGGAGATCGAGCAGACAGCCCTGACCTACTTCGACGCCGACGAGACCAACCTCGCGACCCGGCAGCGGGAGATCCGCGCCGCCGTCACCCGGCTCGCCAAGGAAGGGTTGATCGAGGAGGAGTCCGAGGGGCGCTACCGCGTGACCCCGTTGGTCGAGGTGGTGCTGAGCAACGAGCGGCTCGTCGAGCTCCGCAGCTGGCTCCGTGAGCAGGAGGTCACCCGATGACGATGGTCGACACGCTCTTCGGGCTGATCCCTGCGGCCTCGGCCGGTCAGCAGTGGGTGGCCGGCGACCTCCAGCTGGTCAACTGGGGCGGCTACGACGGTCACCACCGGGTGCGCCTGGCGCCGACCGCCACCCTGCTCTCGGGCGGGTCGGGCTCGGGCAAGTCCACCCTGATGGACGCCTACATCGCTCTGCTCATGCCCCACACGACGCCGTTCAACGGGGCGTCCAACGGCGGCGTCGTCGGGCGGCCACGAGGCAAGGACCAGCGCAACATCCTGTCCTACGCCCGCGGCAAGATCGACGAGTCCCGTACCGAGGACGGAACCGAGCAGCGGGTGCTGCGGGGGGACGGCCGGGACACCTGGTCGGCGATCGCGATGACCTGGGTGGACCAGTCGGGCAACCTGCTGACGGGGGTCCGGGCCTGGTACGTGCCCTCGGCCGCACGGTCCCTCGAGGACGTCGTCGCAGTGCGTGCGACCTGTGCGGGGCCCTTCGACCTGCGCGAGCTCGAGGGGCCCGCGACCCGGCGTCTGGGCCGCGCAGCCCTGGCCGAGGTGGGCCTGACCTGCTTCGACACCGACCGCGAGTTCACCGCACGCCTCCACTCGACCCTGGGCATCGGTGCGTCGAGCGACGGCACCAAGGCCGTCGCCCTGCTCGGTCGGATCCAGGCAGGGCAGCAGATCACCACGGTCGACGCCCTCTACAAGGCCATGGTCCTCGAGGAGCCCGACACCTTCGCGACCGCCGACGCGGTGGTCGAGCAGTTCGACACCCTGAGCCGCACCCGCGACCAGATGGTCACCGCGCGGCAGCAGGTCAAGGCCCTCGAGCCGATCCGGGACCACCGTGCCGAGATCGACGCGGCCCAGGACCGGCTGGACGTGATCGAGGCCGTCGGGTCGTTCGACGACGGGACCTCGCCCGCGGCGCTCTGGCGTCACGAGAGCCGCCTCGGCCTGCTGCGCGCGGTCGAGCAGGACCTGCAGCGCGAGCACCACGAGGCGCAGCGTCTCGCCGCCGAGACCGCAGCACGGATCGATGCCGCGCGTGCCGAGCTCGACGGGGTGCGCGAGACCCTCTGGTCCTCGGGCGGTGACCGGCTCGCCACGGCGCAGCGCGAGCTGAGCTCGGCCGGGGCGAGGCTCGAGGAGATCCGGCGCGCACGGGCCCGCCTCGACGAGCAGCTCGCCGTGCTCGGGGTCGAGGTCGCCTCCGAGGCTGATCTGGTCGAGACGGTGGCGCGCGCCCGACGGGCGCTCCAGGACGCCGAGGCCAAGGACGCCGCGCGTCAGGCACTCTTCGAGGCGATGGCCCGGAAGAAGGGCGCGGCCGACGAGCTGCGGGAGCTGCAGGCCGAGCGGACCGCGGTCGCGCGACGTCGGGACAACATCCCCGGGGACCTGCACGCCGCACGGGCTGCGCTGGCCGCCGCCGCTGGGCTCGGCGTCGAGGACCTGCCCTTCGTGGCCGAGCTCGTCGAGGTCCGCACCGAGCACGAGCCGTGGCGCGAGGCCTTCAACCTCGCCCTCGGTGGGTTCGCGACCCTCCTGCTCATCGACGCCACGCACCTGCAGGCGTTCCGCAAGGCCATCGACACCGTGCCCACCGCCCGACGCATCCGCTTCCAGGGCGTCGTCACGGGCATGAACGACGACGTGGGGCTGGACGCCAGGACCCTGCCCGGCCGGCTCGACTACCGGGGCGGGCCGTTCACGGGCTGGCTCCGCGGTGAGCTGGCCACCCGGTTCGCCTTCGTCTGCGTGGACACGCCGGGTGAGCTCTCGCAGCACAGCAAGGCCCTCACGCGGGCCGGGCAGGTCTCCGAGGGGTCCCGCGGGGCGCACGGCGGGCAGGGCCGGGCGAACCTGCTGGGCTTCACCAACAGCCGTCGGCTCGCTCTCCTGGACGAACAGCTCGCCCGGACCCAGCGGGAGCTCGCCCTCGCGGAGGAGGCGGTGACCGAGGCCGCGGCCCGCCTCGACGGCCACGACGAGCAGCTGCTCGCGCACCGGGCCCTGACCGAGCTCACCTGGGACCAGGTCGACGTCGCGTCGGTCGAGGCGGAGCAGTCCCGGTGGGCGCAGGTGGTCGAGGACGTGACCTCGGGCAACCCGGAGGTCACCCGCCTGCAGCGGCGGGCCGCAGAGCTCGAGACCTCGGTGCGGGCCCTGACCGAGGAGCTCGGCCGGACCAAGGGTGCGGTCGCGGACCTCGGGGAGAGGTGGGCCGCCACCTCGGACGAGGTGGACGGTGCCCAGCACGCCCTCGACGCGGCGCAGGAAGCTGGCACGAGGGTCGGGACGGAGCAGCGCTCCTACCTCGACGGGCTGCTGAGCGGCGCGGGGCGGCCCGCTCCCGACCAGGACGGCGTGGCCCCGGGCGCTGGCCTGACGGCCTTCGACGGCGTCGTGGCCCGGGCTGGCGAGACCCTGATGGCCGATCGCCGCAGCGCCCGGCACAGCATCGACACGGCGCGGGAGTCCTTGCGTCGGATCTTCGAGACCTTCGTCGAGCGCTGGCCCGACCCGAACCTGGGCAGCGACCCGGACGGCTCGTACCCGGACTTCGCCCGCATCCTCGAGGACCTGGGCACCAGCGGCCTGCACGAGCTCGAGGCCGAGTGGCGGCGGAGCCTGCTGCGCCTCTCGGGGAACGACCTCACGGACCTGCACAGCGCCCTGAGCCGCTCGGTGCGCGAGATCAAGGAGCGGATCGGCCCGGTCAACGAGATCCTCGCCGACCTGCCCTTCGCCGACGACGAGCACCGGCTGCGGATCGACGCACGCGACACCCAGTCCACCGTCGTGGCTCGCTTCCGCAAGGAGCTGCGCGACCTGCGCGAGGCGCTCTCGACCGAGGCGAGCGACGCCGAGCGCGAGCGGCGCTACCTGCGGATGGCCAAGGTGATCGACCGGATCCGGCGCACCGCCCCCGACTACGCCGACCTCGTCGACGTCCGCCGCCACGTGCGGCTGAGCGCCGAGAAGGTGGACCTCGAGGGTCGGCACGTCGCGCTCTACGACCACATCGGCGAGAAGTCCGGTGGTGAGTCCCAGGAGCTCGTGGCCTTCATCGTGGGTGCGGCCCTGCGCTACCAGCTCGGGGACGCGGGAGCCGAGCGCCCCCGGTACGCCCCCGTCTTCCTCGACGAGGCGCTGATCAAGGCCGACGCACGGTTCACCGGCCGAGCGATCGGGGCATGGCGCGGGCTGGGGTTCCAGCTGGTGATCGGGGCCCCCAACGACAAGTTCGGCGCCCTCGAGCCGCACGTCGACCTCAAGTACGTCGTCCTCAAGGACGGCAGCGGCCGGTCCCGGACCAAACCCGTCGCGGGGGTGGCCCAGACCGTGACCCCGGGTTGAGGACGGAGTGACGTCGGGTGCCCGGTGCGGGCCGGCCAGAGGATCTTCCCGCACCCGCCGTGGCGGCGAGGTGTGGGTCGTGTGGTGATCATCGACCTCGCGGTGTGACCTCCCCGGTGCAGGGTTACCGTCGGAGACGGACCGGCTCGCCCTCGTCGCTGAGCCACGCGAGCTCGCCCTGGAGGCCTCCATCACCCCCCTCGTCTTCGTGCACGGGACCCGCACGTCCTCGGCCATCTGGCACGGTCAGCTCGACGCGGTCCGCGCTGCGGGGCACGAGGCCGTCGCGGTGGATCTCCCGGGTCACGGAGCCCGCTCGCACGAGCGCTTCACCCTCGACGGTGCCCTCGAGACCATCGACCGGGCCGTGCGGGCGTGCGCGTCGCCGCCGGTGCTCGTCGGCCTCTCGTTGGGGGGCTACACCTCGCTGGCCTACGCCGCGCGGACGCAGACGGCCCTCGCGGGCCTGGTGCTGTCGGGCTGCTCGACCGAGATCCGTGGCAAGCCCGTCGCCGCCTATCGCACCATCTCCTCGGCGATCGCACGGCTGCTGGGCCGCCAGGCCTCGTGGGCCGTGGTGGCGGACATGCTCGGTGCGATGGGGCAGCACTCCTCGCTGGGTGATCTCGGCCGGTTGCAGGCCCGCGTGGTCCCCGTGTGGCTGGTCAACGGCCACCGGGACCCCCTCCGCCTGGGGGAGAGGGCCTACCTCGCGGCGCTCCCCGGGATCCGCCGTGCGGTCGTGCCCCGAGCGGGGCACGACGTGAACACCCACGCCCCCCGGGTGTTCAACCGGCTCCTGCTGGACGTCCTCGCCCAGGTGGCACCACGCGGGGGTGCCCTGGTCCCCGCCAGGTGAGGTCCTCGCCTGGTGCTTGCCTGGAAGCCCTGGCCCTCCACCATGTTAGTGACTAACATGGTGGGGTGACCTCGCGCACCGAGAGAACCAGGGCAGCGCTCCAGGGCGCTGCGCTGCAGCTGTTCACCGAGCGAGGCTTCGACCACGTCACGGTCGAGGAGGTCGCTACCGCGGCCGGGGTCTCGCACATGACCTTCTTCCGGTACTTCCCGACCAAGGAGGCCGTGGTCCTGGACGACCCCTACGACCCGGTACTGGGCGATGCGGTGCGTGCCCAGCCCGCGGCGCTCAGCCCGCTCGAGCGGGTGCGCCGTGCGCTGCTCATGGCATGGGGCACCCTGCCCGAGCCGGGCGAGGACGAGACCCGTGCCCGGGTCGCCCTCGTCGCCGGGCACGACGGCCTGCGGGCGAAGGCCTGGGCCAACAACCAACGGACCCAGGACGTGCTCGCGGACGCTCTCGTCGAGGACGGGGTGCCGCCCCTCGAGGCACAGGTGGCAGCCGGGGCCTGCCTCGGGGCGCTCATGGCTGCCCTGCTCGACTGGGGGGCCGGGGGCGAGGGCGGGCTGGGCGACCGGATCAGCTCGGCCCTCGGGCAGCTCGCCCCACCGCCGATCGCGGAGGGTGTGCCGTGAGCGCCCAGGACGTCGTCCTCGAGGCCCGGGGGGTGACCCGCTCCTTCGGAGCCGAGGTGGCGGTCGAGGACCTCGACCTGACCGTGCGAGCCGGCGAGGTGCACGCCCTCGTCGGTCTGAACGGTGCTGGGAAGACGACCCTGATGCGCCTGCTGCTCGGCATGCTCCGGTGCGACAGCGGGACGACGTGCCTGCGGGACGGGGACGCAGGACTGGTCGACGTCCGCCGTCTGCGGCCCCCGGCCTGGGCCTCGGTGGGGCACCTCGTGGAGACGCCGTTCACCTACGCCGAGCTGACCGTGCTCGAGACGGTCCGGTGCGCGGCGCGGCTGCACGGGCTCACGGCTGCGGAGGCCGGACCCGCGAGCCAGCAGATCATCGGTGCCCTCGCCCTGGACCACTGGTCGGGACGCCGGACCGGCACCCTCTCGCTCGGCAACCGGCAGCGGGTCGGTCTCGCCTCGGCGATGGTCCACCGCCCCGGACTGCTGGTGCTCGACGAGCCCAGCAACGCCCTCGACCCCGCAGGGGTGCTGGTCGTGCGGCGCGAGATCCTCGACGCCGCCGGCCGCGGTGCCGCCGTGCTCGTCTCGAGCCACCACCTCGACGAGGTGGCCCGGATCGCCGACCGGATCACGGTGCTCCACCGGGGTCAGGTGGTCGGGACCCTGCCCCCCGACGGTGCCGATCTCGAGCGCGCGTTCTTCGCGATGGTCTACGGCGCCGAGGCCGACGGGCACCTCGAGCTGCCCGGCGACCCCGCAGGACCGAGGAGGACGTGATGCGCGCAGCTCTCGCGGTCGAGACCCTCAAGCTCCGCAGGGCGACTGCTCCACGGGTCGCCGGCCTGGCCGTCGTGCTCGGCGTGCCGACGGTCACCACGGGGTTCATCGCCGCCGCCGAGGCTGCGCCCACGAGCCAGCTCGCCCTCAAGGTCGCCCCGATGCTCGTCGGGGAGGGATGGGAGGCACAGCTCGCGATGGTCGGTCAGATCCTCTCGGTGGCGATGCTCCTGTCTGCCGGGGTCGTGGCCGCCTGGGTCTACGGACGCGAGCACGTCGACGGGACGATCGGCGGGCTCTACGCGGTGCCCGTGCGACGACGTGAGGTCGCGGTGGCCAAGGCCGTGGTCCTCGTGGCGTGGGGGGTGCTCGTCCTGCTCGCGACCCTCGCCGTCAGTCTCGCGGCCGGCGCTGCCCTCGGTCACGGCGGGCTCGACGACGCCGCGACGGTCGCCCTGGGTCGCGCGGTCCTCGTCGGGCTCCTGACCGTCCTCCTGGCCCTTCCCGTCGGGACAGCGGCCCACCTGCTGCGCGGGTACCTGCCCGGTATCGGTGTGCTCCTCGCGGTCGTCGTGGTGACGCAGGTGGTCACCGTCGCCGGTGCTGGTGCCTGGTTCCCCTACGCGGCCCCGGGGATGTGGGCGGGGATGGGCGGGCCGGAGCTCGCCGAGGCTGTGCTGCCCGTGCAGCTCGCCCTCCCGGCGCCTGTCGCTCTCGGAGGGGTTCTGCTGGCGGCCGGGTGGTCCGAGCGCGCCGAGGTGCGGTGACGGGTCGGCCCGCGGCTGAGCAGGGGTGTGACGAGCGTCGCTGTGACGTCGGTCGCTCCTGTCCCGATATTCGCTGGGGTCGCCGGGACGGGCGGCCTAGCGTGGCAGGAGCCGACCCCGGTGAACAGCTGGGAGAGCGGGGGCTCACGGGTCCCTCGGCGCGTCAGGGGAGCGGTTCCACCAGCGACCCTCCCACAAGGTCGACATGCCCCAGGAGGGCTTTGTGAAGAAGGCATCTGTCCGGGTCGGCGCTGCGGCGCTGGCCGCGAGCGTCGTTCTCCTCACCGCTGCGTGCAGCAGCGACGAGACCGAGAACGAGGCCACCGAGCCTGCGCAGGAGCAGGAGCAGGAGCAGCAGGAGGACGTCGCGGAGGGCCCCACCGAGGTCCCTGACGTGACCGTGCTCATCCTCGAGACCGCGCAGAGCAACCTCGCCGCCCTCGGCCTCGAGATCGAGGTCGTCGACGCCGACGGCGCGGCCGTCGCGGCCGAGGACCCCACGCAGTACATCGTGACCGACCAGGACCCGGCCGAGGGCACGGTCGAGGCCGGCGACGTCGTGACCCTCACGGTGCGCGAGCGCTGACCTGAGGACCACGTCCCGGTCCGTCTACCCCCGGGGTGGGCGGACCGGGACCCTGGTCGGCCCGGCTGCCGTCCCGGTGCCCCCGACGACAGGTCGGTCAGAGGTAGCGGTCCACGAGCCGGACCAGCTGGTCCCGGTAGGAGCCGCCGAACAGCACGGCGTGCATGCCCACCGGGTAGATCTGGTGCAGCCCCAGGAGGTCGCGCCAGCCGGTGGGCAGCGGCCACTCCTCCTCGTACGCGGCGAGCACCTCCCCGAGGTGGGGCAGCCCGAAGAGCTCGAGCATCGCGAGGTCGCTCAGACGGTGACCCCCGTGCGCGGCAGGGTCGATCAGGGTCGCGCCCTGGGCGGTCCACATCACGTTCCCCGACCACAGGTCCCCGTGCAGCCGCGACGGCGGGTCGTCGTCCTCGCCGAGCCCCTCGCGCAGACGCTCGGTGAGCCTGTCCAGGCGCCCTGCGAGACTCGAGCCGAGGGCGCCCTGGGCGTCGAGGTGGTCCCGGAGCGGCAGGACGCGCCCCTCGGCGTGGGCCAGGCCCCAGCGGGGCCACCGTCCCAGGGTGAGCGGGTACGGGTCCGAGAGCGGACCGAAGAAGCCGTCACCCACCCAGCCCTCGGGCGGGCAGCCGAAGTCCGCGGCACCGGCAGCGTGGGTCCGGGCGAGCCCGCGGCCCAGCTCCCGGGCGTGCTCGACGGTCGGTGAGGTGGGGACGAGGGCCTCGAGGTCGAGGCCGTGCACGTCAGCGCTCAGGACCTCGACCACCCGGGCCCCGCCCGAGGCCGCGAGCCACCGCAGGCCCGCGGCCTCGCAGGCGAAGAACCCGGAGGGTGCCGTCGCTCGTTCCTTGCGGTAGATCTGCATGGACCCATCCCACCAGGACGTGCGGTCGGCTGCCGTGCCGGAGGGGCGACCGGCCGCGCGTGTTGCGGTCACGTGACATCCGCGTCCAGCACTGTCCTCGCACCTCCCGACGTGCGATTCTCACCAGATGGACATCGAGTGGAGGAGCGCATGAGGGTCGGGGTCCCGTCCGAGGTCAAGAACCACGAGTATCGGGTCGCGCTGACCCCCGCGGGTGTCCACGCCCTCGTGGGGGCGGGGCACGAGGTGCTCGTCCAGAGCGGCGCAGGTCGAGGCTCGGCCCTGGACGACGAGGAGTACGTCTCGGCCGGGGCCCGGATCGTGCCTGCCGCCGAGGACGCCTGGGCAGCCGAGCTCGTCTGCAAGGTCAAGGAGCCGGTCGAGAGCGAGTACCAGTACCTGCGCGCCGACCAGGTCCTCTTCACCTTCCTGCACCTCGCCGCCAGCCGTCCCTGCACGGACGCCCTCCTCGCCGCGGGCACCACGGCCATCGCCTACGAGACGGTCGAGGCCCCCGACGGGTCGCTCCCGCTGCTCGCCCCGATGAGCGAGGTCGCCGGTCGTCTGGCCACGCAGGTCGGCGCGTACCACCTGCTGTCGAGCGCCGGCGGACGGGGGGTGCTGCCGGGCGGTGTGCCCGGGGTGGCCCCGGGCAGCGTCGTCGTCATCGGGGGTGGCACCGCCGGCCGTCACGCCGCGGACATCGCCGTCGGGCTGCGTGCGGACGTGACCGTCCTGGACGTGGACCTGCCACGCCTGCGGGAGCTCGACGCCGCGTACGGGGGGAGGGTCCGCACGGTGGCGTCGAGCGCCTACGCGATCGAGCGGGCGGTCCTCGCCGCCGACCTCGTGATCGGCGCGGTCCTGGTGCCCGGCCGCAGGGCCCCGCACCTGGTCTCGAACGAGCTCGTGAGCCGCATGCGCGCAGGATCAGTCCTGGTCGACGTCGCCGTCGACCAGGGGGGCTGCTTCGAGGACACCCGACCCACGACCCATGACGACCCGACCTTCCCCGTGCACGGCTCCGTCATGTACTGCGTCGCCAACATGCCCGGGGTCGTGCCCGTGACCTCGACGCACGCCCTCACGGCGGTGACGCTGCCCTACCTGCAGGCCCTGGCCTCCTCCGGCTGGCGACGCGCGGTCGAGGAGGACCCTGCCCTGGCTGCCGGTCTCACCACCCACGCCGGTGCCCTGCTGCACCACGGGGTGGCCGAGGCCCACGGTCTGCGCGCCGCGGCGCGGGCCGAGGCCCTCACCTGACCGAGGTCCTCGGCGACCGGGTCGCCCCGAATTCGCCTGCGGCCGCCGCGCAGCGCGTCCTAGGGTGACCGGCATGCTCGAGCTCTGCGACGACCGACTCCTGCTGACGGTGCCGACCGAGGAGGACCTCGACGACATCACCGCGGCCTGCCAGGACCCGGAGGTCGCGCGGTGGACCACGGTCCCCGCCCCGTACACCCGTGAGCACGCCCGGGGCTTCGTGCGGGACATGGTCCTGCCGGGGTGGGAGCAGGGCACCAGCGAGGTGTGGGCCCTCCGGGGGCGTGCCACCACGCGCACACCTGGGGACGCACCCGCTGACCTGACACCGGTCCGGGGGATGCTCGGCATGGTGGGCCTGCACGGGATCGCCGACGGCGAGGCAGAGCTCGGCTACTGGACGGCCCCCTGGGCGCGCGGCCAGGGGCTGATGACCCGGGCCGCGGCGATCGTGGTCGAGCACGCCTTCGCCGACCTGGATCTCGTCCGCCTCACGTGGCACGCCTACGTGGGGAACTGGCCCTCACGACGAGTCGCGTGGCGGCTGGGTTTCCAGGTGGAGGGGACCCTGCGCGCCCACGGCCTGCAGCGGGGGGAGCGGATCGACTCGTGGGCCGCGACGTTGCTGCGTGACGACCCTCGGCAGCCCGCAGAACCCTGGCCCGCGGAGGCCCCGGCGGACGGCCGTGCCGTGCCGATCGCCGCCTCGCGTCGGTACCCGGTGCCGTCTCGCGAGAGGATGGCCCGATGACGACCGCGACCCTCGATCCCACGAACCCGTTCGCGCAGCCCTCCGCGCTGCCGTACGGGCTGCCCGACTTCGCCGCGATCCGGGACGAGCACTACCTGCCCGCCTTCGAGGCCGGGATGGTCGCCGAGCGGGCCGAGGTCGAGGCGATCCTCAGCTCTGCGGAGGATCCCACCGAGGAGAACCTCCTGCTCGCCCTCGAGCGGTCCGGTGCGCTGCTGGACCGTGTGTCGATGGTCTTCTTCAACCGTACGAGCGCCGACGCCAGCCCCGAGCTCGACGAGCTCGAGGAGCGTCTCGCCCCCCGCCTGGCCGCCCACCACGACGCGATCTACCTCGACCCCCGCCTCCACACCCGGCTCGAGGCGCTGCACGCTGCGGTCGAGGCCGGCACCCAGGAGCTGGCACCGGACGCGGCATGGCTGCTGCACACCCTGCGCCTGGACGTGCAGCGCGCCGGCGCCGGGGCCCGCCCCGAGGTCCAGGCCGAGATCCGCGAGCTCAACGGGCGTCTGACGAGCCTCGAGACCTCGTTCGGCCGACACCTGCTCGCCGACACCAACGCGGCTGCCGTCCTCGTCGAGGACCGTGCCGAGCTCGACGGCCTCGCCGAGGGCACGATCGCGGCAGCCCGCCAGGCTGCCCAGGACCGCGGCCACGAGAGCGGGTACCTGCTCGAGCTGTCGTTGTTCAGCACCCAGCCCGTGCTCGCGGCGCTCACCGACCGCGGGCTCCGCCGTCGGGTGCACGAGGCCTCGGTGACCCGCGGCGCCCACGGTGGTGCCCATGACACTCGCACGACCCTGCTCGAGCTCGCCGGGCTGCGCGCCCGGCGGGCCGAGCTGCTCGGCTTCGAGCACCACGCGGCGTACGTCGCAGCCGACTCGACCGCACGCACCACCGAGGCGGTCGACGAGATCCTCGGACGGCTGGCCCCGGCCGCGGCGGCCAACGCCCGCGCCGAGGCGGCCGACCTCGAGGCCGCGCTGCAGGTCGACGAGCCGGACGCGACCCTCGAGGCCTGGGACTGGCCCTTCTACGCCGAGCGCCTCCGCCAGGAGCGCTACGCGCTGGACGACGCCGCCCTGCGGCCCTACCTGGAGCTCGAGCGGGTGGTCCGGGAGGGCGTCTTCCACGCAGCGACCGCGCTGTACGGGATCACCTTCACCGACCGCCCGGACCTGCCGGGCTACCACCCCGACGTCCGGGTCTTCGAGGTGCACGACGCCGACGGGACGGGCCTGGGCCTCTTCCTGGCCGACTGGTACACCCGCGAGTCCAAGCGCGGGGGCGCGTGGATGAACAACCTCGTCGACCAGAGCACGCTCCTCGAGGAGCGACCCGTGGTGGTCAACAACCTCAACATCCCCAAGCCCCCCGCGGGCGAGCCGACGCTGCTGGCCTGGGACGAGGTCATCACGCTGTTCCACGAGTTCGGCCACGCCCTGCACGGCCTGCTCTCGGACGTGCGGCTCCCCTCGCAGTCCGGGACCGAGGTGCCCCGAGACTTCGTGGAGTACCCGTCGCAGGTCAACGAGATGTGGGCCTGGGAGCCGAGCGTGCTGCAGCGCTACGCGGTCCATCACGAGACGGGTGAGCCGATGCCCGAGGAGTGGGTCGAGACGATGCTCGCCTCGCGCCAGTTCAACGAGGGCTTCGCCACCACGGAGTACCTGGCCGCGGCCCTCCTGGACCAGGCCTGGCACCAGATGACCCCCGAGGAGGTGCCCACCGACGTCTCCGAGGTCGAGGAGTTCGAGGCGCGGTCGTTGCACGTCGCGGGGATCGCCGTGCACGGGGTGACGCCGCGCTACCGGACGACGTACTTCAACCACGTCTTCGGCGGGGGGTACGCCGCGGCGTACTACTCCTACATCTGGTCCGAGGTGCTCGACGCCGACACGGTCGAGTGGTTCACCGAGAACGGCGGCCTGAGCCGGGAGAACGGCGACCGCTTCCGTCGGGTCCTGCTGGCCCGTGGCGGGTCGGGCGACCCGATGGACGCCTTCCGCGAGCTGCGCGGCCAGGAGCCGAGCATCGAGCCCCTCCTGGCCCGGCGCGGCCTGGGCTGAGGGCCGCCCAGCGTCGGCGGGGCGCGCTCGCCCGCCGCTCCGGGGCGTGGGGAGGGGCGCGGGGCCCGGTAGCGTGGCGCCCATGGCCACGACCACCGGAGACCCCCGCACCCCGACCGCCCCCGCCCCCGCGGGCGCCGACCACCCCACGGCGCAGGACGAGGTCGCACGGATCTGCCAGGACCTGCTGCGGATCGACACCTCCAACTACGGAGACGGCTCGGGCCCGGGGGAGCGCGCCGCGGCCGAGTACGTCATGGCCTCCCTGACGGAGGTGGGCCTGGACCCCGAGATCTTCGAGTCGGCCCCCGGCCGCGCGAGCGTGGTGGTCCGCCTGCCCGGCGTCGACGCCACCCGCGAGGCCCTCGTGCTGCACGGCCACACCGACGTCGTGCCCGCGGCCGCCGACGACTGGAGCGTGGACCCCTTCGGCGGCGAGGAGATCGACGGTCTGCTCTGGGGCCGTGGCGCCGTCGACATGAAGGACATGGACGCGATGATCCTCGCGGTCGTGCGGCAGATGACCCGGGAGGGACGCCGACCTGCGCGCGACGTCGTCGTGGCCTTCTTCGCCGACGAGGAGGCGGGTGGGCGCTACGGCGCTCGGTACGCGGTCGACCACCGCCCCGACCTCTTCGAGGGGGCCACCGAGGCGATCAGCGAGGTCGGCGGGTTCTCGGTCGAGGTGGGGGGGCACCGCGCCTACCTGCTGCAGACCGCCGAGAAGGGCATCGGGTGGCTCCGCCTCGTCGCCGACGGCCGTGCCGGCCACGGGTCCCAGGTCAACCACGAGAACGCCGTCACCCACCTCGCCGCCGCCGTCGCACGGATCGGCGCCCACCCGTGGCCGCTGCAGCTCACGCCCACCGTGCACGCCCTGCTCACCGGGGTCGCGGACCTCACCGGCCTGCCCTTCGACCCCGAGGACGAGCAGTCCGTCGACCGGCTGGTCCACGCCCTGGGCCCCGCGGCGCGGTTCGTCGGGGCGACCACGCGGAACACCGCCAACCCCACGCAGCTGAGCGCCGGGTACAAGGCCAACGTCATCCCGGGCAGCGCCGAGGCCGTGATCGACACCCGGTTCCTGCCCGGCTTCGAGGACGAGGCCCGAGCGGTGCTCGAGCGACTGGCGGGCGAGCACGTGCGGATCGAGGACGTGCACCGCGACGTGGCCCTCGAGGCCCCGTTCTCGGGCGGGCTGGTCGACGCGATGGTCGCGGCCCTACGGGTCGAGGACCCCGCGGCCAGCGTGCTGCCGTACACGCTCTCGGGGGGGACGGACAACAAGTCCCTCGCGCGCCTCGGGATCCGGGGCTACGGGTTCGCCCCGCTCCAGCTGCCGACCTCGCTGGACTTCTCGGCGATGTTCCACGGGGTGGACGAGCGGGTGCCCGTCGAGTCCCTGCGCTTCGGCGTGCGGGTCCTCGACCGGCTCCTCGCGACCTGCTGAGAGCCCCGCCGCGCCTCAGGACCTGGTGTCCCGCGGGCTCGTCAGGTCCTGTCGGCTCGCGGGTCAGAGCGTGCTCTGGACCCGGATGATCTTGCGACGGAGCCACACCTTGCGACCGCCCCCCGCGTAGAGACGGGTGCGGGCGAGCTCCCAGCGCCCGTACTCGGCCTCCTCGGTGAGCAGCCGGCGGGCGTCGCTGCGGCTGGTCTCCTGACCGATCGTCACCACCCGGTACTCGTACGAGCCCTGGGTGCGCCAGCCCTCGCGGGGCGTGCGTGCTGTCCTGGTGCCCAAGCGTTGCCTCCACGAGCCGACCGGTCGGATTCGAGTGCCATTGTGCACGTCCCGGCGATACGGTCGGCACATGACCGTAGATGCGCGTGCCGCGCTCGACCGCCTCCTCGCCTCGCTCGAGGCCCACTACCACGCAGTCAGCACGCGACGCACCGACGACGACCCGGCCGTCGACGACGCCTACGACGTCCTGGCCGACGCCTTCGAGGCCTACGACGACGCGCTCGTCCGAGGGTTCAGCGAGACCCTGCCCTTCTACCTGGCCGACGAGGACGCGGACGAGGACGACGACACCGACGACATCGACGAGGACGACCTCGACGACGACGAGATGGACGGCACCGAGATCGGTGACGAGGACCGCTGAGCGGCCGGGCCCACCGGCCCGGGGGCGGCAGCCCCGCGCCGCTCAGCGACGCTCGGGATAGCCCGCAGCCGGGCTGCTGATCTCGTCCAGGGCCCGCACGATCTCCGCGGGCAGCTCGACGGCAGTCCCGAGGGCGGCCCGCAGCTGCAGGGCGGTCCGCGCCCCGACCACCGCCGAGGCCACCTGAGGCCGTCCGAGAACCCAGGCCAGTGCCACCTCGAGAGGGGTGCAGCCCAGCCCCTCGGCGGCCGTCACGAGGGCCTCGACCACCGGCAGGGCGGTGCGGCCCAGATAGGGCTCGACGAACCCCGCGAGGTGCGAGGAGGCCGCACGGGAGTCCGCCGGGAGGGCGTGACGGTACTTGCCGGTGAGGACACCGCGGCCCAGCGGGGACCAGGCCAGGACGCCGAGGCCGAGGTCGATCGCGGCGGGCACGACCTCGCGCTCGATGCCGCGCTCGAGCAGGGAGTACTCGACCTCGACCGCAGCCAGCCGACCGGGGCCCAGCAGCGTCGCGGCGCGCGCCGTCTGCCAGCCCGGGTGGTTCGACAGCCCGACGTACCTGGCCCGTCCCGAGGCGAGAGCCTGCTCGAGCGCACCGACGGTCTCGACCATGGGTGTCCGGGGATCGGGGGCCTGGACGAGCCACAGGTCGACGTGGTCCGTGCCCAGGCGTCCCAGGGAGGCGTCGAGCCCGTCCAGGAGGGCTCCTCGTGACGCGTCCACGACCCCGCCGCGCTCGGTGCGCCGCACGCCGGCCTTGGTGCAGAGCACGACGTCCTCGCGCGCCACGACGGTGCCGAGCAGGCTGCCCACCAGCTGCTCGGCGTCGCCGTCCGCGTAGTGCGCCGCGGTGTCGACCAGCGTCCCGCCCGCGTCGACGAAGTCGCGCAGCAGCTCGGCCGCCTCGTGCTCGTCGGTGTCCCGGCTCCAGGTCAAGGTTCCCAGGCCGAGGGATGAGACCCGTAGGCCCGTGCCGCCGAGCAGTCGCTCCTCCATGGCTGTGCAGGCTACCGGTCCACGGTCCTGCTCCGACGCCGGTAGCCTTGCGCGCCATGACCTGGTGGGAAGCCCTCGTGCTCGGACTCGTGCAGGCGCTGACGGAGTTCCTTCCGATCTCCTCGAGCGCCCACCTGCGGATCGTCGGCGAGCTGCTGCCGGGGGGCGGCGACCCGGGGGCGGCTTTCACGGCCGTCACGCAGATCGGCACCGAGGCCGCCGTGATCCTCTACTTCCGCAAGGACATCGCCCGTATCTGCGTCGCGTGGTGGCGCGCGGTGAGCGGGGCCCACGGGACCGACCGCAGGTCGCGCCTCGGCGCGGGGGACCCCGACGCCCGGATGGGCTGGTGGATCGCCCTGGGCTCGGTGCCCATCGTCGTCCTGGGCCTGGCCTTCCAGGACGTCATCACGAGCTCCTTCCGGAACCTGTACCTGGTCGCGCTCAGCCTGACCGTCTTCGCGATCTTCCTCGGTCTCGCCGACCGCTTCGGCGCCAAGGAGCGCCAGCTCACGAGCCTGACGGGCAAGCACGCGATCCTGTTCGGCCTGGCCCAGGCCATGGCGCTGGTCCCGGGCGTCTCGCGCTCCGGAGGCACCATCACGGCCGGGCTGCTCATGGGCTACACCCGGGAGGCCGCTGCCCGGTACTCGTTCCTGCTCGCCATCCCCGCGGTGCTCGGGTCGGGGTTCCAGCAGCTCTTCACGAACCTCGACCAGTTCGGCAGCCCCGGCACCCCGGGCCTGGGGGCGATCGCCCTCGCGACGGTGGTCGCCTTCGCCGGCGGGTACGCCGTGATCATCGGCTTCCTGCACGTCGTCTCGACCTACAGCTACCAGCCGTTCGTCGTCTACCGGATCGGGCTCTCCGTCGTCGTGGTCGTCCTGCTCCTGGCGGGGGTCCTGACGCCGCTGGGTGGCGCCGGGACGTGATCCCGGCGCGGCGCGGCTAGGCTGCGCAGGTGCTCACCTGGCCTTCCCCCCACGTCCCGCAGATCCCCGGTCAGGGTGGGGAGGTGCGCATCGTCGACAGCACGACCGACGCCCTCGTCGTCGCGGCCCCGGGTCCTGTCGCCCGGCTCTACGTGTGCGGGATCACCCCCTACGACGCGACGCACCTGGGGCACGCGGCCACGTACATCGCCTTCGACCTGCTGCACCGGGCCTGGCTCGACGCAGGCCTCGAGGTCCGCTACGCCTCGAACGTGACCGACGTGGACGACCCGCTGCTCGAGCGGGCGAAGCAGACCGGCCAGGCCTGGGACGAGCTCGCGGCCGAGCAGACAGCTCTCTTCGCCGAGGACATGACTGCCCTGGCCGTCCTGCCGCCGCACACCTACCTCGGAGCGGTCGAGACCATCCCGCTCGTGGCCCGGTCGGTGGCCCAGCTCCTCGACCAAGGGCTCGCCTACCGCGTCCCCGTCGAGGAGGGCGCCGGCGGCGAGAACCCCGACCTGGGTGACGTCTACGCGGACATCTCGGTGGATCCGCACTTCGGCTCGGTCGCTGGCCTGGACCACGACGAGACCGTCCGGCTCTTCGCCGAGCGGGGCGGAGACCCCCAGCGGTCGGGCAAGCGTGACCCCCTCGACCCGGCCCTGTGGCGTCGCGAGCGTCCCGGTGAGCCGTCCTGGGACGGGGGAGCGCTCGGGACCGGTCGCCCCGGGTGGCACATCGAGTGCACGGTCATCGCCGAGGACGCCCTGGGCAGCGAGTTCGACGTGCAGGGCGGAGGGAGGGACCTCTGCTTCCCCCACCACGAGATGTCCACGGCCCACGCGCGGTCCCTCGGGGGCCTCGGGGCGCGCAGCCACGTGCACGCCGGCATGGTCGGCCTCGACGGCGAGAAGATGAGCAAGTCCCTCGGCAACCTCGTCCTGGTCTCACGGCTGCGGGCCGACGGCGTCGATCCGATGGCGGTGCGTCTCGGAGTCCTCGCGCACCACTACCGGACCGACTGGGACTGGGACGACGAGGTGCTCGCCACGGCGACGAAGCGTCTCGAGCGCTGGCGCTCGGCGGTCTCCGGCAACGGCGGTCCGGACCCGGACAGCACGGTCGCGGCCGTCCGGGCTGCCCTGGCCGCCGACCTCGACGCCCCGTCGGCCCTGCAGGCCGTGGACACCTGGGCCGACGCGTCCTTGAGCGTCGGCGGCGACGTCGAGGGTGCCCCCGGGATCATCGCGCGCATGGTCGACGCCCTGCTCGGCGTCCGGCTCTGAGACGTCCCGTTCTGGGGCCGTCTCTGCGGGGGCCTGGCCTGCGTGCCCTCAGCCCGTGGCGGGTCCACCGTCGCGGCGCCGCAGGTAGCGCTCGAACTCCCGAGCGATCGCCTCGCCCGAGGCCTCGGGCAGGTCGGCCGTGTCCTTGGCCTCCTCGAGCTGGGCGACGTACTCGGCGATCTCGGCGTCCTCCGCCGCGAGCTCGTCGACGCCGTGCTGCCAGGCCTCGGCGTCCTCAGGCAGGTCGCCCAGCGGGACCGGCCGGCCCAGGAGCTCCTCGATGCGTGCCAGCAGGGCGAGGGTCGCCTTGGGGGAGGGCGGGTGCGCCACGTAGTGGGGGACCGCGCTCCACACGGACAGGGCGTGCATCCCGCGGCGCGCCGCCTCGTGCTGCAGCACCCCGACGATGCCCGTGGGGCCCTCGTAGGTGGTCGCGTCGAGCCCGAGGTCGTCCTGGACGCTGCCGTCCTCGGAGGTGGCCGTGACCGGGATGGGTCGGGTGTGCGGGACGTCCGCGAGCAGGGCGCCGACGGTGACCACGGTGCGTACCCCGAGACGCTCGGCGGCGTCGAGGATCTCGGCGCAGTACGTCCGCCAGCGCATCGAGGGCTCGATGCCGTGCACGAGCACGACCGTGCCCTCGCCCGGGGAGGGGGCGACGGCGATCGAGGTGGTGGGCCAGGTGATGCGCCGGGTGCCGTCCTCGGCGACGCCGACCGTCGGGCGGTTCACCTGGAAGTCGTGGTACTCCTCGGGGTCGAGCTCGTCGACCTGCTCGGCGCCCCAGACCTCGTGCAGGTGGATCAGCGATTGGGTGGCGGCCGAGCCGGCGTCGTTCCAGCCCTCGAAGGCTGCGAGCATCACCGGTCCACGCAGCGGACCACGTCCCAGGGCATCGGTCATGACGCCAGCCTAGGCGTTCCGGCGTCACCGACCCTCGAGCGCCGCGGGGCGTGCGTCGCCCGACCTAGACTGCGACCGTGCCCCACCCCGTGACGCCCCCGAGCTCCGACCGACCTGCCCACGAGGCGCCGACCCCAGCCGCCGCGCCTCCCGACGGGACCGGCCCGGTCCCGGCAGCAGTCCTGTGGGACATGGACGGCACCCTGGTGGACACCGAACCAGCCTGGATGGGGGCCGAGGAGACCCTCGTCGTCGAGTTCGGCGGGGTCTGGACCCCGCAGGACGCGCTCCAGATGGTCGGGCTGCCGCTACCCGATGCCGCGCAGATCCTGCAGGACCACGGGGTGACCCTTCCGCTCGAGCGCATCGGCGAGCGCCTGGTGGCCGGGGTCGCCGCGGCGATCGCCCAGGGAGTCGTGTGGCAGCCGGGCGCACGCGAGATGCTGCTCGCGCTCCAGGCGGAGGGCATCCCGTGCGCCCTCGTGACGATGTCCTACCGCGAGCTCGCCGACGCGGTCGTCGCCCAGGCCCCGCCCGGCGTCTTCCAGGTGGTCGTCACCGGGGACGAGGTCGAGCACGGCAAGCCTCACCCCGAGCCCTACCTGACGGCTGCCGCGCGCCTGGACGTCGACATCACGCGGTGCGTGGCGGTCGAGGACTCCCGGCCCGGCATCGCCTCGGCCCTCGCCTCGGGGGCGCGCACCCTCGGGGTCGAGCACATCGTCCCGGTGCTCGAGCAGCCCGGCCTGAGCCGCACCGACTCCTTGGCCAAGGTGAGCGTGGCCGACCTCGGGCGCCTGCTGACCGGTGAGGTCATCGACCACCTGGACGCACGCCGAGGCTGAGCTCGACGGCTCCCTCGGGGATCGGCGGCGGGGTCCCCCCGAAGGCCGGGCAGATCGCCTGGTGGGCGCACCATCCGCACAGAGGGCTGGTGCGCGGCTCCCAGCTCCCGGCCTCGGCCGTGCGACGGATCCCCGCCCAGATGGCCTGGACCCGCTTCTCGGTCGTGGCGAGCTCGGCCGGGGTCGGCACGTGCCGCAGCAGCGTCCCGTCCTTGAGGTAGACGAGCTGGAGCATGGCCGGGACCCGGTCGCGCAGCCGGGCCAGGACCAGGGCGTAGAACCGCATCTGGAACAGCGCCGAGCCCTCGTAGCCCGCGCGCGGCGAGCGCCCGGTCTTGTAGTCGACGACCCGGAGCGCGCCGTCGGGGGCGACGTCCAGCCGGTCCACCACCCCACGGAGCAGCAGCCCGTCCTCGAGCTCGGTCGAGACCTTGAGCTCGCGCTCGGCGGGCTCGAGCCGGTTCGGGTCCTCGAGGGTGAAGTACGTCTCGAGCAGCTGACCGGCCCCGCCGAACCAGCCGCTCAGGCCCTCGTCCTCCTCGACCACCTCGGAGCACTCGGGGCGCTCGACGAGCATGTCGGCCCACGACGGCGCGAGCAGCGCCCGGGCAGCCTCGACCGTGCGCTGCCCCGCGGGGGCGTCGAAGAGCCGCTCGAGGACGGAGTGGACGAGGGTGCCGCGCACTGCGGCAGCGCTGGGCGGCTCGGGCAAGCGGTCCACCACGCGGAAGCGGAACAGCAGCGGGCACTGCAGGTAGTCGTTGGCCCGTGAGGGCGACAGGCCGGGGGCGGAGCGCGGACGTACCACCACGGCCCCTGCGACGGGGCTGGCGGCGGCACCAGCACGGTGGCCAGGGCTGTCGCCGGGGGCGGGCACGGGTTCGGAGGACGGCAGCACGCCCACAGGCTACGGCGCCCCGCCGACACCCCTGCGCAGGGGCCAGGAGCCTGTGGACCGTAAGGTGACGCTCGTGGCACGAGCACAGGTACCGGGCAGTACGCGCGGGTGGGTCGTCGGCACGGCGGCCGGGGCGCCGGTGATCATCTCCCCGGGCTGGGCCGTCGCCGCCGTCCTCCTCGTCGCGCTCTTCGGGCCCACCGTCGCCCGGATCGCCCCCGGGATCGGGGCCGGGGCCTACGTGGTGGCCGTGAGCTTCGTGGTCCTCCTGCTCGTCTCGGTGTTCCTGCACGAGCTGGCCCACGCCCTGGTGGCGCGGCGGCGGGGGATCGAGGTCCGTGAGCTGGCGATCACCCTGCTCGGCGGGCACACCCAGTTCGGCGCTGCAGCCCCCTCGCCCGCCTCGAGCGCCCTGGTCGCGGCGGCGGGGCCCGCGGTCAACCTCGGTCTGGGCCTCGCGGCCTGGCTCGTGGTGCAGGTCCTTCCCCCGGGCGGGCTCGCGGCGCTGATCATGACGGCCGCCGCCGTGGCCAACGGCTTCGTGGGGGTGTTCAACCTCGTGCCAGGACTTCCCCTGGACGGGGGCCGGGTGCTCGAGGCCCTCGTCTGGCGCACGACAGGGCGTCGCTCGACCGGCACCGTCGTGGCCGGGTGGGTCGGCCGCGTGGTCGCGGTCGCCGTCCTGGCCTGGGTGCTGCTCGTTCCCCTGGTCGCGGGCCGGACCCCGACCCTGACCTCGGTCATCTGGGGCGCGCTCATCGGTGCCTTCCTGTGGAGCGGCGCGGACCAGGCAGTCCGGGCCGGGCACGCCGATCGTGCGGTCGAGACGCTGGCCCTGCGGCACCTCATGCGCCCGACGGCGGTGGTGACCGCCGAGGCGACCCTCGCCGACGTCCAGATCCCCGGTGAGGCCGTCGTCCTGGGTGCCGACGGTCGCCCGAGGGCCTACCTCGACGCCGACGCGGTCCGCTCGGTCCCGGCCAGCCGGCGTGCCGGGACGCCCCTGTCGGCCGTCGCGGTACCGCTGCCCCCTGGGTCCTCGGTGGACGGGTCGCTGACCGGGTCCGCGGCGGTGCAGGCCGTCGCTCTCGCCGCGCGCACCTCCCCGGTGATGGTGGTCCTGGACCCCGCCGGACGGGTCGTCGGGCTGCTGCACGCGCAGGACGTCGTGGACGCGCTGCGCCGGGGCCGCGCCGCGCGCGCCTAGACTCGACGGTCGTGACCACCTCCGGACCTGCCGTCGTCCCTGCCTCCGAGCCCCGTCCGACGCCCACCGGAGCCGAGGCGCGCCGCGGCCCGCTGCGGGTCGGGGACCGGGTCCAGCTGACCGACCCACGCGGCCGCCTCCACACGATCACCCTGGCCGAGGGCGCCACCTTCCACACGCACAAGGGCTACTTCCGGCACGACGAGCTCATCGGCGCCCCCGAGGGCTCGGTGGTCACGAGCACCGGCAACGTGGACTACCTCGCGGTCCGGCCCCTGCTGTCGGACTACACCCTGTCGATGCCCCGCGGAGCCGCGGTGGTCTACCCCAAGGACGCCGGGCAGATCGTCGCGATGGCCGACATCTACCCCGGGGCCCGGGTGGTCGAGGCCGGGGTGGGGTCGGGCGCGCTCACCATGTCCCTGCTGCGGGCGGTCGGCGACGGCGGGCACCTGCACTCGATCGAGCGTCGTGAGGACTTCGCCGCGATCGCGAGGGCCAACGTCGAGGGGTTGTTCGCGGGGCAGCACCCGGCGTGGCGCCTGTCGATCGGGGACCTGAGCGACGTGCTGCCCGAGGCCGAGGCCCTCGGCAGCGTCGACCGCGTGGTCCTGGACATGCTCGCGCCCTGGGAGAACCTCGAGGCCGTGGCCGGGGCCCTCGCGCCGGGGGGCGTCCTGGTGGCGTACGTCGCGACCACCACCCAGCTCTCCCGCCTCGCCGAGGACGTGCGCGACGACGGCCGGTTCACCGAGCCCCAGGCCTGGGAGACCATGGTCCGGGGCTGGCACCTCGAGGGCCTCGCCGTCCGCCCCCAGCACCGGATGATCGGGCACACCGGCTTCCTGCTGTCCACGCGACGCATGGCCGACGGCGTGACGGTCCCCGAGCGGCGCCGTCGTCCGGCCAAGGGCTCGTACCCGGTCGACGAGGTCGAGTGGACCCCCGAGGACCTCGGCGAGCGCGCCGTCTCGGACAAGAAGGTGCGTCGGGTGCGCCGGGACCTGGGCGCCGCCCCGGAGCAGGCCGAGCAGGCCGACCAGGCAGGGCGGGCGGCCGAGGACCTCGCCACGCCCGACGACCTGGCCTGACACCACGCCCAGCCGCGCCTAGGCTCGTGGCAGACGCCCGGGCCCGGCCCGGGACCGGACGTCGCCCCGTCGGCCCAGGAGGTTCCATGACCCATCCCGCGGACCACGACGCGCCGCGACGCTCGCTCGAGGGCGCGCGTGAGGCGGCGGCCCTCGCGGCCAAGAACGAGCGCCTGGCCGAGGCGCTGCGCCAGGCCCGGGACCGCATCGTCGAGCTGCAGGGTCAGCTCGACGAGCTCGGGCGCCCTCCGGCGACCTTCGCGACCTTCCTCGAGGCACGCCCGGACGGCACCGTCGAGATCATCTCCTCAGGTCGCAAGATGCACGTGCAGGCCGTCCCCGGGGTGGACGTCGACGCCCTGCGCCCAGGTCAGGAGGTCCGTCTCAACGAGGCGCTGGCCGTGGTCGAGGCCGGCCGCTACGAGAACGTCGGTGAGATCGTCACGGTCAAGGAGCTCCTGGGTGACGACCGTGCCCTGGTGGTCGGGCGGGCCGACGAGGAGCGGGTGGTCCGGCTCGCCGGGTCGGTCCTGGACGAGCCCGTGCGGATCGGCGACGCGCTGACGGCCGAGACCAGGACCGGGTTCGTCTTCGAGCGGATCCCTCGCTCCGAGGTCGAGGAGCTGGTCCTCGAGGAGGTCCCGGACATCGACTACTCGGACATCGGCGGCCTCGGGTCTCAGATCGACCAGATCCGCGATGCGGTCGAGCTGCCGTTCCTGCACCCCGAGCTCTTCCGCGAGCACGGGCTGCGTCCCCCCAAGGGCGTGCTCCTGTACGGGCCGCCCGGGTGCGGCAAGACGCTGATCGCCAAGGCGGTCGCGCGGTCCCTCGCCGAGACCCGGGGCGGGACGGGCGCCGACGGCACCGCGGCCAAGAGCTACTTCCTCAACGTCAAGGGCCCTGAGCTGCTCAACAAGTACGTCGGGGAGACCGAGCGTCACATCCGGCTGATCTTCGCGCGGGCCCGGGAGAAGGCCTCGCAGGGCAACCCCGTCGTCGTCTTCTTCGACGAGATGGAGTCGCTGTTCCGCACGCGCGGCACCGGTGTGTCGAGCGACGTCGAGACGACGATCGTGCCGCAGCTGCTCAGCGAGATCGACGGCGTCGAGCGGCTCGACAACGTCATCGTCATCGGGGCCTCGAACCGTGAGGACATGATCGACCCGGCGATCCTGCGCCCCGGTCGGCTGGACGTCAAGATCAAGATCGAACGGCCCGACGCCGAGGCGGCCCGCGAGATCTTCGGCAAGTACCTGACCTCCGACCTGCCGCTGCACGCCGACGACCTCGCCGAGCACGGCGGGGACCCCGGGGCGACCGTCGAGGGCATGATCCAGAGCGTCGTCGAGCGGATGTACGCCGAGTGTGCGGAGAACGAGTTCCTCGAGGTGACCTACGCCTCGGGGGACAAGGAGGTCCTCTACTTCAAGGACTTCAGCTCGGGAGCGATGATCCAGAACGTCGTGGACCGGGCCAAGAAGACCGCGATCAAGGAGCTCCTGGCGACCGGTGGTCGCGGCATCCGGGTCGACCACCTGCTGGCCGCGTGCGTCGACGAGTTCAAGGAGAACGAGGACCTCCCGAACACGACCAACCCGGACGACTGGGCGCGGATCTCCGGCAAGAAGGGTGAGCGGATCGTCTTCATCCGCACGATCGTCCAGGGCAAGGGCGGGACCGAGAGCGGGCGCACGATCGAGACGATGAGCCCGACGGGCCAGTACCTCTGACCTCGACAGGCGGGCACCCACCGCCGGCGTCGGACCTCGGCACTAGCCTGGCCCGGTGAGCGTGCGCCGGGTGATGGGGATCGAGACCGAGTACGGACTGGTCGAGCCAGGGCGTCCGGGGGCCAACCCGATGCTGCTCTCGAGCCACGTCGTGGCGGCCTACGCGGCCCTGGGGCCCGAGGGCGAGCAGGCCGGGCCGTCGGGCGGGGTCCCCGGGCCGGCCGTGCGGCACCCCCGGTGGGACTACGAGGACGAGGACCCGCTGGCCGACGCGCGGGGCTTCCGCCTGGACCGCGCCTCGGCCCACCCGTCGATGCTCACCGACGACCCCACGCGGCCTGCCGCTGCCGGCCCCGACACCGCCGACGCCGGGGGCTCGGTGGCGGGAGAGCTCGTGGGCACCGCGGTGCGTCGGCCTGCGACCGACGAGTACGAGGACCCCGGGGCAGCGACCACCGTCCTGACCAACGGGGCTCGCCTGTACGTCGACCACGCCCACCCCGAGTACTCCTCGCCCGAGGTGACCTCCCCGCGCGCCGCGGTGGTCTGGGACAAGGCGGGGGAGCAGGTCGCCCTCCGCTCGGTACGGCTGCTCGCGCAGAACCCGGCCATGCCCGACGTCGTGCTGTACAAGAACAACGTCGACGGCAAGGGTGCCTCGTACGGCATGCACGAGAACTACCTCGTCGACCGCGAGGTCCCTTTCGAGGACCTCGTGCGCCATCTCGTGCCGTTCCTCGTGACCCGGCAGGTCTTCGCCGGGGCGGGTCGGGTGGGCCTCGGGCAGACGGGCCGTGACGCCGGGTTCCAGATCAGCCAGCGGGCGGACTACGTCGAGGCCGAGGTCGGGCTCGAGACGACCCTGCGGCGCCCCATCGTCAACACCCGGGACGAGCCGCACGCCGACCGCGCGCGCTGGCGCAGGCTGCACCTGATCCTCGGGGACGCGACCCTCCTCGAGGTGGCGACATGGCTGCGGCTGGGCACCACCTCGCTCGTGCTGTGGCTGATCGAGAGCGGGCGCGAGCGTCCTGCCGTGCTCGAGCCGCTGCGGGCCCTGCGGTTGGCGGACCCGGTCGGTGCGGTGCGGACCGTGAGCCGGGACCTGACCCTCCATCACCCCCTGGAGCTCGCCGACGGGCGCCGCATGACGGCGCTGGAGATCCAGCGCGGGTACCTCGAGGCGGTCCGAGCGGCCGTGGGCGACGGGCCGGACGCCGAGACCCAGGCCGTCCTGGACCGCTGGGACTCGGTGCTCGAGCGCCTCGGCACGGACCCCCGGAGCTGTGCCCGCGAGGTCGAGTGGGTCGCCAAGCTGCGGCTGCTCGAGGGGATGCGGACCCGGGACCACCTCGCGTGGGACCACCCCCGGCTCGCCGCGATGGACATCCAGTGGTCGGACCTGCGACCCGAGCGCGGGCTCTACCACCGGCTCGCTGCGGCGGGGGCGGTCGAGCGGCTGACCGACGACGAGGAGGTCGCCCGCGCGGTCCACCAGCCGCCGGCCGACACCCGTGCCTACTTCCGCGGCACGGTCGTGCGTCGCTTCGGTGCGGCCGTGCGGGCCGCGAGCTGGGACTCGGTCGTGCTGGACGTGCCCTCCCTGCCCTCGCTGCGCCGGATCCCGCTGCGGGACCCGTGGCGCGGCACCGAGGAGCACGTCGGCGCCCTCCTCGAGGAGTGCGAGGACGCGGCCGCGCTGGTCGAGCGCCTCGGCGCGGGCTGAACGCCTAGGATCGTCAAGGACGGCACCTGTCGGTGCCCGTGGCAGGATCGACGCAGCACCGGGAGGGCACCATGGCCGGTCAGGACCAGCGCCAGCACCGTCGCGAGGACGAGGAGCCGGCCGACCAGCCCGAGCCCGTCCCCGCCGCTCCGGCGGCCCAGGCCCGGGACGCCGAGGTCGACTCCCTGCTCGAGGAGATCGACGAGGTGCTCGAGTCCAACGCCGAGTCCTTCGTGCGCGGGTTCGTGCAGAAGGGCGGGCAGTGAGTGCCGATGCGCCCCGACCACGGACGGCTTCCTGAGACCTTCACCACGCCGGGGACCTCCTCCTTCCTGGACTTCCTCGCCCGGCACGACCCCTCGCTGCTGCCCCCGGGGCGGACGCTGCCCGCGGGTGAGGTGCCGTCCTCCCCGAGCGCCACGACGATCGTCGCCCTCGCCTTCGACGGCGGCGTCGTGCTCGCGGGGGACCGACGGGCGACGGCCGGGTCGATGATCGCGAGCCGGCACATCGAGAAGGTCTTCCCGGCCGACGAGTACTCGGCCGTGGGCATCGCGGGCACGGCCGGTCTCGCCCTCGAGCTGGTGCGGCTGTTCCAGCTCGAGCTCGAGCACTACGAGAAGATCGAGGGCAGCCTGCTGTCCCTCGACGGCAAGGCCAACCGGCTCGCGACGATGATCCGCGGCAGCCTGGGCCTGGCGATGCAGGGCCTCGCGGTGGTGCCGCTCTTCGGGGGCTACGACCTGGCCCGTGAGGTCGGGCGCATCTTCTCCTACGACGTCACGGGTGGGCGGTACGAGGAGACCGACTTCCACGCCGTCGGGTCCGGGGCCGTCTTCGCCCGAGGCTCGCTCAAGAAGCTCTGGTGGGCGGGCATGGCCGAGCACGACGCCGTACGCACCGCGGTGCACGCCCTGGTCGACGCCGCGGACGACGACTCCGCGACCGGTGGCCCGGACGCCACCCGCCGCATCTGGCCGGTGGTCGCGACCGTTACCGCCCGCGGGTACCACCGCGTCGAGGACGCAGCGCTGGCTGCCGCTCACGTCGAGGTCGAGGGCGTCCGCCGAGCCACCGAGCCCGGGGGAGGGGGGGCCCGATGAGCATGCCCTTCTACGTCTCACCAGAGCAGCTGATGAAGGACCGGGCGGACTACGCCCGCAAGGGCATCGCCCGGGGTCGCTCGGTGGTCGTCCTGGCCTACGCCGACGGCATCGCGTTCGCGACCGAGAACCCGTCGCGGGCCCTGCACAAGGTCTCCGAGATCTACGACCGCATCGCCTTCGCGGCGGTCGGCAAGTACAACGAGTTCGAGAACCTGCGGGTCGCCGGGGTGCGGTACGCCGACCTCCGGGGCTACTCCTACGACCGGTCGGACGTCAACGCCCGCGGACTGGCCAACGCGTACGCCCAGACCCTCGGCACGGTCTTCACCACCGAGTCCAAGCCCCTCGAGGTGGAGCTCGTGGTCGCCGAGGTCGGTGCCTCGCCCGAGCAGGACCAGATCTACCGGCTGTCCTACGACGGCTCGGTCGCCGACGAGCGCGACCACGTCGTCATGGGGGGGCAGGCAGAGCTGCTGGCCGACCGGCTCTCGGCCGGGTGGCAGCCCGGTCTCGACCTGTCGGGGGTGGTGCGGCTGGCCGTGGACGTGCTCGGCACCCAGGCCGAGGGTGAGCCGCGACGTCTCGACCCGGGGCAGCTCGAGGTCGCGGTCCTGGACCGGCACCGGCCGCGCCGTGCCTTCCGCCGGCTCGGGGCCCCGGCCCTCGCCGAGCTGCTCGAGGGCTCGCAGCCCGACGAGCGGGTCTGAGCCGTGGACCGTCGGATCTTCGGGCTCGAGACCGAGTACGGGGTCACCTGTGCGGTCGACCAGGGGCGTGGCCTCTCGGCCGACGAGGTCGCGCGCTACCTGTTCCGCAAGGTGGTCGCCTGGGGGCGGTCCTCGAACGTCTTCCTGCGGAACGGCTCGCGGCTCTACCTCGACGTCGGCTCGCACCCCGAGTACGCGACCGCGGAGTGCGACGACGTGTACGACCTCGTGGCCCACGACCGCGGGGGTGAGCGCGTGCTCGAGGGGCTCGTCGCCGACGCCCAGGAGCGCCTCGAGCACGAGGGGGTCCCGGGCCGGATCCACCTGTTCAAGAACAACACGGACTCGGCCGGCAACTCCTACGGCTGCCACGAGAACTACCTGGTCCGGCGCCAGGGGGACTTCGGGCGGCTGGCTGACGTCCTGGTGCCCTTCCTCATCACCCGGCAGGTCCTGACCGGTGCAGGCAAGGTGCTGCCGACACCGCGCGGGGCGACGTACTGCCTCTCGCAGCGCGCGGACCACATCTGGGAGTCGGTCTCGAGCGCGACCACCCGGTCCCGCCCGATCATCAACACGCGCGACGAACCCCACGCCGACGCCGAGTCCTACCGTCGCCTGCACGTGATCGTGGGGGACTCCTCGATGGCCGAACCCACCACCGTGCTCAAGGTCGGGGCGACCGACCTGCTGCTGCGGATGGTCGAGGCAGGGGTGCCGATGCGTGAGATCGCGCTCGAGAACCCCATGCGGGCCATCCGCGAGATCAGCCACGACCGGAGCGGCACGGCGACGGTGCAGCTCGCGAACGGCCGCACGGCCACGGCCCTCGACATCCAGGACGAGATCCTGGCGCGGGTCCAGGCCTTCGTGGCCGAGCACGTCGAGCAGACCCCCGTGATCAAGCAGGTGCTCGAGCTCTGGGAGCGCGGTCTGCACGCGGTCCGCTCCGGAGACCTCTCCCTGGTCGACCGCGAGCTCGACTGGGTCATCAAGCTCCGGCTCATCGAGCGGTACCAGGCCAAGCACGGGCTCGAGCTCGACGACCCCCGGGTCGCGCGGCTCGACCTGGCGTACCACGACATCTCCCGCACCGAGGGTCTCTACAACCTGCTCGCCGCGCGGGGGATGGTCGACCGGGTGGTGTCCGACCTCGAGGTCTTCGAGGCGACGGCGGTCCCGCCCCAGACCACACGGGCCAAGCTGCGCGGTGACTTCGTGCGCCGGGCGCAGGAGGCCCGCCGCGACTACACGGTCGACTGGGTGCACCTCAAGCTCAACGACCAGGCCCAGCGGACCGTGCTCTGCAAGGACCCCTTCCGCAGCGTCGACGAGCGTGTCGACCGCCTCCTCGAGTCGATGTGACCGACGCGTGATGCGGTCGTGAAGGTGCTCCGGCCGCGGCGACCGGCCCGCTCGCGAGACCGTACAGTGGTCGCTGCGCAGACCAGAGGTCTGCCTGGACCGCAGCGCCCTGAGCGGCGCGTCGAAAGGAGCCGTGTGCGTCGTCGGGCTGGAGCTCTTGCCGCCGTGATGATGGTCGTCGCGCTCGGTGCGTGCGCCTCGGAGGACGAGTCGAGCGCCGACGTCGTCGTGACGGGGGAGTCGGGTGAGGTTCCCGAGCTCGTGTACGAGATGCCGCTCGTGGTCGACGAGGCGATGACCGAGGTCGTCTGGGAGGGGCAGGGCCCCGAGGTCGTCGAGGACCAGCCCGTGCTGGTGAACTTCTACGCCGAGGACGGCGCCGAGGGGACGGTGCTGGGTGAGACGTTCTCGAGCGACCCCAAGCCGTACCTGCTGTCCCCGGACGCGCTCGGCGTCGACATCTACGAGGCTCTGAGGGGCAGGACCGTCGGCTCGCGGATCCTGCACCTCGTCCCCGGGGAGTCGAGCACCCCGCCGACCGTCGCCGTGTTCGACCTGCTGCCGACCCGTGCCGAGGGCGAGGAGGTCGAGGCCCGCGAAGGGCTCCCGACGGTCGACCTGGCCGAGACCGGCGAGCCCTCGATCACCATCCCCGACGCCGAGCCGCCCGGTGACCTGGTCGTGCAGCCCCTCCAGCGTGGCAGCGGCAACCAGGTCGCCCCCGGCCAGGTGGTGACGGTCCAGTACACCGGCGTGGCGTGGTCGGACGGCGCTGTCTTCGACACCACCTGGGCCACCGGGAAGCTCCCCGCGACCTTCCCGATCGGTGTCGGCTCGGTCATCGCGGCGTGGGACGAGGGCCTCGTCGAGCAGACAGTCGGCAGCCAGGTGCTGCTCGTCGCCCCGCCGTCGATGGGCTACGGCGGCGACGAGACCGAGCTCTCCGAGGAGACCCTCGTGTTCGTCGTGGACATCCTGGCCGCCACCGGCGGCCCGAGCTCCTAGAGGAGACCCAGCATGGCCGTGGCAGTCCGGGTGATCCCCTGTCTCGATGTCGACGCCGGCCGCGTGGTCAAGGGCGTCAACTTCGCCGACCTGCGGGACGCCGGTGACCCCGTCGAGCTCGCGCGCCGGTACGACGCCGAGGGCGCCGACGAGATCACCTTCCTCGACGTGTCGGCCTCGTCGGGGGACCGGCAGACGACCTACGACGTGGTCGGCCGCACGGCCGAGGAGGTCTTCGTCCCGCTGACGGTGGGCGGTGGGGTCCGGTCGACCGAGGACGTGGACCGCCTGCTCCGTGCCGGGGCGGACAAGGTCGGCGTCAACACCGCTGCGATCGCGCGACCCGACCTGGTGCAGGAGATCGCCCAGCGCTTCGGCAGCCAGGTCCTGGTGCTCTCGGTGGACGCGCGCCGGGTCGTGGATGGTCCGCCGACCCCCTCGGGCTACGAGGTCACGACCCACGGCGGCCGGCAGGGCACGGGGATCGACGCGGTCACGTGGGCGCGCCAGGCGGTCGAGCTCGGCGCCGGTGAGGTGCTGCTCAACTCGATGGACGCCGACGGCACCACCGCGGGCTTCGACCTCGAGATGCTCGCCGCCGTCCGGGAGGTCGTGGCCGTCCCGCTGATCGCGAGCGGCGGCGCCGGGACGCCCGAGCACTTCGTCGCGGCCGCGCGAGCCGGGGCCGACGCGCTGCTCGCCGCGAGCGTCTTCCACTTCGGGGTCATGACCGTGGCCGACGTCAAGCAGCACCTGCGGGACGCAGGCATCCCCGTCCGCTGAGCGCGTGTCCCGGGGTGTCCTCGTCGGGCCGCGCCTCCTCGGCACGTGGATGTCGGGGCCGCGTGAGATGCTCGGAGCATCCCCCGATGGAAGGACGTCCTCGTGCGCGCGCGCCCGGTCAGGCCCGAACCACCCGCAGGGCCGTCCGACGACGGTCCTCGCACCGCCCTCACGGGCGGGGTCGCGCGACGGTCCGTCCAGCTCGTCGTCCGGGGGCTCGCGGCCCAGCCGCGCACCTACACCCTGGCCATCGTCACCTCGGGTCTCTTCGGCGCCCTCACCGTCGCGGTCAGCCAGGTGCTGGGGGCCGTCACCGACCGTGTGGTGGTCCCCGGCGTCGCAGGTGAGCTCGACGGCACCGGTGCCGTGTGGCTCGCGGGGCTCGCCCTGCTCGGCGTCGCGATCGCCCTGGGCATGGCGGTCGCGGGGCGCCGCATCTTCGCGGGGATCGGCGTCTCGGACCTGCAGGCGGGCCATCGACGGGCCGTGACACGGCAGTACCTGCGCCTGCCGATGTCCTGGCACCGGGCCCACCCCACCGGCCAGCTGCTCTCGAACGCCAACGCCGACGTCGAGGCAGCCACCGGGGTGTTCAACCCGCTGCCCTTCGCCCTGGGCGTCGTCGTGATGATCGTCGTCGCGGCCGTGGCCCTCTTCAGCGTCGACGTGTGGCTCGCCGTGACCGCCCTGGTGGTGCTCCCGATCGCCGTCCTCGCCAACCTCGTGTTCCAGCGCTACATGTCTCCGGCCATCACGCGGGCCCAGCAGCTGCGGGCCGAGGTCTCCGACGTGGCCCACGAGAGCTTCGAGGCGGCCCTGCTGGTCAAGTCCCTCGGGACCGAGGCCCGCGAGGAGGCGCGCTTCGCCGAGCGTGCCGACGCCCTGCGTGCGGCCAACGTCCGCGTGGGCAAGGTGCGAGCGGTCTTCGACCCGGTGATCGACCTGCTCCCCAGCCTGGGCACGCTCATGGTGCTGCTGGTCGGTGCGAGCCGGGCAGCGAGCGGGGCCGTCGAGACGGGGGAGATCGTCTCGGCCGCGTACCTCCTGACCCTCATGGCCGTGCCGGTCCGCGCCTTCGGATGGGTGCTGGGCGAGCTTCCCCGCGGCCTCGTCGGCTACGACCGGATCTCCCGCGTCCTCGACGCGCGTGGGGCCCTCTCGGTCGGCACCCGTGCCCTCGAGCCCACGGACCGCGGGCTGCACGTCCGCCTCGAGGACGTCGGCCTGACCGTGCCGGGTCAGGACGGGCCGCAGACCCTCCTCGACGGGATCGACCTCGAGCTCCGTCCCGGCCGCACGGTGGCCCTCGTCGGCGTGACCGGGGCCGGCAAGACGACCCTGGCCGGGCTGCTCAGCCGCCTGCAGGACCCGACCCGTGGCGCCGTGCTGCTCGACGGCCTCGACCTGCGGGAGGTGCGCGACCAGGACCTGACCTCCCAGGTCGCCCTCGTCGCCCAGCAGACCTTCCTCTTCGAGGACACCGTGCGCGCGAACGTGACGCTGGCCGACGAGGACGACCCCACGGCCCCCACGGACCAGGCCGTGTGGGAGGCGCTGCGGCTGGCCCGGGTCGACCAGGTCGTCCGTGCCCTGCCCGGCGGGCTCGACGCCCCGCTCGGCGAGCGGGGGGCGAACCTCTCGGGCGGTCAGCGCCAACGCATCGCCATCGCCCGGGCCCTGGTGCGCCGACCACGCCTGCTCGTCCTCGACGACGCGACCTCGGCCGTCGACCCGGGCATCGAGCAGGAGATCCTCGCCGGGCTCCGCCACGGCGGGCAGGGCCCCACCGTCCTGATGGTGGCGTACCGGATGTCCTCCGTGATGCTCGCCGACGAGGTCGTCCACCTGCACGCCGGACGCGTGGTCGACCGGGGACCGCACGAGGACCTCCTCGCGCGAGACCCCGGATACCGAGCCCTCGCGACCGCGTACCAGGACGAGACGGCCCGCCGTGAGGCGGAGAGCGAGGCGCGCACCGGCGGTGCGGCGCAGGGGAGGACCCGATGAGCACCGCACCCGAGGGCGTCCGCCTCGAAGGCACCAGCAGCCTCGGCGCCGGGGCGACCCTGCGTCGCGGGCTGGCCATCTCACCCCAGCTGCGCGACGGCCTGCTCGTCACCGTGCTGCTCGCGGTCGTGGCCGCCGGTGGGCGGGTGGTCGTGCCGATCGCCGTCCAGCAGACCATCGACACCGCGATCCTCGCCGACGGCGGACCGCAGACCTCACGGGTCGTCGTGCTGGTCTCCCTCGCCGCGGTCGCACTCCTCATCGCCGGGGCCGCCTCGGCCCTGGTCAACATCCGGCTGTTCCGCAGCAGCGAGGCCGGCCTGGCGACCCTGCGCACCCGGGCCTTCCGCCACGTTCACGACCTCTCGGTGCTCACCCAGAGCACCGAGCGCCGCGGCAGCCTCGTCTCGCGCGTGACGAGCGACGTCGACACGATCTCGTTGTTCGTGCAGTGGGGCGGGATCATGCTGCTCGTCTCGGTGCTGCAGATCGGCGTCGCGACGATCCTCATGCTCGTGTACTCGTGGCAGCTGACGCTGGTCGTGTGGCTCTGCTTCCTCCCGCTCCTGCTGATCCTGCGCCCCGCGCAACGGCGGGTGAGCATCGCCTACGCGGCCGTCCGGCAGCGGGTCGGTGCGATGCTGGGCGCGGTCTCGGAGTCCGTCGTCGGTGCCGAGACCATCAAGGCCTACGGGGTGGGGGAGCGGACCCAGCGTCGGATCGACCGTGCGGTCCGGGCGACCCGGGACGCGATGGTCAAGGCCCAGGTGCGTGTCGCCCTCGTCTTCTCGAGCGGCGTGCTGGTCGCCAACCTCGTGCTGAGCGCGGTGGTCGTGGTCGGCACCTTCCTGGGTATCGACGGCACGCTCAGCGTCGGTCGGGTCCTGGCCTTCCTGTTCCTCGTCCAGCTCTTCACGGGGCCGGTCCAGATGGCCACCGAGATCCTCAACGAGCTGCAGAACGCCCTCGCCGGGTGGCGGCGCGTGATCGGGGTCATCGACACCGAGGTCGACGTGCGCGACGCGGGGGAGCAGGGGCGTCCGACCCCCCGCGGCCCCGCCGAGGTCGAGCTGCGGGGGGTCGCCTTCTCCTACCCCGAGGGTCCGCGCGTCCTGCACGGCGTGGACCTCCTGCTGCCCGCTCGGGCCAAGGTCGCCGTGGTGGGGGCCACGGGGTCGGGCAAGACGACTCTGGCCAAGCTCGTCACGCGCCTGGTGGACCCGGCCGAGGGGACCGTCCTGCTCGACGGGGTCGACCTGCGCGACGTTCCGCTGGCGAACCTGCGGGAGCGGGTCGTCCTCGTGCCGCAGGAGGGCTTCCTCTTCGAGGGCACCCTGGCGGAGAACGTCGCCTACGGGGGCCGGGGGACGGAGGGGACCTGGACTGCCGAGGACGGGGCCGCGCGCGACGCGGCCGTGCAGCGCGCCTTCGACGAGCTCGGTCTGTCCGACTGGCTCGGTGACCTGCCCTCGGGGCTGCGGACCGACGTCGGGCAGCGCGGTGAGCGGCTCTCAGCGGGGGAACGACAGCTCGTCGCCCTCGCCCGTGCCCATCTCGCGGGGGCCGACTACCTCGTGCTCGACGAGGCGACCAGCGCGGTCGACCCGGCGACCGAGGTCCGCATCGCGCGAGCCCTGGACCAGCTGACCGCGGGCCGGGGGACCCTGACGATCGCCCACCGGCTCTCGACCGCCGAGGCCGCCGACCTGGTCGTCGTCGTCGAGGCGGGGGAGGTCGTCGAGGTCGGTCCGCACGCCGAGCTCGTCGGGGCCGGGGGCCACTACGCCGGGATGCACGCGGCCTGGCTCGCGCAGACCAGGTAGGCACCCGTGGCAGGATCGTCAGGTGCCTGAGAACACCGCCCCCGACGACAGCCCCTCCCGTGACCTGCGGGCGCCGAGCGTGCTCGACCCGGCCGTGGCGGACCGGTTGAGCCGCGACCACGCCGGCCTCGTGTGCGCCGTGGTGCAGCAGCACGACACCCGCGAGGTCCTCATGGTCGGCTGGATGGACGACGAGGCGCTGCACCGGACCCTGACCACGGGTCGGGTGACCTTCTGGAGCCGCTCCCGCCAGGAGTACTGGCGCAAGGGAGACACCTCGGGGCACGTGCAGCACGTGCGCTCGGTCGCGCTCGACTGCGACGGCGACGCCGTCCTGGTGAGGGTCGACCAGGTCGGGGTGGCCTGCCACACCGGGACCCGTACCTGCTTCGAGGCCGGGGGCGACCTCGGTGCCACCGTGTCGACGGAGGTCTCCGCATGACCGAGCACCCGACGCCCGCGGGCGAGGCCGCTCCGGGGCCCGACCCCCTCGTCGAGGTGCCGTGGGGGAGCACCTGGCCGACCCTCGGCACCTTCCGCGAGCTGGCCCGCGACCGCCGCGTGGTCCCCGTGGTGCGCCGGCTGCTCGCGGACGACGTCACGCCCGTCGGCCTCTACCGCACGCTCGCGGGCGGACGACCCGGCACCTTCGTGCTCGAGTCGGCCGAGGTCGACGGCACGTGGTCGCGGTACTCCTTCGTCGGGGTACGGTCACGCGCGACCCTCACGGTCCAGGACGGGCAGGCGAGGTGGATCGGCGACGTCCCCGTGGGCGTCCCCCAGGGTGGTGACGTCCTCGAGGTGCTGGAGGCCACCCTCGATGCGCTGCGCACCCCGGCCCTGCGCGGTCTGCCGCCGTTGACCGGGGGGCTCGTCGGCGCCCTCGGGTGGGACGTCGTGCGCCACTGGGAGCCCACCCTGCCTGCGCGGGCCCCCGAGGAGCTCGGCGTGCCTGAGCTCACCCTCTGCCTCGCGACGGACCTCGCCGTCGTGGACCACGTCGACGGCTCGGTCTGGCTGATCGCCAACGCGATCAACTTCGACGACACCGACCAGCGCGTGGACGAGGCGTACGCGGACGCGGTCGCGCGGCTCGACGCGATGCAGGACGCCCTCGGTCGTCCCACCCCCGGCGGCACCGGGGTCCTGGTGGACGAGCCCGAGCCCGAGCTCGAGTTCCGCAGCACGCGCGTCGAGTTCGAGGAGGCCGTGCGCCAGGGCAAGGAGGCGATCCGCGAGGGCGAGGTCTTCCAGGTGGTGCTCTCCCAGCGCCTCGACCTCGCGTGCCCGGCCGAGCCCCTCGACGTGTACCGCGTGCTCCGCACCATCAACCCGAGCCCGTACATGTACTACTTCCAGCTCCAGGACGCCTCGGGCCAGGACTTCGCCGTCGTCGGCTCGAGCCCCGAGACCCTCGTGAAGGTGACGGGCGGGCGGGTCGTCACCTACCCGATCGCCGGGTCCCGGCCGCGCGGGACCACCCCCGAGGAGGACGCCGGGCTGGCTGAGGAGCTGCTCGAGGACCCCAAGGAGCGGGCCGAGCACATCATGCTCGTCGACCTCTCGCGGAACGACCTGGTCAAGGTCTGCGTCCCGACCAGCGTCGAGGTCGTCGAGCTGATGGCGGTCAAGCGGTTCAGCCACATCATGCACATCTGCTCGACCGTCGTCGGCCGTCTCCGTGAGGGGGCGACGGCGCTCCAGGCCCTCGTCGCGACCTTCCCCGCGGGGACGCTCTCGGGCGCTCCCAAGCCGCGGGCCATCGCCCTCATCGACGAGCTCGAGCCAGCCCGTCGAGGCATCTACGGCGGGACCGTCGGCTACTTCGACTTCGCGGGGGACATGGACATGGCCATCGCCATCCGCACCGCTCTCATCCGGGAGGGCCGTGCGAGCGTGCAGGCCGGTGGCGGGATCGTCGCCGACTCTGTCGAGGCCCTCGAGTACGCCGAGTCGCGCAACAAGGCCGCAGCCGCGGTCCGTGCCGTGCAGGTCGCGGCCCGGCTGAGGCGAACCCCATGACCTGGCTGCCGCGCCGGCGCGCCGTCCTGCTCGGCCTGGTGCTGGGTGCGGCGACGGCGATCGCGGGTTCGGTGGCCTGGGTGCGTGCCGTCACCACGAGCGCCGTCGAGGCCGAGGTCGCCCTGACCGTCCCAGGGTCGGTGGCCGCCCCCGGTGTCGCCGCCGCAGGCTTCGTGCTGCTCGCTGCCGCCCTCGCCGTGGCCCTCGCCGGGCGCTGGGGGGTGCGGCTCGGCGGCACGGTCATGGTCCTCGCGGGAGTGCTCACGGTGGTCTCGACCCTCGGGGTGCTGACCGACCCGTCCGGGGTCGCTGCCTCGGCGGCCCAGGAGGCGGTGGGGGTCGCTGCAGCCGGGCAGGTGACCACGACCGCCGCGCCGTGGGCGGCGATCGCCCTGGCCCTCGCCGCCGGTGCGCTCGGCGTGCTCACCACGGTCTCCTCGTCGTCGTGGGACCGTCCCCGGTCCCGGCACGAGCCGGCGCGAGCGGCGCCTGCCCGGGAACGCGCCGCCGAGGGGGCGGTCGAGAGCACCGCCGACTCGCACCCCCGCGACGACGACCTGGCCGCCTGGGACGCCCTCAGCGAGGGCCGCGACCCGACCTGAGGGCATGACCGGCGACGTCGTGCGGTCCCGGCCCCCAGTTTTCGATAGTGTCTGCCGCGACGTCCACGAAAGGCACCACCATGGGTCACTCGTCCCCCGATCGAGCCGCAGAGCGGGCATACCTGCCTCGCGCGGCCCCTCCGACCAACCACGGCCACACCACCGCGGCCTGGGTGACGGTGGTGCTCGTCCTGATCGGCGCCACGGTCTCCTCCCTCGCCGTCATGGGTGCGCTGGTCTGGCTCTTCTGGGTCGGGATGGGGATCGTCGTGATCGGTCTGATCGCGGGGCGGGTCCTCAAGATGCTGGGCTTCGGGCAGCCGGCCGCGCAGGACGCGGCCGAGCTGCACGGGCACTAGGCCACCGGACGTCGTCGACAGCGCACTCAACGAAGGAGAACGATGAGCAACCCCACCGGACCGCAGGACCCGTACGGCGCGCAGCCGCCCTCGGGCGGCTACGGAGCCCAGCCGCCCGCCGGCGGCGGCGGCTACGGCGCCCCGCCGCCCCCGCCCGCCTACGGGGGTGCGCGCGGCGGTGGCTACGGCACGGAGAAGAACAGCCTGGGCGTCTGGGCCCTCGTCCTCGGCATCCTCGGCGTCCTGTGCTGCGGTCTCGGGTTCATCTTCGGCATCCCTGCCCTGATCGTGGGCAACAAGTCGAAGGAGGCCGCTCGCAACGGACAGGCGAACAACGGTGGGCTCGGCCAGGCCGGCGTCGTGCTGGGTTGGATCGCGATCGCCTTCAGCGTGCTGTGGCTCATCTACGTCTTCGCGTTCGGTGGTCTCACGGCGTTCAACGACGGCTTCACGACCTACTGACGTCACATGACGTTCACCGGCTCGAGCCCCGGGGTGCCGACCCGTGCGCCCCGGGGCTCGAGCGGTCCTGGCGGGATCCGCTCGCTGGCGGTGCCCCTCGGGCTCGGTGGCGGTCTCCTCGCGGCCGTGGCAGTGCTCGCGGTGCGGTCGCCGCACGAGTCGGGTAGCTACGGCTTCTGTCCGATCCTTCTTCTGACCGGCTATGCATGCCCGGGCTGCGGGGGGCTGCGCTCTGTGCACGAGCTCACCCAGCTCGACCTCGTTGGTGCCGCGAGCTACAACGTGCTGGTCGTCCTCGCGGTTCCGCTCGCCGTGGCTGGGTGGGGGCTGTGGATCGCGCGCGCCGCTGGCTGGCTCCGGCGCCCCGCCCGGCTGCCGGCTGCTCTGCCCTGGGTGGCCCTGGTCCTCCTCGTCGGCTTCGGCGCCCTGCGGAACCTCCCCGCCCTGCGTCCGGTCCTCACGCCCTGGCTCGGTACCTGAGCCGAGGCCGTTCGGGACGAGCTCTGCCACCGCCGCCCGGTCGACGGTTGGCCCGGTCATCGGGTCCCAGCACGTGGTCGTGGTGGGGGGCGCGCGCGTCCGGCCCTACGATGGCCGGAACGGGTCTGCGGGGGCGGACCGGATGGAGGTGGCGCGACGTGACAGTCCTCGAGGACATCGTCGCCGGAGTGCGGCAGGACCTGGCCGACCGTGAGGCGAGGATCCCGCTCGACGCGGTGAAGGAACGGGCTGCCCGGGTCCCGGGAGCCAAGGAGTGCATGAGCCGGCTGCACGACGACGAGGCCGTCGCCGTGATCGCCGAGGTCAAGCGCTCGAGCCCGAGCAAGGGCGCGCTGGCTCCCATCGACGACCCGGCCGAGCTCGCCGGCGAGTACGAGAAGGGCGGAGCGGCGGTGATCTCGGTGCTGACCGAGCAGCGCCGCTTCAAGGGGAGCCTCGAGGACCTCGATGCCGTGCGGGCCACGGTCGACGTGCCGGTCCTCCGCAAGGACTTCGTGGTGACCCCGTACCAGGTCTGGGAGGCGCGGGCCCACGGAGCCGACCTCGTCCTGCTCATCGTGGCCGCCCTCGAGCAGACCGTCCTGACCTCCCTCGTCGAGCGCGTGCACTCCCTGGGGATGACCGCCCTGGTCGAGGTCCACGACGCCGACGAGGTCGCGCGGGCCCTGGACGCCGGGGCGCGGTGCGTGGGGGTCAACGCACGCAACCTCAAGAACCTCGAGGTCGACCGCACGACCTTCGCGCGCCTCGCGCCTCTCATCCCGAACGGAGTGATTCGCATCGCCGAGTCCGGAGTCCGCGGTCCGCACGACGTCATGGACTACGCGCGGTCCGGTGCCGACGCCGTCCTCGTCGGCGAGAGCCTCGTCACAGGGCGTGACCCGCGGTCGGCGGTCGCCGACCTCGTGGCTGCCGGGGCGCACCCCTCCCTGCGGGCGGTGCGTCAGTGACCGCGACCCAGGACCAGCCGGCCCCGCAGGAGATCGGGCCGACCACGCAGGCGGCTGGGTCGGGCCCCTACTTCGGCGACTTCGGCGGGCGCTTCGTGCCCGAGGCCCTCATCGAGGCCCTCGACGAGCTGGCCACCGAGTACGACAAGGCCAAGGCGGACCCCGAGTTCGGCGCCGAGCTCTCGCGCCTGCACCGGACCTACACGGGGCGCCCCAGCATCCTCACCGAGGTCCCACGGTTCGCCGCGCACTGCGGTGGCGCGCGTGTGATCCTCAAGCGCGAGGACCTCAACCACACCGGCTCGCACAAGATCAACAACGTCCTCGGCCAGGCCCTCCTGACCAAGAGGCTGGGCAAGTCCCGCGTGATCGCCGAGACGGGCGCCGGGCAGCACGGTGTCGCGACGGCCACGGCCGCAGCGCTCTTCGATCTCGACTGCGTCATCTACATGGGCGAGGAGGACACCCGCCGTCAGGCCCTGAACGTGGCGCGGATGCGGCTCCTGGGCGCCGAGGTGGTGCCGGTGACGACCGGGTCGCGAACCCTCAAGGACGCGATCAACGAGGCCCTGCGGGACTGGGTCACGAACGTGGACTCGACCAACTACGTCTTCGGCACGGTCGGGGGCCCGCACCCCTTCCCCGCCATGGTCCGTGACCTGCAGCGCATCATCGGCGTCGAGGCCCGGCAGCAGGTCCTCGACCTGACCGGCCGTCTCCCGGACGCCATCGCGGCCTGCGTGGGCGGCGGGTCCAACGCGATCGGCATCTTCCACGCCTTCCTCGACGACGCGGACGTCCGCCTCGTGGGGCTCGAGGCCGGCGGCGACGGGGTCGAGTCCGGACGCCACGCGGCGACCATCAGCGGGGGTGCGCCCGGGGTGCTGCACGGAGCCAGGTCCTTCCTGCTCCAGGACGAGGACGGGCAGACCGTCGAGAGTCACTCGATCTCGGCCGGCCTCGACTACCCCGGGGTCGGGCCAGAGCACTCGTGGCTCTCGACGATCGGCCGTGCGGAGTACCGACCGATCACCGACGCCCAGGCGATGGAGGCGTTCCGGCTGCTGTGCCGGACCGAGGGGATCATCCCCGCCATCGAGTCGGCGCACGCCCTCGCCGGGGCCATGCAGCTCGGGCAGGAGCTCACCGTGCAGGGAGAGGATCCGCCGGTGATCCTCGTCAACCTCTCCGGTCGAGGTGACAAGGACGTGGAGACCGCCGCCGAGTGGTTCTCCTTGCTCGACGAGGGGACCTCATGACCGTGACCGACCAGGTCAGCCGGACCGCTGCCCGGATCGACGAGCTGCGGAGCGAGGGACGAGCGGCCCTCGTGGGGTACCTCCCCGTGGGGTACCCCGACCTCGAGGGGTCGATCGCTGCCGCACGGCAGATGGTCGCGGCCGGGGTCGACATCGTCGAGCTGGGCGTCCCGTACTCGGACCCGGTCATGGACGGGCCGATGATCCAGCGGGCCGTCGAGCACGCGCTCGCCTCGGGGATCCGCGTGCGGGACACCCTGCGTGCCGTCGAAGGCGTCGCGGAGACCGGTGTCCCCGTGCTGGTGATGACCTACTGGAACCCCGTCGTCCGCTACGGCGTCGACGCCTTCGCGCGGGACCTCGCAGCCGCCGGTGGCGCGGGGCTGATCACCCCTGACCTGATCCCGGACGAGGCGGGGGAGTGGCTCACCGCCTCGCAGGAGCACGGCCTGGACCGGGTGTTCCTCGTCGCGCCCAGCTCGACCCCCGAGCGACTGGCGATGACCGCCGCCGCCTCGCGCGGCTTCGTCTACGCGGCCTCGACCATGGGCGTGACGGGGACCCGGGCCTCGGTCGGCTCCGACGCCGAGCGTCTCGTCGCCGACACCCGCGGTGCAGGGGCCGAGCGGGTGTGCGTCGGCCTCGGGGTCAGCACCGCCGAGCAGGCGGCCGAGGTCGCCGGCTACGCCGACGGCGTGATCGTGGGCAGCGCCCTGGTCCGCGCCCTCGTCGACGCGGAGTCGCCGGCAGCCGGGCTCGACGGGATCGCCCAGGTGGCCCAGGACCTTGCGAACGGCATCCGAGGGGCACGTCGGTGACCGCCGGTCTCTCCTCCGCCCTGGCCGCGCTGCCCACGGCCATCCCGAGTCCGTCGGAGTCGGTCTGGTACCTCGGGCCGTTCCCTCTACGGGCCTACGCCCTGGCGATCATGGCCGGGATCGTGGCGGCGATCTGGCTCACGCGTCGACGGTGGGCGGAGCGCGGGGGCGATCCCGAGACGGTCCTCGAGATCACCTTCTGGGCCGTGCCCTTCGGCATCGTCGGGGGTCGCGTCTACCACGTCGTGTCCTCGCCCGAGGCGTACTTCGGCCCGGACGGTGATCCCTGGAAGGCCTTCGCGATCTGGGAGGGCGGCCTCGGCATCTGGGGGGCGATCGCGCTGGGGGCCCTCGGTGCCTACCTCGGATGTCGTCGCCAGGGCGTCCGCTTCGCCGTCTTCGCCGACGCCGTCGCCCCCGGGCTGCTGGTGGCGCAGGCCATCGGTCGGCTCGGCAACTGGTTCAACCAGGAGCTCTTCGGTGGTCCCACCACGTTGCCGTGGGGCCTGGAGATCGACCCGATGAGCCCGACCTTCCCGGCCGAGTACGCGCCGGACACGCTGTTCCACCCGACCTTCCTCTACGAGATGGTCTGGAACCTGGCGCTGGCCGCCGTGCTCATCTGGGCAGACCGCAGGTTCCGCCTGGGCCACGGCCGGGTCTTCTGGCTCTACGTGGCCGGGTACACCCTCGGTCGGGTCTGGATCGAGGCCCTCCGGATCGACCCCGCCGAGATGATCGGCCCCTTCCGCCTCAACGTCTGGACCTCGATCGTGGTCGGCCTCGTCGCGCTGGTAGCGTTCGTCGTGGTGGGGCGTCGACACCCAGGACGCGAGACCACCGTGCAGCTGGAGCCTGCGGCGGACGAGGGGAAGGACCAGAACCCCGAGGTCGCTGACGCACGCTGAGTGCATCGATCCCGGTGCGTCACCACGTGAGGCCGCCCCCTCGTTCGGAGGAGGAGCAGACGGCCTGTATCGTCGTCATGTTTGGGCCAACGGTGTCCCATGTCTTCTCCTGACCACGACCAGGGTCGTCATACCTGGGACCCCCGAGGACGGTGTTCATGGATCGGCTGGCTCTTCCTGTCGCAGCTCCCCCCGCACAGGGCCTGTACGACCCCGCTGCGGAGCACGACGCGTGCGGTGTCGCCTTCGTCGCGACCCTGCGCGGCACCCCTGGCCGTGACATCGTCGACGCCGGTCTGACCGCCCTGCTCAACCTCGACCACCGCGGCGCGGTGGGCGCCGAGACCGACAGCGGTGACGGTGCGGGGATCCTCACCCAGATCCCGGACGCCTTCCTGCGCGACGTCGTGGACGCCGAGCTCCCCCCGGCCGGCCAGTACGCGATCGGCATGGCGTTCCTCCCGACCGACCACGAGGCCACCGCGGCCGCGGTGAGCGGGATCGAGAAGCTCGTCGTGGACGAGGGGCTCGAGCTCCTCGCGTGGCGCGAGGTGCCGGTGACAGCCGGCCTGGTGGGTCCCACCGCCCGCGCGAGCATGCCCCTCTTCCGTCAGCTCGTGGTCGCAGACCCGGCCCGGGCGCTGGCGGGCATCGAGCTCGACCGCCGGGCCTTCCGGGTGCGCAAGCGCGCCGAGCGTGAGCTCGGGGTCTACTTCGCCTCGCTGTCGGCACGCACGCTCACCTACAAGGGCATGCTGACCACGGCCCAGCTCGAGCCGTTCTTCCCCGACCTGTCCGACCCGCGGTACGCCTCCGAGCTCGCCCTCGTGCACTCGCGCTTCTCGACCAACACCTTCCCGTCGTGGCCCCTCGCGCAGCCGTTCCGGCTGCTCGCGCACAACGGCGAGATCAACACCGTCCGCGGCAACCGCAACTGGATGGCGGCCCGTCAGAGCACCCTGGGCAGCGAGCTGCTCGGCGACCTGGGTCCGCTGCTGCCGGTGTGCACCCCGGGCGGGAGCGACTCGGGCACCTTCGACGAGGTGCTCGAGCTGCTGCACCTCGGCGGGCGGAGCCTGCCGCACGCGATCCTGATGATGGTTCCCGAGGCGTGGGAGAACCACGCCGAGATGGACCCCGAACGGCGCGCGTTCTACGAGTACCACGCGAACCTCATGGAGCCCTGGGACGGACCGGCAGCCCTGACCTTCACGGACGGCACGCTGATCGGTGCCGTCCTGGACCGCAACGGACTGCGCCCCGGCCGCTACTGGATCACCGACGACGGCCTGGTGGTGCTGGCCAGCGAGACGGGTGTGCTCGACCTCGACCCGTCGACCATCGTGCGCAAGGGCCGGCTCGAGCCGGGTCGCATGTTCCTCGTCGACACCGGCGCCGGTCGCGTCGTGGACGACGAGGAGGTCAAGTCCCAGCTCGCTGCCCAGCGCCCCTACGCGCAGTGGATCAGCGAGCACGAGGTCTTCCTCGACCAGCTCCCCGAGCGCGAGCACGTCCAGCACAGCCCTGCCTCGGTCCGCCGTCGTCAGCGTGCCTTCGGCTACACGGAGGAGGAGCTCAAGATCCTCCTCACGCCGATGGCACGGGCCGGCGCGGAACCGCTCGGAGCGATGGGTTCCGACACGCCCATCGCGGTGCTCTCCGCCCGGCCGCGGCTGCTCTTCGACTACTTCACGCAGATGTTCGCCCAGGTCACGAACCCTCCGCTGGACGCGATCCGCGAGGAGCTCGTGACCTCGATCGGCGGTGCCATCGGCCCCGAGCCCAACCTCCTGGCCGACGTCCCCGAGCACGCCCGCAAGCTCGTGCTGCCGTTCCCGGTGCTCGACAACGACCAGCTCGCCAAGATCGTGCGGGTCGCCCGGGACCCTGACCTGGCGGGTGTCTTCAGCTCGGAGATCGTGCGCGGGCTCTACAAGGTCGACGGGGGGCACCAGGCCCTCGCGGCGCGGCTCGAGGAGATCTTCGAGCAGGTCGACACGGCCGTCGAGGCGGGCGTGAGCTTCATCGTGCTCTCGGACCGGAACTCCGACGCCGACCAGGCCCCCATCCCGTCGCTGCTGCTCTCGAGCGCGGTGCACCACCACCTGCTGCGCAAGCACACCCGGACCCGGGTGAGCCTGGTCGTCGAGGCGGGCGACGTGCGCGAGGTCCACCACGTCGCGCTGCTCATCGGCTTCGGCGCCGCCGCGGTGAACCCCTACCTCGCGATGGAGTCCGTCGAGGACCTCGCCCGGGACGGTTCCCTGGGCGACATCACCCCCGAGCAGGCGGTGGCGAACCTCATCAAGGCCCTCGGCAAGGGCGTGCTCAAGGTCATGAGCAAGATGGGCATCTCGACCATCACGTCCTACCGCGGGGCCCAGGTGTTCGAGGCGCTGGGCCTGGCCCAGGACCTCGTCGACAAGTACTTCGCCGGGATCACGAGCCGGCTGGGCGGGATCGGTCTCGAGGTGATCGCCGCCGAGGTCGCCTCGCGCCACGCCGACGCCTACCCGGCGAGCGGCAACCCGCAGGCGCACCGCCGGCTCAACTCCGGGGGCGAGTACCAGTGGCGGCGGGACGGGGAGGAGCACCTCTTCGACCCCGAGACCGTCTTCCGGCTGCAGCACTCGACCCGTACCCGACAGCTCGACGTCTTCCGGCAGTACTCCCGCCGGGTGGACGACCAGGCCCAGCGGCTCATGACGCTGCGCGGGCTGCTGACCTTCGCCGAGGGCCACCGTCCGCCGGTTCCCCTCGAGGAGGTCGAGCCGGTCAGCGAGATCGTCAAGCGGTTCAACACCGGCGCCATGAGCTACGGCTCGATCTCCTCCGAGGCCCACGAGACCCTCGCCATCGCGATGAACCGGCTCGGTGGTCGGTCCAACACGGGGGAGGGCGGCGAGGACACCGCGCGTCTGCGGGACCCCGAGCGGCGCAGTGCGATCAAGCAGATCGCATCGGGACGCTTCGGCGTCACGGCCGACTACCTGACCAACGCGGACGACCTGCAGATCAAGGTCGCCCAGGGGGCCAAGCCGGGCGAGGGCGGTCAGCTCCCGGGCAACAAGGTCTACCCGTGGATCGCCGAGACCCGGCACTCGACCCCGGGGGTCGGCCTCATCTCGCCCCCGCCCCACCACGACATCTACTCGATCGAGGACCTGGCTCAGCTGATCCACGACCTCAAGAACGCGAACCCGTCCGCACGGATCCACGTCAAGCTCGTGAGCGAGTTCGGCGTCGGGACCGTTGCGGCCGGCGTGTCCAAGGCGCACGCCGACGTGGTGCTCATCTCGGGGCACGACGGCGGCACCGGCGCGAGCCCGCTGACCTCGCTCAAGCACGCGGGCACCCCGTGGGAGATCGGCCTCGCCGAGGCTCAGCAGACCCTCGTGCTCAACGACCTGCGCGACCGCGTCGTGGTGCAGGTGGACGGCCAGATGAAGACGGGCCGTGACGTGGTCATCGGGGCCCTCCTGGGTGCCGAGGAGTTCGGCTTCGCCACCGCCCCGCTGGTCGTGAGCGGCTGCGTCATGATGCGGGTCTGCCACCTGGACACCTGCCCGGTGGGTGTCGCGACCCAGAACCCTGAGCTGCGGGCGCGCTACACGGGCAAGCCCGAGTTCGTCGAGACCTTCTTCGAGTACGTCGCCACCGAGGTGCGCGAGTACCTCGCCGCCCTGGGCTTCCGGTCGATCGACGAGGCCGTGGGGCGGGTCGAGTCCTTGGACACGCGGGCCGCCGTCGCGCACTGGAAGGCCGCAGGGCTGGACCTCGGCCCCGTGCTCGCCCGCCCCGAGCCCGTGCCGGGCTCGTCGCTGCGTCACACGACCTCTCAGGACCACGGGCTCGACAAGGCCCTCGACAACCAGCTCATCTCGATGGCCGCCGACGCCCTGGCGCGGCGTGAGCCGGTGCGGATCGCCCTGCCGGTCCGGAACGTCAACCGCACGGTCGGCACGATGCTCGGCCACGAGGTGACCAAGCAGCACGGCACCGACGGCCTGCCCGACGGCACGATCGAGGTGACGCTGACCGGGTCCGCGGGGCAGTCCCTGGGGGCCTTCCTCCCGCGGGGCATCACCCTGCGGCTCCTGGGGGACGCCAACGACTACGTCGGCAAGGGGCTCTCGGGGGGACGCATCGTCGTCCGGCCCGACCACTCCTCGGTGCTCGCGGGGGACCGCGACGTGATCGCCGGGAACGTCATCGGCTACGGCGCGACCTCGGGGCAGGTCTTCCTGCGCGGCGTCGTGGGCGAGCGCTTCGCGGTCCGCAACTCCGGTGCCTCCCTCGTGGTGGAGGGCGTCGGAGACCACGGCTGCGAGTACATGACCGGGGGCACCGTCATCGTGCTCGGCCGCACCGGACGCAACTTCGGCGCGGGCATGTCCGGTGGGCAGGCCTATGTGCTGGACCTGCATCGGGGCGCGGTCAACGTCCCGGCCCTGGCCCAGGGCGAGCTGCTGCTCACCGAGCCCGACGAGGCCGATGCCGAGGTCATCGAAGGGCTGCTACGCACCCATGTCGACGAGACCGGCTCACCACGTGCGGCTCAGCTCCTCGCCGAGCTGCCCGCCTCGCTGGCACGGTTCACCCGCGTCATGCCCGCCGAGTACCAGCGCATGCGCGCGACCCTCGCCCAGGCCGAGAAGGACGGGCTCGACCCGACCGCCCCGGGCGTGTGGGACAAGATCCTGGAGGTGTCCCGTGGCTGACCCCCGTGGTTTTCTGAAGGTCCGTGACCGGGAGCTCCCGCCGAGCCGTCCCGTCCCGGTCAGGCTCATGGACTGGCGTGAGGTGCACGAGCACCGTTCTGCTGCCGAGGACCCTGAGCACGCCGTGATGCTGCAGCAGCAGGCGGGGCGCTGCATGGACTGCGGCATCCCGTTCTGCCACACCGGGTGCCCGCTCGGGAACCTCATCCCGGACTGGAACGACCTGGTCTGGAAGGGGCAGTGGGCCGAGGCGAGCGACAGGTTGCACGCCACCAACAACTTCCCCGAGTTCACCGGACGCATCTGCCCGGCACCCTGCGAGACCTCGTGCGTGCTCGGGATCACCGAGCCTGCGGTGACCATCAAGAACGTCGAGGTCTCGATCATCGACGAGGCCTTCGCCCGCGGCCTGGTCACCCCGCAGGTGCCGTACTTCCTCACGGGTCACACGGTGGCTGTGGTCGGGTCGGGGCCCGCCGGCCTCGCCGCGGCCCAGCAGCTCACGCGGGCCGGGCACACGGTCGCGGTCTTCGAGAGGGACGACCGCATCGGCGGGCTGCTCCGGTACGGGGTGCCCGACTTCAAGCTCGAGAAGCACCACATCGACCGCCGCATCGCCCAGATGGAGGCCGAGGGCACCCGGTTCCGCCCCGGGGTCGAGATCGGTCGCGACATCACCTGGAAGGAGCTCCGGGCCCGGTACGACGCGGTGGTGGTCGCCACGGGCGCCCCCGTGCCGCGGATGCTCCCCGTCCCGGGGGCCGAGCTCGCCGGGATCCACCCCGCCATGGAGTACCTGCACCAGGCGAACGCCGTCGTGGCCGGCGAGGAGGTCCCCGACCAGATCCTCGCGACGGGCAAGCACGTGGTGGTCATCGGCGGTGGCGACACCGGTTCGGACTGCCTGGGCACGGCGCTGCGGCAGCAGGCGGCCTCGGTCACGACCCTCGCGATCGGCCTGGAACCGCCGACCGCGCGGCCCGAGAACCAGCCCTGGCCCACGGACCCGATCCTCTTCGAGGTCTCCTCCTCGCACGAGGAGGGTGGGGAGCGCACCTTCCTCGCCTCGACCGTCGGCTTCCTCGGGGACGAGGAGGGGAAGGTCCGTAGCCTGCGCGTCGCGACCACCGAGTACCTGCCGGACGGGCGTCGTGTGCCCAGCGAGGGGACCGAGCGCGACATCCCGGCCGACCTGGTCCTGATCTCCATGGGGTTCACCGGGCCGGAGACCGAGGTCCTGGCCGAGCAGACCGGGGCCGACGTCACGGGGCGGGGCGCCCTGGCCCGCGGCGAGGACTACGCGTCCTCGGTCCCGGGGGTCTTCGTCGCCGGGGACGCGGGCCGTGGCCAGTCCCTCATCGTGTGGGCCATCGCCGAAGGGCGTGCCGCGGCCGCCGGCGTGGATGCCTACCTCCGGGGCAGCACCGAGCTGCCCGTCCCCGTCACACCCAGCACGCGGGCCATGCGGCCCTGACCGACGCAGGGCGTTGCGCCGGGGGCCTCGCCCGGTGGAGCGGGCAGGTCCACAGGGGTGTACCGCACGACACAGGCCGGACGGGACCGAAGGTCCTGCAGGCGAGGACATAGGCTGGAGACATGCGTAGAGCCAAGATTGTGTGCACCATCGGGCCGGCGACCGAGTCGCCCGAGCAGATCCAAGCGCTGGTCGACGCCGGGATGGACGTCGCCCGCCTCAACCGGAGCCACGGCGACACCGACGTCCACGAGGCGGTCTACCGCAACGTGCGCGCGGCGGCCCAGGCCTCGGGCCGTGCCGTGGCGGTGCTCGTCGACCTCCAGGGCCCCAAGATCCGCCTCGGGCGTTTCGCCGAGGAGAAGGTCGAGCTCACCGAGGGCGAGACCTTCACGATCACCACCGACGAGGTCCAGGGCACCAAGGAGCTCGCCTCGACCACCTACAAGGGCCTGCCGGGCGACGCCAAGGTCGGCGACCGGATCCTCATCGACGACGGTCGCGTGGCCGTCCGCATCACCGCTGTCGAGGGCAACAAGGTCGTCACCCGGGTCGAGGTCGCCGGGCCCGTCTCGAACAACAAGGGCCTGAACCTCCCGGGCGTGGCCGTCAGCGTCCCGGCGATGTCGGACAAGGACGAGGCCGACCTTCGCTGGGCCCTGCGGATCGGTGCGGACATCATCGCCCTGTCCTTCGTGCGCAGCGCGGCGGACTACGACGACGTCGCCCGCATCATGACCGAGGAGGGGCGGACCGTCCCGGTCATCGCCAAGGTCGAGAAGCCCCAGGCGGTCGAGAACCTCGCCGAGATCGTCGAGGCCTTCGACGGCATCATGGTCGCCCGCGGTGACCTGGGGGTGGAGCTGCCGCTCGAGCAGGTCCCGCTCGTGCAGAAGCGAGCGATCGAGCTCTCTCGCCGTGCGGCCAAGCCCGTGATCGTCGCGACCCAGGTGCTCGAGTCGATGATCTCGGCGCCGCGTCCCACCCGCGCCGAGGCCTCGGACTGCGCCAACGCGGTGCTCGACGGGGCTGACGCGGTCATGCTCTCGGGCGAGACCAGCGTCGGCGACTTCCCGATCGAGGCCGTGCGCACGATGGCGCGGATCATCGAGAACACCGAGGAGCACGGCAGCGACCGCATCGCGCCGCTCGGGTGGAGCCCGCAGACCCGCGGCGGGGCCATCACCCACGCCGCAGCCGAGGTCGGTGAGACCCTCGGGGTCAAGTACCTGGTGACCTTCACCCAGACGGGCGACTCCGCACGGCGCATGTCCCGTCTGCGCGCTGCCATCCCCCTGATCGCCTTCACGCCGACCTCCGACGTGCGCAACACCCTGGCGCTGAGCTGGGGCGTCAGCACCTACGAGGTGCCTCAGGTCGAGCACACCGACGCGATGGTCGTGCAGGTGGACCAGATGCTGCGCGCCAACGGGCTCGCCGAGGTCGGGGACCGCGTCGTCATCGTCTTCGGTGCACCTGTCGGGGTGCCCGGGACGACCAACTCGCTCCTCGTGCACAAGATCGGCACCGAGCGCGAGCGCTGAGGGCATCGGCCGCGCAAGCGCTGCGGCCGTCAGCAGCACCGGTCTCCGTCAGCAGGGCTGATGCCCTGCTGACGGAGATCGCAGAACGGCCCCGGGAGACCCCGGGGCCGTTCTCGTCTCAGGAGGAGCGCACCCGAGAGTGGTGCGGTGCGACGTGCTGGTCGATCACGGCACGCGCGTGCGGCCGTGCGGCAGCCACCCTGGCGAAGAGGCCCGGGGGGACGTCGACGTAGTGACGGGTGACACGTTCGGTCCCGCTCGGTGACCGGAACTCGGCGGTCAGGGTGCGGGTGGTCGGGTCGTAGTCGGTGGACCTCAGGTAGAGCATGCCCCCACTGTCCCCTCCGCGGACGCGGCGCCCGTGGGACCTCGGGCCTGACGAGGGCCGTGCGGAGGTGCAGGCGGGCCCGCAGTGAGGTCGGCTGCGGGCACCGAGGCCCTCAGCGTCGGTGCGACGCGCAGCCCACGCAGGTGCGGGCCGACGGGCGTGCCTCGAGGCGCTCCGGCGGGATGACGGCCCGGCAGCGGTCGCAGACCCCGTACGACCCCGCGTGCCAGCGGGTCTGAGCCTCGTCCAGCTCGACCAGACGCCGCCGAGCCTGGTCGACGAGCGCGCCGAGCTGGGACCTCTCGAAGGCGATGGTGGCCCCTTCGGGATCGTGCTCGTCGTCAGCGTTGGAGTCGGTGGAGGTCGCGACGAGGTCCGCGTAGGCGAGGTCGAGCGCGGCCAGTCGCCGTGCCGCCTGCTGGCGGAGGCCGCGGAGCTCCTCGAGGTTCACCACCGGGCCAGGCTGCCACCGCTGCGGCCGGCGTGCACCCCGAGGGTCGGTCGCACGCCACCTCGCGGACCTGAGAGGCTGGAGGGCCCAGCCCGGACGCCGAGGACGCCACCAGGAGGACGCCGTGCGCAACCAGGTCCAGCTCATCACCTACGCCGACAGGCTCGGCGGGGACCTGCCGGGACTCTCCGCGCTGCTCCGTGAGCGCTTCGACGGGGTCTTCGGCGGAGTGCACGTCCTGCCGTTCTTCACGCCGTACGACGGCGCGGACGCCGGGTTCGACCCCGAGGACCACACCGCTGTCGACCCTCGGCTGGGCAGCTGGCAGGACGTCCGGGACCTCGGCGACGGGCTGGACACGGTGGTCGACGTGATCGTCAACCATGTCTCGGCGGACTCGGCCCAGGTCCTGGACGTGGTCTCGCGGGGTTCTGCGTCACCGTGGGCAGGCATGTTCCTGACGCTGGCCTCGGTCTTCCCCGACGGGGCGACCGAGCAGGACCTCGCCGCCATCTACCGCCCGCGACCTGGCCTGCCCTTCACCCCGATGACCTGGGGCGGGGAGCGGCGCCTGGTCTGGACGACCTTCACCCCGCAGCAGGTCGACCTCGACCTGTCCTCGCGCGAGGCCAAGGAGTACCTGGTCAGCATCCTCGACGCCCTGGCCGGCGCGAAGGTCTCGATGATCCGCCTGGACGCGGTGGGGTACGCCGTCAAGACCCCGGGCACCACGTGCTTCATGACCCCCGAGACCTTCGCCGTGATCGACGAGCTGACCCTCCTGGCCCGCGAGCGCGGGCTCGAGGTCCTCGTCGAGGTGCACTCCTACTACCAGCGGCAGGTCGAGATCGGTCGCGCGGTGGATCGCGTGTACGACTTCGCCCTGCCGCCCCTCGTGCTGCACGCGGCGTACACGGGCGACCACGGTGCGTTGCTGCACTGGATGGGGATCCGACCCACCAACGCCGTGACCGTCCTGGACACCCATGACGGCATCGGCATCGTCGACGTGGGTCCTGACCAGACCGCCCCGGACCGCCCCGGCCTGCTCGAGCCGGCACAGCTGGACGCCGTGGTGGAGGGCATCCATGCGGCGACCGGGGGAGCGAGCCGACGGGCGACCGGGTGGGCGGCCTCCAACCTCGACGTCTACCAGGTCAACTCGACCTTCTACGACGCCCTGGCCCGGGACGACCGCCGCTACCTCGCGGCCCGTGCCCTGCAGCTCTTCACCCCGGGCATCCCGCAGGTGTACTACGTGGGAGCCCTCGCGGGGCACAACGACCTCGACCTGCTCGAGAGCACCGGCGCCGGGCGCGACATCAACCGTCATCACTACACGCGCGAGGAGGTCGAGGCCGCTCTCGAGCGCCCCGTGGTCCGGGCGCTCTGCGCGCTCGCCCGGTTCCGCAACACCCTGGACGTCTTCGACGGTCGGTGCGAGGTCTCCCCGGGCCCGGACGGCGGCATCGCCATCGCCTGGCAGGACGGTGACCGCCGAGCCTCGGTGACGGTGGACCTGGCGTCGGGGCAGACCGAGCTCACCTGGTCCGACGGGGCCGGACGCTCCGGGCGGACCACGGACCTCCTGGTCGACCCGCCGGTCGTCTGACCCGCCGAGGTCCCCGGCGGAGGGCCGTCAGGCTCAGATCAGATCGCCGCGGCGGGGGAGTCCTCGGCGCTCCCGCGCTCGTCGGGCTCCTCGTGGGCCTCGCTGTGCTCGTCGTCGGCAGGGGCGTGCCACTCCTTGACCGCGGCCCAGGCGACAGCAGCGATCGGGACGGCGAGCAGCGCTCCGAGGATCCCCGCCAGGATGGTGCCGGCCGTCAGGGCCAGGAGGATGGCCAGCGGGTGCAGGGACAGCGCCTTGCCGATGACCACCGGGGCGAGCAGATCGCCCTCGAGCTGGTTGACCGCGATCACGACGATGACGACGATGAGCGCCGTCAGGGGCCCCTCAGCCACGAGGGCCACGAGGGCGGCGAACGTGCCGGCGACCGTGGCTCCCACGATGGGGACGAAGGCCCCGAGGAAGACGATGGTGGCCAGCGGCAGGGCGAGCGGCACCCCGAGGATCATCAGGGCCACGCCGATGACGACGGCGTCGACGAGTGCGACGATCGCCGTGCCGCGCACGTAGCGGCCCAGGACGTCCGTCGACTGGTTCCCGATGCGGCGAGCACGCTCCTTGCGCCGCTCGTCGAGGGGGGTGATGAGGAACTCCGAGATCCGGCGTCCGTCGCGAAGCAGGAAGAAGAGGACGACGATGCCGAGCAGGAGCCCCGCGATCACCTCGACGGCGGCGGTGGCACCGGCGACGGCCCCGCTCTGGAACCCCTCGCTCGTCAGGAGGTCCGTGCCTGCCTCCCGCGCGTCGGCGATCTGCTGCTCGCTGATGTCGAGCGGGCCCTCGAGCAGGAACTCCTCGAGCTGGTCGATGCCCTGGCTCGCCTGGTCGACCAGCTCGCCCCACTCGTCACGGATCCCGCGCCCCACGAGCCAGATCACCCCGCCGAGGGTGCCGAGCCCTGCGAGGAGCGCCGTCCAGGTCGCGAGGCCTGCCGGCCAACGGTGTTCCCGCAGGAAGTGCACCACAGGGTTGACCGCCGCCGCGACGATCGTGGCGATGAGCACGGTGACCACGACGAGCCGGAGCTGAGTCAGGGCGAAGACGACACAGGCGACGAGGGCCAGGACGATGAGGCTCTGGGCGCTGCGCGTCGCCACCCGGCCGAGGCCGTCGGACCACAAGGTGCGCTGGCTGCCGGGACCTCGGTCAGCCATCGGTGCGCGCCCGGTCAAGAAGTCGGGGACGAACGTCGGCGCCCGAGCTTGAGCCACCCGAACAGGGCCGTCGCGGCCAGCAGCACCAGGCCGATCACGAGCAGCCAGAGCAGGCCCTCGATGATCACGCCGAGCAGGGAGACGGCGAGCCAAGCGAGGAGCAGGACGACGATGAGGGTCTTCATCCCCTCACCCTCCCATCGGTGTCCCGGTCCGGCATGTCGACCGGGACACCGCGGGGCAGGGAGAAGGGTCAGCGCCCCCCGACGAGCTCGCGCAGATGCTGGTGGTGGGCGTCGACGACGTTGGGGTGCGCGCGGACCCGGCTCTTGAGCGCGTTGTACCCGTACTCGCCCCGGATCTCGTCCTCGTCGGGGTCGAGGGCGATGCCGGGGGCCTGGGCCGCGAGTTCGGTCGGCAGCTGCAGGCGGGGGAAGACGGCGTCGAGGGACGGGTTGTGGAAGTACGGGACGGAGATCCGGTCGGTACCCGGCTCGGGGGCCAGGACGCGGTGCCGCGTGGCTCGGAGGTACCCGTCGGTCGCCCACTCGAGCATCTCGCCGATGTTCACGATGAGGGCGTCCTCGACGGGAGGGGCGTCGAGGGCCTCGCCCTGGTACTCGACCTGGAGGCCGCGTCGGCCCGGCTCGACGAGCAGGAGGGTCAGAACGCCGAAGTCGCTGTGCCAGCCCACCCCTTGCTGCGTCCCACCCTCGGTGCGGCCCGGGTACCTGACGACCTTCGTGAGCGCGGCCGGCTCGTCCCCGAAGGCGGGGTCGAAGACGTCCTCGGCCTGCCCGAGGGAGCGTGCCCAGGCGTGAAGGAGGCGGTCGGCGATCCCGCCCATGGTCGTGTTCCACGCCGTGACGACCTCGCGCAGCTCGGGGAGCTGGGAGGGCCAGAGGTTCGGGCCCTGCAGGACGTTGTAGGGCGGGTGCCCCGGTCCGGTGGGCAGCACCGGGCGCTCGGGCCCGATGTCGATCTGCTCGCGCCAGTCCACCTTGCCCTGGGTGAGCTCGCCGCCGACGCGGGTGTAGCCACGGAAGTGGGGGCTGGCGGTGTTCTCGATCGCGAACTTGTCCTGCTCGGGGAGTGCGAAGAACTCGCGGGCGACCTCGATCACGCGACGGGTCAGGTCGCGCCCCGCGCCATGGCCGACGAGGTAGAAGAAGCCGTAGTCGTGGGTCGCCTCGCGCAGCGAGGTCGCGAAGTCCTCGGCGGTCGCGGGGTCGTCTGCTCGGGACAGGTCGAGGACAGGCAGGGTCAAGGAGGTCATGGGAGATGCCTTACTGGTGAGTCGGGGGGGCTGGTCTGGGAGTCACGCGCTCAGCGCGGACACAGACAGCTCCCGGTGCGCAGCAGGTCCACATGGACGCGGCGCACGAGGACCAGAGGCATGGCAGCAGGTTACCCGCTCCGGCGCCCTGGGGCGCGCACCCGTCCGCCGTCCTAGGCTCGGTCCTCGTGAGCACCGCGACCGCACCCATCAGCACGACCGCCGTCGGTGACGCGGGCGTCCCCGTGGTGTTCCTGCACGGCCTCTTCGGCCAAGGGCGGAACTTCATGCAGATCGCGAAGGCCCTCCAGCCCGAGGCCCGGTCGCTGCTGGTCGACCTGCCCAACCACGGGCGCTCGGTGTGGACCGAGCGCTTCGAGTATGACGAGATGGCCGACCTCGTCGCGGAGGCCCTCGCCACGGGCATCGCCGCTGACGGGCCCGTGCACGTCGTCGGGCACTCGATGGGCGGCAAGGTCGCCATGGTGCTCGCGCTGCGCCACCCCGACCTCGTCGACCGGCTCGCCGTCGTCGACATCGCCCCGACGTCCGGCGGCTCGCTCGGGGAGTTCGCCCACCTGCTCGACGCCCTGGCCGCGATCGACACCTCGACCCTCTCCGGGCGCGTCGAGGCGGACGAGCGCCTGGCCGAACGGGTCGACGACCCGCGCGTCCGAGGGTTCCTCCTGCAGAACCTGCGCCCCGAGGGGGGGACCTTCCGCTGGCTGGCCAACCTCGAGCTGCTGCGGAACGAGCTCCCGGCCATCGGTGGCTTCCCCGCCACCGGTGGGGCCACGTTCGACCACCCGGTGCTGTGGGTCGCCGGTGAGCGGTCCGACTACGTCCGGCCCGAGCACGGCCCCCTCATGCGAGGGCTCTTCCCGCGGACGACTCTCGTGACCGTGCGGGACGCCGGGCACTGGGTGCACTCGGAGCAGCCGGAGACGTTCGTGTCGACCTTGCGTGCCTTCCTCGTCGCACCCGCACGGTGATCGTTCCGCCTGAACCTCCGGTCGATGAATCGTGACGAAGGCATGTTCTTCGGGGGCCTGGTGCATATACCCTGAAACGGACACATCAGGCAAACCCTGACAGAGGCCCTCGCGGACGCGGGCCTCAGGACGTCGTGTCAGGTCGGCAGCGGAGGGCCGCATGGTCCACTCGGAGGGCAGGGCGCGCACGGGCGTGGTCGGCTACGTCCCTGGTGGATTCGACATGCTCCACGTGGGCCACCTGAACATCCTGCGAGCCGCGCGTGCGCGCTGCGAGCGCCTGGTCGTCGGGGTGGCCACGGACGAGGCCCTCGTGGCCATGAAGGGTCGCGCGCCGGTGATCCCGCACCGCGAGCGCCTCGAGCTCGTCGCGAGCGTCAGGTTCGTCGACGACGTCGTGACGGACTTCTCGCAGGACAAGCGGATCGCGTGGCGTCACCATCCGTTCGACGTCCTCTTCAAGGGGGACGACTGGCTCGGCACGCGCAAAGGAGAGCGTCTTGAGGCAGAGATGGCCGAGGTCGGTGCTCGCGTGGTCTACCTGCCGTACACGCCGTCCACGTCGTCGACGATGCTGCGCCAGTTCCTGACGACGGACATCGCGGGGGGCGGCCGTGCGACCGGGGGGTGAGTCGACACGGCAGGGGCGACGGGGCGGCCCCTCCCGTCCTGGCGCGCGGCTGACGGCACGGACGAGATGTGCAGGACGACCGACCGACCGGCCGGCCGACCGAGGTGGACAGGTCGCGGCTGGCCGCGGAACGGAGTCGAGATGAATCCCTCACGGCAGCTCGGCAGTGCCCCGGCGGACGCGCCCCGGCGGAAGCTCGGTCACGCACGGCGGTGGTCTCGGCTCCGTCGGACCACGGTCCTGGCCATCGTCCTGGCCATGGCGGTCGTCGGCCTGCCCACGGTCGCCCAGGCCCAGGAGTCCACCGTCTCGGCCACGGCGTCGAGCCTCTGGCAGACGAACGGCATCGTCCGCACGGTGGCCTACGCGAACGGCAAGATCTTCGCCGGCGGAGAGTTCAGCACCGTGCGGCCCCCGGGGGCGAGTGCCGGGTCGCACGAGGTGCCCCGCCCGTTCCTGGCGGCGTTCGACGCGCAGTCCGGCGCCCTGATCGCGTCCTGGAACCCGGCTCCCAACGCCCGCGTGTTCTCCTTGGCCGCGTCGCCGGACGGGTCACGCCTCTACGTCGGCGGTGACTTCACGAGCATCGCCGGTGCGGGCCGTGGCCGCATCGCAGCCTTCGACACGAGCACCCTCGCGCTGCAGCCGAACTTCGCCCCGTACGTGAGCTATCGGGTGACCGCACTGGCCGCCGACGCCGACACGGTGTACCTCGGAGGCTCCTTCGGACTCGTCGCGGGGCAGACGCGCAACCGCCTGGCAGCGGTCGCGCGCAGCAACGGCAGCCTCCGCGCCTGGGACCCCAACGCCAACTGGGACGTCTACGACCTCGACGTGTCACCGTCCACCAGCACCGTCTACCTCGGCGGCAACTTCGACACCATCGGAGGGACCCCGAGCCGTGCCGTGGCGGCCGTCGACACCGACCTCGGTGCTCAGCGCGCGTTCCCCGCCAGGTCGGCGATGCCCCGCGTCACCTCCTCGTGCAACTCCAAGGTCCGCGACGTGCTCGTCGACCCCTCGGGCGTCTACTTCGCCGCGGCGGGTGACGGCGGGGGGTGCTTCGACGGCACCTTCGCCGCCGAGCTGGACGACGGGAGCCTGCGCTGGCGCAACGCGTGTCTCGGGGCGACCGAGTCCCTCGCCATGGTCAAGGGATCCCTCTACAAGGGTGCTCACGTGCACGACTGCAGCTCCGAGGGGGAGTTCGGGGAGTCCCGGCCGCACCGCTTCCTCATGGTCGCCGACCCCGCGACGGGCAAGAACGGCCCCTGGTGGCCGAACACCAACGCCGCGGGGTCCACCCAGGTGGGGCCGTTGGGCATGGCCACCGACGGGACCCAGCTCGTCGTGGGAGGTGACTTCACCCTCGTCAACGGCCAGGGGCAGCAGGGCCTGGCCCGGTTCGCCGCCGGTCCGGACACGCCTCCGCGTCGGCCGGCGACCCCGAGCGCCAGGACCGTCGGCGTCGGCAAGGTCAAGGTGGTCTTCCCCGCGACGCTGGACAACGACGACGAGAACCTCACCTACCGGCTGTACCGGGCGGGTCGGAGCACCCCGATCTGGACCACCACCATGCGCTCGATCTGGTGGCAGGTGCCCACGGCATCGTTCGTCGACACGGGGCTCACGCCGGGGACCGACGTCGCCTACCGTGTCGAGGCCACGGACGGCACCACGACCGTCCAGTCCTTCTGGACCAACTACCTCACGGTGTCCGCGACGGAGCCGACGTACCCGGAGCTCGTCGAGGCCGACGGCGCCGCCTCGCTGTGGCGGTTCGAGGACTCCTCGGGTCCGGTGCTCGACGCGATCGGCACCAACGACGCCACCGCGACCTCCGTCGTGCGTGGCACCGACGCGGGGGTCCTGGCCGGCACCTACGGGGGACGGTTCAGCTCGAGCAGCCGGGTCGTCGCGCAGCAGCGGATGGCGGGACCGCAGCAGTTCACCGCCGAGGGCTGGGTCAGGACGACCAGCACCCTCGGAGGCAAGATCCTCGGCTTCGGCAGCAGCGCGACCGGCAGCAGCTCGAGCTACGACCGTCACATGTACCTGGGGACCGATGGTCGGGTGACGGCGGGCGTGTACAGCGGGGCCACCCGCACCGTGCGGTCGACGGCGCGTGTCAACGACGGTCAGTGGCACCACGTCGCGATGACCTTCACCCCCGGGAGGCTCGAGCTCTTCGTCGACGGGGTCTCCCAGGGCACGACCCCGGCCCCGTCCGCAGAGAGCTACCAGGGCTACTGGCGCATCGGCAACGACAACCTGAACGGGTGGCCGAACGCCGGGGCCGTGAACGGGCTGAACGGCACCATCGACGAGGTGGCCGTGTACCCGCACGCCCTCTCGGCCGCCGACATCGCGCACCACCACCGTCTCGGAGCGGGCCTGCCCGCGCCGGAGAACGTGGTGCCGGTGGCCTCGTTCACCTCTTCGGTGGACGAGCTCACCGTGTCCGTGGACGGGTCGGCGTCGAGCGACCCCGACGGTCAGGTCGTCTCGTACGCGTGGTCGTGGGGTGATGGGCAGTCCACGCCTGCGTCCTCGTCCTCCACGGCGACCCACACCTACGCCGAGCCCGGTGAGTACGTCGTGCGGTTGACCGTGACCGACGACCGTGGGGGGACGGCGCAGCAGAGCAAGGACGTCGTGGTCACGGCGCCGGAGAACGTGGTGCCGGTGGCCTCGTTCACCTCCTCGGCGGACGAGCTCACCGTGTCCGTGGACGGGTCGGCGTCGAGCGACCCCGACGGTCAGGTCGTCTCGTACGCGTGGTCGTGGGGTGATGGGCAGTCCACGCCCGCGTCCTCGTCCCCCACGGCGACCCACACGTACGCCCAGCCCGGTGAGTACGCCGTGCGGTTGACCGTGACCGACGACGACGGGGTTACCGGGGAGGTCACCGAGGCGGTGGTCGTCACGGGCCCGCCCGCGACGACCACCCTCGTCGAGGACACCTTCGAGCGCACGGTGACCAACGGGCTCGGGTCCGCCGAGACCGGCGGTGCGTGGTCGGTCGCCGGGACGGTGTCGCGCTACGGGGTCGGCGACGGGCTCGGGTGGTTGTCGATGGCGAGCCCGGGCAACGCGCCCAACGCGTACCTGCGGGCCGCCGAGTTCGACACCGCGTCCATCGTCACGACGTTCCAGCTCGACAAGCCGGCGACGGGCGGCGGGGTGTACGTCTCCTTCGTGGCGAGGTCGGTGCCGGGGGCGGGCGACTACAGGGTCAAGACGCGGGTGATCGCCAACGGCAGCGTCTACGTGTCGATCAGTCGTGTGGTGGGTGGTGCCGAGGCGGTGCTGGTCTCCGAGCAGCGGGTCGACGGCCTGAGCATGACGCCCGGGGTCGCGATCCCGGTCCGCATCGACATCACGGGGGCTGGCACGACCACGATCAGGGCGGCGGTGGGTCCCGAGGCCCTGGCTGCCTCGCCGCAGTGGGTCGCTGAGACGTCCGACTCCCTGCCTGCGTTGCAGGTGGCCGGCAGCTTCGGGCTCGCGGCCCAGCTCTCCGGATCGGCCACGAATGCGCCGGTCCGGGCGTCCTTTACCGAGCTCCTCATCGGGAGGGCACCCTAGGCGGCTCGCACCACGGGACTGTGAGGCAGCGCATGAGGATCCTGGTCGTCCACAACCGGTACCGGACCGGTCAACCGAGCGGCGAGGACGTCGTCGTCGACCAGGACCTGCGCGTGCTCGCGGACGCGGGCCACGACGTGCGGACCTACCAGCGCGAGAGTGACGACATCGCGACGTGGGGCCTGGCGGCCCGGGGGGTGCTTCCCGCCCGCGTGCTGTGGTCCCCCGGGGATGCGGCGGCCGTCCGCCGGTCGATCGAGGACTCACGGCCCGACGTGATGCACGTGCACAACACCTTCCCGGTGATCAGCCCGTCCGTCCTCGGAGCGGCGCGACGGAGGGGCGTGCCCGTCGTCGCGACGCTGCACAACTACCGGCTCTTCTGCGCCTCCGGGACGCTGCTGCGCGAGGGGCGGCCGTGCACCCGGTGCATCGACCGCTCACCGCTCCCGGGACTGGTCCACGGGTGCTACCGAGGTTCCCGCCTCGCGACGGCGCCGGTGACGGCCTCCGTCGCCCTGCACGGTGCGCTGCGCACCTGGACCCACGGTGTCAACCGGTTCGTGGTGATGACCGAGTTCGCCCGGTCCATGGTCACCCGTGCCGGGCTCCCGGAGGCCCAGGTCGTCGTGCGGCCCCACGGGGTCTCCGAGGCGCCGCAGGTGCGGGACGGTGCGGGAGACGGGTTCCTGTACGTCGGTCGCCTGTCCCACGAGAAGGGCATCGACCTCCTGATCGACGCCTGGGACAACCGCCTCGGCCGGCTCGAGGTGATCGGGGACGGTGACCTCGCCACCGATCTCCGGCGCCGCGTCGCCGACCGTGCCCTGGACGTGGTCTTCCTGGGTTCGCTGCCGCAGGCCGAGGTGAGGTGCCGCATGGCCTCCGCGCGCGCTCTGGTGGTGCCCTCCCGCGCCTACGAGACGTTCGGCCTCTCCGCGGTGGAGGCGATGGCGGCGGGGGTGCCGGTGGTCGTGGCCGGGCACGGCGCCCTCGCGGAGCTTGCAGAGCGGACAGGGGCCGGGGTCACGCACCTGCCGAACGACGTCGAGGACCTTCGGCGAGCGCTCGGTCGGATGGACCCTGAGACCGCCGTCGCGCTCGGACGACGCGCCCGCGCGGCCTACCTGGCCCACTACTCGATGGCCGGGGCGGTCGGGGCCCTCGAGGCGATCTACCGGGACGTCGTCCGTGAGGGCGCGGAGGCTCGCTGAGCCAGCGCGTACCACGCGTCGAGGAGGGCAGGCAGGCGCGACTCGAGCCACCGGGTGGACCGGCGCCGTGGAAGCAGCGCAGCGGTGTCGAGTGCGCGGGCGAGGTCCTCGGTGACCCGTGGTCCCGGGGTCACGGCGACCCCGTACCCGTCCATCACCAGGGGAGGCCCCCCGATGTCGAGGCAGACGACCGGGGTTCCCAGGGTCACCGACTCGGCCGTGACCCACGAGGCCGAGTCGTGCATGGAGGGCAGGAGCAGGGCGTCGGCGCGGGCGATCTCGACGAGGGTGTCGGCCCGTGGCAGCGGTCCACGGAGCCGGACCCGGTTCGCGACCCCGGCCCGCGCTGCGCGTGCGACCAGGTGCTCGCGCTCCGGTCCGGCGCCGATGAGGTCGAGGGTCCAGCGGGGGTTGCGCGCGATCGCGTCGACGGCGAGCCGGGTGCCCTTCCACGAGACGAGCCTGCCGACGAAGACCGCGTGCAGCGACGCGGGGTCGCCGGAGGTGGCGCCCACGCGTGCGGCGTCGAGCTCCTGCGAGGTCAGGGCCGGGTTCGGCTCGACGAGGGTGGTCGCGTAGGCGAACCGCGTCGCGACGTCCTCGTTGTGGGTCACGACGAGGGCCGCGCGCCTCGCCGCGGCATCACCCCAGACCCGTCGGGCCACCCTGGTGGCACGCTCCCGGACGGCCTCGAGGAGGCGTGCGCGCCGACCCAGCCAGCCACGGACGGCGCGGGGGGTGTAGGTCGCGCCGCCGACGGGTCCCCAGACGATCGGCACGCCCGGCGGGAGCCGGAGCAGGCCCACCGGCAGCCAGTCGGAGGCGAAGGTGGCGTGGTGCGCCAGGTCGAGGTCCAGCTCGGCGTGCAGCTGGCGCGCGAGCCGCCCCAGCCGCCGTTGCCAGAGGACGTAGTACCAGTAGACGCCGAGGCTTCCGCGCTTGAGACGCAGGGCTCGGTCGCCGAGCTCGAGGTAGGTCACGTGCAGGTGCTGGGCGAGCGAAGGGTCGGTGCGTCGCTGCTCCTCGATCGCGGTCGCGAACCGGCGGCGCGTGACCAGCCAGACGTCGTTCGTCACCGCGGCCGCGCGGACGATCTGCCACCCGCTGCCGGGCTCCGACCCTTCACCCGGTCCGCAGGCGTACGCACTGATCAGGACGCGGCGTCGGCCGGCTCCCACCGTGGCCCCCTGCTCAGGCCGCGGGGTGCGCAGCGCCGAGCTCGCGCCACCACTTCCGCCAGGCAGCGAGCAGCACGAGCGTCGTGACGACGGCGAACAGACCGTAGAGCAGGGAGAACAGGGGACGTGCCCCGAAGGTGAGGAAGGCGAGGCACAAGGCGCCGTAGTCCGTCGGAAGGAGCAACCAGGGCCGCCAGGGGTTCTCACGGCTGGCGGTCCTGGGGCCCGCCGGAGCGCGACGGAGCTTCGGCGTGAGGATCAGACCGAAGTAGAGGACGGTGGCGACGAGCGTGTACGCCAGGGGCAGCAGCAGTGGGGCGTCGGGTGACGGGTGACGGTAGAAGCTCACGAGGACCGCCAGGTGGAGCGCGGTCGTCTTGACGCAGTCCACCGTGTGGTCGAGCCACTCACCGCGCGGGGATCCGGTCGCCGTGAGCCGGGCGAGCTGCCCGTCGACGGAGTCCCACACGTAGCCGGTCGCCAGCAGGAGCGCGATCCCGCCCCCCACGGCGGGCGTCGGGTCGGCGAGGGCGACCAGGGCGATCGCCGCCGTGGACAGGACCGCACTGATCGCCGTCGCGCCGTTCGGTGTCAGCCCGGCGCGGAAGGCGAACGCGGTGACGCGCCTGGCCAGCGGGCGGTTGACCCAGCGCGAGTACGCGGGGGTACCGGCCGACGGCTTCTGCGCCAGCCGCAGCGCCGCGATGACGTCGCGGGCCGGGGTGCGGCGCTCGAGGACGTGCTCGGCCATGGTCAGTCCTCGCCGCCGCTCGCGACGAGCTCGAGGAGTGCGGTGCCCTGCTCACGCGCCTCCCGGACCGAGGCCGGCAGGGCCAGCTCCCAGGTGACGACGGTGGCACCCAGGGCGACCTCCGCGGTGACGTAGCGCATGCTCCCCCCGGCGTCGACCACGATGACGATCGCGCCGTCGGCGATGTCGGGGCGGCTGACCTGGTCGTCGTCCGGCTGGGTCGCGACATAGGCGTCCCAGGTGGTGTAGTCCTCCGGCACCCGGGCGGTGACGCGACCGAACGTTCCGTCCGCCTCCTCCGGCACGTAGTCGCACTGCAGCTCGTCGGCCGCCTCGGCGACCGTGACCGGGATGTCCGTGATGGCCGTGAAGTCGGCAGCCGTCACCTGAGCGCACAGGGCCTCGGGGGAGGAGACCGCCGGTTCGACGTCCTCCGCGGCGCGGTCGTCGTCCTCGGCCGCCACCCTGTCCTGGCTCGCGGGCTGGTCCTGCCCAGGCTCGCCGCCGGGCGAGGCGGCCGGTTCTGCGACCGGGAGCTGCGGGGGAGCGGCCTGGACCGGCTCGTCGTCCCCGTCGCCCGCGGTCGGGAGAGTGGCGAGCAGCAGCCCGCCGACGGCGAGGGCCGCGACGCCCCCGCCCACGACGGCTGCTCGAGCTCTGCGCATGTGAACCTCACATTTCGCCCTGAACGGACAGCCTACGGTGCCGGGGACGGCCTGACGATCGGCACAACGGGTGATATCGGGCGGACGGTCTCGCCCGGCGCTGGTCGTCGTCGTCGCCCGTCCAGCTCGTCCTGCCGCCCCTGCCCGTGACGATCGGCGTGGACCGCGACGGCGGCGACCACCAGGGAGAGCGTCTGCGAGGAGACGTCACTGAGGCCGGACTCGCTGAACGTCGATCCGAGCACGAAGACCACGAGGAATGTGCTCGTCGCGCGGACATAGGCCCCCGGGCTCGTCACGGCGAGATACCCCAGCACGAGCACGGCCAGCACGATGAGCACGACGGCCACGACCCCGGCCTCCCAGTACGCGCCGAGCCAGGTGTTGTCGATGGCCATGACGTCGATGTCCCCCTCACCGCGACGGAGCACCACCCGCTTCTGGCCGAGGCCGCGGCCCCACCAGAGCTCCGACGCGGTGGTCTCTGACCTCGCGATGAACTCCCACACCGTGGTCCGGCCGCTCAACGTCGCGATCTGCTCGACGCTCTGGGCGCGCGTGAGCCAGCCCCCGACGAGCGGGGCGACCGGGATGGTGGCGATCGCCGTCACCGTGATGATCCAGAGGCCGCGCCGGCCCAGGGCGCTCCTCCTCGCGACGACGAAGGCCAGGAGGAGGGCGAGCACCAGGGCGACCGCGGCAGTACGTGTGCGACTCAGGACGAGGAGGGTCAGACCGGCCCCGACGAGCGCCACGCCGAGGGCCGGACGGACTCGCCTCCCGAGCACTCCGAGCACGGTGAGGCCGACGAGCACGGCGCCGATCTCCCCGACCCTCGGCGGCATCATCGGGAGGATGGCCCCCATGAGGCGGTCACCGCCGCTGCCTGTCGTCTGGTGCCAGGCACGGTCCGGGACGACCACGGCCCCGACGAGGACGAGTGCGGCGAGAAGGCTGTACGCCACGAGGTGGGCGTCGACCATCAGGGCCGGACGCCGGCGGACCAGGGGCCACGCCAGGATCGGGACGAGCATCGCGATCGTCAGCCGGGCGGCACGCACGACGGTCTCGCCCGGGTGGTCCAGGGCGATCGACGCCACCGTGAGCACTGTGCCGTAGACCATGTAGATCGCCACGAACGGGGGGACCCTGAACCGGGTGGTGGTCGTCGCGCGCGCAGCGAGCAGGCCGATGCACGCGAGCAGGAGAGCCCCCTTGAGGGCCCCTCCCGAGTCCGCGGTCGTGGAGCGCTCGGCGGAACCCGACCACGGCTGGACCGTGAGGACGACGAGGATCCAGGCGACGAGGAGCGGGGCGGCCGAGAACCGCGAGCGAGCCCCCGGGCGCGCACTGCGCTCGTTCTCAGCGCGAGCCGGGTGCATCGCTGCCCACCCCGGGCTCGACCAGAGGGCTGGCGGGATTCGTCACCGCTGCGTCCTCCGCGGCGGGACGCTCGGCCCTCGCCCTCGTCGTCGTGCTCCTGGCCTTCGTCGGCGTCTTCCGGGGAGTCTTCCTCTGCGTGGCCGTGGTGGTGACGTCGGGGCCGGCCTCCGGCGGGGCGACCGTCTCCGGCGGGGCGACGGTCTCCGGCGGGGCGACGGTCTCCGGCGGGGCAGCGCTGTCCTCGGGCGCCGGGGCCGCCTCGGCGCTCCCGTCATGCCTGAGGTTCGCCAGGGCCGCGGACACCCGGGGCCACCGGCGCGGACGGGGGACCAGTGCCACGGCGAGGACCTTGAGACCCGCCCCGTCGAGATCGTCGACCGTTGCGCGAAGGGTCACGGTCGAGTCGACGCCTCGCGTGACGACGAGGACGACCTCGTCGCCCCCGCCATGGCTCCGACCCTCCATGACGCACAGGGTCGGCACGTCCGGGTACTCCCAGAGGACGACGTCCAGCTCCTCGCCCTGCGCCGAGAGCGCGGGGCCCGCGGGGATGTGGGCGGTTCGGTGGCCGATGGCTCGGAACCCGGACGCCAGCCAGGCGCAGGTCTGCGCGACGTCCGACCCCGGTCGCGCCGGGACGACCGAGACCTCCCACGGCCCGGTGCGCCCCCCTGGTCCCTGACCCTGGGAGCGGTGCCACAGTCGACGGGCGTCGACGACGGGTACCTCGGTCGCGCCCGACCGCTCGATCGCGAGGTCGGTCGAGCTGACGGACAGGACGTCGTCCGCGGTGCGCACGGGGGAGCGGAGCCGCTCGACCACGAGGGCGGCGGCCAGCCCGAGCACGAGTCCGCTCAGCAGCCCCACGGCCAGCCATCGCCCGCTCGACGTGCCTCCGTCGACATCCGCGACGTTCGCCGGGCGCACGACGGTGCCACCGCCACCGAAGGTCTCCAGGGCCGTCGCGATCGCCGACCCCCGGGCGGACTCGGCGTTCGCGTCACGCAGGTGCTGCTGCTGCGCCTCCGTGAGGGTGGTCGCCTGCGTGCTCTCCTCTCCCTCGGCCGCGTCGATGCGTGACTGGAGGTCGGCGGCCGCTGCGGTGGCCCGCTCCGCGTTCTCCTGGGCGTCCACCTGCAGCGGCTCGAGCCTCTCGGCTGCGCGGCTGTCGCGGTACGTGAGGTACGAGGCGGCCAGCGCATTCGTCCGCTCGACGGCTTCTTCGGGCGTGCGACCGCTCGCTGAGACGGTGAAGACGTTGTCGGTGTTGGCGGTCGCCGAGACCGACCGCAGGAGATCGCTGCCCGCTGCCTGGTCCAGGTCGAGCGAGTCGATGGCGATCGAGACGACGGCGGGACTCACGATGATGCGGGCCTGGGTCTCCGCCGGGAGCTCGAGCCCGAGGGGCCCTGCGCCGTCGAGCGCGTCGCGGAGCCCGATGTCGAGCGGCAGGCTGTACGTGCCGGTGACGAGCTCGGCCGAGGCGCGATAGCTCGGCACGACCTGAGCGGCGTACGCGGCCGCGAGGGTCATGCCAAGGACGACAGAGGTCAGGACGAGGACCTTGTGACCTGCGACGACGCGCCGGATGACGTCGGCGACGCTCCATCCCTCGCCGACCGCGTCGTCCTGGTTCCTCATCGTTCCACCCCTTCGCTCGGTGTTCTTCAGGTACGGCCCGCCAGGGCGGTCGCCCTGTGCGCAGCGACCGTCCTCGCGTACTGGATCCACCACACGACCGTGTTGACGAGAGCGGCCCCCGCGAGCGCCCAGGCGGCGCCGAGGACACCCTCACCGAGAGCGACCGCCGTCGTCGGCGCGGCGACGAGCAGGCACGAGGTCGCGACCCGGGTGCGCAGGCTGCGCTGCGCGGCCTGCATCGCGCGGAGCCCGACGTGTGCCCCTGTGTTCGCGCCGTTGAGGATCTGGTGCAGGGACATCGGTGCCAGGATCGCTGCGGCGGCGACCCACCCGGCACCGGCGAGCCACGTCCACCAGTCGGCCGGTGTGAGCATCACGAGTGCCCCCCAGGCGAGCGCTCCGCCGGCGATCAGGCCCGAGACCAGCACCGCGTGCACGGTGAGCTGTCGGCGTCCACGGGCGAGCGCACGGACGCCCTCGGGCAGCGCGACGAGCCCGATGCCCTGGATGAGGACGTGGACGGGGCCCAGGACGATGAGGACGAGGCGGATCTGGCCCGCCGCCACGAGACCGGCGAAGGCGGCGACAGTGATCGCGTAGAGCTGGGGAGCCCCGGCGATCAGGATGCTCTCGCCGGCGAACCGCGGCCAGAGGTCGCGGTGCGTGCGCAACCAGGCGGCCGTCGCGCCCGGCTGCGGTGCGGTGCGCAGCTGCCAGCCGCCGACCAGGGCCGCGGCGGTGGCCGCTGCTCCCCACGCCAGGACGAGCCGGGTCGACGAGGTCTCCCCGGACCCCAGGGCCAGTGCGACGAGCGGGACCATGGCGAGCAGCCAGACGAGGTCGTTCACGAGGGCGCTGTGCCCCCGCCCCAGGCCGAAGAAGATCTGCCGCCACGCGTCCTGCACGAGGAGGCCGGGAAGGCACAGGCTCAGGGCCAGCAGCACAGGACGGACCTCCTCGGGCAGGAGGAACGAGGCGAGTGCTCCGAGGACCCCGACAACGACACCGAGGACGAGCGCGGTCCCCGCTGCACCTCGCGCCGCCGTCGACGACAGTGTCGCGGGGGTCGCCGAGAACCTCACGAGGAAGGGTTCGGTGGCCACGGCGCGTGACAGGCTGACCGCGATCGCGAAGAGGGCGAAGACGAGTGAGAACGCCCCGAAGTCGAGGGGTGACACCGACCGGGCGACGACGACGCCGACGGCGAAGTTGGTCGCGCTGCTGAGTGCCTGGTCGGAGATCCCCCACGCGAGTCGGCGGCTGCGACGGACACCAGGTGCGGTTCTCATCCGGGCACGATGCGCGGTCGTCGTCTCGCGACCCCCAGGAGGAACGCGGGGATGCCGAACACGTAGCGCCGCCAGAGCCTGCGCGGCTCCTGGAGGAGACGGTAGGACCACTCGAGGCCGGCGCGCTGCATCCAGCCGGGGGCGCGCGCGACCCGTCCGGCGTGCATGTCGAAGGCGGCTCCGACGCCCACGAGGAGTGCAGCGTCGAGACGGGACCGGTGCTCCGCCATCCAGCGTTCCTGCTTAGGTGCCCCGAGGCCGACCCACACGATGTCGGCGCGGCTCTCGTTGATCGTGCGGACGACCTCCTCGTCCTCCTGCGCGCTGAGGGTCCGGTACGGCGGGGACATGACTCCGGCCGTCGGGAAGGGGCCGATCAGCCTCGTGAGCCGCTCGACCATCTCGACGGCGACCCCGTCGGCGCCGCCGTAGAAGTAGGACCGCCACCCCTGCTCGAGGGCGACGGCGAGGAGGGAGGGGAGCAGGTCCGGGCCGCAGACGCGCTGCATGGGTGCACCGGCCCGTCGGCCGCTCCAGACCAGCGGCATGCCGTCGGGAAGGGTCAGGGTGGAGCTGTTGTGGATCTCGAGGAGGTCTGGGGAGCGCGAGGCGTTGAGGACGGCGTTCACGTCCGAGACGCACACGTAGCCCCGCTCGCCGCTCGCGATCAGCGCTGCCGCCACCTGCGCGACCTCCTCCTGCGAGGTCACGCTCACGTGCACGCCGAGGATGTCGACGCGGGTCCCGGCAGTCATCGGCGGGGCGCCCCTGCGTGGTCGCGATACCAGGCGTAGGTCGACCGGAGGCCGGCCTCCAGGGGGATCCGCGGACGCCATCCGAGGGTGGACAGCCGCGTGACGTCCAGGACCTTGCGAGGGGTGCCGTCGGGTCGCGAGGTGTCCCACTCGACGCCGCCCTCGTAGCCGACGACGTCGGCGACCATCTGCGAGAGCTGCCGGATGCTCACGTCCTGACCCCAGCCCACGTTGATGTGCTGGTCGGCGTCGTAGCTCTCGAGCAGGAGCACGCACGCATCGGCGAGGTCGTCGACGTGCAGGAACTCGCGTCGAGGGGTCCCGGTGCCCCAGTTGACGACGTGGTCGCTCGCGTGGGTGACCGCGTCGTCGAACCGCCGGATCATCGCCGGCAGCACGTGGGAGGTCGTGGGGGAGAAGTTGTCCCCGGGGCCGTAGAGGTTGGTCGGCATGGCCGCGATCCACGGGAGCCCGAACTCGCGCCGCACGGCCTGGACCTGGTGGATGCCGGCGATCTTGGCGATGGCGTAGGCGTCGTTGGTGGGCTCGAGGGGGCCGGTCAGCAGCGCCTCCTCGACGATGGGCTGCGCCGCGTGCTTGGGGTAGATGCACGAGGACCCGAGGAAGAGCAGTCGCTCGACCCGGTGCTCGAGTGCGGCGTCCAGGACGTTCGTCTGGATCCGGAGGTTGTCGGAGAGGAAGCCCACCGGGTGCCGCGCGTTGGCCAGGATCCCGCCGACGCGCGCGGCGGCGACGACCACGTAGCGGGGGCGGGTCTCGGCGAAGAAGTCGAAGGTGGCTTCCCGGTCGCGCAGGTCCAGCTCGGCGGACGAGCGCCCGACGACATGGGTGTGGCCCCGGTCCCTCAGGTGGCGCGCGACCGCCGAGCCGACGAGCCCGGTGTGGCCCGCGACGTAGAAGGTGGCGGTCGGGTCGAGGGGCCCGGGCCGCGAGGTCACGCTCCCACCCGCCAGGACGGGACGTCGGGCGTGTCGTGCCAGCTGCCGGCCTCGTGCTCGAGGGCCTTGAGGTCGGCGTCCACCATGATGCGGGCGATGTCGGCCGCACAGACCGTCGGGACCCACCCCAGCTCGGTGCGTGCCTTCGTCGCGTCCCCGACCAGCGCGTCGACCTCGGTGGGCCGCAGGTAGCGCTCGTCGAAGCGGACGTGGTCCTGCCAGTCGAGACCGACGTGGGAGAAGGAGGCTTCGAGGAAGTCACGGACCGTGACCCCGACACCGGTCGCGAGGACGTAGTCCTGGGGTGTGTCCGCCTGGAGCATCCGCCACATGCCCTCGACGTACTCCGGGGCGTACCCCCAGTCCCGGACCGCGTCGAGGTTGCCCATGAAGAGCTCCTTCTGCGTGCCCAGCGCGATCCGCGCGGCCGCCTGCGTGATCTTGCGCGTCACGAAGGTCTCCCCGCGTCGGGGGGACTCGTGGTTGAACAGGATGCCGTTCACCGCGAAGAGGTCGTAGGCCTCGCGGTAGTTGCGCGTCATCCAGTACGCGTAGACCTTCGCGGCGCCGTACGGCGACCGGGGGTAGAAGGCCGTCGACTCGTTCTGCGGGGGCGGGCTGCCCCCGAACATCTCGGAGCTCGACGCCTGGTAGTAGCGGCAGCTGATGCCGACCGCACGCACCGCCTGGAGCAGCCGCATGGAGCCCAGTCCCGTGGTGTCGCCCGTGTAGGTCGGTTCGTCGAAGCTCACGCGGACGTGCGACTGGGCCGCCAGGTTGTAGATCTCCGTGGGTCTGATCGCGGCGATGAGGGTGTTGAGCCGCGAGCCGTCCCCGAGGTCGCCGTAGTGGAGGGTCAGCCGGGGACCCACGTCGTGCGGGTCGACGTAGAGGTGGTCGATGCGGGCCGTGTTGAAGGTCGAGGCCCGGCGGATGATCCCGTGGACCTCGTACCCCTTCTGGAGCAGGAGCTCAGCCAGGTACGAGCCGTCCTGGCCGGTGATTCCGGTGATCAGCGCGACGTTGTTCGTAGTCACTTGGCGCTCCCTGTCCGGGGTGATCATCGGAGGGTCTCAAGCGAGAAGCGCCATGTCTAGGGAGCAAACGGGTGAACCGCCCATATCGCCCATGTCGGGACAGGACGGCCGAGAACGGACGGGTGTCGTGGGGACGCGCTCCCCGGCCTCGGCGGGCCGGGGTCGTGGGCGTGGGCGTGGTGGACGCTGCGTCGCGCCCGCACGCGGCGGTGGGTGCCCCGAGTGGGATTCGAACCCACACTGGATCGGGTTTGAGCCGAACGCCTCTGCCGGTTGGGCTATCGGGGCAAGCCGGGCCCTCGCGCGACCCGAGGGGTGGCGCCACAAGGAGCCCGGCACGCATTAGGCTAGCGTGCGTGAGCCAGAGCGACGCCCCGCAGACCCCAGACCTGGACCTTCCCCTCGGTGGGGTGGGCGAGGAGCAGCCGAGCGAGCCCCAGAGCTCGGGCCGACCCCAGCGACGCGCCGTCGTCGCCGAGGACGAGGCCCTGATCCGGATGGACGTGGTCGAGACCCTCCGCGAGGCAGGGTTCGACGTGGTCGGGGAGGCCGGGGACGGCGAGACCGCGGTGGACCTCGCGGTCGAGCTGCGGCCCGACATCGTCGTGATGGACGTGAAGATGCCCGTCATGGACGGCATCTCGGCCGCTGAGCGGATCGTCAAGGAGCACGCTGCCCCCGTCGTCCTGCTGACCGCCTTCTCCCAGACCGAGCTGGTCGAGCGCGCGCGCGACGCGGGGGCCATGGCCTACGTGATCAAGCCCTTCACCCCCGCGGACCTGCTGCCGGCGGTCGAGATCGCCATCTCCCGCTACAGCCAGATCAGTGCGCTCGAGGCCGAGGTCGCGGACCTCGCGGACCGGTTCGAGACCCGCAAGCGGGTCGACCGGGCCAAGGGGCTGCTGATGACCAAGATGGGCCTGAGCGAGCCCGAGTCCTTCCGGTGGATCCAGAAGACCTCGATGGACCGGCGCCTGACCATGCGCGAGGTGGCCGACGCGGTGATCGAGCAGGTCGGCGGCGCGGCCTCCTGACCTCACCCCGGGACCTCGTGCGGCTCGGCTGACCTCCCCGGGAGCGCTCGGGGGCCACTCTCTGAGACGCCGGGGCCGGCGCCCCGCCCCCGCGCTCGAGCTCCGAGTGGGACTTTGGTCACAACTCGGCAACGACCTTTGATGAGATGCCCGATGTCACACTTCGGACACACTCGGGGGGTACTTTCCTCAGCACAGTCCCTCGCCGGGCGCTGTTCCTCGGTGCGGGAGATCAGAGTGCTCAACACGAGGAGTGCCCGCATGAAGAGAACGACCCACGCGGCTCGCGCCGCTGCGCTGGCCGGAGCCGTCGCCCTTGTCCTGACGGCATGTTCGGGCGACGCAGACGAGAGCTCCGACGACGACGCCGCTGGCGGCGAGAGCGACGGCAGCCCCCTGGTCATCGGTTCGCTGCTGCCGGTCACCGGCAGCCTTGCCTTCCTCGGCCCGCCGGAGATCGCCGGTGTCGACCTCGCGATCGAGGAGATCAACGAGGCCGGTGGCGTCAACGGTGGGGACATCGAGGTGGTGCACGGTGACTCCGGCGACGCCGAGAACCTCGCCGTGGCGATCCAGACGGTGGACGACCTGCTCAGCCAGAGCGTCCACGTCATCGTCGGCGCGGCCTCCTCCTCGGTGACCTTCGGTGTGATCGACACCGTCACCGAGGCCGAGACCGTCATGTTCTCACCGGCCAACACCTCGCCCGGGCTGAGCGGCTACTCCGACTTCTACTTCCGCACCGCCCCGCCGGACTCCGTCCAGGGCAACGCCCTGGGCAACCTCGTCGCCGGTGACGGCCACGAGAGGGTTGGCATCCTCGTGTTCAACGACGACTACGGCACCGGGCTGCGGAACGTCGTCGAGGAGACCCTCGTCGCCGAAGGCGTCGAGGTGACCTACGGCGGGGCCGCCGACAACGAGGAGTTCGCTCCCAAGCAGAACAACTACGAGGCCGAGGTCCAGGCCGTCATGGCGACGGACCCCGACGCGATCGTGCTCATCGCCTTCGAGGAGACCGCGGTCATCGTCCCGCAGCTCTTCCAGGCGGGTTACGACACGTCGAACCTGTACTTCACGGACGGCAACACGGCCAACTACCCGGACCTCGACGGCGGGGTGCTCGAGGGCGCCAAGGGCACCATCCCGGGCGCCTTCCCGAGCGACGAGTTCCAGGAGCGGCTGCTCGGCGTCGACCCGGACCTGACCGAGTACTCGTACTCGGCCGAGTCCTACGACGCGGTGATCCTCTCGGCCCTTGCCGCCCAGCTCGGCGGTACGAACGACGCTGCGACCGTCCAGGCGAACCTGCCCGCGGTCTCGGGGGCAGAGGGGGGCACCGAGTGCACCTCCTACGCCGAGTGCGTCGAGCTCATCGATGGCGGCGAGGACATCATGTACGTCGGCCAGTCGGGCGTCGGTCCCTTCAACGAGGACAACGACCCGTCGTCGGCCTTCATCGGCATCTACGAGTACGACGCCGAGAACGCCATCACCTGGACCGAGGCCATCTTCGGTGAGGTTGCTGGGTGACGACAGCATGACGGGCCGCTGAGGCCCAGGTGAGGCCCGGCGGGGGATTCCCCGCCGGGCCTCACTGCTGTGCCTGGAGAGGGGCTGGCCGGGGGGCATCGGAGACTGCCGTGCCTGCCGTGCCTGCCGTGCTCGGGTGGGAGGACCCTGCTCGGGCGCCGGTGCGCGGGCCGTGCTCGCTCGTGCTGGTGGCCGACGAGGCCGTCTGGTCCGGCCTCGCTGTGCCGACCTGGCCGAGGGAGTCGTCAGCCCCGGGACGCAGAACGGCCGGCCATCCTCCGGAGAGGTGGCCGGCCGTGCTCCCGCGGCGACGCGCTGCGGATCAGGCGTGGTTCTCGTGCGCCGCGTCCTCGACGTCGGTCGCGAGGGTGCCCAGGTAGAGCTCGATCACCTTGGGGTCGTTCATGAGCTCCCGACCTGACCCCGTGTAGGCGTTGCGACCCTGGTCGAGGACGTAGCCACGGTCGCAGATCTGCAGGCAGCGCCGGGCGTTCTGCTCGACCATGATCACCGAGACGCCGGCCTTGTTGATGCGACGGGTGCGGATGAAGGTCTCGTCCTGACGGACGGGGGACAGGCCCGCCGAGGGCTCGTCGAGCAGGAGCACCGAGGGCTCCATCATGAGGGCGCGGGCCATCGCGACCATCTGCCTCTCGCCCCCGGAGAGGGACCCTGCTCGCTGCCGACGCCGCTCGGCGAGGTTGGGGAAGATGTCGGCGATGAAGGCGAACCGCTCGGCGAACGCCTTGGGACGCAGGTAGAGCCCCATCTGGAGGTTCTCCTCGATGGTCAGGCTCGGGAAGACGTTGTTCGTCTGCGGCACGAACCCGACCCCCTTGCCGACGAGCGCGTTGGGCTTGAGCCCGCCGATCTCCTGGCCCTCGAGGGTCACCGAGCCCGAGCGGATGTTCACCAGCCCGAACAGCGCCTTGAGCAGGGTCGACTTGCCGGCCCCGTTGGGCCCGATGATCCCGATGAGCTCGCCGGGGTACAGGTCCAGGTCGCAGTTGTTGAGGATGTTGACCCCGGGCAGGTAGCCCGCGACGAGGTCCGCGGCGCGCAGCAGCGGCTCGCCCCGGTCGAGCACAGCGGGCGCGCCTCCGGTGGCCTCAGGACTGCTTGCCATGGTGCTCCTCCTCCTCGACCTGGGCCTCGTGCTCGAGCTGTTCGATGACCTCGTCGGCCAGCAGGGCGTCGTCGCCCAGGTCGGTGTCGTGGTGCGCGCCGAGGTAGGCGTCGATCACCGCGGGGTCCGCCATCACACCCTCCGGGGGGCCTTCGGCGACCACGCGTCCCTCGGCCATGACGACCACCCAGTCCGAGATGTGCCGGACCATGTGCATGTCGTGCTCGACGAAGAGGACGGTCATCCCCTCGTCGCGCAGGGCCTGCACGTGACCGAGGAGGGACTGCGTGAGGGCCGGGTTGACCCCTGCCATGGGCTCGTCGAGCATGACCATGACCGGGTCGGACATCAGGGCCCGCGCCATCTCGAGGAGCTTGCGCTGACCCCCTGAGAGAGAGCCCGCGAACTCGTCCCGCAGGTGGTCGAGCTTGAAGCGGACCAGGAGCTCGTCGGCCTTGGCGGTGATCTCCTGCTCGCGCCGCCGCCAGAGGGGTCGGGCGAGAGCCGCCAGCATGTTCTCGCCGGGCTGGTCCCGGGCACCGAGCCGCATGTTGTCCAGGACGGTCATCCGGGACAGGGCCTTGGTCAGCTGGAACGTCCGGACCATGCCGGCCCGTGACGTCTTGGCCGCGTTGACGTTGGACATCGAGCGACCGTCGAAGGTCCAGCTCCCGCTGCTCGGACGGTCGAAACCCGTCACCAGGTTGAACAGGGTCGTCTTGCCGGCACCGTTGGGGCCGATGAGGGCAGTGATGACCCCGCGCTGCACCTCGAGGTGCTCGACGTCGACCGCCGTGAGTCCGCCGAAGCGCCTCTCGACGTCGTCGACCACGAGGATCGGGTCGGGCTTGGGTACGCCCGGTCGTGGGTCGAGGCCGACCAAGGCGGTCGACGGACTGGCCATCGCGGGGCTGCCGGGCCCCGAGGGCGCGGCGGTGGGGTCAGCGGACATGGAAGGTCAGCTCCTTCTTGTCGCCCATGATGCCTTGAGGTCTGAAGATCACCAGCAGCATGAGGAAGACGCCGATGAGGATCCCCGAGAGGGGCTCGATCTGGGCGGGGCCGAAGATGTCGGAGGGCAGCAGCTCGCGCATGCTCGTGCGGACCACGGAGAGGGCGACGAAGAAGATCATCGCCCCGAGGATCGGCCCGAAGATCGTCGCCGCTCCGCCGAGGAGCAGGACCGTCCAGACGAAGAACGTCATGGCTCTGCCCATCGCATCGGGTTGCACGGAGGTCGGGAGGACGTAGACCACACCACCGAGGGCTCCGAGCACACCACCGAGGACGAGAGCTTGCATCTTGTAGGCGTAGACGCTCTTGCCCAGCGCGCGGACGGCGTCCTCGTCCTCGCGGATCCCGCGCAGGACGCGTCCCCACGGGCTGCGCACCAGGAGATAGACCACCAGGACGGCCAGGAGCACCAGGGCCCAGGCGGCGATCCGCACCCACCACCCGTTCGAGAGGTTGTTGCCGTACTCGAACGGACCGATGGCCGTGGTGCCGTCGGGCAACGGGGAGAGCGCTTGGAAGGTCGCCTTGTACGTGTTGCCCCGCAACCCCGACGAGGCCCCGGTCAGGTCGGTGAACAGGGTCGACCTGCCCAGGAGCCGGATGATCTCGGCCGCGGAGATCGTGACGATCGCCAGGTAGTCCCCGCGGAGCTTGAGGGTCGGGATGCCGAGGATGAGCGCGAAGAGGATCGCGGCCACGATCGCCACGAGGAAGGCGAGCCAGAACGGCGCCCCGGCGATGGTCGAGATCGCGAACCCGTAGGCGCCCAGGAGCATGAAGCCGGCGTGGCCCATGTTGAGCAGCCCTGTGAAGCCGAAGTGCACGTTGAGTCCGATGGCGGCCAGGGCGAAGGCGGCCGTCTGGGGTGCGATGAGCTCGCCCGCGGCGAGCGTGAGCATTCTCTGCCAGTCCATGCTGAACCCCTTAACCGATCCGCTCAGCGCGTCCGAGGATGCCCTGTGGGCGGACCATCAGGACGAGGATGAGGATGACGAGGGCGGCCGCGTACTTGAGGTCGGTCGGGATCACCAGGTTGGCCATCTCGACCACCATGCCGATCACGAGGGACCCCACGAGGGCGCCGAAGGCCGTGCCGAGGCCGCCGAGGGTCACGGCGGCGAACATCAGCAGGAGCATCTGCATGCCCAAGGTCCAGTTCGCGCCGTTGAAGATCAGGGCGAGGAGGACTCCGGCGAGGCCGGCGAGGCCGGTGGCCATCACCCAGACGAGCCGGATGATCCGGTCCACGTCGATGCCCGAGGCCGCCGCGAGGGCGGGGTTGTCGGAGACCGCGCGGGTCGCCCGGCCGGTCCGCGTGCGCAGCAGGAACCACCCCACAGCCAGCAGGACGACGATCGAGATCCCCATCGAGTAGTAGCTCGGGATGTTCAGCCGCACCGGCCCCAGGGTCCAGGTCCCCGGGATGTAGCTGAGGATGCTGACCGTGCCGCCGCCGAAGACGAGCTGGAAGAGGTACTGCAGGGCCAGGGCGAGGCCGATCGTCACGATCATGCTCTGGACCAGTCCGACACCGCGTCGCCGGAGCGGTCGCCAGATCCCGACGTCCTGCAGCCAGCCTGTGCCCGCGCAGATGAGCACCGCGAGGATGATCGCCGGGACGAGCGGCCACCCCATGAGGGACACGAAGACGTAGGTGAGCAGCGCGCCCAGGGTGACCTGCTCGCCGTGCGAGAAGCTCGACAGCCCCGTCGTGCCGTAGATGAGCGACAGGCCGACCGAGGCGAGGGCGAGCACGAGCCCGAAGCGCAGGCCGGCGGCGGCCTGCTGGGCGACGCGCTCCGGGGTGATGCTCGAGGTGCTCACGTCGTCGCCGAGGATCACGTCCCCGCCGTCGTCCTCTCCTGCGAGGGAGTCGGTGCCGCCCTCGCCGCTCTCGGCGGAGGGGGCCTCGGCCTCGGGCTCGCCGAGCTCGAAGTTGACGGTCCGGGTCGCTCCCACGACCGCCCGCAGCTGCCGCGGGTTCTGGTCGGGGTCGGCGAGCTGCTCGCCCTCGGGCAGGGTGCCCACGTCGAGGGTGAGCGTGTAGCTGCCGTTGGCGGGGATCTCGACCGACCACGAGCCGTCATCGCCCGTGGTGATGGTCTCGGTCTCGCCCTCAGGGTCCTCGACGAGGATCACCACGCCGTCGGCTGGCCCCGCTCCGCCGCGCACGCTGCCGGACAGGCAGCCGAGCTCGGGGCTCGCCACGCACTCCTCGGCTGCGGCTGCGGCTGCGGCCGGTGACATGGCGAGCATCAGCCCGCCCAGTGTTGCGGCCATGATCGAGAGCGCTCCCGCACGGGCTCGCCATCGTCCGGCCCACGTCCCAGCTGGACCCACCGGGGGCCTCCATCCGCTCGTGTGGTTCAAGTCACACCTCTGTACTTGGGTCGGGAGCCTACTGGCCCGTCCGGAGTGGGGTGCGCACCGTGAGGGTAGGAGGTGCATGTGTCGACGACGTTTCGCGTCCTCGTGCGGCGCGGTGCCGAGAGCGCCTGTGCAGGTGACGCCCGCTATGTCCACGTTGGGCGGCACTTCACAGGCTCGGTCCTGGCCGTTATCGTTTCGTCATCTACCGGGCCGCACCCCCAGCGACCCGGAAGCATGTCGGAGGAGGCCCGTGGTCGTGCGCCCAGGCATCGTGGTCGGTCAGGCTCAGCCGGAGGACATCCAGGCGCTCGTCGCGCTCTGCCTCGCGGCGCGGCGTGAGTCGGTCGTCGGGCCCCAGGTCTGCAGCCCCGACGGGCGCGCGCTGGCCCAGCAGCTCGGCGCTCTCATGTCGGCCCCCGGGGGAACGGTCCTCGTCGCACGGGAGGACGGCGGTCCGACGGGCCTGCTGCTCGCCCGCGTGCTCGGCCCGACCCCGTTCGCCGACGACGTCAGCCTCGCGGTCGAGGCCGTGTACGTGGACCGGGCGCACCGGCGCCGAGGCGTCGGTCACGCGCTCATGGCAGCTGCGGCGCAGGTCGCCGTCGAGGCCGGGGCGGACGTCGTCTACGCAGCGCCCATCCCGGGTGCTCGCGGCATGCAGCGGTTCTTCGTCCAGCTCGGGTTCGCCCCCGCCGCCACCCACCGCGTCGTGACGACGACGGCCCTGCAGCGGCGGCTCGCGATCGACGCCACCGCGGCGAGCAGGGCGCCGGGGCGCGGCCTGGACGACCTGATCGCGCGCCGCCGGCACCTGCGCCTGGCCCTGCCGGGCGAGGAGCCCGGGGAGGGTCGTCAGTCCGCTCGTCGATCGATCAGCAAGCAGGTGAGGCGAGCCGTGCAGACCAGACGGGACGCCGAGTCCTCCACGACGATCTCGTAGGTCGACAGGGTCCGGCCGCGGTGCACGGCCCGCGCCGTCCCGGTCACGAGGCCGTCGCGCGCCGAGCGGTGATGGGTCGCGTTGATCTCGATGCCGACCGCCTGACGGTCCTCGCCGGCGTGGAGCATCGCGCCGTAGGAGCCGAGGGTCTCGGCCAGGGCCGCCGAGGCGCCACCGTGCAGCAGCCCGTAGGGCTGGGTGTTCCCCGCGACAGGCATGGTGCCGACCACCCGGTCGGCCGAGGCCTCGACGATCTCGATCCCGAGCCTCTCGATCAGCGTGCCGACGTTGGCCCGCCGGATGGCGTCGAGGTCGGCGAGGGCTGGGGCGTCGCTGGTGTCGGTCATGGCCGATAGGTTGGCACCGTGAGCGACCTGGCGCGAGACCGACCCCTTCTGCTCCTGATCGACGGCCACTCGATGGCGTACCGCGCGTTCTTCGCGCTGCCGGCCGAGAACTTCTCGACGAGCACCGGCGAGACCACCAACGCGGTGTACGGCTTCACCGCGATGCTGGCGAACCTGCTGCGGGACGAGGGGCCGACGCACGTCGCCGTGGCCTTCGACGTCGGTCGCACCACGTTCCGCACCGAGAGGTTCCCCGAGTACAAGGCCACGCGGGATGCGACGCCGAGCGAGTTCAAGGGCCAGGTGCCGCTGATCAAGGAGATCCTCACCACGATGCGGATCCCGACCCTCGAGCGCGCGGGCTTCGAGGCCGACGACGTCATCGCGACCCTGGTCACCGATGCGGTCGCGGCCGGCATGCAGGTCCTGGTCTGCACCGGGGACCGTGACGCCCTCCAGCTCGTGACCGAGGACGTCACCGTGCTGTACCCGCGCAAGGGCGTGTCCGACCTCGTGCGCTACACCCCCGACGCGGTCGTCGAGAAGTACGGCGTCCCGCCCGAGCGCTACCCGGACGTGGCGGCGTTGGTCGGCGAGTCGAGCGACAACCTGCCTGGCGTCCCGGGGGTGGGTCCCAAGACCGCGGCCAAGTGGCTCACGGCCCATGGCGACCTGGACGGCGTCCTGGCGGCCGCCCCCCAGCTGACGGGCAAGGCCGGCGAGAGCCTGCGTGCCCACCTGGACCAGGTCCGTCTCAACCGGGAGCTCAACGCCGCCGTCCGCGACGTGAGCCTTCCCCTCGGTGCGGCAGAGCTCACGGTCCAGCCCTGGGACCGCGAGGCGATGCACCGCGTCTTCGACGCCCTCGAGTTCCGGACCCTGCGTGAGCGGCTGTTCGCGATGGTCCCCGAGGAGGCCGGAGAGGCCTCCGGGTTCGAGCTCGACGTGAGCACGCCGCCCCCCGGGGGGCTGGCCGCGTGGTTGGCCGAGCGTTCGCGTACCACCCTCGCTGTCGACGTGACGGGGCGGGGCGCCCCTGCGGAGGGGGACGCCTGGGCCCTGGCCGTGGCGGACGGTGCCGACAGTGCGATCGCGCTCGACCTCGCCGCCCTCACCCCGGCGGACGAGCAGGCCCTCGCCGCCTGGCTCGCCGACCCTTCGGCGGGCAAGGCGGTGCACGGCGCCAAGGACGGCTGGCACGCCCTGGCCGGACGCGGGCTCGAGCTGGCCGGCGTGCGGTTCGACACCCTGCTGGCGGCCTACCTGTGCCACCCGGACCAGCGGTCGTACGACCTGGCGGACCTCTCGATCCGCCACCTACGACGCGAGCTGCGCACCGAGGGCACGTCGTCCTCGGGCCAGGGCGCTCTCGACCTCGACCTCGACGGCGGGTCCGAGGCGCAGCGCGCCGGCGTCCGCGCCGCTGCGGTCGCGGAGCTGTCGGAGGTCCTCGCGGCCGAGCTCGCGGACCGAGGGTCGGCGCACCTGCTCGAGGAGGTCGAGCTCCCTCTCGTGCAGGTCCTCGCGCGGATGGAGAGCACGGGGATCGCGGCGGACCTGGACTACCTCACCGAGCTCGAGGCGCACTTCGCCGCGGGGGTGGCTGACGCGGCCGCCGAGGCCTACGCGGTGATCGGACGGGAGGTGAACCTGGGGTCCCCCAAGCAGCTGCAGGAGGTGCTGTTCGACCAGCTGGAGATGCCCAAGACGAAGAAGATCAAGACTGGGTACACCACGGACGCCGCCTCCCTGACGGACCTGTTCGAGCGGACTCAGCACCCCTTCCTGGCGCACCTCCTGGCCCATCGTGACGCCTCCCGGCTGCGCCAGACGGTCGAGGGTCTGATGCGATCGGTCGGCGCCGACGGGCGGATCCACACCACCTTCCAGCAGACGATCGCTGCCACCGGGCGGCTCTCCTCCACCGATCCGAACCTGCAGAACATCCCGATCCGCACCGAGGCCGGCCGCCAGATCCGTCGGGCCTTCGTCGTCGGCGCTGGCTTCGAGACGCTGCTGACCGCGGACTACAGCCAGATCGAGATGCGGATCATGGCCCACCTGTCGGGGGACGCGGGGCTGATCGAGGCCTTCCGGTCGGGTGAGGACCTGCACAACTTCGTCGGGGCCCGGGTCTTCGGCGTCGGCACCGACGAGGTCACCCCGGCCATGAGGTCGAAGATCAAGGCGATGTCCTACGGTCTCGCCTACGGACTGTCCTCCTTCGGGCTGTCCAAGCAGCTGGCGATCTCGGTGGGTGAGGCCTCGGGACTCATGGAGGACTACTTCGCCCGCTTCGGCGGGGTGCGGGACTACCTGGCGGGCGTGGTCGACGAGGCGCGACGCACGGGGTACACGGCGACGATCCTCGGGCGCCGTCGCTACCTGCCGGATCTCACCAGCGACAACCGTCAGCGGCGCGAGATGGCCGAGCGCATGGCCCTCAACGCCCCCATCCAGGGCAGTGCGGCCGACCTGATCAAGGTCGCGATGCTCGGCGTGGACGCGCGGCTGCGCGAGGGAGGTCTGCGGTCCAGGGTGCTGCTGCAGGTGCACGACGAGCTCGTCCTCGAGGTCGCACCGGGAGAGCGGGAGCAGGTCGACACCCTTGTCCGCGCCGAGATGGGGTCGGCAGCCGATCTCTCGGTCCCGCTGGACGTCTCGGTGGGGACCGGGTCGAGCTGGCACGACGCCGGCCACTGAGCCCCGCTCGACGGACCCAGCCATCGCGCCATCGCCGCACGCGCGACACGTCTCGCAGGGCCCGGTCCCTCAGGTGCGGGCTCGGGCAACGGTGTCGGGTAGGCGACAGCGCATGATCATGGTTCCGGGAAGGTAGGCGCCGCGCACGGGCCCCCACCCTCCCCAGGTGCGGTCGTGGCCAACGGGCCAGGGGGGCTCGACGATCCCCTCGACGAGAAAGCCGGCTCCGACCACCTCGGCGACGTGGTCGCCGACCGTCCGGTGGTACTCGGCGTACGCGACACGCCCCTCGGCGTCGGTCTCGACGTAGGGGCGCCGGTCGAAGTAGGACCGGATCGCTGTCAGGCCGTGCCGCGAGGGGTCGTCCGGGAACGCCCACCGCAGGGGATGGGTGACGGCGAAGACCCACCTGCCGCCCGGCCGGAGCACCCGGGCGACCTCGGCGTGCACGGCAGCCGCGTCGGGGACGAAGGGGATGGCGCCGAAGGCCGTGAAGGCGGTGTCGACGCTCGCACCAGCGAGGGGCAGGGCGCGGGCATCGGCGACCACGGCCGGGGTGCGCACCCCGGCCGCTCGGTCCAGGTGTGCGCCGGCGGCCAGCATCCCCGGGGAGACGTCGCTGGCGACCACGTGGGCGCCCTGGGCGGCGAGCCAGCGTGAGCACTGAGCCGCACCCGCACCGATCTCGAGGACCCGGCGCCCGGCGACCGGCCCGAGCAGTCTCGCGTCGGCCTCGCGGAGCCCTTCGGGGCACCAGCAGAAGTCTGCGGGGCCCAGGAACTCGCCGTGCTCCTCGAGGTACCCCTGGGCGTTCTGGTCCCACCATCCGCGTGCGGCACGGCCGCCGTCCTGGTCGGGGACCTCGAAGAACCCGGCCTCGCTGGGCGGACGACGGGTCATACCAGTACCTTTCTCTGGGTCACGGCTGTCACGGCCCGGTAACACCCTGGACACAGGGTGCCCCTAGCCCCAGCCCAGTCCCGAGCTGACCAGCTCGTCGACGTGCACATCGACAACGGGAGATCGTGTGAGGACCATACTCAAGGTGACCGCGGTGACGGTCGCAGCCGCCATGGCGCTGAGCGCCTGCGCAGCGAGCGACCGGGACGAGCCCGAGGCCGAGGACGGGGGTGGGACCACCTCGTCAGGTCGGGACACCTTCATCTTCGCGGCGTCCGCGGACCCGGCCTCCCTGGACCCCGCCTTCGCCAACGACGGCGAGTCCTTCCGCGTGGCCCGGCAGATCTTCGAGGGTCTCGTGGGTACCGAGCCGGGCACGGCCGACCCGGCCCCCCTGCTCGCCGAGTCCTGGGAGGTGAGCGAGGACGGCCTCGAGTACGTCTTCGACCTCAAGCGGGACGTGACGTTCCACGACGGCACGCCCTTCGACGGCGAGGCGGTCTGCGCGAACTTCGAGCGCTGGAACAGCTTCACGGGCGTGCTCCAGTCCGAGAGCCTCTCCTACTACTGGCAGAAGGTGAACGGCGGGTTCGCGAGCAGCGACGTCGAGTCCCTCGACGGGACCGGCAAGTACGAGAGCTGTGCCGCGCCGGACGAGCACACCGCTGTCATCACCCTTGCCTCGCCCCTGCCGGAGTTCATCTCGGCCCTCTCCCTGCCGTCCTTCTCGATGCAGTCCCCGACGGCCCTCGAGGAGTACGGTGCGGACGACGTGGGCGGCGACTCCGCCGCGCCGGTGCTCCCCGAGTACGCCACGGAGCACCCCACAGGTACCGGCCCGTTCGTCTTCGACTCGTGGACCCGCGGTCAGGAGATCGTGCTCGCCGGGAACCCGGACTACTGGGGCGAGCAGGGCCAGGTGCAGCGGATCGTCTTCACGGTGATCGACGACCCGACCGCTCGTCGCCAGGCTCTCCAGGCCGGGGACATCGACGGCTTCGACCTCGTCGGGCCGGCGGACGTCGTCGCCCTCGAGGAGGAAGGGTTCCAGATCGTCGACCGGGAGCCCTTCAACATCCTCTACCTCGGCATGAACCAGGCCGACCCGGACCTGGCGGACCTCACGGTGCGCCAGGCGATCGCCCACGCGATCAACAAGGAGGCTCTCGTCGCGCAGACCCTCCCCGAGGGCACCGAGGTCGCGACGAACTTCGTCCCGCCGTCGGTGGCCGGGTGGAGCTCCGACGTCGAGACCTACGAGTACGACCCCGACCGGGCGCGCGAGCTCCTCGCCGAGGCGGGCAAGTCCGACCTCACCATCGACTTCAACTACCCGACCAACGTCTCGCGGCCCTACATGCCGACCCCTGAGCAGGTCTTCCAGTCGATCAGTGCTGACCTCGAGGAGGTCGGGATCACGGTCAACGCCGTGCCCGAGCCGTGGGCGCCGGACTACCTCGACCGCATGCAGGGCACGCCGGACCACGGCCTGCACCTGCTGGGGTGGACGGGTGACTACAACGACACCTACAACTTCATCGGCGTGTTCTTCGGTGCCGAGTCGAACGAGTGGGGCTTCAGCGACCCCGAGCTGTTCGAGATGATCGGCGACACCCGGTACCAGACGAGCGTCGACGAGCAGACCGCGGCCTACGAGGCGGCCAACGAGGCGATCCTGGAGCGCCTGCCCGGCGTTCCGCTCGCTCACCCCGTGCCCTCCCTCGCGTTCAGCCCGTCCGTCCAGGGATACCCGGCCTCGCCGGTCCAGGACGAGGTCTACAACGTGATCTCGCTCGACGACTGAGGGCCGGCCAGGATCGATGCTCCGTCTTGTCATGCAGCGCCTGGCGCTGCTGGTCCCGACCCTGCTCGGGTTGTCGGTCCTGCTGTTCCTCTGGGTTCGCGCTCTCCCAGGAGGGCCTGCCACGGCCCTCCTGGGCGAGCGCGCCACCCCTGACGCCGTCGAGCGCATCAACGCGCTCTACGGGTTCGACCGCCCCCTGGTCGAGCAGTACCTGACGTGGCTGGGCCAGCTCCTCCAGGGCAACTTCGGCACCTCGACCCGCACCGGGCGTCCGGTGCTGGACGAGTTCCTCGTCCGTTTCCCCGCGACGATCGAGCTCACGCTGCTGGCCCTGGTCATCGCGGTCGGGGTGGGGATCCCGCTCGGCTACCTCGCGGCACGGCACCAGGGACGGGCCCTGGACCACACCACGGTCGGTGCGTCCTTGCTCGGCGTGACGATCCCGGTCTTCTTCCTCGCGTTCCTGCTCAAGTACCTCTTCGCGGTGCAGCTCGGGTGGTTCCCCTCCGCCGGGCGTCAGAACCCCGCGATGATCTCGACGCATCCCACGGGCTTCTACGTCCTGGACGGACTGCTCACCCGCGAGTGGGACGCAGCGTGGGACGCGATGGCCCATCTGGTCCTGCCGGCGGTGGCCCTCGGCTCGATCCCTCTGGCGATCATCACGAGGATCACGCGCGCGTCGGTCATCGAGGTCCAGAACGCGGACTACGTCCGGACCGCGCGGGCCAAGGGGCTGCGGCCACCACGTCTGCGCCGACGGGTCGTGCTCCGCAACGCGATGCTGCCGGTCTCGACCACCATCGGCCTGCAGGTCGGACTGCTCCTGTCGGGGGCGGTCCTGACCGAGACCGTCTTCGCCTTCAACGGGATCGGCAGCTTCCTCGCCAACGCGGTCTTCAACCTCGACTACGCCGTGCTGCAGGGGTTCATCCTCTTCATCGCCGTGGTCTACGCCCTGGTGAACCTGGCCGTGGACGTGTCCTACGGCCTCATCGACCCGAGGATGCGAGTGCGATGAGCACCGACCCCAGCGCCCAGCCCCTCCTGCACGCGACGGCCGGAGCTGCGACAGGCTCACCCGGGCCCTCCGGCCGGGACGCGGGCGCCAGCATCTGGCGCGTGGCGGTCCGCAGGCTCCGCCGCAACCCGGGAGCGATCCTGGGGGGCGTCATCGTGCTGGTGTTCGTCCTGGTCGCGCTCCTGGCCCCGGTCCTTGCGGCCTACGGGCCCGAGGCGCTGCCGGGGCGTGCCGAGATCCGGCCGACCTACATCCCCGGGCCATCGTCCGAGTACCCGTTGGGGCTCGACCGCTACGGCGGGGACCTGCTCTCCAAGCTCATCTGGGGCGCCCGGGCCTCGTTGCTGATCGGCGTGCTCTCCACCCTGCTGGGGCTCCTCGGGGGCGCTCTGCTCGGCCTCGTGGCCGGGGCGTTCGGTGGCTGGGTCGACTCGGCCACGATGCGTCTGGTCGATCTGATGCTGTCGGTGCCTTCGCTGCTGCTCGCGGTCTCGATCGCCGCGGTGATCGGTCAGTCCTCGACCGCGGTGATCATCGCGATCGGCGTGGTGCAGGTGCCGATCTTCGCGCGCCTCCTGCGAGGCACGATGCTCGCCCAACGTGGGCAGGACTACGTCCTCGCGGCGCGCTCGTTGGGTCTGTCCCGCCGGACCGTGACGATGAGCCACGTGCTGCCCAACAGCCTCGGCCCGGTGATCGTGCAGGCCACCCTGATGCTCGCCACGGCGGTGATCGAGGCAGCTGCTCTGTCCTTCCTGGGTCTCGGCGGCGGGTCGCCCACGACGCCCGAGTGGGGTCGGATGCTCACCGCGGCGCAGAACGAGCTCGAGGTCGCGGCTCGCCTCGCCCTCCTGCCCGGGGCGTGCATCGCGGTGACCGCCCTGGGCTTCACCCTCTTCGGCGAGGCGCTGCGCGAGGCCCTCGACCCCAAGACCAGGAAGCGGTGACCACCGTGGCTGATCCGCTGCTGAGCATCCGCGACCTCGAGGTGACCTTCACGACCGAGGAGGGCCCGACGACGGCGGTCCGCGGGGCGCGCTTCGACGTGATGGCCGGCGAGACCGTCGCGGTGGTGGGGGAGTCGGGCTCGGGCAAGTCGACCACGGCCATGGCCGTCATCGGTCTGCTGGCCCAGAACGGCCGCGTCTCGGGTGGTCAGGTCCTGGTCGACGGCCACGACGTCGCGACCCTGGGCGGAGCCGGCATGGCGCGCATGCGCGGCCGCGTCATCGGCATGGTGCCGCAGGACCCGATGTCCAACCTCAACCCGGTCGCGCGGGTCGGGGACCAGATCGTCGAGGCCCTCGAGGACAACGGGGTGGCTCGCGGCGGTGCGGCGCGGCGGCGGGCGGTCGAGCTCCTCGAGGAGGCCGGCCTGCCGGACGCCGCCCGCCGTGCCGGCCAGTACCCCCACGAGTTCTCGGGGGGGATGCGGCAGCGGGCCCTCATCGCGATGGGGCTGTCCTGCCGCCCGAGGCTCCTCATCGCCGACGAGCCGACCTCGGCCCTGGACGTCACGGTCCAGCGCACCATCCTCGACCGGCTCGAGGCGTTGACCACCGACCTCGGGACGGCGGTCCTGCTCATCACCCACGACCTGGGGCTCGCCGCGGAACGCGCCGCCAAGATCGTGGTCATGTACCGCGGCGAGGTGGTCGAGGTGGGCCCCGCCGCCCAGCTGCTGACCGACCCTCAGCACGAGTACACGCGTCGGCTGCTGGCCGCGGCTCCCTCCCTCGCCTCGCGACGCATCCAGCTCGCGCGGCGCCTAGGAGCGACCTCGGCGGTCGGCGACGACCTGCTCGCCATGTCTGCCGAGACGCCTACGGACGAGAAGGCCGCGGTGGACGCCCGGGCAGGCGAAGCGTCCACGGAGCATGACGACTCACCGATCGTCGAGGTCAAGGACGTGAGCAAGGTGTTCAGCCTGCGTGGGTCGAGCCTGTTCTCCCGGGGGCAGCGCTTCACGGCCGTCGACGGCGTCAGCTTCCAGATCCCCCGGGGCAAGACCGTCGCGATCGTCGGTGAGTCGGGTTCGGGCAAGTCGACCGTGGCCCGGATGATGCTCGACCTGATCCCACCCACCTCGGGCGAGATCACGTTCAACGGCCGCGCGGTGGGGGGCACCGACCGCGCTGCCGAGGTGCGCTTCCGACGCCAGGTGCAGCCCATCTTCCAGGACCCCTACGCCTCGCTCGACCCCCTCTACACGATCCACCGGACGATCGAGGAGCCGTTGAGGGCGCATCGCTTCGGCACCGCAGCTGAACGGCGGGACCGGGTGCACGCCCTGATGGCGGACGTCGCGCTGCCCCTCGACCTGCTGGGCCGCTACCCGGCCGAGCTCTCGGGAGGCCAGCGCCAGCGGGTCGCGATCGCCCGGGCCCTCGCGCTGAACCCCGACCTCGTGGTGTGCGACGAGGCGGTCTCGGCCCTCGACGTCATCGTCCAGTCCCAGATCCTGCACCTGCTCGCGGACCTCCAGCACCGACTGGGCCTGAGCTACCTGTTCATCAGCCACGACCTGGCCGTGGTGCGTCAGATCGCGGACCATGTCTGCGTCATGGAGCGCGGCAGGATCGTCGAGCAGGGCACGGTCGACGACGTCTTCGACCGTCCGCAGCAGGAGTACACCCGGGTGCTCCTGGATGCGATCCCGGGCAGGGACCTCCAGCTCGGCCTCGAGGCGGGCTGAGTGCTCCGAGAGCCCGTTCCCTGCCGACGGTCGGGACCCAGGGCCTGATCGGCTCCCCGTCGAGTGGCTAGGGTGGGCATCACGGGCGCGCGACGACGCGTCAGACCCGGCCCCCGAGCGATGAAGGAGTGTCACGCGTGCGTGTCGGACTACTGACGGGTGGCGGGGACTGCCCCGGCCTCAACGCGGCGATCCGCGCCGTCGTCAAGCACGGCGAGGGGCGCTACGGCCACTCGATCATCGGGTTCCGCAACGGGTGGAAGGGCGTGGTCGACGGAGACGTCCTGCCCATGGGACGTCAGCACATCCGCAACGTCCTCCCGGTCGGAGGGACCCTGCTCGGCACGGCACGCTTCCACCCGAAGGCCGAGGACGGAAGCCTGGACGCCGTCATGGCGACCCTCGAGGCCGAGCGGATCGAGGCACTCATCTGCATCGGTGGCGACGGCACGCTGCACGCTGCGAGCAAGGTGGCCGAGGCAGGAGTCAAGATCGTCGCGATCCCGAAGACGATCGACAACGACGTCGCGGGCACCGACCTCTCGATCGGGTTCCACACCGCCGTCAACATCGCGACCGAGGCCATCGACCGCGTGCACACCACCGCCGAGAGCCACAACCGCGTCATGGTGGTCGAGGTGATGGGTCGACACGCGGGATGGATCGCGGTCAACTCCGGGATCGCCGGCGGGGCCGAGCTCGTCCTGGCCCCCGAGGAGCCCTTCGACATCGATCAGGTCGTCAAGTTCCTCAAGCACCGCCATCGTGCTCACGCCAACTTCTCGATCGTCGTGGTGGCCGAGGGGGCCGAGCCGCGCGAGGGCGGCTCGATGGACTACACCACCCAGGTGGGCAAGTACGGGGAGATCATCGCCGGGGCCATCGGGGACCGGCTCGCCCACGAGATCGAGCAGCGCACCGGGTTCGACACGCGCGTCACGATCCTGGGACACGTGCAGCGTGGCGGGTCACCGACGCCGACCGACCGGATCCTCGGCAGCCGCTTCGGTGTCGCGGCGATGGACGCCATCTCGGAGGGGCAGAGCGGCGTCATGACCGCTCTGCGGGGCGAGCGCGTCGAGCTGGTCCCGCTCGCCGAGGTCGCGGGCAAGGTCAAGCACGTCCCGCTGGACCTGCTCCGCGTGGCACAGACCCTCGCCTGAGCACCCGGCGGGCGGACGGTCGGCGGGTGCTTTGACCGTGGCTTCCTCTCGCGCCTAGGATGGGATGAGGCGTGGCACGTCTGCGCGCCCGGATCTCGATCCCATGATCCTGCATCCCGCACCACTCCCTGTCCGCACTACTCCCTGTCCGCATCGGAGCTCGAAACTCAATGACCATCTCCACCCCTACGAAGTCGAGCACGCCGCAGGTCGCGATCAACGACATCGGCTCGGCCGAGGACTTCCTCGCCGCGATCGACGCGACCATCAAGTACTTCAACGACGGCGACATCGTCGAAGGAACAATCGTCAAGGTCGACCGTGACGAGGTCCTGCTCGACATCGGTTACAAGACCGAGGGTGTCATCCCCTCGCGCGAGCTCTCGATCAAGCACGACGTCGACCCGGACGAGGTCGTCAAGGTCGGCGACGAGGTCGAGGCCCTGGTCCTCCAGAAGGAGGACAAGGAGGGTCGTCTGATCCTGTCCAAGAAGCGTGCGCAGTACGAGCGCGCCTGGGGCACGATCGAGAAGATCAAGGAGGAGGACGGCGTCGTCACCGGCACCGTCATCGAGGTCGTCAAGGGTGGGCTCATCCTCGACATCGGCCTGCGTGGGTTCCTCCCCGCCTCCCTCGTCGAGATGCGGCGTGTCCGCGACCTCCAGCCGTACGTCGGCAAGGAGATCGAGGCCAAGATCATCGAGCTCGACAAGAACCGCAACAACGTGGTCCTGTCGCGCCGTGCCTGGCTCGAGCAGACGCAGTCCGAGGTGCGGTCGACCTTCCTGCAGACCCTGCAGAAGGGCCAGGTCCGTCCCGGCGTCGTCTCCTCGATCGTCAACTTCGGTGCCTTCGTGGACCTGGGCGGCGTGGACGGGCTCGTGCACGTCTCGGAGCTGTCCTGGAAGCACATCGACCACCCCTCCGAGGTCGTCGAGGTCGGCCAGGAGGTCACGGTCGAGGTCCTGGACGTCGACTTCGACCGCGAGCGGGTCTCGCTGTCGCTCAAGGCGACGCAGGAGGACCCGTGGCAGGCGTTCGCCCGGACGCACGCCATCGGACAGGTCGTGCCCGGCAAGGTCACCAAGCTCGTCCCCTTCGGCGCCTTCGTGCGCGTCGAGGACGGTATCGAGGGCCTCGTGCACATCTCCGAGCTGGCCGTCCGCCACGTCGAGCTGCCCGAGCAGGTCGTCAACGTCGGTGACGAGACCTTCGTCAAGGTCATCGACATCGACCTCGAGCGTCGTCGGATCTCGCTCTCGCTGAAGCAGGCCAACGAGGGGCTCGACCCCACGAGCGAGGACTTCGACCCGGCCCTGTACGGCATGGCCGCGGAGTACGACGAGAAGGGGAACTACAAGTACCCCGAGGGCTTCGACCCCGAGACCAACGAGTGGCTCGAGGGCTACGAGTCGCAGCGCGAGGCCTGGGAGGCGCAGTACGCCGCCGCCCAGTCGCGTTGGGAGTCGCACAAGAAGCAGGTGCTCGAGGCTCAGCAGGCCGACGCCGACGCGGCCAACGCACCGGCCGCGACCGCCACGAGCAGCAGCAGCAGCTCGAGCTCGCCGGCGCCGGCGAGCAACTACTCCTCGGCTCCGGTCGACCAGGGGAGTGGCACCCTTGCCTCGGACGAGGCCCTCGCGGCCCTGCGCGAGAAGCTCACCGGGAACTGACGCTCGTCGTCACCCCCGGCTGCGGGCCGGTCACCTTCGGGTGGCCGGCCCGCAGCCGTCCCCGGGTGTCTCACGGGTCCCGCACCCGCGGCAGGCCGCCTACATCCGCGGGGTCGGGCGGTGGGGCGGGCATCGGCCACGACTAGGCTCGAGTCATGAGCACTCGGACTGGGCCCGGGCCCGAGCCCCACGTGCTGCGTGTGGGCCTCACCGGAGGGATCGCGTCGGGGAAGTCGACCGCCGCGGCGCGGCTCGTGGAGCTCGGGGCTGCGGTCGTGGACCACGACCTGCTGGCCCGTGAGGTCCTCGGGCCCGGGACGCGGGGCCTCCGTGCGGTGGTTCACGCCTTCGGCCCGGAGGTTCTCGACGCCGACGGAGCCCTCGACCGCGCGGCCCTCGCCGCCGTGGTCTTCGGTGACCCCGCTGCTCGTGAACGCCTCAATGCCGTGGTCCATCCGCGGGTGAGATGGTCGGCGGGGGAGCGCGAGGCCGAGCTCCTCGCCGGGGGGCACCACGTGGTCGTGCACGACATCCCGCTGCTCGTCGAGACCGGGCAGGCGGGGCACTTCGACGTCCTGGTCGTCGTCGACGCGCCGGCCGAGCTGCGGGTCGACCGCCTCGTGGACGGTCGAGGGCTGACCGAGGAGGACGCGTGGGCCCGGATCGCCGCCCAGGCCGCCGACGACGAGCGCAGGGCCGCGGCTGACGTCGTGCTGGACGGGTCACGGCGCATCTCGGACCTGCACGCGCAGGTCGACGAGCTCTGGCGAGGCTGGACCCAGCACGCCCCCGCAGGGCCCACGGCCCCCCACCCCCAGGCATGAGCGGCCACGAGCCGCGTGCTCGACCTGGCCCCGGGACGAGCACCTCCCGCATCCTCGTCACGGCCTTCGCGCCGTTCGGTGGTCGCGCCACGAACACCTCGGCCCTCGTGGCTGACGCGCTGGCCGCACGGTGGGCAGGGCCCGAGCCGCTGAGGATCGAAATCCTCCCGGTCTCCTTCGCGAGGGCACGTGCCGAGCTGACCGCCGTGGTCGAGGACCACCGCCCAGCGGTGGTCCTCTGCCTCGGTGAGGCCGGTGGACGGAGTCGCCTGGGACTGGAGCGGGTGGCCCTCAACCTCATGGACGCCAGGATCCCGGACGAGGACGGTCGCTCTCCGGTCGACCTCCCCGTCGAGCCCGGGGGGCCGCTCGCCCTGATGGGCTCGCTCCCGGTCAAGGCGTGCTTCGCCCGCCTGCGGGAGCGTGGGTTCCCGGTCGAGGTGTCGATGACGGCAGGCACCTACGTGTGCAACGCGACCTTCTACACCCTCATGCACCTCCTGGCCGGACGTCCCGAGACCCGGGGCGGGTTCGTGCACGTGCCTGCGTTGCCCGAACCGGACCAGACGCCCGGCGCCTCGCCGCAGCTCGCGACCTCGCCGGGGCGAGAGGTCGACGCCCTGGCAGAGGCTGTCGAGACGGTCCTGCTGACCTCGTTGTCCGTCGCGGAGGACCTCGCCCTCGCCACGGGCCGGGAGGACTGAGCCCGCGGGCCGGTGTCGGTGCTTGGACGTACGGTTGTCCCATGCGTCCTGTCACCGACCTGCAGCGTTCGGCCGCCCCGTTCGAGGTTGTCTCGGACTACTCGCCCTCGGGGGACCAGCCCCAGGCCATCCACGAGCTCACGCAGCGGGTGCAGGCGGGGGAGAAGGACGTCGTCCTGCTGGGTGCCACCGGGACCGGCAAGTCGGCCACGACCGCGTGGCTCGTCGAGAAGCTGCAGCGTCCGACGCTCATCATGGCGCCCAACAAGACCCTGGCAGCGCAGCTCGCGACGGAGTTCCGCGAGCTCCTGCCCCACAACACGGTCGAGTACTTCGTCTCCTACTACGACTACTACCAGCCCGAGGCGTACATCGCGCAGTCGGACACCTACATCGAGAAGGACTCCTCGATCAACGAGGAGGTCGAGCGTCTGCGTCACTCCGCGACGAACAACCTGCTGACTCGGCGGGACGTCGTCGTCGTGGCCTCGGTCTCGTGCATCTACGGCCTGGGTACCCCGCAGGAGTACGTCGACCGGATGGTGCACCTGTCCGTCGGCGACCAGATCGAGCGGGACCAGCTGCTCCGGCAGTTCGTCACGATGCAGTACACCCGCAACGACATGGCGTTCACCCGCGGGACCTTCCGGGTCCGGGGGGACACGGTCGAGATCATCCCGGTCTACGAGGAGCTCGCGATCAGGATCGAGTTCTTCGGGGACGAGATCGAGGCGATCCACGCCCTGCACCCGTTGACCGGTGAGGTGCTCCGGTCCCAGCAGGAGACCTACGTCTTCCCTGCCTCGCACTACGTCGCCGGCCCTGAGCGGATGGAGCGCGCGATCGCGAGCATCGAGGCCGAGCTCGAGGACCGGCTCGCTGAGCTCGAACGGCAGAACAAGCTGCTCGAGGCTCAACGACTGCGCATGCGCACCACCTACGACATCGAGATGATGCGGCAGGTCGGCAGCTGCTCCGGGATCGAGAACTACTCACGTCACATCGACGGGCGTGAGCAGGGCACCCCGCCGCACACGTTGCTCGACTACTTCCCCGAGGACTTCCTGCTCGTCATCGACGAGTCCCACGTCACCGTCCCGCAGATCGGAGCCATGTTCGAGGGGGACATGTCCCGCAAGCGGGCGCTCGTCGAGCACGGCTTCCGGCTCCCGAGTGCGATGGACAACCGCCCGCTGCGGTGGGAGGAGTTCGTCGAGCGGATCGGCCAGACGGTCTACCTCTCGGCGACCCCCGGCGCCTACGAGCTCTCCCAGTCCGACGGCGTCGTCGAGCAGATCATCCGCCCGACAGGGCTGATCGACCCGGAGGTCGTCGTCAAGCCGACGACGGGGCAGATCGACGACCTGCTCGAGGAGATCCGGCAGCGGGTGGACCGGGACGAGCGTGTCCTGGTGACCACCCTGACCAAGAAGATGTCGGAGGACCTGACCGACTACCTCCTCGAGAAGGACGTGCGGGTCCGCTACCTCCACTCCGAGGTCGACACCTTGCGACGCGTGGAGCTGCTGCGCGAGCTGAGGCTCGGGCAGTACGACGTGCTGGTCGGCATCAACCTGCTGCGCGAGGGCCTCGACCTCCCGGAGGTGTCTCTGGTGAGCATCCTGGACGCCGACAAGGAGGGGTTCCTCCGGTCGGGCACCTCGCTCATCCAGACCATCGGCCGCGCCGCACGCAACGTCTCGGGCCAGGTCCACATGTACGCGGACAAGATCACCCCGGCGATGGCGACCGCGATCGACGAGACCAACCGCCGCCGCGAGAAGCAGGTCGCCTACAACCTCGAGCACGGGATCGACCCGACGCCGCTGCGCAAGCGGATCAGCGACGTCACGGACATGCTCGCCCGGGAGGACATCGACACCGCCCAGCTCCTCGAGGGCGGCTACCGCAACGCGGGCAAGGGCAAGGCCCCGGTGCCGGGCGGCGGCAAGGGCAAGGCCGTCACCTCGGAGCGCGCCCGCATGGCGGCGGTCCCCGCGAGCGAGCTCGCCGATCTCATCCAGGAGCTCAGCGAGCAGATGCGGGGGGCCGCCGCGGAGCTCCAGTTCGAGCTCGCTGCGCGGCTCCGGGACGAGATCTCGGGGCTCAAGAAGGAGCTCAGGGACATGCAGGCCGCGACAGCCTGAGGTGCTCGGGGACACGGCCTGACGGGCGGGTGCCGTGCCCGGTCCCGGCGTGACCTATCGTGGGGGCCGTTGGAGGGGAGTACTCCCGTCGCGGTGGTGTCGTCATCACGGCCGACCCCGTCGTCGACCCGGTGCCATCGGTTCGCGCGTCCGTCGACGCCTGGGCGGAGGAGACCTCCGGTACCCCGTTGCTACGTACCGGAGGATCACCTGTGGACGTCCCCACCTGGATCTGGGCCGCGACCGTCGTCGGCGTGCTCGGCCTGCTCGTCTTCGACTTCTACGCCCACGTGCGAACCCCGCACGAGCCGACATTCCGCGAGTCGGCGACCTGGTCTGCGGTGTACATCGCTCTCGCCGTCCTGTTCGGGTTGGGGCTCCTGGTGGTCTGGGGGCCTGCGCACGGGGGTGAGTACTTCGCCGGGTACGTGACCGAGAAGAGCCTCTCCGTCGACAACCTCTTCATCTTCCTCATCATCATGACGAGGTTTGCCGTCCCGCGTCCCTACCAGCAGAAGGTCCTGCTCGTCGGCGTCGCGATCGCGCTGTTCCTGCGTGGGCTCTTCATCTGGGCCGGTGCCGCGGCCATCGAGCAGTTCTCCTGGGTCTTCTACGTCTTCGGGGCCTTCCTCGTGTACACGGCGGTCAAGCTCGCTCGTGAGCACCACCAGGACGACACCCCGGCCGAGTTCCACGAGAACCGGATGCTGCGCCTCGCGCGCCGCGTGCTCCCGACGACGACCGAGTACCACGGCGACCGACTGACGGTCGTCCAGCACGGTCGCCGCCTCGTCACCCCGATGCTCCTCGTGATGATCGCGATCGGCACGACCGACGTGCTCTTCGCCCTCGACTCCATCCCGGCGATCTTCGGCCTGACGAAAGAGCCGTACATCGTCTTCACGACCAACGCCTTCGCCCTGCTGGGGCTGCGTCAGCTGTACTTCCTGATCGGCGGGCTGCTCGAGCGCCTCGTGTACCTCTCGCAGGGGTTGTCGTTCATCCTTGCCTTCATCGGCGTCAAGCTCGTGCTCGAGGCGTTGCACACCAACGAGGTGCCCTTCATCAACGGCGGGGAGCACGTCGCGTGGGCTCCTGAGATCCCGATCTGGCTCTCGCTCACCGTGATCCTCGGCACGCTGGCCGTCGCGACCGCGGCGAGCCTCCTCTCCACCCGTCGAGCGCGGGTCGTGGCGGCCGCGCAGCGCCAGGCCGAGGAGCGGGGTCTCGGCACCCCTGTCTAGGAGCTCGACGGCCAGGCTCCCGTGCTGCCCGTGGGGGGCTCGGTGGAGGACGGGGCGGACGAGACGTCTCGTTGACCTGGCCGCCCCGCCCTCCGTCCGAGCCTGCTCAGCCCCAGGGGCCCAGCACGGGGTCCCAGGCACGGACGGTCCGTGCTGCGACCAGGCCCTCGACCCAGAACGGGTCGGCGTCCAGGAGCGCGGCCACCGCGGCCGTATCCGCCGCGCGCAGGACGAGGAGCGCTCCGGGGGCCTCGGCCCCGGGTGCGGCTGCGGGCGGCGCCGTCTCTGGACCGTCGTCGCGTCGGGTCGTCGGTTCGGCGGCCCCGACCCACGGCCCGCTCGCGAGGAGGTCGCCCGCATCGAGCAAGGTGCGCAGGTACTGCCGGTGGCGTGGTCGGAGCTCGTCCCGCAGGCCAGCGCGGTCGTCGTAGACGTAATGGACGCAGTAGGTCGTCATGGCGCCATTCTCCCGCCTCGGACGGGCGGGTGAACCTGGACCCGCCGGGGTGCGCGACCCGTCGCCCCGCTCTACCGTGCTGAGGAGCCGGAGGGGCGGCCCGCGATGCTCCGGGAACCCGCCTGGCCGCGCACGACGAGGACGAGGAGGCGATGGTGGGCTTGGTCGATGTCGCCCGTGGAGTCGTCCTCGACGGCAGGTACCGCGTCGAGGAGATCCTCGGCCAAGGGGGCATGGCCACGGTCTACCGCGCGCACGACGAGGTGCTCGGTCGGGACGTCGCCGTCAAGCTCTTCCCGCCCACGCCGGACGCCGACGAGGTCCTGCGGCACCAGGCGGAGATGCGGGTGCTCGCTCGCCTGAGCCATCCCGGACTGGTCACCCTGCACGACGCCGGATCGGCCTACGCCGGCGGGCCGATGCACCAGACGTACCTGGTCATGGAGCTCGTCCGCGGTCCTACCCTCGCGGACCGCCTGGTCGCGGGGCGGTTCCCTGCGACCCATGTGGCCAGGGCCGGACGTCAGCTCGCCGAGGCCCTCGCCACGGTGCACGACGCCGGGGTGGTCCACCGCGACATCAAGCCGGCCAACGTCCTGATGGTGGAGGCGGAGGAACCCGAGGACGAGTCTGCGGACGCAGCTGTCACGACGGGCCCGATCGTCAAGCTCGCCGACTTCGGGATCGCCCGGTTCGCGGACGGCGCCCGGCTCACGATGACCGGGACCACGCTCGGGACGGCCACCTACCTCGCCCCCGAGCAGGCCGCCGGTGCCGAGGTCGGCCCGGCCGCCGACGTGTACGCCCTGGGGCTCGTCCTCCTGGAGTGCCTCACGGGCCGCCGGGCGTTCACCGGGACGGTCGTCGAGGTCGCCGCCGCCCGCCTGACCACCTCCCCTCAGGTCCCCGGGGAGCTGGGGTCGGAGTGGGTGTCGCTGCTCGAGAGCATGACGGCGCGGCGCCCGGAGGACCGCCCGAGCATGTCCGCCGTCGCTGTCGCCCTCACCGCGCTCCTCGGGGAGTCCACCGGTGAGCTGTCCCTGGTGAGCGCGGACCTCGACAGCACGCGGGCGCACCCGGCCCCGACCGAGGGCCCGGCTGCCTCCGAGGAGCCGCGTCCGGCCGTCCTGCGCCCGGCAGGGCCGACCCGACGGCCCGAACCCGCGACGGAGACCCGGCCGCTGCGGACCGGCGACGTGGTGGCGGCCCAGATGCGCCGCACGCGCGAAGCCGGAGGTCCTGGCGCTCTGGAGCCGGGGGAGGAGCGGGTCGATCCGCCAGCCCGGTGGACGGCCGCCCACACCCTGCTCGCCGCTCTGGGGATCGTCGTGCTCCTCGGCATCGGGATGCTGCTCTCCCGGTCGACCACCTCGACCCCCGAGCCGCCGACCTACCCCGCCGTCGAGGGTTCGCTCGGGGACGCCCTCGACGACCTCGCTGCGAGCGTGTCCCCATGAGGCGTCGACTGCTCGGCCTCCTGCTCCCCGCCGCCCTGGTGCTGGGCGGCTGCGCAGCGCCCAGCGACCTGTCGGAGGACGCGGCCGGCGCCCTCCAGGCTGCTGTGCTCGACCTGCACCGGGCCGCGGCGGAGGAGCGCTACGACGCGGCCGAGGTGGCGGCGACCGAGGTCCGGGCCGCTCTGGACGCCGCCGCGGAGGCGGGCGAGGTCTCCGTCGCGCGCTACCGCCAGATCGACGCCGCGCTGGTCGCCGCCGAGGAGGAGCTCGCCGTGGTCGCAGGTCGCGGTGGGGAGGAGCGCGAGACGGACGAGGTGGCGACGGACGGGGAGAGGCCGACGGGCGTGCCCGCCCCGACGGAGGAGTCAGGACCGGCAGGGGACGAGCCGGCCCAGGCGCCAGCCACGGCCCCGGCGACGGACCCGGCGAGCGCTGTGGACGAGGTGACGCGGGAGGACGCCCCTGCTCCGGCGCAGGGCAACGGCGGCGGTGCCGGCTCGAACGGCCGCGACGGCGCGCCGGGCCAGCAGAAGGTGCCGCCGGGCCAGGAGAAGGGGCCGGGCAAGGCTCCCTGAGCCTCACCAGCCGCGAGATCGCCAGGCGTCGAGGTGCGGGCGCTCGGCGCCGAGCGTGGTGTCTGCGCCGTGGCCCGGATACACCCAGGTCCGGTCGTCGAACCGGTCGAAGACGCGCTCGACGAGGTCGGTCATGAGGCTGTCGAAGGCCTCCGGGTCCTCGGTCTTGCCCGGCCCCCCGGGGAACAGGCTGTCGCCCGTCAGCAGGTGCACCCGTCCTGCGACGGTCCCGGCTCGCCTCGTGCGCGCCGGCTCGCGGTAGGCCAGGGCGATCGAGCCCGGGGTGTGGCCGCGCAACCCGATCACCTCGAGGGTCAGGTGCCCCACGGGCAGCACCTCGCCGTGCCGGAGGGGACGCACCCCCGTGACGGGCAGGACGGCGGCATCCTCCTCGCCGGCGACGGCCTCGGCTCCGGTGACGGCCAGGATCGAGGCCAGGGCACCGGTGTGGTCCGGGTGGCGGTGCGTGGTCACCACCGTGGTGAGCCGGGCCGACCCCGAGCCCTCGCGGACCAGCTGGAGGAGGCGGTCGGGGTCGGCCGCCGCGTCGACGAGGACCTGGGAGCCACTGGCTCGGCAGGTGATGAGGTACGCGTTGTTGTCCATCGGCCCGACCGAGAGCTTCCGGATGACGACCTCGTCCAGCTCGCGGGTCTGGGTGGGGCCGCCGGTCAGGGTGCGGCCGTCGTAGGGCTGCTGCTCGGTGCTCGCCCCAGGCGTGCTCGGCGTCTGGTCCATCGCGCCAGTGTGGCGCGACGGCCACCCAGGCGCGCGCGGGCGCCGACCGGCCGATCTTCGAACAACTGTACGGATCCGTCACGGCGACCTACCATGGTGCGGTGAACGACCGTCTCCGCGTCCAGGGCGCCCGCGAGCACAACCTCCGCAACGTCGACATCGACCTCCCTCGGGACAGCCTCATCGTCTTCACGGGCCTCTCGGGCTCGGGCAAGTCGTCCCTGGCCTTCGACACGATCTTCGCCGAGGGGCAGCGACGCTACGTCGAGTCGCTCTCGGCCTACGCCCGCCAGTTCCTGGGCCAGATGGACAAGCCTGACGTCGACTTCATCGAAGGGCTCTCGCCCGCCGTGTCGATCGACCAGAAGTCCACCAACCGCAACCCGCGGTCGACCGTCGGGACGATCACCGAGGTCTACGACTACCTGCGACTGCTCTTCGCCCGAGCGGGCACCCAGCACTGCCCGGTCTGCGGCGAGCAGGTGAGCCGTCAGACGCCCCAGCAGATCGTGGACCGGCTCCTCGAGCTCCCCGAGGGCACCCGGTACCAGGTGCTCGCGCCGGTGGTCCGCGGCCGCAAGGGTGAGTACGCCGACCTCTTCACCGAGCTGCAGTCCAAGGGCTTCGCCCGCGCACGGGTCGACGGCGAGGTGGTGCAGCTGACCGAGCCGCCCACCCTCGAGAAGAAGCTCAAGCACACGATCGAGGTCGTGATCGACCGTCTGGTGGCCCGGGACGGCGTCCAGCGCCGACTGACCGACTCGGTCGAGACGGCCCTCTCTCTCGCGGGTGGCCTCGTCGTGGTCGAGCTCGTCGACGCCGAGGAGGGGGATCCTGAACGGGAGCGCCGGTTCTCCGAGCACCGGGCCTGCCCGAACGACCACCAGCTGGCCCTCGAGGAGATCGAGCCCCGCACCTTCTCCTTCAACGCCCCGTACGGCGCGTGCCCCGAGTGCACCGGTATCGGCAGCAGGCTCGAGGTCGACGCGGACCTCGTGATCCCTGACGAGGACGCGACCCTGGCCGACGGAGCGGTAGCCCCGTGGTCGCAGACCTCCTCGGAGTACTTCCAGCGGGTGCTCACGGCCCTGGCCGGCGAGCTCGGCTTCGGCATGGACGTCCCCTGGCGGGCGCTGCCCGAGCGTGCCCGGTCCGCGATCTTGTACGGCCAGGACCACAAGGTGCACGTCAAGTACAAGAACCGGTGGGGCCGGGAACGGCAGTACAGCACGGGCTTCGAAGGCGTCGTCACCTTCATCGAGCGTCGGCACTCCGAGACCGAGTCGGACTGGTCCAAGGAGAAGTACGAGGCCTTCATGCGGGAGGTGCCGTGCCCGGTCTGCGAGGGGGCCCGGCTCAAGCCCGAGGTGCTGGCGGTCCGCGTCGGCGGCCGCTCCATCGCGGACGTCTGCCGCATGCCGTTGCGTGAGGCACGGGACTTCCTCGACGCCCTCGAGCTCGGCTCCCGCGAGCGCGCGATCGCGACCCAGGTGCTCAAGGAGATCCAGGACCGCCTGGGCTTCCTGCTGGACGTGGGCCTGGACTACCTGTCCCTCGAGCGTCCCGCCGGCACGCTCTCGGGCGGCGAGGCCCAGCGGATCCGTCTCGCGACCCAGATCGGGTCCGGGCTCGTCGGCGTTCTCTACGTGCTCGACGAACCCAGCATCGGCCTGCACCAGCGGGACAACCGGCGACTGATCGACACCCTCACCCGTCTGCGCGACCTGGGGAACACCCTGATCGTCGTCGAGCACGACGAGGACACCATCCGCACCGCGGACTGGATCGTCGACATCGGTCCCGGCGCCGGGGAGCACGGTGGGCGCGTCGTCCACTCGGGTGACCTCGAGGGCCTGCTCGCCTCGGACGAGTCGGTCACCGGCGCGTACCTCGCGGGGCGTCGCTCGATCCCGATGCCGGCGGACCGCCGCATCCCGGACCCCTCCCGGGAGATCACCGTCGTCGGGGCGCGTGAGCACAACCTGCGCGGCATCGACGTGAGCTTCCCGCTCGGCTGCCTCGTCGCGGTGACCGGTGTCTCCGGGTCCGGGAAGTCCACCCTGGTCAACTCGATCTTGCACACGGTGCTGGCGAACGAGCTCAACGGTGCGCGGCAGGTGCCCGGCCGGCACACCCGCGTGACCGGCCTCGACCATCTCGACAAGGTCGTGCACGTCGACCAGGGCCCGATCGGCCGTACGCCGCGGTCCAACCCCGCGACCTACACCGGGGTGTGGGACCACGTCCGTCGCCTGTTCGCCGAGACGACCGAGGCCAAGGTCCGCGGCTACATGCCGGGGCGGTTCTCCTTCAACGTCAAGGGCGGGCGCTGCGAGGCGTGCTCGGGGGACGGCACCATCAAGATCGAGATGAACTTCCTCCCGGACGTCTACGTGCCCTGCGAGGTGTGCCACGGCGCGCGGTACAACCGCGAGACCCTCGAGGTGCACTTCAAGGGCAAGACGGTCGCCGAGGTGCTCGACATGCCGATCGAGGAGGCCGCCGAGTTCTTCGCGGCGGTCCCGGCCATCTCGCGGCACCTCAAGACCCTCGTCGACGTCGGGCTCGGCTACGTCCGGCTGGGCCAGCCCGCGCCGACCCTGTCCGGGGGCGAGGCCCAGCGGGTCAAGCTCGCCAGCGAGCTGCAGAAGCGGTCGAGCGGACGCACCATCTACGTGCTCGACGAGCCCACGACGGGCCTGCACTTCGAGGACATCCGCAAGCTCCTCGGGGTGCTCCAGTCCCTGGTCGACAAGGGCAACTCGGTCATCGTCATCGAGCACAACCTCGACGTGATCAAGAACGCCGACTGGGTGGTCGACATGGGCCCCGAGGGAGGCTCGGGGGGTGGTCTCGTCGTCGCCGAGGGGACCCCCGAGGAGATCGCGGCTGCTCCGGAGAGCCACACAGGACGCTTCCTGGCGGAGGTCCTGGAGCCGGCCAAGGACCTCGTGGAGGCCCGCGCGAGCGCGTGAGGCCGCCGACGAGCGGGTCGGTCCGCGGGACGGCCCGGGGAGGTCAGGAGGAGGCCTGCGCGACGCGCAGCGGTGCTGGGTCGTGGCGGACCGGGAAGCTGACGGACCGTGCGATGAAGCAGTGCTCGTGGGCCTTGGCGTGCAGGGCTGCCAGGTCATCCTCCGTCACCTCGCGGCCGTCCTCCCGGTCCGTGGTCGCGACGGTGACGAGGGGGTGCAGGACGACGTGGGTGAACTGCCCGGCCCCGGCCGCCTCCACCCGCATCGTGCCCACCGCGTTGTCCACGTAGCCCACCACCACGACGCCGTCGAGGCTGGCGAGATGCAGGAACCAGAGCATGTGGCACTGGGAGAGTGCGGTGACCAGGAGCTCCTCCGGGTTGAACCGGGCCGGGTCGCCGCGAAAGCTGGGGTCCGCGGAGCCCAGGAGCACGGGCTTGCCCTCGAGGGAGACCTCGTGATCTCGGCTGTAGGCGGTGTAGGTGCGGGTCCCGGCCTCACCCGCCCCGGTCCAGGTGACGGTGGCGTTGTACGTGTGCAGGAGGCCCATCCAGCAACGCTAGCGGTGCCGCGGCCGGACCACCATGGCCCCGTCTCGTGGCGCACGAGGTCGGTGGGCTGAACTACCCTCGACGGCATGGCCGATCCGGCGAGCTACCGTCCCCGCCCCGGTCAGGTGCCCGACTCCCCGGGGGTCTACCGCTTCCGCGACGAGCACGGCCGCGTGGTCTACGTCGGGAAGGCCAAGAGCCTCCGGTCTCGCCTCGCGAGCTACTTCCAGGACCTGACCGCCCTGCACCCGCGCACCCAGCAGATGGTGACCACCGCTGCCTCGGTGGAGTGGACCGTGGTGGGCACCGAGGTCGAGGCCCTGGCGCTCGAGTACTCCTGGATCAAGGAGTACGACCCCCGGTTCAACGTCAAGTACCGGGACGACAAGTCCTACCCCTACCTCGCGGTCACCCTGGGGGACCAGTTCCCTCGGGTCCAGGTGATGCGCGGGGCCAAGCGACCGGGAACGAGGTACTTCGGCCCCTACGCCCACGCCTGGGCGATCCGGGAGACGGTCGACCTGCTGCTCCGCGTCTTCCCGGTGCGGACCTGCTCGGCCGGGGTGTTCAAGCGGGCCGAGCAGGCCGGCCGGCCGTGCCTGCTGGGGTACATCGACAAGTGCTCGGCCCCCTGCGTGGGCCGGGTCTCTCCCGAGGAGCACCGGGGCCTGGCGGAGGACTTCTGCGACTTCATGGCGGGGGACACCGCCAAGTTCGTCCGTCGGCTCGAGCGACGCATGGCGGAGGCGGCCGAGAACCTCGAGTTCGAGGCGGCGGCACGGCTGCGGGACGACGTCGCGGCCCTCCAGCGGGCCACCGAGAAGAACGCCGTCGTGCTGTCCGACGGGACGAGCGCGGACGTCTTCGCCCTGGTCGGCGACGAGCTCGAGGCCGCCGTCCAGGTCTTCCACGTCCGGGACGGACGCATCCGGGGGCAGCGCGGGTGGGTGGTCGAGAAGGTCGAGGACATCGGTGACGCCGAGCTCATCGAGCACCTCCTCCAGCAGGTCTACGGCGACGGGCTGCCGGCCACGCCGGGGCGCAGCTCGCAGGGGTCGGCCCGCCCGGAGCGAGAGCTCGACCCGGGCAGTCCGGTCCCGCGCGAGGTGCTGGTCCCGGTGCTGCCCCCCGACGTCGAGCAGGTCCAGGACTGGCTGGGCTCGTTGCGGGGGGCGCGGGTCCAGGTGCGGGTGCCCCAGCGCGGGGACAAGAAGGACCTCGCCGCGACCGTGCGGCGCAACGCCGAGCAGGCCCTCGCCCTGCACCGGACCAGGCGCGCCGGCGACCTGACCACCCGGAGCCAGGCGCTCCGGGAGATCCAGGAGGCCCTCGACCTCCCGTCGGCGCCGTTGCGGATCGAGTGCTACGACATCTCGACCACCCAGGGGACCCACCAGGTCGGGTCGATGGTGGTCTTCGAGGACGGCCTGGCCCGCACCTCCGAGTACCGCCACTTCGTGGTGCGCGGGCCCGAGGGGGATGGTGCCCGTGACGATACCGCGGCGATGTACGAGGTGATCACGCGTCGCTTCCGGCGGTACCTCGAGGACCAGGCACGGGCCGCGGGTGCGGGGGAGGTGCCGCTGGGCGGCCCGACCACGGGGGAGGTCGGGGCCGAGGTCCCCGAGCAGAAGGGTCGCTTCGCCTACCCGCCCAACCTCGTCGTCGTCGACGGGGGGGCCCCCCAGGTCGCTGCCGCGGCCCGTGCCCTGGCCGACCTCGGGATCGAGGACGTCGCGCTCTGCGGGCTCGCCAAGCGGCTCGAGGAGGTCTGGGTGCCAGGAGAGGACTACCCGGTCATCCTGCAGCGGTCCTCCGAGGGCCTGTACCTGCTCCAGCGCCTGCGCGACGAGGCGCACCGCTTCGCCCTGCGTCACCACCGCTCGCGGCGCAGCAAGGGCATGACCTCCTCGGCCCTCGACGAGGTCCCGGGGCTGGGACCGACGCGGCGCGCAGCCCTGCTCAAGCACTTCGGGTCGGTCGCGCGCATCCGCGCCGCCGAGGTCGAGGAGATCGCCGCGGTCCGGGGCATGGGGCGGCGGACGGCCGAGACCGTGCTGACAGCGCTGCGACCTGCTCCGCCGGAGGACGCTGCCCCGGCCCCCGGCGCCGAGCCCACGGGGGAGCGGTCCTCCACCTGAGCCTGCCGAGCGGTCACGACGCCGCAGGGCCTGGCATGCTGGACGCATGACGCACGAGCCACCACCCGAGACGGTCCCGCGCGGCATCCCTGCCCTCGAGGCCACCACTCCCAGGCCCACCTCCGAGCCGCCCGAGCTCCTGGTCATCACCGGCATGTCCGGCGCGGGCAGGTCGCAGACGGCGACCGTGCTCGAGGACCTGGACTGGTACGTGGTCGACAACCTCCCCGCCCAGCTCCTCACCCAGATGGCCCGGATGATGAGCGCCGGCCCGGGCGGGGTCAACCGCCTCGCCGCCGTCGTCGACGTCCGGGGGCGTGAGTTCTTCGCCGACCTCGCCCACGTGATCGACGAGATCCGTGCAGCCGGGTACGCCTACCGCGTCCTGTTCCTCGACGCCTCGGACGCCAAGCTGGTGCAGCGCTTCGAGGCCGTCCGACGGCCTCACCCCCTGCAGGGCGACCGCGGCATCCTCGACGGCATCACGGAGGAGCGAGCGCTGCTCCAGGGCATCCGCGAGCGGGCGGACGTCGTGATCGACACGACCGAGCTCAACGTCCACGACCTGGCCCGGGAGGTCCGCATCGCGGTCACCGGCGGGGACGACGAGGCCCTGCGCCTGCACATCCTGTCCTTCGGGTTCAAGTACGGCCTGCCGCTCGACGCCGACCACGTCGTGGACATGCGATTCCTGTCGAACCCGTACTGGATCACCGAGCTGCGGCACCTCACCGGCCGGGACGAGCCGGTCCGGGACTACGTGCTGGCCCGGGACGGCGCGATGACCTTCATCGAGCGTTACGTCCTGGCTCTCGAGCCCGTGCTGGCGGGCTACCGCAACGAGAACAAGCGGTACGCGACGATCGCCGTCGGGTGCACGGGTGGCAAGCACCGGTCCGTCGCGGTGTCCGAGACCTTGGCGACCGAGCTGCGCGAGCGGGGGCACCGCGTCGTCGTCTCGCACCGCGACCTGGGGCGCGAGTGACCCTCCTGGACCCCGGTGGTCGCGGCCCCGCGGTGGTCGCGCTCGGGGGAGGGCACGGCCTGTTCGCGAGCCTCTCGGCCCTCCGGCTGATGTCTGACCGGCTGACCGCCGTCGTCACGGTCGCCGACGACGGCGGCTCCTCGGGGCGTCTGCGGGCCGAGATGGACGTCCTGCCCCCGGGCGACCTGCGGATGGCGCTGTCGGCCCTGTGCGACGACACCGAGTGGGGCAGGACCTGGCGCGACCTGCTGCAGCACCGGTTCCACTCGCAGGGGTCCCTCGACCAGCACGCGGTGGGCAACCTGCTCATCGTGGCGCTGTGGGAGCTCCTGGGGGACACCGTGACCGGTCTCGACTGGGTGGGCCGGCTGCTCGGTGCGCGCGGGCGGGTGCTGCCGATGGCCTCGGTGCCGCTGGCGATCGAGGCCGACCTCGTCGATGTCGCGGCCGGCCCCGAGGCGGCACCCCACGTGGTGCGGGGGCAGAGCGCGGTCGCCACGGCACCGGGACGGGTCCGGGAGGTCCGTCTCATCCCGGACGACCCACCGGCCTGCCCCGAGGCCGTCGCCGCGGTCGACGCCGCGGACTGGGTGGTGCTCGGCCCGGGCTCGTGGTTCACCTCGGTGATGCCGCACCTGCTCGTGCCCGAGCTCTCGGCTGCGCTGCACCGTACGACCGCCCGCCGGTGCCTGACCCTCAACCTGAGCGACGAGTCGGGCGAGACCCACGGCATGACGGCCAACGACCACCTGTCGGCCCTCCAGGCGCACGCCCCCGAGCTGCGGTTCGACGTGGTCGTCGCGGATCCGACCGTGATCGAGGACATCGAGCAGCTCCAGGCCCACTGCACCGCCCTCGGCGCACGCCTGCTCCTCCGGCAGGTCGGCGTCGGCGACGGAACGGCGCGCCATGACGCCCTGCGCCTGGCTGCCGCCTACCGCGACGCCTTCGAGGGATTCCTCGGCGACGTCGGCACCTCGGCCCGGTGACTGGCAGGATGACCGCATGGCGTTGACGGCACAGGTGAAGGACGAGCTCGCGCGGCTCTCCGTGGACAAGACGTCGTGCCGCAAGGCCGAGGTGTCAGCGATGCTCCGCTTCGCGGGTGGGCTGCACATCATCTCGGGTCGCATCGTCATCGAGGCCGAGCTCGACACCGGGGTCGCGGCCCGGCGGCTGCGCACCTTCGTCGCCGAGGTCTACGGGCACTCGAGCGACGTCGTGGTCGTGAGCGGGGGCGGCCTGCGCCGCGGCACCCGCTACGTCGTCCGGGTGGTCAAGGACGGCGAGTCCCTCGCCCGCCAGACGGGACTGCTCGACAACCGCGGTCGCCCGGTGCGTGGTCTCCCGCCCCAGGTCGTCTCGGCGGGCGTGGGTGAGGCCGAGGCCGCCTGGCGCGGGGCGTTCATCGCGCACGGCTCCCTGACCGAACCGGGGCGCTCGGCCGCCCTCGAGGTCACCTGCCCGGGCCCCGAGGCCGCGCTGGCGCTGGTGGGCGCTGCGCGGCGGCTCGGCATCGCGGCCAAGGCCCGCGAGGTCCGGGGCGTGGACCGTGTGGTGATCCGCGACGGCGACGCGATCGGTGCGATGCTCACGAGGCTCGGTGCGCACGACGCAGTCATGGTGTGGGAGGAGCGTCGGATGCGGCGCGAGGTCCGCGGGACCGCCAACCGGCTCGCGAACTTCGACGACGCCAACCTGCGCCGGTCGGCGCGGGCCGCGGTGGCGGCCGGTGCACGGGTCGAGCGGGCCTTCGAGATCCTGGGCGAGGACCTGCCCGAGCACCTCCGCGAGGCCGGGGAGCTCAGGCTCGCGCACAAGCAGGCCTCCCTCGAGGAGCTCGGCCAGCTCGCCGTGCCGCCCCTGACCAAGGACGCCGTCGCGGGGCGGATCCGTCGACTGCTGGCCACCGCGGACAAGCGCGCGCAGGAGCTCGGCATCCCCGACACCGAGGCCGGTCTGTCGGCCGACATGCTCGACGTCTGAGAAGGCCGCTGCCCGGGACGGACGTCCCTGCGCGCCATGTGTCAGGCGTGTAACCTGGCTCATATCTGGGGATCGAGAAGTTGCGGTCCGACCAGGCGCGTACAGCGCCGTACGCAACGTCAAGTGACCACATGAGCGTGTCGGCGATACCGGCGCGCCACGAGGAGGCATTGTGACCATCCGCGTCGGTATTAACGGCTTCGGTCGTATCGGACGTAACTTCTTCCGCGCTGTTGTCGAGTCGGGCGCTGACATCGAGATCGTCGGTGTCAACGACCTGACGGACACCAAGACCCTCGCGCACCTGCTCAAGTACGACTCGGTGATGGGAGTGCTCGCGCACGACGTCTCGTACACCGAGGACACCCTCACCGTCGGGTCCTCGACCTTCAAGGCCCTCGCCGAGCGCGACCCCGCCAAGCTCCCCTGGGGCGAGCTGGGCGCTGACGTGGTCATCGAGTCCACGGGCTTCTTCACCGACGGCACCAAGGCCAAGGCGCACATCGAGGCCGGCGCCAAGAAGGTCATCATCTCGGCCCCCGGCAGCAACGTCGACGCCGACTTCGTCGTCGGTGTGAACCACACCTCGTACGACGCGCAGAACCACAACGTGGTCTCCAACGCCTCGTGCACCACCAACTGCCTCGCCCCGATGGCCAAGGTCCTGGACGACGAGTTCGGCATCGTGCGCGGTCTCATGACGACCATCCACGCGTACACGGCCGACCAGAACCTGCAGGACGGCCCGCACAAGGACCTTCGTCGTGCGCGCGCCGCGGCCATCAACATGGTCCCGACCTCGACGGGTGCCGCCAAGGCCGTGTCCCTCGTGCTTCCCCAGCTCAAGGGCAAGCTCGACGGCTACGCCATGCGCGTCCCGACCCCGACCGGTTCGGCGACGGACCTGACCTTCACGGCCTCCCGTGAGGTCACGGTCGCCGAGGTCAACGCGGCGATCAAGGCCGCTGCGGAGACCGAGGAGCTCCAGGGCATCCTCGTCTACACCGAGGACCCGATCGTCTCGAGCGACATCGTCGGGAACCCGGCCTCGAGCATCTTCGACGCCGGCCTGACCAAGGTCATCGGCGACCAGGTGAAGGTCGTCTCCTGGTACGACAACGAGTGGGGCTACTCGAACACCCTCGTCAAGCTCACCACCTACATCGGTGAGCGTCTCTGAGCGAGGCACGTCCGACGAGCACGGCTCGATGACCGACGTCCGCGTGCGCCGCAGCCTCCGGGCCTGCGGAGCACGCGGACGTCGTCGCGTCTGACCCCTGACCAGACCTGAGGAAGGCACATGAAGACCATCGACGACCTGGGCGACCTGCGCGGCAAGCGCGTGCTCGTCCGCTCCGACTTCAACGTCCCCCTGGACGGCACGACCATCACCGACGACGGCCGTATCCGCGCCGCGCTGCCCACGCTCTCGGCCCTGCTCGAGGCGGGCGCCCGCGTGGTCGTGACCGCCCATCTCGGTCGCCCCAAGGGTGCACCCGAGGAGAAGTACTCCCTCGCGCCGGTGGCGGCCCGGCTCTCCGAGCTCCTGGGCCAGCCGGTCCCGCTCGCGCAGGACGTGGTCGGCGACTCGGCCAAGGCGACGGTCGCAGCGCTCGAGGACGGGCAGATCGCCCTCCTGGAGAACATCCGCTTCGACGCCCGCGAGACCTCGAAGGACGACGCCGTCCGCGGGGAGCTCGCCGACGAGCTGGCGGCCCTGGCCGACGCGTTCGTCTCGGACGGTTTCGGCGTGGTGCACCGCAAGCAGGCCTCGGTCTACGACGTCGCGCAGCGACGTCCGCACGCAGCCGGGTCCCTCGTGCTCGCCGAGGTCCAGGCGCTGCGCAAGGCTGTCGAGGACCCCGAGCGCCCCTACGTGGTCGTGCTCGGCGGCTCCAAGGTCTCCGACAAGCTCGGCGTCATCGCGAACCTGCTGACCAAGGCCGACAAGCTGCTCATCGGGGGCGGCATGGTCTTCACCTTCCTCAAGGCCCAGGGCCACGAGGTCGGCTCCTCGCTTCTCGAGGAGGACCAGGTGGAGGCGGTCAAGGGCTACCTCGCCCAGGCTGACGAGTCGGGCGTCGAGATCGTCCTCCCGGTCGACATCGTCGCCGCCGACTCTTTCGCCGCCGACGCGCCGCACGAGACGGTCGGCGCGGACGCCATCCCCGCGGGGAAGATCGGCCTCGACATCGGTCCGCGGTCGGGGGACCTCTTCCGCGAGGCGATCCTCTCCGCGAAGACCATCGCGTGGAACGGCCCCATGGGGGTCTTCGAGTTCCCCGCCTTCGCCGAGGGCACCCGCGCGGTGGCCCAGGCCCTGGTCGACACCGACGGCTTCTCGATCGTCGGCGGTGGCGACTCCGCCGCCGCCGTCCGCAAGCTCGGCTTCGACGAGGCCGGCTTCGGCCACATCTCGACCGGCGGTGGCGCGAGCCTCGAGCTGCTCGAGGGCAAGACCCTTCCCGGCATCGCAGTTCTGGAGGACTGATGGCACGCACACCGCTCATGGCCGGCAACTGGAAGATGAACCTGGACCACCACCAGGCCACGCATCTCGTCCAGAAGCTCGCCTGGACCCTGAAGGACGCCAAGCACGACTACTCCGCGGTCGAGGTCAGCGTGCTGGTCCCGTTCACGGACCTGCGCTCGGTCCAGACCCTCGTGGACGCCGACAAGCTCGAGCTCTCGTACGGTGCGCAGGACGTCTCCGCGCACACCGAGGGGGCGTACACGGGGGAGATCTCGCCCGTCATGCTCGCCAAGCTCGGCGTCACCTATGTGGCGGTCGGTCACTCCGAGCGTCGCCAGTACCACGGCGAGGACGACGCGCTCTGCGCCGCCAAGGTCGCCTCGGCCTTCGGTCAGGGGCTCATCCCGATCCTCTGCGTGGGCGAGGGCCTCGACATCCGCAAGGCGGGGGAGCAGGTCGCGTACACCCTCGCCCAGCTCGAGGGTGGGCTCGCCGGCCTCTCCCGCGAGCACGCCGCCCAGGTCGTCATCGCGTACGAGCCTGTGTGGGCCATCGGCACGGGTGAGGTCGCGACCCCCGAGGACGCCCAGGAGGTGTGCGGTGCGATCCGGCAGAAGCTCGCCGAGCTGTACGACGCCGAGCTGGCCGAGGGCGTCCGTGTCCTCTACGGCGGCTCGGTGAAGTCCGGGAACGTCGCGTCGATCATGAGCCAGCCCGACGTCGACGGCGCGCTGGTCGGCGGGGCGAGCCTCGACCCCGAGGAGTTCGCCAAGATCGCCCGCTACCAGTCCCACCAGGTGGGCCTGTAGCGGCCCCGGTCCCGTCCGACCACCGAGGTGCGTCCGCGTCCGTGCAGGGCGCAGGCGCACCTCGGTGGTCTCCGCAGGGTGGCGTGTTCGTCGGATCACACCCCTGTCGCCTATCCTTGACCGGGCGCCCGCCGGCGCCTGGCACGCGAGTCGAGTAAGGACGTACGAGCACGTGGACGCACTGCGCATCATCTTGCAGATCCTGCTGGTCCTGACCAGCTTCCTCGTCGTCCTCCTCGTGCTGCTGCACAAGGGCAAGGGTGGCGGGCTCTCGGACATGTTCGGTGGCGGTGTCACGAGCAACGCGAGCAGCTCGGGGGTGGCCGAGCGCAACCTCAACCGCATCACCATCGGCCTGGCAGTGCTCTGGGCCATCGTCATCGTCCTGCTGGGCCTGATCCAGCGCGTCAGCGCCTGACAACGGAGGTTCACCATGGCGAGCGGAAGTGCAATCCGGGGTTCCCGTGTCGGGGCCGGCCCCATGGGAGAGGCCGAGCGAGGGGACTCCGCACCGCGGTTCTGGGTGTCCTACTGGTGCGCCAACGGGCACGAGACCAAGCCGAGCTTCTCCCAGGAGGCCAACGCCGAGGCCCCTGAGACCTGGGACTGCCCGCGCTGCGGCTTCCCCGCCGGCCAGGACAAGGCGAACCCGCCGTCCCGCACGCGCAACGAGCCCTACAAGACGCACCTCGCCTACGTGAAGGAGCGCCGTAGCGACGAGGACGGTCAGGCGATCCTCGACGAGGCCCTCGCTGCGCTGCGCGCACGCCGCGGCTCCTAGGCCTGAGGGCGCCAGAGCTCCTCGAGCCGGGGGGGCTCAGCGACCGGAGAGGGCGTCTGGCCCCTCGTCCTCGTCGACGCGGACCAGCATGAAGCCGTCGTAGCCCTTGCTGCCGACGGTCTGCAGGACCGTCGCGCTGAGCCGAGGGTCGCTGGCGACGCGCTCGACGACCTCGCGGCTGCCGCGCACCCGTTCGTCGGTGCTACCGACGTCGGCGAGGGCACCCTGCCGGACCACGTTGTCCACCACGATCACCGCCCCGGGTCTCACCAGGCGCAGAGCGGCGTCGAGGTAGCGGGTGTTGGACGGCTTGTCCGCGTCCACGAAGACCAGGTCGAAGGGCTCGGTGCCCGACGCCTCGAGCTCGGCCAGGGTCTCGACGGCCGCGCCGACGCGGACCTCGACCACGTCACCCAGACCGGCCGCGTCGATGTTGGCCCGGGCGACCTCGGCGTGGTGGGGGTCACGTTCGAGGGTCGTGAGGTGGGGTTGCGGCCCGGACAGCCCGCGGGCCAGCCAGATCGTGCTGTACCCAGCCAGGGTGCCGATCTCCAGGGCGCGACGCGCCCCGTGGATCTGTGCGATGAGCTGCAGCATCCGCCCCTGCGGTGCGGACACCTGGATCGGTGGCAGCCCTTCCTCCCGGGCCCGGGCGTTGGCAGCCCGCAGCACCTCGTCCTCCTGCGTCAGAGGGGCGAGGTAGTCGTCGACCGCTGCCCACGTCGTCGGATCCATGCTGGTCCTCCTGGTCAGCCTGCGGCCGCGACGTCCATCAGCCACAGGGTCCGACGTCGGCCCAGGGCGCCCGCGGCGGGGGTGGTCCGCACCGCCTCGCCTGCCAGGGCTCGAGCTGCTGCGGGGGCCTTGTCAGCCCCGCCGACGACGAGCCACACCTCCTCGGCGGCCTCGATCGCGGGGAAGGTGAGACTGACGCGCTCCGGGGGAGGCTTGGGGGAGCCGTGCACGCCCACGGTGGTGGTGGCGGTGACCTCGAGGGCGTCGTGCTCGGGGAAGAGGGACGCGACGTGCCCGTCAGGCCCCATGCCCAGGAGCAGGACGTCGAACCGGGGAACTGCAGGTCCCGACTCGTCGCTCGTCCCGGGGGCATGGCGCGCGAGCTCGTCGGCGTAGGACCGCGCGGCTTCCTCAGGGCTCTCCGCCATGTCCGAGGGAGGCATCGCGTGGATGTTCTCCTCGGGCACGGGGAGCGCGTCGAGCAGGGCGGCCCTGGCCTGGGTCTCGTTGCGGTCGGGGTCCCCTGCGGGGAGGAACCGCTCGTCGCCCCACCACAGGTGAACGCCCGTCCAGTCGACGGCGTGGCGCAGCGGCGCCTCGGCGATCCGCGCCAGGGTCTTGATCCCGACCGTCCCCCCGGTGAGCCCCACGTGCAGCGGCCGGTGGGTCGACTGAGCGTCGAGCAGGTGCAGCAGCAGGCGCGCTGCAGTGGCCTCGGCGAGGGTCTCAGCGTCAGGATGGACGACGACGGTCCGTGTGCTCATGCGTCCTCCAGCAGGGCGAGGCCCTGGGCGAGGACCTCGCCGTAGACCTCGTCGGGGTCGAGACGGCGGAGCTCCTCAGCCAGGCAGTCCGTCAGCGGACGCAGGGGCAGCGCGGCCGTGCGCTCGGGCTGCCCCGGCTGGTTGAGGATGGCCACACGGCCGTCCGGTCGGTCGATCACGATGGGTCCGGAGGTGCGGTGCAGCACCACCCGGGTCACTCCCTGGACGCCCTGCTCGCGGTGCAGGTCCACGGGGGACTCGAGCATCATGCCCAGCCACGCCGCCAGCAGGGTCACCGAGGGGTGCGTGCCCTCCCCGTGGACCTCGACCGAGGTGACGGCCTCGTACGGAGGCTGATCCAGGGCGGCGGCCAGCAGTCCGCGCCAGGGCGTGATGCGCGTCCAGGCGAGGTCGGTGTTGCCCGCGGTGTGCCCGTCGCGCAGACGGTGCAGGGCAGCCACGGTGTCCGTGCAGGACACCGAGTCGGTGATCCTCCGCTGGGCCATCGACCCGATGGGGTGCTCGGCCGGTGCGGAGGGCACCTCCTGGGGCCACCACACGACGATCGGGGCGTCGGGGAGCAGCAGCGGCATGACGAGGGTGTCGGAGTGCTCGAGCATCTCGCCGGACGCGGTCAGGACGACGACCTCGCTCGCGCCGGCGTCGCCACCCACCCGGATCTGCGCGTCGAGGCGGGCGGTCTCACGCTGCTCGTCGCGGGCCAGGACGATCACCCGGCAGGGGTGCTCACGGCTCGCGATGTTGGCGGCCTCGACCGCCCGCTCGACATCGGAGGCCGAGGCGTCGATCACGAGGGTCAGCACGCGACCGAGCGCGACCGCGCCGCCCTCGTCGCGAAGACGGACGAGGGCCTTGGCCACGGCCGCGGTCGAGGTGTCGGGCAGGTCGGTGATCATCGGGTCCCCTCCGGAGCGGTCACGGGCGTGGTCATGGTCGGCGCCAGGACCGGCCGTCGCGGGCCATCATCTCGTCCGCCGAGTCCGGCCCCCAGGTGCCTGACCGGTAGGCCTGCGGCTGGCCCTGCTCGGCCCAGAACGCGGTGATCGGGTCGAGGATCTTCCACGAGAGCTCGACCTCCTCGTGCCGGGGGAAGAGCGGCGGGTCGCCCAGCAGGACGTCGAGGATGAGTCGCTCGTAGGCCTCGGGCGAGGTCTCCGTGAACGCGTGCCCGTAGCCGAAGTCCATCGTGACGTCCCGGACCTCCATGGCCGTTCCCGGCACCTTGGAGCCGAAGCGGATCGTCACCCCCTCGTCGGGCTGGACGCGGATCACGAGGGCGTTCTTGCCGAGCTCCTCGGTGGCCGTGGACTCGAAGGGGAGGTGCGGCGCGCGCTTGAAGACCACGGCGATCTCGGTCACCCGACGGCCGAGACGCTTGCCGGCCCGCAGGTAGAACGGCACCCCCGCCCAGCGGCGCGTGTCGATGTCGAGGCGGATCGCGGCGTAGGTCTCGGTGATCGACTCCGCGGCGATCCCGGCCTCGTCGAGGTACCCCACGACCTCCTCGCCACCCTGCCAGCCGGCCTCGTACTGCCCGCGTGCGGTGTGCACACCGAGGTCCTTGGGCAGGCGGACGGCCGAGAGGACCTTCTCCTTCTCGGCGCGCAGGTCGTCGGCGTCGAAGGAGACCGGCTCTTCCATCGCGGTCAGCGCCAGCAGCTGCAGGAGGTGGTTCTGGATGACGTCGCGCGCCGCTCCGATGCCGTCGTAGTACCCGGCCCGGCCGCCGATGCCGATGTCCTCGGCCATGGTGATCTGCACGTGGTCGACGTAGTTCGCGTTCCAGATCGGCTCGAACAGCTGGTTGGCGAACCGCAGCGCCAGCATGTTCTGAACCGTCTCCTTGCCCAGGTAGTGGTCGATGCGGAAGACCGACTCGGGGCTGAACACCTCCGACACCACGTCGTTGAGCTCGCGGGCGCTGGCCAGGTCGTGACCGAAGGGCTTCTCGATGACGACGCGGCGCCAGGCGTCCTCGCGCTGGTCCGACAGGCCGGAGCGGGCCAGCTGGCGGCACACGAGGGGAAAGGACCCGGGCGGGACCGAGAGGTAGAAGGCGTGGTTCCCGCCCGTGCCACGCTCGGCGTCGAGGTCGGCGACGGTGCGGCTCAGACGATCGAAGGCGTCGTCGTCGTCGAACTCTCCCTGGACGAAGCGGATGCCCTCGGCGAGCTGGTCCCAGGTGCTGTCCCGGAAGGTCGTGCGGGCGTTGGCCTTGACCGCCTCACGGACCACCTCGGTGAAGTCCTGGTCGTCCCACTCCCGGCGCGCGAAGCCCGTGAGTGCGAACCCCGGGGGCAGGAGGCCGCGGTTGGCGAGGTCGTACACCGCCGGCATGAGCTTGCGCTTGGCGAGGTCACCGGTGACGCCGAAGATGACGAGCCCGCAGGGGCCCGCGATCCTCGGCAGGCGGCGGTCGCGCGGGTCGCGCAGCGGGTTGTGCTGCTCGGAGAGCTCGGCGGGGCTCACCGTGCCCGCCCCGTGGTCGCGGCGGGGGTGCTCGGCTGGGTCACTGGTCGGGCTCCTGGTCGGTCGGGGACGGCGTGGCGCCGGCGAGCCCGTCGCGGACGGTGTCGAGGAGCTCCTGCCAGCTCGCCTCGAACTTGCTGACTCCCTCGGTCTCGAGGGAGGTGGTGACCTCGGTGAGGTCGATGCCGAGGGCGCCGAGGCGCTCGACCTGCTCGTGCGCGTCCTGGTAGCTGCCCGTCACGGTGTCGCCACGCACCTCACCGTGGTCGGCGACGGCCTCGAGGGTCTTGCCCGGCATCGTGTTGACGGTCCCGGCGGCCACGAGCTCGTCGACGTACAGGGTGTCGGGGTACGCGGGGTCCTTGACCCCCGTCGAGGCCCACAGCGGACGCTGCTCCTGGGCCCCGGCCGCCGCCAGCGCCTGCCACCGGGGCTCGGCGACCGTCCGGGCGAAGAGCTCGTGGGCGAGGCGGGCGTTGGCGATCGCGATGCGTCCGCGCAGCGCGGCCGCCTCGGGGGTCCCGATCTCGTCGAGCCGGGGGTCGATCGCCCCGTCGACGCGAGACACGAAGAACGAGGCCACCGACGCGATGGTCGACAGGTCCTTGCCGGCGGCCTGAGCGGCCTCGAGGCCGGCCTGGTGGGCGTCGAGGACCGCGGCGTAGCGCTCGAGGGAGAAGATGAGGGTCACGTTGACGCTGATCCCCTCGGCGAGCACGTCCCGGATCGCGGGGATGCCCTCGACCGTGGCCGGGATCTTGATGTAGAGGTTCGGTCGGTCGACGGTGGTCCACAGCCGCTTGGCCGTCTCGACGGTCCGGTCCGTGTCCCGGGCGAGGCCAGGGTCGACCTCGATCGAGACGCGCCCGTCCTGGCCGCCCGAGGCGCGGTGCACCTCGGCCAGGGCGTCGCAGGCCTCGCGGACGTCGTCCGTCGTGATGGTGAAGACCGCTTCGTCGACCGAGGTGCCGGCGGCGGCGAGGTCGCGGAGCTGGTCGTCGTAGGCCTCCCCCTGGGAGAGGGCCGAGGCGAAGATGGTGGGGTTCGTGGTCACGCCGACCACGCCGCGCTCGGAGACGAGCCGGGCGAGGTCGCCGCCGCGCAGCAGCTCGCGCGAGAGGTCGTCGAGCCAGATCGCGACGCCTGCGTCGCGCAGCTGGGCGATCGGGGTGGGCAGGGGGCTGACAGTCATCTCGGGCTCCTCAGGGTCGCCCTCCCCGGGCGGCCGTCGCGGGCCGCCCGGGGAGACGGATGGTGCGTGCAGATCAGACGTCGGCCGTGCCACCCGACGTCGGCTTGGCGGGACCGCCCGGGGCAGCCGGCCCGCTCGCGGCCGAGACGGACTCCTTGGCCGCGGAGACCACGGCCTCGGCGGTCAGCCCGAACTCGGTGTAGAGCCGCTCGTAGTCGGCCGAGGCGCCGAAGTGCTCGATCGAGACGATCCGACCGGCGTCGCCGACGATCTCGCGCCAGCCCTGGGCGACGCCTGCCTCGATCGAGACACGCGCCCGGACGGCCGGCGGCAGGACCGCAGAGCGGTAGTGCTCGTCCTGGTCGTCGAACCACTCGCGGCACGGCATCGAGACGACGCGGGTCCCGATCCCTTCGGACTCGAGGGTCGTGCGTGCCTCGAGGGCGATCTGGACCTCGGACCCCGTGGCCACGATGATCACCTGCGGCTCCCCGCTCCCGGCCTCGGCGAGGACGTAGGCGCCGCGGGCGGTGCCCGAGGCCGCCGCGAGGGTCGAGCCCTGCGCGTCACCCGCGCCACGCTCGAAGGTCGGTACGTTCTGCCGGGTCAGCACCACGCCGGCCGGCCGGTGCGTGCGCTCGAGGACGGTGCGCCAGGCCCAGGAGACCTCGTTGGCGTCCGCGGGGCGGACGACGTCGAGACCGGGGATCGCCCGCAGCGAGGCCAGGTGCTCGATCGGCTGGTGGGTCGGCCCGTCCTCGCCCAGCCCGATCGAGTCGTGGGTCCAGACGAAGGTCACCGGGATCTGCATGAGGGCGGCGAGCCGGACGGCGGGACGCATGTAGTCGCTGAACACCAGGAAGGTGCCGCCGTAGGGACGGGTGCCGCCGTGCAGCGCCATCCCGTTCATGATCGACCCCATGGCGTGCTCGCGGATCCCGAAGTGCAGGGTGCGGCCGTAGGGGTTGCCGGCGAACTTGTCGGTGCTGCGGTGGGCCGGGAGGAACGACGGCTCGCCGTCCATCGTGGTGTTGTTGGACCCCGCGAGGTCGGCCGACCCGCCCCAGAGCTCGGGCAGGACCGGAGCCAGGGCCGTGAGGACCTTGCCCGAGGCCGCACGGGTCGCGACGGCCTTGCCCGCGGGGAACTCGGGGAGGGCGTCCGTCCAGCCCTCGGGCAGGCTGCGCTCGGCCATGCGGTCGAAGAGCTCGGCACGCTCGGGGTTCGCCGCACGCCACCGGGAGAAGGTCTCGTCCCAGGCTGCGTGGGCCTCGGCGCCGCGGTCGACGATCTTGCGCGCGTGGGCCAGCACCTCGTCGGCGACCACGAAGCTCTGCTCGGGGTCGAAGCCGAGGAGCTCCTTGACGGCGGAGAGCTCGTCGCCGCCGAGGGCCGAGCCGTGGATCGCCCCGGTGTTCTTCTTGGTGGGCGCGGGCCAGCCGATGATGGTGCGCAGCGAGATGATCGAGGGCTTGCCGGTCTCGGCCTTGGCCGCAGCGAGCGCACCGGCGAGGGCCTGCACGTCCTCCACGTAGCCGTCCTTGCCCTCGGTCCAGTCGACCCGCTGGGTGTGCCAACCGTAGGACGCGTAACGGGCCAGGACGTCCTCGCTGAACGACACGTCGGTGTCGTCCTCGATCGAGATCTTGTTGTCGTCGTAGATCACGACGAGGTTGCCGAGCTCCTGGTGGCCGGCGAGGGAGGAGGCCTCCGAGGTCACGCCCTCCATCAGGTCGCCGTCGCTCGCGATGACCCACACCGTGTGGTCGAAGGGGCTCTGGCCCTCGGGGGCGTCGGGGTCGAGCAGACCCCGCTCGCGCCGCGCAGCCATCGCCATGCCCACGGCGGAGGCCAGCCCCTGGCCGAGGGGACCGGTCGTGATCTCGACACCGTCGGTGTGCTGGTACTCGGGGTGGCCCGGGGTCTTCGACCCCCAGGTGCGCAGGCTCGCGATGTCCTCGAGGGACACGTCGTAGCCGGACAGGAAGAGCTGGAGGTACAGGGTCAGCGAGGAGTGACCGGCCGACAGGACGAACCGGTCGCGCCCCGTCCAGTGCGAGTCACGCGGGTCGTGCTGGAGGAAGCGCTGGAAGAGCAGGTAGGCCGCGGGGGCCAGGCTCATCGCGGTCCCTGGGTGACCGTTGCCGACCTTCTGGACCGCGTCGGCCGCGAGGACGCGGAGCGTGTCGACCGCGCGTGCGTCGAGATCCGACCACTCGAGGTCGGGGGTGGGGGCGGACGCGTTCAAGTGGACCTCATTCCTGCCCGGGAGGTCGCCCGGGCCGTCGCCTGGTGCGTGCCGGCCGTCACCGCGGCGGGACTGGCCGGAGCCGGACACCGGTTTCCACCGGCGGCCACGCCAACGAGGAGCCTACCTGCGTCCGGCACCCGAGGAGCGGTGAGCCGACAGGTGGACGCCAGGTCCGGGCGACGGGGGCCGTACCATGGTCGGAGCCACCACAGAACGGAGCCGCCTCGCCGTGCGCACAGCCAGTCATGCCTCGACCGACGGACCGACCTCCTCGCGGGTCGTTGCCGAGGTCGGGGGAACTCCGCGGTCGGTCGAGCCCTCGGCCGTCGCGGTCCCGACCGGGCTGGCCCACGTGAGGTCGCGGGTCGCCGCCTACGTCGCACTGACCAAGCCCCGGATCATCGAGCTCCTGCTCGTCACGACGCTTCCCACGATGCTGCTCGCCGAGCGCGGGTTCCCGTCGGTCGGGCTCGTCCTGGCGACCCTCGTGGGCGGCGCCGCGGCGGCGGGGGCGGCGAACGTCCTGAACTGCTACCTGGACCGGGACATCGACGAGGTCATGAACCGGACCAAGCGCCGGCCCCTGGTCACCGGGGAGGTGACCCCGCGGGCGGCCCTGGTGTTCGGGTACGGCCTGGGGGCGTTCTCGTTGGTCTGGTTCGCGGCACTGGTCAACCTCGTGGCCGCAGGTCTCGCCCTGCTCGCGATCGTCCTGTACGTCGTGGGCTACACCATGCTGCTCAAGCGACGGACCCCGCAGAACATCGTGTGGGGAGGTGTCGCCGGCTGCATGCCCGTCCTCATCGGATGGTCGGCGGTGACCGAGGGGCTGGCCTGGGCCCCGGTCGCACTCTTCGGCGTCATCTTCTTCTGGACGCCGCCGCACTACTGGCCGCTGTCGATGAAGTTCCGGCGCGACTACGCCGCCGCCGGGGTGCCGATGCTGCCCGTCGTCGCGAGCGACGCGCGGGTGTCGCGCGAGATGCTCGGGCACACGCTGGCCATGGTCGCCTGCTCGCTGGTACTCGTTCCCCTGGCCTCGATGACGTGGGTGTACACCGCGGTCGCCGTCGTCCTCGGGGCATGGTTCCTGGGGGCCACGATCGCGTTGCTGCGACGGGCCCACCGCCCGCGGCCCGGGGTCCGGCTGGGCGAGATGCGCCTCTTCCACGCATCGATCACCTACCTGACCCTGCTGTTCCTCGCGGTGGGCATCGACCCGTTCCTGCCGCTCTGACCATGGCTCTCCCGGACGAGTCAGCAGTGGTGGCTGAGCTCGACCAGGCCATCGCCGGCTATCTCGACCACCTCGCCGTCGAGCGCGGCCTCTCCGGGAACACCCTGACGGCCTACCGGCGGGACCTGCAGCGCTACCGGTCCTACCTCGTCGCGCGCGGGAGGACCGCGGCTGACGAGGTCGAGGAGTCCGACGTCCGGGCCTTCGTCACGACCGTGCGCACCGGGACGGACGGCGGTGCACCGCTGGCTGCCTCCTCGACGGCGCGCATGCTCGCCGCTGTCCACGGCTGGCACCGGTTCTGCGCCCTCGAGGGGCTGGCCGACCACGACCCCTCCCTCGTCGTCCGGCCCCCCGCGCAGCCCCGGCGCCTGCCCAAGGCCATCTCGACCGACGACGTCGAGCGGGTCCTGCAGGCCGCGGCGCAGGGGGAGGGACCCGTCCCCCTGCGGGACGCGGCTCTGCTCGAGCTCCTCTACTCGACGGGTGGCCGCATCAGCGAGGTGGTGGGGCTCGACGTCGACGACCTCGAGCTCGACCCCGGGGCGGTCCGCCTGGTCGGCAAGGGCAGCAAGGAGCGGGTCGTGCCCGTCGGCTCCTACGCCTGCGAGGCTGTCGAGGCGTACCTCGTCCGCGGTCGCCCGGCCCTCGCGGGCGCGGGGCGCGGCGGCCCGGCCCTCTTCCTCAACACCCGAGGTGCCCGGCTGAGCCGGCAGACGGCATGGGCGGTGCTCCGCCAGGCAGCCCAGCGCGCGGGCATCCCGCGGGCCGACGACGTGTCCCCGCACACCCTGCGGCACTCCTTCGCGACCCACCTGCTGGCGGGCGGCGCCGACGTGCGGGTGGTGCAGGAGCTGCTCGGGCACGCCTCGGTGACGACCACGCAGATCTACACGCACGTGACCCCTGACACCCTGCGCGAGGTCTACGCCGCCGCGCACCCCCGGGCCCGCGCCTGAGGACGGCGGTCCACGGGGGGGACGGGGAGGGGCTCGATCAGCGGACCAGCCCTCACGGAGCGCGGGCACGGCCCGTGGCTGTTCCCTGCGGTAGCCTCGCCGCGTGACTCGCCAGGACCCGGACGGACCCACCACGCACCCCACGGACCCCGTCGGACGACCCCTGCCCGAGTTCGGCGACCCCGTCCCGCTCGCCTCGCACGGCCCGGCCCGGATCATCGCCCTGTGCAACCAGAAGGGTGGGGTCGGCAAGACGACGACCACCATCAACCTGGGTGCTGCGCTGGCCGCCTACGGGCGCCGTGTCCTGATCGTGGACTTCGACCCGCAGGGGGCGGCGTCCGTGGGCCTGGGCATCAGCCCGCACGAGCTCGACCGCACCGTCTACAACCTCCTCATGGAGCGCGGGGTCGACGTCGGTGAGGTCATCCAGGAGACGGCCGTGCCGGGCCTGGACCTGCTCCCCGCCAACATCGACCTCTCCGCGGCCGAGGTGCAGCTGGTGGGGGAGGTCGCCCGCGAGTCGATCCTCGCGCGGGTGCTGCGCGGGGTCGAGGACGACTACGACGTCGTCCTGGTCGACTGCCAGCCCTCGCTCGGGCTGCTGACGGTCAACGCCCTGACCGCGGCCCACGGGGTGCTGATCCCCCTCGAGTGCGAGTTCTTCGCCCTGCGCGGGGTGGCCCTGCTCGTCGAGACGATCGAGAAGGTGCGAGACCGCCTCAACCCGCGGCTCGAGGTCGACGGGATCCTGGCCACGATGCACGACCCGCGCACCCTGCACTCCCGGGAGGTGCTGGCGCGGGTGCACGAGGCCTTCGGGGACCAGCTGCTCCACACCGTCATCGGCCGCACGGTCAAGTTCCCCGACTCGTCGGTCGCGGCCGAGCCGATCACCACCTACGCCCCGTCGCACCCGGGGGCGACGGCGTACCTGCAGCTCGCCCGGGAGCTGGTGGCCCGTGGCGACGCGGCCTGAGGGCGCGACCGCCGCACCGGACGAGGTCGAGCAGGCCCGCAGCGTCAGCAGCCCCTTCGAGGTGCACCTGGAGAACTTCACCGGGCCGTTCGATCTGCTCCTGGGGCTGATCTCGAAGCACAAGCTCGACATCACCGAGGTCGCCCTGGCCCAGGTCACCGACGAGTTCATCGCAGCGGTCCGGGCCGCCGAGGCCGGTGACGAGCCGTGGGAGCTCAACCGGATCAGCGAGTTCCTCGTGGTCGCGGCGACCCTGCTCGACCTCAAGGCCGCGCGCCTGCTGCCCGCGGGGGCGGTCGAGGACGCCGAGGACCTCGAGATGCTCGAGGCCCGCGACCTCCTCTTCGCCCGGCTGCTGCAGTACCGGGCCTACAAGGACGTCGCCCTGGGGCTGGGGGAACGCCTCCTGGCCCAGTCTCGGAGCGTGCCCCGCGAGGTCGGGCTCGAGCCTGACCTCGCGGCGCTGCTGCCCGAGCTGGTCATGGAGATCGGACCGACCGAGCTCGCGGTGCTCGCCGCCCACGCCCTGCGGCCGCGGACCGCCCCCACGGTCGACACCGGTCACCTGCACGCCCCGGCGGTGAGCGTGCGCGAGCAGGCAGCCGTCCTCGTCGACCGGCTGCGCAGGTCGGGCTCGGGGTCCTTCCGCACGCTGGTCCAGGACGCGGAGTCGAGCCTCGTCGTCGTGGTGCGGTTCCTGGCCCTGCTCGAGCTCTACCGTGAGGGGGCGGTCGGCTTCGACCAGGTCAGCCCCCTCGGCGACCTGACCGTGCGGTGGACGGGCGGGCAGGACGACGAGATCGACGTGGTCGACGACTACGGCGACCTCCCTGCCGAGGAGGCGGGCGCCGTCGTGGCCGGTCCGGCGAGCACCGAGACCCCTGAGGAGGGACGCGCATGAGCACCGCGAGCACCGCGGCGAGCCCCGACCCGCGGCCAGGCCCGGCCCCCGACGAGCTCGCCTTCGACGTGACCGACCTGCCCGGCGGGGCGCGCGGCGCGCTGGAAGCGGTGCTCATGGTCGCCGACGAGCCGCTGCCCGCCCTGCGCCTCGCGACCGTGCTGGGCCTGCCGACCGCGCAGGTCGAGGACCACCTCGCCGACCTCGCGACGGAGTACCGTGAGCACGGTCGCGGCTTCGAGCTGCGGCACGCGGGCGCGGGCTGGCGCTTCTACTCCGCGCCGGCCTACGCCGACGTCGTCGGGCGCTTCGTGCTCGACGGCCAGACGGCACGGTTGACGCAGGCGGCCCTCGAGACCCTCGCGGTCATCGCCTACCGCCAACCCGTGACCCGCGGGCAGGTGTCCGCCGTGCGCGGCGTCAACGTCGACTCGGTGGTGCGGACCCTCGCGGCCCGCGGCCTCGTGGTCGAGCTGGGTACCGAGCCAAGTGGTGCCGTCCTCTACGGCACCTCCCCGTACTTCCTGGAACGGATGGGCATGACAAGTCTGGACGAGCTGCCACCCCTGGCCCCCTACCTGCCGGAGATCGACACGATGTCGGGCGTCGACGGCGAGCCGGAGGCCACCCCGTGAGCCGGGGAGGGCGCCGCAAGCCCGCGCACCAGCCGCCGGCCCGCGACGTGCACGACCCCGAGGGCGTCCGGCTGCAGAAGGTCCTTGCGGGGGCGGGCCTCGGGTCGCGCCGGGCCTGCGAGGAGATCATCGCCAAGGGCCGGGTGACCGTCGACGGGGTCCCCGTGCGCGAGCTGGGCATCCGGGTGGACCCGCGCACCGCCGTGGTGCACGTCGACGGGATGCGCCTGCAGCTCGACAGCTCGATGGTCACCATCGCCCTCAACAAGCCCGCGGGTGTGGTCTCGACCATGCACGACCCGATGGGCCGGCCGACCCTCGAGCAGTTCGTGGCGGACCGTCCTGAGCGGCTCTTCCACGTGGGACGCCTCGACGCCGAGACCGAGGGCCTGCTCCTCATGACCAACGACGGCGAGCTGGCCAACCGCCTGGCCCACCCGTCGCACGGGGTGCCCAAGACGTACCTGGCCACGGTCGAGGGCCGCGTCAAGGGGCTGCTCGCGCAGCAGCTGCGGTCCGGGGTCGAGCTCGAGGACGGCGTGGTCAAGGTCGACGACTACCGCCTGGTCGACACCACCCCGCAGACGAGCATGGTCGAGGTCGTCCTGCACGAGGGGCGCAACCACGTCGTCCGGCGTCTGTTCGAGGAGGTCGGCCACCCGGTCACGCGTCTGCTGCGGACGCGGGTCGGGCCCATCCGGCTGGGCAACCTGCCGCCGGGCCGCACCCGCGTGCTGGGCCGGGAGGAGCTCGGCTCGCTGATGTCCTCGGTCGACCTGTGACCCTGCCTGCGGCTGCCCGGGGCGGACGGGTACGCTCGCGGGCGGTCAGCAGTCGACGGAGGGGTGCAGCATGACGGTCCGAGCGATCCGCGGGGCGACCCAGCTCGAGAGCGGGGACCGCGAGCACCTGTTCGAGCGGACCGCGGAGCTGGTGCGTGAGGTCATCACCGCGAACCGGCTGGCGACCGAGGACCTGGTCTCGATCATCTTCACGTGCACCCCGGACCTCACCGCGGACTTCCCCGCGGCGGCGGCCCGCGAGATGGGCATGGGGGACGTGCCGCTCATGTGCGCCGTCGAGATCGACGTCCCCGGCGCCCTGCCGCGCGTCGTGCGGCTCATGGCCCACGTGAACCTCGAGCGCCCGCGCTCGGAGATCCAGCACGTGTACCTGCACGGCGCCACGGTGCTGCGCAAGGACCTGGCCCAGTGAGGCAGACCCAGTGAGGCAGACCCGATGAGCACGAGCCCACCCCGGCCGGCGGCCGCGACGCGCGGGCCGGTGCGGGTGGTCGGCACGGGCCTGCTCGGCGCGAGCATCGGCCTGGGCCTGCGGGCCCTGGGGGTCGACGTCGTGCTGCACGACCCCTCGCGGACCACCCTGCTGCTCGCCCGCGACGTCGGCGCAGGCCGGCTGCCCACCCCCGAGGACCCCCCGGTCGAGCTCGTCGTGGTCGCCGCCCCGCCTGACGTGACGCCTGACGTCGTGCTGGCCGAGCTCGAGGCGCACCCGCACGCCGTGGTCACCGACGTGGCGAGCGTCAAGACCGCTGTCGAGGGCCCGCTCCGGGCTGCCGGAGCGGACCTCGACCGCTACGTCGGGTCGCACCCGATGGCCGGTTCGGAGCGCAGCGGCCCGACGGCGGCCCGCGCGGACCTCTTCGCCGGTCGCCCCTGGGTGGTGGTGGGCTCGGAGGCCTCGGCCGGGTCGGCGGTCCTCGCTGTCCGCACCCTCGCGACGGATCTCGGTGCCACGCCGGTCATGCTCGACGCCGCGACCCACGACGACGCCGTGGCCCTCGTCTCGCACGTGCCGCAGATCGCGGCCTCGCTGGTGGCTGCCCGGCTGGTCGACGGGGAGCCAGCGGCCCTCGAGCTCGCCGGGCAGGGCCTGCGGGACGTCACCCGGATCGCGGCGAGCGACCCGGGGCTGTGGACGTCGATCCTCGGGGCCAACGCCGAGGCCGTGGTCCCGCTGCTCCGCAGCCTGCGCGGTGACCTGGACGTCCTCATCGAGGCCCTCGACCACGCCTCGGTCGCGACCGCTGCCGAGGAGGTCGCCACGGGTGCCCTCGGCACCGTCGCGGCCGCGATCGCCGCGGGGAACACCGGGGTCAGCCGGATCCCTGGCAAGCACGGCGGGACCCGCCGGGCCTACGACGTCGTGACCGTGCTCGTGCCGGACGAGCCGGGCTCCCTGGCACGGCTGCTGGCCGAGGTCGGGGCCGCGGGCATCAACCTCGAGGAGCTCCAGCTCGAGCACGCCCCGGCCCAGGCCGTCGGACTGGCCTCGATCTCGGTGCTGCGGGGCCTGCGCTCCCGGCTCGAGGAGGAGCTGACCACCCGGGGCTGGCGGGTCGCGGGCTGAGGCCGCACCGGGGCCCCGCGCCCACCCCCACGCACCGCCCCCCGGTGCTGACGCACGATGACAGGAGCAGTGATGGACGACGGCACCTCGGGACCCCTCGTGGTCGCGGTGGACGGACCTTCCGGGTCGGGCAAGTCGAGCGTGTGCCGGCAGGTCGCTGCTCGGCTGGGCCTCGCCTACCTCGACACCGGCGCGATGTACCGGGCGGCCGCGTGGTGGTGCCTCGACCAGGGGGTCGACCTCGAGGACGCCGAGGCGGTCACCGCCCAGGTCCGAGCCATGGTGCTCGACCTGGGTCTGGACCCGCGGTTCCCGACCTTCGCCATCGGCGGCACGGACATCGCCACGGCGATCCGCGCCGGGGGGATCTCGGCCGTGGTCAGCAAGGTCGCGACCAACCTCGAGGTGCGTGCCGACCTCGGGCAGCGGCAGCGTCGGGTCATCGAGGTCGAGCGCGGGACCGAGGGCTTCAGCCGGGGCAGAGGGGTCGTCGTCGAGGGGCGTGACATCACGACGGTGATCGCCCCGGACGCCGACGTGCGGATCCTCCTCACCGCGAGCGAGGAGGCCCGGCTCGCCCGCAGGTCCCGCGAGCTGCACGGGGACGCCGGGGCAGAGAGCATCGCGGCGACCCGCGACCAGGTCGTGCGCCGGGACCGGGACGACTCGACGGTCGTCGACTTCATGACCGCGGCAGACGGCGTCGTCACGGTGGACTCCTCCGAGCTGGACCTCGAGCAGACCGTCGAGGCGACCCTGGGCGTCGTGGGCCGGGTGAGCGGCAGGACCGCGTGAGCCCGGGGACCTCACCCTCGGACGGGGATCCCGGGCCTGGCGGCCCACGCTGGTCGAGGTGGGTCGGCCGGTTCCTGGCCCGGGTCGTGTGGAGCACCACCGTCGTGGGTGCGGAGCGCGTGCCGCGTCAGGGGCCGGTGATCCTGGCGGCCAACCACATCGGTGTCGTCGACGGCCCGCTCGTCCACGGCTGCGCGCCACGCGGGACCCATGTGCTGGTCAAGGTCGAGATGTTCCGGGGACCGGTCGGAGCGGTGCTGCGGGCTGCGGGCCAGATCCCGGTCGACCGGCGCAACGGCCGTCCTGCCCTCACGGCGGCCCTCGCGGTGCTGCGACGTGGGGGAGCGGTGGGGATCTTCCCCGAGGGGGTCCGGGGCCGCGGGGATGCGAGCAGCGCCCGCGCCGGGGTCGCGTGGCTCGCGGTGGCCTCGGGGGCGCCGGTGGTCCCGGTGGCGGTGCTCGGGACCCGTCGCACCGGCGAGTCCGTCGGTCACCTCCCGGGGCTGCGACGTCGGCTCGTGGTGGAGTTCGGCGAGCCGGTGTCCTTGACGGACGGCGAGCCCCTCGCGGGGCGGCAGGCGGTGGCTCGGGCACACGAGCGGGTCGGTGCAGCCCTGCGGACCCACGTGAGAGCGGCGAGCGAACGCGCGGGAGTCCCCCTCCCCACGGATGGTCCCGCCGCGGAGATCTGAGCCTCCGCGGGACGGTCGTCGGTCCACCGTGCAGGCGACAGTTCGTCGCGGGACCCCTCGGCAGGGGAGGATGGGCCCATGAGCGAGCAGAACCCCACCGGGCAGGACCCGGCAGGGCAGACCCCCACCGAGCACGACGTCGTCCAGGAGGCCGCCGACGACGCGGCCCGCGAGCAGTCCCTGCGGGCGGGCCTTGCCGAGTACGAGCTGCAGGAGGAGGACCTCGCGCTGCTCGACGGCGGCGAGGGAACCGCCGGCGATGCAGGGCCGACCGGCCCCCTCCCGGTCCTCGCCGTCGTCGGTCGCCCCAACGTCGGCAAGTCGACCCTCGTCAACCGCATCCTCGGGCGCCGCGAGGCCGTGGTCGAGGACAAGCCCGGGGTCACGCGAGACCGGGTGAGCTATGAGGCCGAGTGGGCCGGACGCCGGTTCACCCTCGTGGACACCGGCGGCTGGGAGGTCGACGTCGCCGGCATCCACGCCCGGGTGGCCGAGCAGGCCGAGATCGCCATCGAGCTCGCCGACGTCGTGCTCTTCGTGGTGGACGCGACCGTCGGGGCGACCTCGACCGACGAGCAGGTGGTGCGCCTGCTGCGCAAGGCCAAGAAGCCCGTGGTGCTCGCCGCCAACAAGGTCGACGGTCCGCGGGCCGAGGCCGACGCGGCAGCGCTGTGGAGCCTCGGTCTGGGCGAGCCCCGCCCGGTCTCGGCCCTGCACGGTCGGGGCACGGGTGACCTGCTGGACGCCGCGGTCACCGAGCTGCCGGCGATCTCCGCAGCCGGCGGCGCGATCCGTGAGGGCGGGCCGCGGCGGGTCGCGCTGGTCGGCCGCCCGAACGTGGGCAAGTCGAGCCTGCTCAACAAGATCCTCGGTGAGGACCGCGTCGTCGTCGACGCCGAGGCCGGGACCACGCGGGACCCCGTCGACGAGCTGGTCGAGCTCGGCGGCAAGACCTGGTGGTTCGTCGACACCGCGGGCATCCGACGCCGGGTGCACCAGACCTCCGGAGCTGACTTCTACGCCTCGCTGCGCACCCAGGCGGCCATCGAGAAGGCCGAGGTCGGGGTGGTGCTCGTCGACGCGAGCGTCACGATGACCGAGCAGGACACCCGCGTCATCTCCCAGGTGGTCGAGGCCGGGCGTGCCCTGGTCATCGCGTACAACAAGTGGGACCTCATGGACGAGGACCGCCGCCCGTTCCTCGAGCGGGAGATCGAGAAGGACCTGGTCCAGGTGCAGTGGGCCCCCCGGGTCAACCTCTCGGCGCAGACCGGGTGGCACACCAACCGGATGGTCCCGGCGATCGAGACGGCCCTGGAGTCCTGGGACACCCGGATCCCCACGGGACGGCTCAACGCCTTCCTCGGTGAGCTCGTCGCGGCCCACCCGCACCCGCTGCGCGGTGGCAAGCAGCCCCGCATCCTCTTCGCGACCCAGGCTGACACGCGGCCCCCGCGGTTCGTCATCTTCGCCACGGGGTTCCTCGAGGCGGGCTACCGGCGGTTCATCGAGCGTCGTCTGCGCGAGACCTTCGGCTTCGAGGGCTCGCCGATCTCGATCTCGGTCCGCGTCCGGGAGAAGCGCCACCGGTGACCCAGGACGGCGCGGCGGCGGGGCGACGCGCACCGGAGGACCGGCCGCGCAACCCGTTGCTGCGGTGGGGCCTGCCGCGAGACCCGGCCGCGACCTCGCACCTCGCGGGGTTCGTGGTCGCGTCGGTCGCGACCGTGCTGCTGACCCGCGGCTACCTCGCGGTCATGGACTACCCGCAGATCGGCGGTGGTGGGCTGCACGTCGCCCACGTGCTGTGGGGCGGGCTGCTGATGGCCCTGGCCTTCGTCCTGCTGCTGTCCTTCGCGGGTCCCGTGGTACGCCCGGCAGGGGCGCTCCTCGGCGGCGTCGGCTTCGGGCTCTTCGTCGACGAGGTCGGCAAGTTCGTCACCTCCGACAACGACTACTTCTACGAGCCCACCGCTGCCTTGATCTACGTGGTCACGGTCGCGCTCGTCCTGCTCGGTGAGGCCCTGCACGGGCGGACCCCGCACCACCCGGTCGAGTACCTGGCCGGAGCGGCCGACCACGCGGTGGCCGGGCTCGCCGGGGGGTTCACCACCCGGACCAGGGCCGAGGCTCACGCACTGGTCGACCGCGCCGGGCCCGTCCCGGGCGAGGCAGAGGTCCGGGCCCTGCTCGACGTGGCGGAGACGGACTCCTCCGAGCTGCCGAACCCCATCGAGGCGGTCGGGCGTGCGGTGGTCGGCCTGATGCGCCGCGTGGTCTCGACCAGCTGGGCACCGTGGCTGACGGTCGGCGTGCTGCTGCTCTCGACGGTCGGGACCGTGGGCCGTGGGGTGCTGGCGTGGGTCCAGGGTGCGCAGGTGCCTGCGTGGATCATCGCGGGGCTCCTCGTGAGCGCAGCGATCGGCACGGGGTTCGCGGCGCTGGGGCTGTGGTGGGTACGAGGCGACCGAGCCCGCGGCTACCGCTGGTTCCGGCGCGCGGTGCTCGTCAACCTCCTGGTCACCCAGGTGTTCCTGTTCCGGGTCGAGCAGTGGAGCGCCACCACCGGGCTGGTCGTCGATCTGCTGCTGCTGGGGCTCGTCGCGGCCGAGCTGAACCAGATGAGCGAGGCGGGTCGGCTGCGGGAGCCTCTGCGTCGTCGGGGGAGCAGGCCGTCCACGGACGCGACAGATGCACAGGGCACCCCCTGAGGTGGGGTAAAGTACAGGCGGCCCGCAGGGGCCGTTCGGGATGTGGCGCAGCTTGGTAGCGCACTTGACTGGGGGTCAAGGGGTCGCAGGTTCAAATCCTGTCATCCCGACAGTGAAAGAGCAGGTCAGAGGCCCGCACCGCTTCGGCGGGGCGGGCCTCTTCACGTGACGCATGAGCCGGCGTGCGGCTCGGGTGGAGCTGCTCGCCGCACGACGCAGCACCCTGGAGGTGGCTGGTGACCGGACGCACGACGACACTGACGGTCGGCATCCTCGGAGCTGGCAAGGTGGGCACCGTGCTGGCCCGGCTCGCCCTCGCAGCCGGGTACCGGGTCCTCGTCGCCGGGTCGGGCGACCCCGGCAAGATCGCCCTCACCGTCGACGTCCTGACGCCCGGGGCCACCGCCGTCCGCGCCTCCGAGGCAGCCCGGGAGGCCGACGTCGTGATCCTCGCCCTCCCGCTCGGCAAGTACCGCGGGCTGCCGGTCGAGGAGCTGCGCGGCAAGCTCGTCATCGACGCCATGAACTACTGGTGGGAGGTCGACGGCCCCCGCGAGAGGCTCCTCGAGCCCGGGGTCTCGTCCAGCGCGCTCGTGCAGGGTTTCCTTGACCGAGCCCGTGTCGTCAAGGCCTTCAACCACATGGGCTACCACGACCTCGAGGGTGGGGCCCGTCCCGGCGGGGACCCGGGGCGCAAGGCGATCGCGGTCGCCGGGGACGCCGAGGGCGACGTCGCGCAGGTCGCGGGGCTCGTCGACGACCTCGGGTTCGACCCGGTGCTCATCGGGTCCCTCGCCCAGGGTGTCGCGCTCGAGCCTGGAACGCCGTCCTTCGGCGCCAACGTCGATGCTGCCGAGCTCCGCCGCCTGGCCCAGGGTGTCGCCCTGGAGCCCTGACCAGTGGCGTGTCCTGGCGGTGGCGGACGCGTGAGCACCACCGCTGCGTCCAGCCCTGGGACGAGCGAACCGAGGTAAGGCTTACCTGAGTTACCGTGGGGCCCCTGCCCCGACCTCTGAGGAGTCTTCTGTGCACCGTCCCCGCCTGATCGGTCCCGTTCTTGCCGTGAGCCTCGTGGCCTCGCTCGCCGCATGCAGCCCGTCGGAGGGCTCGACCGACAGCTCTGCTGACGGGGGCGCCGGTGCGACGACGGCCGAGGACGGGACCCTGCTCATCTACTCCGGACGCAACGAGAACCTCGTCGAGCCTCTCCTCGAGCAGCTCGAGGACGCCGTGGGGGTGGCCGTCGAGGTGCGGTACGCCTCGACCAGCGAGCTCGCCGCCCAGCTCCTCGAAGAGGGCGACGCGAGCGACGCCGACATCTTCTTCGGCCAGGACGCCGGGGCTCTCGGGGCCCTCGCCAAGGCGGGGATGCTCGCCGAGCTCGACGGGTCGGTGACAGACCTGGTCCCCGAGGCCTACCGCGACTCCGACGGGCGCTGGGTCGCGACGTCCGGCCGCGCCCGCGTGCTGGCGTACGACCCCGAGCAGGTCCCGGAGATCGAGGAGATCACCGTGATCGACCAGATCCTCGACCCCGAGTACGCGGGCACCGTCGGCTACGCGCCCTCCAACGCGAGCTTCCACGCGTTCGTCACCGCCCTGCGCGTCGAGCGCGGCGAGGACGGCGCCCGGCAGTGGCTCGAGGACTTCGCGGCCCAGGACCCGCAGGCGTACGAGAACAACAACGCGGTGCTCGACGCGGTCGACGGTGGGCAGGTCGCCCTGGGGCTGATCAACCACTACTACTGGTTCCAGAAGGTCGCCGAGCTGGGCGAGGACGAGGTCTCCGCCGAGATCCACTTCCTCGACAACGACGACCCGGGCGCCCTGGTCAACGTGGCGGGCGCTGGCGTCCTGGCCTCGACGGACATGCCCGAGGCGGCCGCCGCCGCGATCGCCTTCCTCCTGTCCGACGACGCCCAGCGGTTCTTCGCGGACGAGACCGCCGAGTACCCCGTGGTCGAGGGCATCACGAGCTCGACCTTCGACCTCGAGCCGCTCGCCGAGCTGGACGCGCACCAGATCGACCTCAACGACCTCGACTCCCTCGACGAGACCCTGGCGCTGCTCGACGAGGTGGGCCTCACCTGAGCGCCCCGTCCGTCCCGACGAGGAGGCCCGGCCGCTCGACCGCCGAGCGGCCGCCGGCCCTCCTCGTCGTGCCCGCGCTCCTGGCCGCCGCCGTCGCCGTGCTGCCCCTGGGGTACCTGGCGGTCCGTGCCGGGGAAGGGGGCCTGAGCACGGCGGTCGAGGTGCTCCTGCGTGAGCGGACTCTCTGGCTCGTCCTGCGCAGCCTCGGGCTGACGGCAGCCGTGACCTCGGCCTGCCTCGTGGTCGGCGTGGGGCTCGCGTGGCTCACCACCCGGACGGACCTGCCGGCGCGACGGACCTTCGGGGTCCTGGCGGCACTGCCGCTCGCCGTGCCGAGCTACGTGGCCGCGTACGCATGGATCTCGGCCTTCCCGGGGCTCGCCGGGTTCTGGGGCACGTTCCTCGTGCTGACCGCCTGCACCTACCCGTACGTGTACCTCCCGGTGGTCGCGGCGCTGCGACGCTCCGACCCGAGCCTCGAGGAGGTCTCGCGGTCGCTGGGCCGCTCGGCCCGGGCGACGTTCCTGGCGGTGACCGTCCCGCAGCTGCGCCCGGCCGCGGCGGCCGGGGCCCTCCTCGTGGCGCTGTACACGCTGTCTGACTTCGGGGCGCCGTCGTTGTTGCGCTACGACGTCTTCACCCGCGTCATCCACAGCTCGTACCGGGCGAGCTTCGACCGCACCCCCGCAGCGATCCTCGCGATCCTGCTGGTGGTGATCACGGTCGCCATCACCGTCGCCGAGTCCCGGTCCCGGAACCGCGGCGGCACGGCCCGGCTCGGGGGCGGTGTCGTGCGACCGGCGGTGACGGTCACGCTCGGTCGCCTCCGCGCGGTGGCCATGGGCCTCTGCCTCGCGGTGGCAGCGGTGGCCCTCGCGTTCCCTGCCGGGTCGCTCGGCTACTGGTTGGTCCGTGGCGCGTCCGCCTCCTTCGACGTCGACCGGCTGGTCAGTGCTGCCACGTCGACAGTCGGCGTCTCGTTCCTCGGCGCCGTGGTCACCACCGCCCTCGCCATCCCGGTGGGGGTCCTCGCCGCGCGGTACGGGACGCGGACGGTCCGGCTCGTCGAGCACGCCGCATACGCCGGCCACGCCCTGCCGGGCATCGTCGTGGCCCTGGCACTGGTGTTCTTCGGCATCCGCTTCGCCCGACCGGTCTACCAGGAGACGCCCCTGCTGGTCCTCGCCTACGCGGTGCTCTTCCTGCCGGTCGCGGTCGGGGCCGTGCGGGCCTCGGTGGCGCAGAGCCCTCGCCGGCTCGAGGAGGTCTCCCGCTCCCTGGGGACCGGGGTCTGGACCACCCTGCGGCGCGTGACGCTGCCGCTCGCCGGGCCGGGCGTCGCGGCGGGGGCAGCCCTCGTGCTGCTCACGTGCATGAAGGAGCTGCCGGCCACCCTCCTGCTGCGACCCACCGGCACGGACACCCTCGCGACCCGCCTGTGGACCGAGACCGGGTCCGGCGCCTACGCCGCCGCTGCGCCGTACGCTGCGATGCTGGTGCTGCTGGCTGCTGTCCCCACCTTTCTGCTGACCCACGCCCAGACCCACCGCGCAGCGCGATCCACCGACGGCGTCGACCCCCGCGACGTCATGGAAGGAGGTTCCCGATGAGCCTGCTCGAGGTCCGCGGAGTGACCAAGGCCTTCGACCGGACCCCCGTGCTCCAGGGCGTGGACCTGGACGTCCCCTCGGGGGCCCTCGCCGCGGTCCTCGGCCCGTCCGGCTGCGGCAAGACGACCCTGCTGCGCGTGATCGCGGGTTTCGAGCGTGCGTCGGGTGGGACGGTCACGGTGGGCGACCGGCTGCTGGCCGGACCGGGCCGGCACGTCGCCCCGGAGAGGCGCCGGGTCGCGGTGGTGCCGCAGGAGGGTGCGCTCTTCCCGCACCTGTCCGTCGCGGGCAACGTCGCCTACGGCCTGCCGCGCTCGGCCCCGCGGCGGGATCGTCGCGTCGCCGAGCTCCTCGAGCTCGTGGGCCTGCAGGGCTACGAGCAGCGCATGCCCGCTGAGCTCTCGGGCGGTCAGCAGCAGCGCGTCGCGCTCGCCCGAGCGCTCGCCCCCGACCCGGTCGTGATCCTGCTGGACGAGCCGTTCTCAGCCCTGGACGCCGGCCTGCGCGCGAGCGTTCGCGCCGACGTCCGCAGCGCCCTCCACGCCTCGGGCGCCACGGCGGTGCTCGTCACGCACGACCAGGAGGAGGCGCTGTCCACCGCCGACGTCGTGGCCGTGATGCGCGACGGACGGGTGGTCCAGGCCGGCACGCCGCAGGAGATCTACCGCACACCTCACGACATCGACGTCGCGCGCTTCGTCGGGGAGGCCGTCATCATCCCCGCGACGGTGCGCGACGGCGTGGTGTGGACCACGCTCGGAGCCCTGCCCCTGGCCGGCGCGGCGGCTGACGGGGTGGGGATGGCGGTGCTCCGGCCCGAGCAGGTGATCCTCGTCCCGGAGGCTGACGGCCTGCCCGCCCGCGTGCTCGACACGGTGTTCTACGGGCACGACGCCAACGTGATGCTCGAGGTCCGGTGCCCGGGCGACGTGCTCATGCCCGTGATGTGCCGTACGCAAGGGGATCTGCCGCGCAGCGAGTCGGTCGGCGTGAGGATCGTCGGACCTGTCACGTGGTTCCCCAAGCGCCCGTACGACGTGATGCCGGCGGGTGCGCAGGACGCGGCCTCGGCGTGAGGGCATGGCCTCTCTCCTCGACGTGACGCTAGCGCTGACCGCGCGTGGGCGCCCGGCTCGGGATCGCGGGCGAGGGGGACTGGGCCACCCGGAAGACGGGCCAGCCGATCTCGGTGCGCCAGGACGCCGGGTCGGGGGAGTCGCGGGGACCGACGAGGTAGGTCTCCCGCACCGGTCCTGCGACGGTCAGCATCGTGGCCACGACCCAGGCGCCCAGCTGCCCGTACGTGACGTCGATGTCGTGGTGCTCGCCGACGTGCGTCGTGACAGCCAGCTCGACGGCCGGGAGGGTCGCGGGGTGCACGCGGCCGGTGTGGGGCGGTCGGGCTGTCGGTCTGTACAGAAGGGCATGACCGCGACCATCCTCGAACAGGGCGTTGTCGAACAGCCCGCCGGGGACCCCGGTCGGCGTGTCGACCACCGCGTCCAGCTCAGCGATGGCGCCCGCGTACCAGGCCATCACGTCGTGGTGGGCCACGTCACCCTCGACCGCGGCCACCGTGGTCGCCGGGACAGCCCGGAGCTCGACATCCAGCGGTGCGGGCGCGGGCTGCAGCAACCGGCGCAACGAGCTGACCGCGGTGCGGGTCCGATCGAGCTCAGCCTCGAGCCGCTGCAGGTGCTCGGCGACCAGGCCGGCGCGGGTCGCGGGATCGGGGGACCGCAGGATCTGCTGCACGTCGGAGAGCGGGACGTCGAGCTCGCGCAGACGGTGGACGACCTGCGCGGTCGGGATCTGGTCGGGCCCGTAGTAGCGGTATCCGGTCACGTGGTCGACGGTCGCCGGTTCGAGCAGCCCGGCCTCGTGGTAGCGACGCAGCGTGCGCACGCTCAGGTGGGTCACCCGGGAGAACTCGCCGATGGTCAGCACGTCGCCATGATGCTCCCTCCCCCTGGGGGAGGGTCTAGTGCTTGACCCTCCCGCGCCGCGAGGGCGCACGCTCGACGCATGACGACGACGCCGAACGACTCCCGCACCAGTGAGCTCCCGCCGACGATCCGTGGCTACCTCGTCGCGCACGCCGCCCGGGACACCGACGCAGCGCTGCGCGCCTTCACCCCGACCGCCGTGGTGGTCGACGACGGCACGACCTACCAGGGGCAGCAGGAGATCCGACGTTTCCTCTCCCGGGCCGGCGCCGAGTTCAGCTACACGACTGAGCTCATCGCCGTCCAGCGGCTCGATGACGCGCACTGGGTCGCGACCCACCGCCTGGAGGGCGACTTCCCCGGCGGGGTCGTCCACCTCGACTACCGGTTCGCGATGGCCGGCGACCTCGTCACCGAGCTCGTGATCGGGACCTGACGCGGCCGGCAGCCGTCGCGCCCACGGCCGTCGTCCAGCAGCGCGTTCTCGCCGAGGTCCGCCGTCCAGCAGCCTCAGGCCCGCTCGGGCCTTGGTCTCCACGGGGTCCGCGTCCCACGTCGCTCACACTTTCCGACGTGTGGAGTCCGGGTGCCATGACATCCTCGGGACGTGACGACACCCGATGTGAACGTGGCCAAGCTGCTGGTCGCGGCCGAGGACGCATCCCCGGCCGCGGCGGTGCTCACCGCCACGCAGGAGCTCCGACGGGTGCTCGGCACGGGGGCCGTGTCGTTCCTCATCGCCGATGCAGGTGGCAACGCCCTGATCGACCATCTCGACAACGCCGCGCGGGAGGACCTCAACTCCACCATCCCCGGTAGGGCGTGGCGCACCCAACGGATCGAGACCGACGCGGAGCACCGGTGCGCCTATGTGCCGGTCACCGTCCGCGGCGACGCCCTGGGCGTCCTCGTCGTGGACCTGCCGGAGGACAGCAGCTGGGCGAGTGCCGCGGCGCCGTCCGAGGCTGCGGTCCTGGACGAGGAGGTCGCCGTCCAGCTGCGCGCGATGGCTCACGCCCTCGGGTACGTCGTGATCGCGAACCAGCGGCACACGGACGTCTACCAGACCGCCATGCGGTCGACCCCCTTCGCGCTGACGATGGAGATCCAGCGCCGTCTGCTGCCGGCGGCCTTCGTGTGCGAGGGCGGGGCGTTCACCCTGGCTGGCTGGCTCGAGCCCTCGGCGAGCGCCGGTGGGGACACCTTCGACTACGTCGCCTCGAGCGACCGGCTCACGGCGAGCCTGACCGACGCCGTCGGGCACGACGTCACCGCAGCACTCCTGGCCACCCTGACGGTCAACGCCCTGCGCAACGCCCGACGCAGCGGCGCGACGCTCGCGGAGCAGGCCCAGGCAGCTCACCAGGCCATGGTCGACCACGCCGAGGCCGGGCAGTTCGTCACGGGGATCCTGCTCGAGGTCGACCTGACCACGGTCCACGCGTCCCTCGACCACGCCGTGACGACGGAGGACCCCTCCGAGGAGGGCACCACCGTCCGGCTGATCAACGCCGGTCATCCCGGGGGGCTGCTGCTCCGCGGTGACGAGGTGACCAAGGTCGTACCAGCCCGCAGCCCGGCCCTCGGCATCGGCCCCGGCGCCTTCGAGCACCAGGACCTGCGCCTGCTGCCGGGGGACCGTCTCCTGCTGATGACCGACGGCATGTTCGAGCGCAGCGCCGCGGCCTTCGACCTTGCCGGCTTCTTGCGGGATTCCGCCGACAGGCATCCACGCAACGTCGCGCAGGACCTCTCCCGCGCCTTCCTCGAGGCGACCGGCGGGACCATCAAGGACGACGCAGCGCTCATGCTCCTCGAGTGGCACGGGGGCACCACGAGCCGGACGACGGTCAGCGGGGCCGACGCGACCCGGTAGGCGTCGTACGTCCCCTCGTCTCGTACCGGGCCGGACCGGGTCCGGGGCCCAGCGCCACGGATCCTCCCTCCACCGCCCACGTGAGGGACCTCGTCTACGATGGCGCAACCCGGACCCCGTCGTCCGTCGATGCGCCAGGAGAACCCGTTGCACGCACCACCTGACAGACCCGGGCTCGATGACAGACCCCCGTGGACGAGGCGCTCGCGCGGATGCGCGCGACCAACGCGCACCTCGCGGTGATCCGCGCCGACGGGGACGTCCTCGGCGTCGTGACGCTGGCCGATGTGCTCGCGCGCGTGCTGCCCACGGACGACGGCACCCTGCGACGGGGCACTTCCCGTCCGACCCTGCCCTGACCAGCGGCACCGTCGATGAGTCACAAGGACCAGCACGGAGCACCTCAGGGCAGGGCAGGGGAGTGGGCCCTCTCCTCGGGCATCGTGGGCCTCGTCGGGTCGGTGGTGCCCGTCGTCGGAGAGGTCGTCGCCGCGCCGGCGTCCTTGCTCGCCGTCGGCCTCGGTCTGCTCGGGCTGCGGCAGTACGAGACGCGACGGGCCGACCACGTGGTGCCAGCCGTGGTCGGCACGATCCTCGGCGGGCTCGGACTGGCGCTCACGATCATCGTCGTCGTCGCCATGCACGTGTAGCGGCTCCTGCCCTGGCGACATCCCATGACTCACCTTTACGCTCCAACCATGACTGCTGACGGACTGACCCAGGCCCGGACCAAGATGACCGAGGCGGGGGTCGCCCCGACGGCGATCGACGTCTTCTCCCGCTTCTACGGGCTCCTCGAGTCCGGGGAGACGGGCGTGGTCCCCGAGACCGACGTCGCCCCGCTGCGCGACGTCCCGCACCTGGCCGACCTCGAGGTGGACGAGCAGGCCGCGCGCGAGGCCCTCGCCGTCACCGCCGTCATCAAGCTCAACGGCGGCCTCGGCACCTCGATGGGCATGGACCGGGCGAAGTCGCTGCTGCGGGTGCGGGGGGACCAGACCTTCCTCGACGTCATCGCGCAGCAGGTGCTCGCCGCCCGTGCCGAGACCGGCGCGCGCCTGCCGCTCGTCCTCATGAACAGCTTCCGCACGCAGGAGGACACCCTCGAAGCGCTGTCCCGCTACCCGGACCTCGCGGTCGACGACCTGCCGCTGGACTTCCTGCAGAACCGCGAGCCCAAGCTCCGCACCGCAGACCTCACCCCTGTCGAGTGGCCCGCCGACCCGAGCCTCGAGTGGTGCCCGCCCGGCCACGGGGACCTGTACGCGGCCCTCTACGCCTCGGGCACCCTGGGCAGGCTGCTCGACGCGGGCTTCCGCTACGCCTCGGTCTCGAACTCGGACAACCTCGGTGCGGCTCCGGACGCCCGCATCGCCGGCTGGTTCGCCGCCTCGGGGGCGCCCTTCGCGTCGGAGGTCGCGCGCCGTACCCCCGCCGACCGCAAGGGCGGTCACCTGGTCGTCCGCCGCTCCGACGGGCGGATCATCCTGCGCGAGACGGCGCAGACCCTTCCCGAGGACGCCAGTGCGGCGGCAGACATCGAGACCCACCCGTACTTCAACACCAACAACCTGTGGCTCGACCTGCGTGCCCTGGCCGAGGAGCTCGAGCGCACCGGGGGGGTCCTCGACCTGCCGCTGATCCGCAACGACAAGACGGTCGACCCCACCGACCCTTCGTCGACCCCCGTGGTGCAGATCGAGTCCGCGATGGGAGCCGCGATCGAGGTCTTCGACGGCGCGGCGGTCCTCGAGGTCGACCGGTCCAGGTTCCTGCCGGTCAAGACGACCAACGACCTTCTCGTCCTGCGCTCGGACGTCTACCGCAGCACCGAGGAGCACCGCCTCGTCGCCACCGTGGACGCCCCCCTGGTCGACCTGGACCCGAAGCACTACAAGACGATCGCGGCCTTCGACGCTCGCCTGCCGAGCACCCCGTCCCTCGCCCGGGCCTCGGCGCTGACCGTGCGCGGGGACTGGACCTTCGGCCGGGACGTCGTCGTGGTCGGGCAGGCCGAACTCACCGACGCGGGATCGTCGGCCCAGGTGCCCGACGGTGCGACCGTCACGGCCGACGGCGTCGCCTGACGTGGCCGACGCGCGCCCCCGGGTGCCCTCTGGTTGACTGCTGAGGACATCGGGCGAGGGGGCCTGCGATGACGGGACACGGACCGGCGAGCACGTCGGAGGACGACGGGGGTACGACCGAGCCCGAGACCGGCGGGCGTCGGCCCTTCCTGCACCCCGGGATGCGGTTGCCGTTCATCTCGGTGGTGGCGTGCTTCGCCGCGTGGGGCACCGCCGCCAACATGACCGATCCGCTGGTCAGCGTGTTCCGCACCGTGTTCTCGATGGACACCCTGCAGTCGACCCTGGTCCAGTCGGCGTACTACGGCGCGTACTTCTTGCTCGCCATCCCGGCGGCCTTCATCAACCACCGCTTCACCTACAAGTTCGGGGTGCTGCTCGGTCTGGGGCTCGCCGCCGTGGGCGGGCTCCTGTTCATCCCGGCCGCGAACGTCATGGTCTACGGGGTCTTCCTCGCGGCCCTGTTCACGCTCGCCGCGGGGCTGTCCATCCTCGAGACCTCGGCCAACCCGTACGTGATGTCGATGGGCCCGGTCGAGAACGCGACGCGGCGCCTGAACTTCGCGCAGGCCTTCAACCCGGTCGGGACCAACCTCGGCGTCCTCCTCGCGGCGACGCTCATCCTTCCTCAGCTCAGCAGCGCAACTGCCGAGGAGCGGGCGGCGCTCTCCGCGGCAGAGCTGCGGGCGGTCCGCAGCGACGAGCTGACGGCCGTCATGACCCCCTACGTAGGCCTGGCCGTGGTGCTCGTCCTGATCTGGGTGGCCATCGCCGTCGTGAGGGTCCCGGACCAGCCCGTCGGTCAGACCTACGTGGTCGACCCGCGCGGCTCAGGCTCACGCATCTCGCGCTTGATCAAGAACAGGCACTACAGCTTCGGCGTCGTCGCCCAGTACTTCAACGTCGCCGCCCAGACGTGCATCTGGACCTTCACCCTGCCGTACGTCGCGCAGGCGGTGGACGCCACGCCGAGCGAGCAAGGAGCCTGGCTCCAGGCGAGCCTCCTCGTCTTCCTCGTCTTCCGCTTCGTGATGGTCGGGCTGATGGGTCGGATCGACAGTCGCGTGCTCATGCTGGTGATGTGCTGCCTCGGTGTCGTCCTGTGCCTGGTGGCCGTCACGGCGCCGACCCTGGTCGGCGCGGTCGCCGTCGTGTCGCTGTCCGCCTGCCTGTCGCTGCTCTTCCCGACCATCTACGGCATCGCCCTCCAGGGCCTGGGGGAGGACACCAAGTTCGGCGCCGCCGGTCTCGTGATGGCCATCGTCGGGGGAGCGACCGTACCTTTGCTCCAGGGGGCGTTGATCGACGCGACGAGCGCCGCGTTCTCCTACGTGGTGCCGGCCGTGTGCTTCGGCGTCGTCATCGGCTACGCCGTGTACGCGCTGCGCAGCTCGCGCGGTGCCGACCAGCCGGCCTGACGAGCACGGCCCGCAGGACGCCGGACGACGCCCATCGAGGAAGGAGCACGGCGCATGGTGTACACGCTCTCGAGCCCCACCGTCCTGGCGAGCGACGCCGCCTGCCAGCCGCGCGCGGTCGAGCTGCTCGACACCCTGAGCGGCGTCTTCCGCCTGACCGATCGCGGGGTCACCCACCTCGGTCTGCACGCTCTCGACCTCGACGCGCCGACTGTCGCCACCGCGTGGGAGAGCGTGGTGGCGGCCGACGCCGCTGGGCTTTCGACCGTCGACGAGCTGACCCGGGTCGCGAGCGACGGGCCCGAGCACGGCGTGACCCTGGCCCTGAGCCGGCTCGGCACCGTCGCGGACGTGGTGCGTCTCGTGGTGACCGAGGCGCACCCCTGGCCGGACCCGGCGACCGTCGACGTGCCGGGGTGCGGGAGATTGCCTGCCTCGGCTGCTGCGGCGGCCGGTGCGGTCGCGCAGGAGTGGGTCGGCCCTGCGGCGCCGGCACGGGCTGCTCAGACCCTGGCCGGACCGTGGCGGCACATGCACGGGCATGCGGGGGTGGTCGTGGAGACGACCGGGGCGCACGGACCGCGGGGGGCGGGCGTCCAGCAGCTCTGCGAGTCGATCCGGCGCCGAGCACTGACGCTCGACGACCTGGCATCCGTCGAGTGGGAGACCGGTGAGTGGTCGGGGGCCATGCACGTGGCCGCGTGGGCCGCGCACACCGCGGACCTGCTCCGGGAGCAGATGGTGGCGGTCCTCGACGTCACCGCCGAGGTGGTCCGGAGCGCCCCCGGTGCTGCGCCCCACCAGCTGCGCCACGGCCTCCTCGCGGCCCAGGCGCTCGCCGTCGCCGCCGTGGTCGACGACCTGGTCGACCCACTCGCCGCGGGGGTCCTGCGCCGCGCGGCCTGACCGCCGCACGGGTCTCAGGGGCGGGCTGCTCGTCGGCCGACGCCGCGCAGCAGCGCGCCGACGACCAGGACCACGGCTCCGGCCACGACCGAGCCCAGCGGGAGGGTCAGGGTGAGGGTCGCGCACCCCAGGGCCCCGACCACCTGCAGCACCCTGGGGGACCGGCGGAAGGAGGTGCCTTGGCGCGCGGCCGCGAGGTTGGCCACGAGGTAGTACACCAGCACCCCGAACGAGGAGAAGCCGATGGCGCCACGGAGGTCCACGGTGAGCACCAGGGCGCAGACGAGCCCGGCCAGGACCAGCTCGGCCCGGTGCGGTACGCGGTAGCGCGGGTGCACCGCGGCCAGCCATCGAGGCAGGTCCGCCTCGCGGGCCATCGCCAGGGTGGTGCGTCCGATGCCCGTCATGAGTGCGAGCAGAGCCCCCAGGGCAGCCGCCGCGCCTCCCACGCGCACCACGGGCGACGCCCAGGCGTAGGTGCCCTGCTCGACGGCGGCGGCCACCGGGTCGGCCTGCTGGGCGAGCCCGTCGCTGCCGAGGACGACCAGGAGGGTCACCGCGACCACGGCGTAGACCGCCACCGCGACACCTAGGGCCAGCCGGATGGCACGGGGGATGGTGCGGCCCGGGTCGCGGACCTCCTCGCCCAGCGTCGCGATGCGGGCGTACCCCGCGAAGGCGAAGAAGAGCAGCCCAGCCGCCTGGAGCACCCCGTACGTCCCCGGTGCCTCGTCGCCGAGTGCCAGGTTCGACCACGCGGGGGTGGTGCCGGCGAGGCTCGTGACCACGGCGACGGTGAGCGCCAGGAGCACGACGGCCACGATGATCCTGGTGAGTCGTGCGGTTCGGGTCACCCCTCGGTAGCTCGTCGCCGCGAGGACGAGCACCGCGAGGACGGCCACGGCTCGTTCCCAGCCGGGTGGCGCGACGTACGCGCCGAACGCGAGCGCCATCGCGGCGCAGCTCGCCGTCTTGCCGATCACGAAGCCCCAGCCGGCGACGAACCCCCACCACGGGCCCAGCTGCTCGCGCCCGTAGACGTACGTGCCTCCGGACGTGGGGTACTGGGCCGCGAGCTGCGCGGAGGCGGTCGCGTTGGCGTAGGCGACCAGTGCGGCGACGGCGAGCCCGAGGAGCAGCCAGGAGCCAGCAGCCTGCGCCGCCGGGGCGAAGGCCACGAAGACCCCTGCGCCGATCATCGAGCCCAGCCCGATCACGACGGCGTCGAGGGTGCCGAGCCTGCGCACCAGTCCGGGCCCGTCGTCCTGCGGGACAGGTGGCGGTCCGGTCGGGGATCCGGTGGACGATGACGTCACGGCGTCGATACTGGTGGATGTGGAGACCGCGCGCTGCCCCTGCCTGAGTGGTGAGACCTACGGGGAGTGCTGCGGTCCGCTGCACCGTCAGGCCGTGACGGCGCCGACCGCGGTGCAGCTCATGCGGTCCCGCTACTCCGCCTTCGCCCTCGGCGACGCCGAGCACCTGGCACGCACGTGGCACTCCTCGACACGACCGCCCGTGGTCGATGTCGACCCCGAGGTGCGGTGGACGAGGCTCGACGTGCTGCACACCGAGGGGGGTGGTCCCTTCGACCAGACCGGCACGGTCGAGTTCCGCGCCCACCACCGCGGTGCTGCGGGGGCCGGCAGCCAGCACGAGGTGAGTCGGTTCGTCCGTGAGGACGGGTGCTGGGTCTACCTCGACGCGGACGGCTGACGCCGCGCGGGCGTCGACCGGGCCTGACATGCTCCGAGGACGGGCGCGCCGACGACGCGCCGCTCAGGAGAGGTGGGACGTCGATGTGGTGGGACTCGTGGTCGGACCTCGCGCGGGTGGTCCTCGTGGGGACCTCGGCCTACGCGGCGCTCGTGCTGCTCCTGCGGGTCTCGGGCAAACGCACCCTTGCCAAGCTCAGCGCCTTCGACCTGGTCGTGACCGTGGCCCTCGGCTCGACCCTCGCGACGATCCTGCTCAGCGCGGACGTCTCCTGGGCCGAGGGCGTGGTGGCTCTCGCGCTGCTCGCAGGGCTCCAGCTCGCGGTCTCGTGGGCCACGACGTGGCTGCCCGGAGGTCGGTCGGTGGTGACGGCCCGACCGAGTCTCGTGCTGCGCGACGGCGTCCCCGACACGACCGCGATGAGACGCCAGCGCCTGACCCTCGACGAGGTGCGCCAGGCGGTGCGCGCCACCGGGGCGGGTGGGTTCGACCAGGTCGCGGCTGTGGTGCTCGAGAGCGACGGGACGTTGAGCGTGGTCACCCGTGACCAGGTCGGCGACGGCTACGCCCTGAGCGGGGTGCCCGGCTGGGACGCTCGCTGACGGACCGGTGGCACCGGGGCGTGGAGCTGTCCTGCCCGTCGATCCGCGCCGCGTGTCGGTGCTCGGGTGCAGACTGCTCTGCATGGCGACGATCGCGGCCCACGGGCTCGTCAAGAAGTACGGAGAGCTGCACGCCCTGGACGGTCTCGACCTCGAGGTCGAGGCGGGCACCGTGCTCGGGCTGCTCGGCCCGAACGGTGCAGGCAAGACGACGGCCGTCCGTGTGCTGACGACCCTCCTGGTGCCTGATGAGGGCGAGGCGACGGTGCTGGGCCTCGACGTGGTGCGGGAGGCCAAGCAGCTGCGCCGCCGGATCGGTGTCTCGGGCCAGTACGCCGCGGTGGACGAGAACCTGACGGGCCTGGAGAACCTCGACATGGTCGGTCGGCTCTACCACCTCGGGGCGAGGCGGGCCAAGGAACGTGCCTGGGAGCTGCTCGAGCGCTTCGACCTGACCGAGGCGGCTCGGCGCCCCGTGAGCGGATACTCGGGCGGCATGCGTCGGCGGCTCGACCTCGCCGGCGCCCTGGTCGCCGAGCCGGAGGTGCTCTTCCTCGACGAGCCGACGACGGGTCTGGACCCGCGCAGCCGGCTCGGCATGTGGGACGTGATCGGCGAGCTCGTCGCCTCGGGGACGACCCTGCTGCTCACCACCCAGTACCTCGAGGAGGCCGACCGTCTCGCGGACCGGATCGCGGTCATCGACCGTGGCCGGGTGATCGCTGAGGGGACCTCCGACCAGCTGAAGGCCCAGGTCGGTGGCGAGCGCCTCGAGGTGACGGTCGGCACCTCGTCGGAGATCGGCGCGGCCCGGGAGGCTCTCAGACCGCTCTGCGAGGGGGAGGTCGCCGTGGACGAGCACACCCGGACACTGACCGGGCCGGTGCGTGGGGGCACAGGTGCCCTGGTCGAGGCGCTCCGGGTCCTCGGAGCCGCACAGGTCGAGGTGCTGGACGTCGGCCTGCGCCGTCCGACCCTCGACGACGTGTTCCTGCGCCTGACCGGGCACGAGGCGGAGGCGTCGACGACCGCTGAGGAGCAGTCATGACCGGGCCAGGGCAGGCGTTGGTGGACGGCTGGACCGTCACACGGCGGAACCTCATCAAGATCAAGCGTGTCCCTGATCTCCTCGTCGGCTCGATCGTCTCGCCGATCATGTTCGTCCTGCTCTTCGCCTTCGTCTTCGGCGGCTCGATCTCGTTGCCGGGGGCTGCCGAGGTCGACCCGGCGCTCTACCGCCAGTTCCTCATCGCGGGGATCTTCGCGCAGACCATGATCTTCGGGGCGACGATCACCGGGTCCGGTATGGCCCAGGACCTCAAGACGGGCATCATCGACCGCTTCCGCTCGTTGCCGATGGCGCCCTCGGCGGTCCTCGTGGGTCGCACGACGGCCGACGTCGTCAACAACGTCCTGACCATCCTGATCATGACCTTGACCGGTCTGGCCGTGGGCTGGCGCATCACCAGCTCGGTGGGAGAGGCCCTGCTGGGTTACGCGCTGCTGCTGTTCTTCGCCTACTGCGTCAGCTGGATCATGGCCTACGTCGGTCTCCTGGTCCGGACCCCCGAGGTCTTCAACAACGCGTCCTTCGTGGTGATCTTCCCGTTGACCTTCATCGCGAACACCTTCGTCCCCTCCGAGAACCTGCCCGGACCGCTGCGGACCTTCGCCGAGTGGAACCCCGTCTCGAGCGTCACCCAGGCCGCGCGCGAGCTCTTCGGCAACGTCATCCCGGGCACACCCCCACCGACGGCCTGGCCGCTGCAGAACCCGGTGCTGTACACCGTGCTCTGGGGAGTCCTGCTGCTGCTCGTCTTCGTCCCGCTCACCGTGCGCCAGTACCAGCGCGCTGCGGCTCGGTGACCCCGTCCGGTCAGCGGTGGGCGTGCCGGTCGAGGAAGGCGTAGACCTCCGTCTCGTCCACCCCGGGAAACGTCCCGCTCGGCAGCGGCGCGAGGATCTGGGCGTGGACCGCCGCGCTCGGCCAGGCGTGAGGTGACCAGCGATCGGCGAGCTCGGGGGCAGGGGTCCGGCAGCACGTCGGGTCCGGGCAGCGTGACGTCGTCCGCGTGGTCGTCTCCCGACCACGGAACCACTTGGCCGACCCGAAAGGCACGCCCACGCTGATCGCGAAGCCCCCGGCCGCGGCGACCCCCGTCTGGGTCGAGGACCAGTAGGTCCCTGCCGGGGTGTCGGTGTACTGGTGGTGCTCGGTGGTGCGGTCCCCGCGGGTGAAGGCCATCCTGGCGGGCCACGCCCGGCACACGAGCTGGCCCTCGATCGCCCCCGTGCCGTCCGTGGGAAGGGGCAGTCCGTCGTTCTCGTACCCCTTGTAGATCGCACCGTCGTCCCCGACCCGCAGGAAGTGCAGGCGCAGGTCGAGATGCGTGGTGAGCAGGTTCGTCATCCGCTGTGCCGCCGTCTCGTGGGTCACGCCGAAGGCGTCGCGGAAGTCCTCCACGGCCAGGTCCTTGGCCCGCTTGGCGTCCGTCAAGAAGGCGACCGCTGCCGCGCGCGGCAGCAGGCAGGCCGCCGCGAAGTAGTTGATCTCGACGCGCTGCCGCAGGAAGTCGGCATAGCCCTGGGGGGTCGAGTGCGCGAGGACCCGGTGCGCGATGGCCTGCAGGGCCAGGGAACGCAGGCCGTGCCCGCCGGGGATCGACGCGGGAGGCAGGTAGATCCGTCCGTTCGCCAGGTCGGTCACGGTCCGCGTCGAGTGCGGGAGGTCATCGACATGGATGAGGGTGAAGCCCAGGTGCTCAGCCATGCGTGCGACGGCACGGTGGGTCAGGGCCCCGGACACGTAGCCGGCGTGACCCAGGGCTTCCTCGGCGAGGTCCTCGATCTCGGGCAGCTCGTTGTTCCGCTCACGCATCCACCGCCGGAGCGCGGTGTTGGCCCGGCGCGCCTCCTCAGGGGTGGCGATCGCTGCGTTCGCCCGCCGGTCGAGCTCGGCGTGCAGACCCACGATCGCCTCCAGGGCCTCGGTGGGCGTGCCCTTCGTGGGACGGACCTGCGGCAGTCCCAGCCCCGCGTAGAGGGTGCTGCGCTGGGCACGCTCGAGAGCCACCTCGAGGGCTGCTCGTCGCGTCGGGGGCTCCGGGGCCAGCAGCTCCGCCACGGGGACCTCGAGGGCAGCGGCGATCGCCTGGAGCAACGAGACCCGAGGCTCACGGTGTCCGTTCTCGACCAAGGAGAGCTGGCTGGCGCCGCTCCCGACCGCAGCCCCGAGCTGGTCCAGGGTCATGCCCCGCAGCGTGCGGACGTGCCGGATGCGCCGCCCCAGGGTCAGCCCTGCCGCCTCGGGCGGTGCGGCATCGCCGACGGCGGGTAGCGCGATGACGGGCCTCGACGGTGACGAATCGACCATCTTCATGACGATAGCGAAAGAACGACGACTCTTGTCGTACGGGACCCGTTGAAGGAGGCGCACACTCCGAGGATCGTCGAGCACACGGCCCGTCCCGGGCGCCGCCGACGAGAGGGACACGATGACCACGCTCGACCGCCCACGGTTCACGACCGGCTCGGCCGACCCCGCGACGACGGGCCTCGACCGGTCCCTGCGTGCTGGCCAGGAGGTGAGCACGACCGCCACGGCCGGCGGGCTCGGCGGCACAGCACGACATGCGGCTCTCCACGCGTGGGTCGCCTCCATGGCTGAGCTCACCCGGCCCGACACCGTCGTCTGGGCCGACGGCTCGCACGAGGAGTACTCCCGGCTGTGCGAGCTGCTCGTCCGTGACGGCACGTTCCTGCGGCTGGATCCCGTCAAGCGCCCCCGCAGCTTCCTCGCACGATCCGCACCGGACGACGTCGCCCGCGTCGAGAGTCGGACCTTCATCTGCTCCGAGCGGCAGGAGGACGCCGGACCGAGCAACAACTGGCGTGCGCCGGGAGCGATGCGCGCCGAGCTCGAGCAGGTGTTCTCGGGCTCGATGCGCGGGCGGACCATGTACGTGGTCCCGTTCGCCATGGGGCCCGTCGGCTCGCCCCTGGCACGCTACGGGGTCGAGCTGACCGACTCGCCCTACGTGGTGGTGAGCATGCACGTCATGACCCGCGTGGGGGAGGCGGTGCTCACCGAGCTCGGGACCGACGGTGCGTTCGTCCCGGCCGTGCACAGCGTCGGTCTCCCCCTGCTCGACGGGCACGGGACGCGGCGGCCCGACGTGCCCTGGCCCTGCAACGCGACCAAGTACATCGCGCACTTCCCCGAGACCCGCGAGATCTGGTCCTACGGCTCGGGCTACGGGGGCAACGCCCTGCTGGGGAAGAAGTGCTTCGCGCTGCGGATCGCCTCGGCCATCGGGCGGGACGAGGGCTGGCTCGCCGAGCACATGCTGCTGCTGCGGCTGACCTCCCCCGAGGGCAGGGCGGTGCACCTGGCGGCAGCCTTCCCCTCGGCCTGCGGCAAGACGAACCTCGCGATGCTGACCCCGAGCCTCCCCGGCTGGCGCGCCGAGACGCTGGGCGACGACATCGCCTGGATGTTCCCGCCGGGCGCCGGGGACGCCGGGGATGCTGACAGGGACGGACAGGACGGGAGGCTGCGCGCGATCAACCCCGAGGCGGGCTTCTTCGGCGTCGCGCCCGGCACCGGGGAGAGCACCAACCCGACCGCGATGCGCATGGTCGCGAGCGACACGATCTTCACCAACGTCGCCCTGACCGACGACGGCGACGTGTGGTGGGAGGGCATGACCCCCGACCCCCCTGCTCACCTCGTCGACTGGCAGGGCCAGGACTGGACCCCCGGGTGCGGGCGGCCCGCGGCACACCCCAACTCCCGGTTCACCGTGGCGGCCGAGAGGTGCCCGACGCTCGCCCCGGACTGGGACGACCCCGCTGGGGTGCCGGTCGACGCGATCCTCTTCGGCGGGCGCCGGGCGAGCACGATTCCCCTCGTGACCGAGGCCACCGACTGGGCGCACGGCGTGCTGCTCGGCGCGACAGTCTCCTCCGAGCAGACCGCTGCCGCGGAGGGCACCGTCGGGGCCCTGCGGCGCGACCCCTTCGCGATGCTGCCCTTCTCGGGCTACGCGATGACGGACCACTGGGCGCACTGGCTCGAGGTCGGGGCACGGCTCGGGAGCGCGGCTCCGCGCGTCTTCAGCGTCAACTGGTTCCGCAAGGATCAGGACGGCAGCTACCTGTGGCCCGGGTTCGGCGAGAACGCGCGCGTCCTGGCCTGGGTGCACGGTCGGGTCCTGGGGGAGGCCGAGGCCGTGCCGAGCCCCGTCGGGCTGCTGCCGGCCCCGGGGTCGCTCGACCTCTCGGGCCTCGACCTGCCCGAGGCCGACCTCAGGGCGGTGCTCGCGGTGGACCCCGTGGAGTGGTCCACGGAGGTCGAGCTGACCAGCCGGTGGTTCGCAGAGCTCGGTGACGGGGTACCCGGCGAGATGCTCGAGCGGCTGGACCGCGTGCGGCGGCTCCTGCCCCCGCGCTGAGGTGCGTGGAGCGGCCTGCAGACCGTCAGCCGACGGTGCGCCGTGCAGCGAGGTCCGCGACCCCGGAGAGGTCGGTCTCGGTGAGCCAGCGCAGCTGCTGCTCGGCTCCGGTGCCGCCCGCGAGAAGGTGGGCGACCCGCTCGCGGACCCGACCGAGGTCGCCGCTGGCATCCAGGGCGTCGGCGACATGGTCCACGAGCTCCGCGACCGCCTGGTGGGCTGTGACGGGGCGCAGGCTCGACGGGCTGACCAGCTCCCCGCCGAGGCCGGACCGCGCGGCGCGCCAGGTCGCCGCGCGGAGCTGCTCCACCCGCACCGCGGGAGCCGGCCGCCCGCGAGCAGCGTCCGCGGCCGCGGTGTCGACCAAGCCCCGGGCGAGCGCCGCGACGAGGACCGCATCCTCGGCGTCGAGGCACACGTCGGCCACCCGGATCTCGACGGTGGGGTAGTGGTCCGAGAGTCGTGCGTCGAAGTAGACCATCCCCGTGTCGAGGATCGTGCCCGTCGCGACCAGGTCCTCGACCGCCGCGTGGTAGGCCGCTGCCGAACCGAACTGCGCCGTCGGGCCCGCGCTCGGCCACCGGTTCCACACCTGCGAGCGGTAGCTGGCGTAGCCGCTGTCGGCGCCGTGCCAGAACGGCGAGTTGGAGCTCAGGGCCAGGAGGACCGGGAGCCAGGGGCCGATCCGGTCGAGGACCTGGACCCCCTCCTCGTCGGAGTCGATCCCGACGTGGATGTGGCACCCGCAGGTCAGCTGCTCCCGGGCGGTCAGCGCGAACCGGCGGATGAGCTCCTCGTACCGAGGGTCGGGCGAGGTGGTGGGCTCGACCGCCACGGGCGACGTGCCCAGGGCCGCGATGCGGGCCCCGCCTCCCCGCGCCGCGCGCTCGGCCCGCGACCGGGCGTGCCGCACCTCGTCCAGCACATCGTCGAGCTCGGTGCGGGGCCGGGTCCCTGACTCGAGCTGCTCCTGGGTGAGCTCGACCTCGACACCGGGGCCGTCGGTCGAGGGTGCGGGGGTGCCCGGCGGGCGGGGGCTGGGGGTGATGGCCTTGATCGCAGCCCCGCTCGACGCGACGGGGGTTCCCTCGGCATTCAGCAGGAGGTACTCCTCCTCGATTCCTACGGTGCGCATGCCCAGCAGTGTGGGGGCTGGTGCGCGCGCTGTCCTCTCGGGCCGACCGGTGCACCGGCTCACCCAGGTCCCACGTCGTGCCGCCCTGCTCAGCCCACGCTCGTCGTGCCGGCACGAGTGAGGAAGGTCTCATGCGCGGAGCGCGCCTGGACGGGGTCGGCGACCTCCGCGTGACCGAGGAACCACCCCCGCTCCCAGGCCTGGGGAGAGCCCGGTCGAGCTGGTCCTCGACGACGTGTCCCAGGCTCTCGAGACGCGCGGCTGCGCTCGGGGATCGAGGTCGTCGTGGACCCCGCTCGGTAGCCCTCGCTCAGGCCCGGTGCAGCACCCGCCTGCCGAGCACGTACATCTCACAGCCGAGGCAGAACCCGAAGGCCGCGTTGAGGAACGCGGCGACGAGGGCGACGCCGGCCGCGACGGGGACCGCTGCGTCGAGCCCGAGGACCGCGAGCACCACGCCGCTCCCGGTGATCACGAGCCCGACCACCTGGGCGAAGCGCGGCGGACGCGGGTCCTCGCGCTCGGCGGTCGGACGGAGCCGGGGGCGGATCCAGCGGGAGAAGACGACGCCCTGCACGGTGCCCTGGGCTCCGCGGACGGCACCGACGGCGAAGAGCAGTGCGGCGACCGCGAGGGCAGCGGTCGCCGCTGGTCCCGCACCGAGCAGCAGGGTGACGACCAGGAGGCCCGCCATGACGCCGGCGCCGAAGCGTGGTCCCCGAGGGTCGATCCCGGTCTCAGTCAAGGCGCTCTCCTGCGGTCGGTGCGGTGCTGTCGGTCGGGGCCGCGCCCGTCACGGCGTGGATCGCGGCGCGGGCCGTCTCCCGGTCCAACGGGCCCGACATCCGCGAGGCCAGGCCGCCGTCCGCATCGAGCAGCAGGACGGTGGGGGTCCGCAGCACACCGTAGCGCTCGACCAGGTCCATGCGGTCCTCGACCCGAAGCTCGACGTGCGCGACCCCCGGCAGACCAGCGGCGGTCGAGCGCAGGACTGCGGCCACCCGTGGGCAGATGCTGCAGGTGGCTGCCGAGAGCTGGACGAGGGTCGCCCGCGCACCGAGGGGACTCCCGAGCTGCTGCGCCGTCAGGAGATCGCCCCCGTCGTGGCGAGCCGGACGGAAGCGGGAGGTGCGCGTCGTCAGCGCCCACCACGCCAGGGCGCTGACCGCGAGGAGGGCGGCGACGAGGGCCGCGCGGGTCATGAGGTCCACGGTGGAGGAGAACGGCGTGCGCAGCGTCGCCATTCCCTCCGCCCGTCCGCGCCGCGTGGAGAGGGTCGAGGAGCCCGGGCAGACCGCCCCCGGGCGGCACCCGGCGGCGCTAGCGTGAGCCCATGTCCCAGCCCTCTCCTCAGTCCGCCCGATCGCAGGCGGGGCGTCCGCTGCCGCAGGTCTTCCTCGGCGCGCTCCTGGTCGCGGCGGGGGTCCTGGCACTCCTCGGGCAGGCCGGCGTCGTCGACGTCAGCCTCGGCCAGCTGGTCCGGACCTGGTGGCCCCTGGCTGTGATCGCGGTCGGGCTCGCTGCGCTGCTGACCGTTCCCCGGGCCTGGGCGGGGCCGAGCGTCGTCGTGGGTCTCGGAGTCCTGCTCCAGCTGATCACCCTCGACCTCCTCGACCTCGATCTCTGGGAGGTGCTGTGGCCGGTGGTCATCATCCTCGTGGGTCTGTCGCTCCTGACCCGGGTCGGTTCGCGCGGCGCGGACGACCAGACGGTCAACGCCGCGGTCATGTGGTGGGGGACCCAGCGACGGAGCACCTCGCAGGACTTCCGGGGCGGCAGCCTGAGCGCAGTGATGGGAGGGGTCGACCTCGACCTGAGGCACGCAGGGATCGTCGAGACGGCTGAGCTGTCGATCTTCACGCTCTGGGGCGGCGTCGAGGTCAAGGTCCCGCCGACCTGGCGGGTCGTCATCGGCGGCCTGCCCGTGCTGGCCGGGTGGGAGGACAAGACCGCGCCCCCGGCAGACCCCGACGCCCCCGTCCTGACGATCCACGTCACGGCGATCATGGGCGGGCTCGAGGTCAGGAACTGAGGCTGGGGCAGGCGTGACCGCGGTCAGTAGCCGTCGGTGCCGTACTCCCAGTGCCACGGCTCGAGCGGGCCGCTGCCACCGGGCTGCATGACTCGCGGGTGGTACCAGCCGTACTCGGCGCCGTTCTCGACCATCCAGCGGTAGTTGCGCGAGCTGAAGTCCCCGAGCCCTCCGAAGCCACCGAAGTCGACGGCGATGCCGGCGCCGTGGTTCGAGCTGCCCGCCGGTGCGGCCAGCGACGGGCGGGACTCCCGCAGAGCGGCCTGCTCGGCGAAGGTGCGGTACGTGCTCACCACGTCAAGATCGCGCCCGACGTCGGCACGGTAGGCCTCGTTGAGCCGGTCGAGGGCCTCGGCGGCGTCGCACCGCAGGAGCTCCCCGGGCGCGGACTCCGGCTCGCAGAGGAGGGAGGTCGGGATCGCCCCGTTGGGTGCTGCCTCGACGGCAGCCACCTTCCGGGCGAGCTCGGCCGCCGCAGCTGCCTCGGCGGCCTCGCGGGCCTGCGCCTCGGTGATGGCCGCGTCGGCGCTCGCCCGGACATCGGCCGACAGGGACGAGACGAGCTCGGCCGCAGCCTCCATCCGCTCGCTCACCTCGAGATCCAGCAGCTCGACCGCGGTCTCTGCATCGACGGGCTGCTCGTCCGGGGTCGGGCCCTGCGCCGTGGTGGTCTCCGGGGTCGGCGTGCGCGTGGCCGAGGACCGGGAGGTCGCGGGGGCCCGCCGGGCTGCCTCGAGGGCCTCCGCCGCGGCCGTCTCCGGGGCGGGCTCGGCGCCGGCAGCCTCGGCGACCGAGGTGGTGCCTGCGCCGGTGGAGGCACCGGAGGCCGTCCCCGGCGTGGGGAGGGTCGAGGAGGCCGTGGCCGAGAGTCCGGCCGGGTCGGGGCTCTGGTCGATCAGCTCGGTGAGGTCCGCCACGGCCTGGTCGAGGGTCGCGAGGGCTTCGTCGCTCAGGACGGGGGTCGCGGTCGCGACGACCGAGTCGGCGTCCTGGACCGCTGCCAGAGCGGCGTCGAGGGCCTCGGTCCGTCGGTCGGCGGCGTGGGCGGCCGCCTGGCCGGTCAGCCGGGAGGCCGCCGTGAGGTCGACCCGGGCCCGACGTTCGCCCTCCTCGATCCGCATCGCCTCGGCGGACTCCACGGCCTCGGCCTGGGCCCGCGCGGTGTGGTCGGCGCTCGCCTGGACGAGGCCGGAGGTCAGCAGGGCACCAGCGGCGACCGCCGCGGCGACGGGGGAGAGCATCGCTGCGCGGGACCGCGGCGGACGGGCGGCGCGACGACGGCCGTCGCCCCGGGGACGCCCGACCGACGGCCGGGTCGGGGTCGGATGCGCCGCACCCGCGACAGGCCCGGGCAGGGGAAGGGCGGGCAGGACGGCGAAGGGCGCACGGCAGGCGGCGCGCTCGGCCTCCCTCAGGGCCCGGCGGGTGAGCGGGGGCGTCGGCGCGACCGGGGGAGCAGCCCGCACCACGGCCGGCTCGGCAGGCGTGGTGGGCGCGGGAGGCGCGGCGGGGGCCGAGGCAGGCGTCGCAGCCGCGCTGGGGCGCGCGGTGCGGTCGGTCGCCGCTGCCGAGGCGGCCTCGCGGGCCAGGCGAAGCTCGCGCCGGGTCATCGGCGCGGGGGCCTGCTCCGTCATGCGGGGGTTCCTTGCTGTCGTCGAGTCACGGTCGAGTCGGGTGGGGGGATCCACTGCGAGCCGTAACGAGGAGGTCGGCGCGTCTGATCCCGAACTCAAGGGTCTGTACGGGTGAATCACAGGACCTCCACATCGATCCGGTCAGCTGCCGGTCAGGACCGGGGCGCGATGCCCCTCGACCGCGTCAGCCCGCCGCACCACCGCAGGACGTCGGTCCAGCCGACCGGTCGGCATCCCCGGCGGGCCACGCCGACCGCCTCGGGCCCGAGCGCCGGAGCGCAGATAGGCTCGCGCCATGCGTCGACGGTGGGAGGTCCGGCAGCTCGCCCGTCGGGCGATGGGCGGGTCTCAGGGCATCCAGGTGGGGGCCAGGGCCTACGACGCGGGGATCGACGACATCGTGGCTCGCGGAGCCCTCGAGCTGGGACTGCGGATCGGTGAGGCCATGCTGTCCCTCGGGGCCGCGGCGGCCGACGTGACCGCGGCCATCCAGCGGGTGGTGCGCACCTTCGGCCTCGACGGGTGCCAGGTCGAGCTCACGTTCACCGCGATCACCGTGTCCTACGACCGGGGGGTCCTCGTCGCGCCGGTCACGGTGATGCGCCTCGTGCGGGACCGGGTCGTCGACTACGGCAGGCTCGCGGGGGTGATCGCCGTGGCCGACGAGGTGGCCGGGGACGACCTCAGCGGCGAGGACGCCGTCGACCGGCTCGAGTGGGCGCACGGCGAGCTCGACAGCGTCATCGCGGCCCCGCGCTCCTACCGGCGCTGGGTCGTGACCTTGGCCCTCGCCGCCCTGGCCGGAAGCGTCGCGCTGCTGCTCGGCGGTGGGGCGAGCGTGGCCCTCGTGGCGGGTGCGACGACAGCGGCGATCGACCGGGTCACGTGGGCCTTGTCCCGCTGGGGCCTGCCCCCGTTCTACGTGCAGATCGTCGGTGCAGGGCTCGTGACGACCGTCGCGGTCGCGCTGCTGGTGGTGGTCCCGCACCTGCCTGTCGAGCTCGAGGTGCTGCCCCCGGCCCTGGTGGTCGCCTCCGGCATCGTCGTCCTCCTGGCAGGGCTGTCGCTCGTGGGGGCCGCGGAGGACGCGCTGAGCGGCTTCCCGCTGACGGCCGCCGCGCGGTCCTTCGAGGTGGTCGTGCTGACCCTCGGCATCGTCGTGGGCATCGGTGGCGTGCTCGACATCGCACGGCGGGCCGGGGTGCAGCTCGAGGTCATCCAGGTACCCCCGACGACGACGCCCCTGCTCCTCCAGGGGTTCGCGGCGGCGGTCGTCGCGCTGTCCTGGGCGATCGCCTCGTACGCGCGCCCGAGGGCGGTCCTCGTCGCCGGGGCGGCCGGGGCGATCGCGTGGATCGTCAGCACCCTCCTGCTCGGCTCGGGCATCGGGCCCGCAGTGGCCGGCGCGGTCGCGGCCCTGGTCGTCGGCTTCCTCAGCGAGACCTTCGCCCCGCGGTTCGGCGTCCCGGCGATCGTGGCCTCCGTCTGCGGCATCGTGCCGCTGCTCCCGGGGCTCGCCGTCTACCGAGGGATGTTCCAGATCGTCAACGACCCCCAGGCCGGCCTGATCGTGGGGGCCACCGTCCTTCTCGGTGCGGCGATGATCGGTCTGGGGCTCGCCGCAGGTGTCACCCTCGGCGAGTTCCTCGCGTCCCCGCTGCGCCTCGGCACCCGGAACCGTCGTGCGCCGAACGAGCAGTAGGGGTCACGCCGGCGGGATGCGACCGATGATCGCCTGGGCTGCGGCCGTGACGCGGGCCCTGTCGTAGGTGACCTGGAAGTCGAACTCACGGTCGCGGTCAGCGCCACCGTCCCCGCGGTCCCGGGCCACCAGCGCGACGGCGTCGTGGGCGCCGAGCATCACGACGGTCCACTCGTCGGCCAGAGGATCCGAGGCGGCGAGCCCCACCCCCCGCACGCCGGGGACAGGAGTCGGCGGCATGTCGCGACCGAGGGCGCTGACCAGGGGGAGCTCGGCAGCGAGCTGGGCGTAGCGTCGTGCCGTCGCGGGGGTGAAGTGGCGCGCGTCCTGGAAGCACGCGAGGAGCAGCGGGGGGACCCGGGCCTGCCGTGCCGTCTGCTCGACCGTCATGGACAGCGGGAGGAGCAGGTGCTTCGGCGCCCGCCGCAGCGCGCCGGTCGCGCGCAGCTCGAACGGGGTAGCGCGCAGTCGCTGCGCCACGGGGTTGGGCTCGAACCTCGAGGCCTCGTGGTGGGTCTCGTGCAACGCCGCACCCGGTCGGCCCCAGTACCAGCCCTGACCGAGGGTCGCGCCCAGCACCAGCGCGCGGGTCAGGTCCGCGGTCGTCTCGATCCCCTCCGCGACGACCTCGGCCCCGGTGGACTCGGCGTAGGCACGGACGGCGCCCGCGACCGCGATGGTCCGCATGTCCTCGACGCTGCGCAGCAGGCCGAGATCGAGCTTGACGACCTCGGGCTGGAGCACCGGGATGAAGGCCAGCGACTCGGGAACCGCGCCGACGTCGTCGAGGGCGATCGCGCACCCTGCGGCACGCAGCCGCTCGGCCAGGGCGAGCATGCCGGCCGGGTCAGCCGCCAGGGCACGCTCGGTGATCTCGACGACCACCTGCACCCCAGGTCCCCGCCGGGCGAGGGCGTCGAGCACGGTCTCAGGGCTCTGGCTCAGAGTGGAGGGCTCGACGTTGACGAAGAGCGTGGTGGGGGAGTGCCACGCGCTCGCGGCGGCCAGCGAGTGCCGCAGCGACAGGCGCTCGAGCTCGGCCAGCTGCCCGCCGGCGCGGGCGCCGTCCAGCAGGGCGACGGGGGACTCGTAGGCGCTGCCCCGAGGGCCGCGGAGCAGCGCCTCGTGCCCGACCTTGGCCCCCGAGTCGAGGTCGACCAGCGGTTGGTACACGCAGCGCAGCGCCTCCGGGCTGAGGACGTCCGCCGGCAGCGCGGGAGGAGGATCGATCAGGTCGAGGTCAGCCACATCGCTCCCATCGGCCGTCGGGGCCCAGGCATGACCCATTCTCGCGCGCCGACCGTCGGCCGTCCTGCTGGGGCCAGCCCCCTCCGGGCTCGGCCGGACCGGGTGAATCCTCGGCTGGCCGGTCCTGGCACGACGAGGCAGGCTTGCCGGGACGTCTATAGTCGCGGCTGCAGGGCGACGCCGGGCCGCCCCCGGAGCCGAAGGCACCGCAGCCGTAGGAAGGGGAGCCGTGTCGTTCGACCTCGACCCGTGTCGTGTCTTCGCCGAGTCCGGCGAGCTCCTCGCCGAGGGGTTCGTGCGGGAGCAGGAGGACGACGGGCTGCTCGTCGAGGCCGACCACTTCACCGGGTCCTGGCTCGAGGAGGGGGATGCCGCCGTGGTGCAGGTGATGAGCGCCGTACGGGGCGAGGTCACCTACGACGCCGTGGTGACCCTGAGCGTGGCGCGGCGTATCGGCCTCGGAGGGCTGCGGCTGCGGGAGGCCGTGCAGAAGCGCTCGGCGGTCCGGGTGCCCACCTCGCTGCCCCACCGGGTGACCCATCGCTACGAGGGCCGCGAGCGGATCGAGCTCGACGAGCCGCTCGACGTGGTGGTGATCGATGTGAGCGCCCACGGGCTGCGGCTGCAGTGCGGCCAGCAGATCGAGGCCGGCACCGACCTCGAGCTCGAGCTGACTGCGACGGGGACTCCGATGACCGTCATCGTGCACGTGCTGCGCAGCATGGACAACCGTCAGGGGTATGCCCACGGCTGCACCTTCGTCCGGATGAGCGAGAAGGACGAGGACGATCTCTTCACCTTCGTCCTCGCCGAGCAGAGGCGCCAACGGGCGCAGCGGATGGACGCCCTCGAGGGGTAGTTGATCGCTCACGTATCCTGCGAGGCGCGGCAGCCGTGCGGCTGGATGCGGAACCGTCCCAGGAGGAGACCGATGAACGGCCCGAAGCGACCGAGCGCAAAGGATGAGCGGCGTGCCCGGCTCGCCGAGATCCAGGCCGATCAGCGTCGCGCCGAACGACGACGGACCCGGATCATCGTGGGGGTCTCGGCGGGCGTCGCCCTGGCACTGATCATCCCGGCCGCGTTCGTGATCGTCGACGCGCAGCAGCGTCAGAACGAGCTCCAGGCCCGGGCCGAGCAGCCGATCGAGGGTGTTGCCGAGTTCGAGGACCTCACGGCGAACCACGTCACTGGGCCGGTCGACTACGACCAGACGCCGCCCGTGGGCGGGGACCACGACGCGACATGGCAGAACTGCGGCTTCTACGAAGAACCCGTCACCGACGTGCACGCCGTGCACTCCCTCGAGCACGGGGCGGTCTGGATCACCTACTCGGCGGACCTGCCCGAGGACCAGATCGACACCCTGCGCAGCCTCAGCGACCAGCACCCGTACCTGCTGGTGAGCCCCTACGAGGGTCTGGCCACGCCAGTCGTGGCAAGTGCCTGGGGCCTGCAGCTCGAGCTCGACACCGTCGACGACGAGCGCCTCGAGCCCTTCCTGCTGCGGTACCTGCAGGGCCCGCAGACCCTCGAGCCCGGAGCCGCGTGCCAGGGTGGCGTCGGCGCGTGACGGAGTCGGCCGCCCTGGACGAGGCCGTCCCGACGCCGGGGCCGCGGTCGGTCGCGGTGGTCGCGGTGGCCGTGGTCGCCCTCGCCGCGGGCGTCGCGCTGGGACTGCTCGCCGCGGGCGGTCTGCTGCGTCCCGCGGTACCCGCCGAAGGGTCTGCCGACGTGGGCTTCGCCCGGGACATGCAGACCCACCACGACCAGGCCGTGCAGATGGCCGTCCTCGTGCGCGAGGGCTCCGAGGACGAGGTGGTCCGCACCCTCGCCCTCGACATGCTGCTCACCCAGCGCCAGCAGCAGGGTCAGATGTTCGGATGGATATCGACCTGGGGCCTGCCCCAGGCCTCGACGTCGACCATGGCCTGGATGGGGGAGGAGCACCACGCCGCGGGGTCGACGGCGCAGGACATGCCCGGCATGGCCACGCAGGCGCAGCTCGACGCCCTGGGCTCAGCCGAGGGCGTCGAGGCGGAGCGCATCTTCCTGAGCCTGATGATCCCGCACCACCGGGGCGGCGTCGAGATGGCCGAGGTCGCGCTCGAGCGGGCGCAGCAGCCCGAGGTGGTGCGCCTCGCCGAGTCCATCGTCGTGGCGCAGGAGGCCGAGATCGCCGTGCTCGAGCGCATGCTGGACGAGCGGGGCGGTCCTGCCGAGGTGCCCTCGGCCCCCTGAGCGGCTGACCGTCAGGCCTGCTGGCGCGGGCGACGGGCCCGCTCGTCCTCGGGCCGACCACGATCCCGACGAGGTCCGGCACCGGCCGGGCGGTGCTGGGTGCCCGGGTGCGCGGTGGTCCGGGCCGCGGTGCGCTGCCGGGGCCCCTGGTCGACCGCGATGCGCAGCGGGCGACCGGCGACCCGGGCGCCGCCGATGCGGCGGAGGACCTCGGGGGTCATCTCGGCGCTGATGTCGACGAGGCTGAACGTGGCGAAGATGTCGATCTTGCCCAGGTCCTTGCCCGTGAGACCGCCCTCGCCCGTGATCGCGCCGACGATCGCCTCGGGACGTGCGCCGTGGGTGTGGCCGACGGCGATGCGGTACCGGGTGCCGGTCGCTGCCTTGCGCACGGCGGTGCGGGCCCGCTCCTCGCTCGTGAACGAGATGCGTCCGTCGTCTGACTGGGCGGAGCCCCGTCCGGCCTGGAGCGGCGAGGGCTCGATCTCCTCGCGCGACCCCGGGCCCTCGTCACCGACGGCGAGGGCCGCGAGGACGGCCGCCAGGTCGATCGGGTCCATGCCGGTCTCGGCGAGGTGCGCGGTGACCTGCTCGCGGTACATCTCGAGCCGGCCCGCGGTGCGGCGGTCGCTCGACCGGCCGAGGAGCTTGGCGACCCGGTGCGCGGACACCTCGGCGGGGGAGGGGACGGTGATCTCCTCGAGCCGCTGACGCGTCGTGCGCTCGATCGCCCGCAGGCGGCCCTGCTCGTTGGGGGTGACGAAGGTCAGCGCCTCACCGGTGCGCCCTGCGCGGCCGGTACGGCCGATGCGGTGCACGTAGGCCTCGGGCTCGCCCGGCACGTCGAAGTTCACGACGAGCCCGATCCGCTCGACGTCCAGGCCACGGGCGGCCACGTCCGTGGCGACGAGCACGTCCAGGGCTCCGGCGCGGAGCCGCTCGACGATCTTCTCGCGGTCCTTCTGGGCGACGTCTCCCGAGATGGTCGCGGCTGAGATGCCCTTGGCGACCAGCGCGGTGCCCACCTCCTCGGCCGCACCCCGTGTCCGGGTGAAGACGATGGCCGCGTCAGCGTCCGAGGTCGACAGCACTCGGGTGAGGGCGCCGATCTTGTGCCGGAAGGGGACGACGGCGTAGCGCTGCCGCACGTTCGTCACGGTCGAGGACTGGCGTGAGGTGGCGATCTGCACGGGGTCGTTCAGGTGCTGAGCGGCGACGCGGACGATCGGCGGCGGCATCGTGGCCGAGAAGAGCGCGACCTGGCGGCCCTCGCGCGGCGCGGCACCGAAGATCTTCTCGACGTCCTCGGCGAAGCCCATGCGCAGCATCTCGTCGGCCTCGTCCAGCACGAGGAATCGGATCGCGTCGAGGCGGAGGGTGCGGCGCTCGAGGTGGTCGATCACCCGGCCGGGGGTGCCGACCACGACCTGGGCGCCGCGGGCCAGGGCGCGCTGCTGGGGCAGGAAGGGCGAGCCGCCGTACACCGGGACCACGGTCAGGCCGGGCAGGTGCTTGGCGAAGGTCTCGAGGGCCTCGGCGACCTGCATGGCCAGCTCCCGGGTCGGCGTCAGCACGAGGGCCTGGACCTGGCCGAGCGTCGGGTCCACGGCGGCGAGGAGCGGCAGCCCGAAGGCCGCGGTCTTGCCGGTCCCTGTCTGGGCGACGCCGGTGATGTCCCGACCGGCCAGGAGGGCGGGGACGGCCGCGGCCTGGATCGGGGTGGGGCGGGTGAAGCCGAGGTCGAGCACCGCGCGCAGCACGGGCTCGGGGAGCCCGAGGTCGACGAGGTCGAGCTCGCGCTCGGCCTCGGGGGCGTGGGTCGCGGTCGCGGGCGTGCTGGGCGCAGCAGAGGGCATGAGGTGTCCAGTCGATCGTCGGAGGGAGCGGCCGGGCCACGAGGGCCCACGGGTCGCCGTCCCGAACCTTCGAGATCGGCCGGTGCCAGGCACCGGCTGCACACAGCCGTCGACGTCGAGACGCGGACGATTACACACAGGGGAAGCGACAAACTCCACAGGGAACGACCCAGTCTAGGGGGCCTCGAGCCTCGTGGTCCGGCGCGGGACGGTGAGGAGGGCCACAACGTCAGGCCTTGTGCCGCGTACTACCAGCCCGACGGCTTGTAGTCCTTCAGGAAGACGCCGTAGAGGTCCTCCCCGGCCTCGCCTCGCACGATCGGGTCGTACACACGGGCGGCACCGTCCACGAGGTCCAGGGGGGCGTGGAAGCCCTCCTCGGCGAGCCGCACCTTGGTGGGGTGCGGACGTTCGTCGGTGATCCACCCGGTGTCGACGCTCGTCATGAGGATGCCGTCCTCGGCGAGCTCGGCGGCGCTCGTCCGGGTCAGCATGTTGACCGCTGCCTTGGCCATGTTGGTGTGCGGGTGCCCCGGGCCCTTGTAGCCCCGGGAGAACACCCCTTCCATGGCCGAGACGTTGACCACGTAGGTCCGCCGCGCGGGCGAGGCCGCCATCGCGCGCCGGAGCCGGCTGACGAGGATGAAGGGGGCCGTCGCGTTGCAGAGCTGGACCTCGAGCATCTCGAGGGCGTCCACCTGGTCGACGGTCGCGACCCAGCTGTTGGTCCGGGCCGTGTCCGGCACCAGGCCCCCGGCGTCGATGGCGTCCCCCTGGGCCAGCCTGGTGAGCGAGGAGGACCCCGCCTGGAGCGCCTCCGCGGTGAGTCGCTCCGCTCGGCCGACGAGCTGGCCCGACTCGTCGTGGCCGACGGCTCCGCTCCCGACCGAGCCCACGAGGGCCGCAGGGTGGGCGTCGCTGGCGTGCTCGAAGGTGATCAGGTGCGGCAGGGGGCCCTCAGGGAGGTCGGCCTCCTCGGCCGCGACAAGAGGAGCGTAGGAGCCTGCGGAGCGCCGGACGGTCTGGGCCGCGTTGTTGATCAGCACGTCCAACGGGCCCGCCGAGGCGACCTCGTCCGCCAGGGCCACCACCTGCGCCGGGTCGCGCAGGTCCAGACCGACGACCGTGAGCCTCTCGATCCACTCGTCGGCGTCGGGCATCGCACGGAATCTCCGCACCGCGTCCCGCGGGAAGCGGGTGGTGATCGTCGTGTGCGCCCCGTCTCGCAGCAGGCGCAGGGCGATGTACATCCCGATCTTGGCGCGCCCTCCGGTCAGCAGCGCCCTGCGGCCCGTGAGGTCGGTCCGGGCCTCACGCTTCTCGTGGTGCATCGCGGCGCAGTCCGGGCACAGCTGGTGGTAGAAGGCGTCCACCTGGCTGTAGGGCTCCTTGCAGACGTAGCACGGGCGTGCGCGCTGCAGGCTGCCGGCGCTCGCCCCCCGCGCGGTCGAGACGAGGGGCAGCCCTGCCGTCTCGTCGTCGATCCGGCGGGGGGATCCCGTCGCGGTGGCCGCGACGACGGCCTCGTCAGCCGCCTGGATCGCCGCCCGGCGGTCCAGGCGGCGCTGCTTCTTGACGGCCTTGAAGAGCCGGGCGGTGGCGCGCCGCAGCTGCAGGGCGTCGGGGTGGTCGGGGTCGAGGGCCTCGGCGTGGCGCAGGACCTCCAGGGCTCGGGCGAGCTCGGCGGGGTCGATCCCGGAGGCGCCGGAGCCGGCCGGGGCGACCCCAGCAGGCTCGATCTCGTCGGGAGGCAGCACGGCGGGGGCGGGCTGCGGGCCGCGGTCGTCTGATCTCATGTCGGGAGAACTGTACGCACGCCGCCGCCGTCGGGCGGCCGTGCTGGTCAGGGCGGGTCGAGCAGGGCACGGTGAGCAGGGTGGGCTGAGCAGGGCGGGCCGGGCCGACCGCCGGCTGGTGAGAGGATGACCCGCGTGACCGAGAGCGCCGTCCCCCTCCTGCACGACCCGGACCGCCGCGGCTTCGCCTCGGACAACTACGCCGGTGCGCACCCCGAGGTGCTCGCAGCCATGAGCACCGCGAACGGCGGCCACGAGTCCGCCTACGGCGCCGACCGGTACACCGCGAGGCTGCACGAGGTCATGGCCCGCCACCTCGGTCGTGAGGTCCAGGTCTTCCCTGTGTTCAACGGCACGGGCGCCAACGTCCTCGCCCTGCAGTCGATGCTGCCGCGATGGGGGGCGGTGGTCTGCAGCGAGACCGCCCACATCAACACCGACGAGAACGCCGCCCCCGAGCGGGTCGGTGGCATCAAGCTCCTGACCGTCCCGACCCCAGACGGCCGGCTGACCCCCGAGCTCGTCGACCGTCAGGCACGCGGCCGCGGGGACGAGCACCGTGCCCAGCCGCTGGTCGTCTCCCTCACCCAGAGCACCGAGCTCGGCACCTGCTACAGCCCTGAGGAGATCCGCGCGCTGTGCGAGCACGCCCACGGGCTGGGCATGCGGGTGCACATGGATGGCGCTCGGCTGGCCAACGCTGCCGCGAGCCTCGACCTGCCGCTCCGTGCTCTGACGAGCGACGTCGGTGTGGACCTGCTCTCCTTCGGGGGCACCAAGAACGGACTGCTCGGCGCAGAGGCTGTGGTGGTCATCGACCCTGCTGCCTCGGTCGGGCTCACGTACCTGCGCAAGATGAACATGCAGCTCGGCTCGAAGATGCGCTTCGTCTCGGCCCAGCTCCTCGCCCTGCTCGAGGGCGACCTGTGGCTGCGCTCAGCCCGGCACGCCAACGCGATGGCGCGTCGCCTGCGGGACGCGGTCGCGGGGGTCGAGGGCGTGGAGGTGGTCCGGCCCGTCGAGGCCAACGCCGTCTTCGCCGTCCTGCCGGCCGGGGTCGCCGACCGGCTGCGCGAGCGATTCCGCTTCTACGACTGGGACCCCTTCACGGGGGAGGTGCGGTGGATGTGCTCGTTCGACACCACCACCCAGGACGTCGACGCCTTCGCCGCAGCCATCATCGCCGAGGTGGCCCGCTGAGCAGACCCGTCGGCGGGTGTCCCGGTGCGGGGTGCTTCACCCGCGGTCGGTGCGCTGCTGCACCGTGAGCAGGTCGGCGTCGATGAGGCGCAGCGCGAGGGCGTTGCCGTCTCCGCCCTGGACGACCATCGCGCCGCCCGGGGTCGATCGCGGCTCGGTGTGGTCTGTGGGCACGGGTGTTCCGTGGGCGAGCACCTGCTCGGCAGGGGTGAGCTGACGGAGCGCGATGACGTCCACCCTGCCCGGGTGCTCCTCGGCGATCTGCCGGTACACCACCGGGTCGCGCTGCCCGTCGTCCCCGACCAGGACCCAGCGCACCTGCGGGAGCTCGTCCATCAGACGGCGCAGGGCCTGGAGCTTGTGCTCCGAGCCTGACCGGAACCAGCCCGAGTTGGTGGGGCCCCAGTCCGTGAGGAGGAGCGGGCCCGAGGGGTACCCCGAACGCTCGAGGAAGCGGCGCAGGGCGGGAGCGACGTTCCACGCGCCCGTCGAGAGGTAGAAGGTCGGCGCTCCGGGGTTGGCAGCGTGCCAGCGGCTGTACAGCTGAGCCATCCCCGGCACCACCCGGCGCGCGCTCTCGTGCAGGACGAGGCTGTTCCAGGCCGCGAGGAGAGGACGGGGGAGCGCGGTGACCATGACGGTGTCGTCGATGTCGCTGAGCAGCGCCGTGCGCTGGTCAGCAGCGATGACCAGGACGGGCGCCTCGACCTCTGCGCCGCCCGCCGAGAGCGTGACGTGGTGCCAGCCCGGGTCCAGGTCGGCCTCGAGGACGGAGTCCACGTACCCGCCGCGGTCGCTCGTCACGGTGTGGCGCCGCCCTCCGACCGTCACGGTGACCCGCGCCGAGGGGATCTGGGCGGTCACGAAGCTGCGCCAGCCCCGGACCGCGTGGCTGGCGGCGACCTCGCCGGTCTCCGCAGCCTCGTCGGCCTCGGTGGTCGGCGGGGCGAGGAGGGCGCGCCCCATGACCCGCACCCAGCCCGCCGACCCGTACCCGGTGTAGGGCTCGACCCGGGGCACCCACCCTCGGTCGCGCAGCCGACGGGCGACGAAGCCCGTGACGCGGTCCTCGAGGCGCGCCGCCCGGTGCGGGCGACTCGTGCGCTGCGCATCGTGCTCCGCGGCCGGGTCGAGCCGGGGGGCGCGGTCCGCTCGGACGACAGGAGTCTCGGGCTGCTCAGGCTGAGAGGTCACACGACCAGCCTCGCACCCGTGGTGTCGGTCCGCGCGTCGGCCAGGAGGCGGTTGGACGCGCGCCGTGACCGGCTCGGCGGTAGGAAAGGGGTCGTGACGACCTACGGATTCCATGCCTCCCACGAGCAGGTCCATCCCGCTGAGCTCCTCACCGCGGTGCAGCTGGCCGAGCAGGCCGGCTTCGAGGCGGCGATGTGCTCGGACCACTTCGCCCCGTGGAGCGAACGCCAGGGGCACTCGGGCTTCGCCTGGTCCTGGCTCGGCGCCGCCCTGGCCACGACCTCCCTGCGCTTCGGCGTCGTCAACGCCCCGGGGCAGCGGTACCACCCGGCGATCGTCGCGCAGGCCATGGCCACCCTCGGGGCGATGTTCCCCGGCAGGTTCTGGGCGGCTCTCGGGTCCGGGGAGAACATGAACGAGCACATCACGGGGGACCCGTGGCCGAGCAAGGCCGTGCGTGACCTCCGCCTCGAGGAGTCGGTCGACGTCATCCGCCGGCTCCTCGCCGGGGAGGAGGTCTCCCACGAGGGGACCTTCACCGTCGACCGGGCTCGTCTGTGGACGCGGCCGGAGGCCCCGCCCGCGATCGTCGGGCCCGCCGTCACGGTGGCGACCGCCCGACGCGTGGCCACCTGGGCCGACGGCCTGATCACCATCAACCAGCCCCTCGACGTGCTGCGCGAGATCGTCCCTGCCTACCGCGAGGCCGGCGGGCGTGGCCCGGTGGCCCTGCAGGTCCACCTGTCGTGGGACCCCGACCCCGCCGTCGCGGAACAGCTCGCCTTCGAGCAGTGGCGGACCAACCTCTTCCCGCCGCCGGTCTGCTGGGACCTCGAGAGCCCCGAGCACTTCGACATCGCGAGCGCTCACGTACGCCCGGAGGACGTGCACTCGGCGGTCGTCGTGTCGAGCTCCTTCGTCGAGCTCGTCGACCGGATCGGGGAGCTCGCCTCGATCGGGTTCGACGAGGTGTACCTGCACCACGTGGGCCGTGAGCAGCGTCCGTTCGTCGAGGCCTTCGGCGAGCACGTCCTGCCCCAGCTCACCGCGACCCGGCGGACCGAGGACGGTGGAGTGGCAGCACCCGTGGAGGCGCTCCGGTGAAGACCACCGACACGGGTGACCTCTGGTGGAAGAACGCCGTCATCTACTGCCTCGACGTCGAGACCTACCAGGACTCCGACGGCGACGGCACGGGGGACTTCGCCGGACTGGCCGAACGCATCGACCACCTGGCCGACCTCGGGGTGACCTGCCTGTGGCTGATGCCGTTCTACCCGACCGCCGACCGTGACGACGGCTACGACGTCACCGACCACTACGGGGTCGACCCGCGGCTCGGCACCCACGGGGACCTCGTCGAGCTGATCCGCACGGCCAAGGACCGCGGCATCCGGGTGATCGCCGACCTGGTGGTCAACCACACCTCCGACAAGCACCCCTGGTTCACGGCGGCCCGCAGGAGCAAGGACAGCCCGTTCCGCGACTACTACGTCTGGCGCTCGGACCCGCCGCCGGACACCTCCGGCGAGGTGATCTTCCCCGACCAGGAGAGCAGCATCTGGGAGCTCGACGAGCGGACCGGCGAGTACTACCTGCACCGCTTCTACCGGCACCAGCCCGACCTCAACGTCGCGAACCCGAAGGTCCGTGACGAGATCGTCAAGGCGATCGGGTTCTGGCTCGAGCTGGGCCTGTCCGGGTTCCGGGTCGACGCCGTGCCGTTCTTCATGGAGACCCTGGGCACCGCGGAGTCCGAGGCCGAGCGGTTCGGCGACCCGCACGACCACCTCCGCGCCATCCGCTCGTTCATCTCGCGTCGCGCAGGGAGCGCGGTCCTGCTCGGGGAGGTGAACCTGCCGTACGAGGAGCAGCTGCGCTACTTCGGCGACGGCCAGGGTGACGAGCTCACGATGATGTTCGACTTCATCGGCAATCAGGCCATGTACCTGGCCCTCGCCCGCCGCGACGCCGGCCCGCTCGTCGACGCCCTGCGGGCACGCCCCGAGATCCCGCCCGACGCGCAGTGGGCCACCTTCGTGCGGAACCACGACGAGCTCACCCTCGACAAGCTGTCCGCCGAGGAGCGCGACGAGGTCTTCGCGGCCTTCGGTCCCCAGGAGGAGCACCAGCTCTACGGGCGTGGCCTGCGACGCCGCCTGCCACCGATGCTCGACGGGGACCCCCGCCGCACGAGGATGGTGTACTCGCTGCTCTTCGCCCTGCCCGGGACCCCCACGCTGTTCTACGGCGAGGAGATCGGGATGGGGGAGAACCTCGAGGTACCCGGCAGGCTCGCGGTGCGCACCCCGATGCAGTGGTCGGGTGACCGCCACGCCGGCTTCTCACCGGCTGCCCCGTCCCGCCTGCCGAGCCAGGTGACGACGGGGGGCTTCGGCCCTGAGCACGTCAACGTGGCAGACCAGCGCAGGGACCCGGACTCGCTGCTGACCTTCATCCGGACACTGGTGGCCCGTTACCGCGAGTCACCCGAGCTCGGATGGGCCCCGGTGGAGGTGCTCGACCAGCCCCACGGATGCGTCCTGGCCCTCTGGAGCGAGGTCGACGGCGAGGCCGTCGTCACCCTGCACAACCTCGGGCCGGACGCCGTGGTCGTCCCGGTGGACCTCACGCGTGCCCCGGGGTGCGAGCGCCTGGTGGATCTTCTCAGCGAGGGTCAGGTCGAGGTCGATGGTGACGGGGTCGAGATCGCTCTCGAGGGCTACGGGTACCGGTGGCTGCGGGTCGTCTCGGACGGCAGCCGACGACTGCCCTGACGGCACGGTCCGGCCGCGGGCGCTCTCGCCCCACCGCGACGAGCCACGACCCCGAGCTCAGCCGAGCCCCGAGATCAGCCGAGGAGGTCGGCGACGGCGCGCAAGGCGCTGGCGTCCCCCTGCACCAGCACCGAGGTCACGACGCTCTCCTCCCACTGCGCGAGCCGGTCCCGCACCGCCTCGACCGGACCGACGAGGGCGATGTCCTGGACCAGGGCGGTCGGCACCGCCGCCGCAGCCTCGGCCCGTCGGCCCTCGGCGAACAGCTCGGCCACGCGGGCGCACTCCTCGACGTAGCCCAGTCGCTCGACCATCTCGCGGTGGAAGTTGGCCCGGGTAGCCCCCATCCCGCCCACGTAGAGGGCGACGAAGGGCCGGACCTGGTCCGCGGCGCGCTCGACGTCCTGGTCGATGACGACCGGGACGGTCGCGCTGACCTCGAAGTCCTCGGGGCGGCTCAGGTCGGGCGAGCGGCGCCCGAACCCCTCGGCGAGGGCGGCACGGTAGAAGTCGTCGACCGAGGGCGCGAAGAACAGGGGGAGCCAGCCATCGGCGATCTCGGCGGCCAGCGCGACGTTGCGCGGCCCCTCGGCGGCCAGGTGGATGGGCAGGTCCCGACGCAGCGGGTGCACGGTCGATCGCAGCGGTCGGCCCAGGCCCGTGCCCCCGGGATGGGGCAGCGCGTAGAACTCGCCCTCCGCGGTCACAGGGTGGTCCCTGCGGAGCACCTGCCGCACGACGTCGACGTACTCCCGGGTGCGTGCCAGCGGACGGGGGTAGGGCGAGCCGTACCAGCCCTCGACGACCTGGGGACCCGAGGCACCGAGCCCGAGCACGAAGCGTCCCCCGGAGAGGTGGTCGAGGGTCATGGCGGCCATCGCCGCCGCCGTCGGGGTGCGCGCCGAGATCTGCGCGATCGCGGTCCCCAGACGGATCCGTTCGGTGCTGGCGCCCCACCAGGCCAGCGGGGTGAGGCAGTCCGAGCCGTAGGCCTCGGCGGTCCAGATCGAGTCGAAGCCGAGCCGGTCCGCGGTCCGGACGGCGTCCAGGGCGCCGTCGGGCGGACCTGCCGCCCAGTACCCGAGGTGGTAGCCGAAGCGCATGGATCCTCCGTGATCGGTGCGGGCGGGACGTCACGACCGTCGGGACGTCGACGGTCAGCATCTCACCTGGTGACCATCCGGGCGGGTGCTTCGGTCCCGGCTGGGCGGCAGCGGCCCTAGGATCATGGTCGGACGAGTGCAGGAGCGGGGGAGTGGTGACGGAGCAGGGGACACCCGAGCACGCTGGGGGTGAGACCACGAGCCTGAGGGCCGAGGTCCTGACGATCCCCAACGTGATCAGCGGCCTGCGCCTGCTGCTGGTCCCGATCTTCGCCGCGCTGCTGCTCGCCGACCAGGACCTGTGGGCCCTCGGGGTGCTCGCGGTGGCCGGGGCCTCGGACTGGCTCGACGGCGTGCTCGCGCGCCGACTGGGCCAGTGGTCTCGCCTGGGCGAGCTGCTCGACCCTGCGGCCGACCGTCTGTTCATCCTGGTGACCCTCGTCGTGCTGACCCTGCGTGACGTCGTCCCGTTGTGGCTCCTCGTGGCGATCGTCGGGCGCGACGTCCTCCTGAGCCTGGTGCTGTCCATCCTCACCTCGCGTCATCTTGGTCCCCTACCGGTCCACTTCGCCGGCAAGGCGGGCACCTTCGCGCTGCTGTATGCCTTCCCGCTCCTGCTCCTCGCCCAGTGGGAGGGTGGTGTGGGCACCGTGGCCGGGGTCGTGGGCTGGGCCTTCGCCTGGTGGGGGGTCGGGTTGTACTGGCTCGCAGCCGGCATCTACCTCCGCCAGGCGATCCAGGAGCTGAGACGGCACAGGCAGGTCTCGTGACGTCTTCCCAGCGGCACCAGCACGCGCGTCCAGCCGTCGACGCCTCGATGAGCCTGCTCAACGAGGTGATGTACCGACCGGTGGACCCCTCCTACGAGGAGGCGGCCCGACGGCCGCGCGAGGAACCGGGCGGCGCCGCGGCGCGCGGTCTGCGCACCGGCTGGTACCTCGGGCTCGCGGTGGTCCTGGGCCTGGCGACGACGACCGCGATCGTGACGCTCCGGGTCCCGCAGCCCGCGGCGACCGAGGGGCGGAGCCTGCTCCAGGAGCAGATCGCCGAGCGGTCCGCTCACGTGGAGGAGCTCCGCGCGGAGAACGCCGCCCTCGGCGACGAGGTCGCGGCGCTGCAGGACGCAGCCCTCGCCGGCGCGGACCCCGCACTGATCGAGCAGCTCGAGCGACTCGAGCTCGCCTCAGGCGCAGCCGCGGTCCAGGGCCCCGGGCTGGCCGTGGAGCTCGACGACCCCGACGCCGACCCGCAGGACGCGCGGACCCGGGTGCAAGACGTGGACCTGCAGATCGTGACGAACGCCCTCTGGGCGGCAGGGGCCGAGGCGATCGCCATCAACGGTCAGCGCCTGACCGGCCTGAGCGCGATCCGCGGGGCCAGCGAGGCGATCCTGGTGGACCTGCAACCCCTGGTCGCGCCCTACCGCGTCGAGGCGATCGGTGACCCGCGCGGGCTGCAGACCGACCTCGCCCGCTCCTCGGCGGCCAACCACCTCACCATGCTGTCCGGCTCGTACGGCATCGACGTGACGATCGAGGCGTCGACGGACCTCGCGCTGCCTGGTGCGAGCGGCACCGAGCTGCGCCACGCCTCGGTCCCCGATTCCGCTGTGACCGACGAGGTGGCATCGTCACCCCCACCTGACGACGGAGGAGAGTCATGATCGCCGTGATCGGCCTGCTCGTGGGCGCCCTGGTCGGGGTGTTCCTCGAGCCCACCGTGCCCTCGGCGCTGCAGCCCTACCTCCCCATCGCCGTGGTGGCAGCGCTGGACGCTCTCTTCGGTGGCCTGCGCGCCCTCCTCGACGGCATGTTCGACGACCGCGTCTTCCTCGTCTCGTTCCTGTCGAACGTCGTCGTCGCTGCGCTGATCGTCTTCCTCGGGGACCAGCTCGGCGTCGGCACCCAGCTCTCGACCGCCGTGGTCGTCGTCCTCGGCATCCGCATCTTCTCCAACGCCGCAGCGATCCGCCGTCACCTCTTCCGGGCATGACATGACCCCCGATCACCGCAGAGGCCCTGAGGCCGCGCCCCGGCGCCCGCAGCCGGCGCCGGTCTCCCGGTCCTGGCGGACGCTGTGGCGAGCCCTGGCCCCTCGCGCCACCCGAGCGCAGATGCTCTCCGCGCTGCTCTGCGCCCTGCTCGGCTTCGCCCTGGTGGTCCAGGTCCAGCAGAACCGCGACGGTGGTCTCAGCACCCTCCGTCAGGACGAGCTCGTGCGGATCCTCGACGAGACCACGCAGCGCTCCGACGAGCTCGAGCAGCAGGCGGCCTCGCTGCGCGCCCAACGGGCGGAGCTCGCCTCGGGCAACGACACGGAGCGCGCCGCGCGCGAGGCGGCCGAGGAGCGGGCGATCGTGCAGGGCATCCTCGCCGGGCAGCTCCCGGCCGAGGGGCCCGGGGTCGAGCTGGTCATCCGCGAGACCAACGACCAGATCCCGGCCCTCGTCCTCTACAACCTGCTCGAGGAGCTGCGCAACGCCGGTGCCGAGGCCGTCCAGCTCGGGGAGCTCCGGCTGACCACCTCGAGCTACTTCATCGACACGGTCGACGGCATCGTGGTCGACGGAACCCTGGTCGAGCCGCCGTACCGGTGGCGGGCCATCGGCAACCCGGACACGATCTCGCCCGCCCTGAACATGCCGGGCGGCGCCCTCGCGTCGGTGCGCAACGCCGGGGGGACCACCGACCTGCGGTCGGTCGACCTCGTCCAGGTGGATGCCACGGCGAGCCTGGTGCCCCCCGAGCACGCCTCCCCGGCACCCGATCCGGGGTGAGGACCTGCCGTCCGGGGCGCGCTCCGCATAGGCTGTGCGCCACGAGCGTGTGGGAGCTGCCCAACGACGCGAAGGAGGAACGATGACTGACGAACGAGCGTCCGAGCAGCGTTGGGCCGCGGCCGACACCACGATGACCTTCGGCGAGGGAGTGATCGGTGCGGTCGAGCACGACGCGCCGTCCCCCGTGGGCCTCAGTGCCGAGGAGCAGGCCGCGGTCGACGCCCTGCCCGCCACCTCGGCCCTGCTGATCATGCAGCGCGGGCCGAGCGTGGGCGCTCGATTCCTGCTGGACGCCGAGCGCACCGTCGCGGGCCGAAGCCCCTCTGCCGACATCTTCCTCGATGACGTCACCGTCTCGCGCAAGCACGTCGAGTTCGTCCGGGAGGACGGCGGGTTCGTGGTGCGCGACGTCGGCTCGCTCAACGGGACGTACGTGAACCGGAGCCGGATCGACCAGGCCCTGCTGCGGACCGGCGACGAGGTGCAGGTGGGCAAGTTCCGGATGACCTTCCACCCGAGCCCGGCCCGCGAGGCCACGGCCGAGGGTGCCCCGGGCCTGCCGTCGTGAGCCCGGTCGGCGGCCCGGCCCGGGCCGCGCGACCGGTCCGGAGCGACCCGAGGAACGGTGGGCCGGAACGGGCCGAGCCGAGGGACGACGCCCCGCGCGGGACGGACGTCCCCTCCGAGCCATGGCCCCAGGGGGTCTCTCGCGAGCCGTCCATGCGCATCTCGGACGTGCTGTCCTCCCTGTGCGACGACTTCCCCGCGGTGACACCGTCCAAGCTCCGCTTCCTCGAGGAGCAGGGACTCGTCGAGCCCCGGCGCACCCCGGGGGGCTACCGGCAGTACAGCCCCGCAGACGTCGAGCGCCTGCGGTTCGTGCTGCGCCAGCAGCGCGACCGGTACCTGCCGCTGCGGGTGATCGGTGAGCAGCTGGCCGCCCTCGACGCGGGGGTCGAGGAGGAGCCCGTGCTGCCCCGGCTCGCGGCGGCCGACGGCGAGCGCACGGGGTCGGCGGTGCCGGCCGGGTACTCGGTGGCGAGCCTCACGGCGGAGACAGGTGTCGAGCCCGAGGTGATCGCCCAGCTCCTCGAGGCTGGCCTGCTGCGCGAGTCGCGTCCCGGCCACCTCGACGCCTGGGCCCGGGACGTGATCGTGGCCGCTGCGGCCCTGACCGAGCACGGGGTCGACCTGCGCCACCTCCGGTCCTTCCGTGCGGCTGCTGATCGGCAGGTCTCGGTCGTCGAGCAGATCGTCGCGCCGTTGCGCAGTCAGCGCGCGGTCGCGGCCGAGGCGCATGCCAGCGCCCTCGCCGGAGAGGTCGGCGAGCTGTGCGGGCGTCTGCACACCGCGCTGGTGCGTTCGGGTGTGGCCGGCCTGACGCCGTGAGCACGGCCGGCGGTCGTTGCCGCCCGCGGCCCTCGACCGGCGACGCGCCGCGCCGTCCGCCCTCAGCCTGCCGGGGCTGCAGGCCCGTCGTAGCGTGGGTCCATGGGTGACGAGGAACTCGTGCAGCTCGACGTCCTGGGGGTCCGGCGGCAGGCGCCGAGCGACCAGGTCGTGGTGCTGCTCCTCGACCTGGACGGTCATCGGCTGCTGCCGATCGTGGTCGGCGTCGCCGAGGGCTCGTCGATCGCTGCAGCCCAGTCGGGGATCACGGCGCCGCGACCCATGACCCATGACCTCCTGGTCTCCGTCGTCGAGGCCTCCGGACGGTCGGTGGCCCGGGCCGAGGTCGTGTCCTTGGTCGACGGCGTCTTCCACGCCGCGCTGGTGCTCGACAACGGCGTCCGCGTCGACTCCAGGGCCTCGGACGCGATCGCGGTCGCGGTGCGCACCGGCAGCCCCGTGGTGTGCGCTCCCGCCGTCCTCGAGGAGGCAGGCCTCGAGGTGGAGCACCGGGAGCCGGAGTCCGAGGTGCAGGAGTTCCGAGCCTTCCTGGACACGGTCAACGCCGACGACTTCGGCTCGGAGGAGGACGATCCGGGGTCCCGTCCGCCGTCGTGAGGACCTGGGCGGGCGGGCTCCACCTTGAGGTTCAGGTCAAGATTGAGACACGCCTAGACGACACGCCGGTCGTTCGTCAGCGTGGCGTCGTTGACGGCCCCCATCGGCAGGCCTAGCGTGACTGTTGAGCATCCAGAGGCCCCCGGAACGACGGTGTGGATCCCATCGAGGATGGACCGAGGGGAGTGGCCGTGAGCGGCACCGGAGAGACGATCGAGGAGTCGGTCGGCGTCCCGCAGCGCGCGCAGGGCCTCCTGTTCGGCGACGAGCTGCCTGACCTGGACACGACGACGGGCTACCGCGGCCCGACGGCGTGCGGAGCGGCAGGCATCACCTATCGTCAGCTCGACTACTGGGCACGGACGGGACTCGTCGAGCCGACCATCCGGCCTGCCTCGGGCTCGGGCACCCACCGTCTGTACAGCTTTCGCGACATCCTCGTGCTCAAGGTGGTCAAGCGACTCCTCGACACCGGGGTGTCGTTGCAGCAGATCCGCACCGCGGTCGGCCACCTGCGCGAGAGGGGCGTCGACGACCTCGCGCAGATCACGCTGATGAGTGATGGTGCGAGCGTCTACGAGTGCACCTCGGCCGACGAGGTCATCGACCTGGTCCAGGGCGGGCAAGGTGTCTTCGGCATCGCCGTCGGTCGCGTCTGGCGCGAGGTGGAGGGCACCCTCGCCGCGCTGCCGACCGAGCGGGCCGACGAGGACCAGGACGGTCCCGCCTCCGTCTCCGACGAGCTCGCCCGACGCCGGCGGTCACGCACCGCAGGTTGATCGCCCCGCCCGTGTCCCGCCGGTCCGGAGCGCGGGACGGGCAGGCCGCACGACACCGTTGCCGCTACGGTGCTGGTGCCCCCTACCCGATGAGGTGAGACGTGTTCTCGAAGGTCCTGGTCGCCAACCGCGCTGAGATCGCCGTGCGAGGTTTCCGCGCTGCGTACGAGCTGGGAGCTCGCACCGTCGCGGTCTTCCCCCACGAGGACCGGAACTCGGAGCATCGCCTCAAGGCCGACGAGGCCTACCCGATCGGCCAGCCCGGGCACCCGGTACGCGCCTACCTCGACATCCAGGAGATCCTGCGTGTCGCCCGGGAGGCCGACGCCGACGCGATCTATCCCGGGTACGGCTTCCTCTCCGAGAACCCCGCCCTTGCCCGTGCGTGCGAGGAGGCGGGACTGACTTTCGTGGGCCCCCCCGCCGACGTCCTCGAGCTCGCCGGGAACAAGGTCCGGGCCCTCAAGGCCGCCCGTGAGGCCGGCATCCCGGTGCTGGCCTCGACCGAGCCGTCCTCCGACGTCGACACCCTTGTCGCAGCTGCCGAGGAGGTCGGCTTCCCGATCTTCGTCAAGGCCGTCGCCGGCGGCGGCGGCCGCGGGATGCGTCGGGTCGACACCCGCGAGGAGCTCCCCGACGCCCTCGCGGCCGCGATGCGCGAGGCGGACAGCGCCTTCGGGGACCCGACCGTGTTCCTCGAGCAGGCCGTGCTGCGCCCGCGCCACATCGAGGTCCAGATCCTCGCGGACAGCACCGGCGAGGTCGTGCACCTCTTCGAGCGCGACTGCTCGGTCCAGCGGCGTCACCAGAAGGTCATCGAGATCGCCCCGGCGCCGAACCTCGACCCCGCGATCCGAGAGGCCCTGTGCCGCGACGCCGTGGCCTTCGCGCGCAGCATCGGCTACGTCAATGCGGGCACCGTCGAGTTCCTGGTCGACACCGTGGGCGAGCGGGCCGGCAAGCACGTCTTCATCGAGATGAACCCGCGCATCCAGGTCGAGCACACGGTCACCGAGGAGGTGACGGACATCGACCTGGTCTCCTCGCAGCTGCGGATCGCCGCGGGGGAGTCCCTCGCGGACCTCGGCATCACGCAGGACGCCGTACGGGTCAACGGTGCGGCCATGCAGACCCGCATCACCACCGAGGACCCGGGCAACGGCTTCCGCCCGGACACCGGCCGCATCGTCGCCTACCGTTCGCCGGGTGGCGCGGGGGTGCGTCTGGACGGCGCCACGGCGAGTGCCGGGGCGGAGATCAGCGGCCACTTCGACTCGATGCTGGTCAAGCTCACCTGCCGGGGGCGTGACTTCCCGACAGCGGCCCGGCGAGCCCGTCGAGCCCTCGCCGAGTTCCGCATCCGTGGGATCAGGACCAACATCCCGTTCCTCCAGGCCGTCCTCGACGACCCGGCCTTCGTGGCCGGGGATCTCTCGACCTCGTTCATCGACGAGCGGCCCGAGCTGCTCGCAGCCAAGGAGAGCGCGGACCGCGGGACCAAGCTCCTGGCCTACCTGGGCGACGTGACCGTCAACCGCCCGCACGGCGCCCCTCAAGGCATCCTGCTGCCGCAGGCGAAGCTCCCGGACGTCGACCTCGCCGCGGAGCCCGCACCCGGGAGCCGCCAGCGCCTGCTCGAGCTGGGCCCGGACGGGTTCGCCAGGGCGCTGCGCGAGCAGACAGCCGTGGCGGTCACCGACACGACGTTCCGCGACGCCCACCAGTCGTTGCTCGCGACCCGCGTCCGCACCTACGACCTCGCCGCGGTGGCGCCGCACGTCGCGCGCACCACCGGCGGTCTGCTGTCGGTCGAGGCCTGGGGCGGTGCTACGTACGACGTCGCGCTGCGCTTCCTGGGGGAGGACCCGTGGGACCGCCTCGCCACCTTGCGCGAGTCCCTCCCGAACGTCGCCATCCAGATGCTCCTGCGCGGTCGCAACACGGTCGGCTACACGCCGTACCCGACCGAGGTCACCCAGGCGTTCGTCCGCGAGGCCACGGCCACCGGGATCGACATCTTCCGCATCTTCGACGCCCTGAACGACGTCGAGCAGATGCGCCCGGCGATCCAGGCGGTCCGGGAGGGCGGCACGGCGGTGGCGGAGGTCGCGCTCTGCTACACGGGCAATCTGACCGACCCGGGGGAGAACCTCTACACCCTCGACTACTACCTCGGGCTCGCCGAGCGGATCGTCGAGGCGGGTGCGCACGTGCTCGCGATCAAGGACATGGCGGGGCTGCTCCGCCCGGCCGCCGCCCACACCCTCGTGACGGCGCTGCGCGAGCGGTTCGACCTGCCGGTCCACCTGCACACCCACGACACCGCCGGGGGCCAGCTCGCGACCCTGCTCGCCGCGGTGGACGCCGGGGTGGACGCGGTGGACACCGCAAGCGCCGCGATGGCGGGCACCACGAGCCAACCGTCGATGTCAGCCCTCGTCGCAGCCCTCGAGCACACCGAGCGGGACACCGGCCTGAGCCTGCGGGCGGTGTGCGACCTCGAGCCGTACTGGGAGGCCGTCCGCCGGATCTACAAGCCCTTCGAGTCCGGGCTGCCCGGTCCCACGGGGCGCGTCTACGACCACGAGATCCCCGGCGGTCAGCTCTCGAACCTGCGCCAGCAGGCCATCGCACTGGGCCTGGGCGACCGTTTCGAGGACATCGAGGCCATGTACGCCGCTGCCGACCGGCTGCTGGGCCGACTGGTGAAGGTCACGCCCTCGAGCAAGGTCGTGGGGGACCTCGCCCTGCACCTCGTGGCCCGTGGGGCGGACCCTGACCACTTCGCCCGGGAGCCTCAGGAGTTCGACATCCCTGACTCGGTCATCGGGTTCCTCGGTGGCGAGCTCGGTGACCCGCCCGGAGGGTGGCCCGAGCCGTTCCGCAGCCGTGCGCTCGAGGGTCGCCCCCCGCACCGCGAGGTCGCGACGCTCACCAACGAGGACCACCAGGACCTGGGCGCGGACTCGGCGACGCGACGCGACCGGCTCAACCACCTCCTGTTCCCCGCACCGACCAAGGAGCTCGAGCAGGTCCGGGCCAGCTTCGGGGACGTCAGCGTCCTCGACACGGCGCGCTACCTGTACGGCATGTTCCCGGACACCGAGGTCGAGGTCGAGCTCGAGCGCGGGGTGCGCCTGCTCGTGGGGCTCGAGGCCGTCGGCGAGCCTGACGAGCGTGGGATGCGCTCGGTGATGTTCACCCTCAACGGTCAGATCCGCCCGCTGCAGGTTCGCGACCGAGCCGTCGAGGTCGATCAGGCGACCGCCGAGAAGGCCGATCCCGGTACCCCGGGACAGATCGCGGCGCCCTTCGCCGGGGCCGTGACCCCCGTCGTCCAGGAGGGGCAGAAGGTCGAGGCGGGGCAGGCGGTGGCGACGATCGAGGCCATGAAGATGGAGGCGTCGATCACCACCCCGGTCGCCGGCACGGTCCAGCGCCTGGCCATCGGTGCGGTCCAGCAGCTCGAGGGCGGGGACCTCGTCGTCGTCATCGCGTGAGGTCGACGACGCGCCCGTCGTCTCTCGGCCGAGGGTGACGGGCGTGTCGTCGCTCGAGAAGCATCGACCGCGAGCCGCGCGTACGGTCGTGTCAGGACGGGTCGAGACCCCTCGCCCGACCGTTCACGCCGCACCCTGGGAGGCCTGATGACCCACGAGAGCACCGACCCCGCACCGCGCGAGGGGACCGAACCGACGCCCCCCGATCACGACCAGATCCTGCGCCTCGAGGTCGACGAGACGGTGCCGCCGCGACCCGAGGAGGAGGTCGCCGACGTGACACGCAGCGAGCCGGGGGAGTGGACCGCGTCGCCCTGAGGGCAGGATGACGTAGCCGTCCTCGGCGGTGGCCCCCAGGTGCGACCTGCGGGCCACCGCCGAGGCTCATCCGCGCATCGGCGGCTTCGCCTCGTCGGACTCGGTGGGCGGGATGTCCGGACCGGGGGCGGTCGCCGGAGAGACCGACGAACCGGCAGAGGGCGCCGGGGAGAGCTCAGGGGCGAGAGCGGACGGATCGCCCCCGCTCGGCTCTGCGCCTGCTTCGAGCTCGCTCGCCCGGGTCTGCAGCACCTGAAGTGCCGGCACCCGGCGCGCGTGCGCTTCCTCGTACTCGATCACGACCCGAAGCTGCGCCAGGTCCAGGGACCGGATGCGGTGAGCGAGCCCGGTGATGGGCAGATGGTCGTAGTCGGGGAACGGGAGCTCCTCACGGGTAGGACCGTGATCCGTCATGGTGCCTCCAGGTCTCGACGTCGTCGGACCCTTCGACCGTAGGTCGAGGCGGGCGGGCTCGCACGGCGGACCGAAGGATCAGCTGGTCGGCTGCTCGTCCTGGCCCGCGGCACGGTGGGCCGCGTAGTCCTTCCGCAGGCCCGCCAGGCCCCAGAGAGCCACCGCGCCGCCCAGGGCGATCATCGCGCCGTTGGCCCAGGTGCCGACACCGTCGGTGAAGGCGCTGACCTGGTATCCGATCACCACCAGGCCGACGATCACCGGCAACGAGGACGACCACCACCAGCGCGCATCAAGAGATCGTGAGGCGGGGGTGGGGGAGTCCGAGGAGTGCGGCTCAGGCATGAGGTCAGCATCTCACGCCCGCACCATCGGGCAGGATGAGGCCGTGGCGACCATCGACGAGCTCAGCGAGGACGACTGGGCCAGGCTGGCGGCGATCCGCCTCCGTGCTCTCGAGCAGGATCAGGCGGCTTTCGGGTCGTCCCTCGAGCGCGAGCGGGGCTTCGGCGAGAGGCACTGGCGCATGAGACTGCGGTCCAGCGTCTGGCTGGTCCTCGGGGAGCCCGGCCGGGATGTCGGCGTGGTCTGTCTGATCGAGGAGCCGGGGGCGCCCAGGGACGAGCGGCACGTCGTGAGCCTGTGGGTCGACCCCGAGCGGCGCGGACGGGGGTACGGCCACGCCCTCCTCGACGCGGCGACGGCACGAGCCGCTGAGCTCGGCGGGGTGCGGCTCACCCTCTGGGCGATCGACGCGAACCACGCCGCGACCGCCCTCTACCGTCGTGCGGGCTTCGTGGCGACAGGAGTCACCATGCCGTTGCCCCGCGACCCACGGCTCACCGAGCACCGCTGGGAGAAGCCCGTCGGGTCGGAGACCCTGGGCGCGCCGCCGCCACCCTGAGGCCCGACCTACGCTGGTCGGGGAGACCGCATGTCACGGTCGACGAGGTCGATGAGCCACAGATGCGGCGCAGGGGCCCCCGTAATGACATAATGTCCCTTATCGGCGATAGGTGGTCGGTCCGGGAGTGCCTGGACCTCGGGGCCTCACGTCGGCGGCGTGCCCTAGCGTGGGAGCGCCCAGCGTCGACCAGGAGGTCCCATGTCCAGCCACGCACCGTCCAGCGACCTCGAGCGGCTCATCGCGGAGGTCGCCGAGCAGCAGCGAGAGCTGGTGCTCGACCACATGGACTACGACGACGCTTGGCGCCTCGGAACGCTGCTCATCGAGCTGGCTCGGGAACGCGACCTGCCCGTGGTGGTCGACGTGCGCCGTCACGGCCAGCAGCTGTTCCACTCGGCCCTGCCGGGCACGACGCCTGACAACGACACCTGGGTCGAGCGCAAGGTCCGGGCGGTGGACCGCTTCGGTGCGCCGTCCTTCCTGCTGGGCCTGCAGGCCAAGGCCAAGGGCCACTCCTTCGCCGACGCGACAGGCCTGTCGATCCAGGAGTACGCCGGCCACGGCGGCTGCTTCCCGCTCACGGTGGCCGGGGTCGGCCCCGTCGGCACGGTGACCGTCTCGGGCCTCCCCCAGGCCGAGGACCACGCCCTGGTGGTCGAAGGGCTGCGCATCCTGGTCGCGGAGCAGCGGGCCACCAGGTAGGGCAGGCTTGCTCCGATCCCGAGGAGGTCCTGTGCCCGACACGCGTCGGCCGTCGGCGGACGGCGCCCTGCTCCGCCGCATCTGGGCGCTGCTGTCCCCGTACCGCGCCACGCTCGTGCTCGTGGCGGTGACGATCGTCGTCGGCGCCGGGCTCGGCATCGTCACTCCCTTCCTCACGCAGGCAGTCTTCGACGAGGCGCTCTTCCCGGCGGACGGCACCGGGGTCGACCTCGAGCTCCTCGGCTGGCTCGTCGCCGCGATGATCGCCGTGCCGCTGCTCACCGCGGCGATCGGCATCGGGCAGACGTACCTGACCACCCGGGTCGGCAACGAGGCCATGGCCGACCTCCGTGGCCGGCTCTTCGAGCACCTCGAGCGGATGGAGCTCGCCTTCTTCACCGCGACGCGGACAGGGTCCATCCAGTCCCGGCTCGCGAACGACGTCGGCGGTGTCCGCTCGGTCCTGACCACGACGGCCTCGAGCATCCTCTCCAACGCGGTCACCGTGATCGCGTCGTTGATCGCGATGCTCCTGCTCTCCTGGCAGCTGACCCTCATCGCGATCGCCCTCATGCCCGTCTTCCTGGTGCTCCAGCGCCGGGTCGGCGCGCGTCGACAGGTGCTGGCGCGCAAGACCCAGGAGTCCCTCTCGGACATGACGGCCATCACCGAGGAGGCGCTGAGCGTCTCGGGGGTGCTGCTGTCGAAGGTCTTCAACAGGGCGGACGCCGAGATCGCTCGCTACGACGAGGAGAACAAGCGCCAGGTCAGCCTCCAGGTGCGCCAGGCGATGGTGGGACAGGGGTTCTTCGGCATGGTCACGGCCTTCATGGCCGTGACCCCGGCCCTCGTCTACCTCGCGTCGGGCTACATGATCGTCGGCGGTTCGGAGGTCTCGGCCGGGACGCTGGTGGCGTTCTCGACCCTCCAGGCGCGCCTGCTCATGCCCCTGGTCCAGCTGCTCCGGGTGGCCCTGGACGTGCAGACCTCCCTGGCCCTGTTCCGACGGATCTTCGAGTACCTCGACCTCGTCCCGGCGATCCAGGACCGCCCCGGCGCCGAGGACCTGCCCGAGGTGCGCGGCGAGGTCGAGCTCACGGACGTCTGGTTCGCGTACCCGCCTCCCACGCGGCTCAGGACCCCCGACCCGTCCCCCGGCGACGGCATGGGTGGGCACGGTGGCGGGCGAGGCATGTGGGGCGCGATGGGGATGGTCGCGCAGCCCGGGACTCGTGGGGGTGGAGCCGCCGTCGTCCGGGACCGGCCTCCTGGCGCCGCTCCCCCGCCGGCCCGGCCCGGTTCCTCGGTCGACGACGGCGCGGGTGCCGCGCCCGAGCCCGTCTGGGCCGTGCGCGGGGTGTCCCTCCACGTCCCCGCGGGATCCCTCGCGGCCTTCGTCGGACCGTCGGGAGCCGGCAAGACGACCCTGACGTACCTGGTCCCCCGCCTCTACGAGGTCGACCGCGGCGCGGTGCTCCTCGACGGGCACGACGTGCGCGACCTGCGCCTGGGCTCCCTGGCGGACGCCGTCGGCATGGTCACCCAGGACCCGTACCTGTTCCACGCGAGCATCGCGGACAACCTGCGGTACGCCAGACCCGAGGCCACCGACGCGGAGCTCGTCGAGGCCGCACGGGCAGCCAACATCCACGACCGCATCGCGGCCTTCGCCGACGGCTACGACACCACGGTGGGTGAGCGGGGATACCGCCTGTCCGGCGGGGAGAAGCAGCGCCTGGCGATCGCCCGGGTTCTGCTCAAGGACCCCCGCGTGCTGATCCTCGACGAGGCGACCTCAGCCCTCGACTCGAGCTCGGAGAGGCTCGTGCAGCGCGCCCTGACGCGGGTGATGGCCGGCCGCACCACCATCGCGATCGCCCACCGGCTCTCGACCATCCAGCACGCCGACGTCATCTTCGTGGTCGACGCAGGTCAGGTCGTCGAGCAGGGCACCCATCCCGAGCTCCTCGAGATCGGTGGCCTGTACGCGCGTCTGCACGCCGAGCAGTTCGGCGGTGGTCGGGTCGAGGCACGCTTCGCCGACGGCGTGATGTTCACCGACGGGGTGGTCCTCAACCAGGCCGGACAGGGCGGGGCGTCCTGAGCAGTTGCGGCCCGACCCTGCTCACGGGACCGTAGTGGCGCACCGGCGGCACGTCGCCCGCCCGCTGCGGTCCATGTTCACGGTACCTTCACGGGTCGCCTGGAACACCGGCCCCCGGGAGCGCGTTGTGCCAGGTGGAACGACAGATCGACTGACGTACCGCATGACAGAGACATTCGAGCCGAGCATCCCTCGTCGCTCGTCCCAGCGGCCAGAACGGAGGCCACACGATGGCTGACCGATCCTTGCGCGGCATGCGCATCGGCGCGAACAGCATGGAGTCCGACCAGGGGGTCGAGTTCGCCCCGCGGTTCCAGGCGTACTACGACTGCCCCGACGGGCACACGATCATCCTCCCCTTCGCCGCCGAGGCGGACGTCCCCGTCGTCTGGGAGTGCCGGTGCGGCAAGGAGGCGCTGCTCCGTGACGCCAGCAAGCCTGAGCCCAAGGCCGGCAAGCCGCCGCGCACCCACTGGGACATGCTGCTCGAGCGCAGGACCGTGGGCGAGCTCGAGGACCTCCTCGCCGAGCGGCTCGAGCTGCTCCGGGCCGGGAAGCTCCGCCGCTCGGCCTGAGCCCGACCCATGCACGTGAGCTACGGCCGTCGCCCTCGGGCGGCGGTCGTCGTCGTGCGCCTGAGCTGCGCCCACCGGTGCTGGACGCCCCACACGCAGACCCGCCAGAACGCCTCGAGAACGATCTGGCGGCTCATCTTGGACAGGCCCTGAGTCCGTTCGACGAAACGGATCGGCACCTCACGCACCTCTCCCCCGTGCCGGACCACGCGCCAGGCCATGTCGACCTGGAAGCAGTAGCCCTGCGAGGCGACCTCGTCGAGGGGCAGAGCCCGCAGCGCCGACGCCCGGTAGGCACGGAACCCAGCCGTCGCGTCGCGGAGCGGAAGGCCGAGGACCAGTCGGGTGAAGGAGTTGCCGCCGCGGGAGAGCAGCACCCGCCGCCGGGGCCAGTTCTCGACCGACCCGCCGGGCGTCCACCGCGACCCCAGCACCAGGTCGGGCCCGTGCAGGTCGTCAGCAGCGAGGGCCGACAGCAGACGCGGGAGGTCCTCGGGCTGGTGCGAGCCGTCCGCGTCCATCTCGACGAGCACCTCGTACCCGCGGGTCAGCCCCCAGCCGAAGCCCTCGACGTACGCCGAGCCCAGGCCGTGCTTGCCGGTCCGGTGCAGCACCTGGACCTGAGGGTCCTCGGTCGCCAGGTCGTCCGCGATCCGGCCGGTGCCGTCCGGGCTGGCGTCGTCCACCACCAGGACGTCGGCGGCCGGCACAGCCAGGCGGAGCCGGCCGAGGGTGCCCGGCAGGGTCGTGGCCTCGTCGTAGGTGGGGATGACGACCAGGACGCGTGGAGCGACGGCGCGGCCCCCGGTAGCGGAAGGCTCAGCCCTCACCCGGAGCGACCCTCTCCGCACGTCGCACGCGCACTGCTCCGGCCATCCCCGCCACCGTGACGACCACGGCCAAGCCCCGCAGGGCCCAGCTCAGGTGGCTGCCGTAGCGCGTCGCCGGAGTGAGCTCGCTGCGCAGCGGGACCGAGGCGACCATCTGCTCGGCGGTGAACAACCCGGTCTCCTCGCGGACCAGCCCGGTCGGTGAGATCACGGCGCTCACGCCCACGGTCGAGATCTGCACCGTCGCGCGACCGTGCTCGATCGCGCGCAGCCGGGACATCGCGAGCTGCTGGGTGGACTCGTCGGTGCGTCCGAAGGTCGCGTTGTTCGTCGGGATCACGAGGACCTCGCCCCCCTCCTGCACCGCCTCCCGGATGAGCACGTCGTAGGCGACCTCGAAGCAGATGCCCAGGGCGAGGGTGACGTCCCGCTCGAGGCGAGGCACGGCGACGGCCATGGCACCCACCTCCTCGCCGCCGATCATGTCCGTCCGCACCCTGTCGACGGCGTCGGAGAACTGGCGAGCGATCTCCCGCATCGGGATGTACTCGGCGAAGGGCGCCGGGCGCCGCTTGGCGTACGAGGCCCCAGCGCCGTCCTCGGGGTCCCAGAGGAGCGCCGTGTTGAGCCGTCCGCCCGTCTCGGGGAAGTTGTCGGTCCCCACCAGGATCGGGGCCTCGACCGCACGGGCAGCCTCGCTGATGGCCTCGGCCGCGTCCGCGTCGGCGCGGGGGTCGATGTCCGAGCCGTTCTCGGGCCAGAGCACCACGTCGAGCTCCCCCGGCTCGACCTGGTCGAGCAGGGCGTGGGTCCCTGACACGTGGTTGTCGAGCACCTCTCGGGCCTGCTGGAAGGAGTCCAGCCCGCGGTCGGGGACGTTGCCCTGCACGGCCCCGACGGCGAGGGTGCCCTCCTGCGCGCGGCTGTCCAGGGGGACCAGGAGCCCGCCGATCACGAGCACGACAGCCAGGACCAGGTAGCCGCTGGCACTGCCCACGTCGATGCGCCGCAACGAGATCAGGGCCAGGGCCACCACCGCCCCGACGACGGCGACCGCGGCGGAGACGAGGGTCGCCCCACCCAGCCAGGCGAGCGCCCCGAGCGGTGAGTCTGCCTGGGAGAAGGCCAGCCGTCCCCACGGGAAGCCGCCGAAGGGCCACACCGAGCGGGCCTCCTCGAACCCGACCCACAGGATCGCGAAGACCGGGACCTGCAGGCGGGCCCGCTGCCAGGTGACGGCCCCCCTCCGGGCCCACGTCCAGGCGGCACCGAAGGCCGCGACGAAGCCCGCCTCGACCACCGACAGGGCCAGCCAGGGCACAGCGCCCACGGCGCCCTCGGTCCAGGTGATGTGCGGCAGGAAGAAGGCGAGCCCGAACACCAGCCCGACCAGCGTGTTCCACCAGGCGCGGTCCCGGCCCAGGGCGACGAACAGCAGGGCCATGGCGAGGAAGGTCAGCGGCCACCAGCCGAGGCCGGGGAACCCTGCGTCGAGCACGAGCCCGCCGACGACGGCGAGGAGGAGGGTCGTCCTGCGGCGGGGTGGGGCGAACGGCACCGGCACAGCCTAACCGCGGTTCTCGGACCGACCGACTGGCCCGCGTGTCCTTCGGACCGGACGACGGCGTCCCCGCAGGGGCGTCGCCCGTTGTCTACTGAACACGCGGGCCAAGCCGGTGCCCTCCGCCTGGCGGTTGCCCGTCAGGGCCCGGTCGGGGTGCGGCCCAGCTGGCGCACAACCCGCATCGACCGCGGGGAGGAACAGGACGAACTTACCGAGTCCCCAGCGCGAGTCAAGGCGGTGTTCCTCCAGGTCAGCGCCATCGACGCAGGTCAGCGGCGACTGCTCCGATGGGGTGAGCCGGAGGGCGACGGCGTGTCGCGCGGCGTGTCGGGAACGTGCCTCAGGAGATGGCGTCGTGGAGCACGACACCCTCGCGCAAGGTTCGCACGCAGGTCGGGCGCGGCACGTCCGCACCCAGCACCGGCAGGAGCGGCGTACCAGCCCTCGCGTCGGTGCTCCAGGCCGAGACCCGCCCGTCCGGGACCTGCACCGCCAGGGACTCCACCTGCCACATCGCAAGGGTCGCAGGTGCTCCCAGACGGATCTCCCCCGCTCCCGTGTGGTCCAGCCGGGCGGCACGCCAACCACCGCGGGTGTGGGCCCGGAAGGCGGCCCGTGCGGAGATCCGCTGGCTCGGCTCGTGATGCTCGACGGCCCCGCGCACGGCCCCCCACGGGTCGAACGGGGTCACCGGGGCGTCCGAGCCGAAGGCGAGGGGCACCCCCGCGCCGGCGAGGTCCGCGAAAGGGTTGAGCGAGGCCGCCCGCGCCGGGCCCAGTCGCTGGGCGTACATCCCGGCGTCTCCGCCCCACGCGGTGTCGAAGGCGGGCTGTGCGCTGATCGTCAGCCCCAGCAGCACGAGGGTCCCGAGTGCCTGGGCGTCCACCATCTCGCCGTGCTCGATGCGGTGCCCCGCCGCCCGGACCCGGTCGAGGCCCTCGACGTCGGCCGCCGCGCGGAAGCCCACCAGCACCTCGTCCATCGCCCGGTCGCCGATCACGTGGAAGGCCGCCTGCGAACCCGCGCGTGTGACGGCTGCCACGTGGTTGGCGACCTGCTCGGCGCTCAGCTGCAGGGTGCCCGCGGCCGTCGCCGGCCCCGTGTCGGCGTACGGAGCACGCAGCGCTGCGGTGCGCGAGCCGATCGAGCCGTCGACGTTGAGGTCCCCGCCGATCCCGGTCAGCCCCGGGATCACCTCGAGGAGGGCACGGGCGTCGTCTGCGGTCTCGCAGAGCTCACCGCGGTAGCCGATGACCGCCGCGAGACCACTCGCCGGGTCAGCGGTCATCGCGAGCAGACCCGCGAGGCCCTCCCGCGTGTCGATGTAGGGGCCGCTGTGCTCGTGCAGCGCGGCGATCCCCTCACGGGCCGCGGCGACCAGTGTCGACCGGTAGAGCTCGGCACGGTCTCCGTCGGACACGTCACGGGCAGCGATCCTGGCCCGGTGGTGCGCGTCGGCGACGACGAGCCCGGTCGGGGACCAGCCCGGCAGGTCCGCGCAGCCCGAGATCTCCGCGAAGGAGCTGGAGACCACAGCCGAGTGGACGTCCACCCGGGCGAGGTAGACGGGGGCGCCGTCGGTGGCGTTGTCGATCTCCTCGCGCGAGGGCGGCCGCCCCTCGGGCCAGGCGGTCTCGTCCCAGCCGTGGCCCAGGAGCGGGGCCCGGCGCCCGGCGGCTCGGGCGGCCCGGGCCGCAGCGGCGATCCGGTCCAGCGCCTGGGCCAGGCTCATCACGCCCGCGGCGACCGAGAGGTCGACGCCGCTGAGCGCGAGTCCCGTCTCGAGCACGTGGGCGTGGGCGTCGACGAAGGCGGGGGTCACCAGCGCGCCGTCGAGGTCGACCACCTCGTCGGCGCCGTCCATGACGGTGTGGATCGTCTCCTCGCTGCCGAGCCAGGCGACCTGGCCGTCGGCGACGAGCAGTGCCTGGGCGAAGGGGTCCGTGCGGGAGTGGATGACGCCGTTGCGGTACAGGGTGGAGCTCACGGCCCGAACGTAGCGCAGCGAGGCGCCCGCAGCAGCGTCAGACCGAGCTGTAGGCGACCACCCCGCGCCGCAGCAGGTCGACTGCCCGCCGCGCCGTTCCACGCGTGTCGGGACGCGGTGCCGACTGGGCGATCTGGTCGAGCAGGTCGATCACCTGCTTGCACCACCGCACGAAGTCCCCGGCCGCGAGGTCGGTGTCCTCCAGGACGCTCCCGAGGGACCGTCCCGAGGCCCAGCGGTGAACCGGCTGGACCAGGCCCAGGTCGACGGGCCGGGTCGCCTGCAGACCGCGCTCGGTCTCGAGGTCGTCGAGCCGGGACCACAGGCGCACCTGCTCGTCCAGGGCACGCGCCAGGCGGCCCTGCGGCCCACCCGGGACCTGCGGCGCGTGCTCGGGGTCCTCCCGGCGCGCCTCGTAGACCATCGTCGAGACCGCGGCGGCGAGGGCGGGGGCGTCCAGGTCGTCCCAGACCTGACGTCGCAGGCACTCGGCGACCAGCAGGTCGGACTCGGCGTAGAGCCGGCGCAGCCCTTGCCCGGCATCGGTCACCCGGGTGCGGTCACGGCCGTCAGCGGAGACCTGCTCGAGGTACCCGGTCACGGTGAGCACGTCGCAGATCTTGTCGAAGACCCGCGCGATGGACGAGGTCCGGCCCTCGATGCGGCGGGTCAGGCCGTCGTGCTCGCGGCGCAGCCGGTGGTACCTCTCGGCCCAGCGGGCGTGGTCCTCGCGCTCGGAGCACCCGTGGCAGGGGTGGCTGCGCAACCTGCGCCTCAGGTCGGCCGCGGTCTGGTCCTGGTCAGCGGTGCGCTCCTGGCGCGTGCCTCGTGCTGCGGAGGCTGGACGAGGACGGCCGTCCCGATCCCGGGGCGGGGCGGCCAGTGCGCTGCGCATCGCCGAGGCGAGGTCACGCTTGGCCCCGGCGTTGCGCGGCGAGAACTGCCGGGGCACCCGCACGCTCGTGATCCGACGCACCCCCTGGGTGAGGTCGGCCGCGGTCAGCGTGCGCACCTGGCGCTCGGAGGTCAGCACCGTGGGTCGTGGCCCGTCCAGGCCCGCGTCCTTGCCCGTGTCGAGGACGACGGCGTGCCCAGCCCGTCGACCGGCGGTGATCTCCACCACGTCGCCGACGCGCAGCCCCTCGAGGCTCGCGACGGCCTCACGCCGTCGCGCACGGGCCGCGTCGCGAGAGAGGTCCTTCTCACGGTCCGCGAGGCGCCGGCGCAGGGCGGCATACTCCTCGAAGTCCCCCAGGTGGCAGCGCATGGCCTCGGCGTACCCCTCGAGCGCCTCGGCATGGGACTGGGCCTGGCGGGCGAGCCCGACGACGGCGCGATCGGCCTGGAACTGGGCGAAGCTCGTCTCGAGCACCTCGCGGGCCCGGTCCCGGCCCACCTGGGCGACGAGGTTGACCGCCATGTTGTAGGTCGGTCGGAAGCTCGAGCGCAGCGGGTACAGGCGACGCGAGGCAAGACCAGCCAGGGCCACGGGGTCCATCGCCCCGTGATCGACCACCACGGCGTGACCCTCGACGTCGATCCCCCGACGTCCGGCGCGCCCGGTGAGCTGGGTGTACTCCCCCGGGGTGAGGTCGACGTGGGCCGAACCGTCCCACTTGGTGAGCTTGTCCAGGACCACCGAGCGAGCTGGCATGTTGATCCCCAGAGCCAGCGTCTCGGTCGCGAACACCACCTTGACCAGTCCCCGCGAGAAGAGGTCCTCGACGGTCTCCTTGAACAGCGGCAGCAGCCCCGCGTGGTGAGCCGCGATGCCTCGCCCGAGGGCGTGCGCCCAGTCCCAGTAGCCCAGCACGGCAAGGTCCTGCGGAGGGATCGCCGCGCACCGCTGCTCGACGACGGCGCGGATCTCGGCCTCCTGCTCGGCCGTGGTCAGGCGCAGCCCCGCGCGCAGGCACTGCTGCACCGCGGCGTCGCACCCTGCCCGCGAGAAGACGAAGAAGATCGCCGGGAGCAGGGCCGAGCGGTCCAGGACGTCGACCACCGCGAACCGTGGGGCCGGGCGGCGGGGCGGACCCGCCGCCCGGTGCCCCCCTCCCCCGCGCTGGCCGCGGCTCCCCCGGCTGCCCCGGCCGCGGTCGCCGCCCCGGGACGACGGGGCCCCGCCGCTCCGATCGGCACGGCGCAGGGCCTCGGCGAGCTCGGGGTTGATCGGGGGGTCGATCCCCGGGGCGGTCGGGTCCACATGACCCGCGTACAGGTCGAAGAGGTCGTCGCGGGTCATCACGTGCTGCCACAGCGGCACCGGACGGACCTCGCTGACCACGACCGCGGTGTCTCCCCGGACCATGGTCAGCCAGTCGCCGAACTCCTCGGCGTTGGAGACCGTCGCCGAGAGCGAGACCAGCTGGACGTCGGCAGGCAGGTGGATGATCACCTCTTCCCACACCGGGCCGCGGAACCGGTCGGCGAGGTAGTGGACCTCGTCCATCACCACGTACCCCAGGCCGTCGAGGGTCGAGGACCCCGCGTAGAGCATGTTGCGCAGCACCTCGGTGGTCATGACCACCACGGGGGCCTCACCGTTCACCGTCGTGTCACCGGTGAGCAGGCCCACCCGGTCGGCACCGTGACGGCGCACCAGGTCGGCGTACTTCTGGTTGCTCAGCGCCTTGATCGGCGTGGTGTAGAAGGCCTTCCGCCCCTGGGCGAGGGCCAGGTGCACCGCGAACTCGCCCACCACGGTCTTGCCCGCACCGGTCGGGGCGGCCACGAGCACCCCGCGGCCGCCCTCGAGGGCCGCGCAGGACTCCGCCTGGAACGGGTCGAGCTCGATCTCGAGGCCCGAGCGGAAGACCCCCAGCTCGGATCGGTTCTCGACGGCTCGACGGCGGGAGGCGGCATAGCGCTCGGCCGGGGATGACATGCCCTCAGCCTAGGCACACACCTGCGGCGCGACCCGACGGGGCCAGGCCTCGGCGAGCCCTCGGGCAGGCACGGACCTCAGCCCTGCACGGGCCGCCCGGCTCGAGCCTCAGACCAGGACGCGGAGAGCGCGGGGCTGGAGCTCGACCAGGAGCGGCAGCGACCCGACCGGCTCGCCGTCGGCGAAGGCGACCGGTGGAGGCGGCCCCGACGGCCCTGCCTCGAGCAGCACGGTCCTGCTCCGGCGGACCTCGCAGACCCGGTGCCGGAGATGGGTCCCCGCCGCCAGGCGGGGGAAGAGCCCGACCACACCTCGACGGCTCAGAGGTCCGGCGAGCACCACGTCGAGGAGGCTGTCGTCGAGGCTCGCGTCCGGGGCGATGCGCAAGCCACCCCCGAAGGTCGGGCCGTTGGCCACCGCGACGAGCGTCCCCGGTCCGGCCCAGACGCCGTCGTCGAGGGTCACGCGGTAGTCGTAGGGGCGGAACCCCGCCAGCTCGCCGGCCAGGGCGCGGACGTAGCGCGCCGTCCCCCGAGGACGGCGCAGCGTGTTGGCCCGGGCGTTGACGGCTGCATCGACCCCGGCGGAGAGCACCGCGACGTACCACTCGGGAGTCCGCGTCCCCGGCGTCCCGACCGTCACCGCATCGATCGACCGGCCACCTGCCACCAGTCCGCGGTCGAGGGCCTCCACCGCCTCGTCGACGTCATGGCGCGGCAGACCGAGGGCGCGGGCGACGTCGTTGCCGCTCCCCGCCGCCACGATGCCGAGGGGCAGACCGGTGCCGGCCACCAGGTTGGCCCCGAGGTGGACCATGCCGTCCCCGCCCACCACCACGAGGGCGTCGAGGCCTACGAGGACCGCCCTCCGCGCCCGGTCGGCCGCGGTCGTCGCGTCCGAGGCGGTGAGCACCTGCACGGCGTGCCCACGCGCTCGAAGGGCGTCGACGGCCCGCTCCCCCCGACGGCGGCCACGTCCGCTGCCGGCCGTGGGGTTGACCACCACGCCGAGCCGGGCTCGGGGCATCAGACCTCGAGCTCGCGGCGCGCCCGGCGACGGTCGACGAGAGCGCAGATCCCCACCGCGCCGAAGTACAGGGCACAGATCGGCAGGGCGAGGGCGAAGAGGGAGATCGCGTCGGCGGTGGGGGTCGCGACCGCGGCGAAGACGAAGGCGATCATCACGGCCCACCGCCAGCCCGCCCACCAGGTACGGCCGGCGACCAGGCCCGCCAGGTTGAGGCCGACCATCACCACCGGCAGCAGGAAGGCCAGCCCGAAGGCCAGGACCATCCGCATGAGGAAGGACAGGTAGGTCTGCGCGCTCAGCACGTTGACGGCGTTGGCCGGGGTGAACCCGGTGAGCAGCTCGACGGCCAGCGGGAAGACCGTCCACGCGAGCCAGGCTCCGGTCAGGAACAGAGGAACCCCTGCGAGGACGAAACCGATGCCGTACCAGCGCTCGCGGCGGGTCAGCCCGGGGGTGATGAAGGCCCACATCTGGTAGAGCCACCACGGGCTCGAGACCAGGACGCCCACCAGGAGGGAGAGCTTGATCTGCATGTCCAGGGCGGTGGCGAGGCCGTCGTAGTTGAGGGCCACGAGCCCCTCGCGTTCCGTGGCGATCCGCACCAACGGGGCCTGGACCCGTTCGATCAGGGAGCCGTACGCGAACCATCCGAGCGTGGCGCCGACGGCCAGACCCGCGGCAGCGAGGAGCACCCGGGTCCGCAGCTCACGCAGGTGGTCGCGCAGCGGCATGCGTGCACCCGGGCTGCGGCGGGTTCGGCCGCGCGGAGCACGGGCCGCGTCAGTGCGGGCGGTCACCGTCGTCGGAGGCCGTGCCTGCAGGTCCCGCGGTGGATCTCGAGCCGGTGGTCGTGGGCTCCGCCCCGGTCGCCGCGCCCGGGGCCGACGTCCCTCCAGCCGGGTCCCCTGCCGTGCGCGCCCCGGACGCGGACGCGGCAGGGGGCGGCGTGGTGGGGTTGGTCGACCCGGCCGGGTCGCTCACGGAGTCGTCCTGACGGATGTCCTTGACCTCCGAGCGGAGGATCTTCATCGACCTGCCGACGCTGCGCGCGAGGTCGGGCAGGCGACGCGCCCCGAAGAGCAGCAGCACGATGACGAGCAGGATGATCCACTCCATGCCCCTGAGGTTGGCAAGCATGAGCTTCCTCCATCCGTACGCGGTCCGTCCTGGAACCATCGTAACCGTCGGCCGCACCGGTCCCGTGACGGCACCCGCAGGCAGCCGGTCCGGCCGGCCCGCCGGGTCCCCTCGTCCTCAGTGCGAGAAGGCCCGCCAGCGTGCGTAGGTGGCCTCGTGCCGCGCCGCCCGAGCAGCGCGCCGTCGCGCGGTGGCGAGCCGGGCTGCCGCCCGCCTGGCCCGTGCCGGCCCGGGATCGCTCAGCTCGACGGGCTGCACCGGGTGCAGGGCGAGGGCGAGCCGCTCGAGCTCCTCGGCGCGCTCGGCCACGGCACCCATCACCTCGCCGGCACGCTCGAGCTCGACGAGCAACGCGCGGCCCGACCGGTAGACGTGGCGCAGCAGGAAGAAGGCCCCCACGAGGGAGCCCAGGACCAGAGCTGTCCAGACGAGGAACCAGAGCACGGCCCCAGGCTAACGGGTCCGTGGGTGGATCAGGCCTCGTAGGCCTCGAGGGCGCGAGCCGCCGAGCCCGCGGCCTCGTGGGCCAGGGCCGCCGGGTCGACCGCGCGCACGTGGTCGGCGAGCCGCAGCAGCAGGTGCCGCAGCCAGGCCGGCGAGGCCAGGCGCAGGGTGACCTCGAAGCTGCCGTCCTCACCCTCCACGATCTCCTCGACCGGGAGCTGCTCGGCGACCCACCGGGCCCGCCCGTCCAGGGCGATCCGCACACGGTCGTGCTCCTCGGTGGGGCGGAAGGTGCCCGCCTCCCGGCTCGCGGACGGCCGGGTGCTCGTGGGCTCCTCGAGCTCGGTCAGCTCGAGGATCCGGTCCAGACGGAACTGCCGCTCGCCGCGCGCCGCATGGCACCAGGCCACGAGGTAGGAACGCTCGTCACCGGTCAGCAGGTGCCACGGGTCCACGTCCCGCACCGTCACCGCGTCAGCCGCATCGACGTAGCGCAGGCGGACGCGGCGCCCGCTCGTGAGCGACGCGCGCACCCGGCTGAGCACCTCGGGCGCGGCCTCGACCGCCAGGTGCACGTCCATGGTGGCCGCGGCATCCCCCGTGGCCGCCGTGAGGACCTCGAGGGTGCTGCTCAGCACGTCCCGCTGGGCCGGGTCCAGGGCGTCGCCGAGGGCCTCGCTCAGAGCACGTAGGGCCGCGACCAGGGTCACGGCCTCCCTGGTGCCCAGCCGCAGCGCGTGCTCCATCCCGCGCGCCTGGGTGAGCCGCACCACCCCGGACTCGAGGGAGCCCGCGTCGAAGTCGATCAGGTCGTCGGGCCAGTACCCGGGCGTCCCGGACATCCACAGCGTGTCGACGTCGCGCAGGACCTGCTCGGAGCTGACGGCGAAGTGGCCGGCCACCTGCTCCACGCTCACGCCCGGGTTGCGGTCGAGGTAGGCCACCATACCGAGCAGACGCACGAGGCGTTCGGGGGTGCGCTCAGCCACGGATCTGCCCTCCCAGCCGGTCGCCCATCTCGACTGCTGCTCGCAGCCGGGCGACGACCGCCTCGCGCAGAGGAGGTGGCTCGAGCACGACGACGGCGTCGGTGTAGCCGGTGATCTCGTCGGCCAGGGCCGCCGTGCGGTCGTAGGGGACGGCGATCAGGTCCATGCCCCGAGGGACCGGGCGGGCGGGTGCCTCGGGCGGCTCCGGGTGCGCACGGGCACGCAGCGCGCCGGCTCGGTCCTGGGCCACCGCGAGGACCGCGACCCGTGTCTCGCGGGCCTGGGCGCTGTCGACCAGGGCACGCGGGTCGGCGTCGGCGGGGACCTCGAAGGCGCCGGGCGCTCCGAGGGTGCGGACGGACCCGTCGATGCGGCTCAGCCGGAAGACCCGCGGCGCCCCGCGGTCGAGGTCGTGGCCCACGAGGTACCACCCACCGCGGGCCGCGACGATCCGCCACGGCTCGACCCGTCGTCGTCGGACCTCACCCGTGCTCGCGGCGCGATAGGTGAACTGCACGCGGCGGCGTTCCTGGGCCGCGTCGAGGAGCGGCACGAGGGCGGGACCGGCCGGGTGCATCCGTGGGGAGAGCCCCGCGACGGTGTCGGTCGAGCCCGGGGTCGCACCGACCACACGCAGCTTGGTCAGGGCCCGGGCCGCGTCGCTGCTCAGGGTCTGCCCCTGCCAGAACTCCGCCGCGAGGGCCAGCACGCCGAGCTGGGCGGCGCTCAGGTCCATGGGTGGCAGCGCGTAGGCGTCGGTGTCGACCCGGTACCCCTGGTCGTCGCCGTGGGCGGCGTTCGCGACGGTCACGACCGGGACCCCGAGCTCACGCAGGGTGTCCTTGTCTCGCTCGAACATCCGCTCGAAGGCCTCGACGGACCCGGTCGCGTCGTAGCCCGCGACCGAGCGGCGGATCTGCTCCTTGGTCATCCTCCCGCTCGTGTTGACCAGGGCGATGACGAGGTTGAGCAGCCGCTCGGCGGGGGGCAGGGAGTCTGACATCACCCCCCACGCTAGCGGCCGGTACCGTGCTCGGGTGATCACGTGGCGCGCAGGGACCGTGGTGTCGCTCGGCCGGACCTGGTCCGGGGCCACCGAGCTCCTCGTCCGGGACGAGGACGGCCCGGAGCGCAGGGCTCTCGCCTACACCGACGTGGTCGGGTCCCCGACCGTCGGCGACCGGGTCCTGCTCAACGTGTCCGCCCAGGCCCGTGGGCTCGGCACGGGCGGCTACGCCCTCGTCGTCGCGCTGCCCGACGCGCTGCCGGCCGACCCGCCCGCGGGCCCGGGGCACCTGGTCAAGGCGCGGTACACGCCGTTGCAGAGCATGGTCCTGGGGGTCGACGAGCAGGAGTCCCCCCATCACGAGACCCTGCGCGAGGCCGACGACCTGGCTGGCATGCCCGTCGTCGTCGCGGACCTGCACTCGGCCGTCCCGGCCGTGGTGGCGGGCGTGCGCCGGGCGGCTGCCGACGCGGGCCGAGGACTGCGGGTCGCGTACGTCATGACCGACGGAGGGGCGCTGCCTGCAGCCTTCTCGCGCACGGTCGCGGCCCTGCGTGAGGCGGGCTGGCTCGAGGCGTGCGTGACGGTGGGCCAGGCGTACGGGGGGGACCTCGAGGCCGTCACCGTGCACACCGGACTCCTCGCCGCGCGGCACGTCGTCGGGGCGGACGTCACGGTGGTCGCCCAGGGGCCGGGGAACCTCGGCACGGGCACCCGCTGGGGCTTCAGCGGAGTGGCTGCTGGCGAGGCCCTCAACGCCGCGGCCGTGCTCGGTGGGCGACCGGTCGCGTCCCTGCGCGTCTCGGGGGCGGACCCCCGCGAGCGGCACCGTGGGGTCTCGCACCACTCGACCACCGCCTACGGGCGGGTCGCCCTGGCCCCGGCCGAGGTCGTCGTCCCGGTCCTGCCCGTCGCGCAGCGCGACCGCGACGCGTCCGGCGAGCTCTCGGCCGCCGAGCACCAGCTGCTCGCCCAGGTCCGCGAGCAGGCCGCGGCCCTGTGTCGACCCACCGGCCGGCACGAGCTGGTCGAGGTCGAGGCCGGCGCCGCCCTCCGGGCCGACCTCGCCGACGTCCCGGTCCGGCTCAGCACCATGGGGCGCGGCCTCGAGGAGGACCCGCTGGCCTTCGTGGCTGCGGCCGTCGCCGGGGTGCACGCGGGGCGGGTCGCTCCGGGGGCCTGAGGCTGAGGTGGTCAGTCGTCCCGCGCGGTCCGTGAGTGGTAGGCCACCAGGGTGGCCATCCGCTGAGCCTCGGCCGCCGCGAGGGCACCGTCTGCGGACTGCACGGCCATGACCGGCAGGACGTCGCCGTCGGCCAGGTCGAGCTGCACCCAGGGGCGGCCCTGACCGAACCGCACCGAGACGATCTCGGCCCAGGTCACGTGCCGGGTCACGGCCAGGTTGCGCACCGTCAGCCCCGACTCGTCGGGACGGGCGACCACCCCGGCCTGCCGGGCCAGGAACCACACGATCAACGCTCCGAAGGCCAGGATGCTCACCCGGCTCGCCGGGGTGTCCCAGGAGGGGGCGACCGAGGGCAGCCCGAGCACCAGGGCGACCGAGGTCAGGGCCACCAGCACGGCCAGACCGAGGCTGACGACCCGTGCCAGCCGCGGACGGAAGGGTCGGTGCAGGCCGGGTGGGCCCGGTGGACCCTGCGGGGCCGAGCGGTCGGTCATCGCGTGCAGCAGACGGTCGTCAGAGCCGGCAGGCGTGGATCGAGGTGACCAGGATCGCCCGCGCCCCCACGTCGTACAGGGCGTCCATGACCCGGTTGGTGTGGTCGCGGCGGACCATGGCGCGCACTGCAGCCCACTCCCGGTTGTGCAGGGGGGAGACCGTGGGCGACTCGAGGCCCGGGGTGATCGCGACGGCGGCGTCGACCAGCTCGAGGGGGACGTCGTAGTCCATCAGGACGTACTGGCGCGCGGTCAGCACCCCCTGCAGTCGTCGGGTCAGGACGTCGAGGCCCACGGGCTGGGGCCCTTCCTCGCGCCGGACGAGCACGGCCTCCGACCGCAGCAGGGGCTCCCCGAAGACCTCGAGCCCGGCAGCGCGCAGGGTCGAGCCGGTCTCCACGACGTCGGCGATGACGTCGGCGACACCCAGGCGGATCGCGGTCTCCACCGCGCCGTCGAGCCGGACGACCTCCGTGGGTGTCACCCCCTGGGACCGCAGGTGCTCGGCGACGAGCACCGGGTAGGAGGTCGCGACCCGCAGGCCGTCGATCTGCGAGACCTGGCTCAGGCGGCCCGCCGGGGCCGCGAAGCGGAAGGTCGAGCCGGCGAAGCCGAGCTCGAGGTGCTCGACGGCCTCGGCCCCCGAGTCGAGAAGCAGGTCTCGGCCCGTGATGCCGGCGTCCACGGTGCCCTTGCCCACGTAGACGGCGATGTCCCGCGGGCGCAGGAAGAAGAACTCGACGTCGTTGTCGGGGTCGGGCAGGACGAGCTCGCGCGAGTCGCGGCGCTGGCGGTAGCCCGCCTCACGCAGCATCGCGGCGGCGGGCTCGGACAGGGAGCCCTTGTTGGGGACGGCGATCCTCAGCACGGTGGCCTCACGGGGTTGGGTTTCTGCAGGAGGTGGGGGACGGAGCGTGCCGCACGGGCCGGGCGGTGGGCCCGGGATGCGGCGGCGGTCACCGGATCACAGGTGGGCGTAGACGTCCTCGAGGGTGAGGCCGCGGGCGAGCATCAGCACCTGGAGGTGGTACAGGAGCTGGGAGATCTCCTCGGCGGTGCGCTCCTCCCCCTCGTGCTCGGCGGCCATCCAGACCTCGGCGGCCTCCTCGACGACCTTCTTGCCGATCGCATGCACCCCCGCGTCGAGCTGGGCGACGGTCCCCGACCCCTCGGGGCGGGATGCGGCTTTCTCAGCCAGCTCGGCGAACAACGAGTCGAAGGTCTTCACGGTCCAGAGCCTAGACGCCCGAGCCGGGCGGGCCCGTCCTCGTCCAGGAGGCGGAGGGCCCGCCCGTGCGTGGCACGGTGGGGAGGACTCACACGCGCCGCAGGGTGAGGGCGGTCGCGACGGCGGCCTGCGCCGCCTCGGTGCCCTTGTCCTCGCGCGAACCAGGCAGGCCGGCGCGATCGAGGGCCTGAGCCTCGTCGTCGCAGGTCAGGAGCCCGAAGCCGACGGGCACCCCCGAGCGCACCGAGACGTCCGTGAGCCCCTGGGTCGCGGCCGAGCAGACGTACTCGAAGTGGGGGGTGCCACCGCGGATGACGACTCCCAGGGCCACCACCGCGTCGACGCCGTTGCGTGCGACCCGGGCGGCGGCCACCGGCAGCTCGAAGGAGCCCGGGACGCGCACCTCAGTGACGTCGGTCACCCCTGCCTCGGCCAAGGCCCGCCGGGCGCCGTCGAGCAGCCCGTCCATCACGGTCGTGTGCCAGCTCGCGGCGACGATCGTGACGCGCAGCCCGCGGCCGTCGAGCTCGAGGGTCGGTGCTCCGGCTCCGCTCATCGTGGGTCCTCCTCGTGGTGGGACAGCAGGTGGCCCATCGCCACCGCCTTGGTGTGCAGGTATGCCGCGTTCTCGGTCGTCCGGCCGACCTCGAGGGGCAGCACCTCGTCGACCTCGACGCCATGGGCCGTGAGCCCGGTGACCTTGGCCGGGTTGTTGGTCAGCAGGCGGACGGCGCCCAGACCGAGGTCGTGCAGGATCGCCGCAGCGGCTCCGTACTCGCGTCGGTCGGCCGGGAGCCCGAGCTCGAGGTTCGCCTCGACCGTGTCACGCCCCGCGTCCTGGAGGGCGTACGCGTCGATCTTCGACAGCAGGCCGATCCCGCGCCCCTCGTGCCCCCGGAGGTACACGACCGCTCCGCCCTCGCGCGCGGCCTGCGCGAGCGAGGCGTCGAGCTGTGGCCCGCAGTCGCACCGCAGGGACCCGAAGGCGTCACCGGTGAGGCACTCGGAGTGCACCCGGACGACGGGCAGGGTCGTCGGTACCCCGATCCCGTCCGACACGAGGGCCACGTGCCCGGCCCCCGTGCGCAGGTCCCGGTACCCGTGGACGCGGAAGTGCCCGTGGCGGGTCGGCAACGTCGCGACCCCGGTGGCGTGCACCCGTCGATCGGCGTCGACGGGCTCGGCCACGGCGGGCAGGTCTCCGTGGCGGCGACGCCAGGCGACCAGGTCGGCGATGGTGAGCAGCACCAGGTCGTGCTGCTCGGCGAGCTCGGCCGTGGCGTCCAGGCGCATCATCGACCCGTCGTCGTGGACCAGCTCGGCGATGCCCGCGACGGGCTCGAGCCCGGCGAGCCTGCACAGGTCGACAGCGGCCTCGGTGTGACCGGCTCGGTGCAGCACTCCCCCGGGCACGGCACGCAGCGGCAGCACGTGACCTGGGCGGATGACGCTCTGCGGACCGGCCGCCCGGTCGGCCAGCACCCGCAGGGTGCGGGCCCGGTCCGAGGCCGAGATGCCCGTGGTCACGCCGTCGGCGGCATCCACCGTCACGGTGTACGCCGTACGCCGCGGGTCCTGGCTGTGCGGCACCATCAGCGGCAGCTCGAGCGCGTCGGCGCGCTCCGAGGGCATCGGGGCGCACAGATAGCCCGAGGAGTGCCGGATGGTCCAGCCGACCCACTCGGCCGTGGCGGACTCGGCCGCGAGGATCACGTCGGCCTCGTTCTCGCGGTCCGGCGAGTCGGCCACGAGCACGGGGCGGCCGGACCGCAGCGCCTCGAGGGCCTCCTCGACGGTGCCCAGGCTGATCGGGCGGGCGGGCGCGTCCTCGACGTGCTCGGTGGCCGCGGTGCTGGTGCTCTCGCTCATCGTGCTGGTGCTCCGTCCTGCTGCGAGACCCGCCCGGCCGGGCCGTCCTCGGGCTCGGGGGCGTCGGTGGTGCGGGCGTCGTCCCTGAGCCGGGCGCCCAGCAGGCGCTCGACGTACTTGGCAACGACGTCGACCTCGAGGTTGACCGGGTCGCCGGGCTCGAGCCGCCCCAGGGTGGTCGCCTCGAGGGTGGTCGGGATCAGCGAGATGCCGAAGCTCTCCTCGGTCACGCCGGTCACGGTCAGGGACACGCCCGACACGGTGATCGACCCCTTCTCGGCCACGTAGCGGCCCAGCTCCGCGGGGCACGAGATCACGAGGTCGTCCCAGCGGGGGCCGGGGTCACGGCTCACGAGCCGGCCGACGCCGTCCACGTGGCCCTGGACGAGGTGGCCGTCGAGCCGGCCGTCGGCCCGCACAGCGCGCTCGAGGTTGACGGCCGCACCGGGCGCGAGGGACCCCAGGGTGCTGCGCCGCAGGGTCTCAGGCATGACGTCGGCGGTGAAGGTCGCGTCGACGACCTCCCCGGTGACCGTCAGGCACACGCCGTCGACCGCGATCGAGTCGCCGACGCGGGTGCCCGGGGCGACCAGGGGGCCGCGCAGGGTCAGGCGCGCGTCCTGCTCACCCTGCACGACGGCCAGGACGGTGCCGATCTCCTCGACGATGCCGGTGAACATCAGCTCTCCTCCGTGGGGATTCGATGGGTCGTGCGGTCAGAAGGCAGAGGACGGGCGACGACGAGGACATCCGGCCCGAGACGCGCGGTGCTGACGGTCTCGAGCCGGAGCGCCTCGGCGATGGTCGAGATGCCGAGCGGCCCGACGGCTCCGGGTCCGGCCCCGAGCAGCACGGGCGCGAGATAGGCGTGGAGCTCGTCCACCAGCCCCACCCGGAGCAGTGCCGAGCTCAGGGTCGGCCCACCCTCGACCAGCAGGTGACGCACCTGCCGCCGACCGAGCTCGTGCAGGGCCTCGGCGACGTCGTGGGTGGTGAGCTGCACGAGCTCCCCCCCGGGGCCGTGCAGCCTCGCGGTGGCCGGGATCTCACGGGCGCCGAGCACCACGCGCAGCGGCTGATGGGCTCTCAGGGCGCCGCCCGCGTCGCGCGCCGTGAGGGCGGGGTCGTCGGCGAGGGCGGTCCCCGTCCCGACCGCGATCGCGTCGACCTGGGCACGCACCGCGTGGGCGTGCTCCCGCGCGGCCCTGGAGGTGATCCACCGGCTGGTCCCGTCCGCGGCTGCGACCCGACCGTCGAGGGTGGCCGCGAGCTTGAGCGTGACCCATGGGCGGCCGAGGCGCACCGCGTGCAGCCAGGTGCGCAGCAGGTCCTCGCCCTCGTCCCGGAGCACCCCGCCGCGCACCTCGACCCCCGCGGCACGAAGGGTGGCGGCACCACCGGCGGCAACGGGGTCGGGGTCCTCCACGGCGTGGACGACCTGGCGGACACCGGCAGCCAGCAGCACCTCGGTGCACGGACCTGTCCGTCCGGTGTGGGAGCACGGCTCGAGGCTGACGACGGCGGTCGCCCCCCGGGTGTCAGCCCCTGCCTCCTGGGCGGCGCGCACGGCAGCGGGCTCGGCGTGAGGCGTCCCCGCGCCACGGTGCCACCCCTCCCCCAGCACCTGGCCGTCCGGGGAGAGCAGGACGCAGCCCACCCGCGGGTTCGGCCCGTGGGCGGGCCCCCGGCGAGCCAGCTCGAAGGCGCGGCGCATGCTGGTGGTGAGGTCGGCGGGAGTCCGCCCAGCGGCGGTCTCCTCGGCAGTGCTCGACCGAGCGGCGTCCGGCCCCGTGGGCCCGCTCTCGCGCGTGCTGTCCATGCGTGCCCACCTCCGGTCGCTCAGGGCTCCGGGGTCGCACGACGGGACGTCGCGACACGACGTCGCGTCGGCGCGGGCTCGACGGCCTGCACGACGGACGCCACGTGCTTCCTCCCATCCGGACTTTCACCGTCGGTCCTGGAGTTCCACCAGGTCAACCGGTCCTGACGCCGTGAGGCGCCGTGGACCGGGTCGCGGACTGTCACCGCCGGCTCGGACTTTCACCGACCCCGGAGCACGTACGTGTTCTGCGCCAAGTCTGCCACAGCGCTCCTGCGCGCACGGACCTACCGGTGCGTGTGCGCGTCCCGAGCCCTCTGACGCAGCTCGTCGATCGCCGTGGCGGCGTCCTCGGCCCCGTACACGGCCGAGCCCGCGACGAAGACGTTGGCGCCGGCCTCGGCGGCCCTCTCGACGGTCTCGGCGGAGATGCCGCCGTCGACCTGCACCCACACGTCGAGCCCGGCCTCGGTGATCGCCTGGCGGGTCCGACGGATCTTGGGCAGGGTCGCGTCGAGGAACGACTGGCCGCCGAAGCCGGGCTCCACGGTCATCACCAGGAGCATGTCGAGCTCGGGGAGCAGGTCGACGAAGGGCTCGACGGGGGTCGCCGGACGCAGGGCCATCCCGGCCCGTGCTCCGAGTCCTCGCAGCTCCCGGGCCAGCCGGACCGGCGCCTGGGCGGCCTCGGCGTGGAAGGTGACCGAGGCTGCGCCCGCCTCGGCGAACCCGGGAGCCCACCTGTCGGGGTCCTCGATCATGAGGTGGGTGTCGATCGGCACCGGCGACACCTGGACGAGCCGCTCGACCACCGGCAGACCGAGGGTCAGGTTCGGCACGAAGTGGTTGTCCATGACGTCGACGTGGGCGTAGTCGGCCGTGCTGATCCGGCCGAGCTCCCCGGCCAGGTCGGAGAAGTCGGAGGCGAGGATGCTCGGCGAGACGAGGATGTCCATGGGGTCAGTCTCCCGCGCCGGTGGTCGTCCCGTCCTGAGGACGGCGTCGCAGCAGCGCGAGGAACATCGCATCCGTCCCGTGCACGTGGGGCCACAGCTGGACGTGGGGCCCGGGGCCGAGCGGCAGGTCGTCTCCGGCGACAGCACGCACCGCGTCGCGCGCGTCGAGCTGGTCGACGTCGGTGCGGCGCCGGAGCACGTCACGGACGACGAGCGTGGTCTCTGCGACGTGCGGCGAGCAGGTGACGTAGGCGACGACGCCGCCGGGGCGCACGGCGTCGAGAGCAGCTCCGAGGAGGTCTCGCTGCAGGGCGCTGAGTGGGCCGAGGTCCGAGGGCTGCCGGCGCCACCGGGACTCGGGCCGACGGCGCAGCGCGCCCAGGCCCGTGCAGGGCGCGTCGACCAGCACCCGGTCGAAGGTCGCCGGGAGCTCCTCACCCAGGGTGCGTCCGTCGCCGAGGCGGACCTCGACCGTGCCGGGCGGCACCGCCTGGACGCTCCGCTCGACCAGCCGCACGCGGTGCGGCTGGAGCTCGTTGGCCAGGACCGTGGCACCCTGCCCGGCCGCGATCGCGCCGAGCAGGGCAGCCTTGCCCCCGGGACCCGCGCACAGGTCGAGCCACCGTCCCCCGTCCCGGTCGACGGGGACCTGAGCCAGGGCGAGGGTGACGAGCTGAGAGCCCTCGTCCTGGACACCGACGGTGCCCTCCGTGACGCCGGGCACCGCGGTGGGGTCCCCGCGGTCGAGGACGGCCGCGGTGGGTGTCCAGCGTCCGGCGACCGCCTCGGAGCCGGCCACGACCTCGTCGCGGTCCGCGAGCCCCGGCCGGGCGACCAGGGTCACGGCCGGGGCCGCGTTGTCCGCCTCGAGCAGGGCCTCGAGCTCCTCGGGTGCACGCTCGTCGGCCACGAGGGCCTGCCGCAGGCCACGGGCCACCCATGCCGGGTGGCTGTGCTGCAGCGCGAGACGCTCGACGGGGTCCTCGAGCGTCGCGCCGATCCGCTCGAGCCACTCCTCGACGGGGGTCGCGCCGATGCTGCGCAGGACGGCGTTGACGAACTGCGAGGCGCCGACCCCCGACCGGGAACGGGCCAGCCCGACCGTCTCGGAGACAGCGGCGTGCGCCGGGACCCTCATGCCGAGCAGCTGGTGAGCACCGAGCCTGAGCAGGTCCAGGACAGGCGGGTCGATCCGCTCGGTGGGGCGCTGGGCAGCGAGCTCGATCACGGCGTCGTACCGGGCCTGGAGGCGCAGCGTCCCGTAGGCGAGCTCGGTGGCGAACCCCGCGTCACGCCCCCGGATCCCCCGGGACCGGAGCATCGGGGGCAGCACGAGGTTGGCGTAGGCGTCCGAGGCCGCGACCTCGCCCAGCACGTCGAGGGCCGCGGTGCGCGCGGGATCGCCCGTGCGGCGTCGCTCGGCGGGGGTTTGGGCAGTCCGTGCCGCACGGCCACCGGCACGTGCAGGTCCCCGTTCGCGGCCGCGCTGGTCGCGCCGGTCCCCCGTCACGAGCCCAGCCTCGCGGCCGAGGCGAGCCGCGCGCCGCGGGCCCAGTCGGTGGCGGCCATCATCCGTCGGCCCGCCGGTGCGACCTCGCCGAGGGCCACCGCGTGGGTCGCCGTCCCGACGAGGACCTCGGAGCGCTCGACGCGCACCTCCCCCGGCTCGAGATCGGTGACCTCGGGCCGCGGGCGCACGGGACCGAGCTTGAGTCGCGTACCGGCCGGGTCGGTCGTCCACGCCCCGGGGGCGGGGGTGCAGGCGCGGGCGCGTCGATCGACGGCCAGGGCGGGCTGCTCCCACCGCAGGCGCCCGTCCTCGGTGGTCAGCCGTGGTGCGTGACTGACCCCTTCGGTCGTCTGGGGCACGGGGACCAGGCTCCCGGTGGCGAGACCGTCGAGGGTCGCGGTCAGCAGCCCGGCCCCCGCGGCGGCGAGGCGGTCGAGCAGGTCCCCCGCGGTGTCGGTGGGCAGCACCCTCTCGGTGAGGGTGCCCAGCACGGGACCGGTGTCCAGGCCCTCCTCGATGCGGAAGGTCGTGGCTCCGGTGACCTCGTCGCCCGCGAGCAGCGCGTGCTGGACCGGTGCGGCCCCGCGCCAGGCGGGCAGGACGGAGAAGTGCAGGTTGATCCAGCCGTGGGTCGGCAGGTCGAGCAGGTTCGGCGGGATCAGCCCGCCGTAGGCCACCACCGGTGCGCAGTCCACCGCGAGCTCGCGGAGCCGCGGGGGCACGCCCTCCGCACGCAGGCTCGTCGGCGTGAGGACCGGGAGGCCGGCCTCGAGGGCTCGCTCCTTGACGGGGCTCGCGGCGAGTCGACGGCCGCGACCGGCGGGGGCGTCCGGCCGGGTCAGCACCGCGACGACCTCGTGCTCGGAGTCGAGAAGGGCGTCGAGGGCCGGGAGGGCGACCTCTGGGGTCCCGGCGAAGAGCAGGCGCATCCGACGATCCTAGGCCGCGTGGCCGGCCGGGCCTGCCGGGGTCACAAGATCTCGGTCGGTTCGACCCGGAGCCGGACCGCGCCCGGCTCCCGGCGTGCGCTGCGCGTGGCCACCGCGGCAGCCAGGGCAGCCGTGACCTGCGGGGCGAGCGTCCAGGGTGAGCGCACCAGGGCACGGACCGGACGTTCCTGCTCCGGGTCCAGCACCGGGGTCCGGTCCACCTCCCCCGCGTGGCTCGGCTCGTGGACGTGCGGGCCCAGGACTGTGACCTCGGGGGGCAGCGCGAGGCCCTTGACGAACCCCTCGACCGCGTGGCGCGGGCCGTCGACCGCGACCATGTGCACCGCCGGGGGCAGGGAGAGCTCGGTGCGCTCGGCCAGCTCTCGCTCGGCCAGTCCCACCGGGTCCCAGCGCACGAGGGCCTGGGTGGGCACCGGGGCGCCGTCGCCGACCAGGACGACGACCCCTCCCTCGGGCGCCGGCCGCACCAGGGCGGCAGCCCCGATCCACGTGCGCAGCCCCTGCTCGGCCACGTCGAGGGCAGGGCGGTTGGTCACGACGGCGGCATCGAGCAGTACCGCGGCAACGTAGCCCTCGCTCGCCCTCGGCTCGGCCCCTGGGGTCGCGACGACCAGGGCCGGACGGGGCCCGACCGCCGCGACCACCCCCGCCGTGGTGCCGGCCCCCGAGCTGACGACCGGCACCCCCGGGAAGGCGCGGCCCAGCTCCTCGGCGGTGCGTCCTGACCCCACGCGGACCGAACGCAGGTCCGCTGCCCCGCACTCCTCGCACCGCCATGCGCCGGCCAGGTGCCCGCACCATCGGCACTGGGGCGGTCCACCACGCTCGTCCACCGCGAGCGGGCCGTGGCAGGCGGAGCACCGGGCCAGGGTGCGGCACCGGGAGCAGGCGACGCTCGGCAGGTAGCCCGCTCGCGGCACCTGCACGAGCACGGGGCCCCGCTCGAGCCCCGCACGGATCACCCGCCAGGCCGCACTGGGGAGGCGGGCTGCCGCCCCGGCGCCCTCGGCCGCGAGCTCCGTGCTCGTCAGGGCACGGACCCGCGGTGCACGACGCCGGACGACCTCGCGCGGCGCCACGAGCGGATGGGCCCACCCGGCAGCGACCCAGCGTTGGACCACCGAGGAGCGGACGTGGCCGCCGACGAGCAGAGCGGCCCCCTCGAGGGTGCTGCGCAGCGCCAGGACCTCGCGCACATGGGGGTAGGGGGCCCGTGGCTCGGCGTGCAGAGGATCGGCCTCGTCCCAGCACACCACCAGGCCGAGGTCGCGGACCGGGGCGAAGGCGGCCGCGCGGGTGCCGATCACGACCTGGGCCGCTCCGCGTGAGCACGCCAGGAAGGCCCGGTAGCGCGCGGACGGACCGTCGTCGGCCACCAGACGGACCCATCCGCCCTGCTCACCGCGCTGCCACGGCGTCAGACCGTTCGCCTCGAACGCCTGCTCGAGGACGGTCACGTCAGCCAGCGAGGGCACCACCAGGAGGGCACCGCGGCCACCGGCGATCGCGGCGGTCACGACCTCGACCAGCTCGGCGGCCCAGCCGGTGCCCGAGGACGAGGGCAGAGCGGTCCACACGGCACGCGGCGCCTCTCCTGCGGCGACGCGACGCAGGAACGCGGGGCCACCGGTGTACGCCTCCCACGGCGAGACCGGGCCGGTGGACACGCTCTGGTGGCGGGTCCCGGGCGAGGACTCCTGCCCGTGGGCGGCGGGCCGGTCCTCAGCGGTCGCCGCCGTGCGCGTCTGCCCCCCGGCGGCCCACGCCTCCTGCTCGGTCCGGGCGTGCCGCGGCGGCACGGCGAGCCGGAGGACGTCGGACCGGGTCCCCGCGTAGCGCCGCGCGACCGCGTCCACGAGCTCGCGGACCCGGGGAGTGAGGACGACCTCGGCCGACACGACCTTCCGCAGCGACGCCAGCTCCCCGTCGTGCTCGGCCTCGTCGCGGCGCTCGAGGACCAGGCCGTCGACGTCCTGGTGACCGAAGCGCACCTTGACCCGGGTACCCGGCTGCGCGGCCTCGTCCAGCGAGGCCGGGACTGCGTAGTCGAAGGCGTGGTCGAGGTGGGGCTGCGGCCTGTCGATCGCGACCGAGGCGACCGGTCGAGCGGCGGCGAGCGGCCCGGTGGCCCGGGGTCGCGTCCGGCGGGTTTTCGGTGCGGGCAGACCAGCCAGGGTCGGCTGGTCCTCCGTCCCGCTCCCCTCGCTCACGGCGTCATCCCATCACGTCGCGCCGACACACGGTCCTGGCCGGGCGCACGCCGTGCCCGTCCGCCCAGACCTCGGTCGAGGGGGTCAGGACAGCGCGTCGTGCAGGTCGAGCACGCGGTCGGTCCGCTCCCAGGTGAAGTCCGCGAGCTCGCGGCCGAAGTGCCCGTAGGCCGCGGTGCGCGAGTAGATCGGGCGCAGCAGGTCGAGGTCCCGCACGATGGCGCCCGGACGCAGGTCGAAGACCTCCTTGATGGCCGCGGTGAGCCGGTCCACCGGGACGGTCTCGGTCCCGAAGGTCTCGACGTACAGACCCACCGGGTGGGACGCCCCGATCGCGTAGGCGACCTGCACCTCGCACCGGCGGGCCAGACCCGCCGCGACGACGTTCTTCGCCACCCACCGCATCGCGTAGGCGGCCGAGCGGTCGACCTTGGACGGGTCCTTGCCCGAGAAGGCGCCGCCGCCGTGGCGGGCCATGCCGCCGTAGGTGTCGACGATCACCTTCCGCCCGGTGAGGCCGGCGTCGCCCTGGGGCCCGCCGATGACGAAGGTCCCGGTCGGGTTGACGAGCAGCCGGAACCCGGTGGTGTCGATCCCGACCTCCTCGAGCACCGGCGCGACGACGTGCTCGGCGACATCGGGGGCCAGGGTGCCGTCGAGCGAGACGCCCGGGTCGTGCTGGGTGGAGAGCACCACGGTGTCGAGACGCACCGCGCGGTCACCCTCGTACCCGATGGTGACCTGGGTCTTGCCGTCGGGACGGAGGTACCCGAGGGTGCCCTCCTTGCGCACGTTGGCGAGCCGCTCGGCGAGCCGGTGGGCGATCCAGATGGGCAACGGCATCAGCGAGGGTGTCTCGTCGCTCGCGTAGCCGAACATCAGGCCCTGGTCGCCCGCGCCCTGGGCCTCGATCGGGTCGAGCACCTCGGTGCCCTGGCGGGCCTCCCAGGCGACGTCGACCCCGGCGGCGATGTCGGGAGACTGCTGGCCGATCGAGACCGAGACCCCGCAGGACCGCGCGTCGAACCCGATGGTCGAGGAGGTGTAGCCGATCCGCTGGAGGACGTCACGGACGACCTGCGGGATCTCGACGTACGCCTCGGTGGTCACCTCACCGGCCACGTGCACCAGGCCGGTGGTGACCATCGTCTCGACCGCTACCCGCGCCGCACGGTCCTGGGCGAGCATGGCGTCGAGGATGCCGTCCGAGATCTGGTCGCAGACCTTGTCGGGGTGCCCCTCGGTGACCGACTCGGAGGTGAACAGGCGCAGTCCGTTGGAGCTCATCGGCACAGCCTAGCCAGGACCCGTGGGATCGCCCCGGCGTCCGCAGGGTGAACCGTGGGCGGGCGAGGGCTCAGGCCTGCAGCAGGTCGACGACTGCGTCCCAGACGGCGTCGGCCACCTCGTCCTTGGTCCCTGCTGCGGACCTGACCGTGGCTCCGTCGGAGTCCAGGACCGTCACCTCGTTGGTCACCTCGCCGAACCCGCGTCCGCCGCCGACGGCGTTGACCGCCAGGAGGTCCGCGCCCTTGCGGCGAGCCTTCTCGCGGCCGTGGGAGAGCACGTCGCCCGACTGGTCCCCGGTCTCGGCGGCGAAGCCCACCACCACCTGACCGACGCGCAGCCGGTCCTGGGCGAGCTCGGCGAGCACGTCAGGGTTGGTCGTGAGCTCGATGAGGGGTGGGCCCGAGTCCTCGGCCTTCTTGATCTTGTGCTCGGAGAGCGCGACGGGACGGAAGTCCGCGACAGCAGCGGCCATGACCACGACGTCGGCCTCCTCGGCGGCGCCGCGGACAGCGGTGCGCAGCTCGGCGGTCGTCTCGACCGGGACCTGACGGACCCCTGCAGGGAGCAGCCCGAGGACCTCGGAGCCGATGTTCGCCCCGACCAGGGTCACGTCCGCACCCCGGCGGTGGGCCGCACGCGCGAGGGCGACGCCCTGACGGCCGCTCGACCGGTTGCCCAGGAAGCGGACCGGGTCCAGGGGCTCGCGGGTCCCGCCGGCAGAGACCACGACCCGGCGTCCGACGAGGTCCCGGGGGGTGGGCTGGACGAGTGCGAGGGCCGCGGCCGCGATCACCTCGGGCTCGGGCAGGCGGCCCGGTCCGGTGTCGGCCCCCGTCAGCCGCCCCGACGCAGGATCGAGCACGTGCACCCCGCGGCTGCGCAGGGTGGCGACGTTGGCCACGGTGGCAGGGTGCTGCCACATCTCGGTGTGCATGGCCGGCGCCAGCAGGACGGGGCACCGGGCCGTGAGCAGGGCAGCCGTCAGGAGGTCGTCGGCACGGCCGGTCGCAGCGCGCGCGAGGAGGTCGGCGGTGGCCGGGGCCACCACGACGAGCTCGGCGCCCTTGCCCAGACGAACGTGGTCGACCTCGGTGACGCCCTCGAAGACCTCGGTGGTCACCGGCTGGCCCGACAGGGCCTCCCACGTCGCGCGTCCGACGAACTCGAGGGAGGCGCGGGTCGGCACGACGCGCACCTCGTGCCCGGACTCGGTCAGCTGACGCAGGAGCAGCACGGCCTTGTAGGCCGCGATCCCCGCACTGACACCGAGCAGGATCCGCACGGGTGGAGTCCGGTCAGGAGTCGGTCGGCTGGACCGTGAGCAGGCCGGAGTTGATCTCGCGCATCGCGATCGAGAGCGCCTTCTCCTGGTGCCGGGCCTCGACGAGCGGACCGACGTACTCGAGGAGGCCCTCGTTCAGCTGCGAGTAGTACGCGTTGATCTGACGGGCCCGCTTGGCCGAGTAGATCACCAGCGCGTACTTGGAGTCGGCGGCTGCGAGCAGCTCGTCGATGGGGGGGTCGGTGATGCCCTCGGGGGCGGCGACGGTTCCGGACATGTCAGCACTCCGTGGTCGGTGGTGGGGGGCCGGGACGGCCGTGGTCGGCGGTCCTGGGTCGGTGTGGCGCCGTACGGCGGGGACTCCACCGGAGGCGCCAGGCCCCGGTCAACCCGTCGATCCTACCGCCTCGACAGACCCATCACCTCGACGAGCTCGTCCGTGGCGCGTTGGACCTCGTCGTTGACGACCACGTGGTCGAACTCGCTCGCGGCGGCGAGCTCGACCTTCGCGGTCGCGAGCCGACGCTCACGCTCGGCCTCGTCCTCGGTGCCACGGCCCACGAGCCTCCGCTCGAGCTCCTCCCAGCTGGGGGGGGCGAGGAAGACGAACCTCGCCTCGGGCATCGCGGCACGCACCTGCCGGGCCCCCGCGAGGTCGATCTCGAGCAGGGCGGGCCGACCCGCCGCGAGTCGCTCGAGAACAGGCCCCCGCGGGGTGCCGTAGCTGTTGCGCCCGTGCACCACGGCCCACTCGAGGAGCTCGCCCTCGGCAACCATGCGCGCGAAGGCCTCGGGGCCGACGAAGTGGTAGTGCACGCCGTCGACCTCGCCCGGGCGGGGTGTCCGCGTCGTCGCCGACACCGACAGCCACACCTCGGGGTACCGCTCGCGGATGTCTGCCGAGACGGTGCCCTTGCCGACGGCCGTGGGCCCGGCGAGGACCGTCAGCCGCGCGGGCCCGTCCCCGTCGTCCAGCGGACCGGGCTCGGCGGCCGTCGAGTCGTTCTCTGCGATGTGTCGTGGCACGTGTCGTGCTCAGCCGAACCGCTCGACCAGGGCCTGCGCCTGGTGCGGGCCCAGGCCACGGAGCCGACGGGTCTCGGAGATGCCGATCTCGGCCATGATCGCGCGGGCCTTGATCTTGCCGACGCCCGGCAGGGACTCGAGCAGGGCGGAGACCTTGAGCTTGCCGATCACGTCATCGGTGCGGCCCTGCTCGATCACCTCGGCGAGGGAGCCCTGGGAGTACTTGAGGCGGTTCTTCACCTCAGCTCGTGCCTGACGGGCGGCAGCAGCCTTCTCGAGGGCTGCTGCACGCTGCTCGGGGGTCAACGGGGGTAGAGCCACGCGGGGTCACCTTCTTCGCAGAGGGGCATGGCGGTCGGGGTCGAACCTAGCGACCTGAGGCGGTCGTCGGCAACGCGAGATCCTCGGACGCCGCAGGTCAGCGCACCGCGGCGGCCACCTCGTCGGCCGCGCGGCGGGCCGCGTCGAGGAGGGAGCGAGCATCAGGGCCTGCGCCGAGCACCGCGCGCGAGGTCGAGGCGAGCACGCCGTGACGCGCTCCGCCGAAGACCTGCGCGATCTCTGCCGCCCCGGCGCCCTGGGCGCCCACACCGGGGGCGAGGAACGGGCCGCCCACCTGGTCCAGCGCCATCTCGAGCTCGTCGGCCGCGGTCCCGATGGTCGCACCCACCACGAGTCCTACCGAGCCGAGGGCCGCGCCCGTGCGTGCCGTCTCAGCGGCGTTGAGCTCGCCTGCGGCGCGGGCGATCGTCCTGGCCACCGCGCTGCCTCCAGCGGCATGCCCTGCCGGGAGGACGGCGTGCTGGACCTCGGGGCCCTCGGGGTTCGAGGTCAGGGCGAGGACGAACAGGCCGCGCCCGGTCCGGGCCGCGGCCTCGACGGCCGGACCGAGCGAGCCGAACCCCAGATAGGGGCTCACCGTGAGCGCGTCGCAGGCCAGGGGTGCGTGCTCGCCCAGGTACGCGTCGGCGTACCCCGCCATGGTCGACCCGATGTCACCTCGCTTGGCGTCGAGCACGACCTGGGTGCTCCCGGCTCCGCGTGCTGCCGCGAGGACCTCCTCGAGCACCGCGATGCCCGCGGACCCATGGCGCTCGAAGAAGGCCGACTGCGGCTTGAGGGCCGCCACCCGACCGCCCAGGGCCTCGACGACCGTCATCGCGAAGGCCCTGACCCCGGTGGCGTCGTCAGGCAGTCCCCAGGCGGACAGGAGTCCCGGGTGCGGGTCGATGCCCACGCAGAGCGGCCCGTGCTCGGCCATCGCCCGGCCGATCCGCTGACCGAAGGTCGTGGTCGGCGTCCGGTCCGCGGAGAGCGCCGGGGCGGTGGTCACGGCGTCACGCCGCCCAGGCCCTGCGCCGCGGGGCGCAGCTCGAGGACGTGGTCCTGCAGGCTCCGGACACCGAAGGGCCCCTGCCGCAGCGACTCGATGCCCTGGACCGCAGCAGCCAGCTGCTGGACCGTGGTGACGATCGCCTTGTCGGCCGAGACGGTCGCGGTGCGGATCTCGTACCCGTCGGCGCGGGCGCCCTGCCCGGACGGGGTGTTGACCACCATGTCGACCTCCCCCGCGACGATCAGGTCCACGATGGTCGGCTCCCCGTCGGGCCCCTGGCCCGAGGAGAACTTCCGCACCACCCGCGAGCTGATCCCGTTGCGACGCAGCACCGCGGCGGTCCCCGCGGTGGCGAGGATCTCGAAGCCGAGCTCGCTCAGCCGCTTGACGGGGAAGGTGATGGCTCGCTTGTCCCGGTCGGCCACCGAGATGAACACGCGACCGCTGGTCGGCAGCCCGCCGAAGGCCGCGGCCTGGGACTTGGCGAAGGCGCTCGGGAAGTCCACGTCGAAGCCCATGACCTCACCGGTCGAACGCATCTCGGGGCCGAGGATGGTGTCGACCACGGCCCCCGAGGCGGTGCGGAACCGCTTGAAGGGCAGCACGGCCTCCTTGACGGCGATCGGTGCGTCGAGGCTCAACGTGCCACCGTCCCCGGTCGAGGGCAGCACGCCCTCCTCGCGGAGCTCGGCGACGGTGCGTCCGGCCATCACCAGGGCGGCAGCCTTGGCCAGCGGCACGCCGGTCGCCTTGGAGACGAAGGGCACGGTTCGCGAGGCCCGCGGGTTGGCCTCGAGGACGTAGAGCACGTCGCTGACCAGCGCGAACTGGACGTTGAGCAGCCCCCGCACCCCCACGCCACGGGCGATTGCCTCGGTCGAGACACGGATCCGGTCGAGCTCGGCGGTCGAGACCGTCACGGGGGGCAGCACGCAGGCCGAGTCCCCCGAGTGGATGCCGGCCTCCTCGATGTGCTCCATGACCCCGCCGAGGTACAGGTCGGTGCCGTCGTACAGGGCGTCGACGTCGAGCTCGATCGCGTCGTCGAGGAAGCGGTCGATGAGCAGTGGTGGGATCTCGTTGTTGGGTCCTGTGGCTGCCGCGCCCAGCAGGGCGCGCTCGACGTACTCGGTGAGCTGCTCGTCCGAGTACACGATCTCCATCCCGCGCCCGCCCAGCACGTAGGACGGACGGACCAGGACGGGGTAGCCGATGTGACGGGCGACCGTCGTGGCCTCGGCCAGGGTGCGTGCCGTCCCGAAGGCCGGGGCCGGCAGCCCTGCCTCGCCGAGGACCCGGCCGAAGGCGCCGCGGTCCTCGGCCGCGTCGATCGCAGCGGGGGGCGTGCCCAGGATCGGCAGCCCGGCCGCCTCGAGCCGCTCGGCCAGGGCCAGCGGGGTCTGTCCGCCGAGCTGCACGATGATGCCCGCGACCGGCCCGACGGCGAGCTCGGCCTGGTAGACCTCGAGGACGTCCTCGAAGGTCAGCGGCTCGAAGTAGAGCCGGTCGGAGGTGTCGTAGTCGGTCGAGACCGTCTCGGGGTTGCAGTTGATCATGATCGTCTCGTACTCGCCCTTGAGGGCCAGGGCCGCGTGCACGCACGAGTAGTCGAACTCGATGCCCTGGCCGATGCGGTTGGGCCCCGAGCCGAGGATGAGGATCGCGGGCCGCTCGCGCGGCTGCACCTCGGTCTCGTCGTCGTACGAGGAGTAGTGGTACGGCGTCCGGGCGGCGAACTCGGCGGCGCAGGTGTCGACCGTCTTGTAGACCGGCCGCAGGCCGAGGGCGTGACGCACCTGCCGCACGGTCTCCTCCCCCAGCCCGCGCAAGGAGCCGATCTGCGGGTCGGACAACCCGTGCCGCTTGGCCCTCCGGAGCAGGTCCGCGCCGAGCTCGGGTGCCTGGGCGACCTCGTCGGCGATCTGGTTGATGAGGGCGATCTGGTCGAGGAACCACGGGTCGATCCCGGTCACCCGGGCGACGTCCTCGACGCTCGCGCCGCCCTCGTGGCCTGCTGAGCGCAACGCCTGCTGGACGTCGATCAGGCGGTGCTCGGTGGGGACCGCGGTCGAGGCGAGGAGGGCAGCGAGCTCCTGCCCGGCCGGGACCGGGCCCTGCCAGTGGAAGCTCGAGCCGGCGCGGTCGATCGAGCGCATGGCCTTGCCCAGGGCCTCGGCGAAGTTGCGGCCCATCGCCATGGCCTCGCCGACGGACTTCATCGTGGTGGTCAGCCGCGGGTCGGCCGCCGGGAACTTCTCGAAGGCGAAGCGCGGGACCTTGACCACCACGTAGTCGAGCGAGGGCTCGAAGGAGGCCGGGGTCGAGCCGGTGATGTCGTTGGGGATCTCGTCGAGGGTGTAGCCGACGGCGAGCCGCGCGGCGATCTTGGCGATCGGGAAGCCGGTGGCCTTCGAGGCCAGGGCGCTGGACCGGGAGACGCGGGGGTTCATCTCGATGACGACCACGCGTCCCGTGGCGGGGTCGACGGCGTACTGGATGTTGCAGCCGCCGGTGTCGACGCCGACCTCACGGATGACGGCGATGCCGATGTTCCGCAGGTTCTGGTACTCGCGGTCGGTCAGGGTCAGCGCCGGGGCCACGGTCACCGAGTCGCCGGTGTGCACGCCCACGGGGTCGACGTTCTCGATCGAGCAGACCACGACCACGTTGTCCGCGTGGTCGCGCATGAGCTCGAGCTCGTACTCCTTCCAGCCGAGGATCGACTCCTCGAGGAGCACCTCGGTCGTGGGCGAGTAGTGCAGCCCTGCGCCCGCGATCTGGCGGAGCTCGGCCTCGTCGTAGGCGATGCCCGAGCCCAGGCCGCCCATCGTGAAGGAGGGCCGGACGACGACGGGGTAGCCGAGGTCCTCGGCGGCCGCGAGCACCTCCTCCATGCTGTGCGTGATGTGGCTGCGCGCGCTCTCGGCCCCGCAGCGCTCGACGACCTCCTTGAAGGCCTGGCGGTCCTCGGCGAGGTGGATCGAGGCCGTGTTCACGCCGATCATCTCGACGCCGTAGCGCTCGAGCACCCCGGCCTCGTCGAGGGCGATCGCGGCGTTGAGGGCGGTCTGGCCCCCGAGGGTCGGCAGGATCGCGTCCGGGCGCTCCTTGGCGATGATCGCCTCGACGACCTCGGGGGTGATCGGCTCGATGTAGGTGGCGTCGGCGAACTCCGGGTCGGTCATGATCGTGGCCGGGTTGGAGTTGACCAGGATCACGCGGATCCCCTCGGCCCGCAGCACACGGCAGGCCTGGGTGCCCGAGTAGTCGAACTCGGCGGCCTGGCCGATGACGATGGGCCCCGAGCCGATGACCAGGACGCTCGAGATGTCGGTGCGACGAGGCATCAGGGGTTCTCCTCGGTGGTGGTGCTGGCGGCCATGAGCTCGACAAAACGGTCGAAGAGGTAGCCCGCGTCGTGCGGGCCGGCCGCGGCCTCGGGGTGGTACTGGACGGAGAAGGCCGGACGGTCGAGGCACTCGAGGCCCTCGACGACCTGGTCGTTGAGCGCCACGTGGGACACCACGACACGGCCGTACCGTCCGTCCTCGTGCGGGGCTGTGGACTCCCCCTCGATCGGGGCGTCGACGGCGAAGCCATGGTTGTGCGCGGTGATCTCGACCTTGCGCGTCCGACGGTCCAGGACCGGCTGGTTGACCCCGCGGTGGCCGTAGGTCAGCTTGTAGGTGCCGAAGCCCAGGGCGCGGCCGAGGAGCTGGTTGCCGTAGCAGATCCCGAAGAACGGGATGCGACGGTCGAGGACGTCGCGGAGCAGCTCGATCTCGTGGACGGCGGCCGCGGGGTCCCCCGGTCCGTTGGAGAAGAAGACGCCGTCGGGCTCGAGGGCGAGCACCTGCTCGGTGGTGGCCGTGGCGGGCAGCACGTGGGTCCGGACCCCTCGCTCGGCGAGGCGCTGCGGGGTCATCGACTTGATGCCGAGGTCGAGGGCGACCACGGTCGCGACGGGCTCGGCCCCGCTCGCGGGTCCGCGGACGGGCTCGACCGTGTACGGCTCGGCGATCGTCACCTCGCCGGCGAGGTCCGCCCCCGACATCGCGGGGGCCGAGGTGACCTCGTCGAGGAGGTCCTGCTCGGCACGCCGACGGCCCGAGGAGTCGAGCAGGGCGGGTCCCGAGAAGATCCCTCCACGCATGACCCCCCGCTCACGCAGGTGACGGGTCAGGGCGCGGGTGTCGATGTCGCTGATGCCCACGACCCCCTCGTCGGCGAGCCCGTCGGCGAGGGTCCGCGTCGAGCGCCAGCTCGAGGGCCGGATCGCGGGGTCGCGCACCACGTAGCCGGCGACCCAGATCCGGGTCGACTCGGGGTCCTCCTCGTTCACTCCGGTGTTCCCGATGTGCGGGGCCGTCATCACGACGATCTGGCGGTGGTACGACGGGTCGGTGAGGGTCTCCTGGTAGCCGGTCATGCCGGTGTTGAAGACGATCTCGCCGACCGTCGAGCCCTGGGCCCCGAAGGCGAGGCCGGTGAAGGTGCGGCCGTCCTCGAGGACCAGGACGGCGGTCGGGTCGGTCATGGCTGCTCCTCGGTGGGGGCGACGGTGGTCGAGGGTGTGCCGGCGACAGGCACGAGGGAGGTCAGGGCCGCGGTGAGCGGCTCGCGGTCGGCCCGGCGTCGGGTGCGCAGCCCGGTGTCGAGCAGGGCGGGCCCGCGGTCGGCGGTACCGGGCACCTCCCAGGTGAGGACGACCAGGCCCTCGCCGCCGACGTACTTGCCCGCGATGCCCGGGGCGCGTCCGACGCGACGCACCCCCGAGGCCGGGACGAAGACGTCGGTGGCCCCGCGCCGGGCGAGGAGCACCCCGGTCTCGTGGACGCTGACGGTCGCGGCGGCGCGCACCCCGAGGTCGTGGGCCACGACGCGGTCGAGCCAGTCCCCCGCCCTGGTGCTCGAGACGTAGACGACCTCGATCGGGGGGCACCGCAGGGCTCCCCGGTCCGCCTCGGCGGGGACCGCGGGGGGCGGAGGGACGGTGGCACCGGTGCGTGCCCCGCGCCGGTGCCACCCCCACCACATGGCGAGCAGGATCACGACGAAGAGGCCCGCGAGGACCGCGATCGAGGACTGGGTGGTGGTCACGGCAGGGCCCCCGCATCCCGGACGGGCTCGACGGCCAGCCCGTCCAGCACCGTAGGACGACCGCGCAAGAACGTCGCGCGGACCTGGCCGACCAGCTCGCGGCCCCCGTAGGGGGTGTTCGTGCTCGCGCTGGCGAGCCCCGCCGGGTCCACGGTCCACCGGGCGTCGGGGTCCACGAGGGTCAGGTTGGCCGGCTCGCCGACCTCGAGCGGGCGCCCCTGGGCGCGCTCGCCCTGGTCGATCCGGCCGATCCTGGCCGGGGCGCTCGAGAGCACCCGGGCGACGTCCGCCCAGTCCATGCGCCCCGCGGTGACCATGACGCTCGTGACGATCGCCAGCGCCGTCTCGAGGCCGGTCATGCCGAAGGCGGCAGCCGCCCACTCGCAGTCCTTGTCTTCGCGGGTGTGCGGGGCGTGGTCCGTCGCGACGATGTCGATGGTCCCGTCGGCGAGCCCGGCCCGGACGGCCTCCACGTCGGCGTCGGTCCGCAGCGGCGGGTTGACCTTGTAGAGCGGGTCGTAGGTGCGGGCGAGCTCGTCGGTGAGCAGCAGGTGGTGGGGGGTGACCTCAGCCGTCACGGGGATGCCCCGGGCCTTGGCCCAGCGGATGATCTCGACCGAGCCAGCCGTGGACAGGTGGCACACGTGCAGCCGGGAGCCGACGTGCTCGGCCAGCAGCACGTCGCGGGCGATGATCGCCTCCTCGGCGACAGCCGGCCATCCGGCGAGCCCGACCTCGGCCGAGACGATCCCCTCGTGCATCTGGGCGCCCTGGGTGAGCCTCGGCTCCTGGGCGTGCTGGGCGACCACGCCGTCGAAGGCCTTGACGTACTCGAGGGCGCGACGCATCAGCACCGGGTCGTCGACGCAGTGGCCGTCGTCGGAGAAGACGCGGACGCGGGCCGCGGAGTTCGCCATGGCCCCGAGCTCGGCGAGGTGGGTGCCCGCGAGCCCGACGCTGACCGCCCCGACGGGGTGCACGTCGACCCAGCCTGCGTCCCGGCCGAGCCGCCAGACCTGCTCGACCACCCCGGCCGTGTCCGCCACGGGCGAGGTGTTGGCCATCGCGTGGACCGCGGTGAACCCGCCCAGGGCGGCGGCCCGGGTGCCCGAGGCGACCGTCTCGGCGTCCTCTCGGCCCGGCTCGCGCAGGTGGGTGTGCAGGTCGACCAGGCCGGGCAGGGCCACGAGCCCCGCGGCCTCGACGACCTCGGCGGAGGAGGCCCGGTCGTCCTCGGCAGCCGAGGCGCCGAGGGCGAGGATCCGTCCCTCCCCGAGGAGGACGTCGGTCGGTGCGCCACCCAGGAGGCGGGCACCGCACAGCAGGTACGTCGTCATGCGAGGGTCTCTCTCTCCTGGGCGAGCAGCAGGTACAGCACGGCCATGCGGACCGCGACACCGTTGGCGACCTGCTCGAGGATCACGGCCCGGGGCGAGTCGGCGGCCTCCGCCGAGATCTCGAGCCCCCGGTTCATCGGGCCCGGGTGCAAGACGATCGCGTGGTCGGGCAGCATCCGCAGACGTCGCGCGTCCAGCCCGAAGGACCGGGTGTACTCGAGCGGGCTGGGGAAGAACCCCGTGGCACCCGTGCGGTCACCCCCCATCCTCTCCCGCTGGACCCGGAGCATCATGATCGCGTCCGGCTGCTGGTCGGCCAGCACGGCGTCCAGGTGGTAGGAGATCGAGCACGGCCAGGCCTCAGCCCCCACGGGCACCAGGGTCGGGGGTGAGACGAGGGTCACCTCCGCGCCGAGCGTGTGCAGCAGCTGGACGTTCGAGCGCGCCACCCGGGAGTGCAGCACGTCCCCGACGATCGCGACACGAAGCCCGGTGAGGTCGTTCCCGACGCCGTCGGGGTTGCCCGTGGTGCCGGTCAGGTGACGGCGGATCGTGTACGCGTCGAGCAGGGCCTGGGTCGGGTGCTGGTGCGTCCCGTCCCCCGCGTTGACCACCGAGGTGCCGACCCAGCCCGAATGGGCGAGCCGGTGCGGGGCGCCCGAGGCGGGGTGGCGGATGACCACGGCGTCAGCCCCCATGGCCTGGAGGGTCTGGGCGGTGTCCTTGAGGGACTCGCCCTTCGAGACGCTCGAGCCCTTGGCGGCGAAGTTGATGACGTCGGCCGACAGCCGCTTGGCAGCCGTCTCGAACGAGATGCGGGTCCGGGTCGAGTCCTCGAAGAAGAGATTGACCACGGTGCGCCCGCGCAGGGTCGGCAGCTTCTTGATCTCGCGGGCCTGGGTCGCGGCCATCTGCGCGGCCGCGTCGAGGACCTCGATGGCCGTCGCGCGGTCGAGGTCCGCCGCGCTGAGCAGGTGCCTCATCGCGTTCCCCCGTCGATCCGCACCGAGTCGACGCCGTCGGTCTCGACGAGCCGGACCCGCACCTTCTCGACGAGGGAGGTGGGCAGGTTCTTGCCGACGTAGTCGGCCCGGATCGGCAGCTCGCGATGGCCCCTGTCGACCAGCACGGCGAGCTGGACGGCACGGGGGCGGCCGAGGTCGTTGAGGGCGTCGAGGGCGGCGCGGATCGTGCGTCCCGAGAACAGCACGTCGTCGACCAGCACGACGACGCGGTCGTCGATGCCTGCCGCAGGCAGGTCCGTCGCTCCGAGCGGACGGGTCGGGTGCTTGTGGAGGTCGTCCCGGTACATCGTGACGTCCAGGGAGCCGGCCACGGCGGCGGGGTCCAGACCGGGCTCGACCTCCGCGAGGCGCGCCGCGAGGCGCTGGGCGAGCGGCAGACCGCGGGTCGGGATGCCCAGCAGGACGAGGTCGGCGGCGCCCTTGTTGCGCTCGAGGACCTCGTGGGCGATACGGGTCAGGGCGCGGGCGATCTCGGGCTGGCCGAGGACCTCGGCACCCGAGTCCTCGCCACCGGAGCCCCCAGGCTCGACGGGTGGGACGGGATCGGGCAGAGCGGGGCCAGAGGACATCTGGCGACCTCCTTCCCCGCCTCACAGGACGGGTCGTTAAAGGATGTCTGACGCCGTGAACACTAACGCACCCACCCCGGTGCGACCGCCCAGGACGGGACCCTCGGGTCCGGGCGCGCAGCTCTCAGGTCCTGCGAGGGCGTCGACGCGCCGGCCCGCGGTGCGCCGATGTCCCGTTTTGCGCGTTCTGGCACGATACTTCCCTTGTGTCTCCTCTCGCGCCGCCGACCCTGACGATCATCCAGTGCGTCGTCGCGGGCCTCATCGCGGGACTGTGCATGCTCCACCTGGGCTGGTGGCGGGGGGAGCTCCGACGGGCCGGAGCAGCCTGGACCCTGGTCTGGACCGCGGCCCTGGCGGTGCTGTGCCTGGCGAGCGGCCTGACCGGGGTGGTCGTGCCCGGGACAGGGACGGAGGCCCTGCTGCTGGTCCGGTTCTGCGCCTTCGCCGCCGCTGTCGTGCTCGCCCTGCCCGCGATCCGCGCCCTGACCGACGGCCCCGGCGTCCGTGGCCTCGTCGTGGGGACCCTCGCCTGGTACGGCACGGCCGTCGTGCTCTGGTCGACCACGGACCTCGTCTACACGCACACGATGGCCGACGGGGTGCCCGCGTACGGCCCGATCGCCCCGGCCGTGGAGCTGCTGCCGGTGGCCGTCGTCGGGGTGTACGTCGCGGTGGCGGTGCGCTCCCAGCCGATGACCATGGTCGGCGCGGTCGTGACGGTCGCCGGCTTCACCTCGGCCCTGATGCTGCTGGCCTCCTCCCTCCAGCCCACGAGCCCCACGACCGAGCTGCTCGCCGGGCTCTGGGTGCTCCCCCTGGTGGGCGGGCTCCAGCTGCTCGCCACGACGCGCATCGCGGCCGTGCGTCGCGAGGCGATCCGGCACGCGAGCCGACGTGACGCCCTCGCCCGCGTGGCGAACGCGGCGTGGTACCTGCGCAGCCCGGAGGCCATCCTCGAACGCGCCCGGGACGAGTGCCGCGCGGTCCTCGAGGACCCGACCATCGAGGGGACCCTGCGCCCCCTCGCCCGCGATCGCTTCGTCGCGGAGTTCGGACCGGCCGACGGCCACGACCAGGACGAGGACGCCCGCGCCTTCCAGCGAGACCTGGCGCGGGTGGTCTCGGGCGCTGCCGAGCGGATCACCCTGACCGACCGGTTGACGCACGCGGCCTTCACCGACTCCCTCAGCGGCCTGCACAACCGACCCGCGCTGGACCGCCGGCTCGTCCAGGCGCTCGAGAGGGCCAACGTCGAAAGGTCCCGCGTCAGCCTGCTGTTCTGCGACGTCGAGGGGCTGCGCAGGGTCAACCACCGGCGCGGTCGGCGCGGCGGCGACGAGGTGCTGGTCCACACCGCGAGGCACCTGCAGGCCGTGGCCGGGCGGCTCGGGTACGTCGCGCGGCACGGCGGGGACGAGTTCGTCGTGCTGGTCGAGCGCTCCGGCTCCGACGTCGAGCTGCGCGCCCTCGCGCACCGGCTCCGCGACGGCTTCAGCCCCCCGGGATCAGACGTCCTGGGCCCGCACCTCGCCGTCGGCGTCGCGACCTGGCAGCCCGGGGACCTCGTCGACCCGGACGCCCTGCTGCGGGACGCGGACCTCGCGATGCTCGAGGCCAAGCGCTCCCACGCCGGAGTCGCCCTGTACGACGCCGAGCTGCGCGAGAAGGTCGCCGCGCAGCTGCAGCTGCGCCGCGAGCTCGAGCAGGGCCTCGGTGAGCAGGAGATCATCGGCTACTTCCAGCCGTTGAGCGACGCGGTCACCCTGGAGGTCACGAGCCTCGAGGTGCTCGCGCGCTGGCGCCGGAGGGGCACGGTGCTCCAGCCCGCCGAGTGGCTGCCCTTCGCCGAGGAGAGCGGCCTGATCGTCGAGGTCGGGCGGCAGGTGTTCCGGGCTGCCAGGGCGGGCATGGAGCGCTTCGACCTGCCCGTCGCGGTCAACGTCGCGGCCCGCCAGCTCGACGAGCCGGACTTCGTCACGCACGTCGAGCAGTCCTGGGGCACCGACGGGTGGGACCGGCTCACGATCGAGGTCACCGAGAGTGCCCTGCTGTACGACGCCGAGCACGTGCGGAGCTCGCTCGAGGCCTTGGCCGAGCGCGGGGTCCGGATCGCGATCGACGACTTCGGGACGGGCTACAACTCCCTGTCCCGCCTCGGCGAGCTGCCCCTGCACGTGCTCAAGATCGACCGGACCTTCGTCCAGGAGGTCCGCAGCCCCGAGGGGGCCGCCGTGCTGAGGGCCATCATCAGCCTCGCCGAGGCGCACGGGCTGGACGTGGTCGCCGAGGGGGTCGAGCACGCCGACGAGCTCATGGCCCTCGTCGAGATGGGCGTGCGCACCGTGCAGGGCAACATGCTCGGTGCGGCGCGGGCGGGGCTGCCGATCCGGGGCGCGCGCGCCGAGTCCGCGCGCACCTCCCCCGCCGCGGTGCACCTGGCGGCCGTGCACCGGGTGCGGCCCGCGAGCGTGTGAGGGCGACCCCTCAGGCGAGAAGGGTGGGCTTGAGGTCCACGAGCCGCCCGAGGAGCCCGTTGATGTAGGTGGGCGACTCGTCCGTCGACAGCGATCGCGCGAGCTCGACGGCCTCGTCGACCGCGACGGCGTCGGGCACCTCGTCGTTGAAGAGGATCTCCCAGGCGCCGATGCGCAGCACCGCGCGGTCCACGGCGGGCATGCGCTCGAGGGTCCAGCCGTGGGCATAGGTCGAGAGGAACTCGTCGATCCGCGCCTGCTGGGCCAGCACCCCCTCGACGAGGTCCACCGAGTACTGGGGCAGGGACGCCTCCGTCCCGGGCTGGGCGATTCGAGCCGCGAGGATCTCGACCGGGGCGGCCCCGCGCTGGTCGGCCTCGAAGAGGACGTCGACCGCGCGCTTGCGCGCCTTGCTGCGGGCGCTCACCTCAGTCGTTCACACGGCCGAGGTACGACCCGTCGCGGGTGTCGACCTTGACGCGCGTGCCGCCCTCGACGAACAACGGGACCTGGATCTCGGCGCCGGTCTCGACGGTCGCAGGCTTGGTGCCGCCGGTGGAGCGGTCGCCCTGGAGGCCGGGCTCGGTGTAGGTGATCTCGAGCACCACCGAGGGGGGCAGCTCGACGTACAGCGGCGTGCCGTCGTGGGTCGCCACCATGGCCTGCTGGCTCTCGAGGAGGTAGTTCGCGGCGTCACCCACCGTGGCCTCGGAGACGTTGATCTGGTCGTAGGTCGAGATGTCCATGAAGACGTAGTCGGCGCCGTCCTTGTACAGGTACTGCATGTCGCGCTTGTCGACGTTGGCCGTCTCGACCTTGGTGCCGGCGTTGAAGGTCTTGTCGACGACCTTGCCCGACAGGACGTTCTTCAGCTTGGTCCGCACGAACGCGCCGCCCTTGCCAGGCTTGACGTGCTGGAACTCCACGACGGTCCAGAGCTGCCCGTCCAGGTTGAGGACGGTGCCGTTCTTCAGGTCATTGGTCGTGGCCACAGTGGATCTTCCTGTCGAGTTCAGAGGGGCGAGCCTCGCGTCTCACCCGAGGTGCCCGGTAGATGGACGAGCAGGTCGGTGAACAGCTGGTCCGTGGACCAGCGCTGTCCGTGGACCAACGGCCCCGGGTCATGGCTCCGGCGGGCCCGCGCGGGCGGACCGCCGTCCAGTGTAGCCGTCGAGGCACCACAGCCCGCGCTGCCGCTCCGGGCGCGCTCAGCCGGAGACGAGAAGGCGGGCGACCGCGCCGACGGCCACGGCCCACAGCATCGAGGCGAGGGTGCCGATGACGAAGCGCTCGGAGGTCTCCGGGTGCTGCCGGATCTCGGGGTACCGCCCCAGGCCCTTGACGGCGATGACGAAGGCGATCCCGGCCGGGTATCCGGCAACGAGGCAGGCGGTCACCGCGAGCCGCTCGAGCACGCCGATCCATGTACCCCCGCGCAGGCTCGAGGAGCTGGTGGGGTCAGCCCCGGGACCCGGTGCCCGGGCAGGGTCCGGCTCGGCAGCAGCCGCGAGGTCGGGCTCGAGCGCGGGCCCGGCGGGCGCGTGCACCCCCTCCCCGGTCAGGTCCGGCTCGGCGTCGGGCCGGACCTCCGGGTCGACGGCGCCGCGGGTGGTCTCGTGACGGGCGTCGTGTGACCGCGCCGCGACGCGGAGCACCGCGGCGGTCAGGGGCCAGCCGCCGAGGGCGCTGAGTGCCAGCGCGGCCAGGACCACGAGGACCACGAGGGCGTCGTTCATGCGTCTCCTTCGGCGAGCAGTCGTGCGGCGGCGGGGCGGACCGCGAGCTCCTCGGCCCACAGCGCGGTACGCAGACGCTGGCTGACGGCCTGCTGGGTGATGCCCAGGCGGTCCGCGACAGCGTCCTGGGTCGCGTCGCCGAGCGCGGTGAGGGTGTCGATGACGGCCCACCCCTGCTCGGTGCGCCGGGCCATGATGGCACCGACCAGGGTCAGCACCGCCTCGCAGTCCGCCCCCGCCAGGGCGTGGGTGGCCTCGACAGCGATCGGGACGGGGCGGGCCCGGCTCTTGGCCCGCTCGACCGCCTCGCGGGCCAGCACGAAGGCAGGCCCGGAACCGGCGCGGGCGGCGGTCGGCAGCGGCTCGTCGACGGGTCCCGCGCCCACCCCGACCGTCCACTCCCCCAGGCGGAGCGCCTCGAGGGCGGTCTCGACGGCGAGGCGAGGGTCGTCGAGCACGGCCTGGACCTCGTCGCCCACGGTCCGCTCGAAGGGACGCACCACACCGGGCTGACCGGCGACGACGCGGTCCTCGAGGTGGGAGAGCAGCTGCTCCACACGGTCACCCACGCGGCGGCTGCCCTGCTGGTCGATCGTCAGGACGAACATGGAACAAACCTAGAGCCTTGTCCTCATAACCACAAGCCCTAGGTATTGTTCTGCAGCCGGCCTGCGAGGGCGGCGAGAGCCAGGCGGTAGGAGTCGAGGCCGAAGCCGGCGACGGTCCCGGTCGAGACGGCGGCGACGACGCTCGTGTGCCGGAACTCCTCGCGGGCCGCGGGGTTGGAGAGGTGGACCTCGACGAGCAGCAGGCCCGAGGTGGTGACCTGGGCGGCGGCGTCGCGCAGGGCGTACGAGTAGTGCGTGAAGGCCGCGGGGTTGAGGACCACGTGGGCCCGGGAGTCGACGGCCTCGTGGAGCCAGCCGACGATCTCGGACTCGTCGTCCGTCTGGCGCGTCTCGGCCGCGAGGCCGAGCTCGCTCGCCCAGGCGTCGACGGCCGAGGTGAGGTCGGCGAGGGTCGCGGAGCCGTAGACCTCGGGCTCGCGGACTCCGAGCCGCCCGAGGTTGGGTCCGTTGAGCACGAGCACGCGGGTCATGGCGCGAGCCTAGAGCAGCGCGGGCCTGCCTCGATCAGCTGACCGGACCTGGCGCGTGACCGGACCTAGAGCATGACGGCCGTGCCACCGGCCTCACGGCTGACCTCGGCGTAGGCCGCGGCGAGCAGGGACGGGTCGGGGCCCTCGAGCCGGCTGGGTCGGCCGACGTCGTCCAGCACGACGAAGCGCAGCAGGTCGCCGCGGGTCTTCTTGTCGCGGCGCATCGCGCTCTGGAGCTGCTCCCAGCGGTCCCCGCGATAGGTGGTGGGCAGGCCGACGGCGGTGAGGATCGCGCGGTGCCGGTCGACGACCTCGTCCGAGAGCCGGCCGGCGAGGCGGGCGAGCTCGGCGACGTAGACCATGCCCACGGCGACCGCGGCTCCGTGCCGCCACTGGTAGCGCTCGACCAGCTCGATCGCGTGACCGAAGGTGTGCCCGTAGTTGAGGATCTCGCGCAGGCCGGACTCGCGCAGGTCCTGCCCGACGACCTCGGCCTTGACCTGGACGGCGCGTTCGATGAGCTCGCGGAGCACGGGCCGCACGGCCTCGGAGAGCTCGGGGGCGGTCAGGGCGGCGGCGTGCTCCTCGACGAGCTCGAGGATCCGCGGGTCGGCGATGAACCCGCACTTGATGACCTCGGCGAGACCCGCGGTGCGGTCGTGCACGGGCAGCGAGTCGAGGCTCGCGAGGTCGCAGAGCACCCCCGCGGGCGGGTGGAAGGCTCCGACGAGGTTCTTGCCCTCGGCGGTGTTGATGCCGGTCTTGCCCCCGACGGCGGCGTCGACCATGGCGAGCAGGGTGGTGGGCACGTGGACGACGCGGATCCCGCGGAGCCAGGTCGCGGCGACGAACCCGGCGAGGTCGGTGGTCGCTCCCCCGCCGAGGCCGACGACGGCGTCGCTGCGGGTGAAGTCCGCCTGGCCGAGCACCTGCCAGCAGAACGCGGCCACCTGGGCGTGCTTGGCCTCCTCCGCCTCGGGGATCTCGGCGAGGAAGGCCTCGTACCCCTGGGCCACGAGGTCCTCACGCACGGCCTCGGCCGAGGTGGCCAGGGCCCCCGGGTGGATGACGAGGACCCGCTGCACCCCGGCTCCGAGCAGGCGCGGCAGCTCGCCGAGCAGGCGGTCCCCCACGACGACGTCGTAGGGGGCGTCCCCGGAGACGGTCACCACGGTCGGGGCGTCGGCCGAGGGCGTGGTCGGGCGGTCGGTCATGCGATCTCCTCACGGATGCGCTCGGCGACGTCCCCGGGACGCAGGCCGTCGGTCACCACGCGCAGGTTGGCGACGCGCTCGTAGATCGGGCGGCGGGCCTCCATGAGGGCCTGCCACTGGGCCCGCGGGTTGCCCAGCAGGAGGGGGCGCGCGGTGTTGAAGCCGACGCGGGGCGCGGCGTGGGCGAGGCTCACGTCGAGGAAGACGACCAGGCCCCCGGCCTCGCGGTACTCGACCAGTCCCTGCTCGGCGCGCGGGTCGAGCACCGCGCCGCCCCCGAGGGCGAGCACGCCGTCGTGCTCGCGCAGCGCCGTGAGGACGGCGTCGAGCTCGAGCTCGCGGAAGTGGGGCTCGCCCTCGTCGACGAAGATCTCGCGGATGGGCTTGCCGGCGCGCTGCTCGACGTCGTTGTCGGTGTCCCGGCCGTGCACGCCGAGGGCGAGGGACAGCGCGCGGGCGACCGTGGACTTGCCCGAGCCGGGCGGGCCGATCAGCACGGCGCGGGGACGCAGGGTCGGGGTCGGGCCCCCGGCACCCTCCCCGTGGGGGGCGGTCATCGCTGCAGCTCGGGGATCGCGTCGAGGTAGGCCTGGTGGTTGCGGGAGACCTCGGCGACGCTGTCCCCGCCGAACTTCTCGATCACGGCCTCGGCGAGCACCAGGGCGACCATCGCCTCGGCGACGACGGCCGCAGGGGGCACCGCGCACACGTCGGAGCGCTGGTGGATGGCCTGGGCGGTCTCCCCCGTGCTGACGTCGACGGTCCCCAGGGCGCGGGGCACCGTCGAGATGGGCTTCATCGCGGCCCGGACCCGGAGCACCTCGCCGTTGGACATGCCGCCCTCGACCCCGCCCGCACGGTTGGTGCGGCGGCGGATGAGGCCGGTCTCGGGGTCCCGCTCGATCTCGTCGTGGGCCTGCGAGCCGCGGCGCTGGGCCGTGCGGAACCCGTCGCCGATCTCGGCGCCCTTGATGGCCTGGATGCCCAGCAGGGCCGCCGCGAGCCGCGCGTCGAGCCGTCGGTCCCAGTGGGTGTAGCTGCCGAGCCCGGTGGGGACGCCGTAGGCGAGCACCTCGACCACGCCGCCCAGGGTGTCGCCGTCCTTCTGGCACTGGTCGATCTCGGCGACCATGGCAGCGGAGGTCTCCGCGTGGAAGCAGCGCACCGGGTCGGCGTCGAGGGCCGCCAGATCCTCGGGGGTCGGCAGCAGGGCCTCCTCCGGCGCGTCGACGGGGCCGATGGCCACGACGTGGGAGACCAGACGCAGGCCGACGGCCTGCTCGAGGAAGCGGGCCGCGACGGTGCCGAGAGCCACCCGGGTCGCGGTCTCACGGGCCGAGGCGCGCTCGAGCACCGGCCGGGCGTCGGGGAAGCCGTACTTGCGCATGCCGACCAGGTCCGCGTGACCGGGACGGGGGCGGGTCAACGGCCGGTTACGGGCCACCTCGCGCTCGTCACCCGTGCCCGCGTCGACCAGCAGCCGCTCGGGGTCCACGGGGTCGGCCGCCATGACGTCGACCCACTTGGGCCACTCCGTGTTGGCGATCTCGATGGCCATCGGGCCACCCTGGCTCACGCCGTGCCGCAGGCCCGCCAGGACGCGGACCTCGTCCTGCTCGAACTTCATCCGGGCGCCGCGCCCGTACCCGAGCCGCCGTCGGGCCAGAGCTGCCTGGACGTCGGCGGTCGTGACCTCGACCCCGGCCGGCAGGCCCTCGATGATCCCCACCAGGGCGGGACCGTGGGACTCCCCGGACGTCAACCAGCGCAGCATGGCGTCATCCTCCCACGGGGCCCGGACGCACCTCGGCCCGCGTCCGGGCTGCGGACGCGGGCCGAGGTGCCCGGACGGTGCCGACCGAGCCCTTCCTGGGGCTCAGGACCCCGCGACCGGGGAGAAGGGGTTGCGGTCGCTCGAGGGGAGCTCGACCACCGGGTCCTCCGTGGGTTCGTCACCCTCGGCAGGCTCGTCGGCGGGCACCGGCACCGACTCGTCCGTGAGGACGTAGATGTTGCCGTCGATCGTCGCCTCGAGGTCCCCGGCCGCCGTGGCGGGCCGCCCACCCGAGGCCTCGGTGGCCTGCTGGGTGGTCGTGCTGAGCGCCGTGACGAGCAGCAACCGGTCGGTGCCCTGCTGCAGCCCGTCGAGGAAGGCAGTCACGTTCTCGTACGTTCCCACGACGGTCAGGGACACCGGGATGCCCACGAGCCTGGTCGCCGGAGCCGGTTCGGGCTGCGCGCTCTGCGCGTCAGGGTCCGCGGTGATGTCCTCACCCTCTGCCTCGGCGGGCTCCTCGGCCGCGACGGGCGCGGCGGCAGGCGCGGCAGCCGGCAGCTCGAGGGTCGCGGCCGCGCCGGGGCTGACGCCGACGATCGTCACGCCGTGGGTGGTCGCGAGGCCCTGGAGCTCGCGGAGGTACTCCGGCAGGGACGCCGCGACCGGGATCTGCTCCTGCAGGCCAGCCAGCTCGGCCTTGTAGGTGTCGAGCTCGGCGAACTGCTTCTCGAGGGTCGCGAGCTGGAGGCGCAGCGTGTCCTCGCGGGCCCGCTCGTCCTCGATGTAGGTGCGGGTCTCCTGGGTCTCGGCCAGCTTGGGGGTGACGGCGAGGAACCAGGCGCCCACGAGGATCAGCAGGCTCAGCACCACGGTGCCGATGACCCAGGTACGTGCGGAGGAGGTACTCATGTCAGCTGTTCTCCTCGTCGATGAATCGCTGGGCGTAGGCCTCGTCGGTGATCTGCACCGTGCCCGTGAGCTGGTAGTAGACCCCCGACTCGTCAGTGATCTGCGCCGAGCCCAACCACGGGTCGGAGAAGCCGGGCACCTGGGCGAGCTGCTCGAGCCAGTCCGCGGTGTCCGGAAGGGTGAGGGAGCGGGCCGTGAACGTGAGGGTCCCGACGCTGGGCATCTGCAGCGGGTCGATGGGCGCGGCCGCCGGGGAGGTCGGGGTCGCCGCGCTCACGCCGAAGGTGTCGAAGCTGACGCCGGCCGGTGCGGTGGCCGCCACGGCGCGCAGGTACGGGCGCCAGAGCACCTCGGTGGACATCCCGAGCTCGCGGGCCTCGGTGGCCTCCGAGAGCTGGCCGAGGACCCTGGGCACCTCGGCGTACTGGGCCTGCTCGGCCAGGAGCGCCTGGTTGGTGTCCTGCACCTCGGTGAGCTCGTTCTGGGCCTGGGTCGCGGCGAACGAGGCCGACACGAACAGGAGCCCTGCGACGAGGATCACGACCAGCACGGTGATCCCGAGCCAGGTCTTGACCCGGCCGAGCTGTCGACCCGCCCGGACCTCGGGGGGCAGCAGGTTGACCTGGGGCAGCGGGGAGGCACCAGGGACCGCGGCACGCGTGCGCACGGGAGCTGGTGGGGCGGTGGTGGTCACGCGGCAACTCCAAAGGCCAGGCCGACGGGGATCGCCAGCATCGAGCTCGAGGACGGCAGGTTCCGCTCGGCGGCACCGGAGACCTTGAGCGTGGCGAGCGGGTCGCCGAAAGCCACGGGGAGCCTGCTCGCGGTCGACAGGTACTGCCCGAGCCCGGGCAGCAGCCCACCGCCACCGGTGAGCAGAGCCACGTCGATCCCGGCGCCCGGGTTGTTGCCCGCGTAGTAGACGAAGGTGTTGCGGACCGCCTCGACCAGGGTGCGGGTGACCTCGCCCACCGCCGCGGCACCCGCGGAGAGCTCGGGGGCGACCGAGTACCCGACGCCGATCTCGGACTTGAGGCGCTCGGCCTCGGGGCCTGCGATCTGCATCTGGCCGGCCAGCGCGTCGGTGACGTCCTGCCCGCCCGAGGGCAGGGTCCGGGCGAAGCGGGGCACACCCTGCGCGGAGATGATGACGTTGGTCGTACGGGCGCCGACGTCGACGAGGGCGACGACCTTCTCGGCGTTCTCCCCTCGAGCCATGGCACGCAGCAGCGCGAAGGCGTTGAGGTCCACCATCTGGGGGTGCAGGCCCGCGCTCTCCGCGGCCATGACGTTGGACCGCACCGTCTCGCGCGAGGCGGCGACGAGCATGCCCTGCACGGTCCGCCCCGAGGTCCCGACGTACTCGCCCACGGGGTAGTAGTCGAGCAGCGCGTCCTCGACCGGCATCGGCAGGAGCTCCTGCACGTGGAACGGCAACGAGGCCCGCAGCTGGTGCATCGGCAGCCACGGGAGGTCGAGCTCACGCACGATCACCCGCGGGTTGCCCACGCCGAGCACGACGTCCCGGGTGCTGAACTTCGCCCTCCGCCACAGGTCGCGCAGCGCCGACGCCACCGTCTCGGGCTCGGACACCTCGGCGTCCATGACGGCGCCAGCAGGCAGGCCGACCTCGGCGTACCGCACGAGCGTCGGCTGGTGCTTGCCCGTGGGGCCGCCTGGTCCGAACTCGACCTCGGCCGCCCTGACAGCGGTCGAGCCGATGTCGAGACCGACCACTCGCGATTTCGCCATGGATTCTCTCCGCCTCTGATGGTTGTCCAGCACGCATGCAGATTCCTTATCGGTGCAGGCGTGTGCATCCTTGAGGAAAACCACCCGATCGCCTCGGCCGCCGTGGACCCGGCTGCTCGACGGGGCCCCGGGCTCTAGAGGATGAGTCCGAGATAGGCCGACCAGAGCGTGTCGCCCCAGGCGATCCCGATCGCCGCTCCGGCCACCATCCACGGGCCGAACGGGATGCCGGACTTGCGGCCCGCGCGGCCAGCCAGGACGAGACCGACGGCGAAGGCGCCGCCGACGAGGAAGGCCGAGAAGGCTCCGATGACGAGGGCGCCCCAGCCGAGCCATGCGAGACACAGACCCAGCACGCCGGCGAGCTTGACGTCCCCGAACCCCATGCCGCGCGGGTACACCACGAGCAGCAGGAAGTAGAGGAGGAACAGGATGAGGCCGCCGATCCCCGCGCGCAGCAGGCTGCCCCACTCCCCCGTCGCCCAGCTCGCCACCGCCAGGAGCACCACGGTCACACCGTAGGAGGGGAGCACGATGACGTCGGGCAGCCGGTGGACGTCGATGTCGATCACCGTGAGCACCAGGCCGACCGCGGCGAGGTACAGGAAGGCCGGCAGCGCCCACACGCCCGGCGCCTCCACGCCGAAGCGCAGCGACACGAGCACGAAGAGGACCGCAGTGGCGAGCTCGACGAGCGGGTAGCGCCGCGAGATGGGCGCCCCGCAGTCCCGGCAGCGTCCGCGCAGGACCAGCCAGGAGAGGACCGGGATGTTGTCCCGCCGCCGGAGCGCGTGCCCGCACTGGGGGCACGCGCTCGGTGGCGAGACGATCGACTCCCGTCGCGGGACGCGCCACGCCACGACGTTGAGGAAGGAGCCGATGAGCAGGCCGAGCAGCCCGATCAGGACGTGGGCGGCGACGAGCGTCGGCCCGGTCAGGACGGGCAGGTCGGTCATCTCAGGGGATCTCCTGGTATCCGTCCAGGGAGGCCTGGATCGAGGTGGGCGGCGCGTTCCACTTCTGCCCCAGCCCCGAGTTGCACTGCGTCACCGTGATCTTGGACCAGGCGTCGTACTTGTCCCCCAGGGAGATGCAGCGGCCCCAGTGGTCACGGAAGGTGTAGGAGTCACCGTAGTTCCCGGTATTGGCGTAGCGGACCCATTTCTGGTTGTTCGCCGCAGCGTTGCACGCGTTGGTCAGGGTGACGTAGCCACCGTCGACGTTGGGTGAGACCAGGCATCGACGATCAGAGGCACTCCCTCCGTTGCGGACGTAGATCTGCTGCGGAGCAGACACCCCGACCTCGTCCGTCGGTTCTGCGTAGTACCACTTGTGGTTCCAGTTCAGACGAGAGCCCCCCGACGGGTCCTGCTTGCACGGGTAGACGATCATGAAGGCCTTGAGCGGGTCCTGATCCGTGACGTCGAAGCAACGGCCGAACTCGAGGTAGTTGACGATCTGGATCGTCTCGATCCCTGCAGCGCCCGCACCGACACGCGGGTCGGGGTTGAAGGACCCCCACTCGTTGTTGCTCGCAGCCTGGTTCCACACGTACAGGTAGCGCCCGTTGACGACGTCCGATCGCACCCCGCTCGAGAGCCAGAAGTTGCTGTACCCGCCCGAGATGGGGTTCTGCTGACCGCGCCAGATCGCACCGCCCTCCCAGCTGAACAGCTGGTTCCATCGTGACGAGGACGTGTCGGGTACGCACACCTGCAGGGTCGCGAGCACAGGCGTCGCGCCGTTCGGGGTACCGGTCACGCACAAGGGCTCCTGGCCCGTGCCGGGGACGGTCGTGCTCGCCAGCTTGATCCGGTAGTCCTTGGCGTAGAGCCAGAGCTGGTGCACGTCATCCGTCCCGCAGGTCACCGACGGGACGTACTTGACCAGGGCGCCGACCGTCGCCGACTCGGCCTCGAGGCAGAAGCGGTCGGGGGTGTAGGCCGGCCGCCTGTCGTAGCTGTAGATCAGCCCGCCCGGGATGTTGTTGTTGGTGATCTGGAACTCGTAGACCACCTGGACGGTGCGGTCCCCCGCGCCGGCCGCCATACCGGCGACCCCTTCGCCCAGACCCTCCGAGGTCACCAGGGCGTAGGTGGGATCCCCCGTGGGTCCCGACCCCGGGGTGCAGCCCATCGCGTTGCTCGCGAGCCATGACTCGCTGCGTCCCGTGGGGCTCTCGAGGTAGTACCGGATCGTCGCGGCGTACCGCAGACCGTCGTCCGCGCCGCCGACCGGCCCCTCGGCGGTGCAGGGCAGCTTGTTGGTGTCTCCGTAGACGGTGTTGGTCACGTCAGGAGCTGAGTCCGCGGTGCGGATCTGCCCGACGACGGCGTTCACCCCGGCCTCTGCGGCGAAGACCGTCTGGCTGCTCGTCCGGGCGAAGGAGGTCGGCACGAGCTGGGAGAGCAGGACCCCGAGCAGGAGGATGCTGAGCATGGCTGTGAGCATGATGGCGATCAGGGTCGTCACCATCGCCATGCCGGAGTCGTCGCGCCGCAGAGCCCGGCCCATCCCCGCGCACCGCGCAGCACGGGCGGCGGGGGTCGTCAGAGTGATCACGGTCGCTCCAGGAGGTTGGTGCACACAGAGGTCTCGGTCGAGGCCGCGCCGCTGTTCCGGGCGACGAAGACCGTGCTGATGTCGGCACCGGGTTGGGCGTCGTCGCCGCCCTCCCCGAGACCGGCGTCGAGGGACACGGCGAGCTGCTGACGGCTCCGTCCGCCACCGACCGGGTACAGGGTGAACGGGGGGTGCGTCGTGAGGTCGTTGCGGATCTCGGTCGCGACGGTGCTCCAGCTGCTGCGGGTCGCCGACGGAGTCTCCCGCCAGGTGCGCTGCTGCAGGACCCGGTTGGTGGGGTCCACCCGCCACTGGGTGCACAGCGGGGCGAGCCCGTTCGGCTGCGCCTCGGTCCGGAACTCGACGTAGTGAGCCCCGCTGGCACCGACGCCGGGGAGGTTCACCGCGGAGGCGTACCGGATCTGACGGTCCATCGTCTGGAAGGCGCGCCGGACGGAGTCCCCCGCCGCGGTGATGTCCTGCGCCCGGGACGTGCTGCGGGTCATGGTGATGAGCCCGCCGAAGAACACCGCGAGGACGACGGTGAAGATGCCCATCGACACCAGCAGCTCGATGAGGGTCATGCCCTCGTCACGCGCGCGGAGGCGCCTGCGCATACCGCTCATCAGGGTCTCCGGAAGCTGTAGGTCACGGTCACCGTCTCGGAGCGCAGCTGCGACAGCGCACCGCTGCCCTCCAGGTAGTAGGTGAAGGAGCAGTTCCGCTGCGCCCCACCCTGCGGGATGGTCGGCAGCACCACCTGGATCTCCCCCTGGGCGAGGCGTGCCTGGGTGGGGAACGTGCCGCAGTCGGCAGGGACGGGCGGCGAGGTACGCACCGTGACGGCCGAGGCCGTCGTGTAGACGCTCGGGGCGTCGTTGAGCCCCACTGCGAAGCCGGTCGTCTGGTTGTGGTTGCGCACCGGGAACACATCGGGGCGCGCGACCGGGACCACCCGCAGGGTCACCGTCTTCGGGTCCGAGGTCGCCCCACCCTCACGCGACACCACGTACCGGAAGGTGTACTCACCGACGACGTTGAGCATGGGGCTGAACTCGACGTTCGCCCCCCGGTTGCTGGTCCCCGCTGCTGTCGTCTGGGTGTAGGGGACCCCGTCCACCCGAAGGCTTCCTGCGGCAGGTCGAGGGCCCGTGATCGTGATGCCGACCCGGGACCTGTCGTCGACCCCGGTGAGCAGGGTCTCCGTCAGGGAGGTCCACACGTCGGCGGTCGACGACCGCGCATTCATCACGATGGTGTGGTCCTGGGTGTTGAGCGAGTCGATCAGGATGGTCACCCGTGCCGGCTCGCTGACCTGACCGGAGGCGTCGGTGTAGGTGTACATGAAGGAGTCCGTCCCGGTCGGGACGCTCGGGGTGTACGTCACCGTGAGGCCCGAGACGGCGACGGTGCCGCTCGTCGGCGCGGAGGAGATCTGGATGCTCGCGGGGGTGCCGTTGTCGTTCGCGAGGAGGTTGAGGGTTGTGCCGACCCCGGAGCGCACCTGGTAGGAGTCGTTCGCGGCGAGCGGCTTGACCGAGACGCGGACCGTCGCCGGGTCCGACTGCCTGCCGGCACGGTCCTTGATCCGGTAGGTGAAGGGGTAGATCCCCGAGCCCGTCGCCGGGGCCCGGTAGGTGACGACCCCGTTGCTGGCCACCGAGACGGTGCCCTGTCCCGCAGCCGGGTACGTCATCAGGAGGACCGGGTTCGAGGTCACCGGCCCGATGACGTCGTTGTCGAGCACGGGGATCGCGATGGTCTCGCCGTGCAGCGCGTCGGCGAAGTCCTCCACCGCGATGGGGTCGACGACCTGGTTCCAGGTCAGGTCCGAGGAGCGGTCGATCAGACCGCTCAGCTGGTAGGTGCACACGCCGCTGGTGCACTCCCCCGCCGTCGGTGCCCAGGTGACCACCGTGATGACACGGAGCAGGCGGATCATGCCTGCCGGCGTGCTGTCCTCCGGGAGGACGCTCGCCACGCTGGGCAGGGTCGTGCACGGCTGGTCGGGGGCGAGGACGTCGCCCTTGCGGTAGCAGACACCGACCAGCGTGGTGGCGAGGTACTTCTGACCGGAGTGCGTGTACTCGTCTTCGATCGGCACGGCCGCGTTGTTTGAGTTAGTCAGGCTCAGGGACGGGTCCCAGATCGGGTAGGTGTCGTCGAGCCCCTCAGCGCCAGCTGCTTCGAGGCGGTTCCATGCCGCCTCGACGTCCGCCTGGCGGCGCCCGGCGGCCAGGGCCGAGCTCGTCGTCCCGAGGCTCGCGACCGGGTTGACCGCGTAGGCCCGCTCCATGGCCTCGTTGGCGACCGCAACCGCGTTCTGGGACCGCTGCAGGTGGCTCGTGGTGCGGGTGCCCTCGATGAAGAAGTACAGCGCTGCCGTGGCGACGATCCCCAGCAGGACGAGCGAGACGATGACCTCGATCAGCGTGAAGCCGGCGTCGGCGGGTGCGCGCCGGTCTCGCATGCAGCGGTTCATCGTCCGTCCTTCACTGGATGTGACAGGCCTGTCGACCGAGTCTTCTTCCGTACGCCGGATGGGCCGGGGCCGCATGTGTGGCCCCGGCCCATCCGTACCTGTCAGATCAGGGAGCGGTGCAAGGGGCGCTGCCCAGGCCCCCGGTCAGGCTGTTGTAGGTGATGACCGTGCTCGCCGTGGTCGACGAGGCGTTGCCGTCCGGGTTGGTGCCACGCAGGCAGTAGCCCCCGCTGAGCGCGGTGTAGGTCACGGTGTTGCCCGAGCTGATCGCAACCGAGGTGGGCGTTGCACCGGTTCCGGGCGGCGTCAGGGTGACGTCGGCGCCGGAAGCACCGCCGCCGAAGGTCGGGTAGGCCTGGTGGTCGACGTAGATGGTCTCGACCGAGGTGGCGATGGTGCGCAGGTCGGACTTGATCGAGGCGTCGACCGCCGACTTGCGCTGGTTGAGGAAGACCGGGATCGCGATCGCCGCGAGGATGCCGATGATGATCATGACGACGAGGAGCTCGATCAGGGTGAAGCCCTGGTCCTTCTCCTCGATGGACTTGCGGATGCGAGCAATCACGAGATGCTCTCCTTCGGTGTCAGGACGAATGGTGTGAGGAATCGGGCCAGCCGATTCAGGCCTGCGGGGTACTGCGCTTCCTGCCTTGCATGTCCTTCATCGGGCGCAGGACTGGCCACCTTGAGCGGTTCTGGCCGTTTCGCCAGATCTTCACCCGATAGGCCGAGCGAGTGGCTAGCCGATGAGCTCGAAGATGTTGAAGATGGGCAGGTACAGCGCGATGATCATGGTCCCGACGATGCCACCGAGCACGGCGATCATGATGGGCTCGATCATGGCCGTGAGCTGCTCCGTGGTGGCCTCGACCTCTTGGTCGTAGAAGTCGGCGATCTTGGCCAGCATCGTGTCCAGGGCGCCCGTGTCCTCACCGACGGCCATCATCTGCACCACCATGGCCGGGAAGACGCTGTGCTGAGACAGGGGACCCGTGAGGGACTCACCGCTGCGCACGGACTCCTGGATGTCCCGGGTGGCGCGCTCGATGACGATGTTGCCGCTCGTCGCCCCGACGATGTTGAGGGCCTGCAGGATCGGCACACCGGCGTGGATCATGGTGCCGAAGTTGCGGGAGAAACGGGCGACAGCGATCTTCTGGAAGAGCTTGCCGAAGATCGGTGCTCTCAGCTTCCACGGGTCGACCTTCTCCCGCACGGACTGCTTGTGCTTGTTCTTGCTCCACCAGACCGCGAAGAGCACCAGGCCGACGAGGATGATCGGACCACCGATCTTCATCCACTCCGACAGCACCACGAGGATCTGGGTGGGCAACGGAAGGGTGCCACCGAGGTTCGCGAACATGTTCGCGAAGATGGGCACGATGAACAGCAGCATGCCGACCACGGCGAGAATCGCGATGATGAACACGACCACGGGGTAGGTCATCGCGGACTTGACCTTGCCGCGCAGCTTGACCTCGGACTCGAAGTTCTCCGCGATGGAGACCAGCACCCGGTCGAGGAACCCCCCCACCTCGCCGGCCTTGATCATGTTGACCATGAGCGGCGGGAAGACCGCAGGGTGCTTCTGCAGCGCCACCGACAGGGCGATCCCGGTCTCGACGTCGCTGCGGACCTGGGCCACCACCTTGGCGAGCGGCTTGCTCTCGGTCTGGTCCGCGAGGATCGACAGCGCCCGCAGGATCGACAGACCCGAGTCGATCATCGTCGACAGCTGCCGGGACAGGATCGCCAGGTCCTTGAGGGTGATCCGGTCGGACATGCCCGGGATCTTGATCTCGGTCTGCAGCCCGCCCGTGCTGACCTCGTTGAGGGAGATGGGCGCCATGCCCATGGTGCGCAGACGCGTCACCACCGCGGCCTGGCTGCTGGCCTCGATCCGGCCCTTGACGATCTTGCCGCCGTTGTCGCGGACGGCGTACTCGAAGACCTTGGTCTCCGTGGCCATGTCAGGCTCCCATCCCGGCGTAGCCGGCCGAGGTCGGATCGGCCTGCATGGCCGCGGTCATGCCCTGGCCCACGCTCGAGCTACGGCCCACGAGGCGGTTGAAGTCCTCCACGTGGTGGCACTTCTCGAGGCCGGCCTCGTAGGTGATCTTGTTCGCACGCACCAGGTCCGCGATGTGCTGATCCATGGTGTGCATGCCGAGCTTCGCGCCGGCCTGCATCGCCGAGTAGACCTGGTGGGTCTTGCCCTCGCGGATGAGGTTGCGGATCGCGGGGGTCGCGATCATGACCTCGGTGGCGACCGCCCGCCCTCCCCCGACCCGCTTGCACAGGGTCTGGCAGACGACGCCCTGCAGCGCGCTGGCCAGCTGGGTGCGCACCTGAGACTGCTGGTGGGAGGGGAACACGTCGATCACACGGTCGATGGTCTGGGCGGCGTCCTGCGTGTGGAGGGTCGCGAAGACCAGGTGGCCGGTCTCGGCGGCCGTGAGGGCGACCGAGATCGTCTCCAGGTCACGCATCTCACCGACCATGATGATGTCGGGGTCCTGCCGCAGCACGTGCTTGAGGGCGTTGGCGAAGGACAGGGTGTCCGCCCCGACCTCACGCTGGTTGATCAGCGACTTCTTGTGGCGGTGCAGGAACTCGATCGGATCCTCGACCGTCATGATGTGGTCGTTGCGGGTCCGGTTGGCGAGGTCGACGATGGCCGCCAGGGTCGTCGACTTGCCCGACCCGGTCGGGCCGGTCACGAGGACCAGACCGCGGGGCAGCCCCGCGAAGTTCGCCACCGACGCTGGCACGCCCAGGGTGTCGAGCGGCTTGATCTCGTACGGGATCATGCGGAACGCCGCGCCGACCGAGTCGCGCTGCTTGTACATGTTGACGCGGAAGCGCGAGACCCCGCGGACGGCGTACGCGAAGTCGAGCTCGAGGTGCTGCTCGAAGGTCTCGCGCTGCTTCTGGCTCAGGACCGCGTAGAGGCTGCGCTGCAGCGACTCGGCCAGCAGCACCGGGAAGTCCTCGAGCGGCCGCAGACCGCCGTCGCGCCGGACCATGGGCTGGGCGCCGGAGGTGAGGTGGAGGTCGGACGCCCCCAGGTCGATCATCACCCGCAGGGCGTGGTCCAGGTCCAGGTCCCCCTCGTGCACGACCTGGGCGAGGCCGACGCGGGCACTGCGCTCGGGCCCGCGGCCGGCGGCCGGGGGCCGCGGCGGCGTGCCGGGGGCGGAGGTCGGCCCGGTCGGACCGCCCTGGGACGGGGGGCCACCCGGAGACCTGGTCTGCTGAGTCGCGGGGGCCGTCTGCTGCTGAGGCGGCCTGGGGGGATGCGCGGCGTAGCCCTGCTGCTGCGTCGGCTGCTGAGGTGCCTGCTGCGCCGATGCCGGCGCGGGGTGGGCGAGCTGGGAGACACCGGGCTGCTGACCCGCGTGCGCCGCCTGGGCCGCCTGCGCTGCGCGGCGTCCCTGCAGCGGCGCGGCCTGTGGCGCGGCAGCCAGCGGCGCCGCCGCGGGTGCACCCGCACCCGGGCCGGGCTGGGCTGGATAGGCCGTGGGGAGCTGCGTCGGGGCGAACGGCCGCGCCGGCGCGGGACCGGAGGACGGGGTCTGCGCGGTCGGCGGGCGCTGGGCCTCGCCGTCCGTCGACGGGTAGTAGTCGTTCACAGCACTGGCCTCCGGTCGCGGCGCTCCAGCACAGAGCGCTCCGTCGTCTTATCGACCATGGGCCCGGTCCTCTTGAGGAGAAGAACGGACTGATCCACGGCTCGTCCTGGTCGGTGCGTCCGTCGCGTCAGGCGACGACGCGCAGGATCTCCTCCACGGAGGTGTCGCCGAGCAGCACCTTGGTCCAGCCGTCGTCGCGCAGCGAGATCATGCCCTGCTCGCGTGCGGTGCGGGAGATGTCCGCCGCCGAGGAGTGCGCCACGGCATGGCGCTCGATGTCCTCGGTCACGCGCATCACCTCGTGCACCGCCAGCCGACCGCGGTAGCCCGTGCCTGAGCACGAGGAGCACCCGTGAGGACGGTGCAACGTGGGGATCTCCTCACCGGGGCTCCACGGGAAGCGCGCAGCGATGAGCTCGACCTCGCTCGGTACGTACGGCTCCTTGCACTTCTTGCAGAGTCGCCTGGCGAGGCGCTGGGCGACCACGCAGTCGAGCGCCGACCCGACGAGGAAGGGCTCGATGCCCATCTCGACGAGCCGGGTGACGGCGCTGGGTGCGTCGTTGGTGTGCAGGGTCGAGAGCACGAGGTGGCCCGTGAGGGCGGCCTCGATCGCGATCTGAGCTGTCTCGTGGTCACGGATCTCACCGAGGAGGACCACGTCCGGGTCCGACCGCAGGATCGACCTCAGCGCCCCCGAGAAGGTCAGTCCTGCCTTGGGGTTGACCTGGACCTGATTGATGCCCGGGAGGCGGTACTCGACCGGGTCCTCGACCGTGATGACGTTGATCTCGGGGCGGGACACCGCGTTGAGGGTCGCGTACAGGGTGGTCGACTTGCCCGAGCCCGTCGGGCCCGTCACGAGGATCATCCCGTAGGGCTTGCTGTACGACTCGGAGTACGTCTCGAGGTTGTCCTCGAGGAAGGAGAGGTCCCGCAGGTCCAGGCTCGCGGTGGAGTTGTCGAGGATTCTCATGACGACCTTCTCGCCCCACACCGTCGGCAGGGTCGCCACGCGCAGGTCGATCTTGCGGCCGTTGTGCGTGACCGACATGCGGCCGTCCTGGGGCTTGCGGCGCTCGGCGATGTCGATGTCGCTCATGATCTTCAGCCGGGAGATCACGCCGCCCTGGATCTGCTTGGGTGAGCGCTGCATCTCGTGCAGCACGCCATCGATCCGGTACCGGACCCGCAGGTCGTTCTCGGCGGGCTCGATGTGGATGTCCGAGGCTCGGTCCTGGATGGCCTGCGTCACGAGCAGGTTGACGAACCGCACGATGGGGGCGTCGTCGTCTCCGTGATCGCTCAGGCCCGACAGGTCGTCGAGGGGCTGAGGCTCACTGCTCTCGAAAGCAGAGGTCAGGTCGTCGATCTCGTCGTCCGCGCGGCAGTACCGGTCGATGGCCTGGATCACGTCGTCGTGGGTCGCGATCACGGGGTGGACAGGGACCCCGGCCGCGGTGCGGATGTCGTCGACCGCCAGGACGTTCCCCGGGTCGGCCATCGCGAGGATGAGGTGCCCGTCCAGCAGGGAGACCGGCAGCACCGTGTACCGCCGGCACATCGATCCGGGCACGAGGGACACCGCGTTGCGGTCCACCGGGTACTCGGCGAGCTCGACGAAGTCCATGCCGACCTGGGAGGCGAGCGCCTGAACGAGCTGGGACTCGCTGAGCATCCCGATCTCGACCAGGACACGCCCGAGGGACTCCCCGCGCTCGGCCTGCTCGTCCAGGGCCGCCATGAGCTGGCCCTCGGTCACGAAGCCTTGGTCGAGCAGGATGTCACCGAGGTGCTTCACGGAAGTCCTTCCCCAGGGCCGTGCCGCCACTCCCTCCGGGGGTAGGGGGGCCGCATGTGTCAGACCACCTATCGGCAGGACAGGCCCTGGTCTAAAGGACTCGTCGGGCCCTCTTCCCTCGGCACCCCTGCTCCCCGGGCGCGTTCGTCAGCCCTCGTCGCGGACCACGAGCCCCGACGGGAGCGCCTCACGCCAGGGCCACGCCCAGCGCCGCGTCCATGGCCCCGACCGGCGCCGGGCGCCCGGTCATGAGCCGCACCTGCTCGGTCGCCTGGTGCAGGAGCATGCGCTCCCCGCCCACAACCGTGCCGCCGGCGGCCTGCCACGCGGCACCCAGGGCCGTCGGGCGCGGGTCGTAGGCGCAGTCGAGCAGCACCCCGAGCCGGTCCTGGGCGCCGTCCTCCGGGACGTCGGCCTCGCGGCCCTGCTCCCCCAGCTCCGAGGCGATCTCGTCCGCGGCCCGGGGCGGGAGGGTCGAGACCACGACGTCGGCCGTCCGCATCGCGGTCAGCAGCCGGTCCCAGGGCTCGAGGGTGAGGAACTGCGGCTCGACGCCCATGCGGTGGGCCGCGCGCATGGCGGCCCCGGCTCGCGCCATCGAGCGCACGTGCACCTGGGCCGTGGTGCAGCCGAGCTGGGCGAGGGCGGCCAGGGTCGAGGCCGCCGTCGCCCCGGCGCCGATGACCACCGCGGATCGCACCGGACCGGAGTCCCCGCGGGTCACGCGCCCCTCGCTGAGGGCTGCGACCAGCCCGTGCACGTCGGTGTTGGCCCCGACGAGGACCGGACGGTCCCCGGCCCCGGCCTGCACGAGCACCGTGTTGACCGCCCCGACCACCTCGGCGAGCGGCTCGACGTGGTCGAGCAGCCCGAGGACCGTCTTCTTGAGCGGCATCGTCAGGCTCAGCCCCGCCCAGGAGCGGTCCAGGTCCGCGAGGACCGTCGGCAGGGCCTCCTCGGTGACGTCGAGCCGGTCGTACCGCCAGCCCTCGAGCCCCAGGGCCGCGTAGGCGGCACCGTGCAGCACCGGGGAGAGCGAGTGCGTGACGGGATGCCCCAGCACCGCGGCTCGCCGCCCCCGGGGCGTCGGGCTGGCGTCGACCGCTCGGTCCGTCACCCCTGCTCGGCCTGCCACTGCCGCAGCTCGGCCACGTTCCGCTGGTGCTCCTCGTAGGTCTCGGCGAACTTGGTCTCACCGGTGTCCAGGTTGACCGTCGCCCAGAAGATCCACGGGCCGTCCGCGGGTGAGAGCACCGCGTCGATCGAGGCCTCGCCCGGGGAGGCGATGGGCGTGGGCGGGAGCCCGCTGTGCGCATACGTGTTGTAGGGGTTGTCCGTCGCGTCCGAGCTGATGTCGGCCGAGGTGAGCTCGGTCCCGGACTTGTTCAGGCCGTACGCGACCGCCGCGTCGATCTGCAGCGGCATCTCGCGGTCGAGGCGGTTCTCGATCGCCCGAGCCATCTGCGGGCTGGCCTCGGCGTTGGGCGACTCGCGCTCGACCAGGGACGCCTTGGTCAGGACAGCCTGCCGGTCGCCCTCGGGGACCTCGCGCTCGTCGAGCACCCGGACGGTCTGCCTGACCATCGCGGCGATCATCTCGACGGGCTCCGTGCCCGGCTCGTAGGTGTAGGTCAGGGGGAACAGCCACCCCTCGTAGCTGCCGCCGGCCGCATCGGGCAGGCCGGTCGCCGCGGTGTCCTCGAGGGCCGTCTCGAAGTCCTCGACGCTCACCCCGGTGACCGAGGACAGGCGCTCCAGGATCTGGTCGACCCGCTGGCCCTCGGGGATGGTCACCTGGGTCTGGACGCGGTTCTCGGCGTTGAGCAAGGCGGTGACCGCGTCGGCCGCGGGCATCTCCAGCAGCAGCCGGTACGTGCCGGGCTGGATCCCCGCGGCGTCGGGATTGGCCGCGAAGGCACTGGTGAAGGCGCCCGTGCTGGCCACGACCCCGGCCTCCTCGAGGGCCGTCGCCATCTGGACCCCGGTCGCCCCGGCGGGGATGGAGACCTCGGCGCTGCCGTGGCCCGGTCCGGCGTAGTCGGTGATCTCCTGCTCGCCACCGCGCAGGTCGGTGATGACCGGCAGGGCGTACTCGACCACGGCGTAGGCGGCCCCACCCAGCAGGCCGAGGGAGACCACCAGCGCGATCACGTTGCGCACCCGGCGCTTGCGACGCTTGCGGGCTCGCTCCTCACGGCTCGCGCGTCGGTCCGAGCGGCGGCTGGGCCCCGAGGCCTCGGGCCTGATCACCTCGTCGAGGAACACGTCGTTCACAGCCCAGCCTCCTGTCGCGCGACTCCCGGCCAGCGTGCCATCGCTCGGTCCTCCCGTACGTCCGTGTCTACCTGCGCGCCCCCGCAGTGCTCTGGCCAGACGGGCCCGTGCCCGTCCTGGCCGGTGTCCAGCCCTACGTCCCCGACCGCGCCGGGGCCCCCTCGGAGGGTGGGTCGCTGGTGACCAGCTCCCCGCTCCGTGCCCCCGTCGTACGTTCCGCATCCATCGCTGACTGCAGGATCACCACCGCGGCCGCCTGGTCGACGACCGCACGGTGGCGACGCCCGGACCTTCCGGCCGCATGCAGCGCCTGATGGGCGGAGACCGTGCTCAACCGCTCGTCCACCAGCCGCACCGGCACCGGTGCGACGGCGTGCGCCAGCACCCCAGCGTACGTGCGCGCCGCCTGGGATGCCGAACCCTCGGCCCCAGACAGGTGCCTCGGCAGACCGACATACACCACGGCGGCACTCCGCTCCCGCACGATCGCCGCGACCTGCAGGACGTCGGTGGAGGCAGGTCCGGGCTCGCCCTCGCCGCGTCGGACGGTCTCGACGGGCGTCGCGACGAGTCCGTCGGGGTCGCTCGCCGCGACACCCACCCGGACCGAGCCGACGTCGACGCCGACCCGGACACCCCGCCCGACACCGACCTGTCCCGGCCCGTTCCCCGACTCCCTGACGTCCACCGGGCTCACCCCTGGGCGACCGCTGACCGGACGGCCTCGAGGGCCGCAGGCAGGGCCGAGGCATCGGTGCCGCCCCCCTGGGCGACGTCGTCCTTGCCGCCCCCGCCCCCGCCGAGGGCGGTCGCGGCCAGCTTGGCGAGGGCACCGGCCCGCAGGCCGCTCTCCCGGGCACCGGCGTTCGTCGCGACGAGGACCACCGGGCGGTCCTTGGCCACGCCACCGAGAGCGACCAGCGCAGGCTCCTCGCCCAGCCGGCCCCGCACGTCGAGAGCGAGGGTGCGCAGGTCGTCGACCGACGCGACCGTGCCGACCTCGTGGGTCACGAGGCGCGCCGGGCCGACACGGGCCGCACCCTCGGCGAGCCCGGCCGCGGCCTGGAGCAGCTGCCCCTGGCGGAGTCCGGCGAGCTCCTTCTCGGCCTCGCGCAGCCGCGAAACCACGCCAGCCACCCGCTCGGGCAGCTCCTCGGGCCGGACCTTGAGGGTCTCGGTCAAGGTGGAGACCAGGGCCCGCTCGCGGGCGAGCTGGTGGAAGGCCTCGAGGCCGACCAACGCCTCGACGCGGCGTGCGCCTGAGCCCACCGAGGACTCGCCCGTCAGCGCCACGATCCCGATCTGGCTCGAGTGGTCGACGTGGGTGCCGCCGCACAGCTCGCGGGACCAGGGCCCACCGATCTCGACGACCCGGACCTCCTCGTCGTAGGTCTCGCCGAAGAGCGCGATGGCCCCCCACTCCCTGGCCTCGGGCAGGGGCATGTACTGCCAGCTGACGCCGAGGTCCTGCCGGATGGCCCGGTTGGCCACCTCCTCGACCTCGCTGCGCGTGGCGGGAGAGAGAGCCTGGTTCCAGGCGAAGTCGAGCCGCAGGTACCCAGGCTTGTTGTAGGAGCCGGACTGCAGCGCGTCCGGGCCCAGCACCTCGCGCAGGGCGGCGTGCACCACGTGGGTGCCCGAGTGCGCCTGACGCGCGCCGAGGCGCCACTCGGGGTCGACCTGCGCGAGGGCCTCAGCCCCCGCACGCACCTCCCCCTCGAGCACCCGCACGGTGTGCACGACGAGGCCCTTGATCGGGCGCTGCACGTCGAGGACCTCGAGCCGGGCGCCGTCCGCGGTGATGAGACCCGCGTCGGACTCCTGACCGCCGGACTCGGCGTAGAAGGGGGTCCGGTCCAGCACGAGGTCGACGGTCTCGCCCTGCTGGGCCACGGAGACCAGGACGCCGTCGCGGACCAGCCCGCGGACCGTCGACGAGGTGGAGAGCTCGGTGTAGCCCGTGAACTCGGTGGCCCCCGGCTCGCGCAGCTCGCGCAGCGCCGTCGAGGAGGCGTGCGCCCCCTTCTTGGCCTTGGCATCGGCCCGGGCGCGCTCGCGCTGGGCGGTCATCAGGTCACGGAAACCCTGCTCGTCGACCGTGAGGCCCTGCTCGGCGGCCATCTCGAGGGTCAGGTCGATCGGGAAGCCGTAGGTGTCGTGGAGGGCGAAGGCCTGGTCCCCCGCGAGGGTGCTGCCTCCCGAGGACTTCACCTGGGCCACCGCGGTGTCGAGGATGGTGGTCCCCGAGACGAGGGTGCGGCGGAAGGCGTCCTCCTCGCCGTAGGCGATGCGCGAGATCCGGTCGTAGTCGGCAGCCACCTCGGGGTACGACGCGGCCATCGCGTCGCGCGAGACCGGCAGGAGGTGCGGCAGGGCCGGCTCGTCGACGCCGAGCAGGCGCATCGACCGGACCGAACGGCGCAGCAGGCGTCGCAGCACGTACCCACGACCCTCGTTGGACGGGGACACGCCGTCACCGATGAGCATCAGGGAGGAGCGTACGTGGTCCGCGACCACGCGCAGCCGCACGTCGTCCTCGCCGCTCGCCCCGTAGCGCCGGCCGCTCATCTCCTCGGCCGCGGCGATCACGGGGTAGACCTCGTCGATCTCGTACATGTTCTGCTTGCCCTGCAGCAGGAAGGCGATCCGCTCGAGGCCCGCGCCGGTGTCGATGGCCTTCTGGTCCAGCTCGCCGAGGAGCGGGTAGTCCTTGCCGCTGCCCTCGCCGCGCAGGAACTGGTCGAAGACGAGGTTCCAGTACTCGAGGTAGCGGTCGCCGCCCGGGTCGACCGAACCCCCCTCGGCCTCGGGGCCGTACTCGGGCCCACGGTCGTAGTGCAGCTCGGCGCAGGGCCCGGCCGGTCCGGGCTGCCCGGTGTCCCAGAAGTTCTCCTCGCGCGGCAGACGCACGACGTGCCGCGGGTCGACACCGATCTCACGGGTCAGGACGTCGTAGGACTCGGTGTCCTGGTCCCAGAGGGTGACCCAGATGCGGTCGCCGTCGAGACCGTACCCGCCACGCTCCTGGGGAGCAGTCGACAGCTCCCAGGCGTAGCGGATCGCCCCGGCCTTGAAGTAGTCGCCGAAGGAGAAGTTCCCGTTCATCTGGAAGAACGTGCCGTGCCGCGCAGTGCGCCCGACGTTCTCGATGTCGTTGGTGCGGATGCACTTCTGCACGCTCGCAGCGCGGGGCCACGGGGCCTTCTGCGTGCCCAGGATGTACGGGATGAACGGCACCATCCCGGCGATCGTGAAGAGGATCGACGGGTCGGGCGAGATGAGCGAGGCGCTCGGGACGACGGCGTGCTCGCGCTCCCCGAAGTAGTCGAGCCAACGTCGTCGGATCTCGGCGGTCCGCATGGTGTCCTCACTCCGCAGGGAAGGTCCGGGCCGGGCCCGGGGTCAGGGTCGTGGGCGCACGCGGGGCGTGCGCGGGGTCAGAACTCGTACAGGGGCTCGTCGGTCAGGTCCTCGGCCGGGCGACCCGACGCCCCGGGCCGGCGCTGGCCCGACGTCCGGCCACGGCCGAAGACCGCACCGGCGTCCCCGGACTCGGGGGTCACCAGCAGCTGGTCGACCAGCTCGGCCTCACGGGTGGCACGTGCTGTCCGGAAGCGGGTCGCGGCGTCGCGCAGCGCCGAGGAGGTCGCGTCTCCCGCCGCCTCGACCTGGTCGGCCAGGCCTGCCGGGGAGTAGCGCCGCGCCGCACGCTCGAGGCGACGGGCGAGGAGCACGGCTCCGGTGGCCCCGACGCCGACCCAGAACAGCCGACGCATCAGCCCTTGACCTTCGCGGCCAGGCCTCCGAGCGCCTCACGGACGCCGTAGGAGAACGCTGCGACCTTGATCAGCGGGCCACCGACCGTGGCCGAGACCAGCGCGGTCAGGGCCGAGAGGTTCTGGCTGATCTCGGCGGCCGAGGTGGTCATGGCGTCCACCTTGACCAGCTGGGCGTTGGTCGTCGCGACCGTGGTCGCGGTCTCGTCGAGCACCGGCACGGTGTGGTCGGTGATCTCCTTGACCGTGGTGCGGGCCTCGTCGAAGACCTGGGACAGCCGGAACAGGGGCAGGGCGAGGAACCCGACGAGGGCGACGAACGCGATCGCCGCGATCAGTCCGGCGACGTCTCCGAGGGACATCCGTGAGCTCCTTCTGTGGCTGTGACGCGGTGGACGTGCTGACCCTACCGGGCCGCGTTCCGTGAGCAGTGCGACCGGGGAACGACGACGCCCCGCACCAGGCTGCAGCCGTGGGGCGGGGCGTCGGTCAGGCGTGCGGCGAACCGCGGAGGATCAGCGCGAGTAGTACTCGACGACGAGCTGGACCTCGCAGGTCACGGGGACCTCGGCGCGCTTGGGGCGGCGCGTGAGGACCGCGCTGAGCTTCTCGAGCTGGACGTCGAGGTAGCCCGGGACGGCCGGGAGCACGTCGCGGTGAGCCCCGGCGGCGGAGACGCGGAACTGGTCGCTCGTCTGGCTGCGCGGCTTGACCTGCAGGGTCTGACCCGGCTGGACCTTGAAGGACGGGCGGTCGACGATCTTGCCGTCGACGAGGATGTGGCGGTGCACCACGACCTGACGCGCCTGGAGGATCGTGCGGGCGAAGCCCGAGCGGAGCACCAGGGCGTCGAGGCGGGTCTCGAGGTTCTCGACGAGCGCCTCACCGGTCAGGCCGGGGGTCTTGCGGGCGTCCTCGAAGGCGCGAGCCATCTGCTTCTCGCGGAGGCCGTACTGGGCGCGCAGCCGCTGCTTCTCACGCAGACGCACCGCGTAGTCCGACTCGGTGCGGCGACGGGCACGGCCGTGCTCGCCGGGCGGGTAGGGACGCTTCTCGAAGTGCTTGACAGCCTTCGGGGTGAGCGCGAGGCCCAGGGCGCGGGAGAGACGCACCTGGCGGCGCGCGCGGGTGACCTTGGTCATGGAGATGCTTCCTGTCGTCGTCGTGGCACGACCCGCAGCGGCGTGGACCGGCGGGTGTGGGACCAACCTTCGTGGTGCGGCTGAGGTCCCCAGGTGGCTGCCCGCGTGCGGGCAACCCGTCGACCCTACCTCATGCCTCGCCCAGGATCTGTCGGATCCTGGCGAGCCGGGTGCTCACGTCACGCTCGTAGCCGCGGTCGCTCGGCTCGTAGTAGCGCGCACCGACCACCTCGTCCGGGGCGTACTGCTGCGGCGCGACGGCGTGCGGGGCGTCGTGGGCGTAGCGGTACCCGGCTCCGTGCCCCATCCGCTCGGCCCCTGCGTAGTGCGCGTCCCGCAGGTGCATCGGCACCACCCCCACGCGGCCGGCCCGCACGTCCGCGATCGCGGCGTCGACCGCCTTGTAGGCGGCGTTGGACTTGGGGGCGGTCGTGACGTGCACGACCGCCTCGGCGAGGATGATCCGCGCCTCGGGCATCCCGATCAGCGCCACGGCCTGGGCGGCGGCGACCGCCGTCTGCAGGGCCGAGGGGTCCGCCATCCCGACCTCCTCGGCCGCGGCGATCACCACGCGGCGGGCGATGAACCGCGGGTCCTCCCCCGCCACGACCATGCGGGCCAGGTAGTGCAGTGCGGCGTCGACGTCCGAGCCGCGCATCGACTTGATGAAGGCGCTGATGACGTCGTAGTGCTGGTCCCCCGCGCGGTCGTAGCGCACCGCGGCGACGTCGATGGCGCGTTCGATCGTCGGGAGGTCCACGACCGGGAGCTCTGTCGAGGTCTGCTCCTCGAGGGCTGCTCCGGCGGCCGCCTCGAGCACCGTCAGGGCCTTGCGCGCGTCGCCCCCCGCGAGCCTCAGCAGGTGCCCCTCGGCCTCCTCGTCGAGGCGGACGCTGCCTGCCAGGCCACGGTCGTCGGCGACCGCGCGGTGGACCAGGTGCCGCACGTCCTCGGTGGTGAGGGGCTGCAGGGTCAGCAGCAGCGAGCGGGACAGCAGCGGCGAGTTGACCGAGAAGCTCGGGTTCTCGGTGGTCGCGGCGACCAGGGTGACCCACCGGTTCTCGACGCTCGGCAGCAGCGCGTCCTGCTGGGTGGTCGAGAAGCGGTGCACCTCGTCGATGAACAGGACGGTCTCCCCACCCCGCGTCGCGAGGCGTCGCCGGGCCTCCTCGACCACGGCGCGCACGTCCTTGACCCCGGAGGTCACGCCCGAGAGCTCGACGAAACGTCGCCCCGAGGTCGCCGCGATGAGGTAGGCGAGCGTCGTCTTGCCCGTGCCGGGCGGCCCCCAGAGCACCACGGAGGACGGGGCCGCACGGCGCGAGCCCTCCTCGGCGGGCTCGACCAGGCGACGCAGCGGGGACCCCGGTCCCAGCAGGTGCTGCTGGCCGGCGACCTCGGCCAAGGTCTGCGGCCGCATCCGCACGGCCAGCGGCGCACCCTGCCCGATGCCCGGACGCCCGTCCCCGGTCGCGGTCGTGGCGTCGAACAGGTCCATGCCCGCAGCCTACGGCGCCCCTCCGACGGGACCGACATGCGGATCCGGGCCGCGACCTGGGATGCTTCTCCGCGTGTTCGACACCCTGGGCCGAGTGATCGCCCGCGCACCACGGCTCACCGTCCTCCTCTGGGCCGTGTTCGCGGTCGCCTGCTTCGCCCTCGCCGTGGTCGGGGTCGGTGGGCAGACCCTCTTCGAGCGGCTCTCGACCGGTGCTCCGTCGGTGCCCGGGGCCGAGAGCAGCGAGGCCGACGAGATCCTCTACGAGGGCTCCGAGTCCGGGGCGAGCCTGACGCTGGTCTTGGACGACGTCGACCCGTCCGCCGAGGACCTCCCCGCCGCCCTCGCCACGCAGCGTGACGGACTCGCCACGATCGACGGCGTCGCGTCGATCATCGATCCTTTCGTGCTGCCCGAGGGACCCGACGACCCCGCCGCGGCACCCCTGCTCGCCGCCGACGGCAACGGCTTCCTCGTGGTCGTCGAGCTCGAGGTCGACCTCGAGGAGCAGGCCGAGCGCGCGGCCCTCGACGAGCTGGAGGCGGCCCTCACGGCCCTGCCGAACGCCCTCGGGGACGCAGCCCCGGGGGCGAGCGGCCAGGTCGGTGGCACCTCGCTGATCGTCGACGAGATCACCCACCAGGTCGAGGAGGACCTCGCCACCGGCGAGGCCATCGCCCTGCCCATCGCGCTGCTGATCATGGTGATGGTGTTCGGCGGGTTCCTCGCGGCCTCGATGCCCATGGCCGGTGCGATCGCCTCGATCGCGGGCGGGCTCGGGGCGGTGTACGCGATGTCCCACTGGCTCGAGCTCGACGCCTCGACGGTCAACGTGGTGACGATCCTGGGGCTGGGCCTGTCGATCGACTACGGGCTCCTCATCGTCTCGAGGTTCCGTGAGGAGCTGCACGCCCTGGTCGACGAGGACGGCGGGGCCTCGGTGCGCCGACGTCGGGGAGACGGAGCGGTCGAGGCCGCGCTGCGGCGCACGATGCAGACGGCCGGGCGGACCGTGGCCTTCTCGGCCGTGACGGTCGCGATCTCGATCGCCGGCCTCATGGTCTTCGAGCCTGAGATCCTCCGGGCCTTCGGCGCGGCCGGGGTCGCCGTGATCCTCGTGGCTGTCGCGACCGCGCTCACCCTGGTGCCCGCCCTGCTCCAGCTCGCCGGACGCCGCCTGGTCCGCCCCGGGATGGTGGACCGGACCCCCGGCCTGCGCTGGGTGCTCCAGCGCACCGGGGACGTCGCCGCCGAGGAGGGCGTGTTCTCCCGGCTCGCGACCAGGGTGCAGCGCCGGCCGTGGTGGGTGCTCGGCGGGTGCCTCGCGCTGCTCGGCGTGCTCGCCATCCCCCTCGCCCACATCGAGCTCCGGAACTCGACCATCGAGCTGCTGCCAGCGGGCTCCGAGCAGCGCAGCTACGTCCAGGCGATCGCCGAGCAGTACCCGGCCTCGGCCCAGGCTCCCGTCACGGTCGTGGCCGAGGGGTCCCTCGAGGAGGTCGCGATCTGGTCGGCCGAGCTCGCCGAGCTCCCCGAGGTGGCGGGGGTCGACGTCCCCGCCCCCTTCGGCTCCTACGTGGTGGTCGGCGTGCGCCCGGACAGCGACGACCCCGGCGGTGAGGTCGCGCGCGACGTCGTGACGGCGGTCCGTGATCTCGACGCACCGTTCACCACGTGGGTGACCGGGCAGGCAGCCAACCAGATCGACTTCACCGAGGCCCTGGTGGACCGTGCTCCGTGGGCGCTGGCCGTCGTGGTGCTGGCCACCTTCGTCCTGCTCTTCCTGATGACCGGGTCTCTGGTGATCCCCGTCAAGGCCCTGCTCACCAACGCGATCTCGCTGAGCGCCTCCCTCGGCGTGCTGGTCTGGGTGTTCCAGGACGGCAACCTGTCCGGGCTGCTGAGGTTCACCTCCACCGGGGGGATCGAGACCTACGTGGTGGCCCTGGTCATCGCCTTCGGCTTCGGTCTCGCGATGGACTACGAGGTCTTCCTGCTCTCCCGGATCAAGGAGCTCTACGACCGAGGGGCCAGCAACGACGAGGCGGTGCGGCTCGGCCTGCAACGGTCGGGACGGATCATCACGGCAGCGGCCGTCATCATCATCGTGGTGTTCACCGGGTTCGTCTTCGGCGAGCTGCTGGTGATCAAGGAGGTCGGGTTCTCCTTGGCGGTCGCGGTGCTCATCGACGCGACGATCGTCCGGATGCTCCTGGTGCCGGCGACGATGACCCTGCTGGGCCGCTACAACTGGTGGGCACCCGCCCCGCTGCAGCGGTTCCAGCGCCGCTTCGCCATCAACCACTGACCCGGGGCTCCCGCACTCAGCGACCCACCCGGCACCGCGCCGGAGCGTCGACCGTCCCGCGGTGGCGTTCAGGCCGGCGGTCGGTCCGCCCCCGCAGGGCCGAACGAGGCGAACTCGGCGTCGACGGCAAAGCCCAGCCCCTCGTACACCCGGCGCGCAGCAGCGTTGTCGGCGTACATGCCGAGCGAGACCCAGTCGGCCTCGGGGGCGGCGCCGTCGTGCGCTGTCAGGGCTGAGCGGAGCACGGCAGCGGTCAGGGCACGCCCCCAGCCGGCGTTGCGGCTCTCGGGGCGGACGCTCAGGCCGCGCAGGTGCCACGAGCGGTCCGTCGCGTCGGGATCGCCGGGACGGTGGACGACGCTGAGGACCCCGAGGAGCCGCCCGTCGACCGCGTCCGGGGCGCGCACCCCCCACCAGGTGCCGAGGCCCGTCCCGGGGCTCGCGCTCGTGGTGGGGTTCGCGGCGTCGAGGCAGTCGCGGATCGCAGCGTCGTCCTCGGGTTCGAGCAGCTCGACCTCGCTCTCGCCGGGCACCACCGGGGGCGGGCTCGCGCAGGACAGCCAGTCCCAGGTGGAGAACGGACGCAGGCCGAGGTCGTCGAGCAGGGCAGGGGGGACGTCGACGGGGCGCGGCAGGCTCATCCACCCGGCCCTGCCCGTCTGGGCGGCCCACCGCGCGGCGAGCCCTACGGCCGCCGACGCGGTTCCCCGGCCCATCAGCACGGTCGCCTGCTCGCGCTCGAGGGTGACCAGCACCGCGGCCTGGTCGGGGGCGACCAGCACCCCCGACCAGGCCTGTCGTTCACCGAGCAGCAGACGGTCCCCCCGCCAGGCGAGAGGCAGCTGTTCGACCCGGCCCGTGACGCCGGGGTCCGGGTCCTCCCCCGCCGAGCAGGCGAGGTCGCGGGTCGTCAGCCCTCACCCCGGGGCTCGGGCTCGGCGTCCACGCCGGCCTCCTTGCGCTGCTCGGGGGTGATCGGCGCGGGGGCACCCGTCAGCGGGTCGAAGCCGCCCCCCGACTTGGGGAAGGCGATGACGTCGCGGATGGACTCCGAGCGCGTGAGCAGGGCGACGATCCGGTCCCAGCCGAAGGCGATCCCACCGTGAGGCGGGGCACCGAAGGCGAAGGCCTCGAGGAGGAAGCCGAACTTCTCCTGGGCCTCCTCCGCGCCGATGCCCATCACCTGGAAGACACGCTCCTGGACGTCGCGGCGGTGGATACGGATCGACCCGCCGCCGATCTCGTTCCCGTTGCAGACGATGTCGTAGGCGTAGGCCAGGGCCTCGCCGGGGCTCTCCTCGAACCGGTCGATCCACTCGGGGGTCGGCGACGTGAAGGCGTGGTGCACCGCCGTCCACGACCCGGTGCCCAGGGCGACGTCGTCGTCCTCACCGGTCGGCTTGAACAGGGGGGCGTCGACCACCCACACGAAGGCCCACTGGTCCTCGTCGATGAGACCGCCGCGGCGACCGACCTCGAGGCGGGCCGCGCCCAGCAGGGCCCGAGCCTCCGACGTCTTGCCTGCGGCGAAGAACACCGCGTCCCCGGGAGCGGCCCCGACGGCCGCGACCAGGCCGGCCCGCTCCTCCTCGGAGAGGTTCTTGGCGACGGGACCACCGAGCTCGCCGTCCTCACCGACCGTGACGTAGGCCAGGCCCTTCGCGCCACGCTGCTTGGCCCACTCCTGCCAGGCGTCGAAGCCACGGCGCGGGGTCGAGGCTCCCCCGGGCTGCACGACGGCGCCCACGTAGGGGGCCTGGAACACACGGAAGGGCGTGTCGCGGAAGTACTCGGTCAGCTCGACGAGCTCGAGGCCGAAGCGCAGGTCGGGCTTGTCGGTGCCGTACCGAGCCATGGCGTCGGCGAAGGTCATCCGCGGGATGGGCGTGGGGATCGTGTACCCGATGAGCTCCCACAGGCTGGTGAGGATCTCCTCGCCGACCGCGATGACGTCGTCCTGCTCGACGAAGCTCATCTCGACGTCGAGCTGGGTGAACTCGGGCTGCCGGTCCGCGCGGAAGTCCTCGTCGCGGTAGCAGCGGGCGATCTGGTAGTACCGCTCCATCCCGGCGACCATGAGGAGCTGCTTGAACAGCTGGGGCGACTGAGGCAGGGCGTACCAGGACCCGGGCGCGAGCCGGGCCGGGACGACGAAGTCGCGCGCGCCCTCGGGCGTGGACCGCGTGAGGGTGGGGGTCTCGATCTCGACGAAGTCCTGCGCGTCGAGCACACGGCGGGCTGCGGCGTTCACCTTGGCGCGCAGACGCATCGCCGCCGCCGGCGCCGGGCGACGCAGGTCGAGGTAGCGGTGCTGCAGACGCGCCTCCTCGCCCACGTGCTCGTCGAGGGCCGAGGAGACCTGGAACGGCAGGGGCGCGGACTCGTTGAGCACCACGACGTCGGCCGCGGTCACCTCGACCTGGCCGGTCGCGAGGTTCGGGTTCTCGTTGCCCTCGGGGCGACGCCCCACCTCACCGGTGACCTGCAGGACGTACTCGTTGCGCAGCCCGTGAGCGACCTCCTCGTCCCGGATCACCACCTGGGCCACTCCCGAGGCGTCACGCAGGTCGATGAAGGCCACTCCTCCGTGATCGCGCCGGCGGTCGACCCAGCCCGTGAGGGTGACGGTCTGGCCGATGTGCTCGGCTCGCAACGAGCCGGCGGTGTGGGTGCGGAGCACGAAGGGTCCTTTCGGGGCGTCCTCGGGGAACGGCGGCGGTCAGCCGTCGCCGATCGAGTCTAGTGCCGCTCCCCCGCCGTCCTCGCGTCCGGGACACGGTCCGCAGGCCGCACCCGGACCGGCGGAGGAGGCGACCGCGTGGGAGCCTGGTCGCGGCCCTGGCAGCGAGCACCGGAGGAACCCATGGCACGCAAGGTCGCGACGTCCGACCGGATCGACCGCGAGGCACTGCTGGACTTCCTGCGTCCACGGCACCACGCCGTGCTGCTGACCCGACGCCGGTCGGGCGCCCCGCAGATGTCCCCGGTGACCTGCGGGCTCGACGACGCGGGACGGATCGTGGTCTCGACGTACCCCGAGCGCGCCAAGGTCCACAACCTGCGTCGCGACCCCACGGTCAGCCTGTGCGTGGTCTCCGAGGAATGGGACCCCTGGGTGCAGGTCGACGGCACCGCGGAGGTCCTGGACCTGCCCGAGTCGATCGAGCCCCTGGTCGAGTACTACCGGAACATCGCCGGGGAGCACCCCGACTGGGACGAGTACCGCGCCGCGATGACCGCGCAGGGCAAGTCGATCATCCGGGTGACGATCGACAGCTGGGGACCGGTCGCCACCGGGGGCTTCCCGGCCCGCCTCGTCGAGGACTGAGACCGCCACCGCTGCACCACAGGCTGGGGCCGGCACCCCGGCACGTCAGAACAGGGCCGGTTGCAGGTCGGGCGGGCTCGGGACCGTTCCCCCGCGCCAGTCTCGCGGCGCGGCGCCGTCCCCCTCGAAGGCCGTGCGGGCCAGACCGTGACGTCGAACCAGCGGGGCGACCCGCTCGGCGAGCCAGCGACGGTACTCGCGGGGCACGTAGGCCCCGTCTCCGTAGAGCCGCCGGTAGCGACCGACGAGAGCAGGGTGCTCACGGGCCAACCACTGCAGGTAGTAGGGCTTGACCGGGCCCCGCAGGTGCAGAGCCATCACCGACACCCCGGTGGCCCCCGCCGCCGCGATCGCGCTGAGCAGGGCCCCGAGGTGCTCGGTCGAGTCGGTGAGCCAGGGCAGGACGGGCGCGACGAGGACGTCGCAGGGCAGGCCGTGCTCCCGGATCGCACGGACCAGGTCCAGCCGCGCCTGCGGCAGGGGCGTCCCGGGTTCGACCGACTGCTGGAGCCCCGGGTCGAGGACCGCGAGGGAGACGGCGACGCTCACCGGCACCTGCTCGGCGGCCGCGCGCAGCACCGGGAGGTCGCGGCGCAGCAGCGGGCCCTTGGTCAGCACCGACAAGGGGGTGCCCGAGCCGGCGAGGGCATCGATGATCCCCGGCATGAGCCGGTACCGACCCTCAGCCCGCTGGTAGGGGTCGGTGTTGGTGCCGAGGGCCACGTGCTCGCGGCACCAGGACCTGCGTGCCAGCTCGGCGCGCAGCACCTCGACCACGTTGGTCTTGACGACGATCTGCGTCTCGAAGTCCCTCCCCGCGTCCAGGTCGAGGTACTCGTGGGTGGGTCGCGCGAAGCAGTAGGTGCACGCGTGCAGGCAGCCCCGCATCGGGTTCACGGTCCAGCCGAAGGGGACCTTCGAGGCGGCGTGCACCTTGTTGAGGGCCGAGCGAGCTGCGACCTCGTGGAAGGTCACCCCGTCGAACTCCGGGGTCCGCACGCTCCGGACGAGCCCTCGGAGCGCGAGGCCGGGCAGCGCCTGCTCGGGCGCCTCGGCCCGCTGACCGTCCCACCTCATGGCAGCAGTCGAACACGTGTTCGACTGCGGGTCAAGCGACCGGTCGGTGGCCGGACGTGGCCGACCGGCGGTGACGTCCCGCGGCTACGCGGCCCCCGGACCGCCCCCACCAGGGACGGCCCGGGGGTGCAGGTCCTGGGCCGGGGGCTGCCACGTCGTGGGGTCCGCCTCGGCCTGCTCCCCCGAGCGGATGTCCTTGACCTGGTGCGCCGCGGGCTCGTCCCCGGCAGAGGGGAACCAGACGAAGGGGATGCCACGGCGGTCGGCGTACCGGATCTGCTTGCCGAACTTGGCGGCGGTCGGCGCGACCTCGACAGGGATCCCTCGTCCGCGGAGCCCGGCTGCGACCTCGTCCGAGGCTGCCCGGCTCTCCTCGTCCACCACGGCGACGAGCACCGCCGACGGGACCGCACGCGTCGCCTCGACCAGCCCTGCCGAGAGCAGTCGCGAGACGAGCCGGGAGACCCCGATGGACAGCCCGACCCCGGGGTACGTCGTCGAACCGTCGGTCGCCAGGGCGTCGTAGCGCCCCCCCGAGCAGATCGATCCCAGCTGCTCGTGCCCCACGAGCACGGTCTCGTAGACCGAGCCCGTGTAGTAGTCGAGCCCACGCGCGATCTTCAGGTCGGCGACCACCGTCCCCGGCGCACGGCGCGACGCGGCGGAGATCAGCTGGTGGAGCTCGGTGAGGCCGAGGTCGAGCATCTCGTCCTGGATCTCGAGGCGCCGGGCGAGGTCGCGCACCCGGTCCACGACCGTGGCGTCGTCCCCGTGCACACCGGCGAGCTCGAGCATCGCTGCCGCCTGGTCGGGGCTCGCGCCGGCCTCGGCGGCGAGCAGCGCGGTGACCCCCTCGGGCCCGACCTTGTCGAGCTTGTCCACCGAGCGGAGCACCGCCTCGACGTCCTCCAGACCCAGCCCGCGGCTGAACCCCTCCATGACCTTGCGGTTGTTGACCAGGATGCGCACCGGCGGAACACCGATCTCGGCCAGCGCCGCAAAAGCCGCCGCGATCACCAGGGGCAGCTCGACCTCGAGGTGGTAGGGCAGCGTCGACTGCCCGACGACGTCGATGTCGGCCTGGGTGAACTCGCGGAACCGACCGTCCTGGGGGCGCTCGCCCCGCCAGACCTTCTGGATCTGGTAGCGACGGAAGGGGAAGGTCAGCCGGCCGGCGTTCTCGATGACGTAGCGCGCGAGCGGGACCGTGAGGTCGAAGTGCAGCCCGAGGCCGGCCGCGGCCTGCTCCGCGCCGCCGTCGGCCGTCCCCTCCTCCTGCAGGCGTCGGAGCACGTAGACCTCCTTGGAGGTCTCCCCCTTGCGCAGCAGCTGGTCGAGGGGCTCGACCGCACGGGTCTCGATGCCCGCGAAGCCGTGGAGCTCGAAGGTGCGACGCAGCACGTCCAGGACGTGCTGCTCGACGACGCGACCGGTGGGCAGCCACTCGGGGAATCCGGACAGGGGGGTGGGACGGGCCATGGGGCGTGATCCTTCCAGGTCACCGCGCGGTGCGCAGGTACGGGTTGCTCCGCAGCTCGGCGCCGATGCTGCTCGAAGGCCCGTGGCCGGGCAGGAGGACCGTCTCCTCGGGCAGGGTCGCCAGGTGCCCCAGGGTGCGCTCCATCGCGGCCCCGTCCCCTCCGGGCAGGTCGGTACGGCCGATGGTCCCGGCGAAGAGCACGTCCCCGGTCAGCGCTGTGCCGTCCTCGAGGACGTAGACCGTCGACCCCGCGGTGTGGCCAGGGGCGTGCAGCGCCGCGACGGCGAAGGGCGCCTCCCGGTCCCCCAGGTCGAGGTCCGCACGCGCGGCGCCCGCGCCTGCCTCGGCGCAGGTGAAGGGCTCGACCCGGCCGGCCGGGTCGTACTGCATGCCGGCCGACGCGGCGGTCTGCGCGAGCTGCCCACCGAGGGGGCCGAGGGCGCCGAAGGGGTCCGCGACCTGCGGCAGGTCGGCCTCGTGCAGGTGCAGGGCCACGCCGTAGGCCCCGCAGAGCTCCGCCGCGGACCAGGTGTGATCGACGTGCCCGTGGGTGACGAGCACCGCGACCGGGGTCCAGCCAGACTCGTCCACGACCTGACGGACCTCGTCGACGACCCCCGCGCCGGGGTCGACGACCAGGCAGCGGGCGGCGTCGTCGGCGACCACGTAGCAGTTGGTGCCGAGCAGCGGGGAGACGACGGTCCGGATCAGCACCCGGGCAGCCTAGCCGCCCCTCCACGAGGACCGAGACCAAGCCGTGACATGCCTGGCCACCCCCAGGTGGGGGTCGGGCCACGCCCTTGCCTAGACTGTGCGGGGCCTGGACGGTGCAGTCGCGTCCCCGGGCACTGCCGCACGTCCAGCGGCACCACGAGACGGGAGCGCCACGGTGGGGTCGAGCAAGCGCGAGCGTGAGTACGCGCGCAAGCGCCATGAGCGTTGGCTCGAGCACCAGGCTGCCGCCAGGGGCCGCCGTCGGCGCCTGCTCGTGATCGCGGCCTCCGTGGTCGGGGTGCTGGTGCTGGGAGGGGCCGTCGCCCTCGCCCTGCAGACCACGGGTGGCTCGGCGGAGGGAGACGGCGCGACGCCGAGCACGGCCCCCGACCCTGCCCTCGCCGAGGACCGTGCGTGGGAGGTCGACCTGACCACCTCCGCGGGAGACCTCACGCTCGAGCTCGACGGCGCAGCGGCACCCCAGGCCGTCGCCTCCTTCGTGACCCTCGCCCAGGCGGGCTACTTCGACGACACCACCTGCCACCGCCTGACCGTCGAGGGGATCTTCGTGCTGCAGTGCGGGGACCCGACCGCGACGGGGACGGGCGGGCCCGACTACACCTTCGGGCCCGTGGAGAACGCCCCGGCCGACGACGTCTACCCGGCCGGCACGGTCGCGATGGCGCGGCTGGGCAACGACGGATCGAGCATGGGTAGCCAGTTCTTCCTGGTCTACGCCGACTCGACGATCCTCTCGGACAGCGCCGGCGGCTACACCGTCTTCGGCGAGGTCACCGAGGGGATGGACGTGCTGCGCAGCGTTGCCGAGGCCGGCATCGCCGAGGGCAGCCAGCAGACCCCGGCCACCGAGGTCACCATCGAAGGAGTTGAGACGCAGTGAGCGACCACGAGCAGACCCCCCAGGACGAGACCGCCGACGCACCGGCCGTCGCCGCGACGCCCGAGGCGGACGTGCCCGAGGCCGCCACACCCGCGGACCCGGCCGCCACACCCGCCACACCCGCGGACCCGGCCGCCACGCCCGCGGACGCGGACGCTGCGCCGACCCCGACCCCGACCCCGACCCCGGCCCCGGCCCCGAGCCCACGCCCGGTCCCCCGGCCCGTGCCGCGACCGTCGGCCATCCGTCCGGCAGACCCCGCGACCCAGGCGACAGCGGCGGCGCCGACGCCTGCCGTGCCTGCGCCCCCCGCCCTGACCGAGGCGGAGAGCGCCGAGGCCGCCCGCTGGGGTCGGGTCGAGGACGACGGCACGGTCTGGGTCCGTGAGCCCTCCGGTGAGCGGTCGGTGGGCCAGTACCCGGGGGCCGACCAGGCCGACGCCCTCGCGTTCTACGTCCGCCGCTACGCCGACCTGCACGCCAAGGTGCTCCTGTTCGAGACCCGGCTCGCCGCGACCGACATCGCCGTCAAGGAGATCGACTCGACGCTGGCACACCTCGCCGAGGAGCTCCGGGAACCGGCCGCGGTCGGGGACCTCGAGGCGTTGCGCACGCGGCTCGAGAGCCTGCGAGGCGTCGCCACCGAGCGCCGCGCGGCGGCCGAGGCGGAGAGGGCCGCAGCCAAGCAGGCAGCCCTCGAGTCACGCACCGAGATCGTCGAGGCCGCCGAGAAGCTCGCCGCGACCGACCCGGACCGGATGCAGTGGCGCCCCGCCGGCGACCAGCTCCGCACCCTGCTCGACCAGTGGAAGGACGCCCAGCGTCACGGGCCGCGCCTGGACCGCGGTGCCGAGGACGCGCTGTGGAAGCGCTTCAGCCACGCACGGTCGACCTTCGACCGGGAGCGCCGCCGGTTCTTCGCCGACCTGGAGAAGCGCAACGCCACCGCCAAGGAGGAGAAGGCGCGCCTCGTGGCGGAGGCCGAGCGACTGGCCTCCAGCACGGACTGGGGCGCCACCTCGGGGGCGTACCGCGACCTGATGGCCCAGTGGAAGGCCGCGGGCCGGGCGAGCCGCAAGGACGACGACGCCCTGTGGGCACGCTTCCGCGCCGCGCAGGACACCTTCTTCCACGCGCGGGACGCCTCGCAGCGCGAGACGGACGCCGAGTTCGCCGCGAACCTCGAGGTCAAGCTCGGGCTCCTCACCGAGGCCGAGAAGCTCGTGCCCGTCACAGACCTCGGGGCCGCCAAGGCCGCGCTCCGCGACCTGCAGGACCGGTGGGAGGCCGCAGGGAAGGTGCCCCGCGGGGAGATCCAGCGGGTCGAGGGACGCCTCCGGGCGGTCGAGCAGGCGATCCGTGACGCCGACCAGGCGAAGTGGACCCGGACCAACCCCGAGACCCGGGCCCGGGCCGAGGGCGCTGCCGCTCAGCTCCAGGCCGCGATCGCCGGGCTCGAGGCCGATCTTGTCGCCGCCCAGGAGGCCGGGGACGCTCGCCGGATCTCCGAGGCCCAGGCCGCCCTGGACGCCCGCCGGTCGTGGCTCGAGCAGGTCGAGCGAGCCGCCCAGGACGCCCGCGGGTGATCAGGCGGGCTCGTGGGCCTCGGCCCGCGAGCCCGTGATCCGGTAGACGTCGAAGACGCCGTCCACCTTGCGGACCGCCGCGAGGACCGAGGTCAGGTGGTTGGGCTCGGCCATCTCGAAGACGAACTTCGAGATGGCCACCCGGTCCCTGGAGGTCGCGACCGAGGCCGACAGGATGTTGACGTGGTGGTCCGAGAGGACCCTCGTGACGTCCGACAGGAGCCTGCTGCGGTCGAGGGCCTCGACCTGGATCTGGACCAGGAAGAGCGTGTTCGCGCTCGTGGCCCACTCGACGTCCACCAGGCGCTCTGGCTGCGCCCGCAGCCCGTCGGCGTTGCCGCAGTCCGTCCGGTGCACGCTCACCCCGGCGCCACGGGTCACGAAGCCCATGATCTCGTCCCCCGGCACGGGGGTGCAGCACTTGGCCAGCTTGGCCCAGACGTCCGACACGCCCTTGACCACGACCCCGGCGTCCCCGCCCCGCGGCCGGCGCGTCTGCTGACCGGGGCGTGCGGTCTCGGCGACGTCCTCCTCGGTCCCCGACTCGCCGCCCATGGACTGCACGAGCCTCTGCACCACCGTCGAGGCCGTGGCCTGGCCCTCGCCGATCGCCGCGTAGAGCGACGAGACGTCCGCGTAGCGCATCTCGTTCGCGAGGGTGACCAGCGACTCGTGGGACAGCAGGCGCTGGATCGGCAGGTTCTGCTTGCGCATCGCCTTGGCGATGGCGTCCTTGCCGTGCTCGATCGCCTCCTCGCGACGCTCCTTGGAGAACCACTGACGGATCTTGTTGCGCGCCCGGGGGCTCTTGACGAAGGTCATCCAGTCCCGGCTGGGGCCGGCGGTCTCCGACTTCGAGGTCAGGACGTCGACCACGTCGCCGTTCTCGAGGGTCGAGTCGAGCGGCACGAGCCGCCCGTTGACCCTGGCGCCCATCGTGCGGTGGCCCACCTCGGTGTGCACCGCGTAGGCGAAGTCCACCGGGGTCGAGCCCGCCGGCAGGGCCATCACGTCGCCCTTGGGGGTGAAGACGAAGACCTCCGCCCCACGGATCTCGAAACGCAGGGACTCGAGGAACTCGTTGGGGTCAGCCGTCTCGCGCTGCCAGTCGACGAGCTGGCGCAGCCAGGCCATGTCCCCTGCGGCGTCGACCGGGCCGCCCGCCTGCTGCTTGGCGACCTCCTTGTACTTCCAGTGGGCAGCGACCCCGTACTCGGCCCGCCGGTGCATCTCATGGGTACGGATCTGGATCTCGACGGGCTTGCCGCCGGGCCCGATCACGGTGGTGTGCAAGGACTGGTACATGTTGAACTTCGGCATCGCGATGTAGTCCTTGAACCGGCCGGGCACCGGGTTCCATCGCGCGTGCAGGGCGCCGAGGGCCGCGTAGCAGTCCCGTACCGAGTCGACCAGGACGCGGACACCCACCAGGTCGTAGATGTCACCGAAGTCGCGTCCCCGGACGATCATCTTCTGGTAGATCGAGTAGTAGTGCTTGGGCCGGCCGGTCACCGTGCAGCGGATCTTCGCGCTGCGCAGGTCGGCGTTGACCTGCTCACGCACCACCGAGAGGTACTCGTCCCGGGCCGGGGCGCGCTCGGCCACGAGGTGCACGATCTCCTCGTAGACCTTGGGGTACAGGGCCGCGAAGGACAGGTCCTCGAGCTCCCACTTGATGGTGTTCATGCCGAGACGGTGCGCGAGGGGGGCGTAGATCTCGAGGGTCTCGCGGGCCTTGCGCTGGGCCGAGGCGGCCGGCACGAAGCGCCAGGTGCGCGCGTTGTGCAGCCGGTCGGCGAGCTTGATCACCAGCACGCGGATGTCCCGTGACATCGCGACGACCATCTTGCGCACGGTCTCGGCCTGGGCGGCGTCCCCGTAGACCACCTTGTCGAGCTTGGTCACACCGTCGACCAGCATCGCGACCTCGGGACCGTAGTCCGCGGTGAGGTCGTGCAGGGAGTAGGACGTGTCCTCGACGGTGTCGTGCAGCAGCGCTGCGGCGAGGGTCGGCGGGGTCATCCCGAGGTCGGCGAGGATCGTCGCCACCGCGACGGGGTGCGTGATGTACGGGTCCCCGCTCTTGCGCACCTGGCCCCGGTGCGCCTTCTCAGCCGTCTCGTAGGCACGCTCGAGGACCGACAGGTCGGCCTTCGGGTGGTTGGCGCGCACCGCGAGCATGAGCGGTTCGAGGGCAGGGGAGCCTGCCGGGCTCCGTGCCCCGAAGCGTGCGAGGCGCGAACGCACCCTGCTCCCCGTGACCGCGGGCTCGGCGGGGCTGCCGGGCGCAGGCGGCGGCGTGGTGCCCTTCTCAGCCATGGAGTACCTCCTGCCGCGCGACGATGCGTAGAAGTCTAGGTCGCTCGACGGGATGCCGCGGACCATGCCGCGACAGGGGTGCGTGTGGCCGGCCGGCGCCGCGGCTCAGTAGCTGAGGAGCACGTCGAGCTCCCGGCCTGCGAGCCGAGCCCTCCCGCCGAGGGCCGTGAGCTCCATGAGGAAGGCGAGCCCCACCACGACGCCGCCGGCCGACTCGAGGAGCTCCACCGTCGCGGCCGCCGTACCTCCGGTGGCCAGCACGTCGTCGACGACGAGGATGCGCGAGCCGTCGGGGATGGTGTCAGGGTGCACCTCGAGCACGGCGCTGCCGTACTCGAGGTCGTAGGCGCCGCTCAGTGTCGCCCGAGGCAGCTTGCCCTCCTTGCGTACCGGGACGAAGCCGGCCCCGAGCCCGACGGCGACCGGGGCACCGAGGATGAACCCGCGCGCCTCCATGCCGACCACGAGGTCGATCGGGGTGTCGGCCCGCTCGACGAGGTGCTCGACGGTGAGGGCGAATGCCTGGGCGTCAGCCAGCAACGGCGTGATGTCCTTGAAGGTCACCCCGGGCTGGGGGTAGTCGGGCACGTCGTGCACCAGCGCGGCCAACCGGTCGTGCAGGTCCCCGGGCACCGAGGACAGCTCGCGGCTCACGACGTGCGTCCCGGTGGGCGTCCCTGCTTGCGACGGCGAGGCTGGGCGCGCGCGCCCAGGTGCTGCCCCGGGACCAGGGCCCCGACGCGCACGGGGGGCGCGCCCGCGGCGACGTCACCCTCGGTGACCCCGGCAGCGGCCCTGCGCTCGGCGAGCCGCGCGCGGGTGTGCTCGGCGACCCGCGGCTCCTTCTCGCGCAGCCACACGAGCAACGGGGTGGCGAGGAAGATCGAGGAGAAGGTCCCCGCGATGATGCCGACGAACAGGGCCAGGGCGATGTCCCTGAGCGTGCCCGCCCCGAGCAGGAAGGCGCCGATGAAGAGGATCGCCCCCACCGGGAGCACCGCGACGATCGAGGTGTTGATCGACCGCACGAGGGTCTGGTTGATGGCCAGGTTGGCCATCTCCGCGTAGGTGTACCGGCGTTGGTCGAGGGTGTGCTCGACGTTCTCCCGGACCTTGTCGAAGACCACGACGGTGTCGTAGAGCGAGTACCCGAGGATCGTGAGGAACCCGATGACCGTGGCCGGGGTCACCTCCCACCCGACGGCGGCGTAGAGACCGACGGTGATCACGAGGTCGTGCAGCAGCGCGACCACCGCGGCGGCGGCCATCCGCCAGTCGCGGAAGTACACGGTCATGACCACCGAGACCAGGGCGAGGAAGATCACCAGGCCGCGGAGGGCCTTCTCGGTGACGTCCTGGCCCCAGATCGGGCCGATGAACGTCGAGGTCACCTGGTTGCTCTCGAGCTCGTAGGCCGAGGCGAGGGCGGCCGAGAGCTGCTGGGTCTCGACGTCGGTGAGCTGCGAGGTCTGCACGCGGACCATGTCGTCGCCGACGGTCGACACCCGCGGGGTCTCGGCGTCACCGATCGAGGCGACCGCGTCGATCGCCGGCTGCTCCTCGCTGTCGGCGACCCCCGAGAGCATGAACTCCGAACCTCCGCGGAACTCGATGCCCGGGTTGAGTCCACGGACCCCCAGGAGCACCGCGGAGATGAGCAGCACAGCACCGGCGAGCATGAACCAGCGCCGCTTGGTGCCGACGATCTCGTACGACCGTCGACCCGTGTAGAGGTCGTTGCCCCACTGGGACATGCGGGTGGCCATCAGGCGTCCTTCCCGTCGTCGCGCCGGTCGGCATCGCCCTCGGGCTCGACCGACGGCTGTGCTGCGCGGCGTTCCGCCGCGCGGCGCTCCGCGATCGTCATCCGCGGACCACCGGAGCTCACGGGCACCGTGACCGGGGTCTGCTCCGACCGCTCCCCCTCGCGGAGGCCGGGGGCGGCAGCAGGTGACGTCCCTCGACCACCACGCTGCGACGGGTCGGTGACACGGCCGCGGCCCGCGTAGCGGACGCCGCTCCGCAAGGCGCTCGCGTCGAGGCCCGAGAGACGGTGCCCCTCGGCGAAGAACCGGGTCCGTGCGATCAGCTTCATCACCGGGTGGGTGAACATGAAGACCACGAGGAGGTCGATCACGGTCGTGAGGCCGAGGGTGAAGGCGAACCCACGAACACCGCCGACAGCCAGGAAGTACAGGACCACGGCAGCCAGGAGGCTCACCGCGTCCGAGATGAGGATGGTCCGCCGCGCTCGTCTCCAGGCCTCGTCGACGGCCGCACGCAGGCTGCGCCCGTCGCGGAGCTCGTCCCTGATGCGCTCGAAGTAGACGATGAAGGAGTCAGCCGTGATGCCGATGGCGACGATGAGCCCGGCGACGCCGGGAAGGCTCAAACGGTAGCCCTGGGCCCAGGAGAGGAAGGTGATGAGCCCGTAGGCGAACAGCCCCGCGATGACGAGCGAGCTGATCGTCACGAGGCCGAGGGCGCGGTACTGGACGAGCGAGTAGACGCCGACGAGGATCAGACCGATCAACCCCGCGAGCAGACCTCGCTGGAGCTGCTCGGCCCCGAGCGTCGCGGAGATCTGCTGCTCGGACTGCACGACGAAGGTCAGCGGCAGCGCGCCGAAGTTGAGCTGGCGAGCCAAGGTGCCCGCTGACTCACGGGTGAAGCTGCCGGTGATCTCCGCGTTGCCGTCGATGATGATCGAGTTGACCTGGGGCGCGGAGATCACCAGGCCGTCGAGGACCATGGCGAACTGGTTGCGTGGGGACTCGAGGCTCAGCAGCCGCGTCGTGACGTCGCGGAACTTCCGGGTTCCCTCGCCGTCGAAGTCGATCGTCGTGGCCCACTCGGTGGTCTGGATGCCCTGGGCGTTGACCCGCAGGCCCGAGCTCGCGCTCGCGACGTCCTGGCCCTCGACCTCGACCGGCCCGAGCACGTACTTGGCGGAGCCGTCGGCCCCGCACGCGACGACGGGCTCGTCGGGCTCACCCACCAGCTCGGCCCCACCGGTGAGGTTGGCCGGGTCGGTGCAGTCCAGGGCGCCGAGCTCCTCGAGCACGGCGTCGGTGACCCATGCGAAGTCGCTCGGATCCGTCGGCTCGACGGCAGACCCTTCGGCATCGCCCTCGGGCGAGCTCTCGGTGGCCTCGTCCTGCGTGGCCTCGTCCTGCACGGCCTCGTCCTGCACGGCCTCGTCCTGCGAGGCGCCCTCCTCGTCGGTGGCACCGGCGTCGGCGGACTCGTCGGTGGCTGCTGCCTCCTCGTCGGAGGCACTCTCGGCGTCCTCAGCGACCTCGTCGGGGGTAGGTGCGGTCACGACGATCACCGGGCGGAAGAGCATCTGAGCGGACTCGCGGACCAGGTCGAGGGTGTCCTGGGTGGGCTCGCCCGGCAGTCCGACAACGATGTTGGTGCCGCCCTGGCTCGAGATCTCCGCCTCGGCCACGCCCGAGGCGTCGACGCGCTGGCGGATGATCTCGATCGACTGCTCGATCGTCTCCTCCGTCACCCGCTCGTCGTTCTCCGAGACCGGGGTCAGGATGATCTGTGTCCCGCCCTCGAGGTCGAGGGCGAGGTCTGGGGTCATCGAGGCGTCGGACCAGTGGGTCCCGGCCAGGAGACCGCCGAACAGCGCGCTGACCATGACGGCGAGGACCACGAGGGTCCGCGCAGGGCGTTCACGGCGGGCAGGTGCCACGTCTTCGTCTTCTCTCGTTCCCGCCCGGCACGCGACCGGACGTCAGCACGCCGGGGCCTGGGGCCCCGGGGGGTGCTCAGCGGAGGGGCTTGTCGTCCTCGTCACGGGGCGAGGTGAGGCTCGAGGCGTCGTCCGGGACCTCGAGCACGGGCTCGTCCCGGTCCGCGGACGTCTCGTCCTCGGACAGGTCCTCGTCGTCGTACTCGTCGTCCTCGTACTCGTCCTCGCCGAGCTCGTCGTCCTCGTACTCGTCGTCGTCCAGCTCGTCGTCCTCGTCGAGCTCGTCGTCCACGGGGGGCTCGACGAGCTTGGCGATCGCGGGACGCAGCCAGCGCGTGGTGATGCCCTCGCCGACCTCGAGGGTCACGACGTCGTCCTCGACCGCGACGATCGTGCCGAAGAGGCCGGACCCGGTCATGACCTCCTGCCCCGGGGCGAGGTTCGCCCGGAAGTCCGCGGCGGCCTTCTGCTGCTTGCGGCTGCGGCTCGTCATGAGCCACATCGCGCCGAGGAAGAGGGCAAGGATGAGCACGAGTTCCATGGGGTCTTCTCACGTCCTGTGTCGGGTGCAACGGCCCGCAGTCTAGGTGACGGGCACTCCCCGCCCTAACGACCCCACGCCGCAACAGGTTCCGTGCGGCTGAGCCCGAGAGCCTTGGTCAGCCGAAGAGCGTGCCGCCGACCTCGGGCGGGACGAGCCCGAGGTGGTCCCACGCGCGCGCAGTCGCGACACGACCCCGAGGCGTCCGGCCGATGAGACCCTCACGGACGAGGAAGGGCTCGGCGACGGTCTCGACGGTCTCGGGCTCCTCCCCCACGGCCACGGCCAGCGTGGTCAGGCCGACCGGGCCGCCACCGAACCGGGTGCACAGGGCGGTGAGCACCGAGCGGTCGAGGCGGTCCAGGCCGAGGGAGTCGACCTCGTAGACGGCGAGGGCGCTGCGCGCCGCGGCGAGGTCGAGGGTGCCGTCGGAGCGCACCTGCGCCCAGTCGCGGACACGGCGCAGCAGACGGTTGGCGATGCGCGGTGTCCCTCGTGAGCGACTGGCGATCTCCCCCCCGGCGTCGGCGTGCAGGTCCACCTCGAGGAGCCCGGCCGACCGGCTGAGCACCTGCTCGAGCTCCCCGTCGTCGTAGAAGTCGAGGTGGCCCGTGAACCCGAACCGGTCCCGCAGCGGGGCCGGGAGCAACCCGGCCCGGGTGGTCGCGCCGACGACGGTGAAGGGCGGCAGGGCGAGGCCGATGGCGTTGGCCCCCGCGCCCTTGCCGACGACGACGTCGACCCGGAAGTCCTCCATCGCGACGTACAGGAGCTCCTCGGCCGGGCGGGCGAGGCGGTGGATCTCGTCGATGAAGAGGACCTCGCCCTCCTCGAGGGAGGACAGCACCGCGGCCAGGTCACCCGCGTGCTGGATGGCCGGACCCGAGGTCACGCGGACCGACGTGCCGAGCTCCGCGCCGATGATCATCGCCAGCGTGGTCTTGCCGAGCCCGGGCGGACCCGACAGCAGCACGTGGTCCGGGGTGCCACCCCGCCCGAGCGCGGCGTGCAGCACGAGCTCGAGCTGCTCGCGAACCACCCGCTGACCGACGAACTCGGCGAGCCGGCGCGGGCGCAGAGCCGCCTCGGCGGCACGCTCGAGGTCCTCGGCCCCGGGGGCGACGACCCGCTCGGTCGCGGTGTCCTCCTCAGCCACGGCCACCTCCGAGCACCCGGAGCGCTCCACGGAGGACCGCAGCCACATCAGCCGCCTCGACGGCACCGGCATCGGCGGGCACGACCGTCGCCACGGCGTCCTCGGCCGCCCGCTGGTTCCACCCCAGGCCCACCAGCGCCTCGACGACCTCACCTCGCCGGTCGGCCTCCTCGAGGGCGGCGCGGGAGCCCGAGCCGTCGGCGGCCACGTCCCCCGGACGGCCGAGCCGGTCGGCGAGCTCGAGCACGATGCGCTGGGCGCCCTTGCGCCCGATGCCCGGGACGCGCTGGAGGGCCGCGAGGTCCTCGTCGGCCACGGCACGGCGCAGACCGTCCGGGGTGTGCACCGCGAGCATCGCGAGGGCGAGGCGCGGGCCCACGCCGCTCACCGTCTGCAGCGTCTCGAAGACGTCGCGCTCGTCGGCGTCGGCGAAGCCGAAGAGCGTCAGCGAGTCCTCCCGCACCACGAGGGAGGTCGCGAGCGTGCCCTCGTGCCCCAGGCGCAGGCCCGCGAGGGTGGCCGGGGTCGCGTGCGCCAGCAGCCCGACTCCCCCGACCTCGAGCACCGCCGCGTCCAGACGCAGTCCGACCACCTGGCCGCGCAGGCTCGCGATCACGTTCCGCTCCTCATGCCGACCCGAACAGGTGTACGAGCGATCACGCTAGCACCCGTCCGCACACCCACGGCACGCCGCGCGGGGCTCACCGGGCCCCGCCGCGGGCCGCGGCCTCGGCCTGGGCCCACGCCCGCTGGGCAGCGGTCGCGCCCGGGACCGCACCCGCGGCGCTCGAGGCGGCGGTGCGCCCGGCGGCACCCCCGGGACGCCACAGGTGGCAGATCCCCAGGGCCAGGGCATCGGCGGCGTCGGCCGGCTGGGGCAGCTCGGCCAGCCCGAGGATGCGCGCCACCATCTGCTGCACCTGGGCCTTGGGGGCACGGCCCGTCCCGGTGACCGCGGCCTTGACCTCGCTCGGGGTGTGCAGGGTGACCGGGAGCCCGCGGCGGGCCGCCGCGACCATCACCACCCCCGAGACCTGGGCCGTGCCCATCACGGTCCGCAGGTTGTGCTGGGCGAAGACGCGCTCGAGGGCCACGCCGTCGGGCCGGTGCTCGTCCAGCCAGCGCTCGACCTCGATCTCGATGTGGTGCAGACGTGTCGCGACCTCGGCGTCCACCGCCGACCGCGCGACCCCGACGTCGACCAGCACGACCTTGCGTCCCGGGCGGGACTCGACCACGCCGAGACCGCAGCGGGTCAGACCCGGGTCCACTCCGAGGATGCGCACGCGGTCAGTCTGGCACCGTCCCCGGTCCCGACCGGGACCGGCGTCGGGGTGTCGTCAGTCGTCCTCGAGCTCGGCCATGACCTCGTCCGAGGCGTCGAAGTTGGCGAAGATCTCCTGGACGTCGTCGCTCTCCTCGAGGGCGTCGATGAGGCGCAGGATCTTCCGGGCACCTTCGGCGTCGACCTCGACCTGCATCGCGGGGACGAAAGGGGTCTCGGCCGAGTCGTAGTCGATCCCCGCCGCCTGCAGCGCGGTACGGACGGCGACGACGTCGGTGGCCTCGCTCATGACCTCGAAGGACTCGCCCAGGTCGTTGACCTCCTCCGCACCGGCGTCCAGGACGGCCGCCAGGACGTCGTCCTCGCCCAGCCCCTCGGCCTTGGGCACGATCACCACGCCGCGCCGGGAGAACAGGTAGGAGACCGAACCGGGGTCGGCGAGGGAGCCACCGTTCCGCGAGAAGGCGACGCGGACGTCCGAGGCGGCACGGTTCTTGTTGTCGGTCAGGCACTCGACGAGCACCGCGATGCCGCCGGGTCCGTAGCCCTCGTACATGATCGTCTGGTAGTCGGCGCCCCCGGCCTCCTGGCCCGAGCCCCGCTTGACCGCACGGTCGATGTTGTCGTTGGGGACCGAGGACTTCTTGGCCTTCTGGACCGCGTCGAAGAGCGTCGGGTTGCCAGCCATGTCACCGCCACCGGTGCGGGCCGCGACCTCGATGTTCTTGATCAGCTTGGCGAAGAGCTTGCCTCGCTTGGCGTCGATGGCAGCCTTCTTGTGCTTCGTGGTGGCCCACTTGGAGTGACCGGACATGCGTTGAACCCCTCAACCGCGATCGGCGACGATCTGGACGAACATGCGGTGCAGGCGAAGGTCACCCGAGATCTCCGGGTGGAACGACGTGGCCAGCACGTCCCGCTCACGCACCGCGACGATCCTACCGGCGGCCGGACCGGACCCGACCGTGGCCAGCACCTGGACACCGGGGCCGACCTCCTCGACCCAGGGCGCCCGGATGAAGACCGCGTGCACGGGCAGGTCGCCGTCGGGCAGTCCCGCCACCTCGAGGTCGGTCTCGAAGGAGTCGACCTGGCGGCCGAAGGCGTTCCGTCGGACGGTCACGTCCAGGCCGCCCAGGGTCTGCTGACCCTCGACCCCGCCCTCGAGACGGTCGGCGAGCAGGATCATCCCTGCGCAGGACCCGTAGACCGGGAGCCCGGCGCGGATCGCGGCCCGGATCGGGTCCCGCAGCTCGAAGATCCCGAGGAGCTTGTCGATGGTCGTGGACTCCCCGCCGGGGATCACGAGGCCGTCGACGGCCTCCACCTCGCGCTCCCGGCGGACCAGGACCCCGCGGGCCCCGCAGGTGTCGAGGGCTGCGACGTGCTCACGGACGTCACCCTGGAGGGCGAGGACGCCGATCGCCGGTGGGGTGGTCGGTGCTGTCACGAGGGGCGAGTCTAGGTGCTCAGCGCACCCGCCTCTGCTCGACGAGCTGGCGCACGGCGCCGTCCCACCCGGCGAGGAGATCCGTGGCGAGGGAGACGAGCTCGGAGGGGAAGATCTCCAGCCCGCTCCGCCCGAGGTCCTCGAGGTGCCACCAGCGCGCCTCGTCCATGAAGCTGCGCTCGACCGCGGTCCAGCCCTCGTGGCTCAGCGCACCAGGCCGGGCCACCCGTGCCACGAAGAAGAGCTCGTGCTGGCGGACAGCCTGACGGAGGAAGTCGAAGACGGCTGTCCGCTCGGCCACGGGGCCGAGGAGCCCCGCGGGGTCCAGGTGCAGGCCGGTCTCCTCACGCACCTCGCGGACGGCCGCCTGCCGGGGGCTCTCCCCCGGGTCGATGCCACCCCCGACGGTGAACCACCAGGTGCGCTCGGGCTGGTCCTGGTCGTGGCCCCGGACGAGCAGGACGCGGTCCTCCTCGTCGAAGAGCAGGACCCGGGCGCCACGGCGGAAGGGCATCCCGTCCTCGCCCGGGACCCAGTCGGGCCCGAGCTGCTGCACCGGAGCTCGGCCCGGGCCTTCGCCCGGACCGGTCGCCGTCACCAGCCGCGCTCGGCCAGACGGTGCGGCTCGGGCACGTCCTCGACGTTGATCCCGACCATCGCCTCACCCAGACCGCGCGAGACCTTGGCGACCACGTCGGCGTCGTCGTAGAACGTCGTGGCCTTGACGATGGCCGAGGCCCGCTCGGCCGGGTTGCCCGACTTGAAGATGCCCGAGCCGACGAAGACGCCCTCGGCCCCGAGCTGCATCATCATCGCGGCGTCCGACGGCGTCGCGATGCCGCCCGCGGTGAACAGCACCACCGGGAGCTTGCCCGTGCGCGCGACCTCGACGACCAGGTCGTACGGTGCCTGCAGCTCCTTCGCGGCGACGAAGAGCTCGTCCTCGGGCAGCGAGCCGAGGCGGCGGATCTCGTCGCGCAGGGTGCGCATGTGGGTGGTCGCGTTCGACACGTCGCCCGTGCCGGCCTCGCCCTTCGACCGGATCATGGCCGCGCCCTCGGTGATCCGACGCAGGGCCTCGCCCAGGTTGGTCGCACCGCAGACGAAGGGCACCGTGAAGGCCCACTTGTCGATGTGGTGGGTGTAGTCGGCCGGGGTCAGCACCTCGGACTCGTCGACGTAGTCCACGCCGAGGGACTGCAGCACCTGCGCCTCGACGAAGTGCCCGATGCGGGCCTTGGCCATGACGGGGATCGAGACGGCCTCGATGATGCCGTCGATCAGGTCGGGGTCGCTCATGCGCGCCACGCCGCCCTGGGCCCGGATGTCCGCGGGGACCCGCTCGAGGGCCATGACGGCCACAGCCCCGGCGTCCTCGGCGATCTTCGCCTGGTCGGCCGTGACGACGTCCATGATGACGCCGCCCTTGAGCATCTCGGCCATGCCGCGCTTGACCTTGGCGGTGCCGGTGATGTTCTCGGTGCTCTCGGTGCCCACGTCGGTCCTTGCTGCTCGGGGTCAGGGTGCTGGTGTCACGCCGTGCTCGTGCCGCGGTGTGCTGGCGCAGCGGTGTGCTGATGCGACGATGCGCGGCTCGCCCGGCGACCTGCCCATCCTAGACCGCGGGCTCGGCCCGCCCGACGCCTCAGGCCTGGTGGCCGGGACGACGCAGCGCCTCGGGCCAGGTGTCGTCGATCTCGACGGTCTCCGGCATCGGGGCGCGCCCCGCGAGGCGGACCGCCCGGACGAGGGCCTTGCGCCGCAGGCGCTGGGCCTGGGCGACCGCTTCGTTGTGGAACCGGCGCGAGAGCTCGACCCGGTACCAGGCCGCCGCCAGGGCCTCGAGCAGCTCGCTGCCGGGGGACGCCGCGGCGATCTCGGCGACGTCCTCGGCGTCGGCCAGGACGGTGCGCAGCGTGCGCGAGAGGTCCGACTCCGCCAGGTCGCGCGGGACCGAGTCCCGTGCCGGCGGCGCGGCTCCGTCCGCGACGGCCTGGGCGGTGGTGGGGTCCACACCGAGGTCGAGGCCCGCCTCGAGGGCCGACCACGCGGTCTCCCCGACCAGCACCGAGCTGACCGGGTCCAGGCAGGCGCTCGCGGCGAGCTCGGCCGCCACCGAGGCACGGCGCACGAGCTGGTTCTCCAGGGTGGCTCGCGTGGCGGCGACCTTGCGGTGCAGGCGATCGAGCCGGTTGGCCGCGGCCCACAGCCACCAGGCCAGGAGGAGCACGACCGCCACGACCAGGACCGCGACCTCGGACCAGGTCATGACCGCCTCCCGCTGGCCCAGGTGCCGAGCCGAGCGGCAGCACCCCGGCGCGACCTCGGGTCCTCGTGGACGCGCTCGCGCGGCGAGGCCCCGGCGAGGGCCATCTCGTAGACGGTCAGGACCTGATGGGTCACGGTGGACCAGTCGTACCGGCGCACCACGGCCGAGGCGTGCTCGGTGATCCGTCCTCGCAGCTCGGGGTCAGCGAGCACCGCGTTGATCGTGCGGGCGAGGTCCGCGCTGTCCCCGGTGCGGAAGAGGACGCCTGCCGCGCCCTCGTCGAGGACCCGGCGGAAGGCGCCGAGGTCGCTCGCGACGACGGTCGCCCCCGCGCTCATGGCCTCCACCAGGACGATCCCGAAGCTCTCGCCGCCCGTCTGAGGGCCCACGTACACGTCGACCGACCGGAGCAGGGCAGCCTTCTCCTCGTCGCTGATCCCGCCCAGGAACTCGACCGAGCTCGCGGCCTCGCCGAGGGCGTCACGGGCCTCGGCCGCGCCGGTCTCCCCGCGCCCGGCGACGAGGAACCGCGCCCCAGGGTGCTCGGCGAGCACCGCGCGCACCGCACCCACCAGGACGGGCAGGCCCTTGCGGGACTCGTCGAGGCGACCGAGGAAGGCGACGGTCGGCGCCTCGGGGGTCCCGCGCCACCGCTCGTCGGGCACGGCCCGCGCGAACTGGTCGACGTACACGCCGTTGGGGATCACCACCGCGTCCCCGCCCATGTGCTCGACGAGGGTGCGGCGCGCATCCTCCGAGACCGCGATCCTGGCCGAGATCTTCTCCAGGCTCTGGCGCACGATCGGGTACGCCATCTGCAGGGGTCGCGAGCGGATGAGCGCGGTGTGGAAGGTCGCGACGATCGGCCCGGAGGCGATCCACAGGGCGAGCATCCCGAGGCTCGGTGTGACCGGCTCGTGCAGGTGGAGGATGTCGAAGTCGCCGTCGGCGAGCCACCGGCGGACCCGCGTCGCGCTCAACGGGCCGAAGGTCATCCGCGCGACCGCCCCGTTGTAGCGCACCGGGACCGCGCGGCCGGCGGCGGTCATGTAGTCGGGGATCGGGGTCTCGTCGTCGGCCGGGGCCAGGACGGACACCGTGTGCCCGAGCTCCTGGAGGGCCTCGGCCAGGTCCCTGACGTGGAACTGGACCCCTCCCGGCACGTCGAAGGAGTACGGGCACACCAGCCCGATGCGCAGCGGCTCGGTCATCGCTGCCTCGCGAGTCGGTCGGGGTCCAGGTCGGCCACGAAGACCTTCTGCAGCATGTGCCAGTGCGTCGGGTCCTCGGCGATGTCGCGCGAGAGGGCCGCGACCCACTGCTCGGTGAGCCGCGCGACCTGGACCGACCGCGCCACCCCCGCCTCGGGACGGATCGGGGGATGGAAGCGGATGACGATGCCCCACCGTGCCCCGGCCGCGCGCCGTCGCGCTCCCCGCAGCCGCTCGTGCCGGATCGTGGTGGGGACCAGCAGAGACCCGGTGCTCGCGGACAGGGCCGCCGGACCGGCCGCGACCCGGGCGGTCTCCCCCAGGAGCTCGACCTCGATGCCCCGCGAGGTGAGGTCGCGGTCGGCGAGCAGCGGGACGAGGGCACCCCCGGCCCGCACCGCGCGGACGAGGTCCCGGAACACCTCACGACCTGCGTCGAGCGGGATGATCGTCAGGCCGATGCCCTCGCGCAGCCTCACGAACTCCTCGAAGACCTCGGCGGGCTCGAGACGCTCGGCCACCGTGGTGACCGGGGCGAGGTGGACCGTGGCCCACGCTCCGGCGAGGTCCCAGTTGCCCTGGTGCGCCAGGGCGAGGACGACCGACCGTCCGGCGTCGGTCTCGGCACGGACCGGTTCGGCGCCCTCGGCACGGACCCGCGCCGAGACCTGCTCCGGCGTGAGGCGGCCCAGGGTGAAGGCCTCGCCGTAGTAGCGCAGGTAGGTCCGCATGCCGGCCCGACCGAGCCGTCTCAGCTCGGCGCCGTCGGCCTCGGGACGCGCCCGGGCCAGGTTGCGCTCGAGCCTGCGCACTCCCTCGGTCCGGCGCAGCCAGGTCACCTCGGCCGCGACGTGCATCACCCCACGGACGAGGTCCTCGGGCAGGCGCCCGGCCAGGTGCCATCCCGCCAGCAGGAGGCGCGCCGGGTCGAGCATGCTGCGCAGCGCGTCCACCGCGGTCCGGACCCGGCGTGTCTCCCCCCTCTCGCTCACGGCACCGCCCGCATGATCTGACGGCGCACGGTGGCCATCCGCTGCACCACCGTGACCAGGCTCGCGACGGCGAGCAGGCCGAGGACGACCGTGAGCACCGCGGTCGGTGCACCGAGCCCCACGACCCCCGTCGCGACCAGGACGGCCGCCAGCCGGTCGGCGCGCTCGGCGATGCCGACGTTCGCGGTGAGCCCGAGGCCCTCGGCCCGGGCCCGGGCGTAGGGCACGATCGACCCGAGGACCAGGCAGGCCAGGGCGAGTCCGGCGATGAGCGGCGCCTCGCCCCGTCCGGCGAAGTAGAGGACGAGCCCGCTGAAGATCGCGGCGTCGCCGAAACGGTCGAGGGTCGAGTCGAGGAACGCCCCCCACGGACCGGCACGTCCGGAGCGGCGAGCCATCGCCCCGTCCAGCAGGTCGCTCAGCACGAAGACCGTGATCACCAGGGTGCCGGCCAGGAGGTGCCCCTGCGGGTAGAGCAGGAGGGCCGCGAGCACAACGCCCAGGGTGCCGACCACGGTCACGACGTCGGGGGACAGACCCGCACGCAGCAGGGCCCCGGCCACCGGGTCCAGGGCGCGGCCGACGACGCCGCGCAGCCGGCTCAGCACGTCTCCTCCGGGAGACTGACCGCCGCGGCGTCGGGCCAGGCCGCGGCGAGCCGTGCCCGCGTGTCACCGAGGAGCTCGGGCAGGGCCTTGGTCCGTCCGATGATCGGCAGGAAGTTCGCGTCCCCACCCCACCGGGGCACCACGTGCTGGTGCAGGTGCGCGGCCATCCCCGCCCCGGCCACCGCGCCCTGGTTGAGCCCGATGTTGAAGCCGTGCGGTGCGGAGATCGCGCGGAGCACCCTCATCGCGGTGCGGGTGAGCGCAGCGATCTCGTGCGTCTCGGCGAGGTCCAGGTCGGTGTAGTCGGCGACGTGGCGGTAGGGCAGCACCATGAGGTGTCCCGGGTTGTACGGGTAGAGGTTGAGCACCGCGAAGGCGCGCTCCCCGCGTGCCACGACCAGCCCGTCCTCGTCGCGCCGGTCCTGGGCGCGGCAGAAGGGGCACTCCCCCGCGCCGTCGTCGGCAGGCTTGTCCTCGCCGGTGATGTAGGCCAGGCGGTGCGGGGTCCACAGCCGTTCGAAGCCGTCCGGGGTGCCGGGCAGCGACGCAGGGTCCTCGGGGCCGCCGTCGTGCTCGTCCATGCTCAGACCTGCACCCGGTCGGCCACCGCAGCCACCACGCGGGCGATCGCCTCGTCGACCGGGACGCCGTTCTCCTGGCGACCGTCGCGGTACCGGAAGGAGACCGCGCCGGCCTCGACGTCCTCGCCCCCGGCGATGAGGACGAAGGGCACCTTCTGGGTGCTCGCCGTGCGGATCTTCTTGCCGAACCTGTCGTCCGAGAGGTCCAGCTCGGCACGGATCCCCTGGGCACGCAGGCGCCCGACGACGTCGCTCAGGTAGTCGTTGAAGGGCTCCGCGACGGGGACCGCGAGCACCTGGACCGGGGCGAGCCAGGCGGGGAACGCCCCCGCGTAGTGCTCGGTGAGCACCCCGAAGAACCGCTCGATCGAGCCGAAGAGGGCACGGTGGATCATGACCGGCCGCTGCCGCGAGCCGTCCGAGGCGGTGTACTCGAGCTCGAAGCGCTCGGGCAGGTTGAAGTCGAGCTGGATGGTCGACATCTGCCAGGTCCGCCCGATCGCATCCTTGGCCTGGACGGAGATCTTGGGGCCGTAGAAGGCCGCGCCGCCCGGGTCCGGGACGAGCTCGAGCCCCGAGGCCTGTCCGACCTCGGCCAGGGTGCGGGTGGCCTCGTCCCAGATCTCCTCGCTGCCCACGGACTTGTCCGGGTTGCGGGTCGAGAGCTCGAGGTAGAAGTCGTCCAGCCCGTAGTCCTTGAGCAGGTCCAGGACGAACTGCAGGGTCGTGGTGAGCTCGTCCTTCATCTGCTCACGGGTGCAGTAGATGTGCGCGTCGTCCTGGGTCATGCCCCGGACGCGGGTGAGCCCGTGGATCACCCCGGACTTCTCGTAGCGGTAGACGCTGCCGAACTCGAAGAGCCTCAGCGGCAGCTCCCGGTAGGACCGTCCCCGTGAGCCGAAGATGAGGTTGTGCATCGGGCAGTTCATCGGCTTGAGGTAGTAGTCCTGCCCGGGCTTGCGCACCACGCCGTCGTCGTCGATCTCGGCGTCGACGTGCATCGGTGGGTACATGCCGTCGGCGTACCAGTCGAGGTGGCCCGAGACCTCGTACAGGCGCGACTTGGTGATGTGCGGGGTGTTGACGAAGGAGTAGCCGGCCTCCTCGTGCTTGCGGCGCGAGTAGTCCTCCATGACGCGACGGATCGTGCCGCCCTTGGGGTGGAAGACCGGCAGACCGGAGCCGAGCTCGTCGGGGAAGGAGAACAGGTCGAGCTCGGCCCCCAGGCGTCGGTGGTCGCGGCGCTCGGCCTCGGCGAGCCGGTCCAGGTGGGCGCGCAGCTCGTCCTTGGTCGGCCAGGCCGTCCCGTAGACGCGCTGCAGCTGGGGGTTCTTCTCCGAACCACGCCAGTACGCGGCGGCCGAGCGGGTGAGCTGGAACCCGTTGGCGATCAGACGGGTGCTGGGCAGGTGCGGTCCTCGGCAGAGGTCCTGCCAGGCGACCGAGCCGTCGCGGCGCAGGTTCTGGTAGATGGTCAGGCCGCCGAGCCCGACCTCGACCGAGGCGCCCTCGCCGGCCTCCTCGGCGGTCCCCTTGAGACCGATGAGCTCGAGCTTGTACGGCTCGGCAGCGAGCTCGGCACGGGCCTCGTCCTCGGAGACGTCGCGGCGCCGGAAGGTCTGCCCTTCCTTGACGATGCGTTGCATGGTCTTCTCGAGGGCCTTGAGGTCCTCGGGGGTGAACGGGGTCTCGACGTCGAAGTCGTAGTAGAAGCCGTCCGTGATCGGTGGGCCGATGCCGAGACGGGCGGCGGGGTTGACCTGCTGCACCGCCTGGGCGAGCACGTGCGCGGCCGAGTGACGCAGGACGTCGAGGCCGTCGGGCGAGTCGATGGTCACCGCCTCGACCGTCGCGCCCTCGGGGAGCTCCCGGTCGAGGTCCCACAGCTCGCCGTCGACGCGCACGACGACGACCTCGCGACGCTCGCCGAACAGGGCGGCACCGGTGGTCTCGCGACCGACGCTGCGCTCGACGCCGTCGACGGTCAGGGTGATCTGGGACACAGGTGGTTCTCCTCGATTGGGGCGGCGCACCGATGCTACCGACGCCCAGCCTGTCCGAGGTGCAAGACGACCCGGGACGAGGACTGCGCCAGACGGGTGACCTGCGGCCGGCCGACGGGGCCGGCTGCGGGGGGTCGAACGTCCCGGGTCAGGCGAACTGACCTGCGGTGTCATGACAGTCACACGGAGCGAGACCTCACCGAACGCCCGTTCGGCGGATCCTCAAACCCCCACAAGGTGGGCGATACTGGGTTCGAACCAGTGACCTCCTCGGTGTGAACGAGGCGCTCTACCACTGAGCCAATCGCCCGTAGTGCTGGCGAGAGGACTCGCTCGCACGACGTGGTGAGGATGCTACCGAATCCACAGCCGTTTGCCGAAACCTGGCGCTCGGAGGGGTCGAGCGAGCACCATGTGGAGGCTGTCACCGGACCGCGGACGACATTGGAGAGAGGGGTGATGATGACCGGACCTGTTCGGGACGCCTGCGAGGTCGTTCCCATGCATCTGGTTCTCTCCGACGCGAGCGTCCTGCCGATCAGCGCAGAGCTGAGCTTCGAGGCGAGCGACCCGTACACCGTGCGCATCGCCTTCACGGGGGCCCACTCGACCTCGACGTGGCTCATCGGCCGCGAGCTCATCGCCCACGGCCTCCTCTCCGACTCCTCGGCCCCCGCGGGCACGGGTGACGTCCGGATCTGGCGAGACGAGGACCCCTCCTACCTCTTGGTGGCGCTCAGCGGGGTCGAGGGCGACGCCCTGCTCGCCGGCCCGGCCGAGTCCTTCGTCAGGTTCCTCAACGCGACCGTCTCGGTGGTCCCCTTCGGCAACGAGAGCGCCCGCATGGAGGACGAGATCTCCGCGCTCATCGTGAGCCTGCTGGACGCCTGAGGCGCCCGCCCCTCAGGGGTCGAGGTCCCGCGCCGCGCGATCGGCGTACACGGCGCACAGCTGCTCGGACAGCGGTCCCGGCGACACCTCGTGGCCGTCGACGGCCACGACCGGCACCGCGGTGCGGACCGACCCGGACAGCGCCAGGTGCGCCGAGCCGGCGACCACCTCGTCGAGGACCGTGTAGGGCAGCTCCCCCGGCTCCGCCTCGCGCACGGGCAGGCCGGCCTCCCTCCCCCACTCCAGGACCAGGGCACGGGTGATCCCGGCGAGGCACCCGCTCGTGAGGGCCGGGGTCAGCACCTCGCCCCCGGTCTCGACGAACACGTTGCTGCCGGTGCCCTCGCACAGCTCCCCCGCGGTGTTCGCGAGCAGCGCCTCGTCGGCCCCCGCCCGGACCGCCGCGGCGAGGGCCACCACGTTCTCCGCGTAGGACGTCGTCTTGAGGCCCGCGACGGCCGAGCGCTCGTTCCTGGTCCACGGCACGCGCGCGACCCGCCCGGCGGTCGGTCGCGAGCCGGGCCCAGCGGCGACCACGACCGTCTGGGGTCCGTCGCCGCGCGCCGAGCCGAGCGGACCGCGCCCCGCGGTCACGGTGATGCGCAGCCGCGCCGCGTCGGGGGCCGCGGTGAGCACCTGGGCCACCCCCGCACGGACGAGGTCGACGTCAGGGGTCGCCAGCCCCAGCCCGTGCGCCGAGCGGACCAGTCGCTCCAGGTGCCGGGTCAGCGCGAAGGCCGTGCCGTCCACCACGCCACAGGTCTCGAAGATCCCGTCGCCCACGGTGATCCCGTGGTCGACGGCGCTGATCGCCTCGTCCCCGCTCCCGCGCAGCCTGCCGTCCACCCACACCAGCACGTCCTGCATGACCCCACCTCTCCTCGCCGACCCGTGCGCGGGCCGTGCTCTCGATCCTGCCCGTCACCCGGACGGCGCACCACCGCGGCTCGCCAGTCCCACGAGGTGGCGGGCCTTGAGCTCGGTCTCGGCCCACTCGCCTGCGGGGTCGCTGCCCCAGGTGATCCCCGCCCCGGTGCCGAACCGGAGCAGCCCTCCGGACTCCGGCGTCCACCAGAAGGTGCGGATCCCCACGGCCAGCTCGGCCCGTCCCTCGTCCGCGTCGATCCAGCCGACCGCACCGCAGTAGGGCCCGCGGGCCACCGGCTCGAGCTCGGAGATCACCCCGAGCGCGGCAGCCTTCGGGGCCCCGGAGACCGACGCGGGCGGGTAGCTCGCGTCGAGGATCGCGGCCCAGTCGGCCCGGCCGTCGAGCAGATCTCCCTGCACCGTCGTGACGAGGTGGACCAGACCAGGGTGCTGCTCGAGGGCCAGCAGGGCGGTCACCTCGACCGAGCCAGGCCGCGAGACCCGTTGCAGGTCGTTGCGCACCATGTCCGCGATCATCACGTTCTCGGCGCGGTCCTTGTCCGTGAGCCCTGCCGCGGTGGGCGCGGTGCCCTTGATCGGGCCCGAGGTCACCACGCCGGCCTCGAGACGCAGGAAGAGCTCGGGGGACGCCGTCACGACCCACGTCCTCGCCAGGTCGCCGCCCTCGGGGACGTGCACTCCCCCGGACCACGGCGCAGGGTTCCCCGCGGCCAGCACGGCGGCGAGCGCCTGGGCATCGGGTTCGGCCCCGGCGACGGCGGGCAGTTCGGCCTCGAGGACCCGGCAGAGGTTGACCTGGTAGACCTCGCCCGCCCGGATCCGCTCCCGGATCGTCGCGACCGCGGCGCAGTACTCCTCGCGACCGATCGAGCTCCGCCAGCCACCGATCGGCGGACCGCTCCACGGGCGGGGACGTCCTGGCGGAACGGAGGGCCCGCGGACCACTTGGGCGAAACGCCACGCACGCACGGTCCCGTCGAAGTCACCGACCACGGCCCAGAACCCACCGCCATCCAGGCGGTGCGCCTCCCGACGCAGGTCGATGCACTCGACCGGGTCTCGGGCCTCGATCCCGGCGAACCACGCAGCGCCCCCGGCCGCGCCGGGGCCCGTCACGGTCCCCCGGACACGCGACGCGCTGCTGCTCTCGCTGGACACCGGGCCACGGTAGCGGTGGCCTGCGCGTCTGCCGTCAGGCCCCGCAGGACCCGCGCCGCGGGGCCAGTTGGACGACCGTCCCGGCGTTCGGTTAGAGTCTGGGACGCGCACGGCGCCGGGGTCACCCGGAACGTGTCGCGCGGACGTGGCTCAGTGGTAGAGCATCACCTTGCCAAGGTGAGGGTCGCGGGTTCGAATCCCGTCGTCCGCTCGAAGGCGAAGACCCGTGACGGTCAGCACCGGACGTGGGCTTGAGCCTTGCGGTGGAGTGGCCGAGAGGCGAGGCAGCGGCCTGCAAAGCCGTCCACACGGGTTCGAATCCCGTCTCCACCTCGCATCACCACCCTGAGCACGGCACGGGCGATTGGCGCAGCGGTAGCGCGCTTCCCTGACACGGAAGAGGTCACTGGTTCGATCCCAGTATCGCCCACCAGCATCACCGCAGGTCAGAGGCCGTTCCGGACATCGTCCGGGGCGGCCTTTCGGCTGTCGTAGGACGAGGTGTAGCAACGGGTGTAGCAACGTCCCAGCGGTGCGGAACGGCACAGCACATCAGTTGGTCAGTCGCTCGCCAGCATCCGGTCGCCGAGGGATTCCATCGCCGCCCGGGTGACCTCGGTGCTCACGTGGCCGTACACGTCAGCAGTCACCCGGATGTCCGCGTGGCCGAGGATCTCCGAGACGGCCTTGAGGTGCACGCCGGCCTCGAGCATCACGGTCGCCGCCGAGTGCCGAAGCGTGTGCACCGTCACGCCGTCGAGTCCGGCCTTTGCCGCCGCCACCTTCGCCGCGCGCAGGACGTTGCGCGGATCGATCGGGCCGCCGGTCTCCGTGGTGAAGACGAAGCCCGTCTCGACCCAGAGGTTGCCAGCGTGGGCGCGCTCAGCCTCCTGCGCCGTCGCCAACCTGCGCAGCAGCTCCACCACGGGCGGCGACAGGGGCAGCGTCCGACGGGAGCTGGCCGTCTTCGGCTCGCTGGCGACCAAGGTGCCGTCGACGCGTGCGAGGGTCGCGCGGATTAAGACTTGTCGCCCGTCGAGGTCGACGTCGCTCCACCTCAGGGCCAGCGCCTCCCCTTTCCGCACGCCGGTGGCAGCGATGAAGGCAAGCAGCGGGTAGGCCCGGGTAGGGCGTGCGGCCTCGAGGAAGGCCTCCATCTCCGTTGCGCTCAGGAACCGTGCGGCGTGCCTACGAGCCCTCGGTGGCCTGACGACCAGGGCGGGGTTCCGACCTAGAAGCCCTTCGCGCACGGCGCCGTTCAGAACCAGGCGCGTCACGTAGAACACCCGTTGGACGGTGGCCGGAGCGAGGAGCGGAGCCTGTGCGTCTTCCGTCCTCCGATGCCGGCTCCGAGAGGAGCTGAGCTCGATGATGAACTCGTCGACGTGGGACGGGCGCAGCTGGTCGAGCCGGCGTCGTGCGAGCCGGGTGGGCAGCAGGCAGGTCAGCACGAGGCGGCGGTACAGCTCCTTGGTGGTGGCCTTCCGCGGACTGGCGCGCAGAGTCGTCTCCAGCCAGGTCATGGCCCAGTCGCCGACCGTCATCGAGGCGTCAGTGACGGGCATCCCGCTGTCACGTCGCTCGACGGCTGCGGCGAGCTTCGTGCGTACCTCTGCGCGGGTGGACCCGTAGTACGTCTTGCGGCGGGTCCGCCCAGTCTCGGGGTCGCGCCATGTGACGGCCGCGGCGTACCTGCCGTCGCTCGCGCGACGGTAGATCGAGCCCTCCGAGTTCGCCCTCTTCGCCACCTCGACCACCTCGCTGGAAGTGCGCCCATCCAAGCTCGCCCGACCGCGCCGAAGCCACGATGGCGGCGGCTCTCTGTGGACAACGGGACCGACGCTGGTTGTGGACCCCGCCGGTTACACGCTCGTGGAGACGTACGAGCGGCAGCGCTCGACGAAGTCCCTGAGCGCTTCGGCCGGGATCTTTCGGAGTCGGCCGACGTGAACCGACTCGAGCGCCCCGCTCTTCATCAGCTCGTAGACGCGGGTCCGGCCGATTCCCAATAGGTAGCCGGTCTCCTCGACGGAGAGCAGGATCCGCGGGGGCTCCGCCGCCCTCCCAGCGGTGCGGCTCGTACGGCGGTCGAAAGACGGGTACGGGTCTCTGGTCATGGCTCCTCCTAGATGAGGACCCCACCCTCCCCAGGACCAATAGCCGGAGCGATGACGGCCAACCGCTGTCGCAATACGGCGGACACCATCGGACGGCCGTCATCGGTGATTGCTCTCGCGTCATCGGAGCCACGGCTCTGGCGGCCGATGACGACGTCCGCGTCATCGGCCTGTGTCCGCACCATGCCCGATGACGGCCGTGGTTTGCCGCCGTGCGTCGACGTCTGGACCGATGACGCCTTCCCGCAAACCTGCCCGCCGGAGCAACGTGCCGAGCACGCGTGGTCTCGCGTCGCGGGAACGGCTACGCGCCGGCGAGCACCTCGAACTTCTGCTCGGTCGTCGGGCCACGGAACTCGCAGCGTGGCGAGAGGCGCAGCGAGGACGGACCCGTCGATGGCTGCCAGCACGGGGAGGATCGGTAGCGGCGTCTGCATGGCGACCGTCCGCGGACGTCCGGCTACGAAGAGTGCCAGAAGTGTCCCTACTCTTGATCTTGTCTTTGGCGTGGACCCGGGCGGGCCTTGCCTGAACGCGACGTGTGAGGGGCGCGCCGGCCAGCGGCTACCGTGCGCTGCTACGCGGTGTCGTCGGGCGACTCGGCAACCAGCTCCACCTCGAACCCTGCTGCGTCTTCGAGGTAAGCGGCGTAGGTGTCCGGCCCGCCAGCGTGCGGATGCTGGTCCGCGAACATCAGGGTCCAGCCGTGCTCCACGGCGTCGGCGACCAGGGCGTCGAGGTCGGCGCGCGAGCCCGCCCAGAACGCCACGTGGTTGAGGCCGCTGCGCAACCGGTTCTGCGGTCCTCGCACGTGAGCCGAGCCGGACTCCAGCGCGACGTAGGCGTCCTCGAGCGTCCAACTGCGGCCGGTCTCCCAACTGCTGGCCAGGCGGTAACCCAGCCGCTGCAGCAGCCAAGGCCAAGGTCCATCGGTCGAAGTCGCATCGTCCATCCACAGCTCGAGGTGGTGCAGGCGGCCAGGGGTGCTCACGCACGCATCCTGTCGGCCTCCCGGGCCCGAGCGCACATCCGGCCCGAGTCGGGTGCGGCATGAGCGCGCGCGCCGGACACCCCCGTGACGCGCCCGTACGCTCAGATGATGGAGCCCTCGGACGAAGCCACCATCACGGTCACCCGCGGCGAGTTGATGCTGCTGACCGCCGGCCTGACGGCGTACCTGACAGCCTTCGCTCGGCATCGCGACGAGGACGGCGGGGCGTCCCATCCGGAAGCGGAGTGGGTCGAGTTGCAGCGCCGAACCGGTGAGCTCATCTGGCGGCTCGAAGAAGCGGGCGGGCCGCCTGGGGCCCGCATCATCCACAGCGCTGAGGCTGTTGAGCCGGGCAGTCCGTAGCGAGAGCCATCTGCGGCTGCATTTGCCTCGCAGCGGCATGAGCGGGATGAAGCCGAGCAACGTTCTCGTGGCGCTCAGGGCTCCGATGTCGGCGCGCTGGATGCGTAAAGCTCGACGAGGTCGTCGTAACCGGACCAGAAGTCGTCGATCGGGAGGTCGTCACCCCGCAGGTGCCCGTGGAGGTACTGGAGGTGACGGTGCCAGCCAGCGGCGTAGGAGACGGCGTCCTCCAGATCCTCGTGATGCAAGGTCAACCTTGAGGTGGAAGGGCTCTCCTCGGCGAGAGTGAACGTGACGCGGCTCGTCCGTTCCTCCGGAAAGTCCCACGTCAGAGACAGCAGGTGTCCGGAGTGCCACTTCGTCACGGTGTGCCGGGACCGGACGGTCTTGTCATGCCACAGGTCGAAGCGACCACCCTCGGCGATCGCGACGGTGTCGAGTCGTCCCAGCCAGCTCACAGTGCGCTGGCTGTCTGTGAGTGCGAGCCATGCCTGCTCCACAGGCGCCGGCAGCGTGACCCGCATGCGTACCTCGCCGCCCACGGCGTCGGCACGGCCGACGATTTCGGGAAGTCGCACGCCGACGATTGTGCCGGAGCAGGAGATGAGAAGGCACCCCGATCGCGGCGCGCGGGCCGCGGCATGAGCGTGCGGAGTCAGCAGCGAGGCCGTACAGCAGGCACTTGATGCTGCGCAGGCTGTGAGCTCACGGCTCGACGAACCAGGCGTGCCATCGCGCAGTGACCGTGCCATTGGGCTCAGGCGTGACCCCTCGCAGTGCGGGCATTTCGTCGTAGAGGTCCGGGGGCGCGGGACGGCCGCGCCACACGAGACCGTCGGCGACCTGGACGTCGGCATGAACACCCCACCTGTAGCTGCTTCGACCGGTGAGGCGGTAGACCACACGGGGAATCGCAGCGAGGGTCAGCCCGGTGAGGCGCTCCGGCCACTGCGGCCAGACGGCGACGTAAGAGCCGGCTCGCGTGGTCGGGTGAGTCCCTCCGGCGGTCATGGTCCAGCGCCGCGGCCATGCGGCGTGCTCGATGATGGCGACCGCACCGCGCGCAGCCGCCAACGCGTCCACGTCGGCCCAGAACGACGCATCCACCACTCGTGCGCTGTGGTCCATGTCGTCGAGGTCACGCTCGTAAGGAGAACTGCTCATCGGTTCTGGGAACACGCCGAGCGCTGACGCGGCTTCGACCGACTTGGGGCACGGCTTGCTGGCGACGATGTACATGTAGAGGTCGTAGCCGACGTGGATTGCGAAGCCAGAGAAATGCTCCAGACGGCACCAGACATCCCCGCGGTGCATCCACCGCACGACCTCTATGGCGTCGGCGGCTGAGAGGGCCGCGCCGTCCACCCATCGCTCCAGGCCGGTCCCGAGAATCCGTGCGAGGGGATGGGCGGCGGCGAGCGGCTCACGGTCGGGGTCGGCCTCCAGGTGCGACTCGGGATCTCGAACGGTCAGCTCAGTGACGCCGCACTCCTCCATGAAGCTCCGGGCGGCCTCAAGGTAGGCGCGCTCGACTGGGCCACGATCGCTGACCGAATCCAAGGCGCCGTGGTACACGCCCTCGGTATCGCGATCACGAGGGTCGTACTGCGTCACGCGGTAGACGTGGGAGCCGGGAGTCACGGCAGAAGCCTCTCAGTCGACGCACCGAACCTGGGCCCCGCCGAGCCGCCCACCGGGCCCAATCCTCGCTCGCTCATCGGCATGAGCGTGCGTGACATCACATGACGGCGCAGCGTTTGGACGTACTGAGGAGCGCCGTGTAGCAACCGGTGTAGCAACGTCGCGGCATTCGCCTACGTCCGCCACCAGTCGTCGGCGACCGCGCGTCGTCTTGACCAGGCCAAGCGCTCGCGAGCGGCCCGTCCCGGACACCCTTCGCGTCCCTGACACGGAAGAGGTCACTGGTTCGATCCCAGTATCGCCCACCAGCAAAGCCCCAGGTCAACGACCTGGGGCTTTCACATTGGAGAGGGAAGCGCAGCAAGGGGTCCCTGCTCGTCGCGGACCGACACGCCCGCTGACCCTGACAGGGTCGGCGGCCCTCGCCCGGGGTCGCCACCCAGACCCGATCTCGCAACGGTCGGTGCACCTCTCATCCGCCTCGGGTGAGGCGGACCGAGCCGCCGTTCGGCTGACTGAGGCACATGAGCACCGAGGTCTCTCCCACCGTTCTTCGCCAGCATGCCCATCTGCGGGCCACCCTGCCCTTCGACGACACAACCGACGACGAGTCCGCAGCTCGCGGGTTCCTGGGGACACTGGACCCGCCCGTCGTGCGGGACGCTGACGGCCGCGTCGTCTGGGATGCGCAGTCCTACGCCTTGCGCTGCCCAGGCGATCGGCGAGTCCGTCCCGACCCGAGGTTCCCCGACATCGGATCCGAGACCAGGTCGCACCCAACACTTCGTGCCTGACAGGCGTCTTCCTTGATGTGGGGGTCGTCAGACCTCCCGACGAGGGGGAACCACCATGTCCGCACCTGATGTCCATGCCGTACGGCTCAGCGCCCAGGGCCTCACCCGCTTGGTCCTCTCCGGGGTGACGGTGACCGCGCTGATCGGAGGCCTGATGTCCGCCTGCTCGACGGGATCATCCGCCGAGACGAGCTCGGCGGATCGTCGGGCCGCACCGATCGAGGCCGCGCCCGCGCCGCCCGAGGACGCCGGGGCGGGCGCCGTGCCCGCGGCGACTCCCGAACCGACGCCGATCTCAGTGCCGACCCCCGGCCCCACGTCGAGCCCGGAGCCTCCTGCGGAACCCACGACGCTGCGCCGGGGCGACGAGGGGGACGCGGTGCGCGAGCTGCAGGAGCGCCTGATCGAGCTCGACTACTTCCTGCCCTCCGCCGACGGCACGTTCGGCGCCGCGACCGAGCAGGCCGTCTGGGCGCTGCAGAAGGCCGCCGGCACGACCCGGGACGGCCTGGTCGGGCCCGCGACGCAGGAAGCCCTCGACGCCGGGCTCCGACCGACACCACGTACGGTGAGCGGTCGGGTCCTCGAGGTCGACCTCGAGCGCCAGCTCGTGCTCGCGGTCGAGGACGGCATCCTCACGCGGACCTTCAACGTGTCCTCCGGCAACGGTGAGACGTATCGGGCCCTCGGTCGGACGCAGCGCGCCGACACCCCGACCGGGGACTTCGCGGTGGTGCGCCAGGTCGATGCCGTGCACGAGTCGACACTCGGCCTGGGCTCGATGTATCGGCCGAAGTACTTCCACGGGGGCTGGGCGGTGCACGGCTCGGACGAGATCCCGCCGTGGCCCGCGTCCCACGGCTGCGTGCGGATGGCGAACGAGGCCATCAACTGGATCTGGGACGTGTGGGACGCGCCGATCGGCACCCGGGTGCTGGTGTTCTGAAGGTCACGCGGGCGCCACCTCCTCGGGGCGGTGCGCGTCGCCGAGCCCTTGCCGAAACGCCGTCCGGTTGTCACTGTAGAGGGGCCGTCGACGAGGACGCGCGCGTCGGCGCCCAGTCCCCGCGTGCACCGCAAGGTCCGGCCCGAAGGGCAGCCCATGGCACCTCCGTCGCGATCCGCCCGACGTGAGCTGCACCGAGCAGCGGGCCCTCGATCGCCGCGTCACCGCGCCGAGCCGCCAGCCCCTCGCCATCTCGTCGAGACACCACGAGGTCGACGCGGGACGGCGGTGCTCGCGGGCTCCGCAGTCCTCGGCGCCCTCGTGCTTCTCGCAGGCTCTGCGCCGGGAGGACCGGTCGACGGAGCGCCGGACGTGGTCGTCAACGGTCCGGGCCACGGAGAGGGCAAGGCGACCGAACGGTCCCCACGGGTGGCGGCGGCACGCCTCTCGGCCCAGGGCTCTGCGTACCTGCGGCTCGAGCGTGCCGAGGCTGTCGCCCTCGCCGAGGCCGCCATGGCCTCGGCCGCCGTGCTGACGGCCGCCCGGTCGACGACGACCGCCCACCCGAGAGATGTCGGCGCGACCGCCCAGGACCCGGTGAGCGACCGGCTCCAGGCCGCGGTCGACGTCCTGTCCCGGGTCGCCCCTCGCTCGATGGCCCTGCTGGACGACGAGGACGCGCCACGCCCGGACGACTCGACCGCGTCGGTGCGGGCCGCTGCCGCCGTCGTCTTCGCCTTGTCGGTCGAGGAGGACCTGGCCGCGCGGCCGACGGCCACGGCAGACCTCCAGGCGACGGAGGCCGCGCTGTCCGAGCTCGAGGCAGGGCTCGCGGCCGCGAGCACCGCGGCGGCCGCCGTCACGTCGACCGTCCTCGAGCCGACGGTCTTCGCCCCCGTGCCCCCCGGCCCGACGGCCAGCTCGGGGGACCTATGGCCCAACGGCGAGATCCCGCTCGAGCTGCTGTGCAGCCCGGAGGTCGCCCCGGACGCCCTGCTGCGCTGCGACGCCGCTGCCGCGCTCGACCTGCTCAACACCGCCTACCGGGCCGAGCTCGGTCGCGACCTCGACGTCGTCAGCTCCTACCGCAGCGTCGAGCAGCAGGTGGTCGTCAAGGCGGCGCGGGGATGGCTCGCGGCGACCCCGGGGACCTCGAACCACGGTCGAGGGATCGCCGTGGACCTCGGCGGCTTCGGCTCGGTGGGAGACTTCAGCAGCCCGTCGTTCCGGTGGATGGAGGCCCACGCGCACGAGTTCGGCTGGTTCCACCCGGACTGCATGAAGGCCGGGGGCAGCGGCCCGGCCGAGCCGTGGCACTGGGAGTACGGAGGCTGAGGCCACGTCCGGCACGTGCGGTCAGGCCGACGCGACCTCGTCGAGGATGCGTCGCAGCGCGTCCAGAGCCGGACTTCCGAGGCCGGAGGTCCGCTGCGCGGTGAAGACGGTCCGGCGGGGGGCGCCCGCCAGGTCGACCAGGCGGCAGGTGGTGGTCCGGTCGCGCCAGACGAGGTCGGGCAGCAGGGCCACCGCGTTGCCGGACTCCACCAGCCGGATCTGCGCCTGGAGGTCGGCCGTCTCGTAGCGGACGTCGGGCTCGAAGCCTGCGGACCGGCAGGTCTGCTCGGCGAAGTGCCGCGAGGCCGCACCAGCAGGCTCCATCGCCCACGGCAGGTCTCTGCAGCTCGCCAGCTCGGACGCGGGCCAGGGGGCGTCGGCGCGGGGCGGCAGGGCGAGTCGGATGGCGTCCTGGGTCAGGTCGCGCCGGTCGAGGCCGGGCCACCACGGTGCCGCGTGCGCCGGGTACTCCTCGGCGACGACGAGGTCGAAGCCTCGGGCCCAGGTCTCGTGGAGGGCCTGCTCGGGCTCCCGCTGGACCATCTCCACCCGCACCTGCGGATGGAGACGCCCCATCTCGCGCAGGGCCGTGGGCATGAGGGCGAGGGCCGCCGACTGGAAGACCGCGACCCGGACGCGTCCCCGGACCTCGCTGTGGGAGGCCTGGACCTCGGCCTCTGTCCGCTCGAGCACGTCCAGCAGCTCGCCGGCGGCTGCGACGAGCACCTCGGCCTGGGGGGTGAGCCGGACGCCCCGACCTGCCTTGCGCAGCAGCTCGAGCCCGGTCTCCTTCTCGAGCAGGCTCAGCTGCTGGGAGACCGCCGAGGGGCTGTAGCTCATCGACTCGGCGACAGCGGCCAGGGTGCCGCGGATCGAGACCTCCCGCAGGATGAGCAGACGACGCAGGTCCAGCACGGCTCACCTCCAGGAATCATCAGCTGAGGTGACGAATATAGAACTGTTTCCTTCGCTTTTCATCACCTCTCGCCGATACCGATACTGACGCACGACGGGGCCCGTGCCCGGGCGCCGTCCGTGACAGCGAGGAGTCCCATGACGCAGCCCCCGGCCGCACCCGTCCCGCCGAGCACCTCCGCGGGGGTCGACGCCGTCGACCCGGCCCTCGCCGAGGAGGCCGTCGCCCTGGTGCAGCGCTGGCTACGCGAGGCGGCCCAGCACCCCGTGGACCCGTCGGCGGCGCACCTGGCCGCTGCCCTCAAAGACCCGCGCGGCCTGCCCTTCGTCGTGGGCTTCGTCGACGGGGTGATCCGCCCCGAGGACGAGCGCGTCGCCGCGGGGACCCTGCGCGACCTCTCCCGCGCAGCACCGGCGTTCCTGCCGTGGCCGCTGCGGGCCGCCCTGCGGCTGGGCGGCACGGTGGCGCCCGTGCTGCCCGACGTCGTCGTCCCGGTGGCACGCAAGGTCCTCCGGCGCATGGTCGGGCACCTCATCATCGACGCGAGCGACCGGCGACTGGGGCCTGCCATCGCGCACGTCCGTCGCGAGGACGTGCGCCTCAACATCAACCTGCTCGGCGAGGCCGTCCTGGGTCGGCGCGAGGCCGCCCGTCGGCTCGCGGGCACCGAACGTCTGCTGGCCCGCCAGGACGTCGACTACGTCTCGATCAAGGTGTCCTCGACCGTCGCCCCGCACGCGGCCTGGGCCTTCGAGGAGTCCGTCGAGGAGATCGTCGAGCACCTCACCCCGCTGTTCGAGCGCGCTGCGGCCTCACCCACGCCGAAGTTCATCAACCTCGACATGGAGGAGTACAAGGACCTCGACCTCACGGTCGCCGTGTTCACCCGGCTGCTGGACCGGCAGGCCCTGCTCGACCTCGAGGCCGGCATCGTGCTGCAGGCCTACCTGCCCGACGCCCTCGCAGCGATGATCCACCTCCAGGGCTGGGCAGCGGCACGACGGGCCAGGGGCGGCTCCGGGGTCAAGGTCCGGCTGGTCAAGGGCGCGAACCTTCCCATGGAGCAGGTCGAGGCCACGGTGCACGGGTGGCCGCTCGCCACCTGGCACTCCAAGCTCGAGACGGACGTCAACTACAAGCGCGTCCTGGACTGGGCGCTGACCCCCGAGCGTGTCGCGAACGTGCGGCTCGGCGTCGCGGGGCACAACCTCTTCGACGTCGCCTACGCGTGGTTGCTGGCCGGGCGGCGCGGGGTCCGGGACGGCATCGAGTTCGAGATGCTGCTGGGCATGGCACAGGGTCAGGCCGAGGCCGTCCGTCAGGAGGTCGGCGGGCTGCTGCTCTACACCCCCGTGGTCGCCCCGGCCGAGTTCGACGTCGCGATCGCGTACCTGATCCGGCGGCTCGAGGAGGGCGCCTCGACCGAGAACTTCATGTCGGCCGTCTTCGACCTGGACCGTGACCCAGGCCTCTTCGCCCGGGAGCGCGACCGCTTCCTCGCCTCCCTCGCCGCCCTCGACGGCTCGGTCCCCCCGGCGCACCGGGTCGGCGACCGCTATGCCGCCTCCCCGGTCCCCTCCCCCGGAGCCTTCGTCAACACGCCGGACACCGATCCCTCGGTGGCCCAGAACCGCACGTGGGTCCGGGCCCTCCTCGAGCGGGTACCGACCTCGACCCTGGGCATCGCGACGATCGACGGGGCCCGGATCTCCGATCCCGCCCTGCTGGACGAGACCGTGCGCGGGACGCAGGAGGCGGGCAGGGCGTGGGGCTCCCGCCCAGCTGCCGAGCGTGCCGCGATCCTGCACCGCGCGGGCCAGGCTCTCGAGGCCCACCGTCCCCGGCTGCTCGAGGTCATGGCGGCCGAGACCGGCAAGACCGTCGACCAGGGCGACCCGGAGGTCTCCGAGGCGATCGACTTCGCCTACTACTACGCAGAGCTCGCCCGTGGTCTCGAGCAGGTCGACGGCGCGAGGTTCGTCCCCGCTGCCCTGACCCTCGTGACCCCGCCGTGGAACTTCCCGGTCGCGATCCCCGCCGGCTCGACCCTGGCGAGCCTCGCCGCCGGGTCCGCGGTGGTCCTCAAGCCGGCCGGGGAGGCCGAGCGGTGCGGGGCGGTGCTCGCGGAGATCCTCTGGGAGGCGGGGGTCCCCCGGGAGGCCCTGCGCCTGGTGCAGGTGGACGAAGGGACCCTCGGCGCGTCGCTCGTCGCCCACCCGGCGATCGACCGGGTCGTGCTCACCGGGGCCTACGAGACCGCCGAGCTGTTCCGCTCCTTCCGGCCGGACCTCCCGCTCCTGGCCGAGACCAGCGGGAAGAACACGCTGATCGTGACCCCGAGCGCCGACCTGGACCTGGCGGTCAAGGACGTCGTCCAGTCCGCCTTCGGCCACGCCGGCCAGAAGTGCTCGGCTGCGTCGCTGGTCGTCCTGGTCGGATCGGTCGCGACCTCCCGCCGGTTCCGCGACCAGCTCGTCGACGCCGCGTCGTCCTTGGTCGTCGGGTACCCGGACGACCCCCGGACCCAGATGGGCCCCGTGATCACCGCTGCCTCGGGCAAGCTGCTCTCAGGCCTGACCGAGCTCGACCCCGGGGAGCGCTGGGCCCTCGAACCACGACGGCTCGACGACACGGACCGGCTGTGGAGCCCCGGGATCCGCACCGGGGTGGTCCCAGGCTCCCGGACGCACCGGACCGAGTACTTCGGCCCCGTCCTCGGCGTCATGACGGCCGCGACCCTCGAGGAGGCCGTCGCGATCGCGAACGACGTGGACTACGGCCTGACGGCGGGCCTGCACTCCCTGGACCGCACCGAGATCGCGACCTGGCTCGAGACGATCCAGGCCGGCAACCTGTACGTCAACCGAGGCATCACCGGGGCGATCGTGCAGCGCCAGCCCTTCGGTGGCTGGAAGCGCTCGGCCGTCGGCCCCGGGACCAAGGCCGGTGGGCCCTCCTACCTCTTCGGCCTCGGCTCGTGGACCTCGGCACCCGCCCACCACGGCGTCCCACCGCGCCACCCCGCCGTCGTGGGGGTCCTCGCCGCGGCGCGGTCGGCCCTGACCGCCGACGAGGCCCTGCGGCTCGAGCGGGCGGTGAGCAGCGACGCCGCGGCGTGGACCACCGATCTCGCGCCGCAGGACCCGACGGCCCTGGGGTGCGAGCAGAACATCCTGCGGCACCTCCCGGTGCCCGACCCGGTCCACGTCCGGCTGGCGGCCCCCGGGACGGTGGCCGACCTGGTACGCGTCGTCGCGGCCGGGCTGCTCGTCGGGGCCCGTGTCGTGGTGTCGAGCGAGGCGCCGCTCCCCGAGGTCGTCCGCACCTCGGTCGCGGCCGCCGGGGTGCCGAGCCACGTCGAGGACGAGGCGGCGTGGACCGCACGCGTGGGGCGCCTGGACGGCGGCCGGGTGCGCCTGGTCGGCGGCCAGGCCGGCGGGCTGACCACGGCCCTCGGCGGACGGCCCGACGTCGCGGTCTGGGACCACCCCGTCACGGAGGCCGGTCGCGTCGAGCTGCTGCCCTTCCTCCGGGAGCAGGCCGTGAGCATCACGGCGCACCGGTTCGGCACCCCCCACCCGCTGACCGCGGGACTCATCCCGCTCGCCTGAGCCGGTCCGCCCGAGCCGCTCCGGCCGAACCACCGGTCACCGGGGGCTCGGCCGGGGCCCGGCACGCCGACCCGCCGGGGCGGGCCGGGGCCTCACTCGGCGTCGGCCCGCGCGCGCAGGTACCGGGCGTCGTCGTTCGCGTAGGCGTAGTAGAGGCCGATGAGCAGGCCGCCGCCGATGAAGTTCCCCACCAGGGCGATCCCGACGTTCGCCGCTGCCAGCCCTGGGTCGATCCCGCTCTGGAGGCCCACGATCGTGAACAGGACCGTGTTGGCCACCGAGTGCTCGAGCCCCAGGAAGGCGAAGATGAACACCGAGATCACCATCACCAGGCTCTTGGTGAGGTCGTCCTTGATCAGACCGTTGTAGACCAGCAGCATCGCGACGTTGATCATGAAGTTGCACAGGATCGCACGGACCATCAGGTCGCTCCAGCCCGTGGCACCCGCCGTGATGAACTCGAGCTTGTGCTCGACCGAGGACTCCATCTGCGCGAGCGGCGCCCCGGCGACCAGGGTGCTGAAGCGGACCAGGGCTGCGACCAGGAGCCCGCCGAGCGCGTTCCCCAGGAAGCACAGCCCCAGCAGCCGCAGGGCCTTGGCCCAGCCGGTCCGGCGGTAGTACGCCCCGATCGAGACGACCATCATGTTCGAGGTCAGCAGCTCGGACTTCGTGTAGTAGATGAAGACCAGCGCCGAGCCGAAGACCGCTGCCCCCACGAGCCGTCCCAGCGGCTCGAGGGTGGCGTCCCCCGCGGGGACGGCGTCGAAGGCGGCGACCACGGCGTAGTGCGTGACGTAGAGCAGGCCGATGATGATGCCGGCCATGGCGGCACGCTGGAGGTAGCGCCGAGCCAAGCTCCCGGACATCGCCGTCTTGGTCTCGAGAGCCTCGAGGATGGTGCTGATGAACTGCTTGCCGGGGAACAGCTGCGAGGAGTCCGCGCTCATGGGCCCTACGGTCCCACGCCCAGCGCCCCTCCAGCGGCACGAGGGTCCCAGGGGGGCGCGGGCAGCCAGGGCCCACGGTGGGACGCCCAGGCCTCCGTGCTAAGTTGGCGCGCTTTCGCCTGAGCGAGGGAGAAGCACCATGACCAGGACCACCAGGCTCGGCGCCGGCCTCGCGATCACGCTGCTGGCGGTCGCCGGCTGCAGCGCCACCGACGAGGGCGACCCTGGGGAGACCACCTCGCAGGAGACAGCCGCCCCGGACGAGGCCCCCGACACCGACGCGCTCGAGCCGGACCTCGAGGGCATCCCCGAGGTCGTGGCCCAGGTGGACGGCCACGAGATCAGCCGAGACGAGTTCGTCGAGGCCTACCAGGGCCAGTTCCAGCAGCTCGCCCTGCAGGCCCAGAGCACGGGCCAGCCGGTCGACCAGGAGCAGCTCCGCCTCGAGGTCGCGGACACCCTGGTCGGGACCCAGCTGCTGATCCAGGAGGCCGAGGCCCGCGGCTTCGAGGCGACCGACACCCAGGTCGACGAGACTCTCGCCGAGCTCGCCGAGGTCAACGGCCTCGGCTCGGCCGACGAGGTGGTCGAGGCCCTCGCCGCCCAGGGGCTCAGCGAGGACGAGGTGCGCTCCGAGCTGCGTACCCAGGTCAAGGTCGACCAGCTCGTCGACGACGCCGTCGGGGACACGACCCCCACCGACGCCGAGGTCCAGGAGCTCTACGACGGCCTGGTCGAGCAGCAGGAGGCCGCAGGCGGCGAGGCCGAGGTCCCGCCCCTCGACGACGTCCGCCCCCAGCTCGAGGAGCAGCTCACCTCGACGGCCCGGTCCGAGGCGATCGGGGCTCTGCTGACCGAGCTGCGCGAGTCCGCCGAGGTCACGATCAACCTGTGAGCTGAGCCGACCCGGGGTCGGGCGGCGGGCCGCCGAGCTCACGCATGACGCGCAGCACGGCCCCCACCCCTGTCGACAGCTGCGCGAGCTCGTCCAGGGTGAGCCGGTCGAGCAGTGCGACCTCGAAGGCGTCCGGGCCCAGGACCGTGACGCGAACGGCCCGGGCCCCGGCGGCCGTCGCCGAGACCAGCCGGACCCTGCCGTCGTCGGGGTGGGCCCGTCGCGCCGCCATGCCCGTCGCGACGAGCCGGTCCACGAGCCCCGAGACCGTCGCGGCCGTGATCCCGAGCACCCCCGCGAGGTCGCTCGAGGTCCGTTCCCCGTCGAGCACGAGCACGGCCAGGGCGCGGAGCTGCTGGGCCGTCAGCCGGCTCTGGGCGAGCTGCTCGAGCCGTCGGCCGACGAGGAGGTCCGCGAGGTCCTCCTGGTGCGCCAGCACCTGCTCGACGTGCCGTCGCCGGTCGCCGTCCGCCTCGTTCGGGTGCGCCGTCACGGCACGAGGCTATCGCCGTCAGCCGGAGAGCCGGTGCCGCTGCGACGGGCGCGAACTACTTCGGGTTAGGCTAAGCATCCGCGACGGCGCAGTCGCCCCCACCTGACCCGTCCCTTGCGGAGGACCTGTGTACCGCCTCGCCCGCCTCTCCCTGGGCCACCGTGCCGTGACGGCCCTCGTGACCGTCGCGGTCGCCATCCTCGGCGTGCTGAGCCTCGGCTCGCTCAAGCAGGAGCTCATCCCCTCGGTCCAGCTCCCCGCCGCCGCCGTCGTCGCGGTGTATCCCGGCTCCTCCCCCGAGGTCGTCGAGGACCAGGTGAGCGTCCCGCTCGAGAATGCCGTGCGGGGGGTGCGCGGCGTCGACGAGGTCGCCTCGACCTCCTCGACGAACCTCTCGGTGACGAGCGTCACCTTCGACTTCGGCACCGACATGGATCTCGCCGCCCAGCAGCTGCGGACCGCGGTCGACCGTCTCGCGAGCAGTCTCCCGGAGGACGTCCAGCCCGAGGTGGTCACCGGGTCGGTCGACGACCTCCCGGTGGTCCAGCTCGCCGTCGCCGGCAGCACGGATGCCGCCACCCTCGCCACCACGGTGCAGGACGTCCTGGTCCCGCGGCTCGAGGAGGTCGCCGACGTCCGAGAGGTGTCCGTGACCGGGGCCGCTGAGCGCGAGATCACCCTCGCGGTCGAGCTCCCCGCGCTCGTCGCTGCGGGACTGAGCCCCGAGGCCGTGCTCACCGTGCTCGACGACCACGGGATCACCCTGCCCGCCGGGACCGTGACCGAGGGGTCGCAGGCCTTCTCGGTCGAGGTCGGCTCCCCTGTGACGAGTCTCGAGGAGCTCGCCGCGCTCCCGCTGCGCGGCGAGCAGGGCACGATCCCCCTCGGGGAGGTCGTCGACGTGGTCGACGGCGAGGCCGCGAGGACCTCCCTCTCGCGGCTCGACGGTGCACCTGCCCTGGCTGTCGCCATCACCAAGACCCCCGAGGGCAACACGGTCGACGTGTCCCACGAGGTTCAGGCGGCGGTGGACGAGGCCTCCGCCACCCTCGACGCGGCGCAGGTCGAGGTGGCCGTGGTCTTCGACCAGGCACCGTTCATCGAGGAGTCGATCGAGAACCTGGCGACCGAGGGGGCCCTCGGCCTCGTCTTCGCCGTGCTGGTGATCCTGCTCTTCCTCGCCTCGCTCCGCTCGACCCTCGTCTCGGCGATCTCGATCCCGCTGTCCCTCCTCGTGGCCTTCACGCTCATGCAGGTCACCGGGTACACCCTCAACCTCCTCACCCTGAGCGCCCTCACCGTGGCGATCGGGCGCGTGGTCGACGACTCGATCGTCGTCATCGAGAACATCAAGCGGCACCTCTCCTACGGCGAGGCCAAGGGCGAGGCCGTGCTGGGGGCGGTGCGCGAGGTCGGCGGGGCGATCACCTCCTCGACGGTCGCGACCGTCGCCGTCTTCGTGCCGATCGGGCTCGTCGGCGGGTTCGTCGGGGAGCTCTTCCGTCCCTTCGCGATGACGGTCGCGATCGCCATGGGCGCCTCCCTCTTCGTCGCCCTGACGATCGTCCCGGTCCTGGCCTTCTGGTTCATCCGCGCCCCGCACGACGCCGACGAGGACGCTGCCCAGGCCCGCCGGCACGAGGCCGAGACCAAGGAACGCCGCGGGGTCTGGCAGCGCGCCTACGTCCCCACCCTGGCCGCGAGCCTGCGGCACCCCGGGCTCACCCTGCTGGTCGCCGTCGTCATGCTGGGTGGCACGCTGGCCCTGGTCCCCCGCCTGGAGACCAACCTGCTCGGGGACAGCGGCCAGGACACCGTGACCGTGACCCAGCAGTTCGAGCCGGGCACCTCGCTCGAGGCCCAGGACTCCGCCTCGCGCGCGGTCGAGGACTCCCTGCTCGACATGCCCGAGGTCGCCACGGTCCAGACGACGGTCGGCTCGGACAGCTCGACCGCGGCCTTCACCGGTGGTGGCGGCCAGCCCGAGGCCACCTTCTCCCTCACCCTGGCCGCGGACGTCGACGGGGTGGTCGGCCAGGACGCGGTACGTGTCGCCGTCCAGGACCTCCTGGCGAGCCCGGCCACCGCACTCACGGTCTCCGGGGCGGACGCCGCCTTCGGCAGCTCGACGGTCGACCTGGTCGTCACCGCGGAGGACCTCGACGCACTGACCCAGGCCGCCCAGCGGACGGCCGACGCCGCTGTCGAGGTCGACGGGGCCCTCGCCGTGACCAACAACCTCGCGAGCGACCAGCGGATCGTCGACGTGACCGTCGACCGCGCCGCAGCCGCGGCCGCGGGACTCACCGAGACCGCCGTCGCCGGTGCGGTGTCCTCGCTCATGTCGCCGTCCTCGATCGGGTCGGTCGACCTGGGCGAGGGGCCGGTGACGGTGCGTGCGGTGCTCGGAGAGGCGCCGGCGACCGTCGCCGAGCTGGAGACCGTGCCGCTCTCCGGCCCCCAGGGCCCGGTGCCCCTCGCGCAGGTCGCGAGCGTCGAGCTGATCGAGGTCCCCTCGGCCATCACCCGCGTGGACGGTGGTCGTTCGGCGACCGTGTCCGTCACCCCCGCGGGCCAGGACATCGGTTCGCTCTCCGCCGAGCTCACCTCGGTCGTCGCGGATCTCGACCTGCCCGCCGGGGCCGAGGTCACGATCGGAGGTGTCGCCTCGGACCAGGAGGAGGCCTTCGCCGACCTGGGTCTGGCCCTGCTGCTGGCCGTGATCATCGTGTACATCGTCATGGTGGCCACCTTCAACAGCCTGGTGCAGCCGCTGATCCTGCTGGTCTCGGTACCCCTCGCCTCGACCGGTGCCCTGGTGGCCCTCCTCGTGACCGGCACACCCCTGGGTGTGCCGGCGCTGATCGGGCTGCTCATGCTGGTGGGCGTGGTCGTCTCGAACGCGATCGTGCTGATCGATCTCGTCAACCAGTACCGCGCGCGGGGCCGGAGCCTGCACGAGGCGGTCACCGAGGGCGCCCGCAAGCGGCTGCGCCCCGTGGTGATGACCGCCGCCGCCACGATCTTCGCCCTGGTGCCGATGGCTCTCGGGGTCACCGGTGGCGGAGCCTTCATCTCCCAGCCGCTGGCCCTCGTCGTCATCGGCGGGCTGATCAGCTCGACGGCCCTCACCCTGCTGGTGGTCCCGGTGCTCTACACCTTGTACGAGGGTCGCCGGGAGCGGGGGCGGGAGGGCCGCACGCGCACGAGGCGCGCTGCCGCCGAGGCCTGAGAGCCTGTCACCTCAGGCCGGCTCGGTTCCGCGCTCCACGCGGTACTGCTCGAGCGGCGTCGGGACAGCGGCGTCCCCCGGCCCGCCTCGGGTGAGCCATCGCCCGAGCTCGGCCGTCGCCTCGTCGCCGGCGAGCCGCTCGAACCAGACCGGGCCGCTCCGGGCCCGGGCCGCACGCCTCCGCCGGGCGACCACGACGTCTCCACGCTCGCACTCGTCGAGGCACTCGACCAGGGTCAGGCGCACGACTCCGTCTCGCTCGAGGCGGCGCAACCGACCCAGCTGGCCCCCGGGGGCCGCGTCCGTCCCGGCCAGGGTCTCCCCCGTGCAGAGCGAGCAGACCGTGAGGCCGGGGACCTGACCTGGTCGCGCGTCCTGGGTGGGCTCCACGCGAGGACCGTACATTCCCACGGCGGGTGTCGCGCGACGCGGCTCAGGTTCACGGCACCCCTCCTATTGTGCGGTGGATCACATACGTGTGGAATGTCCCGATGAACTCGGACCCAGCGATCCACGCCGCAGTCCCTACCAACACGATCAGCAACATCGAGGACGCGATCAACTCGTCCTTCGAGCCGATATCCACCTTCGTCTCGAACATCATCTTCTTCTCGATCACGATCGGCGGCGTCACGTTCCCCGTCGTCGTCGCCTGGCTCGTGGCTGCCGCGATCTTCTTCACCATCGCGCTCCGAGGCATCCAGTTCCGCGGCTTCGGTCACGCCCTGGCCCTCGTCCGAGGGCGGTACGGCAAGCGGGACGACCCCGGTGAGGTGACCCACTTCCAGGCGCTCTCCTCGGCGGTCTCCGGCACGGTCGGCCTCGGGAACATCGCGGGTGTGGCGATCGCCGTGACCATCGGCGGAGCAGGGGCGACGTTCTGGATGATCATGGCCGGCCTCCTCGGCATGTGCACCAAGTTCGTCGAGTGCACCCTGGGGGTGAAGTACCGCCAGGAGCACGAGGACGGCACGGTCACCGGCGGCCCGTTCCGGTACCTGCCCGTGGCCTTCGCCCGGTTCGGCAAGATCCCCGCCAAGGCCCTCACCGGGCTTTTCGCGATCTCGATCTTCTTCTTCGGGGCGATCGGCGGGAACATGTTCCAGGCGAACCAGACGTACGCCCAGGCGCGGAACGTGACCGGCGGCGCGGACGGACCGCTCGGCAGCGACGGTGCCGCGCTCATCTTCGGCATCATCCTCGCCATAGGGGTGGGCGTGGTCATCATCGGTGGCATCACCTCGATCGCCCGGGTCACGAGCAAGCTCGTCCCCTCGATGGCGGTCGTCTACGTCCTCGCGTGCCTGACCGTCCTCATCGTCAACCTCGACCAGATCGGCCCAGCCTTCGGCGAGATCTTCGCCGGTGCCTTCGCCCCGGAGGGCGTCGGCGGTGGCATCGTCGGCGTGATCATCGTCGGGTTCCAGCGCGCGGCCTTCTCGAACGAGGCCGGCATCGGCTCGGCCCCCATCGCCCACTCCGCGGTCAAGACCCGCCGCCCGGTCACCGAAGGCTTCGTCGCGACCCTCGAGCCCTTCATCGACACGGTCGTGATCTGCACCATGACGGCCCTTGCCATCATCATCGCCCGGCCGCAGTCCTGGATCGACGGTCGGGCCGACGTCGCCGCCGGGGGCCCTGGCCCGGGTGACGGCGTGACGCTCACCTCGGACGCCTTCGCGACCGTCCTGCCGTGGTTCCCCGTGGTCCTGGCGATCGCGGTCGCGCTGTTCGCCTTCTCGACCCTAATCACCTGGGCCTACTACACGCAGAAGGCGTGGACGACGATCTTCGGGCGCACCCCGCGCACCGAGCGTGCCTTCCAGATCATCTTCGTGACCTTCACCGCCGTCGGGTCGGTCGTGACCCTCGGGGACGTGGTGAACCTCGCCGACGCGATGCTGTTCCTGTGCGCCTTCATCAACATCCTCGGGCTGTACCTGCTCTTCCCGGTGGTGCGGCGCGAGCTCGACGAGTACTGGGCCGACCGCAAGGCCGACCGCCTCGTGCACGCCGACCCCGACCACTGACGAGCGCTCGGCGCACGGACCGACCGACGAGGGCGCCCCGTCCGAGCAGGCCAGCCCGGCCGGCTCAGCCGCCGAAGGGCAGGACGGGGCGCCCCGGCACGTCGACCCGGACCCGGAACAGGGCGCCGGCCTCGGGCTCGGGGTCCTCGAGGTTCTCGCGCGAGGTCGTGACGTAGAGATCGCGCAGGTCCTCCCCGCCCAGGGTGCAGGCGGTGGTGAGGCGGGCCGGGAATCCGACCTCGGCGATGACCTCCCCTGCCGGGGAGTAGCAGCGCACCAGACCGGCGCCGTTGAGCGCGACCCAGACGTTGCCCGCAGAGTCGACCGTCAGCCCGTCAGGATGGCCTGTCTCCCCGGCGTGGAACACCCGGCGTCCCGTGAGTGCGCCGTCGACCACGTCGAAGACGTCGGTACCACCGGTCGGGGTGTCGTTGTAGTAGGCACGGCTCCCGTCAGGAGAGAAGTCGATCCCGTTCGAGATCGTCACGTCGGGCAGCACCGTGGTGACCTGACCGTCGGGGGTGATCCGGTAGAGGCTGGCTCCTCCGGGGGTGCCGTCGTAGGGCATCGAGCCCGCGTAGAGGTCGCCCGCGGGGTCGCAACCGCCCTCGTTCATGCGCACCGAGTCCTCCTCCCACAGCTCGAGCCAGGGTGCGGGCACGTCATCGGGACCGTCGGCGAGCCCGAGACCCCGCTCGAGACCCACCACGTAGCCACCGCGGCGACGGGGCCTGACGAAGGCGGCGACCGAGCCCACGTGCAGCCGGTCGACCCGGCCCCCGCGCAGGGTGAGCAGATCCCCTGCGAGCATGTCGACCCATCGGAGGCCACCCCACGTGGGTGACCACACGGGCCCCTCCCCGTGATAGGTGACGGCATCCGTGACCTGCTCGACCGTGCTCATGGTGCTCCTTCGTCGTGGGACCAGAGGCGTGCCGCGTGGGAGGTCCCGGCGGCTCGACCTAGCATGCCCTGCGTGCCCTCCTACCGCCTGACGCTCACCATCGGCGCCCTGAGGCCGGGGGTCGCGCCCGAGCAGGTGCTCCCGGCAGCTGCCGAGGCGGCGCGGGAGCGCACCACGGTCGAGGCCTGGGCCCTCACGGTGGTGCGCGGCGAGCCACGGATCAGCGTCCGCTACACGGCGCAGGACGACGGCCAGTCGGCCGATCTCGGACGCCGGGTCCGGGCCACGGTGAGCACCCTGGCCGACGTCGGGGCCTCCCGGCTCGACCGCCGCTACGGCCCCCGGTGGCACCGCCTGGCACGGTTCGACCCCTCCTACTGACCTGCTGAGCCGAGAGGCGGGCGCGGCCGGTGCCTCAGTCCCCGACGGGGCGTCGGGCGAGGTAGACGGTGTTCGTCGCCGGACCGTCCTGGAGGGGGTTGGCGAAGGGGACGACCTCGGCCCGGCAGTCCACCAGACCGGTGCGGAGGACCTCGAGGTAGTCCACGTCGGGCGGGTCGTTGGACCAGAGGGCGAACACACCGCCCGGCCTCAGCCGCCGCACCACCTCGTCGACGCCCTCAGGCGTGTAGAGGCTCGCGTGGTCCGGGTGCAGCACGTGGCGCGGCGAGTGGTCGATGTCGACGAGGATCGCGTCGTAGGCCCGGTCGACCGGGTGGCCGGCACGGTCCTGCGCCGCGAGCTCGCCCGACATGAGGGCGAAGAAGCTCCCGTGCACCAGCGAGCAGCGTCGGTCTGCCGTGAGCCCGGGGCCGAGGGGCACGAGCCCCTGCTCGTGCCACCCGATCACCTCGGCGAGGGCATCCACGACGACCAGGGAGGCCACCCGAGCCTCCTCGAGCACCGTCCGCGCCGTGTAGCCCAGCCCCAGGCCGCCCACGAGCACCTCGTGCTCCGTCCCGTCGAGCTCGGCCAAGGCGCGGCGGGCGAGCTCCTCCTCGGCCGCCGTGAACAGCGAGGACATGAGGAACTCCTCGCCGAGCTTGACCTCGTGGATCTCCTGCCCGGAGACCGGGTCGATTCGGCGTCGCAGGGTGAGCTCGCCCAGGGGCGTCTCGTGCCAGGCCAGCTCCTGGAGACGGCGGCTCATGCCACGCTCCTCACCTCGGTCGTGACGGCGCGCCCGGGCGGGACCGCGGGCGCCTGCGACCCGCACCCTATCCGTGGCGGGTGGGCACCTGCGGCGCTGCGCGGAGGAGCCGCGCCGGTCGGTAGGACGGTGCGAGACTCTACGCTTACGTCACGGTACGATAGCCCCGCCGGACGCGACCTACCGGCTGTGCTGTGCCGTCGCGGACGCCCTCGTCGCGCAGCGTCGCGCCCCCAGTTCCTGACCCGCCGTCCCGGACGGCTCCTTCCGGGGCGCGCGACGCCCCACGACGACGAACGGACCTTGCGTGTCTGAGACCACCCACGCCTCGCCGCGGATCCCCGAGGCCGACGAGACCCACTCCGTCATGAGCGCCCTGCGCTCCCCCGCCCGGCTGCGCACCGAGGTCCTGGCGGGCCTGGTCGTCGCCCTCGCCCTGATCCCCGAGGCGATCGCCTTCTCCATCATCGCGGGGGTCGACCCGCGCATCGGGCTCTTCGCCTCCTTCACGATGGCCGTCTCGATCGCCTTCCTCGGCGGGCGCCCGGCGATGATCTCCGCTGCCACGGGGGCGATCGCCCTCGTCATCGCCCCGGTGGCTCGGGAGCACGGGCTCGAGTACCTCATCGCCACGGTGATCCTGGCCGGCGTCTTCCAGGTGCTCCTCGGCGTGATCGGTGTCGCCAAGCTGATGCGGTTCATCCCGCGGCAGGTGATGGTCGGCTTCGTCAACGCCCTGGCCATCCTCATCTTCACCTCGCAGCTGCCTCACCTCGTCGACGTGCCGTGGCAGGTGTACCCGCTCGTCGCCGTCGGGCTGATCATCGTGTTCGGGCTGCCGTACCTGACGAAGGCCGTCCCGGCCCCGCTGGTCGCGATCGTCGTGCTGACCGGCGTGACCGTCCTCATGGCGATCGCGGTGCCCACGGTGGGCGACGAGGGCGAGCTGCCCCGCAGCCTGCCCTCGCTCGTCGTCCCCGACGTGCCCTTCACCCTCGAGACCTTCCAGATCATCGCGCCCTACGCGCTCACGATGGCCCTGGTCGGACTGCTCGAGTCGCTCATGACGGCCAAGCTGGTCGACGACGTCACGGACACCCACTCGAACAAGGTCCGTGAGAGCTGGGGCCAGGGCGTGGCCAACATCATCACGGGCTTCTTCGGCGGCATGGGCGGCTGCGCGATGATCGGCCAGACCATGATCAACGTGAAGGCATCGCGGGCTCGGACCCGGATCTCGACCTTCCTCGCGGGCGTCTTCCTGCTCGTCCTCGTGGTGGGCTTCGGGGACGTCGTGGCGATCATCCCCATGGCGGCCCTCGTCGCCGTGATGATCTTCGTCTCGGTCGCGACGTTCGACTGGCACTCGATCAGCATCGGCACCCTCAAGCGGATGCCGCGGAGCGAGCTGGCCGTGATGGTCGCGACCGTCGCCGTGACCGTCGCGACCCACAACCTCGCGTACGGGGTCATCACCGGGGTCGTCGTGGCCATGGTCCTGTTCACCCGACGGGTGGCTCACCTCACGAGGGTGGAGCGCATCGACCAGGTCGACGACGACGTCCGCGTCTACGCCGTGACGGGAGAGCTCTTCTTCGCCTCCTCGAACGACCTCGTCTACCAGTTCAACTACGACGACGACCCCGAGAACGTCGTGATCGACCTCTCGCAGGCCCACATCTGGGACGCCTCGACGGTCGCGACCCTGGACGCGATCACCACCAAGTACGCGTCCAAGGGGAAGAAGGTCACCATCCTCAACCTCGACGACGACAGCGCCAAGCGCCACGAGCTCCTGGCGGGTCAGCTCGGCGCAGGGCACTGAGGATCTCCCCCGCCCCGCCCATGGGCCGGCAGGGCGCGTAGGGCCGGTCCCTGATCCAGCGGCCGGCCCGTCCTCGTGGGAGGCTCGGTCGACCGAGGGACCGCCGTCCTCGTCCCCGCCCGAGCTAGGAGTCCTCGATGGATCAGCCGACCGTCACGGACCGGGGCGAGACCCCGCCCGTCTCGACGGGCCGACTGCCCGAGGACGCCACGGTCGACCGGCTCGTCCACGCGGTCCACGAGGAGCACCGTTCCGTGGGAGAGGGCGAGATCCCCGCCGGCATCCCGGCCATCGAGGAGGCCGACCCCGACCTGTTCGGGATCGCCGTGGTCGGGACGGCGGGGCGGGTCTTCTGCGTCGGTGACGCGGAGCACGCCTTCTCGATCCAGAGCGTCTCCAAGCCCTTCACCTTCGCCCTGGTCTGCCAGGCCCTCGGGCACGAGGAGGCCCGTGAGCGCCTCGGCGTCAACAACACCGGGCAGCCCTTCGACAGCGTGATGGCTGTCGAGCTCAACGACCACCGCACGATGAACCCGATGGTGAACGCCGGGGCGATCGCCACCACGAGCCACCTGCCCGGGTCCACCGCCGAGGACAAGTGGCAGCACCTGCACGAGGGGCTCTCGGCCTTCGCCGGGCGTGACCTCGAGGTCGACGAGGCGGTCTACGAGGCCGAGGTCCGGTCCAACCAGCGCAACCGGGGCATCGCGCACCTCCTCGAGGCCTACGACCACCTCGGCTTCGAGCCCGACGCCGCGGTGGACCTGTACACCCGGCAGTGCGCGCTGCTCGTGACCGCCGTGGACCTCGCCGTCATGGGTGCCACCCTGGCCAACGGCGGGGTGAACCCACGGACCGGCGATCGCGTGATCGACCCCGCCCACTGCCAGCACGTGCTCGCCGTCCTGGCGACCTCGGGGCTGTACGAGCGATCGGGCGACTGGCTCTACGAGGTGGGGCTGCCGGGCAAGAGCGGTGTGAGCGGCGGGATCGTCACGGCCTCCCCCGGCAAGGCAGGGCTGGCTACCTACTCACCGCCGCTGGACCCCGCGGGCAACAGCGTCCGAGGGCGCCTCGCGACCACCGAGCTGGCCGAGAGCCTCGGTCTCAACCTCTTCGCCTCGAGGCCGTTCTCCGACGACTGAGCCGGCCCGGGCGCGCTTCGCCCGGTAGAGGGCGTCGTCGGCGCGCGAGATCCACTCGTCCAGGGAGTCGGCCGCCCCGGCGGCCACCCCCGCCGACCACGAGCACCGCTGGTCGGCACCGGCCAGCCTCGCCACCACCCGACGGGCCTCCTCCTCGCCCGTCGCCGGGAGAAGGACCGCGAACTCGTCCCCGCCCCATCTGCCCAGCACGTCACCCGCGCGCAGCTCGGTGCGCCAGGCAGCCGTGAGCCCGACGAGCACCTCGTCCCCGGCCGCGTGCCCCTGGGTGTCGTTGATGATCTTGAAGTCGTCGAGGTCCAGCAGCACCAGGCTGACGGGACGTCCCGTGCGACGCGACCAGGCCAGCTCTCGCTCGGCGGCGTCCAGGAGGCTGCGTCGGGTCGCGGCCCCCGTGAGTGCGTCCTGGGCCGCGATCGCGCGCAGGCTCGTCACCTTCCTGTGGAGCACCCACGAGGTCCCCGCCATGGTGCCGAGGTAGAACACCCACGTCTGCACCGGCGAGGGGGAACCCGCCTGGGCCAGCCCGAGGGCCAGGCCACCACCGATGCCGACCAGGTAGGCGAGGAAGGGCGTTCGCGTCAGGAAGACGGCCGCGAAGACGGCCAACCAGAAGAAGCCCGCGGCCGTGACCACGGCCCCGACCGGGGTCGTGGACCGCAGGACGGCCAGGGTCATGAGCCCGAGGGCGAGCACCAGCACCGCGTGCATCGCCAGCACGGTCACCCGTGGGGCGAGGCGGAGCAGCACGGCCCCCAGCGCGAGGGCGACAGCGGCCAGCACCGCACCGAGGGCCCGGGGGGCGGTCTCGCTGAAGGGCACGACCACGGTGAAGCCGCAGAGCAGCCCGACGAGGAGGCACGCCGTGCCCAGGGTGGTGACCGCGGCCCGCGGCGCGGGTCGTCGAGCTGCGTCGACGCTCTGCACGAGACCCTCCTCCGACCATGCCGCCTCGGCTGGCCCCAGCACAAGGATCGGCATCTCACCCCAGGCGTTGAGCGGCCCGGCCGTGACACAGGTCACGACCGGGCCGCTCCGCACCGCCTACGCGTCGATGACGACCGCGATCACCACCGGCTCACGTCGATACTTGCGGCGCACGAAGCGGCTGACGGCCCGCGCGACGATCCCCTCGAGGGCCTCGAGGTCCTTGGTCTGCGCGGGGGTGGCCTTCTCGAGGGCCTTCTCGACCTCGGCCTGGACCCCGTCGAAGGTGTGGTCGTCGTGCACGAGCCCCTTGGTCAGGAACTCGAGCGGCTCGGCGAGGGTGTTGTTGGCCGGGTCCACGAGGGCGACGACCGTCACGACACCGCCCTCGCGCAGCAGGCGCCGCTCCTTGAGCGTGTCCTCGGTGGCCCGACCGACGGTCTGGCCGTCGACGTAGACGAGCCCGGCCGGGACCCGACCGGCGATCGTCGCGCGCCCCTTGACGAGGTCGACCGCGACGCCGTCGGCGCCGATGATGACCCGGTCCTCAGGCACCCCGGTGCGCACCGCGAGGGCGCCGTTCGCGTGCAGGTGCTTGGACTCCCCGTGGACGGGCAGCACGTTGCGCGGCTTGACGATGTTGTAGCAGTAGATGAGCTCGCCGGCGCTGGCGTGCCCCGAGACGTGCACCTTGGCGTTGCCCTTGTGCACGACGTTCGCACCGAGGTCGGTGAGCTTGTTGATGATGCCGTAGATCGCGTTCTCGTTGCCCGGGATGAGCGAGCTCGCCAGGAGCACCGTGTCCCCGTCACCGACCGCGATCTGGTGGTCGCCGTTGGCCATCCGGGCCAGGGCAGCCATGGGCTCGCCCTGAGAACCGGTGCAGATCAGGGTGACCTTGTCGTCCGGCATCGACTCGAGCTTGCCGAAGTCCACCACGAGGCCGCGGGGGATGTTGAGGTACTCCAGGTCGCGCGCGATGCCCATGTTGCGGACCATCGACCGCCCGACGAAGGCGACCTTGCGGCCGTTGCGGTGGGCGGCGTCGAGCACCTGCTGGATGCGGTGCACGTGGCTCGCGAAGCTCGAGACGATGATCCGCCGCGGCGCCGTCGCGAACACGTGGTCGATCGCCGGGGTGAGCTCGCGCTCCGAGGTCGTGAAGCCTGCCACCTCGGCGTTGGTCGAGTCGGTGAGGAACAGGTCCACACCCTCCTCGCCGAGCCGGGCGAAGTGCCGCAGGTCGGTGATCCGGTCGTCCAGGGGGAACTGGTCCATCTTGAAGTCCCCGGTGTGCAGCACCAGGCCGGCCTTCGTCCGGATCGCGACAGCCAGCCCGTCGGGGATGGAGTGGTTGACGGCCACGAACTCGAGCTCGAACGGTCCGGCCGTGTGGGTGTCCAACGCCTCGACGTGGACCGTCCGCGGCCGGATCCGGTGCTCCTTGAGCTTGGCCGAGATGAAGGCGAGGGTCAGCTCGGAGCCGATGACAGGGATGTCGGCGCGCTCCTTGAGCAGGTACGGGACCCCTCCGATGTGGTCCTCGTGGCCGTGGGTCAGCACGATCGCGACGATGTCGTCGAGCCGGTCCCGGATCGAGGTGAAGTCAGGCAGGATCACGTCGATGCCCGGCTGGTGGTCCTCGGGGAAGAGCACGCCGCAGTCGACGATGAGCAGCTTGCCCTGGTGCTCGAAGACGGTCATGTTGCGACCGATCTCGCCGAGGCCGCCCAGGGGGGTGACACGCAGGGCGCCGCGCGCCAGGGGCGGCGGCGCGGGAAGACTCTCGATGTGGGGTGATGCCATGGGTGTGTTCAGCCTCCTGAGATGAGGGCTGGTGGCCCTCGGGCGGGTGATGCAGGTTGTGGTCGACCTAGCTGTCGGCGAGATCGTTGATCACGTGGTCGTCCCTGGCGTCGCCGGGACCTGAGGACGAGTGTGCCAGTGCAACGGGTCGGCGCCCGCGAGGGCTGCCCCCTGGCTCACTCGGTCCCTGCGGGCAGGGGCTCGAGGCTCAGCTCGGGGTTGTCGCGCTGCAGCGCCCGCAGCCGCCACACGCTCTCGAGCAGCGCGAGGGTCACGCCGTCGGCCCGGCGCGCGATCTCGACCCCGGCGCGCCCGGCCAGGGCCTGCACGTCCTCGGGGGTCGCGAGACGGGCGATCGAGTAGCTCAGCTGGTCGACCCGGATCGGCGCGTTGAACTCGTGCTCCATGCGGAAGGTCGCCACCTCGAACTGCAGGGGGCCGACGGCCGCGAGGATCGGCGAGCCGTCACCGCGCGCCTCGGAGACCAGGACCTGGACGACGCCCTCCTGCTCGAGCTGGGCGATGCCCTTGCGGAACTGCTTGGAGCGACCGGGGTCGGCGGCCCGGGCCGCGACGAAGTGCTCGGGGGCGAACACGGGCATCGGGGGGAAGACGACCGGGGGCCCGCCACCGTCGTAGAGGCTGTCGCCGACAGCCAGGTTCGTCGCGTTGACCAGGCCGACGACGTCGCCCGGGTAGGCCGTCTCGATCGTGTCGCGCGAACGCCCGAAGACCGAGAGGGCGTACTTGGTCGCGAAGGGCCGGCGGGTCTGGCCGTGGGTCACGACCATCCCCCGCTGGAACTCCCCCGAGCACACGCGGACGAAGGCCACGTGGTCGCGGTGCTTGGTGTCCATGCCGGCCTGCATCTTGAACACGAACCCGCTGAAGGGGGCGTCGACGGGCCGAGGTGCGCCGTCGAGCCCGGGACGGTCGTCCGGGGCCGGGGCGAGCGTGCCCACCACGTCGAGGAGCTGACGGACCCCGATGTTCGCCAGAGCCGCACCGAACAGGAGCGGGGTCGTCGTCCCGGCGAGGAACGACTCCCGGTCGACGGCGTCGAGCAGCCCGACCGAGTCGACGGCCTCCTCGACCAGCTCGGGCAGCGCGGACCGAGCCGCGTCGGCCCCGAGGTGCTCCTCCTCGGCGAGGGCTGCACCCCCCGGCGCGCGGCGGTAGAGGGTGACCTCCTCGGTCACCGGGTCGAGCAGACCGCGGAAGTTCCCCGCCTCGCCGACGGGCCACGTCACCGGGGTGGGCCTGAGCTGGATGCGCTGCTCGAGCTCGTCGCACAGCTCGAGGGCGGTCCGCCCGGGGCGGTCCCACTTGTTGACGAAGGTGATCACCGGGATGCCCCGGCGGCGGCACACCTCGAAGAGCTTGAGGGTCTGGGGCTCGAGCCCCTTGGCCGAGTCGAGAAGCATCACCGCGGCGTCGACCGCGGTGAGCACGCGGTAGGTGTCCTCGGAGAAGTCAGCGTGACCCGGGGTGTCGAGCAGGTTGATGACCAGGTCGTCGACCTCGAACTGCAGGGCCGCGGAGGTGATCGAGATGCCGCGCTTCTGCTCCATCTCGAGCCAGTCGGACACGACGCCGTCGCGCCCCTGCTTGCCGTGCACGGCCCCGGCCTCGGTGATCGCACGGGCATGCAGGGCGAGGGCCTCGGTCAGGGTCGACTTGCCCGCATCAGGGTGCGAGATGACAGCGATGCTCCGCCGCCGTCGGGTCTCGAGGGCCAGGTCGGCCCCGGTGGTGGTCGTCGCCGTCATCGTGAGGACCTCGCTCCGCTGCGGCGCCCCAGCTCGGTGCTCAGGCTGTCGGCGAAGCTCTGCGCCTGGTCGAGCTGACGACGCAGGCTCACGCACCTCTCCTCCGCCGCCAGGCGGTACATCTCGAGTCGCTCGAGCAGGGCGTCCTGGGGACCAGGACCGGCGGCGGCGTCCTCGATCTCGTCCAGGGTGGTCAGCAGGTCGCGCATCTCCTCGAGGGTGAAGTCGAGGGGCTTCATCTGCTTGATGAGCTCGAGCCGGGCGATGTCCGCCTCGGCGTAGAGGCGGAAGCCACCGTGGGACCGCGAGGCCGGGCTCACGAGGCCGACCTCCTCGTAGTAGCGGATGGTGCGCAAGGACAGCCCGGTGCGCTCGGCGACCTCACCGATCTGGCGGTGCCCGTGTCCCATCCGTTCCCCTCTCGACCGACCCACTCTACCGGCGCGGCAGGGCGGCGACGCCCGGCCGCCCTCCCCAGGCACGGCAACGGGCGGCGACCTCGTGGTCGCCGCCCGCGCGTCAGGCTGGTCAGCTCTTGAAGGCGTCCTTGACGTTCTCGCCAGCCTGCTTGAGCTTCGACGTCGACTGGTCGGTCTTGCCCTCGGCCTCGAGGTCACGGTCGCCGGTCGCGGAGCCGGCGGCCTCCTTGGCCTTGCCCTGCCAGTTCTCGGCAGTGTTGCGAGCCTTGTCATCCGTGCCCATGGTCAACTCCTTGCGTCGGTGATGCCTTCGACGGTACGACGACGTCCGCCTCCTCGCGAGGCGAACGCCCGTCCGCTCAGCGCGCGAGGAGGTCGGGACCCGCTGCGACCAGGAGAGCCACGCAGATCACCGCGACCGCCATGGTCACGGTGAACGGAAGACGGCTCCGCTCTCGCAGGACGGCGACCACCCCGGCCGCGACGCTCAGCACCCCGGCAGCCACGAGGGCCAGGACCTCCAGGGCCCCCACGGGGCCACGGGGAGCGAGGACGACGAGGGCCGCCGCGGCCAGCAGCACGACGGGGGCGAGGACGCTCGTGGCCCGACGTCCGAGCCGATGGGGCAGTCCCCGGATCCCGGTGGCTGCGTCGTCGTGCAGGTCGGGCAGCACGTTGGCGAGGTGCGCCCCGAGCCCGAGGAGCCCCCCCACGGCCACCACCCAGGACGACGGGCCCGCCTGTCCCGGCAGAGCCAGGACGAGGAAGGCGGGCAGCAGCCCGAAGGACACGACGTACGGCAACCAGGACCAGATCGTGGCCTTCAGACCGAGGTTGTAGGCCCAGCCCCCGGCGACCGCGAGGACGTGCACGCCCCCGGAACGGATCCCGGTCAGCAGGGACAGCACGACGCAGACGCCCAGGGCCACGACCGCCGCGGCCCGCAGCAGGCGCGGGGTGACCGAGCCACGGACCACCGGCTTGTCCCTCCGCGCGACGGCGAGGTCGCGGTCGGCGTCGACGGCGTCGTTCGACCAGCCGATCGACAGCTGGCCTGCGAGCACCGCGGCGGTCGCGGTCGCGGCCGTCGCCGCGGGGGCGTCGAGCGCGAGGAGGAGCGCGGCGGCGAGGCAGGTCACGACGGCGGTCGGGCCGGCGTGGCTGGCCAGGAGCAGGCCGCGGACGCGCTGATGTGCGGGCACGTCGTCTCCTCTTCTCGGCGCGGGTCCCGTGGCGGCCCGTCCCGAGACGCTAGCGCCCGCGCCGGATCTCGACCGGCATGGCACGATGCGGACATGTCGCGCCTCGTCGCAGTGGCCCCCGCACTGCCCGCGAACGTCTACCCCCAGGAGCGGATCACCGAGATCATCGGGCCGCTCCTGACCCCTGCCGGGACGGACGCCGGTCGTCGGACGGCCCTGGACCGGTTCCATGCCGCGAGCGGGGTCACCAGCCGGCACCTCGCCCTGCCCCTCGAGCAGTACGCGGAGCTCACCACCTTCCGCGCGGCCAACGACCACTTCGTCCGCCTGGGCACCGACATCGCGGCCCGGGCCTGCCTCGAGGCGCTGACCGCGGCCGGGCTGCGGCCCGAGGACGTCGACTACCTCCTGTTCACCTCGGTCACGGGGGTCTCTGCCCCGTCCGTCGACGCTCTGCTCGTCGAGCGGATCGGGCTCCGCCCGGACATCACGCGCATGCCCTCCTTCGGTCTGGGCTGCGCGGGCGGGGCCGCCGGCCTGGCCCGCGTCGCCGACCACCTGACCGGCCACCCGGACCAGGTGGCCCTGCTGGTCTCGGTCGAGCTGTGCTCCCTCACGCTCCAGCAGGGCGACCACTCGACCGCGAACCTCGTCTCGAGCGGACTCTTCGGGGACGGCGCCGCGGCCGTCGTCATGGTCGGCGACGCGCACCCGGCCGCGACCCCCCAGCACGCCGTCGTCGTGGACTCGCGCAGCCGGCTCTACCCGGGGACCACCGACCAGCTCGGGTGGGACGTGGGTGACACGGGCTTCCGGATCGTCCTCTCGGCCGGCCTGCCGCGGGTCATCGAGCAGAACCTCGCGGAGGACGTGACCGCGATGCTCGACCGGCACGACCTCAAGGTGCGTGACGTCGGGGCCTGGGTGGTGCACGCGGGTGGTCCGCGGGTCCTCGACGCGGTGCGCGACTCCCTCGACCTGGACGAGTCCGTGCTGCACCTGAGCCGTGAGGTGCTCGCCGCCGTCGGCAACCTCTCCTCGGCCTCGGTGCTGCACGTGCTGGCCGCGACCCTGCGCGACGCACCCCCGCCGGGCACACCGGGGGTGGTCCTCGCCTTCGGTCCGGGCGTCGGGGTCGAGATGGTCCTGCTGCGCTGGCCCGAGGAGGCCTCATGATGTGGCTGCTGGGGGTCGTGATCGGCGCGACGGCCCTCGAACGGCTCGCCGAGCTCGTCGTCTCGGCGCGCAACGCGCGGTGGTCCTTCGCCCGCGGCGGCGTCGAGTCGGGCCGAGGGCACTTCCCCGCGATGGTCGCCCTGCACACGGCGCTGCTCGTCGCGTGCGTCGTGGAGGTCGTCGTCGCCGACCGACCCTTCCTCCCGGCCCTGGGGTGGACCGCCCTCGCCGTGGTGGTCGCGAGCCAGGGCCTGCGCTGGTGGTGCATCACGACCCTCGGGCCGCGGTGGAACACCCGGGTGATCGTCGTCCCCGGGCTCCCCCTCGTGACCGGCGGCCCCTACCGCTGGTTCCGCCACCCCAACTACGTCGCCGTGGTGGCCGAGGGCATCGCCCTGCCCCTGGTCCACACGGCATGGGTCACGGCCGTCGCCTTCACGGTGCTCAACGCGATCCTGCTGCTGGGCTTCCGGGTCCCGGCCGAGGAGCGCGCGCTCGAGGGTGCCGGCGGGGCCGTCGTCGACCCGCGGGCGTGACGCCCCCGTGAGGACCGACGCCGAGGTCGTCGTCGTCGGAGGCGGGCCGATAGGGCTCGCCGCAGCCATCGAGGCCCGGCTGGCCGGTCTCTCGGTGGTGGTCGTCGAACCTCGTGAGGGACCGGTCGACAAGGCCTGCGGGGAGGGGTTGATGCCGGGGACCCTGGCCGCGCTGCAGCGGCTCGGGGTCGACCCCCAGGGCCATGTCGTGGCAGGCATCAGCTACCGCTCGGGCGCCGGCCACGTCGACCACCGCTTCACCACGGGCCTGGGACGGGGGGTGCGCCGTACCGTGCTGCACGCGGCGCTCCTCGAGCGCGCAGCCGCCCTGGGCGTCGAGCACGTGGTGGGGCGAGCCGAGACGGTCGAGGTCATGGCGGACCACGTCGTCGCGGGCGGGGTCGCGGCGCGCTGGCTCCTGGCCTGCGACGGTCTGCACTCGAGCACGCGCCGCACCCTGGGGCTCGAGCGGCGTGCCCGCGGCACGGGACGGCGGTTCGGGCTGCGTCGCCACCACCGGGTCGAGCCGTGGACCGATCTGGTCGAGGTCCACTGGGGCCCGACCGCCGAGGTGTACGTGACGCCGGTCGACGCGACCACCGTCGGAGTCGCCGTGCTCGGTCCACGGGGAACCTCGGTCGACGAGGCGGTGGCGGCCGTCCCCGAGCTCGCCCACCGGCTCGCCGGGACGGCGACGACGTCGACCCTGCGCGGTGCCGGGCCGCTCGAGCAGCGGACCACCCGGCGCACGTCGGGCCGTGCCCGTCTGGTCGGTGACGCCTCGGGCTACGTCGACGCCCTCACCGGCGAGGGCCTGCGGGTCGGGTTGGCCCAGGCCCGGGCTGCCGTGGCGACCCTCGACGACCCGGGCGCCTACGAGCGGGAGTGGAGCCGCGCCACGCGCGACTACCGGGTGCTGACCCGCGGGCTCGTGCTGTGGGCACGGTCGCCGGCTCGCGCGGCGGTCGTCCCCGTGGCACGGACAGCCCCAGGGGTCTTCGCCGGGGCGGTCGAGCGCCTGGCCCGGTGAGGGCGCCGGACACGGCGGACGACCTCGACCACGGGATCCCCTCACCGAGCCCGCCACGACCACCAGTGATCTTCGACACAAGCGCTCGTCGACCGCTGGTGCGCGGGATCGGCCCCATGCTGGCACTCTTGGCCCATGCAGATCTGGCCAGGCAAGCCCTACCCGCTCGGTGCGACCTTCGACGGCACCGGGACCAACTTCGCCCTCTTCTCGGAGGTGGCTGAGCGCGTCGAGCTGTGCCTGATCTCGGAGGACGGCACCGAGGAGCGCATCGACCTCCCCGAGGTCGACGCCTTCGTGTGGCACGCGTACCTCCCGAGCGTCCAGCCCGGTCAGCGTTACGGCTACCGCGTGCACGGACCCTTCGACCCGTCGAACGGCCACCGGTGCAACCCGGCCAAGCTGCTCCTCGACCCTTACGCGAAGGCCATCGACGGGCAGATCGACGGGCACCAGGCGCTGTTCTCGTACGACTTCGGCGACCCGGACTCCGTCAACGAGGACGACTCGGCCGGGCACACGATGGTCTCGGTGGTCATCAACCCCTACTTCGACTGGGGCCACGACCGTCCGCCGAACCGTGAGTACCACGAGAGCGTCATCTACGAGGCACACGTCAAGGGCCTGACCCAGCTGCACCCGAGCGTCCCGGACGAGCTGCGCGGCACGTACGCGGGCCTCGCGCACCCGGCGATCATCGACCACCTGGTGGACCTGGGCATCACCGCGATCGAGCTCATGCCCGTGCACCAGTTCGTCAACGACCCGACGCTCCAGGAGAAGGGCCTGTCGAACTACTGGGGCTACAACACGATCGGGTTCTTCGCCCCGCACAACGGCTACGCCTCCTCGGCCTACCCGGGCCAGCAGGTCCAGGAGTTCAAGCAGATGGTCAAGGCGATGCACGAGGCGAACATCGAGGTCATCCTCGACGTGGTGTACAACCACACCGCCGAGGGCAACCACCTGGGGCCCACCCTGTGCTTCCGCGGGATCGACAACGCGGCCTACTACCGCCTGGTCGACGAGGACCAGGCCCACTACTACGACACGACCGGCACCGGGAACTCGCTGCTCATGCGCAACCCGCACGTGCTGCAGCTGCTCATGGACTCCCTGCGGTACTGGGTCAACGAGATGCACGTCGACGGGTTCCGCTTCGACCTCGCCTCGACCCTGGCCCGCCAGTTCCACGAGGTGGACCGCCTCTCGGCCTTCTTCGACCTGGTCCAGCAGGACCCGGTCATCAGCCAGGTCAAGCTGATCGCCGAGCCCTGGGACGTCGGCGACGGCGGCTACCAGGTCGGAGGCTTCCCTCCCCTGTGGAGCGAGTGGAACGGCCGCTACCGCGACACCGTGCGCGACTTCTGGCGCGGCGAGCCGTCGACCCTGGGTGAGTTCGCGAGCCGCCTCTCGGGCTCCTCGGACCTGTACGAGCACAGCGGCCGCAAGCCGATCGCCTCGATCAACTTCGTCACGGCCCACGACGGCTTCACCCTGACCGACCTCGTGTCCTACAACGAGAAGCACAACGAGGACAACGGCGAGGACGGGCGGGACGGCGAGAGCCACAACCGGTCCTGGAACTGCGGGGCCGAGGGCCTCACGGACGACCCCGAGATCAACGCCCTGCGCCGCCGCCAGGTCCGCAACTTCCTGACCACCCTCCTGCTCTCCCAGGGCGTGCCGATGATCGCCCACGGGGACGAGCTCGGGCGCTCCCAGGGGGGCAACAACAACGGGTACTGCCAGGACAACGAGGTGACCTGGGTGGACTGGGACCTGGACGAGGAGGAGGCCGCGCACCTCGACTTCACGCGTGCGCTGGTCCACCTCCGTCGCGACCACCCCGTGCTGCGACGACGTCGGTTCTTCTTCGGCAGCGCAGACCACGGCGGTGAGTCCGAGCTGGGCGACATCGCCTGGTTCACCACGACCGGCGAGCACATGACCGACGCCGACTGGCGCGAGGGCCATGCCCGGGCCGTCATGGTGTTCCTCAACGGCGAGGCCATCGCCGAGCCCGACGTGCGGGGCGAGCCCGTGGTCGACGACAGCTTCCTGGTCATGTACAACGCCGACGCCGACCCGGTCACCTTCACCCTGCCCCCGGCCGAGTTCGGCCAGGCATGGACCTGCGTCATCGACACCGACCACACCCTCGACATCGGCGACCAGGTCGAGGCCGCGAGCACCATCAAGATCACCGGACGCAGCACCCTCGTGCTCACGCGTGCCGTCGAGGACGACTGAGCGTGGTCGCCTCCCCCGCCGTCGACGACCAGCAGCAGCCGACCGAGCGCCAGGGGCCGTCGCGGCGCCGTCCGCCCGAGGGCCGGCCGGTGCCCGTCTCGACCTACCGGCTGCAGCTCAACGCCGACTTCACGCTGGACGACGCCGCGGCCCAGGTGGGGTACCTGGCCAGGCTCGGGGTCACCCACCTGTACCTCTCCCCCGTCCTCACCGCGGCGCCGGGCTCGACGCACGGCTACGACGTGGTGGCCCACGACGAGATCTCCCCCGTGCTGGGCGGCCGCCCCGCCCTCGAGCGCCTCGCCGCAGCCAGCCACGAGGCCGGGCTCGGTCTGGTCCTGGACATCGTGCCCAACCACATGGCCGTGCCCACCCCGGTATGGCACAACCGTGCCCTGTGGTCGGTCCTGGCCCACGGACCGGAGTCGCCCTACGCCGCATGGTTCGACGTCGACTGGTCCGCGGGGGACGGCGCCCTCCTCATGCCCGTGCTCGGCAGCAGGATCGGGGCGGTGCTCGGCTCGGACGAGCTCACGGTCGACGAGGCCGTGGTCCCCGGCCAGGAGGACCAGGGCCCGCAGCCGGTGCTGCGCTACTACGACCACGTCTTCCCGGTCCGCGCCGGGACCGAGCAGCTGCCCCTGGCTGACCTGGTGGACCGCCAGCACTACCGGCTCGCGTACTGGAAGGTCGCCAACGAGGAGCTCAACTACCGACGGTTCTTCGACGTCGGGACCCTCGCCGCCGTCCGGGTCGAGAACCCCGAGGTCTTCGACGCGACCCACGCCCTGGTCACGGACCTGCTCCGGACCGGCGTGATCGACGGGCTCCGGATCGACCACCCCGACGGCCTCGCGGACCCCCAGGGCTACCTCGATCGTCTCGCCGAGGCCACCGACGACGCCTGGGTGGTGGTCGAGAAGATCCTCGCCCCGGCGGAGGACCTCCCCGAGGACTGGACGACGGCCGGGAGCACCGGCTACGAGGCCATGTGGCGCGTGCACTCGACCTTCGTCGACCCGGGCGGCGGCGCCGAGCTCGGAGCCCTCATGCACCGCCTGACAGGTGACACGACGGACGCCCTGCCCGGCCTGGTCGAGGAGGCCAAGCGCGAGATCGTCGGTGGCCCCCTCTACGCCGAGGTGCACCGCCTGGCAGACCTCGCGGCAGACATCTGCCGCGACGACGTCCGGCTCCGGGACCACACCTGGAGGTCCTTGCACGACTGCCTCCTCGAGCTCCTCGTCGCCGCGGACCGCTACCGGTACTACGTCGTGCCGGGCGAGACCGCGCACCCCGACTCGCAGGCAGCCTTCGCCGAGTGCGTGGCCCACGCCCGCGGGCGGCTCGCCGACGACCGGCTCGAGACCCTCGAGCTGCTCGCCGAGATGCTGCTGGGCAAGGAGATCGGCTCGGCGGGGCGGACCCGTGAGGCCCGCCGGGACGAGCTCGTGGTCCGGTTCCAGCAGACCTGCGGTGCCGTCATGGCCAAGGGCGTCGAGGACACCGCGTTCTACCGGTGGAGCCACCTGATCAGCCTGTGCGAGGTCGGCGGGGCGCCCGAGCGCTTCGCGATCAGCCCCGAGGAGCTGCACGCCTGGGCCGGTCGCGCCCAGCACCACGCCCCCGTGGCGATGACAGGTCTGTCGACCCACGACACCAAGCGCAGCGAGGACGTCCGCGCCCGGCTCGGCGTGCTGTCCGAGCTCCCCGTCGAGTGGGCCGAGCTGGTCGACCGGCTGCGCACGACGACGGCCGAGCTGCGTCCGTCGGTCCTGGACGGACGCACCGAGAACATCTGGTGGCAGACCCTCGCCGGGACCTGGCAGGGCGAGGAGCCGCTGGCCCTCGACCGCCTCACCGAGTACCTGACCAAGGCCGTGCGGGAGGCCAAGTCGCACACCTCGTGGACGGCGCAGAACGAGGCCTACGAGCAGGCGGTGCTGGGCTGGGCCGCGGCAACCCACGCCTCCCCGGCCGTGCGTGAGGCCTTCGCCGGGTGGGACCGGCGGACGGCCGTGGGCGTGCGGGCGGCCACCCTGGGCACCAAGCTCGTCCAGCTCTGCCTGCCCGGGGTCGCGGACGTCTACCAGGGCACCGAGGTGCCCGCCGTCGCCCTCGTCGACCCGGACAACCGCCGGCCCGTGGACTACACGACCCTGGACCGCTCCCTCGACCGCCTCGAGACCGAGGGACCGCGCGGGCTCGAGGACGAGAAGATGATCGTCACCTCCCGCGCCCTGCGGGCACGTCGTGACCACGCCGGGGCCTTCACCGGGCTCGGGGCCGGCTACCAGCCCCTCCCGGCGTCCTCGGGTCACGCCCTGGCCTTCGCCCGCAGCGAGGACGGTGAGCCGCGTGTCCTGTGCGTCGCGACCCGGCTGGCCCTGTCCCTCGACCGGCTGGGGGGCTGGGGAGAGCACACCGTGACCTTGCCCACGGGCCGGTGGCGCGACGTCCTGACCGGGAGCACCTTCGACGAGGGCAGCGCGCGGCTGGCCGAGATCCTCGCCGACCTGCCCGTCGCCCTGCTCGTCGAGGAGGACCACCGATGACGACCCGCCCCCGCGTCTGGGCCCCCACGGCCGAGTCCGTCGAGCTGGTGACCGGAGGCCCGGACGGCCCCACCGACCGCCACGCCATGACCCAGGACCCCGGGGGGTGGTGGGTCGCCGCGCTGTCCCTGCCGCACGGCGCCGACTACGCCTTCGCCGTCGACGGGAGCGACCCGCGCCCCGACCCGCGCAGCGCCTGGCAGCCCCACGGGGTGCACGGCCCCAGCCGGGTCTTCGACCCTGAGCGCTACGACTGGGCCGACGGCGCCTGGGCCGGGTGCGACGCGCGCGGAGCCGTCATCTACGAGCTCCACGTGGGCACCTTCACCCCGGAGGGCACCCTGGACGCCGCTGTCGCGCGCCTGGACCACCTGGTCGACCTCGGGATCGACATGGTCGAGCTCATGCCGGTGGCCGCCTTCCCGGGCGTCCACGGCTGGGGGTACGACGGGGTCGCGATCTACGCGGTCCACGAGCCCTACGGCGGCCCCGCCGCCCTGCAGCGCTTCGTGGACGCCGCCCACGCCCGCGGCCTCGCCGTGTGCCTGGACGTGGTGCACAACCACCTCGGTCCCTCGGGCAACTACCTGGGCGTCTACGGCCCGTACTTCACCGACCGGCACGAGACCCCGTGGGGCTGGGCCGTCAACCTCGACGGACCCGACGCGGCCGAGGTGCGCGCCTACCTGGTCGACAACGCGACCCGGTGGCTCCGCGAGTTCCACCTCGACGCCCTCCGGCTGGACGCGGTGCACGCCCTGGTCGACGACTCGCCACGGCACGTCCTGGCCGAGATGGCCGACGCCGTCGCCGGGCTCGCCGCCGACGTCGGCTGTCCGCTGTCCCTCATCGCGGAGTCCGACCTCAACGACGTCGCCATGGTCACGCCCACGGCTCAGGGGGGCCAGGGCATGACGGCGCAGTGGGCCGACGACGTCCACCACGCGGTCCACGCCTTCCTCACCGGCGAGCGGCACGGCTACTACGTCGACTTCGGCAGCCCCGAGGTCCTGGCCAAGGCCCTGACCTCGGCCTTCGTGCACGACGGCGGGTACTCGACCTTCCGCGGGCGCGACTGGGGGCGGCCTGTGCCTCCCGAGACCGACGGGCACCGCTTCGTCGTCTTCGGTCAGGACCACGACCAGGTCGGCAACCGCGCCCTGGGCGACCGTCCCTCCGCCCGGCTCGACGACGGCGCCCTCGCCGCCTCGGCAGCCCTGGTGCTGACCTCGCCCTTCACCCCCATGCTCTTCATGGGCGAGGAGTGGGGCGCCCGGACCCCGTGGCAGTACTTCACCGACCACGCCGAGCCCGAGCTCGTGGAGGGCATCCGCCGCGGCCGCCGCGAGGAGTTCGGCGGGCACGGCTGGGCCGAGCTCTACGGCGGGGACGTGGACGTGCCGGACCCCCAGGCCCCGTCGACGGTCACCGTGAGCCGCCTGGACTGGTCCGAGCCCGAGCAGGAGGCCCACCGTCGCCTGCTGGACTGGTACCGGGACCTCATCGCGCTGCGCAAGGCCCAGCCCGACCTCGCCTCGGGGGACCTCGCGGCGGTCGGCGTGGACCACGCCCCCGACGGGTCGTGGCTCGTGGTGCGGAGGGGCGCCGTGCGCACCGTCTTCAATCTCGCCGAGACCCCGGCCGAGGTGCCGGGCGGCGGGGCCGGGGCGGTGCTGCTGCGCTGGGGGCCGGTCGAGCAGGGGCAGGACGGCACCCTGAGGCTCGGTGCCCGCGGCGTCGCGGTCCTCGGCCCAGACCCTGGCCGTCCCGCCGGGACCTCCTGATGGGCTGGAGCGGGCCTGCTGCCGACGCCCTGCGCGTGGCTCCCGGCTTCGACCTTGCCGACCTCGACACACGGTCGACCCCCGGGTGGCGCGGGAAGAAGAGGGCGGGCCGGGACGCGACGGCCGCCCGGGGCCGCGAGCTCGCCGACCTCCAGGAGAAGCTCTACGCCCACGGCCGAACCGGTGGTGATCGCTCGGTCCTGCTGGTGCTCCAGGGCATGGACACCGCGGGCAAGGGGGGCGTCGTGCGCACGGTGCTCGGCATGGTCGACCCTCAGGGCGTGGCGCTGACGGCCTTCGGGGTCCCGACCCCCGAGGAGGCCGCCCAGCACTACCTGTGGCGGATCCGCCGGGCCCTGCCCGCACCGGGAACCCTCGGGGTCTTCGACCGGTCGCACTACGAGGACGTCCTGGTGGTCCGGGTCGAGGGCCTCGTCCCCGTCGAGACCTGGGAGCCGCGGTTCGAGGAGATCAACGCCTTCGAGCGTGAGGTCGTCGAGAGCGGCACCACGATCGTCAAGGTGCTCCTCGCGATCTCCCCCGAGGAGCAGGCCCACCGGCTGCGCCGGCGCCTGGAACGGCCGCACAAGCACTGGAAGTACGTCCCGGAGGACATCGACGCCCGGGAGCGGTGGCGCGACTACCAGCAGGCCTACCAGGAGGTGCTGGACCGCACCTCGACCGAGCACGCGCCCTGGCACGTCGTCCCGGCCGACCGGAAGTGGTTCAGCCGTCTGGCCGTCACCGAGCTCGTCGGCCGGGCCCTCGAGGGCCTCGACCTCGACTGGCCCGTCACGGAGGTCGACGTGGAGTCCGAGCTGGCACGGCTCGAGGCCTCCGAGGTCTAGGGCGCCGTCAGGACCGGCCGCCGCCGTACGCCGGTCCTGAGGGCCGGGTGCAGGGCCCTGCTCGGGCTCGGCAGCCTACGCTCGGCCGAGCTCGGCAGCGCGGACCCGGCCGAGCTCGGCCAGGACCCCGAGCCGGGACAGCGACCGCAGGTACTTCTTGCGGTAGCCCCCGCCGAGCATGGTCTCGCTGAACAGGCCCCTCGTGCCGCAGCCGCCCAGGAGCACCGGGACGTCGAGGTCGTAGAGCCGGTCCACGAGCACCACCAGGCGCAGGGCGTCCGCCTGGTCCGTCACGGCCCGCACCTCGGTCAGCCCCACCGCGCCGACACCCTCGAGCATGGCTCCGTAGCGGCTCGGGTGCACGTGGTGCAGGTGCTCGAGGACCTCGACGAACGCGTCGCAGGTCGCCGTCGACTCCTGGGCGCAGGCCGCCCGCACCTCCTCGTCGGGCAGGCCCTCCTCCGGGTGGGGTGCACCACGGTGCCGGTAGTCGGGCCCGTCGATGCGCAGCACCTCGAACCGGGCCGCGAGGGCCTGGATCTCCCGCAGGAAGTCCTCGGCCGCGAAGCGCCCCTCCCCCAGGGACTCGGGAAGCGTGTTGGAGGTGGCCACCAGGGCCACCCCCGCGTCCGCCAGCTCGCGCAGCAGGCGTGACATGAGGACCGTGTCGCCCGGGTCGTCGAGCTCGAACTCGTCGATGCAGACGAGAGGGCGCCCGCTCAGCTCGCGCACCGTGGTCGCGAAGCCGAGGGCACCCACCAGGTGCGTGTACTCCACGAAGGTGCCGTAGACGGAGCCCTCGACCCGGTGCGCCAGCGCCGCCAGCAGGTGGGTCTTGCCGACCCCGAAGCCCCCGTCGAGGTACACCGCGACCGGCGCGGTCCTGGCGCGGCCTCCCCACCAGCGTCGCGCGGGGCGGGCCTCGAGGATGTCTGCCACCTCGGCCAGCCGGGTGCGTGCGTCCTCCTGGCTCGGATGCCCGGGGTCAGGACGGTAGGAGTCGAAGCTCGCCTGCACGAAGTGCCGCGGTGGGACGAACCCCGCGAGCAGGCGGTCGGCCGGGACCTCAGGGCGGCGTGCGGTCAGCGAGCTGGTCACGAGCCGAGAGCCTAGGCGACGTCGGTGGGCCGGGGGCTAGCGTGGAGCGGTGAGCAGCCCCCCACCCCTCGACGTGCTGGTGCCGACCTCGTCCGGGCGGGAGAGCCGCGAGATCCTGCCCGACCCCGCCGAGGTCGAGCTGACCGCCCTGTACGGCGCGCCCGCCGGGGGCCTCGCCCGCGCCAACATGATCGCCACCGTCGACGGCGCGACGGCCGGGCCCGACGGCCGGTCGGGGTCGATCAACGGCCCCGCGGACCTGCGCGTCTTCACCACGCTCCGGGCCCTGGCCGACGTCGTGCTGGTGGGGGCGGGCACGGCCCGGACCGAGGGCTACGGCGCACCGCGCACCCCGCTCCCGCTCCGGTCGGGCCGCCGAGCCCGCGGTCAGCGCGACCATCCCGACCTCGCCCTGGTGACGCGCTCCGGCCTGCTGCCCGCCGAGCTGCTGGTCGAGGACCCTGCGCCCTGGGTCTTCACGACGGGGCGGGCCCCCGGTCTCGACGAGCTGCGCCGCGCCCTGCCGGCCGAGCGCCTGCACGTGCACGACGACGAGGTCGACCTCGGGGAGGCGCTCAGGACCCTGAGGGCGGCGGGACGCACGAGCGTGCTCGCCGAGGGCGGACCGGCCCTCCTGGGGGCGCTCGTCCGGCGCGGCCTCGTGGGTGAGCTGTGCCTGACGACCAGCCCCGTGCTCGTGGGGTCCCCCGTGGGGATCCTGGGCCCGGGCAGCGAGCTCGCCCCGCCCCGCCCCGGCGCGCTGGCCCACCTCCTGCACGCCGAGGGCGTGCTGCTCGCACGCTGGCTCCTGGGGACGCCGGCGAGCTCAGTCCAGCCCGCCGTCGCCCCCTGACCCACGGCCGCGCTCCCGGCTGAGCCGTGGCAGCACCTGGTCCGCGGCCTCGGCGAAGGGCCGGAGGACCGTCACCCCGGGCTCGGCCTCCAGGACCATGGACTCGTGGCTGCCGAGGGCGGTCAGGGCCACCACCCCTCGGAACTCGAGGCGACGCAGCGAGTCCAGCAGGGTCAGGTTGACCGAGAGCTCGGGCACCGTGCACACCACGGCATGGGTCTCGTGCAGCGGGAGGGCCAGGGTGAGCTCGGGCTCGGTGATGTCGCCGTACAGGGTCTCGACCCCGGCCTCGCGCAGCCCTGCGAGGACGTGCGGGTCCAGGTCGACCACGAGCACCCGCCCACCGGCCGTCCGGAGCCCGTCGACGACCGCTCCGCCGAACCGCCCTCCGCCGATGACCACGGCGTCGTAGGGCTCGCCCTCCCCGTCGTCCTCGACGCCGCGGTGCGGGGAGGCGCGCTCGAAGACCGAGAGGGCCGGGGCGATCCGGGCGTAGATCTCCTTCGAGTACAGGATCAGGTACGTCGACAGACCGATGGTGATCACCCCGACCATCGTGACCAGGCTCAGCGCCTCGCTGCCGATGTGGCCGACGCTCATGGCCAGGGCCGCGAGGATCAGGGAGAACTCGCTGATCTGGGCCACCGCGAGACCCGCGAGGAAGGACACCCGCTTGCGGTAGCCCATCACCCCCATGATGACCATGACGATGACCGGGTTGCCGATCAGCACGAAGGCCGAGAGCAGCAGGGCGGGCACGACCTGGGCCCGGGCCTCGGCGAACTCCATCGTCGAGCCGAGGTCGATGAAGAAGAAGAGGATGAGGACGTCGCGCAGGCTCACGAGCCGCGCCCCGAGGGCCTCGCGGTAGGAGGTCGAGGCGAGCGAGACCCCGGCGAGGAAGGCACCGACCTCCATGCTCAGGCCGATCGCGTCGCTCGCGGCGGCCACGGCCACGGCCCACACCAGGCCGAAGAGCACGATGAGCTCGCCCGAGCTCGCGAGCCGGTCGAGGAGCCTGGGCAGCACGTAGCGAGCGAGAAGGGCGATCCCCACGAGGAACGCCGCGCCGCGCAGCGCCGTCCACGCGACCTCGGTCCCGACGTCCTGATCCGTCCCCACGCCGATCGCGGTGATCACGATCATCGCCAGCACCACGACGACGTCCTGGACGATGAGGAACCCGACCGCGATCCGCCCGTGCAGCTCGTCGAGCTCGCGCTTGTCGGACAGGAGCTTGACGATGATGATCGTGGAGGAGAACGTCAGGGCCACCGCGACGTAGACCGCCGTGACGACGTCGTACCCCAGGGCCCACGTGATCCCGAAGCCGATCACCGAGGTGAAGACGACCTGGCCCAGGCCCGTCACCAGGGCCACCGGGCCGGTGGTCCGGATCAGGTGGAGGTCGAGCTTGAGACCGACGAGGAAGAGCAGCACCGCGATGCCGACCTTGGCGAGCAGGGCGACCTGCTCGGTCGCCGTGATCAGGCCCAGAGCGGCCGGACCCACGAGGATGCCGACGGCGATGTAGGCGACGACGAGGGGCTGCCGCAGCATCTGGGCGAGGGCTCCCGCGGCGGCGGCGATGATGAGGATCGCCGCGATCTGGCCGAAGTCGCTCTCGAGCATCTGGGCCCCCCGGTGACCACGCGGTGCTGCCACCACCCTAGCCCGGGGGTGCTCGCCGGGTCAGGGGCCGAGGTCCTCGCTGGACCGGCGCACCACCGCGGTGGCAACTAGGCTCGGGCCGTGAGCGAGATCATCCTGGTCCTCAGCGAGGACGCCCTGACCGAGGTCGACGTCGACCACATCACCGCCCTGCACGTCGAGCGAGACGTCCGCTACCACGTGCTCGTCCCGGCCGACACCGAGCGCAACGTCCTGGTGTCGCTGGTGGACCACCTGAGCCTGGGCGAGCTGCGGGAGGCTCTCGACACCGTTCTGGGTCGCGAGCCTGAGCCCGAGCGGGCCCATCACGACGCCGAGGCCCAGCTCGAGGCGAGCGTCGCAGCCTTCACCACCGCGGGGAGCACGGCGGACGGGGCCGTCGTCTCGGACGACCCGCTCCCGGCCCTGCGGGCCGCGGTGTCCTCGCAGGACGTCCGCGAGGTGGTCGTCGTGACCTTCCCGCACGCCCTCGAGGACACCTTCCACACCGACTGGGCCTCCCGCGCCCGGGACGAGCTCCAGGTACCCGTGCTCCACCTGTACGCGGGCACCAGCCGGGTCGGCTGAGCCTGGCCCCACTGACGGGGCCAGGCTCCTCCGGCGTCAGAGGCCGCTCTCGGTCACCCTCGGGTAGTGGCGACGGAACTTGCGGACCTGGTTGACCGAGGCGAGGGCCACGTACAACCGGCGTCGCCACCGCCGCTCGGGCCGGTACCGCAGGGGGTGCGCGGTCGCCCGGCGTCGCACCAGGGAGTCGGCGCGGGCACGCAGGGCCGGGTCCACGAGGTACCGGCGCAGGAGCCGGTACGGGACGATCGAGTACAGCACCTCGCGCTCGACCACGACCGGCGCGACGGCGGTGCCGTCGACCCTGTCCTCGACGAGGAAGCGCACCGGGTTCGCCCCCGCCGCCGTCACGTAGTAGCTGTTGCGGCCGATGCGCGGGTTCACCTCGAAGAACTGGGCCGACCCGTCTCGGGGGTCGACCTTGACGTCGAAGTTCGCGAAGCCCACGTACCCGATGCTGGTGAGCAGCCGCTGGGCCTGCTCGAGCATCGCGTCCGAGCGTCCCGTGATCATCGCCGCGGGGTTCCCCAGCCCGCTCGGGGTGTGCTCCTCGAGCAGCACGTGGGCGCAGCACGAGAGGGTCACCACGCCGCGGGTGTCGACGTAGCAGGTGATGCTGCGCATCTGCGTGTCGTCCCCGGGGATCATCTCCTGGATCACGAACCGGCCCGTGAACCCCGCGCGGACCAGGGTCGCGTACAGCTCCTCGAGCCCGGCACGGTCCTCGACCTGGTAGACCTTCCGCTTTCCCGGGAAGCTCAGCCGCTCGTAGTCGGCGCTGTTCGCCGCCTTCGCGATGACCGGGAAGTCCAGCTCGACGGGCACCGGCACCCACCCCGGGGACGCCGCCGCGGCGAAGTCCTGGACGACCGTGGTCGGGGTCGCGATGCCGAGCTCGTGGCAGAGCTCGGCGAAGCGGGCCTTGTCCGCGAGACGGTCCAGCAGCGGCTCGTCCAGGAACGGGACCGTGTACCACTGCTCGAGCTCGTCGCGGTGCTGCACCAGGAAGCGCACCAACCAGTCGGTGTTCGCCAGGAGCAGCAGCTCGGGCCGATCACCACCGGAGGGCGACCCGTCGGCAGACCCGGTGAACCGGGCCGCGACCCGGCCCAGGGCGCGGACCATCTCCTCGGGGTCGGCCTCGGGCCCGAGCACGACGTTCTCGATGATCGTCGAGTCCGCGACCGGGCCCGTCACGGTCAGGCTGACCACGATCGAGCGAAGGCCGTACTGCTCGTGGAAGGAGCGGGCCAGGGCGTAGACCCCGATGTCGGCCCCGAGGATCACCGGCTGGAAGGCCACACCCCCGGGGGAGCGTCCCTCGGCCCGCAGGACGGGTTCCCCCGCACCGGTCTGGGTCACTCCTGGACCTCGGCGCGGTCGGTGGTCCACTGGGTGTGGAAAGAGCCCTCACGGTCGGTGCGCCGGTAGGTGTGGGCACCGAAGAAGTCGCGCTGCGCCTGGATGAGGTTGGCCGGCAGACGCTCGGCCCGCACACCGTCGTAGTAGGCCAGCGAGGACGAGAAGGCCGGGGTCGGCACCCCGTTGAGCGCGGCCTGGGCGACGATCCGTCGCCAGGCCGTCACCCCGTCGCCCACGGCCTGGGTGAAGTACTCGTCGGCGAGCAGCAGCGGCAGGTGGGCGTCGCGCTCGTAGGCCTCGGTGATGCGGTTGAGGAACCGCGCGCGGATGATGCAGCCGCCCCGCCAGATGCGCGCCATGGCGCCACGGTCGATGTCCCAGCCGAACTCCGCGCTCGCCGCGGCGATCTGGTCGAAGCCCTGCGAGTACGCCACGACCTTCGAGGCGTAGAGGGCACGACGCACGTCCTCGACGAAGGCATCGCGGTCGATCACGTCCCAGGTCCCGGCGTGCGCGGGCAGCGTCCCCGCCGCGGCGGCACGCTGCGGCACCGAGCCCGACAGGGCCCGCGCGAAGGTCGCCTCGGCGATCCCGGTGATGGGAACGCCCAGGTCGAGGGCGTTCTGCACGGTCCAGCGCCCGGTGCCCTTCTGCTCGGCCTGGTCGAGCACCACGTCGACGAAGGCCCCACCGGTGACCGGGTCGGTGTGGGCGAGCACGCCGGCGGTGATCTCGATGAGGAAGGACTCGAGGTCCCCGGTGTTCCACTCGGCGAAGATCTCGCCGATCTCCGCCGCGGAGGCCCCGAGCCCTTGCTTGAGCAGGTCGTACGCCTCGGCGATCAGCTGCATGTCCGCGTACTCGATGCCGTTGTGCACCATCTTGACGAAGTGGCCGGCACCGTCGGCCCCGACGTAGGTGCAGCACGGCACCCCGTCGACCTGCGCGGCGATCTTCTCGAAGATCGGCCCCAGCCAGGTGTAGGACTCGGCCGAGCCGCCAGGCATGATCGAGGGCCCCAGGAGCGCCCCCTCCTCCCCGCCCGAGACACCGGTACCGACGAAGTGGAGGCCGTGCTCGCGCAGGGCGGCCTCACGGCGCCGGGTGTCGGGGAAGTGCGCGTTGCCGGCGTCGATCACGATGTCCCCCTCCTCCAGGAGCGGGACGAGGTCGTCGATCACGGCGTCCGTGGGACCGCCGGCCTTGACCATGACGATGATCTTGCGAGGCCGCTCGAGGGAGGCCACGAAGTCCGCGAGGCTCTCCGAGCCGATGAACTCCCCCTCGTCCCCGTGGTCGGCGAGGAGGGACTGCATGCGCCCCGCCGAGCGGTTGTGCACGGCTACCGTGAAGCCGTTGCGGGCCAGGTTCCTGGCGAGGTTGCGACCCATGACGGCCAACCCGGTGACACCGATCTGCGCGCGTGCGGACATGCTGGAGGGGTTCCCTTCCGACGGAGAGACGACCTCGCCAGGGTAGTGCGGTCGGGCCCACCCGGCAGATGTGTCCGCGCGCCGGTCCCCGCCGGTGTCACCGCGTCGCTCTACGCTGCGACGGTGATCACTGCGGATGCAGACGTCCCCGCCGAGTTCGTGCGCGCCCTGGGCGCCCTGCGCGACCGTCGGCTGCGCCCCGAGATCCGGCTCACCGAGATCCCCGCCCCCGCCCGCATCGCGCCCTACGCGGTGGCCCTGACCGGCGAGCTCCTGGGCGGTCCCGGCGACGAGGTCGAGGAGGATCCCGCCTCGGGCCGGTTCGTGCTGCTCCACGACCCGCGCGGCCAGGAGGCCTGGGAGGGCACCTTCCGCGTCGTCACGCTCGTCCGCGCGACCCTCGACCCCGAGGCAGGCGCCGATCCTCTGGTCTGCGAGGCGGCCTGGAGCTGGGTCACCGAGGCGCTCGAGGCCGCCCCCCGGGGCTGGTCCGCCCTCGGCGGCACCGTCACGCGCGTGGTCTCGGAGTCCTTCGCCGCGCTGGCTGAGCGGCCCGACGAGGTCGAGATCGAGATCCGTGCCTCCTGGACGCCGCCCGACGGCGCCGTGGGCGACCACCTCGAGGCCTGGGCGACCGTGCTCTGCCACTCCGGCGGTCTGCCCCCACTGCCCGAGGGCGTCGCAAGCCTCGGGCGCCGCCGCTGAACCGGCGCGAACTGCTCCTCAAGGTCCCTGACCTTCGCGCCGATATCTCGGGTGACACGCCTCACACGCACCCCGGGAGCACTCCCTTGACCGTCGAGCACGTCAGCACCGCACCGGACCGGACGGCCGTGCGGGTCGCACCCGGAGCAGCCTCCGAGCGGCCTCACCCGCCGTCGCAGCGCACCCGGCGATCCCGCGAGGGCGCCCCGCTGTGCCTCGTCGTGCCCGAGCTCGGGGACGGGGACGGCCACGTGCTGGTCCGGACCCTGCGCCGCCGGGAGTCCACCCGGGCCGTGCTGCTGACCCGCAAGGCCGGGCGTCGCGAGCTGGTGGTCCTGCTGGGCAGCGGCATCCGCGGCGCCGTCGCGGCCGAGCCGCCCGGGGCCGTGCGGATCACCGGCCGGCCCCAGCCGACCAGCCGTGCGAGCAGCGAGCTGACCGCTCGCGAGCTGGGCGTCCTGCGCCTCGTCGCCGACGGCCGCACCAACCGCCAGATCGGCGAGCACCTCGAGCTCTCCGCCCTCACGGTCAAGAGCCACCTCGCGCGCATCTCGCGCAAGGTGGGCACGGGCGACCGCGCCGAGATGGTCGCGTACGCGATCCGCAACGCCCTCCTCGCCTGATCACCCGCGCCCCCGACGGCGCCGCCTGCGCGGCCAGCCGGGTGCGAGCGTCTAGCGTGGTGGGCATGTCCAGCGCCCATCCCGACGTCACCGGTCCGGCGAGCGACGAGGACGCTCCCGAGATCACCCCTCTGCGCGAGCCCCGAGAAGGGGTCCCCGCCGTGGTCGACACCCCCGAGGCCCTGGCCGAGGCCGTCGAGCGCCTGCGCTCGGCCTCCGGCCCCGTGGCGGTCGACGCGGAGCGCGCCTCGGGCTACCGGTACGGGCAGCGGACCTTCCTGGTGCAGATGCGCCGCGAGGGCGCCGGCACGGTGCTGATCGACCCCGTCCCCCTGCCCGACCTGAGCTCGGTCGACGAGGCCCTCGGCGACGCCGAGTGGGTGCTCCACGCCGCCTCGCAGGACCTGCCTGGCCTGTCCGAGCAGAGGCTCCGGCCGGCCGCCGTCTTCGACACCGAGCTCGCGGCCCGGCTGCTGGGGCTGCCCCGTGTCGGGCTCGCCGCGGTGGTCGCCGAGATCCTGGGCCTGGGCCTCGCCAAGGAGCACTCGGCGGTCGACTGGTCCACCCGACCGCTGCCGCAGGACTGGCTGCTCTACGCGGCGCTCGACGTCGAGGTGCTGCTCGACCTGCGCCGCGAGCTGGGCGACCGTCTGGACGCCGCGGGCAAGGGCGAGTGGGCCCGGCAGGAGTTCGAGGCCGTGCGCCTCGCCCCGCCGGCGCCGCCGCGCGTGGACCCGTGGCGTCGCACCTCGGGGCTGCACGCGATCCGCGACCCCCGGCGCCTGGCCGTCGTCCGCGCGCTGTGGCAGGCCCGTGAGCACGACGCGCGGCGCCGTGACGTCTCCCCCGGCCGGGTGCTGCCCGACGCCGCGATCGTGGCCGCCGCCCAGGCGATGCCGACGAGCGTGACCGCGCTGACCGAGCTGCCCCAGTTCAAGGGCAAGGCGACCCGCCGACGGGCCGAGCACTGGTTCGCCCCCGTCGCCGAGGCCCTGGCCCTGCCCGAGGGCCAGCTGCCGTCCTCGCGCGGGCCGCGCACCGACGCACCGCCCCCGCCGCGCACCTGGTCCGACCGCGACCCCGCCGCGGCCGCGCGGCTCGCCGTGGCGCGGACCGCCGTCGCCGAGATCGGCGAGGAGCACCAGGTCCCCGTGGAGAACCTGCTGACCCCTGACCTGCTGCGACGCCTGTGCTGGTCACCGCCGGCACGGATCGACGAGGTCTCCGTCGCCGAGACGCTGGCGGCCGCGGGGGCCCGGCCGTGGCAGGTCGAGCTCGTGGCCCCGCGTCTCGCCGCGGCCTTTGTTACTCTCCAGTAGCTTCGTCACTCGGCAGCAGCACCACCCGGACAACGCCGTCCACCTCAGGAGAGCCCATGAGCACCTCGCGCCGCACGGTCCAGGACGTCGTCTTCGTGGACGGGGTGCGCACCCCGTTCGGCCGCGCCCGCCCGGACGGGATCTACGCCCACACCCGGGGTGACGACCTCGCCGTCAAGGCGACCCGTGAGCTCCTGCGGCGCTCCCCCGGCCTGCCACCTGAGCGCGTGGACGACGTCGCGCTGGCCGCCACGAGCCAGAGCGGTGACCAGGGGCTCACCCTGGGACGATCGGTCGCCGTGCTCGCGGGGCTGCCGCGCACCGTGCCAGGGTTCGCCGTGGACCGGATGTGCGCGGGGGCCATGACCGCGGTCACCGCGACGGCCTCGGCGATCATGGCCGGGGCGCAGCAGGTCGCCGTCGCCGGCGGGGTCGAGCACATGGGGCACCACCCGATGGGGGCGGACACCGACCCCAATCCCCGCTTCGTCGCCGAACGGCTCGTCGACTCCTCGGCCCTGGTCATGGGTGCGACCGCAGAGAACCTGCACGACCGGTACCCGGCCCTGACCAAGGACCGGGCGGACGCGTACGCGGTACGCAGCCAGCAGCGGTACGCAGCAGCCCTCGCGGCCGGGCACATCTCGGCCGACCTGGTGAGCATCGCCCTGCGCGACCCCGAGCGGGGGTGGGGGCTCGCGACCGCCGACGAGCCGCCCCGCCCAGGAACGACCCTGGCCGACCTCGCAGGGCTGGCCACCCCGTTCCGGCCGGGCGGCCGGGTCACCGCGGCGACCTCCGCCCCGCTCACCGACGGGGCCGCCGTCGCGCTGCTGGCCTCCTCCGAGGTCGCGTCCGAGCTCGCGCTGCCCGCACGGATGCGGCTGGTCAGCTACGCGTACGCCGGGGTCGACCCCGAGGTCATGGGCATCGGCCCCGTCCCGGCCACCGAGAAGGCCCTGCGCCTCGCCGGCCTCGGGATCGAGGACATCGGGCTGATCGAGATCAACGAGGCCTTCGCGGTCCAGGTCCTCGCCTTCCTGGACGGGATGGGGATCGAGGACGAGGACCCGCGGGTGAACCCCTTCGGCGGTGCGATCGCCGTCGGGCACCCGCTCGCGGCCTCCGGGGTACGGCTGATGTCCCAGCTCGCCCGGTCCTTCGCCCTGCACCCCGAGGTCCGGTACGGCATCACGACGATGTGCGTCGGTCTCGGCATGGGCGGCACGGTCGTCTGGGAGAACCCCCACCACCACGGCAGCACGGAGGAGCAGGCATGAGCGCGACGCACGGCACCCCGCCCGGCCCCGACCAGGAGGCCACCCGCCGTCTCGCCGGGCTTCCCGGCGAACGGGTCGCGCACGCCCTGGTCCGTGACGTGCCGCTGCCCGACGGCGGCGTCCTGGCCCTGCTGACGATCGACAACGGCCTCGACCACACCAAGCCGACGACCCTCGGGCCGGGTGGCCTGGCCGAGCTGCACACGGCGCTCACGACCCAGCGGGACCGCGCAGCGGCAGGTGAGATCCAGGCCCTCGCCGTCACCGGCAAGCCGTACTACCTCGCTGCCGGGGCGGACCTCGGCTACATGGCCGCGATCGCCGACGCCGCCGAGGCGCGGGCCGTGGCCCAGGCGGGGCACAGGACCCTCCGGCTGCTGGGCGAGCTCGGCGTCCCGACCTTCGCCTTCGTCAACGGGGCGGCCCTGGGCGGTGGGCTCGAGGTCGCCCTGCACTGCACGTACCGGTCCGCGGCCGCCGACGTCGGTGCCCTGGCCCTGCCCGAGGTCTTCCTCGGCCTGGTGCCCGGGTGGGGCGGGTGCTACCTGGCTCCGCACCTCCTGGGTGTGCGCCGGGCCGTAGACCTCGTGATCCAGCGCCCCCTGGCGAACAACCGGACCACCTCGGCCGTCGCAGCCCTCGACATGGGCCTGGTCGACACGGTCCTGGACCCCGCGGACTTCCTCGAGCAGTCGATCCGCTGGTGCGCCGAGGTCCTCGCGGGTCGCGTCGTGGTCCCGCGGCCCGAGCTCGAGGACCAGGGCACCTGGGACGCGACCGTCGCCGCTGCCCGCACGGCCCTCGACCAGCGCCTGCACGGATCGCGGCCCGCTCCCTACCGTGCCCTCGACCTGGTGGCAGCGGCACGCACGGCGAGCCGGGACGAGGCCTTCGCCGCCGAGGACGAGGTCCTCACCGAGCTCCTCATGACCGACGAGCTGCGCGCCGGGCTCTACGCCTTCGACCTGACCACCCGCAAGGCACGCAAGCCCGCCGGGGCGCCCGACGCGGCTCTGGCGCGACCGGTGCGCCGGGTCGGGATCGTCGGCGCCGGGCTCATGGCCGGGCAGCTCGCGGTGCTCATCGCCCGGCGGCTCAAGGTCCCCGTCGTGATGCGCGAGGTCGACGAGGACCGGGTCGCCGCTGGCCTGGCCGGGGTGCGCCGGCTCGTCGAGGGCATGGCCTCGAAGGGGCGTGTGAGCGAGGACGAGGCGCACCGGCTGCTCGCCTCGATCACCATCAGCACCGACCTGGGCACCCTGGCGGGGGCGGACCTGGTGATCGAGGCCGTGACAGAGGTGATGTCGGTCAAGCAGACCGTCCTGGCCCAGCTCGAGGGCGTGGTCGACGCCGAGACCGTGCTGGCGACCAACACCTCGGCCCTGTCGGTCGCCGAGATGTCGGAGCAGCTCGAGCACCCCGAGCGCGTCGTCGGGCTGCACTTCTTCAACCCCGTCGCGCAGATGCCGCTCATCGAGGTGGTCCGGACCGCGCAGTCCTCCGACGCCGCGCTCGCGACAGCCTTCGCGGTGGCCAAGGACCTGCGCAAGACCGCGGTCGGGGTCGCCGACCGCCCCGGGTTCGTGGTCAACCGGCTGCTGCTGCGGATGCTCGCCGACGTGGCCGCGACCGTCGAGGCCGGGACCCCGGTCGGCGTCGCCGACCGGGCCCTACGGCCTCTCGGGCTCCCGATGGGTCCCTTCGCCCTCATCCAGCTCGTCGGGCTGCCCGTCGCCCTGCACGTGCTGGGCTCCCTGCACGCCGAGCTCGGCCCGCGCTACCCGCTCTCCCCCGGGCTCGAGCGACTGGCCGCCGAAGGGCGCCGGGTGGTCCCCGAGCCGGACGGCACCGGGGCCGAGACCGAGGTCGACCCCGCGATCCAGGAGGCCTTCGGCGAGCCTGGTGGGCCCGGGGCCCTCGACGAGGCCGGGGTGCTCGACGTCGTCCGGCGGGGCCTGGCGCAGGAGATCGGGTTCATGCTCGAGGAGCAGGTCGTGGCCGGGCCCGAGCAGATCGACCTGTGCATGGTGCTCGGCGCGGGCTGGCCGTTCCACCTCGGCGGGATCATCCCCTACCTGGACCGCACCGGGGTGAGCGAGGACGTCATCGGTCGCCGTCTGCTCGCGCGCGGGACCGCGGACCTCCCGGAACGCGTCAGCTCCTGACCTTGCGCCCGGTGGTCTGCTCGGCCCCTGCCCTCAGCGGACGGTGAGGCCCCTGCTGCGGAACTGCTCGCGCACGCGTTCGACGAGCTCGGGGGTCGGGGCCGGGGTGTCCTCGAGCTCGTAGCGCAGGCCCAGGCTCGCCCACTTGTCCCGGCCCATCTGGTGGAAGGGAAGCACCTCCACGCGCGAGACGCTGCTCAGGCTCGCGACGTAGTCGGCGACCGCGTCGACGTTCTCGGGGGCGTCGGTGAGCCCCGGGACCAGGACGAAGCGCACCCAGATCTCGGTGCCGCGGGCTGCGAGGCGTCGGCCGAACTCGAGGGTCGGCTCGAGCTCGCGCCCGGTGACCCGACGGTAGGTCTCGGGGATGCCGGACTTGACGTCGAGCAGCACCAGATCGATGTCCTCGAGCATCGCGTCGGTGCAGTGCGCACCCAGGTAGCCCGAGGTGTCGACGGCGGTGTGGATGCCCATCTCCTTGGCCCCGCGCAGGATGCGTGCGACGAAGGCCGGCTGCATGAGGGGCTCTCCCCCGGAGATCGTGATGCCGCCGCCCGTGACCTCGAAGATCGAACGGTAGCGAGTGATACGGGAGAGCAGCTCGTCAGCGGTCACCGGCTCGCCCCGACGCATCTCCATCGTGTCGGGGTTGTGGCAGTACAGGCACTGCAGGGGGCACCCGGACAGGAAGGTCGTGAGTCGGGTCCCCGGACCGTCCACCGCGGTCACCAGCTCCCACGAGTGCAAGGACCCGAGCTCGCCGGCCCGCATCTGCGCGAAGCGCTCGCTCCGGTCGGCCTCGCTGAGCTCGAGCCCTGAGGTGCCCGAGGAGGACCGGCCGTACGCACCGCCGACCACGGGGACGCCGAGCTCCACGATGGGGGCGCCGTCGGGGCCCGCGGGCACGGCGTGATCAGCGGCCCGCGTCGAGCCGTCGCCCTGCACCCTGGAGGCCGCTGTGCTGGCTGCTGTGGTCATGAGCCCAGTGTGCCCCGCGGCCCCGGCCAAGTCGTAGGACGAATGTCCGCCCTCCTCGGTCCCGCGCAGACCAGCCGTCGCCTCCCCCGCCCCGCCGCGGGACGCACGAGGGCGCGGCCCCAGATGACCTGGGACCGCGTCCTCGTGCGGTGCGGGTGCCGGAGCCCGCGTGGTCGGGTCAGAGCCCGCCGTGGAAGGTCCGCGACAGCACGTCGAGCTGCTGCTCACGGGTCAGCCGGACGAAGTTCACCGCGTACCCCGACACGCGGATCGTCAGCTGGGGGTAGTTCTCGGGGTGCTCCATGGCGTCCTCGAGGGTCTCGCGGTTGAGCACGTTGATGTTCACGTGGAACCCGTGCGACACGTTGTACCCGTCGAGCAGCCCCACCAGGTTGGTGATCTGCTCCGGCCGGTCCCGCCCCAGCCCCGAGGGCACGACCGTCGAGGTCAGCGAGATGCCGTCCATCGAGTCCTCGTACGGGAGCTTCGCCACGCTGAGCGCGCTCGCGAGCATGCCGTGCGTGTCCCGCCCGTTCATCGGGTTGGCCCCAGGCGCGAACGGCTCACCGGTGCGGCGTCCGTCGGGGGTGTTGCCCGTGTGCTTGCCGTAGACCACGTTCGAGGTGATCGTGAGCACCGACTGCGTGTGCAGGGCACCCCGGTAGGTGGGCTGCTGACGGATCTTGTCCATGAAGCTGCGGACGAGCTCGACGGCGATCGCGTCCACCCGGTCGTCGTCGTTGCCGAAGGTCGGGTAGTCCCCCTCGACCGTGTAGTCCACGACCAGGCCGGTCTCGTCGCGCACCGGGCGCACGGTCGCGTACCTGATCGCCGAGAGCGAGTCGGCCGCCACCGAGAGCCCCGCGATCCCGCAGGCCAGGGTCCTCAGCACAGCACGGTCGTGCAGGGCCATCTCGAGCCGCTCGTAGGCGTACTTGTCGTGCGACCAGTGGATGCAGTTGAGGGCGTCCACGTAGGTCTGCGCAAGCCACTCGAGCAGGGTGTCGTACGCCGAGTACACCTCGTCGTAGTCGAGCACCTCGCCCTGCAGCGGCATGGTGACCGGGCCGATCTGCTTGCCCGACACCTCGTCACGACCACCGTTGATCGCGTACAGCAGCGCCTTGGCCAGGTTCACCCGGGCCCCGAAGAACTGCATCTGCTTGCCGACCCGCATGGCCGAGACGCAGCACGCGATCGCGGCGTCGTCGCCCCACGCGGGGCGGATCAGCTCGTCGGACTCGTACTGGATGGCCGAGGTGTCGATCGACACCTGGGCGCAGAAGCGCTTGAACCCGTCGGGCAGCTTGTGGCTCCACAGGACGGTCAGGTTCGGCTCGGGGGCCGGGCCCAGGTTGTAGAGGGTCTGCAGGTAGCGGAAGGAGGTCCGGGTGACGAGCGGACGCCCGTCCTCACCGACGCCGCCGAGGGACTCGGTCACCCACGTCGGGTCGCCCGAGAAGAGCGCGTCGTACTCGGGGGTGCGCAGGAACCGCACGATGCGCAGCTTGATGACGAAGTCGTCGATCAGCTCCTGGGCCTGCTCCTCGGTCAGCACGCCCGCCGCGATGTCGCGCTCGAGGTACACGTCGAGGAAGGTCGAGGTCCGGCCGAGGGACATGGCCGCACCGTTCTGCTCCTTGACCGCACCCAGGTAGGCGAAGTAGAGCCACTGCACGGCCTCGTGGGCATTCGCCGCGGGCCGCGAGATGTCGAAGCCGTAGGAGGCCGCCATGCGCTTGAGCTCGCCCAGGGCACGGACCTGCTCGGCGATCTCCTCACGCTCACGGATGACGTCCTCGGTCGAGCGCTCCATGTCGAGCTCGGCCCGCTCGAGCTTCTTGGCCTCGATGAGGGCGTCGACGCCGTAGAGGGCCACGCGGCGGTAGTCGCCGATGATCCGGCCACGACCGTAGGCGTCCGGCAGCCCGGTGATGAGGTGGGAGCTGCGGGCGGCCCGGACGTCGGGCGGGTAGACGTCGAAGACGCCGGCGTTGTGGGTCTTGCGGTACTCGGTGAAGATCCGCTTGACCTGGTCGTCGGCCTCGTAGCCGTAGGTGGTCAGGGCGTTCTCGACCATGCGCCAGCCGCCGTAGGGCATGATCGCGCGCTTGAGGGGGGCGTCGGTCTGGAGCCCGACGATGAGCTCGTTGTCCTTGTCGATGTACCCGGGCGCGTGGGCCGTGATCGACGACGGGGTGTTGGCGTCGACGTCGTAGATGCCCTTGGCCCGCTCCTCGGGGAACATGTCGGCCAGTCGCTGCCAGATCCCCGTGGTGCGGGCGGTGGCCCCCGCGAGGAACTCGGCGTCGCCGGTGTAGGGGGTGTAGTTGCGCTGGATGAAGTCACGCACGTCGACGTGGTCCTGCCACGGACCACTGACGAACCCGCGCCAGGCGGGGGTCGGGCCGTGCGGCGTGACCGTGGTGCCTGCATCTGTCGTGATGGCCATGGGACTGCGCTCCTCGTGGTCGGGCTCCGGTGTCCTCGACGCTACGCGCGCAGTCATGGGACGACCTGGGACCTTCGGCTCGACCTCACCGTACCGAGCGTGACCCCGGTCACACCGGTGGTCGAGGGGAGAAGCTCAGACCGCGGGGCCGCGCACGAGCGCCAGCACGTCGTGGGCGACGTCCTCGGCACGCAGACGCAGGGTCTCGAGGAGCTGGGCCCGGGTCGCGTGGTCGAGGAAGGTCAACGGGATCCCCACGGCCTGGACCGGCACGCCGACGCCCGCCTCGGCGCACCGCTGACCCAGCACCGCGCCGACCCCGCCCTCGACGAGCCCGTCCTCGACGACCACCACGTGGTCGTGCTCCCCCGCGAGCTTGACGAGCGCCGCGGGGACCGGGAGCACCCATCGAGGGTCCACCACGGTCGTCGGGAGACCCTCGGCGTCGAGCATCCGACCGACCTCGACGGCGAGGTGCGCCATCGGACCGATCCCCACGACCAGGACCGACGCCCCGTCCCCGGCGTGCCGGGCGAGCACGTCGACCCCGTCGACCGTGTCCACGGCCTCGAGGGCGTCGGGCAGGGGCCCCTTGGGGTAGCGGACGACCGTCGGGGCGTCGTCGACGTCGACCGCCTCCCGGAGCGCGCTGCGCAGGGTCGGCTCGTCCCGCGGGGCGGCGAGGTGCAGGCCCGGGACCATGCGCATCAGCGACATGTCCCACATCCCGTTGTGGCTCGCCCCGTCGTCCCCCGTGAGACCCGCACGGTCGAGCACGAAGGTGACCCCCGCACGGTGCAGCGCGACGTCGAGCAGCACCTGGTCGAAGGCACGGTTGAGGAAGGTCGCGTAGACCGCGACCACGGGGTGCAGCCCCGCGAAGGCCATCCCGGCCGCCGAGGTCACGGCGTGCTGCTCGGCGATCCCGACGTCGAAGGCGCGGGCAGGGAACTCGGCGGCGAACGGGGCGAGCCCGACGGGCTGGAGCATCGCCGCGGTGATTCCCACCACGTCGGGCCGCCGACGTCCGATCCGGACCATCTCGTCGGCGAAGACCGAGGTCCACCCGAAGCGCGAAGGGGCCACCGGCAGGCCCGTCTCGGGATGGATCTTGCCGACCGCGTGGAAGCGGTCCGCGACGTCCTGCTCGGCCGGGACGTAGCCCCGGCCCTTCTCGGTGATCACGTGCACGATCACGGGCCCGCCGAAGGCCTTGGCCCGGCGCAGCGACTGCTCGACCGCCGTGACGTCGTGGCCGTCGACCGGGCCCACGTACTTGATGCCGAGGTCCTCGAAGAGTCCCTGGGGCGCCACGACGTCCTTGAGGCCCTTCTTGAGGCCGTGCAACGCCTCGTAGGCCAGACGCCCCGGTGGGCCCGAGCGCCGCAGGGTGCGCTTGCCCCACGCGAGGAAGTTCTCGTAGCCGCGGGTCGTGCGCAGGGTGTCGAGGTGGTGGGCGAGCCCGCCGATGGTGGGGTCGTAGGAGCGGCCGTTGTCGTTGACGACGACCACCAGCCGCCGGTCCTGCCCCGCGGCGATGTTGTTGAGCGCCTCCCAGGCCATGCCCCCCGTGAGCGCGCCGTCGCCGATCACCGCGACCACGTGCCGGTCGACGTGCCCACGCAGCTCGTTGGCCTTGGCGATCCCGTCAGCCCAGGACAACGCCGTCGAGGCGTGGGAGTTCTCCACGACGTCGTGGACGGACTCCTCCCGGCACGGGTAGCCCGAGAGCCCGCCGCGCTGGCGCAGGCCCGCGAAGTCCGACCTTCCCGTCAGCATCTTGTGCACATAGGTCTGGTGCCCGGTGTCGAAGATCATGGTGTCCCGCGGGGACTCGAAGGCCCGGTGCATCGCGAGCGTGAGCTCGACGACCCCGAGGTTCGGGCCGAGGTGGCCCCCGGTGCGGGAGACCGAGGCGACCAGGAAGTCCCGGATCTCCTGCGCGAGCCCCTCGAGCTGGGCAGGACGCAGGGCCCGGACGTCGGCGGGCGAGCTGATCCGCGGGAGGATGGCCATCAGAGCATGGTACGTCCTGGGTGCCCTCGCGGCCGTGCGGCGAGGCCGTCGCGCTCCGTGGGCCCCGGTCGGCAGCCGTAGGCTGGGAGCATGCGCTTCCTGCCCGGGCACGAGCCCTCGACCGACCTCACCTACGGCGACGTCTTCCTCGTCCCGTCCCGCTCGGAGATCACCTCGAGGTTCGACGTCGACCTCGCCAGCGTGGACGGCACGGGCACGACGATCCCGCTGGTCGTGGCGAACATGACGGCCGTGGCCGGCCGGCGCATGGCTGAGACCCTCGCCCGTCGCGGAGGGCTGACCGTCCTGCCCCAGGACATCCCGACCGACGTGGTCGCCGACGTCGTCGCCTCGGTCAAGGCCCGGCACACGGTGGTCGAGAGCGCCGTGGTCGTCGCACCCACGGACACCGTCCACACCGCGCTGACCCTGATCGGCAAGCGGGCCCACGGAGCCGCCGTGGTCGTCCTCGAGGGCCGTCCGGTGGGCGTCGTCTCGGACGCCGACTGCCAGGGCGTCGACCGCTTCACCCAGGTCTCCGAGGTCATGACCCCCGACCCGACGGTGGTCGAGGCCGGCCTGCTCACCGGCCCGGCCGGGCTCGAGGCCGCCTTCGAGAAGCTCCACGCCTCGCGCCGGCGCTTCTCCCCCGTGGTCCAGGACGGCACCCTGGTGGGCGTCCTGACCCGGACCGGCGCGCTGCGCAGCTCCATCTACTCCCCCGCCCTCGACGCGCAGGGGAACCTGCGCGTGGCCGCCGCGGTGGGCATCAACGGCGACGTCCGTGCCAAGGCCGCGGCCCTCCTCGAGGCCGGGGTCGACACCCTGGTCGTGGACACCGCCCACGGCCACCAGCGCAAGATGCTCGAGGCCCTCTCCGCCGTGCGCGGACTCGACCCCTCGGTGCCTGTGGTCGCCGGGAACGTCGTGACCGCGGAAGGGACCCGCGACCTCGTCGAGGCCGGGGCCGACATCGTCAAGGTGGGCGTGGGCCCCGGGGCCATGTGCACCACCCGCATGCAGACCGCCGTCGGTCGGCCGCAGTTCTCGGCGGTGCTCGAGTGCGCCGCCGAGGCCAGCCGCCTGGGCGCGCACGTGTGGGCCGACGGCGGGGTGCGGCACCCGCGGGACGTCGCCCTGGCCCTCGCCGCCGGGGCCTCGCAGGTCATGATCGGCTCCTGGTTCGCGGGCACCCACGAGAGCCCGGGAGACCTGCACGACGACGGCACGGGCCGCCTCTACAAGGAGAGCTTCGGCATGGCCTCGGCGCGGGCAGTCGCCGCCCGCACCGCGGCGGGCTCGGCCTTCGACCGCGCCCGCAAGGCCCTGTACGAGGAGGGCATCTCCTCGTCGCGCATGTACCTGGACCCGCGTCGGCCCGGGGTCGAAGACCTGGTCGACCAGATCACCTCGGGCCTGCGCAGCGCGTGCACCTACGCGGGGGCCGCGAGCCTGGTCGAGTTCGCCGAGCGCGCCGTCGTCGGTGTGCAGTCCGCCGCGGGCTTCGACGAGGGGCGGCCCCTCCCGGCCGGCTGGTGACCCGGTGAGTGCGGGCCCGCCCCACGGTGGCGAGGCCGGCCCGGGCCGGCCCCCCCGGGGCCAGCTCGAGGACCTGGTAGCCCGCGGCGTCGACTGGGGTCCCTGGGCCCGGCAGGCCCTGCGGACCCAGCAGGACGCCCGGCCCGCCGCGGTGCTCATCCTCCTGGGCGCCCTCGACGGCCGACCCGCTCATCACCCGAGCCCGGCCGTGCCGCAGGACCTCGACGTGCTGCTCCTGGGGCGCTCCCCGGCGCTGACCCACCACCCCGGGCAGGTCTCCTTCCCTGGCGGGCGCCTCGACCCGGGGGACGACGGACCCGTCGCCGCCGCCCTGCGGGAGGCCGTCGAGGAGACCGGCCTCGACCGCACGGGGGTGGACGTGCTCGGCACGCTCGCGCCGGTGCCCGTCCCGGTGAGCAGGCACCTGGTCACGCCGGTCCTGGCCTGGTGGGCAGCCCCCTCCCCGGTGGGGGTCGTCGACCACGCCGAGTCGAGCGTCGTGTTCCGCGCCCCGGTGGCCGACCTCATCGACCCGGGCAGGCGGCGATCTGCCACCACGTACCGGGGCCGTCCCGTGGGGCGGACCCCGGCCTTCCTGGTCGACTCGCTCGACGGCGGCGCCCCGCACGTGGTCTGGGGCTTCACGGCCCTGCTCCTCGACAGGGTCCTCGACGCCCTGGGCTGGGCCGAGCCCTGGGACCCGTCCCGCACGATCGAGGTGCCCTGAGCCGCACGCCGTGGCATGACGGGCAGGACGGGACGGGACGGGCCGTGACGTAGCCGGGGGCTCCTGCGACGATGGCTCCATGAGCGACACCCCGACAGCTGCAGCCCGGGCGAGCGCTGGCCCGACCGACTGGGTCAGCGGCGAACGCGTCTTCGCGCCCCCGGCGGGCACCCTCGACCCGGACTGGCTGGTCCCCGCCGTGCTGGAGGCCGTCCCCGGTGCGACGCCCGGCCAGGCGCAGACCGCCGTGGTCGCGGCATGGCAGGCGACGCGGGCCGCCGAGCCCGTGCCTGGCGGCACGCCGCTCGAGCGGGCTGCGGCCGGTGCGGTCGCCGAGGCGGTCAGGGCCTTCGGTGCCTGAGCCCCGTCGCCTGCTGGTGCTGCGCCACGTGCCCTGGGAGGGGCCGGGCCTGGTGACGACCGGCCTCCAGGACGTGCCGACCGAGGACCGGCTCGTGGTCGACGAGGCCGATCCCGAGCTGCCGCCGGCCGCAGACCTCGCAGGGCTCGTCGTCATGGGTGGCCCGATGGGGGCCGACGACCTCCTCGAGCACCCGGGGCTCGTCGCCGAACGACGCATCCTGGCCGACGCCGTCGACGCCGAGGTCCCCGTGATCGGGATCTGCCTGGGCATGCAGCTCCTCGCCTGCGCCCTGGGTGCGTCGCTCCACCCCGGGCACGGCACGGAGATCGGTCTCGGTCCGGTGGACCTGCTGGCCCCCGACCCCGTGCTCGACCCGCTCGGCCCTCGGCCCGAGGTCCTGCACTGGCACTCAGACGCGGTGGACCTGCCCGCGGGCGCAGCGCTGCTCGCCTCGAGCCCGCTGACCCCGGTCCAGGCCTTCCGAGCAGGTAGTGCCCTGGGGCTGCAGTTCCACCTCGAGGTCGACCGCTCGCTGCTCGGCGCCTGGCTCGCCGAGCCCTTCATGCAGGCCGACCTGGCGGCCCACGGCATCAGCGGGATGGCCGAGGCCGGGGAGCGGGTCCTGCCCTCCCTCACGCCCGCAGCGATCCGCGGCCTCGGCACCTTCGCCGAGGCCGTCCGCGCGCGGGCCTGATCGGCACCCGGGTCTGATCGGCACCCGGGTCTGATCGGCGCGGACCAGACGACCTGCGCCGGACGGACGCAGCCCGGGGCACCTCCCGTCAGGAGGTACCCCGGGCTGCGTCGCGCTGCTGAGCCTCAGGTGTCGCGCTGCTGGGCCTCAGGCCTCGACGAGGGACCGCAGCACGTACTGGAGGATCCCGCCGTTGCGGTAGTAGTCCGCCTCGCCGGGGGTGTCGATCCGCACGACGGCGTCGAACTCGACGACCGCACCGTCCTGCTTGGTCGCCGTCACCGCGACCGTGCGCGGCGTGGTCCCGTCGTTGAGCGCCGTGACCCCGGAGATGTCGAAGGTCTCGGTGCCGTCCAGACCGAGGGAGTCGGCCGACTCCCCGGCCGGGAACTGGAGCGGCAGCACGCCCATCCCGATGAGGTTCGACCGGTGGATGCGCTCGAAGCTCTCGGTGATCACCGCACGGACCCCGAGCAGCCTGGTGCCCTTGGCCGCCCAGTCGCGCGAGGAGCCCGAGCCGTACTCCTTGCCGCCCAGGATCACCAGGGGCACCTCCGCCTCGGCGTAGGCCTGCGCGGCGTCGTAGATGGCCGCCTGCTCCCCCGTGAGGTGGTTGACCGTGAAGCCGCCCTCGACCCCCGGGACGAGCTGGTTGCGCAGCCGGATGTTGGCGAAGGTGCCACGGATCATGACCTCGTGGTTGCCACGGCGCGAGCCGTAGGAGTTGAAGTCGCGCCGCTCGACCCCGTGCTCGGCGAGGTACGCCCCGGCGGGGCTGTCGGCCTTGATCGCCCCGGCCGGGCTGATGTGGTCGGTCGTGACCGAGTCGCCCAGCTTCGCCAGGACCCGGGCCCCGGCGATGTCCGTGACGGCCTCGGGGGTCGCGCCCATGCCGTCGAAGTACGGAGGCTTGCGCACGTAGGTCGAGTCGGCGTCCCACGCGAAGGTGTCGCCCTCGGGGGTGTCCAGCCCGCGCCACCGCTCGTCCCCCGCGAACACGTCCGCGTAGTCGTCGGTGAACATCTCGCGGTCGATCGACGAGTCGATCGTCGCCTGGACCTCGCTCGCCGCGGGCCAGATGTCCCGCAGGTAGACGTCCTCACCGGCCTCGGTCCGGCCCAGGGGCTGGTTGTCGAAGTCGAAGTCCATCGTCCCGGCCAGCGCGTAGGCGATCACCAGGGGCGGGGAGGCGAGGTAGTTCATCTTGACGTCGGGGTTGATCCGGCCCTCGAAGTTGCGGTTGCCCGAGAGGACCGAGACGACCGAGAGGTCGTGCTCGTTGACCGCGGCCGAGACCTCCTCGGGCAGGGGCCCGGAGTTGCCGATGCAGGTCGCGCACCCGTACCCGACGAGGTGGAAGCCGAGCTTCTCGAGGTAGGGCCACAGGCCGGCCTTCTCGTAGTAGTCCGTGACGACCTTGGACCCGGGGGCCATCGACGTCTTGACCCACGGCTGGGCGACGAGGCCCTTGGCCACGGCGTTCTTGGCGAGCAGGGCTGCCGCGAGCATGACCGAGGGGTTCGAGGTGTTCGTGCACGAGGTGATCGAGGCGATCACCACGGCGCCGTGGTCCAGCTCGGTCTGCGTGCCGTCGGCCAGGGTGACCGGGACGCGCTTGTGCGGGCGCCGGGTGCTGTCCCCCGCCGGGGTGCGGGCCGGGGCCTCCGCACCGTCGGCGTGCTCCCCCGCGGCGATCGGGTCAGAGGCCGGGAAGGTCTCGTCGACCGAGGCGTCCAGGCCGTGCAGGTCGCCGTGCTGGTGGTCGACGTAGTCGAGGATCGAGGTCGCGAAGGACTCCTTCGCCTCGGTCAGGGCGATGCGGTCCTGCGGACGCTTCGGCCCGGCGATCGAGGGGACCACGGTCGACAGGTCGAGCTCGAGGTACTCGGAGAAGACCGGCTCGACGTACTCCGGCGAGGACGGGTCGTGCCACAGGCCCTGCTCCTTGGCGTAAGCCTCCACCAGGGCGAGCTGGTCCTCCGCACGCCCGGTCAGACGCAGGTAGTCCATGGTCACGCCGTCGATCGGGAAGATCGCGCAGGTCGAGCCGAACTCGGGGCTCATGTTGCCGATGGTCGCGCGGTTCGCGAGCGGGACCTGCGCCACGCCCTCGCCGTAGAACTCGACGAACTTGCCGACCACACCGTGCTCGCGCAGCTGCTCGGTGATCGTCAGCACGACGTCGGTCGCCGTGACGGCCGGCGGGATGGTGCCGGTCAGGCGGAAGCCCACCACGCGCGGGATCAGCATGGAGACCGGCTGGCCGAGCATCGCGGCCTCGGCCTCGATGCCGCCGACGCCCCAGCCGAGCACGCCGAGCCCGTTGACCATCGTGGTGTGGGAGTCCGTCCCGACGCAGGTGTCGGGGTAGGCGCGCGTGACGCCCCCGACCTCGCGGGTCATGACGCCGCGGGCCAGGTACTCGATGTTGACCTGGTGGACGATGCCGGTGCCGGGCGGCACGACCTTGAAGTCGTCGAAGGCCGTCTGCCCCCACCGCAGGAACTGGTAGCGCTCGTGGTTGCGCTCGTACTCGAGCTCGACGTTGCGCTCGAAGGCGTCACGGCGGCCGGCGACGTCGATCTGCACCGAGTGGTCGATCACGAGCTCGGCCGGGGCGAGGGGGTTGATCCGGGCAGGGTCGCCCCCGAGGTCGACCACGGCCTCGCGCATGGTGGCGAGGTCGACGATGCACGGCACGCCCGTGAAGTCCTGCATGACGACGCGGGCAGGGGTGAACTGGATCTCCTCGCTCGGGTCCGCGGCGGCGTCCCAGCCGGCGAGCGCTCGGACGTGGTCGGCGGTGATGTTGGCGCCATCCTCCGTGCGCAGGAGGTTCTCGGCGAGGATCTTGAGGCTGTAGGGGAGGCGCTCGAGACCGGGGACCGCGGCCAGCCGGTAGACCTCGTAGGAGGTCCCCCCGACCTCGAGGATTCCCTTCGACCCGAACGTGTCGACGCTGCTCACGGTGGCTCCATTCAGTGGTGTGTCCGAGGGTGGTGGCGACCGCCCGCAGGGGACGCTCGTGACCCTCTCCGAGACTATCGACTGGTCGTCGCCGCCGACCGCCCGGGATATCTTGACGTCAAGATACATCCTACCCGACGTGGACCCCGGCCGGGGCCCCGACCTCCCCGCACCTCAGCGGGAGGACCGCCGCAGGACTGCCACGCACTCCACGTGGTGGGTCATCGGGAAGAGGTCGAAGGCACGCAGCCCGCCCACCTCGTAGCCGTGGTCGGAGAAGTACGCGAGGTCGCGGGCGAGGGCCGCGGGGTCGCAAGCCACGTAGACCACCTGGTCGGGCGCGACGGCAGCGACCTGAGCCACGACCCGTCGGCCTGCGCCGACCCGGGGCGGGTCCAGGACCACGACGTCGGCCCGGCCGACGACGCCCCCGGCGAGGGCGTCCGCGACCGGCGCGTGGTGCAGGGCGACCTGCGGCTGGTCGTGCAGGTTGCGACGCGCGTCGCGCACCGCACGCGCGTCGCCCTCGACCGCGACGACGCGCCCCCCGCCACCGACCCGGTGGGCCAGAGGCAGGGTCAGCAGGCCGGCCCCCGCGTACAGGTCGACCACCGTGGCCCCGCCACGATCCCCCACGGCGTCGAGCACCGCCTCCACGAGGACCACGGGGGCCTCGCGGTGGACCTGCCAGAATCCACCGGCGGCGACACGCCACGTCAGGCTCCGACCGTCCAGGACGGCCCGCTCCCGGACGGCTGCCCGTGCGTTGGGCCGCAGGTCCGGGCCACGGTCGGTCCAGGGGACACCGTCCACGAGCACGAGGGGCTGATCCCCGCCCACCGGGGCGACCGCCGTGATCCGCGCCCCGGCGGGCCACCGTCGGTCGAACAGCCCCATGGCACCGATCTGCTCGACGGCCAGGGGCATCGCGTCCAGCGCGAGGACCTCGTGCGACCGGACGCGGTGCATCCCCGCGCGGCCCTCGGCATCAGCGACGAGATCGATCCTGGTCCGCCAGGCGAGGCCCTCCCGCACCGTCTCGGTGGGGCACGCCTCGACCTCGAGGTCCGGGGCCGGGAGCCGGGCGAGCCGCTCGAGCTGCTCGGCCACCACGGCGGCCTTCCAGCGCCGCTGGGCGTCCAGGGCGACGTGGGCGAGCTCACCGCCACCGACCCCGCCCGCACCGGCGGCGGGCCAGGCCGAGGGGACGCGGTCCGGGGATGCCTCGAGGACGTCGACAGCCTCAGCGCGCCAGAACCGGGCCGCGCTCGACGCCTCGACGAGACGCGCGACGACCCGCTCACCGGGAAGGGCGTGACGCACGAAGACCACGCGGCCCTCGTGCCTCGCGACGCAGTGACCGCCGTGAGCGACCGGCCCGACGTCGAGGGTGACCAGGTCCTCCGCGCTCACCCCTGACCGCCGTCCTGGACGCTGCCGTGCTCGGTCGGACCACCCGGGGGCGGCTCGATCGGACCACCCGGCGGCGGGGTCGAGGAGACCCCGTCGACCGCGACCGAGGAGCTCAGCTGCCACGGCACCGACGCGACGACCACCCCCGGGCTGAACAGCAGGCGCCCCTTGAGCCGCGTCGCGCTCTGGTTGTGCAGCAGCTGCTCCCACCAGTGCCCGACGACGTACTCGGGCAGGTAGACCACGACGAGGTCGCGCGGGCTCGCCCGACGGATCGACTTGACGTACCCCAGGACCGGACGCGTGACGTCGCGGTACGGCGAGTCGAGCACCTTGAGGGACATCGGCAGGTCCAGGGCCTCCCACTGCTCGCGCAGCTCGGTGAGCTCGGCCGGGTCGACGCCCACGGTGACCGCCTCGATCACCGAGGGCCGGGTCGCCCGGGCGTAGGCGATCGCACGCATCGCCGGCTTGTGCAGGCGCGAGACGAGCACGATCGCGTGCACCCGGCTCGGCAGGGCCCGCGCCGCAGCCGGGTCCTCCCCGAGGGCCAGCTCCTCGCGCACCGCCTCGTAGTGCCGACGGATGCCCTGCATGACCAGGAAGAGGACCCCGATCGCCAGCACGGTGACCCACGCCCCACGGGTGAACTTGGTCACGAAGACCACCAGCAGCACGGTCGCTGTCAGGACGAACCCCGCGCTGTTGATGATCCGGGACCGCAGCATGCTGGTTCGCGTCGCGGGGTCGGGCTCGGTCCGCAGCAACCGGTTCCAGTGCCGCACCATGCCGAGCTGGCCGAGGGTGAACGAGATGAAGACGCCCACGATGTAGAGGTGGATCAGCCTCGTGACCTCGGCGTCGAAGGCGATCACCAGGACGATCGCGCCGGCCGCGAGGGAGATGATCCCGTTGGAGAACGCGAGGCGGTCCCCGCGGGTGTGCAGCTGGCGCGGCAGGTGACCGTCGCGGGCCAGCACCGAGCCGAGGTTAGGGAAGCCGTTGAAGGCCGTGTTCGCCGCGAGCACCAGGATGAAGCCGGTCACCACGGTCACGACGTAGAAGGCCGGGGGGAACCCCGAGAAGACGACCTCGGCGAGCTGGCCGAGCACCGGGTCCTGGACGTGGTCCTCCCCGACCGGCTGACCGTCCCGCAGCAGCTGGGTCGACGGGTCCTCGACGTAGTGGACCCCCGCAGCGGTCGCGAGCACCAGGATCGACATGATGAAGGTCGCGGAGAGCCCGCCGAGCAGCAGCAGGGTGGTCGCGGCGTTGCGGCTCTTGGGCCGCCGGAAGGCCGGGACACCGTTGCTGATCGCCTCGACGCCGGTCAGGGCGGCGCAGCCCGAGGCGAAGGCACGCAGCACGAGCAGCGCCCCGGCCAGCCCCACGAGCCCCTGCTCGAAGGCCGCCGCGGGGACCACTTCGAGGTCTGCGCTCTCCGCCGCGGGCAGGGTGCCCGTCGCGTACCTCACGAAGCCGACCAGGGCGGTGAGCCCGAGGGCGAGCATGAACAGGTACACGGGGAGGGCGAAGGCCCGGCCCGAGTCCCGCACGCCGCGCAGGTTGACCACCGTGAGCAGCACGATGAGGGTCACCGCGACGAGGGTCTCGCGGTCCCGCAGCGCCGGCACGACCGCCGCGGCGTACTGCGCGCCCGCCGAGATCGAGACCGCGACCGTCAGCACGTAGTCGACGAGCAGCGCGCCCGCGACCGTCACCCCGGCCCGCGGGCCGAGGTTGACGGTCGCGACCTCGTAGTCCCCGCCCCCGGAGGGGTACGCGCGGACGTTCTGCCGGTAGGCCGCGACCACCACGAGCAGCACGACGACGACGGCGAGCCCCACCCACGGCGAGATCACCACCGCGGTGATCCCCGCGAGGGACAGGGTCAGCAGGATCTCGTCGGGGGCGTACGCGACCGAGGAGAGCGCGTCCGAGGCGAAGGCCGGCAGGGCCAGCCTCTTGGGCAGCAGGGTGCGGCCCAGGCGCTCGGAGCGCATCGGTCGGCCCAGGAGAAGACGCTTGGCGGCGTCGGCGACATCGGACACGAGAAGCCATGCTAGGGCCGACACCGACCCTCTGGACGGTATAGCGTCGTCGACCGTGCACTTCATCATCATGGGATGCGGCCGGGTCGGCGCGACCCTCGCCCAGTCCCTCGAGGGCCGCGGCCACTCCGTCGCGGTGATCGACCAGAACGCGGACGCCTTCCGCCGCCTCGAGGCCGGGTTCACCGGCAAGCGGGTGACGGGCCTGGGATTCGACCGCGGGACCCTGGTCCAGGCCGGTGTCGAGGACGCCTACGCCTTCGCCGCGGTCTCCGACGGGGACAACTCCAACATCCTGGCAGCGCGAGTGGTCCGCGAGACCTACGGGGTGACCAACGTCGTCGCCCGGATCTACGACCCGCACCGGGCCGAGATCTACCAGCGCCTGGGCATCCCGACGGTGGCGACCGTCCGGTGGACCTCCGACCAGGTGCTGCGGCGGATGCTCCCCATGGGAGCCACCGACGAGTACCGCGACGCCTCGGGGCAGATCCTCATGGCTCAGATGGACGTGCACCCGGGCTGGGTCGGGCGCGCCCTGGGCGACATCGAACGCGCCACCGGGGCCCGGGTGGCCTACCTGACACGGTACGGGGACGGCGTGCTGCCCGGCCCGGGGGCCGTGCTCCAGGAGAACGACCTGCTGCACGTGCTGGTCACGGCCGCCGACCTGCCGCGCGTCGAGCGCGTCCTGACCCACCTGCCGACGGGAGTCGAGTGATGCGCGTCGTCATCGCGGGGGCCGGTTCGGTCGGCCGCTCGATCGCGAACGAGCTGCTGACCGCGGACCACGAGGTCACGCTGATCGACAAGCAGCCCTCGGCCATGCGCGTCGCCTCGGTCGCCGAGGCCGAGTGGTTGCTCGCCGACGCGTGCGAGCTCGCGACGCTCACGGCCGCCAAGACCGACGAGTGCGACGTCATCGTCGCGGCCACCGGGGACGACAAGGTCAACCTCGTCGTCTCGCTCCTGGCGAAGACCGAGTACGGCGTCCCGCGCACCGTGGCCCGCGTGAACAACCCCAAGAACGAGTGGATGTTCGACGAGGCCTGGGGGGTCGACGTCGCGGTCTCGACCCCGCGGATCATGACGGCGATGGTCGAGGAGGCCGTCGCCGTCGGCGACCTCGTGCGGATCTTCACCTTCCACCAGTCCGGGGCGGACATCCTCGAGCTCACCCTGCCCGAGGACTCGCCGCTGGTCGGGACCAGGGTCGGTCAGGTCGTCTGGCCCCCTGACACCGTCCTCGCGGCGATCGTCCGTGGCCCGCGGCCGATAGCCCCGAGCGTCGACGACACCCTCGAGGCCGGGGACGAGCTGCTCATCGTGGCGGGCTCGGAGGCTGACCGGGACGCTCTGCACGACCTCCTGGTGCGGCCACCAGCAGCCACGTGACCCACAGCCCCAGGGCGAAGAGCGGCACGCCCATCGCGAGCCGCGCGGTACCCAGCCACCCCACGGCCGACTCCCCCTGCAGGTAGAGCGGGACCTGCACCGCGAGGCGCGCACCGAAGAGCCCCACCCAGAGCCACGTGGCGAGGGTGTACCGACGCCGCAGCGCCCGGCGCCCGGGGTCGGTGCGCCAGCTCTGGTCCTCGCCCCGCAGCAGGCTGACGATCACCCCGACCGCCGGCCAACCCACCACGACGGACACCATGGCGCCCAGGCCCCAGGCGATGTTGACCCACAGACCCCAGACGAAGTAGTCCGAGGCGTCGCCGGTCCGCCACGCCCACACCACGCCGATGGCTACGCCGAGCAGGCCCGAGAAGGCCTGGGTCACCGGGGTGCGCTGCGCCAGGCGGATCAGGACGGCGAGCACCGCGAGCGAGGACGAGGCGACCAGCGCGGGCACGAGCTCGCGGGTCGCGATGTAGACCACGACGAACAGGAGCCCGGGGGCGCCGGACTCGACGACCCCCCGCACGCCGCCGACCGCCTGGGCGAAGGAGAACTCCTCCCCCGCGAGCACCCCGACGCCGCGTCGTGCCTCCTCGGGGCGCCCCGGCCCGGCCTGGGTCTCGGGCTCGCGCTCGTCCTCCGGCGCGCCGGTCACGAGCGCCTCACTCCGCCGCTCGCGCACTGAGCTCGTAGCGCGGGTTGAACATGGTGCGCTCTCCCTCCTGGAGGCAGACGAAGCCCTCGAGCCGTGCGCGGCGGCCCGGCTCGATGCCCGCGATCCGCCGCTGGCCGAGCCACACGACGCGCAGCGAGCCGCTCCCGTCGTACAGCTCCGCCTCGAGGGCCGGGACGTTCTGCCGAGCCCGCAGGGTGACGCTGCGCAGCACCCCCGAGACCTGCGCCCGCTGCCGGTCGCCGAGCTGGGCCACCTCGGTGCATCCGACCCGTCGGCTCTCGCGCCGCTCGTCAGAGGCCTCGAGCTCGGCCCGTGAGGTGATCAGCCCCCGCAGCCCCGTCCGCTCCTGGGCGGCGCGGGACCGGGTGGTGCGCTCCTGCGCCACTAGTGGATCTCCGTGATCTCGGGCCCCCGGGTGAGGGGGTCGGGGGTCGCCGCCGGGGCGGGGGCGGGCACGGCTCGCGAGCCGGGGACCGTCAGGGCGAGCAGCTCGCGGGGAGCCCGGGGCTCACCGCCGCGCACCACGACCGTGTCCGCGAAGACCTCCTCGAGGGCCACGGCCTCGCTCGGCTCGATCGCGGCTCGCCCGGTCAGCACGCCACGCAGGAACCACCGCGGACCGTCGTACCCGATGAAGCGGGCCGGACGGTGCCCCGTCCGCCCCTCCGCGGTGCGGACCGGCAGGCGGGCGAGGAGCTCGCGGCCGAAGGGGCCAGGCAGGTCGTCGACCGACCCGCCCTGCTTGGTCACCGACTCGGCGATCTCCGACCGGATCTCGTCCCAGATGCCGGCGGTGCGCGGGGCGGCGAAGACCTGGAGCTGGAGGGCCGAGCCCTCGAGGCTGACGGCCGCCGCGGTGACGATCTTCGAGGACTTCTCGACCTCCATGCGCAGCTGCATGCCGTCCCGCCCCGGCACCCAGAGCGCACCGAGGTCGACGCGGCGTCCCCGCTCGGCCACCTCGGCCCGGTCCCACGGGCCACGATCGCGGTCGGTCAGGGAGTCGGCCGCGCCCGGCGACACCTCGTCGACGGCCGGACCGGCCTCGACCTCCCGGTCCCCCCGCTTGCCTCGACGGAACACGCTCACGCCACCTGCCTCCTGATCGGGATCCTGCCTTGCACGATAGACGGCGCCAGGGCGCCGGTCCTAGACGCCTGCCGCGCCCCAGCCACCGCTCGACCCGAAACCGCCCTCGCCCCGGTGGGACCCAGGAAGCCGCTCGGCCCGGACGAACCGCGCCCGCTCGACGCGCTGCACGACCAGCTGGGCGATCCGGTCCCCGCGCCTCAGCTCGACCGCCTCGGAGCGGTCGGTGTTGAGGAGGGTGACGCGGATCTCCCCGCGGTACCCCGCGTCGACCGTGCCGGGGGCGTTGACCACGGTCAGCCCGTGGCGCATCGCCAGGCCCGACCGCGGATGGACGAAGGCCGCGTAGCCGTCCGGCAGGGCGATGCTGACGCCGGTGGGGACGGTCGCCCGGCCGCCGGGCGGGAGCGTCACGTCCTCGCGGGCGACCAGGTCGGCCCCGGCGTCACCGGGGTGGGCGTAGGTCGGTGGGGGGAGCTCGTCGTCGAGCATCACCAGGAGGACCTCGACCGCGCCGGCGGGACCTGAGGCCCGGTCGGCGCTCTCGTTGTGCTGCGTCACGCGGCCGACTCTAGTGCGCGCAGCGCCCATCCCTGCACGGGTGGGATGCTGGTGGGATGACCGCCAGCCCCTCGCCGTCCCCGCCCTCCCACGCCGAGCGCCTGTGGCCAGGCCCTCTGGGCTGGGCGGCGGTCGTGGGCTTCGCCGTGCTCGTGCTCATCGCGCTGCTGCCCGTCCAGCCGCTCCTCGCGGTGGTCGTGGGCGCCCTGGCCCTCGTGGTCCTCACGGTGGCGGCCGTGCGCACCAGTCCACGGGTCGTCCTCCAGCACGGTGAGCTCCGTGCGGGTCCGGCGCGGATCCCGGTGACCGACCTGGGCGTGGCCCGGGTCCTCGACAAGGCTCAGGTGCGCGACGCGATGGGACCCGGCTCGGACGCCCGGACCTACGTCTGCCTGCGTGCGTGGATCCCCACGGCGGTGCACGTCGAGGTGGTCGACCCGCGCGACCCGACGCCGGGTTGGCTGGTCTCCAGCCGCCGCCCGGACGAGCTCGTCGCGGCGATCACCCGGGCGCAGGGTCGGGACAAGGATCAGGCGGCGCACTCCGAGCAGATCGGCTGACCGTTCTTCTCCCCCGCGAGCTGGCTGCGGTGGTGCACCAGGAAGCAGCTCGCGCAGGTGAACTCGTCGGCCTGGCGCGGCAGCACCCGGACGGAGAGCTCCTCACCCGAGAGGTCGGCCCCGGGGAGCTCGAAGCCCTCAGCGGCCTCGGTCTCGTCCTCGTCGACCACCCCGGAGTTCTTGTCCGCCCGGCGCGCCTGGAGCTCCTGCAGCGAGTCCTCGCTGAGGTCCTCCTCGGTCTTGCGCGGGGCGTCGTAGTCGGTTGCCATCAGGCGGTTCACACTCCGTGTCGTCCAGGATCGGCGAGCGGCGCAAGGCAGGATCCCGACGCCGGTACGTACTCAATGCACGGCGCCCCGCAGTTGTTCCCGCAGGCGCCAGGCGTGGGGATTGTGCCCCATCCCGGCGCTGAGCGCTAACTGCCGCCCGGCTCTGCCTCCTCAGGCCCCGCCACCACGTCCCGGTCGGCGTCGAGGCGCTCCAGCAGGGCGACCAGGCGGGCGACGGTACCCGCGGGCCCCGAGACCGTCATGGCCTCTCCGGCACGGGCTCCGCGCAGCCCTGTCACGACGGCTCCGGCCTCCTGCGCCACGAGTGCCCCTGCCGCCAGGTCCCAGGGCTGCAGGCCGCGTTCGTAGTGGGCGTCGAGGGAGCCGTCGGCCACCGCGCACAGGTCCATCGCGGCGGACCCGATCCGGCGCAGGTCCCGGACCTGCGGCAGCAGCTCGGCGACCACCCGGGCCTGCTCGCGCCGACGCGACGCGACGTACCCGAACCCCGTTCCCACGAGGCTCTCGACCAGGGGGCGCTCGGGGTTGACCGACAGCCTGCGGCCGTCCCGGTAGGCCCCCTGGCCGCGCCCGGCGACCCAGGTGCGGCCGTCGGCGACCGCGTGCACGCACCCGGCGACCGCGGTCCAGCGTCCCGGCTCGGGCGGGCCGACGACGGCGGCCACCGAGACCGCGTAGGCGGGGATGCCGTACAGGTAGTTGACCGTCCCGTCGATGGGGTCCAGGACCCACGTGACACCGCTGGACCCGGCGACGTGACCCTCCTCCTCACCCAGGACGCCGTCCTGGGGCCGTTCGGCCGCGAGAACACGCCGCAGCAGGGCCTCCGAGGCGTAGTCCATGGCCGTCACGACGTCGATCGCGCTCGACTTGGTCGCAGCCACGTCGACCTGGTCGGGCCGTCCCTCGCGCACGAGGGCACCGGCCTCGCGGGCGAGCCGTTCGGCCAGGGCGACGAGCTCGGCGACCGTGGCCGCGTCGGGCAGCTGCTCTCCCTCGTGACCGAGGACTCCTGTCCCGTCGAGGTCGAGGCGGTCGGGGTCGGGCTGCGGGTGGAGGCTCATCCCGCTCATCCTGCCCCACCCCGCAGGGTGGGCTGCGGACGTCACCGCGCGACGGCACACCGGGGCACCTCCCGGCGCCACGCCCGGGAAGGTGGCACCCTCGTGCTCAGGGCGTAGGAGGTGTCATGAGCGAGCTCAGTCTCGTGGGTCTGCACGACGACGGCGAGCACGTCGTGCTCGAAGGACCTGACGGTCAGCGGTTCCGGCTGCCCATCGACGAGGCCCTGCGTGCTGCGGTCCGGCGCGACCGGCCCCAGCTCGAGCAGGTCCGTGCCGAGGCGACGGGCGCCCTCCCCCCACGAGAGATCCAGGCTCGGGTCCGTGCCGGGGCGAGCGCCGAGGAGGTCGCGGAGGACTCGGGCATGCGGGTCGAGATCGTCCGCCGCTACACCGGTCCCGTCCTCGCCGAGCGTGAGTACGTCGCCCAGCAGGCACGGGCCACCCGCATCGGGCACGACCCCGGGGCCCCCGAGCTCGGTGACCTGGTGACCGACCGTCTGGCGACCCGCGGCGTGGAGGCGGCCACGATCAGCTGGGACGCCCACCGGCACGGCAGCGCGCCGTGGACGGTCGAGATGCGCTTCGAGGTCGGCGGGGCGGTCCGCTCGGCCCGGTGGACCTACGAGGCCGCCACCCGCACGGTGCGCGCGGTCGACGACGAGGCCCGCTGGCTGTCCGAGACCGAGCTCGCGGACAGCCCCATCCCGCGGCGCCACCTGGCGGCGGTCCGCAGCTCCCTCGAGGTCGACGTCGACGCCGCCCTCGGGCCGTTGCTCGCCTCGATCGACCCGCCGGTCGAGCCCGAGCCCGCCGAGGCGGACCCGCACGAGGAGACCGCAGCCCTGCTCGACGACCTGACCGATCGCCGGGGGGTGCGCCAGCAGCTCGACCTCGACGAGGAGGAGGACGACGCCTTCGAGGGATTCGGTCCTCAGCACACCTTCGACTTCGACAACCCGGAGCTGTTCGGCCGCGACCTGGGCCCCGTCCCGGCAGCCCACCCCCCGCACTCCCGACCTGAGGAGGCGACCGACGCCCGGGTCCTCCGGCTTCCACCGGTGCTGTCCCTCGGAGCCACGCAGGACGAGGAGCCGCCGACCCCCGAGGCCCTGGAGCCCGAGGAGCCCGGAGACGCCCCCGCCCCTGCCCCGCGGGGCGCCGTGGACGGGGACGACCCCACCGACGTCACCGAGCCCCGGACGACCACGGCACCCCGGGCGCGATCCCGCCGTGGTCGCGCGTCGGTCCCGAGCTGGGACGAGATCGTCTTCGGCGCCAAGCCCGAGTAGCGCCCGAGGGATCAGTCCTCGAGCGGGAACGGCAGGGTGTCAGGGGCCGAGGAGGTCGCCCGTGCCGCGGCGACGGTCATCCGCCGCATGTGGTGCCGTCGGCAGAGCACCTCGTACCCGACCTCGGCCGCGGCGTCGGTGTCTCCGACGACGACCTGCTCGCCCTCGACGACCATGATCCCGCGCACCGTGCGCGCGTTGTGGGTCGCCCGCGCCCCGCACCAGCACAGGGACATGACCTGGAGCACCTCGACCCGGTCGGCGAGCTCGATGAGGCGGGCCGAGCCGGGGAACAGGCGGGTGCGGAAGTCCGCGGTGATGCCGAAGGCGAAGACGTCGACACCCATCTCGTCGACCAGCGCTGCCAGCTGCTCGACCTGGACCGTGGTGTAGAACTGCGCCTCGTCGCACACCAGGTAGTCCACCCGCTCGCCCCGGGTCCGGCGCTGGACCACGTCGTCCCAGAAGTCCGTCGCGTCGGTCACCTCGGAGGCCGGGTGCCTCAGCCCGAGTCTCGAGGAGAGCACGTCGACCCCCGCGCGGTCGTTGCGCGTGAAGACCACGCCCCCGCGCCCACGGGCCGCATGGTTGTGATCGAGCTGCAGCGCCAGGGTGGACTTCCCGCAGTCCATGGTGCCGCTGAAGAAGACGAGCTCGGCCACCGCGCCTCCCTCAGGCCACCACGACGAGGGGGACCTGCATCTCCCCCGGAGTGAACGAGCCGTGCATGCCGCGCAGCGCGATCGAGCGGGGAGTCTGGGTCCGCGAGTCGACGATGCCGGCGACCCCGGTGGCGGCCACGACCAGGTCGCCGATCATCGGCCGGACGTGCTCGGCCACGGGGCCGAACCAGCCTGAGGCGATCGCCTCGTCCCGCGTGGCCACGACGGCCGCCCCACCCAGGGTGGTCCTCCAGCGGTCCACGACCTCGGGGCCGGCACCGGGGCGGGTGTGCACGTGCGTGGCCCGCGGCTCCCCGGCGACGACCTCCACCCCGGCGGCCAGGGCCGGGGTCGTCGCGACGTCGACGAGGGCCCTGCGGTCGACGTCGACCATGCCGTGGTCCGCCGTGATGAGGATCAGCGTGTCCCGGGGCACCGAGCGGGCCAGACGTGCGAGCTCACGGTCTGCCGCCGTCAGCTCGTCGGCCCAGGCCCGGGACTGCCATCCCTCGTGGTGGCCGACCTTGTCCACCTCTCCCCAGTACAGGTAGACCAGCCCCGGGGCGGTGAGCTCGTGCAGGGTCGCGTCGACGCGGTCGGCGAGGGGTTCGGCCGCGACGAACCTCGCACCCCGCAGGGCGGCCTCGGTCAGCCCCGACCCCGCGAAGCGACCAGGACCCACCGAGGTCACCTCGACCCCGGAGGCGGCCAGCTGCGCGAAGAGCGATGGCTCACGCTGCCAGCTCTCGGCCGGGCCGGCCCCCTCCCACGCGACGAGGTTGGCCAGCCCCCCGGTGTCCGGGTTGCGCACGCTGTACCCGACCAGACCGGTGCGCCCGGCGGCACACCCGGTGCCGAACAGCCCCATCGAGGTCGCCGTGGTGGACGGGAACCCTGCGGTCAGGACCCGGGCATCGTCCAGGCGACCACGCAGGAACGGTGCGTGACCGCGACGTTCGCTCAGCATCGCGTGGCCGAGGCCGTCGACGAGCACCACGCAGACCCGTGAGGCCCGAGGCACCCCCAGCCGCACCCGGGCTGCCTCGTGGTGCTCGTCCTGCGAGCCGACCGCCGCCGCCGCGGCCGGCAGGACCCCGTCGAGGCACAGGCCGCCGTAGTCCGGCGCGAGGAGCCCCGCGGCGTCGAAGGCCCCGGCGAGGTCGTACGCGGACGTCATCGGGTCCGGGCCACCGCGGTCGACAGCGCGCGGGCGAAGTCCATCGCGGCACGGACGGCCTCGAGGCCCTCGGCGTGGGCCGAGACCCGGACCACGGCGTCGTCGGGGGCGCTCGTCCCGGTCAGGCCGTGGTCGGCCTCGCAGGCGGGGTCGGCGCAGCTCGCGGGCTCGAGGTCGATGCGGCGCATCGCCCCCCAGCCGAGCACCAGGGTGAGCTCGGCGGGCAACGTACCGCTGCGGTGCGTCGCCGGGTCGTGGACCACATGGGTCAGGCCGACCGACTGCAGGCGCGCCAGCGGGACGGACTCGGTGGTCGCCGAGGCGCTCGCCGAAGGGTGCTCGCTGTCCGCGGGGTGGTCGTCGACGTGGGCGAGGACCAGTCGCGTGGGGGTCAGGACCAGGACCGTCAGGTGGCGACGCACCTCGACCGAGTCGAAGGTCGTCTCGGGGTGGACGAGGTGGGCGACCACCTCCTCACCGGCCAGCGCGACGTCGACGACGTCCGCCACCAGGTCCGGGTAGTAGCCCGCATGATGCAGGCTCCGGCGCAGCTCCTTGGTCGTTGCAGGCACCACGCCATCCTTCCATCCTCCGGGCCGGGTGCCCGCACCGGAGCAGGCTACTCGGGCAACGCCCGACGAGCGCCGTCGGCCCGGCCGGCGCCGGCGAGCTCGATGCGGCTGCCCAGCACCGCGGCCCCGTGCTCGGCGACCACCACGGGGTGCAGCTCGAGGCTGTAGACCTCGGGCAGGTCCTCGGCGAGGGTCGCGGCACGGGCGAGGACCTCCTCGAGAGCGCCCACGTCGAGGGCCGGGAGCCCGCGGTACCCGAACAGCCGCGGACCCGCGCGCACCGCGCGCACCATCTCGCTCACGTCGACGTCGGTGAGCGGCGCGACGCCGTAGCTCACGTCCCCGAGGAGGTCGACCGCGTCCCCCGCGAGGCCGAAGGCGACCACGGGACCGAACCGCGGGTCCTCGCTCGTGCGGATGACGCAGGCCACCCCGCCCGGGGCCATGCGCTGGACCTCGAACCGCGCGTCCCCCGCTCCGAGGTCGGTGAGGTGCTCACGCATCTGGGTGAGGTCCTCGGCGAGCTCTTCGGGCCCGGCGATGTCCAGGCGCACGCCGCCGAGGTCGATCCGGTGCCGCAGGTGGTCGGCAGCAGCCTTGAGCGCGACCGGCCAGCCCAGGCGCTCGGCGGCCGCGCGGGCCGACTCCACGTCGTCCGCGGGCAGGGCCGGCCACAGGTGCAGCCCGTAGCAGGCGAGCAGCTCAGCGGTCTGATCCTGGTCGAGCCGCACCGGGCCGCTGGCCCGGCTGAGGGCTGCCTCGACCAGGGACCGGGCCCGGGCCCGGTCCACCCCCTCAGGATCGAGCGGCCGACCCCGGTCGGTCGCGCGCCACGCCCCGTAGCGGGCGGCCGCCGCCAGCGCGAGCACGCCGTCCTCGGGGGCCGCGTAGGCCGGGACGGTCCGTGGATGGCCGTCGGCGTCGGGGGCGGTCAGCTCAGGCACCATGCCGTGCAGGCCCGCGACGCAGGCGACCGTGGTACGGCCAGAGCCCGCTGCGGCCCGCGCGACGAGCGGCCCGACCCGCGGGTCGACCTCACCGAGGGTCGGGACGTGCACCACCACGACCGCGTCGCAGGCAGGGTCGGCGTAGACCGCCTCGAGCTCCTCGGCCAGACGCTCGAGGTCGGCCGACCCGTCAGCGGCGATCGCCGGCACGGCGCGCTGCTCCCCCACGGTCAGCCCCGCGGAGAACGCCGCCTCGGCGACGAGCGCGGCGAGGGGCTCAGAGCTCGCGACGACGTTCACGCGCCTCCCCGCGGGCAGCGGCTGGTGCGCGAGGAGCTGGGTCACGTCGAGGAGCTGGTGCGTGCTCTCGACCCGGATCACCCCGGCCTGCCGCATGACCTCGTCGAGGGCGCGCCGCGGGGCCCTGGTGCGGCGCACCGCGTGACCGGCGGGCACCACGTGGCCCGAGCGGCCCGCGGTCAGGACCACGAGCGGCTTGACGGCGGCGAGCCGACGCGCCACCCGCGAGAACTTCCGCGGGTTGCCGATCGACTCCAGGTAGAGGCCCACCACCGAGGTCCGGTCGTCCTCGGTCCAGAACTGCATGACGTCGTTGCCCGAGACGTCGGCCCGGTTGCCCGAGGAGACGAAGGTCGACAGACCGAGCCCTCGCCGACGCGCGGAGGCGAGGATGCCGACCGCCATGGCGGCCGACTGGCAGAACAGCCCCGTGGTCCCGGCCTCGGGCAGCCGTGCGGCGAGGGAGGCGTTCACCGTGGGGTGGTCCTCGTCCCCGTGCCGCAGGAACCCGTACGAGGCCGGGCCCAGCACCCGCATGCCGAGGGCGTGGGCGCTGCGGACGAGGTGGCGTTGCAGGGCCACGCCGTCCGGCCCTGTCTCGACGAACCCGCCCGAGAGCACCACCACCGCGCGGGCCCCGAGGCTCGCGGCGCGCCGGAGCACGTCCACGCTGCTCGCCGCGGACACCGCCAGCACGAGGAGGTCGACAGGGCCCTCGGCCTCGGCGAGGTCCGACCTCGCGACGCCCCCCTGGGGCACCGCCACCGGACCGACGACCTGGACGGGCAGCCCGGCGCCGGCGAGATGCTCGGCTGCGGCCCCCGCGAGGCGGCGGCCGTCACCGTCCGCCACCACGAGCGCCGAGCGCGAGGTGAGCATGCCGTGCACGCTGCGCGCCTCGGCGCGGTGCTCGCGGTCGGCCATCACGGCACGCGACCTGTCCGTCGGGTCGATGTCGAAGGACACCGTGACGATCCCGTCGTCCAGGTGCTGGTCCAGGACGTAGCCCGCCTCCCGGAAGATCGCGAGCATCTGGGAGTTCTGGGGCAGCACCTCGGCCGTGAAGCGGGTGATGCCCCGCTCTCGCGCTGCGGCTGCGACGTGCTCGAGCAGCACCGAGCCCAGCCCGCGGCCGTGGTGCCCGTCGGCGACGTTGAAGGCGACCTCAGCCATGGTCGGCTCGGTGCGGTCGTACCTCGCGACGGCGATGATCTGCTCGGACTCCTGCTCCCCCGCCACGGCGACGAGTGCGACCCGGTCGACGTGGTCCACGTGCGTGAACCGGGCCAGGTCGCGGTCAGGGAGCCGCTCGAGGGGGGCGAAGAAGCGGAAGTACGTCGACCGCTCGGACTGCCCCACGTGGAAGGCCTGCAGCGCGTCGCCGTCACCGACGCGGATCGGACGCACGTGCGCCGTGCCGCCGTCGCGCAGGACGACGTCGGCCTCCCAGTGGACGGGGTACGCCTCGCCCTCCGGTCCGGTGGCGGTCGCCGCGTCCTCGTCGGTGCCCATGCCCTCACCCTAGGTCGCCGCCGCCGGGCGGCGCAGGGTGGTGCAGGGTGCCGACCCGGCTCGGGCGCGTCGTCGTCGGCCCGACCCGCGCGGCAGGGGACAATGGGACGCCCGCGTCCCACCACCGCCGAGGAGCACCCCCACCGATGGCCCGCCAGACCACCGGACCGTCCGACGCCCCGTTCACCGAGACGATCGTCGACATCGACGTCGCCGCCGAGATGGAGGGCTCGTTCCTCGAGTACGCCTACTCGGTGATCTACGCGCGCGCCCTGCCCGACGCACGCGACGGCCTCAAGCCCGTCCAGCGTCGGATCCTGTTCCAGATGGCTGACATGGGCCTGCGTCCGGACCGTGCCCACGTGAAGTCCGCGCGGGTGGTCGGCGAGGTGATGGGCAAGCTCCACCCGCACGGTGACACGGCGATCTACGACGCCCTCGTCCGCATGGCCCAGCCCTTCTCGCTGCGCCTGCCCATGGTGGACGGTCACGGCAACTTCGGGTCCCTCGACGACGGCCCCGCGGCCCCGCGGTACACCGAGGCGAGGCTCGCCCCCGCCGCGATGGCCATGGTGCGAGGCCTCGACGAGGACGAGGTCGACTTCGTCCCCAACTACGACAACAAGCTGACCCAGCCCGAGGTGCTCCCCGCCGCCATCCCCGGGCTGCTCGTCAACGGCGGCTCAGGCATCGCCGTCGGCATGGCGACGAACATGGCCCCGCACAACCTGGTCGAGGTGATCGGCGCCGCGCGGCACCTGGTCGCCCACCCCCAGGCCTCCCTCGAGGACCTCATGCGGTTCGTGCCGGGCCCCGACCTGCCCACCGGCGGCAAGATCGTCGGGCTCGACGGCGTCCGGGACGCCTACCGGGCCGGGCGCGGCAGCTTCCGCACCCGGGCGACCGTCAAGATCGAGAACGTCACGCCACGCCGCAAGGGCATCGTCGTCACCGAGCTGCCGTACCTGGTGGGCCCCGAGAAGGTGATCGAGAAGATCAAGGAGGGCGTCCAGGCCAAGAAGCTCTCCGGGATCACCAACGTGGTCGACCTGACCGACCGTGCCCACGGGCTGCGACTGGTGATCGAGGTCAAGACCGGCTTCAACCCCGACGCCGTGCTCGAGCAGCTCTACCGCTACACGCCGATGGAGGACTCCTTCGGCATCAACAACGTGGCCCTGGTCGACGGCCAGCCCCGGACCCTGGGCCTGCGCGAGATGCTCGTGGTCTGGGTCGACCACCGTCTCGACGTCGTCCGTCGTCGCTCCACCTATCGCCTGGCCCGCCGGCTCGAGCGGCTGCACCTCGTCGAGGGCCTGCTCGTCGCGATCCTCGACATCGACGAGGTCATCCAGGTCATCCGCACCTCGGACACTGCCGAGGCCGCGCGCGGCCGGCTGATGGACGTCTTCGACCTCTCCGAGGCCCAGGCCGAGTACATCCTCGAGCTGCGCCTGCGACGGCTCACCAAGTTCTCGCGGATCGAGCTCGAGAAGGAGGCCGAGCAGCTGCGCGCCGAGATCGCCGAGCTCGAGGAGATCCTCGCCGACGACGCCCGGTTGCGCAGCGTGGTGAGCGCAGAGATGTCCGAGGTGGCCGCGACCTTCGGGACCCCACGTCGCACGATCCTGCTCGAGTCCGCGGGCGGCACCGGCCCGGTCCCGACCCGCAGCACCACCCCGCTCGAGATCGTCGACGCCCCGTGCCGCGCGCTGCTCTCGGCCACCGGGCTCCTGGCCCGCACGGCCGACGAGAGCCCTGTCGTCCGCTCGGACCGTCGCTCCTCGCACGACGTCCTGACCAGCGAGGTCCTCGCGAGCACCCGGGGCGAGATCGGCGTCGTGACCTCGCGGGGCCGCGCGCTCCGGCTGTCCGTGCTCGACCTGCCGGGCCTGCCCCCCACCGACGGGCCGCCGTCGCTCTCAGGGGGGGTCCCCGTCGGTGAGGTCCTGGACCTGGAGCCCGGCGAGCGGGCCCTCGCTCTGGTGCCCCTCGGCGCTGATGCCCCCACCCTCGCCCTCGGGACCGCAGGCGGGGTCGTCAAGCGGGTCACCTCCGAGGCCGCGCCCAACCGCCCGGCCTGGGAGGTCATCGGCCTCAAGGACGGCGACGAGGTGGTCGGCGCGGTCAGCGTCACCGACGCCGACGAGCTCGTCTTCGTCACGACCGACGCCCAGCTGCTGAGGTTCGGCGCCGGGGTGGTGCGCCCGCAGGGACGTGCCGCCGGCGGGATGGCCGGGATCAAGCTGGGTGCCGGGCAGCGCGTGGTGCACTTCGGCTCGGTGCGCGCAGGCGCCGAGGAGGCCGTGGTGGTCACCGTCGCCGGGACGGCCGACGCCCTCCCCGGGACGCAGGCCGGCTCGGCCAAGGTCACCCCCTTCGAGGCGTACCCGGCCAAGGGTCGCGCCACCGGTGGGGTGCGCGTGCAGCGCTTCCTGCGGGGCGAGGACACCCTGCTCCTGGCGTGGGTCGGCGCAGCCCCCGCCCGGGGCACCGGGTCCGCCGGTCAGGCCGTCGAGCTGCCCGAGACGGACCCTCGGCGCGACGGCTCAGGTGTCCCGCTCACCGCACCGGTGCACGCCGTCGGGTGAGGGGGCCCGTCCGGGTCAGAGCTCGACGCTGTAGAGGACCTCGCCGTGGGTGGCCTCGAACCCGAGCCGCCGGTACAGCTCGTGGGCCCCGCTGGGGTTGTCGGTGTCGACCGTGAGGCACGCGTACTGGATGCCGTCCTCGCGGTAGGCGTGCATCGCGCGCGCCAGCAGGGCCGGGGCGAGCCCGCGGCCGCGCCAGGGGGCCCGGACGCCGAGGAGCTCGGTCTCGCCGTAGGAGTAGCCCAGGAGCGGCCAGTCGTGCTCGTACCGCCCCGAGATGAGGTATCCCGCGACCTGGGGCTCGTCGCCCGACACGTCGAGGGCGACGAAGCTCCACGCGGGTGCAGCGTGCGGTTCGGGACGGTGCCAGGTCTCCGGCGTGTGGGGCTCGGAGCCCCAGTGGTCGATGAACGCGTCGTTGTGGGCCTCACGCACGCCGTCGTCCAGGGCGTGGGTCCAGCCGACGATCTGCAGCTCCGGCGGGAGATCGACCCTCGGCAGGGGGGCCCGGAGGTCCCGGCGCATCGCCGTGTACCAGCGGACCGGGCTGAAGCCGGCAGCGGCGTACAGGCGGCGCTGGTCGCGCGCTGCCTCGTCGACGTAGACGGCGAGGCGCCCGGGCAGGTCCTTCCCGCTCTGGGCGAGCTTCTGCCGCCCCCGGCCCTCCATCCACGCGAGCACCGCCCGCCCGATCCCCCGACCGCGCCAGACCGGGTCCACCCCGCCCCGCAGGAAGGCCCGCACCGTGCGCAGGTCCCCCGGCCGCACCTCGACCAGGGCGTAGGCGCGCAGCGTCCCGCTGTCGTCGAATCCCCCCAGGCTGTCGCGCTCGAGGTCCTTCCAGTCGCCGACGAGGAGCTCGGAGACCTTGGCCTCCGAGTGACGACGTGGAGCTCCCTCGACGGTCTCGACGGTCCGCACGAGGGTGAAGAGCGCCGAGGCGTCCGCCGGGGTCAGGGGTCGCCAGCGCAGCTCGAGGTGCATGGGCGGCTGCTCGAGCACCGCGGGCGGGTCCGCACGCACGGCGAGGGGTTCACGCGAGCTCACGGGACCAACCTAGGCGATCGGGCGCCCCCGTCGGGACCGCGCCCCCACCGGCAGACCGTGCCGCTCACGCGTCGATGCGGGCCCGGTCGAGCTGCGCTGCGCCCGCGACGATGAAGTCGCGTCGCGGCGCGACCTCAGACCCCATGAGCAGCTCGAAGACCGACTCGGCAGCGGCAGCGTGCTGGGCCGTGACCCGACGCAGGGTCCGGTGCCGCGGGTCCATGGTGGTCTCGGCGAGCTGGTCGGCGTCCATCTCCCCCAGGCCCTTGTACCGCTGGATGTCCTCCTTGTAGCGGCGACCGGACTTCTGCAGCTTCTTGATCGTGGCGGCGAGCTCGGCCTCGGAGTAGGTGTAGATGTACTCGTTCTTGCGCGAGCCGGCACCGATCACCTCGACGCGGTGCAGCGGAGGGACCGCGGCGAACACGCGCCCGGCGTCGACCAGCGGACGCATGTAACGGAAGAACAGCGTCAGCAGCAGGGTCCGGATGTGCGCGCCGTCGACGTCGGCATCGGTCATCAGGACGACCTTGCCGTACCGGGCCGCCTCGAGGTCGAAGCTGCGCCCCGACCCGGCACCGAGCACCTGGATGATGGCCGCGCACTCGGCGTTGCGCAGCATGTCCGAGATCGAGGCCTTCTGGACGTTGAGGATCTTGCCGCGGATCGGCAGGAGGGCCTGGAAGTCCGAGCTCCGGGCGAGCTTGGCGGTGCCCAGGGCGCTGTCCCCCTCGACGATGAAGAGCTCGCTGCGTTCGACGTCGTCGCTGCGGCAGTCCGCGAGCTTGGAGGGCAGGGCCGAGCTCTCGAGGGCGTTCTTGCGTCGCGAGATCTCCTTCTGCTTGCGGGCCGAGAGCCGGGCGCGCATCTCCGCGACGATCTTCTCCAGGACCAGCGCGGACTGACCCTTGAGGTCGCGCTTGGGGGAGGTCAGCAGGGCCGACAGCTCACCCTCGACGACCTTCGCGACGATCCCGCGCACCGGCCCCGTGCCGAGGACCTCCTTGGTCTGGCCCTCGAACTGCGGCTCGGACAGGCGCACCGTCAGCACGGCCGTGAGCCCCGCCATGATGTCGTCCTTCTCCACGCGCTCCGAGGAGTCCTTGGTCGAGACCTTCAGCCGGCGCGCGTTGAGCTCGATCTGCTTGCGCAGGGTCTTGACCAGGGCCTGCTCGAGGCCCGCGAGGTGGGTCCCGCCCTTGGGCGTCGAGATGATGTTGACGAAGCTGCGCAGCTCGGTCTCGTACCCGGTCCCCCAGCGCAGCGCGACGTCGACCTCGCAGTCCCGGGTCACCTCCTGGGAGGTGAGGTGGCCTCGCCCGTCCAGGACGGGGACGGTCTCGGTGAACGAGCCGCTGCCCGTCAGCCGCCACGTCTCGGTGATCGCGGTGTCGGGGGCGAGGAAGTCCACGAAGTCGACCGTCCCGCCGTGATGGACGAAGGTCTCCTCGTGCGGGCCGTCGGCCCCGGGCGTGCCCGGCAGCCCGCGCTCGTCGCGCACGGTCACCGTGAGGCCCGGCACCAGGAACGTCGTCTGCCGCACGCGCGAGACGAGCTCGTCGTAGGAGAAGACGGCGGTCTTGGGGAAGACCTGACGGTCAGCCCAGTACCGCACCCGTGTGCCGGTACGCGCCTTGGGCACCTTGCCGACGGTGGTCAGCTCGGAGGCCTCGAGGAAGGGCGTGAACGGGGACTCCGGTCCGCGGCCGGCGGCGTCGTCGAAGGTGCCAGGCTCGCCGCGGTGGAAGGTCATGCGGTGGGTGCGGGCGTTGCGGTCCACCTCGACGTCGAGCCGCGAGGACAGTGCGTTGACCACGCTCGCGCCGACCCCGTGCAGCCCCCCTGAGGCCGTGTAGGAGCCACCACCGAACTTGCCGCCGGCGTGGAGCTTGGTGAACACGACCTCGACGCCGGTGAGCCCGGTCTTGGGCTCGACGTCGACGGGGATGCCGCGACCGTTGTCGTGGACCTCGACCGAGGAGTCGGCGTGCAGCACGATGTCGATCCGGTCGCAGTGGCCGCCGAGGGCCTCGTCCACCGAGTTGTCGATGATCTCCCAGAGGCAGTGCATCAGCCCCCGGGAGTCCGTGGTCCCGATGTACATGCCGGGTCGCTTGCGGACCGCCTCGAGGCCCTCGAGGACGGACAGGTGGCGGGCGTTGTAGCTCGACTCGGACAGCGTGCTGGTCACGAGGACCGAGCCTAGACGCTCGTGACGCACCGCCCGGGTTGCCATGCCGCGGGCCCGCGGGCGACTACGCGGTGAGCGAACCACCCGCCCTGGACCGTGCCGTACCGCGGACGAGGTGGTTTCATGGTCGCGTGACTACGACGACGACCTCCCCGCTGACTGCGGCCGACCGCTGCGACAGCTGCGGCGCCCAGGCCTACGTCCGTGTGGTGCTGGCGACCGGCGAGCTGCTCTTCTGCGCGCACCACGCCCGCGCCCACGAATCCGCCTTCACCGATCTCGCGGTGCACGTCCAGGACGAGACCGACCGGCTCCTCGAGGAGCACGGCGCAGGCGCTGCCACCCGCTGATCCACGACCGACACACGAAGGGCCCGGTCCACGCACCTCGGACCGGGCCCTTCGTCGTGCGTGAACCCGACCGCTGACCCGAGGAGTGCCCCATGGATCTCACCACCGTGCTGGTCGGCGTGGCGGTCCTCGTCGGCCTGGTCGGCATCGTGCTTCCCGTGCTCCCGGGGTCGCCCACCATCGCCGTCGCGGTCCTCGTCTGGGCGATCTCGGTCGGCACGACCGGCGGGTGGGTCGTGCTGGGGGTGGTCCTCGTCCTGCTGGCCCTCGGCTGGTCGACCACGTACGTGCTGACCGGCCGCCGTGTGCATCAGGCAGGCGTGCCGCGACGCTCGATCGTCGTCGCCGGGATCGCCGGGATCATCGGGTTCTTCGTGATCCCGGTGCTCGGGCTGTTCCTGTTCTTCGCCGGCGGTCTCTTCGCGGCCGAGTACCTCCGGCTACGCGATCTCGACACCGCCCGCCGGACGGCTGTGGCAGCCCTCAAGGCCACCGCGTGGGGGATGCTCGTCGAGCTCACCCTCGCGCTGGTCGCCGCTGGTACGTGGCTGGTGGCCGTGCTCATCGGGGTCGGGGGCTGACCCCGACCCCGCGAGATCAGTCGAGGTAGTCGCGCAGCACCTGGGAACGGCTGGGGTGGCGCAGCTTCGACATCGTCTTGGACTCGATCTGCCGGATGCGCTCACGCGTCACGCCGTAGACCTTGCCGATCTCGTCGAGGGTCTTGGGCTGACCGTCGGTGAGACCGAAGCGCATCGAGACCACACCGGCCTCGCGCTCGGAGAGGGTGTCGAGAACCTGGTGGAGCTGCTCCTGGAGCAGGGTGAAGCTGACCGCGTCGGCCGGGACGACCGCCTCGGAGTCCTCGATGAGGTCGCCGAACTCGCTGTCGCCGTCCTCGCCCAGGGGGGTGTGCAGCGAGATGGGCTCACGGCCGTACTTCTGGACCTCGACGACCTTCTCGGGGGTCATGTCGAGCTCCTTGGCGAGCTCCTCCGGCGTGGGCTCGCGGCCCAGGTCCTGGAGCATCTGCCGCTGGACGCGGGCGAGCTTGTTGATGACCTCGACCATGTGGACCGGGATCCGGATGGTGCGGGCCTGGTCGGCCATGGCGCGGGTGATGGCCTGGCGGATCCACCACGTGGCGTAGGTCGAGAACTTGTAGCCCTTGGTGTAGTCGAACTTCTCGACCGCACGGATGAGCCCGAGGTTCCCCTCCTGGATCAGGTCGAGGAACAGCATCCCGCGGCCGGTGTACCGCTTCGCCAGCGAGACCACGAGGCGCAGATTGGCCTCGAGCAGGTGGTTCTTCGCGCGGCGCCCGTCCGAGGCGATCCACTCGAGCTCGCGGCGGAGCTTCGGCTCGAGCTTGGGACCGCTCGCGAGCTTCTCCTCGGCGAAGAGGCCGGCCTCGATCCGCTTGGCGAGCTCGACCTCCTGCTCGGCGTTGAGCAGGGCGACCTTGCCGATCTGCTTGAGGTAGTCCTTGACCGGGTCAGCCGTCGCGCCGGCCGTCACGACCTGCTGGGCCGGAGCGTCGTCGTCGTCGGCGTCCGAGACCGTGAAACCGGTCTCCTCGGTCTCCTCGGTGGCAGGCGTCACCACCGCGACGGTCTCGCCCTCCTGAGGCTCGGCCTCAGGGATGCCGTCGGGCTCGGGTGCCGGGGCAGGGGCCTTGGCCTTGGCGGCGGGCTTCGCCTTCGCCGCGGGCTTGGCCTTGGCGGCGGCCTTCGTCGTCGAGGTCGCAGCGCTCTTGGTGGCCGAGGTCTTGGTGGCCGAGGTCTTGGTCGTGGTCTTCGTGGTGCTCTCCTCAGCGTCGGCAGGAGCCTTGGCGGTGGCAGTGCTCGACCGTCGGGTGGTGGCCGCGGCGACCGCCGTCCGGGCCTGAGGCTCCTGGACGGTGATGCCGGCGTCGCTCAGACCGCGGACCACGGAGCGCAGGCGCTTGGGGGCGACCTCCGCGCTCTCGCAGGCGTTCCGGAGGGACTCGGCATCGACCGAGCCGTGGGTGCGGCCACGCATGACGAGCTCCTGCAGAGCAGGGTGCTCGAACTCACGGGGCAGGGCAGGACGTGAAGACAGGGATGACACAGAGAACCTTTCGGCAACGCCAGGCTCGGAGAGAAGGTCCGGGGGTAGACCATCATTGTAACGTCCGGGGGCGCCCCGGGGCACGACCTGGCGGAGCGAGCAGGTGCCCGGTCAGGTCCTGACCGGCTTGACCGCCAGGACGGGGCACGGTGCGTCGAGGAGGATCCGCTGCGCGTTCGAGCCGAGGATCAGCTTGCCGACCGGGCTGCGCCGACGCAGTCCCATGACGATGAGCTCTCCCCCGCTCGACTCGGCGGCCGAGATGATGTCGTCGGCGACGTCTCGCCCGCGCACGGTCTGCCGTACGTCGTAGGGGACGTCGGCCTCGTCGAGCCGACGTCGAACCTCCTCGACCTGCTCCTCGAGCGCCCCGGGCTCGGAGCCGAACCGGCTGCTCCGCTCACTCAGGACCACCACCAGACGACCTCCGCGCCGACGGACCTCCTCGACCGCGGCAGTCAGGGCGGCGTCGCCCTCGGCAGTCGCGACATAGCCGACGACGACACTCATCGATCCTCCAGGTGACGCAACGGGAACGTTTCGTCGACGCTACCTGATCGTCACCTTCCGCGATCGGTCAACCGGCCTCGCGCTGGGCGGCGCGGAGCCAGCCCGGCGGCATTCCCTGGACCAGGGCCTCGTGGACGAGCAGTGCCAGCCGGTGGTGCTCGTCGGCCTCGAGCGCGCGCTCGCACAGCACCGAGGCACGCGCGCCGTCCCCGTTCCACCACGCCAGGACCGCGAGCAGGGTCGACGCCGGGGCCTGGGACCGCCGGGGGGCGTGCGCGACCACGGCCTCGAGAACCGTGCGGGCCGCGCTCGTCCGGTCCTGCTCGGGCGCTACCCCGACCTCGGGGTCGATGATCACCCTCAGGGCCTGCCCGACCTCGTCGCCACCTCCACCGGCCACGACCCGATCGGCGACGCGCTCGGCACCCGGGACGAGTCCCAGCAGCACCCCGTCCCGCACGAGCACGTCGTCGAGGGCGGCCAGCAGCCGGCCGAGGACGGTGGCCGCCGCCTGGGTGGACCCGTCGACTGCCGCTCGACCGACCTCCTGACGCCACAGGGCCAGGCCCTGCTCGCGCCAGCGCTGCGCGGTCGCGCTGTCCGGAGCCCCGGCGAGCCGCGCGGCCCAGCGGGCAGCGGCCCTCCGTGCCGAGCGGCGCCGGGCATCCGTCGCCCGGGGTATGCGCCCCAGGTCGGTCCTCGAGGGCAGCACCTGGCTCCCCTCGAGGACCATCTGGGCGCTCACCGCGGTGGACTCGAGCTCGGTCCGTGGCCTGCCGCCCGGCGGGCAGCAGGTCAGGTCCTCGCAGGTGGGGTCGTAGTACCCCTCTGGCCCGACCGCCCAGCACGCCACCCCCGTGAGGAAGGGCTCCGCCGCACGGCCGAGGTGGGCTCGTGCGGCCCGGGCGAGGCCGGCCCCCTGCGCAGCGCGGAGCTCGCGCGAGGAGTAGAGCACCAGGACGGCGCTGCGGGCTCCGTCCTCGACCAGGTACGTCACCAGCGAGCGAGCCAGCTGGGGGCCGTCCTCGGGGTCGGTCAGGTCCTCCAGGTCGACCCGGGCGACCAGGCCGACGCGCCCCGAGGACCGGAGGCTCACGACCACGGCGCTCTCGTGCGGCTCGAAGCCCAGCTGGAACGGGATGAAGGCCAGGAGCTCTCGCGGCTCCCCTACTCGGATCGTCGTCTGCATGACCCGATCCGACACCCACAGCCCTCGGCCGAGGCGCCAGGGCCTGGTGCCCTGTGGACCGCCCGTCGCCGGGTGACGCTGTGGATTTCACCCGGGTGGCGCTCTCGGTGCCAGGGCCCTTCCGGGACTACCGTGGGGGCATGGCCACGGTGGCGGCACGAACCCGACCGAGGCGCACAGCGCGCCTGGTCTCCGTGCTGGCCGCAGGAGCCGTGCTGACGGGGCTCACCGGCTGCACGAGCGGCGGCGAGGACAGCGGCGATGCCGCCGGGGAGACCCTGGTCACCACCTCCGCGACGGCCGAGGCCTCCGCCGGACCCACCCCCGAGCCGACTGCCACCGAGTCCGAGACCTGGTCCCTTCCCGGACCCGACGGTCATGCCGAGGTCGGCGACCTCGTCGAGGGCTTCCCGACCGACCTCCTTCCGGTGCCGAGCGACGCGATCGTCCTCGTGACCTCGGCCGTCCCCGTCGGCGACGCCGACGTGCAGGAGGTGTCCCTGAACCTCCGCACCCAGGCCACGGCGCAGGACCTCGTGCGGCTGTACCGCACCGCGCTGCTCGAGGCCGGCTTCACCGAGACCGAGCAGCCGGGCACCCAGTCGGACCTGGCGGCCGAGTCGGTCTTCACCCGCTCGGGCGGGGACGAGATCGTCTCGATCGGGGTGCTCGAGGTCGACGGCGGACGGACCGTGACGATCGGCGGGCGGATCCGCACGACCAGCTGAGCCCGGGGGGCGCCCGCGCCCCGACCTGGGGCGGCCGTAGGGTATGGCGGTGGCCTCCTCCCCCTCCTCGCTCGTCGACGTCGACCGGGTCCGTCAGGACGTCGACGAGATCCTCGCCGGGCACGTCGCCGACCTGAGGCTCGAGCTCGAGCACCTCGGGCCGGCTGTCACGCCCCTCGTCGAGGCGGTCGAGCGCATGCTGAGCGGCGGCAAGAGGCTGCGCGCGGCCTTCTGCTACTGGTCCTGGCGAGCTCACGGTGGGACCGACCTCGGCACGGCTCCAGGAGCTGCCGGTCGCGTGGCTGCGTCCCGGGCCACCGTGCTCCGGGTGGGTGCGGCGCTCGAGCTCTTCCAGGCAGCAGCCCTGTTCCACGACGACGTGATGGACGACTCCGACACCCGGCGGGGCAAGCCCTCGGCGCACCGCCACTTCGCCGAGGTGCACCAGGGGGCGGGGTGGGCAGGCTCGGCCCGACGCTTCGGCGAGTCAGCAGCGATCCTGCTCGGCGACCTGAGCCTCATCGCGAGCGAGCGAGAGCTCGCCCTCGCCGTCGCCGGGCTCCCGGAGGCGGCACGCCTGCGGGTGCGCGGGGTCTTCGACCGGATGCGCACCGAGGTCACCGTGGGCCAGTACCTCGACGTGCTCGTCCAGGCGACACCGTGGGGCGAGGACCCGGTGGCCGACGAGGAGCGCGCGCGCCAGGTGATCCGGGCCAAGAGCGCCCGGTACAGCGTCGAGCACCCGATGGCGCTCGGAGCGACCCTTGCCGGGGCCGACGACGGCGCCGTCCGCCGGTGCCGAGGGATCGGCCTGCCGCTCGGAGAGGCCTTCCAGCTGCGCGACGACCTGCTGGGCGTCTTCGGGGACCCCGGGGTGACCGGCAAGCCCGCAGGAGACGACCTGCGCGAGGGCAAGCGGACCGTGCTGGTCTCCCGCGCCCTGCGCGAGGCAGACCTTGACGCGCGCCGCCTCGTCCTCGGGCGCCTGGGCGCCCCCGACCTGACCACGGACGGCATCGACGAGCTTCGCGCGGTGATCGTGCGTACCGGCGCCGACCGGCAGGTCGAGCAGCTCATCGCCGAGCTCGCCGACCCGGCGCTCGCCACGCTCGAGGGCGCTGCCCTCGAGGAACCGGGTCGGTCGATGCTCGTCGAGCTGGGCCGAGCCGCGGTCGACCGACAGACCTAGAAGGCCTCGGCCTGGGCCCGGCGCCGGATCTCCGTCTTGTGCCCGGCGGCCAGCGCCTCGATCGGCGTCCGCACCGGCACCGGGCCGTTGCCGAGACCCTCGAGAGACGGGTCCGGGGTGAACAGCCACCGGATCGCTTCCTCGTCCCCCAGCCCGGCGTCGCCGAGGAGCACGAGCGTGCCCTGCAGCGAGGGGACGATCTCCCAGCCGCCGTCGGCGCGCTCCACGAGGAACCGCTCGGGAACGCTGAGGATCCGCCGTTCACCGTGGCGGACGGCGATGAACCGCCCTTCCTGCATCTGACGTCGGACCTTGCCGACGTCGAGGCCGAGTCGTTCGGCGACGTCAGGGAGCGGAAGCCAGTGGTCGACGAGGGCATCGAGATCAGTCACCTCGCCAGCCTAGAGCCTGCGGATCACCCGCACGGCCCAGCCCTCGACCTTCCCCCGGGGGCCGGAGTGGGCTACGTTCACTTCTGTCACACCAGTCACACCAGTACCTCGAGCACCTTCAGCCCCACGAAACACCCCGGGATGGACCATGACCCACGCTGCCGCGCCGTGCGCAGACCTGACCTCGATCCGCCGACGCCGCACCGCAGGCGGGACCGGGATGGGCCTCGCCCTGGCCGTCGCGTCCGTGGCGGGCACCGGGACCGCGGCCCATGCCGAGGACTACACGGTCAAGGAGGGCGAGACCGTGAGCCACATCGCGCTCCGGACCTCCGCCTCGGTCTCGCAGATCGTCGCCGCGAACGGCCTGGACCAGCGCGCGTTCGTGCGGGCCGGTCAGACGCTCACGATCCCTACGCCCACGAGCTCCGCGACCCCCGCCGCCCCGGCGGCACCCAGCGCCACCTCCCACACCGTGGTGCGCGGGGACACGGTCTCGGCACTCGCCACCCGGTTCGGCACGACCACCGAGGCGATCGTCGCGGCCAACGGCCTGGACAGCACCGCCCTGATCCGCATCGGCCAGGACCTCACCATCCCCGCCCCCGGTGCTGCGAGCACGTCCACGGCACCAGCGACGACGAGCACCACGAGCTCCACCCAGCACACCGTCGCCCGGGGCGAGACGGTCTCCGGCCTGGCCACCCGCTACGGCACGACGACCGCGGCGATCGTCGCGGCCAACGGCCTGGACAGCACCGCCCTGATCCGCATCGGCCAGGACCTCACCGTCCCCGGCCCGGGCGCTGCGAGCACCACCGCCGCGGCCCCGACCTCCTCGGCGGCGAGCACGGCACCGTCGACCACCCTCGTCGGAAACACCTTCCTCGGGCGCACCTACCCGGCCGCGACCGTGGCATCGGCCAACGAGAACAAGGCCACGCTGCTCAGCGTCGGCGTGCCGTCGACGACCGAGATGCAGGCCCTCGTCGCCCGCACCGCGCGGGACATGGGCGTCGACCCCGCCCTCGCCCAGGCCATCTCCTTCCAGGAGTCCGGTTTCAACCACACCTCGGTCTCCCCCGCGAACGCGATCGGCGCGATGCAGGTGATCCCGTCCTCGGGTGACTGGGCCTCCGACCTGGTCGGGCGGGAGCTCAACCTGCTGGACCCGCAGGACAACGTCGTCGCCGGCGTCGCGATCCTGCGTCAGCTGGTGAGCACCAGCCCTGACCTGGGCACCGCGATCGCGAGCTACTACCAGGGCCAGGCCGGTGTGCGGAAGCACGGCATGTACCCGGACACCCGTCGGTACGTCGCCAACGTCCAGACGCTCATGTCGCGGTTCGCCTGATGGGTTCTGCGCCCCCCCGACCGTAGACTGCGCCACGTGGCAGCGACTCTGACCGACCCGCTCCTCGGCCATGTCGTCGACGGACGGTACGAGGTGCTGTCCAGGATCGCCCGCGGTGGGATGGCCACGGTCTACCTCGCCAACGACCGCCGCCTCGACCGCGAGGTCGCCCTCAAGGTCATGCACGCCCACCTCGCCGAGGGCGGGGCCGGCTCCGAGTTCGTCGCCCGGTTCCGCCGCGAGGCGCGCGCCGCGGCACGCCTGACCCACCCCGGCCTGGTCGGCGTCTTCGACCAGGGGGTCGACGGCGAGACGAGCTACCTGACGATGGAGTACGTCGACGGGACGAACCTGCGACGGCACCTCGGCACCCAGGGATCCCTCACGGTGGACGAGGCGTTCTCGATCGCCGAGTCGGTCCTCGACGCCCTCGCTGCGGCGCACCGCGCAGGCCTGGTCCACCGGGACGTCAAGCCCGAGAACGTCCTGCTCGCCTCAGACGGCCGCGTCAAGGTCGCCGACTTCGGGCTCGCCAGGGCGGTCACCGAGGTCACCTCGACCACGACAGGCACCGTCCTGGGCACGGTCGCCTACCTCGCCCCCGAGCTCGTCGCCCACGGCAGCAGCGACGCCCGCACCGACGTGTACGCCGTGGGCATCCTGCTCTTCGAGATGCTCACAGGGCAGCAGCCCTTCACGGGAGCGACCCCCATCCAGGTCGCCTACCAGCACGTCCACTCCGACATCCCGGCCGCCTCCGACGTCGTCGACTGGCTGCCGATGGAGGTCGACGAGCTGCTCGGCGCCCTCGCGGCCCGTGAGCCCGAGGAACGCCCGGCCCACGCAGCGGCTGCGCTGGACCTCGTGCGCCGGACCCGCGGCTCCCTCGACGAGGCGACCCTCACGCGCCGGCACGAGGTCCCCGGTGCCGCGCCGGTCGAGGACGAGCACGACGACGAGGAGCCCGAGGCCCCGGACGCCGACCGTGACGCGACAGCGGTCCTGAGCACCGGGCGCCCGTCCAGCCCTCGTACCCGCGGGGGCACCGACGAGGACGGCCCCGGCCGCACGATGGCCCTGCGGATCGGCTCTGGCCTCGACGAGGGACCTGCACCGGTCGACGCCCCAGCGCCGCAGGACGCCCGGTGGCGGCGCACGGTGCTCGTCGTGCTGACCGCCGTCGCCGTGGCCGCCCTGGGGGGCCTCCTTGCCATCTGGTACACGGTCTACGGGCCGGGTGCCTACACCGACGTCCCGGACGGGCTGGTCGGCACGGAGGCCTCGGTCGCCGAGCAGACCCTCGCCGCAGCGGGCCTGGCGGCGACCACCGCCGAGGCCTTCGACCCCGAGGTACCTGCCGGGCTCGTCGTGGCCACCGACCCGGCGAGCGGGGAACGCATCGCCGACGACGGCAGCGTCGAGCTCACGGTCTCCCTGGGCCCGGACCTCCGGGCCGTCCCCGAGGGCATCACCGGCGTGCCGGCCGAGGAGGCCACGGCCCTGCTCACCGACGCCGGCTTCGTCGTCCCCGACCCCACGACCGACCACCACGACGAGGTGCCCGAGGGGCACGTGATCTCGGCCACCGCCGAGGCCGGGGACCAGCTCCCGGTGGACTCCGAGGTGTCCCTCACGGTCTCGGACGGCCCCGCCCCCGTGACCGTGCGCTCCCTGGTCGGCCTGACCCGCGACGAGGCCGTCGCGTTCCTCGAGGAGGACGGCCTCCGGGTCGCCGAGGAGCAGGACTTCAGCACCGAGTACCCCGAGGGACAGGTCATGGCCCAGTCCCCCGCTCCGGACTCCCCGGCACGTCGCACCGATGTCGTGACCATCACCATCTCCCAGGGCCCTCCCCTGGTCGCAGTCCCCGACGTGTTCGGCATGCAGTACGCGGAGGCGCAGGAGATCCTCGAGGAGCTCGGGCTCGTCGTCGAGCGCGAGGACTTCCTCGGCGGCGTCTTCGGCACCGTCCGCAACCAGGATCCCGAGGCGGACGAGCGGGTGCGGGTCGGCAGCACGGTCACCCTGCGCGTCGTCTGACCCGAGGCCACGTGCCAGCCCTCGTCCCGGGGCCCCCTGCCCTTCGACGACGAGCAGAGCCCCGCACCGCGATCAGCGGTACGGGGCTCTGGCGTCGTGCGGGCCCTCAGCCCTGACGGATCATCTCGGCGACCTGGAAGGCCATCTCGAGGGACTGCTGGTGGTTGAGCCGAGGGTCGACCAGGGTCTCGTAGCGCAGGGCGAGCCCCGCGTCGTCGATCTCCTCGCTCCCCCCGAGCACCTCGGTGACGTCGTCGCCGGTGAGCTCGACGTGCAGGCCGCCGGGCACGCTGCCCACGGCACGGTGCACCTCGAAGAAGCCGCGGACCTCGTCGAGCACGTCGGCCAGGCGACGGGTCTTGTAGCCGCTGTCCGAGGTGATCGTGTTCCCGTGCATCGGGTCGCAGACCCACGTGACCGGACGCCCCGAGGCGGTCACCTTCTCGACGAGCTGGGGCAGGGCCTCACGGATCCGGCCCGCCCCCATGCGGGTGATGAAGGTGAGCCGACCGGGGACGTCCGACGGGTTGAGCTTGTCCATCAGCGCGAGGGCGTCGTCGGCCGAGGTGGTCGGCCCGAGCTTGACGCCGATCGGGTTGCGGACCCTCGACAGGAAGTCCACGTGCGCACCGTCGAGCTGACGGGTCCGCTCCCCGATCCACAGGAAGTGGGCCGAGCAGTCGTAGGCCGTGCCGGTCCGCGAGTCGATCCGCGTGAGCGCCCGCTCGTAGTCGAGCAGGAGGGCCTCGTGGCTCGAGAAGAACTCGACCGTCCGCAGGGCGTCGAAGTCCGCACCGCAGGCCGCCATGAAGCGGATCGCCCGGTCGATCTGCTCGGCCGTCGCCTCGTACTGCGCGTAGGCCTTGTTCGCGAGGAAGCCGCGGTTCCACTCGTGGACCCGACGCAGGTCGGCGAACCCACCCGTCGTGAACGCGCGGATGAGGTTCAGCGTCGCCGACGACCGGTGGTAGGCGTCGAGCAGCCGTCGGGGGTCGGGGATGCGCTCCTGCGGCGTGAAGGCGTGCGCGTTGACCGCGTCCCCCCGGTACGCGGGCAGCGTGACGCCGTCACGCGTCTCGTCGTCCGAGCTCCGGGGCTTGGCGTACTGCCCGGCCATCCGGCCCATCTTGATGACGGGCAGACTCGCGCCGTAGGTGAGCACGACGGCCATCTGCAGGATCGTCTTGATCTTGTTGCGGATGTTGTCCGCGGTGGCCTCGGCGAAGGTCTCGGCGCAGTCCCCTCCCTGCAGGAGGAAGGCCTCACCGCGCCCGGCCGCGGCCAGACGGGCGGTGAGGACGTCCGCCTCCCCCGCGAAGACCAGCGGAGGCAGGGCGGAGAGCTCCCGCGACACCTGCTCGACCGCGGCGGCGTCGGGCCAGGCCGGCTGCTGGCGAGCCTGCATCGAGCGCCAGCTGTCGAGTCCCGCGACGAGGGCGGGATCTGGCGCGACGCTCATGAGGTGCTCGCGGGGACCAGCGGCTGCCCGAGGTCGGAGAGCATCGCGCCGAACCACGGCTGCGAGACGTCGAAGGCCTTGCCGCCGGCGATGCGCGGGAACGCGATCGCCTTGAGCCGGTCGCCGTCCTCCTCGTCGTGGCCGATGACGCCCGACTCGGCCCGCAGGGCGCACTCCACGGCCAGGTCGGTCATCGACTTGATCAGGCGCAGGTCCTCGGCGTTGGCCGCGGCAGCACGCGAGTAGTAGCCGCTCTTCTGCACCATGACCTTCTCGGCCCCGAGACGCTCCGCGAACTGCTGGGCGAACCACTGGCCCGGGTTGATGGTGTCGAGCTTGACGTGGCCGAAGGGGTCGCGCTGCACGGTCTCACCCGCGGCCTCGAGCTGCTCGACGATCTCGTGCATCCCGGCGCCCTCGGAGAGGAAGATGTTGACGTTGCCGACCTCGTCCATGATGGTCCGCAGACGCGCGGCCTCGGCCTCGATGTCGAGGGCGAGCTCGGGCACGAAGACCGCGTGCACGTCCCAGCGCTCCCGGGACAGGCCGATGCTCGGCACCCACTCCTGGGTGTCGAGCCAGCGACGGTAGTCAGCAGCGGAGGCGGCCGTGAGCCAGCCGCAGTGCCGCCCCATGACCTCGTGCACGATCAGCATCCGGTTGCCCGAGCGGTGCTCGCCGATGACGTTGCGCGCGAACCCGGCGGCCTCCTCGGCCGCGGTCCACGCCCCGAGGGACTGCTTGATCGGCACGACGTCGTTGTCGATCGTCTTGGGCAGGCCGACGACGGTCAGCTCGTAGCCGTTCTCGTGGAGGTAGGCGGCGAGGTCGGCAGCCGTCGTGTTCGTGTCGTCGCCACCGATGGTGTGCAGCACGTCGACGCCGTCGGCCTTGAGCCGCTCGGCCGCGACGTGCAGCGGGTCCTGGCCCTCCTGGACCAGACCGCGCTTGACGCAGTCGGCCGCATTGGTCAGCTTGACGCGCGAGTTGCCGATCGGGCTCCCGCCGAAGCGGTGCAGCAGACCCGCCTTGGCGCGCGCCTCGTCGTCGACCACGATCGAGGTACCCGTCAGCAGGCCGTGGTACCCGTGCTCGTAGGCGATGATCTCGATCTCGGGCGCGATCTCGGTGTATCGCTCGATGAGACCGCCCACCGCGGAGGAGAGGCAGGGGGCGAAACCGCCCGCGGTCAGCAGGGCGACACGACGAACCGACATGGTGAACCTTCCGTTGGGACATCCCCGCCCCGAGCGGCGGACGCGATCATCCTAGTGGCGTGGGCGTGCCGTCCTCGGGCGGGCCCGGAACCTGGACGTCCGGCGCGGGCCGCCCACCGGGAGCGACCGGTCCGGCCTCCCCCGGCCGCGGGGCGTCGGGGGTGTGGCCGGCCGCGATCCTGGCCTTGGCGGTCGCCGCGTAGATGTCGACGTACTCCTGGCCCGAGAGGCTCATCAGGGCGTACATGATCTCGTCGGTCACCGAGCGCAGGATGAACCGGTCGTTCTCCATGCCCTTGTAGCGGCTGAAGTCCAGGGGCTCGCCGACGACGATGCCGAGGCGCATGGGCTTGGGGATCACCCGCCCGATCGGCTGGGCGACGTCGGTGCCGACCATCGCCACGGGGATCACCGGCACACCAGACTCGAGGGCCAGCCGGGCCACTCCCGTCTTGCCGCGGTACAGGCGGCCGTCAGGGCTCCGGGTGCCCTCGGGGTAGATGCCGAACAGGTTCCCCGACTCGAGCACCCCCAGGCCGGTGTTGAGGGCGGCCTCGCTGGCCTTGCCGCCGCCCCGGTCCACGGGGATGGTCCCGACCCCGCGGAAGAACCCGGCCTTGAGCCGACCCTTGAGGCCTGTGCCGGTGAAGTACTCGGCCTTGCCGATGAACCGGATCTTGCGGGACAGCACTAGGGGCAGGACGAAGGAGTCGATCACCGCGAGGTGGTTGCTCGCGAGGATGGCGCCACCGGTCTCCGGGATGTTCTCGATCCCCCGGACCCAGGGGCGGAACATCCCGCGCAGCAGCGGACCCGCGAGGACCCGCTTCATGAACCAGTAGAACAACCCATCACCTCCGCCGCTGCGTCGACGCACGCCGCACGCAGCGTCCTTCCGACTCTAGAGTGCTCTGCATGGCCTCACGTCCGCACTCCGCCGATGAGCCCGCCGACGACGCCCACGACCATCTCGACGACGACCTCTCGGTCGACCCGGCCGATGCCCCCGACCCGACCGACGTCCAGACGCGCTGGGAGGAGATCGTCGCACAGCTCGGCGACCTCGACCTCGACGTCGACGCGACGGAGGACCCGACGCGGCCCGCCGAGGCTACCGCCCCCGGTGACGACCCCGAACCACCCCGTGGACGACGCGCCGAGCCACCGGCCCGGGCCGGCGACGGGGACACCCCGCCAGCCGAGCGGGACGCACCGGTGCCCGCACCGACCGGGCCACGGGCGTGGAGCCTCGACCCAGCCGTCGAGGAGGCGGAGGAGCACTTCACCCCGCCCGAGCCCGGCCCCGTCCTGGGAGGTGACCCGTTGCTCACGATGGCGTGGGTCGCCGCGGTCGGCGTACCCGCCCTGGTCCTGCTGGGCATCGTGCTCTGGCGCGACATGCCGACCGTCCTGCTGCAGGTCGCCGCCGCCGTCTTCGCGGTCGGTCTCGGGATCCTCGTGTGGCGGATGCCCCACGAGCGCGGGGACGACGACCGCGGGAACGGCGCCGTCGTCTGAGCAGGGGGGCGCCGGCGTGGCCCGGCGCCCGCGCGCACGGCTCTGACCTCAGAGCCGCGCCAGGTCGGCCGCTCCGACGATCCCCGCGTCGTTGCCTGCCGCAGCGAGCTCGATGCGGGCCTCGGGACGGAAGCCGCGCCCGGAGAGCTGCGCGAGGAACGCCTCGCGCGCGGGCTGGAGGAGCAGGTCGCCCGCCGCGCCGACTCCGCCGCCGACCACGACCAGGGCAGGGTCGAGGAGGGCCGCGACCGAGGCAGACCCGGCACCGATCCACCGCCCGAGCTCAGCCAGCAGCTCGACGGCCAGGGGGTCGCCCTCCTGCGCCGCGACCGTGACCGACGGCCCGCTCACCAGGGCCGCCTCGCCTCCCGCGAGCTCGAGGAGGCGAGCAGCACGACTGGGGTCCGCTGCGGCGGCCTGCCGAGCCTCACGCACCAGGGCGCTGCCCGAGGCGTACTGCTCCCAGCACCCTCGCAGCCCGCACCCGCACAGGTGCCCCTCGGGGACCACGCGGACGTGCCCGACCTCGGCAGCCACGCCCCAGGCCCCGCGCACCAGCTGACCGCCGACCACGAGGGCACCGCCGAGCCCCGTGCCGACCGTGAGAAGCAGCATGTCGTCCACGTCGCGGCCCGCGCCGAAGCGGAACTCCGCCCACCCGGCGGCGTTCGCGTCGTTCTCGACCACGACGCGCAGGTCGGGGTCGCCGACGAGGGAGGCGATGCGGTCCCGCAACGGGTAGTCGCGCCAGGCGATGTTCGCACCGAAGAGCGCTGTCGCACGGTCGGAGCTGATGAACCCCGCCGCGGCGACGCCGAGCGCGTGGACCTCGTGACCTGCAGACAGCTCCCGATAGAGGTCCGCGACAGCGCGGTCGATCTCAGCGGCGTCACCGGCGACGGTGCTGCGCTTGGCCTGGGCCAGGATGACGCCGGCCTCGTCGACCAATCCGGCGGCGATCTTCGTCCCGCCGATGTCCACACCGATCGCGTACATGTCCGTCCTTGCTGCCGAGGGGGTCCTGCAACGTGTCCAGGCGCAGGCTACCCACGTCGCGCCCTCCCAGGTCGGGACTCTCAGACTCTGTATGGTCGAGCCATTATCCGTCTGCCACTGGAGTCAGCATGGACGAGTTCCACAGCCCCCCCGTCGTCGAGATCGACCCCTCCGAGAACCTGAGCACCCTGCTCGCCGGTCGCGTGCAGTCGAAGCCCGACGCTCCCCTCATCGAGCACAAGGCGACTCCCGACGGCCCGTGGCAGTCGATCACGGCCCGCGAGTTCGACGCGCGGGTCGTCGCCGTGGCCAAGGGTCTCGTCGCCCGCGGGGTCGAGCCCGGTCAGAGCGTCGGCATCATGAGCCGCACCCGGTACGAGTGGACCCTTCTCGACTTCGCGATCTGGGCCGCCGGCGCGGTCCCGGTGCCGCTGTACGAGACCTCCTCGGCCGAGCAGGTCGAGTGGATCCTCACCGACGCCGACGTCCGCCTCCTCGTCGTCGAGACCTCCGAGCTCGCCACCACCGTCGAGCAGGTGCGCCCCAAGGCCCCGCACCTCGGGGACGTCCTGGTGCTCGACGACGGCGCCGTGGACATGCTCGTGAGGGACGGCCAGGAGGTCGCCGAGACCGAGATCACCCGCCGACGCGCCCTGGCGACCACCGCCGACGTCGCGACGATCATCTACACCTCAGGGACCACGGGTCGCCCCAAGGGCGCTGAGCTCACCCACGGCAACTTCGTGTCCCTCACCCGCAACGCCGTCGCCAAGCTCGGCGAGAAGGTCTGCCCGCCCGGGTCCCGGACCCTGCTCTTCATGCCCCTCGCCCACGTCTTCGCCAGGTTCATCGAGGTCCTGGTGATCCCGGCGGGAGCGGTCCTCGGACACACCCCCGACACCAAGAACCTGCTCGCCGACCTCGGCACCTTCCAGCCGACCTTCATCCTCTCCGTGCCGCGGGTCTTCGAGAAGGTCTACAACTCCTCGGAGCAGAAGGCCGCGGCGGGTGGCAAGCGAGGCATCTTCCAGCGCGCCGCCAAGACCGCCATCGTCTACTCACGAGCCCTGGACACCCCCGGCGGCCCCGGACCGTGGCTCAAGCTCCAGCACAAGGTCGCCGACGTCCTGGTCCTGTCCAAGCTCCGCAAGGCGCTCGGCGGACGTGCCGAGTGGGCCATCTCCGGCGGCGCTCCCCTGGGGGAGCGGCTCGGCCACTTCTACCGGGGTGTCGGGCTCCAGGTCCTCGAGGGCTACGGCCTCACCGAGACGACGGCCCCCGTCTCGGTGAACCTCCCTGACGCGACCAAGATCGGCACCGTCGGCCCACCGCTTCCCGGGCTCGCCCTGCGAGTGGCGCCGGACGGCGAGATCCTCGCCAAGGGCGACGGTGTGTTCCTCGGCTACCACAACAACACCGAGGCCACGCAGGCCGCCTTCGAGGACGGTTGGTTCCGCACCGGCGACCTGGGGTCGATGGACGAGGACGGCTTCGTCCGGATCACCGGCCGCAAGAAGGAGATCATCGTCACGGCCGGGGGGAAGAACGTCGCCCCCGCCGTGCTCGAGGACCGCCTGCGCGGACACCCCTTGGTGAGCCAAGTCGTGGTGGTCGGCGACGAGAAGCCGTTCATCGGTGCCCTGATCACCCTGGACGCCGAGGCCCTCCCCGGCTGGCTGTCGACCCACGGCTTGCCGGAGATGGACGTCGCGACCGCTGGCGAGAACCCTGAGGTGCGCGCTGCCCTGGACCGGGCGGTCGACCGCACCAACCAGGCCGTCTCGCGGGCGGAGTCCATCCGCCGGTACACGGTGCTCACGACCGACTTCACGGTCGAGAACGACTACCTGACACCGTCGATGAAGGTGAAGCGCTCGCTGGTCATCAGCGACTTCACCGCGCAGATCGAGGAGCTCTACGCGAACGTCGGTGACCACGACCACTCCTGAGCTCTTCCGGGGGGTCGGTGCGGACCGGCCCCCCGGGCAGGGCAACCCGCACCTCGACCGGGGCTGAACGCTCCCCCGTCCGGCTCATCCCGCGCGCACGAGCCGGAGCGGCGGGACGAGGCCGCCGCGGGCGAGGACCCCGAGGGCCGCCTGCTCTGCCTCGTCGAGGTCGACCGGGGCCGGTGGCGGCGGGGCCGCACCCGGCCGCACGGGCACGGTGAGAAAGGTCACCACGCAGTCGGTGCAGGCGGCTCCCCGCACGGTGCAGCTTCCGCAGTCGATCATCATGCGACGCACGCTAGGGGCCCCCACCGACACGCCCCCGGCGAGCCGCGGCGACCGTGTCGGTGGGGGCCCCTAGCGTCGCCGTCATGCAGCAGCCAGGCACCCTCGCGCTCCAGCCGACCCTCGAGGAGATCGGCACCCCGCTCGCCGAGGTGACCTTCGTCGTCCTGGACCTCGAGACCACCGGAGGCAGCCCGGCCACCTCCGCGATCACCGAGGTCGGCGCCGTGAAGGTCCGTGGCGGCGAGGTCCTCGCCGAGCTGCAGACGCTGGTCGACCCCGGTGGTCCCGTGCCCGCGCACATCGCGACGCTGACGGGCATCACCACCTCGATGGTCCACGGTGCGCCACGGATCGAGCAGGTCCTGCCCGACCTCCTCGAGTTCCTCCGAGGCGCGGTCCTCGTGGCACACAACGCAGCCTTCGACGTCGGCTTCCTCAAGGCGGCGGCCCGCGACCACGGGTACCCCTGGCCCGCGCCCCAGGTCCTCGACACGGTGGCCCTGGCGCGGCGAGCCGTCGGTCGCGACGAGGTGCCCAACCACAAGCTCGGCACCCTCGCCGGCTACTTCCGTGCCACGGTCACCCCAGATCACCGTGCCCTGTCGGACGCGCGCGCCACGGTCGACGTGCTGCACGCGCTCCTGGGTCGTCTGGCCCCGCTCGGGGTGACCCATCTGGAGGACCTCGCGACCGCGACCGACCCGGTCCCCCCCGCTCGCCGCCGCAAGCGCCACCTCGCCGACGGCCTGCCCGACGCCCCGGGGGTCTACCAGTTCCGTGACGCCCGGGGCGAGGTGCTCTACGTCGGGACCTCGACCTCGATCCGCACCCGGGTGCGCAGCTACTTCACCGCGGCCGAGCACCGGAGACGGATGAACGAGATGGTCATGCTGGCCGAAGAGGTGGTCCCGGTGGTCTGCGGGACCACCCTCGAGGCCAGGGTCCGCGAGCTGCGTCTCATCGCCGAGCACGGCCCGCGCTACAACCGACGCTCGCGCTTCCCCGAACGCATGCCGTGGGTACGCCTGACGGTCGAGCCCTTTCCGCGGTTGAGCATCACCCGCGAGGTCCGGCCCGAGGGTCAGCCCCCGGGCCGGGCCGAGGCGCACATCGGCCCCTTCAGCAGCAGGTCGACCGCCCAGCGTGCGATCGAGGCCCTCCACGCGACCTTCCCGGTGCGACAGTGCTCACCGCGCCTGCCGCGCATCCCGGGCCCGGGCGCGAGCTCGTGCGCCCTCGCCGGCATGGGACGGTGCGGTGCGCCGTGCACAGGGGGGCAGGACGAGGTCGGGTACGCCGCCGTGGTCGAGGCCGTCAGGGCCGCGATGCTCACCGACCCAGGGCCTGTGCTCGACGTCCACGCAGCGCGCATCGCCGCCCTGACCGGCGAGGAGCGCTACGAAGAAGCGGCTGCGTGGCGCGATCAGCTCGCGGCCTTCCTGCGAGGGACCGCACGCGCCCAACGGTCCGCACGCCTGTCCGCCCAGTCCGAGCTCCACGCCGCGCGTGCGGTGCCGGGAGGCGGCTGGGAGCTCGTCGTCGTGCGTCACGGCCGGCTCTGCGCCACGACCACGAGCCCAGCGGGAGTGGATCCCCGTCCCCTGCTGGCGGCGCTCGTAGCCACCGCGGAGCAGCCCGACGCACCGGTGCTGCCCGCCTCGGCGGCCCACCCCGAGGAGACGGACCTGGTGCTCGCGTGGCTCGAGCAGCCCGGCGTGCGGCTGGTCGCGGCCGGGGACCACTGGGCGTGCCCGGTCCGGGGGGCCGAGCGCCTGACGGACCCGGCAGCGACGGCGGCGGCCGTCGCCGCGGCAGGTCCAACCGGTCTGGTCGCGGCATGATGAGGCCACCACCACTCTCGGAGGACCACCCATGATCACCGCCATCGTCATGATCGACGCCGACCCCTCACGCATCCCGGAGATCTGCGCCGAGGTCGCCGAGGTCCCCGGTGTCTCCGAGGTCTACTCGGTGACCGGCGAGGTCGACCTCGTGGCGATGGTGCGCGTACGAGAGCACGACCAGCTCGCCGAGGTCATCGCCGACCGCCTGAGCAAGGTCGAGGGCGTGGTCCGCACCCAGACCTACATCGCCTTCCGTGCCTACTCCCAGCAGGACCTCGACCAGGCCTTCGACCTCGGTCTGGACGGCTGAACCACCCGCCGACCCGCACCGCTGCGGCCGGTCAGCGCTGCGAGGCCTGGATCCAGCGCTCCAGCAGCTGCGCGGCGCGACCGTCGTCCACGGCCCGGGCCGCGATCGCGATGCCGTGACGCAACCGCTCGACGAGGGTTCCCTCCCCCGTGCCTGCGTGCGTCCCGTCGGCGACCAGTCCGGCGGCGGCGTTGAGGAGCACCGTCTCGCGCACGGGCCCCGGCTCACCAGCCAGGACCCTGCGGACCACCTCGGCGTTGCTCGCGGCATCACCGCCACGGAGCTGCCCCACGTCGATCGGCGTGAGCCCCAGCTCGGAGGCAGGGTCGACCTCGTGCTCGGTCACCCCGCCCTCCCGCACCCACCACAGCCGGGCGGGCCCGGTCGCGGCGAGCTCGTCGAGCCCGTCGTGCCCCCGGAAGACCAGCGCCTCCCGCCCGCGGGCTGCCAGGACCCCGGCGATCAGACGCGCCATCGACGCCTCGGGGACCCCGATCGCCGAGGCCGCGGGCTGGGCGGGGTTCGTCAGCGGGCCGAGGAGGTTGAAGGCTGTCGGCACCCCGAGGCCTCGGCGGGCCGGGGCGGCGTGGCGCATCGCCGGGTGGAAGACCTGGGCGAAGCAGAAGGTCATGCCCACCTCGGTCGCGAGCTCGGCGACCCGCTCAGGTGACTGGTCGAGACGGAGCCCGAGCGCCTCGAGCACGTCGGCCGTACCGCTCGAGGACGAGGCCGCGCGGCCTCCGTGCTTGACGACGCGCACGCCCGCCCCGGCGACGACCAGCGAGGCCATCGTCGAGATGTTGACGGTGTGGTGCATGTCGCCGCCCGTGCCGACGACGTCGACGCAGCGACCGGGGACCTCGATCCGGTGCGCGTGGGCGAGCATCTCCTCGACGAGTCCACGGACCTCCTCGACCGTCTCTCCCTTGGCCCGGAGGGCGACCAGGAACCCGGCGAGCTGCACGGCCGAGGACTCCCCCGCCATGACCTGACCCATGGCCCAGCGCGCCTGCGGGGCGGTCAGGTCTTCACGGGCGAGGAGCCCGCGGATCAGGATCGGCCAGGTCGGCGCACCCGCACCTGTCATCCGACGACAGCACCGCCGCGCACGAGCGACGCGACGGCCTTCTGGAGCGCGATCGGGTCGAGCGGACGGGACACGACCGCGTCGGCCTGCGACCACGAGGCCAGCCAGGCGTCCTGGGGCCGACCGGTGAGAGCGAGGGCGGGCGGGCAGCCGAAGATCTCGTCCTTGAGCTGCCGTCCGAGGCCCAGGCCGCCGTTCTTGCCCGTCTCGCCGTCCAGGACGAGGAGGTCGAGCCCGCCGGCCTCCACGGCGGCGACCGCCGCGGCAGGGGTCGCGACCTGGAGCCACTCGACAGGAGGCAGGTCCTTGGCGACGCGTCGGCCTACCGCGAGGATCACCGCGTCCCGGGTCCGGACGTCGTCGCTGTAGAGCAGGATCCGCATCCGTGAGGGCTCCTGCCCGTCGTCGATCGCGTCCCACTCGTCGTGCTGCTCGGTCGCGGCCATGCTCGCCTCACTCGTCGGTCGACATCACGGCACCTGCAGGTGCCGACACCACCCAGCATCTTGGCACGGACACCCCTGCGTGCGGGCTCAAGGTCACGGAACCACGCCGATTGTGGGCCCTTGGACCCACGCACCGCCGACGTCAGCCATAATGACAACGTGTCAACCGCTACAGCCGCCTCCACCTCGCGTCCACACCTGAGCGTCAACCGGCCGAACCCGGTGTCGGTCGGGACGATCGTCTGGCTCGCGAGCGAGCTGATGTTCTTCGCGGGCCTCTTCGCGATGTACTTCACGATTCGCTCGACGGTCCCTGAGATCTGGGCCGAGGAGACCGCGAAGCTCAACCTGACCTTCGCCGCGGTCAACACCACGATCCTGGTCCTCAGCTCGATCACCTGCCAGATGGGGGTCTGGGCCGCCGAGCGGTTCCAGCCCGCACGGACCGGTGGCCTGCTGCAGTTCACGCGCTGGGGCATGAACGAGTGGATGACCATGACCTTCGTGATGGGGGCCATCTTCATCGGCGGGCAGGTCTTCGAGTACGCCGAGCTCGTCGAGCACGGCCTGACCATCGCCTCGAGCCCCTACGGCTCGGTGTTCTACCTGACGACGGGCTTCCACGGCCTGCACGTGATCGGCGGGCTCATCGCCTTCCTGTTCCTGCTCGGCCGCTCCTTCGCGGCCAAGCGCTTCGGCCACCACGAAGCCACGACCGCGATCGTGACCTCGTACTACTGGCACTTCGTCGACGTCGTGTGGATCGCGCTGTTCGCAGCGATCTACCTCATCCGTTGACGCACCACCGCAGAGATCGTGGGCCGGTGACCGGCCTGCCGACGACCGGTTCGACCCGTACGACCGCTCGGCCCGCCGGGCGCAACGAGATGAGGGTTAGTTCGTGAAGGCAATCGCCGCCCGCAGGCACCACCGGCTCGCCCCGGTGGCCCTGCTCCTGCTGGCGCTCCTCGTGACCGGAGGGCTCTACGCAGCCCTCGCACCCAGCGCCGCCAGCGCGTCGGCCCCGTCTGAGGACGACATCGCGGCGGGGCGCGCGCTGTTCCAGGCGAACTGCGCCACGTGCCACGGGCCGAGCGCGGAAGGGCGCGAGGGAGCGCCGTCGCTCATCGGGGTCGGTGCGGCGGCCGTGGACTTCCAGGTCTCCACCGGACGCATGCCGATGCAGATGGACGGGGCGCAGGCGATGGCGAAGCCCCCGCAGTTCAACGCCGAGGAGACGAGCCAGCTCGCCGCCTACGTGGCATCCCTGGGCGCCGGCCCGGCCATCCCGTCCGCCGAGCAGGTCGACCCCTCCCTGGGCGACGCGGCGAACGGCGGCGCTCTGTTCCGTACCAACTGCGCGATGTGCCACGGGGCGATCGGCAAGGGCGGAGCGCTCTCGGAGGGCAAGTACGCCCCGAACCTCGGCCCGAGCACCCCCACGCAGATCTACGAAGCCATGCAGACGGGGCCTCAGTCGATGCCCGTCTTCAACGACGCGAACCTCACCCCGGAAGAAAAGCGGGACATCATCGCGTTCCTAGGAGAGCAGGACGCCGGCTCGCCGGGCGGCACCGACCTCGGTGCCATCGGGCCGGTGGGTGAAGGCATCTGGGTGTGGGTCGTGGGTATGGGCCTGCTGATCGCGTGCGCCGTCTGGATCGGAGCGAAGTCCTCATGAGCAACGAGCACAGCTCGACCGACCTCACGGTCAGCGGCGCGGGCACGTCCCCGGCGACCTTCCAGGACCCCGGCATGCCACCGCACCAGGAGCGGATGGCGGACAAGGACCCTGCTGCAGCCAAGCGGGCCGAGCGCCAGGTCGTGGTCCTCTTCGCCGTGTCCGTGCTGGGCACGGTCGGCATGCTCCTCGCGTACTTCCTGGTCCCGTCCGGGGACACCGTCGAGTCGATGCGCACCTCGAACCTGCTGCTCGGCCTCGGCCTCTTCCTGTCGATGTTCGGCATCGGCGCTGCTGCCGTCCACTGGGCCAAGACCCTGATGTCCGACCACGAGCAGGCCGAGGCCCGCCACCCGCAGAAGAGCGACCCCGAGACCCGCGCGGCCGCCCTCGCCGCCCTCGAGGCCGGTGCGCAGGACTCCGGGATCGGCCGTCGCGGTCTCCTCAAGGGAGCCGTCGTCTCGGCGGTCGCCCTCGCACCGCTGACCTTCGCGGTCCCCCTCGTGGGGCAGGTCGGTGGCGACTGGGACGTCTCGAAGTTCCGTCACACCCTGTGGGAGCGCGGGCGCCGACTCGTCCGTGACCCGTCGGGCGACCCGATCCGTGCCGCCGACGTCACGATCGGCTCGGCCTACCACGTGATCCCTGACGGACTGCGCGAGGGCGAGCACGCCACGCACTGGATCGAGGAGAAGGCCAAAGCGGTCGTGCTGATGGTCCGCATGGATCCCCGTGACCTCACCGAGGCCGAGGACCGTCGCGACTGGTCCTACGAGGGCATCGTCGCGTACTCGAAGATCTGCACCCACGTCGGCTGCCCGGTCGCCCTCTACGAGCGTCAGACGCACCACCTGCTGTGCCCGTGCCACCAGTCGACCTTCGACATGGCGGACGGCGCGAAGGTCGTCTTCGGGCCCGCCAAGCGGCCGCTCCCCCAGCTGCCGATCACCGTGGACGACGAGGGGTATCTCGTCGCCCAGAGCGACTTCACCGAACCCATCGGTCCGAGCTACTGGGAGCGTCTCAAGTGAGTACTCGAGCGACCACCGGGCAGCGTGCCGCTGCCGGCACGGCTGACTACCTGGACCAGCGCACGGGCGTCGGGACCGCGGTCAAGGGCTTCGCCCGCAAGATCTTCCCCGACCACTGGTCCTTCCTGCTCGGCGAGATCGCCCTGTACTCCTTCGTGATCCTGATCCTGTCCGGGTTCTTCCTCACGATGTTCTTCGTGCCGAGCATGACCCTCATCGTGTACGAAGGCCCCCTCGCAGCCATGAACGGCGTCGAGATGTCCGAGGCCTTCGCCTCGACCCTCGACCTCTCCTTCGAGGTCACCGGTGGCCTGCTCATGCGGCAGATCCATCACTGGGCCGCGCTGCTCTTCATGGCCGCGATCGTCACCCACATGATGCGCGTGTTCTTCACCGGGGCCTTCCGCAAGCCGCGCGAGATCAACTGGGTCGTCGGCTTCGTCCTGATGATCCTGGGTCTCGCGGCCGGCTTCACCGGCTACTCCCTGCCGGACGACGTGCTCTCCGGCAACGGGCTGCGGATCACCGACGGAGTCGTGAAGTCGATCCCCGTGGTCGGCAGCTACATGTCGTACTTCATCTTCGGTGGCGAGTTCCCGGGCGAGCACATCATCCCGCGCCTGTTCACCCTGCACATCCTGCTGATCCCCGGTCTGATCCTGGCCCTCATCGGCCTGCACCTGTTCCTCGTCGTGCTGCACAAGCACACGCACTTCCCCGGACCCGGTCGCACCCAGCGCAACGTCGTCGGCTTCCCCCTGTTCCCCGTCTACGTCGCGAAGGCCGGTGGCTTCTTCTTCATCGTCTTCGGCGTGCTCGCCCTGATGGCCGGCACCATGACGATCAACCCGGTGTGGAACTACGGGCCGTACGACCCGTCCCCGGTGGCGGCGGGTGCCCAGCCAGACTGGTACATGCTGTTCCTCGAGGGTGGGCTACGGCTCATGCCCGGGGCGACGGAGTTCGTGATCGCGGGGTACACCCTGTCGCTCAACGTGCTCATCCCCGCCGTGGTCATCCCGGGGCTGCTCTTCACGGCCCTTGCTGCCTACCCGTTCATCGAGGCCTTCGCGACCGGCGACAAGCGCGAGCACCACCTGCTCGACCGCCCCCGCAACGCCCCGGTCCGTACGGGCATCGGCGTCGCGATCCTCACAGCCTTCTTCATCCTGCTTCTCGCCGGCGCGAACGACCTGATCGCCACGCACTTCGCGATGTCGCTCAACGACATCACGTACATCTTCCGCGTGCTGTTCTTCGTCGCACCGGTGGTCGCCTTCTGGGCCACGAAGCGGCTCTGCCTAGGCCTGCAGCGCAAGGACCGCGAGCTCGTGCTGCACGGGCACGAGACAGGGCGGATCGTCCGGTTCGCGGACGGCGAGTACATCGAGGTGCACAAGCCTCTCGACGAGTACGAGCGGTGGATCCGCGTCCAGCACGAGCCGCGGCGGCCCCTCGAGATCCTCCCGGAGCACGACGAGCGCGGCGTGCGCCGCAAGGGCTACCACCGCGACGCCCTGCGCGCCCGGGTCTCCCGCTTCTTCTACGAGGACCGGATCGAGCCGGTCACCCCGGCCGAGCTCGCCGCCGCGCACTCCCACGGCGAGCACGACGCCCTCGAAGGGCGCCCCAGCAGCGACGGCGTGCCGGCTGAGATCGCCTCCGGGCCCTCGGTCGACGCGCGCGATCGCTGACGAACCACCACAGTGGTGGAGAGCGGTGGGGGGCCGGTGTGCCCCCCCCCCCCCCCCCCCCCGCCCGCGCAGACGACTGCGACCTGACCGGAGAGGCCATCCATGGCTGACTACACGTTGCCCGACCTTCCGTACGACTACGCCGCTCTCGAGCCGCACATCTCCGGCAGGATCATGGAGCTGCACCACGACAAGCACCACGCGGCCTACGTCACCGGCGCGAACACGGCCCTCGAGAAGCTTGCCGAGGCACGCGAGAGCGGGGACCTGGGGACCGTCAACCTGCACGAGAAGAACCTCGCGTTCAACCTCGGCGGGCACGTCAACCACTCCGCCTTCTGGCAGAACCTCTCCCCCGACGGCGGCGACCGCCCGACCGGCGAGCTGGGTGCAGCGATCGACGAGTTCTTCGGCTCCTTCGACGGCTTCCAGAAGCACTTCGCCGCCAATGCCGCGGGCATCCAGGGATCGGGATGGTCGATCCTCGCCTGGGACTCGGTCGGCGAGCGGCTCGTGATCGTCCAGCTCTACGACCAGCAGAGCAACATCGCCCTCGGGCTCGTCCCGATCGTGCTCCTGGACATGTGGGAGCACGCGTTCTACCTGGACTACGTCAACGTCAAGGCCGACTACATCAAGGCCTGGTGGAACATCGTGAACTGGGCCGACGCCGCTGAGCGCTTCACGCGGGCACGGACCCAGACCAAGGGACTGATCGTCCCCGTCTGATCGCCCAGCAGCGCCGCTGCGACACCGAGGCCCGGCTCCCGCACCACGCGGGGCCGGGCCTTCGTCGTCGCGCCGTCCGTGGCCCCGATCCGTCGAGACCCCCGTGCGCGCCGCTGGCCCCGAAGGGGCTACCCGACCGCGCAGGCCCTTCCTGGCTCGCTCGCCCACCCGTGGCAGCACCTGGACCGCCCTCGAGGGCACGAGAAGTCTGCGCAGGCCAGCGCCGCGTCTCCACGACACGCCCCGCGGCCGCGCTCCCGGTCCGCCAGGCCGACGAACTCACACGACCCTCCCCGCAGATGCCGGGATGCGCTCCCTGGCCCGTCAGAGGGGCCGGAGACAGCCGAGAGGCCCGGCACCATGGCGGTGTCGGGCCTCTCGGTCTCGCGTGTCAGGGCACCGAGCCAGTGAGGCGGGTCGGTGCGCCGGGTCAGAGCGCTGCGTCGTCAGTGCGCGTGCTGCCCGCGGGAGAACTCGAAGATCCACCCGACCAGGCCGATCACGGCGACGGCCGCCCCGATGTAGAAGAGCCACCAGCCGACAGCCATCCCGGCGAAGCACACGGCCGAGGCACCGCCGATGACGATCGGCCACCAGCTCCCGGGGCTGAAGACACCTTGCTCGCCGGCTCCCTGCTCGATCTCGCCGAAGGCGTCGTCCTCGGGCCGAGGGTCGATCCGCCGGGCGACGAGGGCCAGATACGCACCGACCATGCCGACGAGGCCGCCGACCAGCAGGAGCCCCACGGAGCCGACCGCTTCCCAGCTGCTCCAGAAGCCGTAGATCACCCCGACCACGATGAAGAACGGCGTGAGGTAGAGAAAGAGACGGGCCTCGAACTTCATCGCTTCTCCTCCTCGGTGTGGTCACCCTCGCCGTCAGGTCGCGGCCCGCGGCCGTCGTCGACGATCGTCGAGGAGGACTGCTCAGGCTCGGCGTCCCCGCTCGCGAGGCGCTCGGCGGCCGCCGAGGTCTGCCCACGGCGATCCGCCTCCCAGTCCAGGACGCCGGCGTCGGGCTCCACGTGGTCCATCGCCGCCACCTCGGGGTGGTGCAGGTCGAAGGCCGGGCGCTCGGACCGGATGCGCGGCAGCGACGTGAAGTTGTGCCGCGGCGGCGGGCAGGACGTCGCCCACTCCAGGGAGTTCCCGTAGCCCCACGGGTCGTCGACGGTCACCTTGGGAGCCTTGCGCCAGGTCACGTAGACGTTCCAGAGGAAGGGCAGCGTCGAGGCCGCGAGCAGCACCGAGCCCACGGTCGACAGCTGGTTCATCCAGGTGAAGCCGTCCTCAGGCATGTAGTCCGCGTACCGCCGGGGCATCCCCTCGACACCGAGCCAGTGCTGGACGAGGAAGGTCCCGTGGAACCCGAAGAAGAGCGTCCAGAAGTGCCACTTGCCCAGGCGCTCGTCGAGCATCGTCCCGGTGAACTTGGGCCACCAGAAGTAGAAGCCCGCGAACATCGCGAAGACGACGGTCCCGAAGACCACGTAGTGGAAGTGCGCGACGACGAAGTAGGTGTCCGAGACGTGGAAGTCCAGTGCCGGGCTCGACAGGATGATGCCGGTCAGGCCACCGAAGAGGAAGGTCACCAAGAAGCCGATCGACCAGAGCATGGGCGTCTCGAAGGTGAGCTTCCCGCGCCACATCGTGCCGATCCAGTTGAAGTACTTCACACCGGTCGGCACCGCGATGAGCATCGTCATCAGGGCGAAGAAGGGCAGCAGGACCGCGCCCGTCACGTACATGTGGTGGGCCCACACGGTGACGGAGAGAGCCGCGATCGCGATCGTCGCGTAGACCAGGCCCTTGTAGCCGAAGATCGGCTTGCGGCTGAAGACCGGCAGGATCTCGCTGATGATCCCGAAGAACGGCAGGGCGATGATGTAGACCTCGGGGTGGCCGAAGAACCAGAACAGGTGCTGCCACAGGATGGCGCCGCCGTGCTCCGGGTTGAAGACCTGCGCACCGAGGCGGCGGTCCGCGCCGAGGGCGAACAGCGCCGCCGCGAGCGGCGGGAAGGCCATGAGCACGAGAAGGCTGGTGACCAGCGTGTTCCAGGTGAACAGGGGCATCCGGAACATCGTCATGCCCGGCGCACGCATCGTGATGATCGTGGTGATGAAGTTCACCGCGCCCAAGATGGTGCCGAACCCGGTCAGAGCGAGGCCGAAGACCCAGAGATCACCGCCCAGCCCCGGGGAGAACGTCGAGCTCGACAGCGGGGCGTACGCGAACCAGCCGAAGGAGGCCGCCCCCTGGGGGGTCAGGAAGCCCGCCACGACGATCAGCCCGCCGAAGAGGTACAGCCAGTAGGCGAAGGAGTTCAGCCGAGGGAAGGAGACGTCCGGCGCACCGATCTGCAGCGGGACGAGCACGTTGGCGAACCCGGCGAAGAGAGGCGTCGCGAAGAGCAGCAGCATGATCGTGCCGTGCATCGTGAAGAGCTGGTTGTACTGCTCCTTGCTCTGGACGAACTGGATCCCCGGCTCGAAGAGCTCGGCCCGGATCACCAGCGCCATGAGACCGGCGATGCAGAAGAAGATGAACGAGGTGATCAGGTACAGGTACCCGATCTTCTTGTGATCGGTCGTGGTGATCCACTCGACGATCGAGGTCCCGAGGCTCTTTCCCTCGCGGCGTACGGTCTGCGTGGCCATCAGCCCTCTCCTGCCGCAGTGGCGTTGTCGTCCCCGCGGGTCTGCTGACGGTCGAGCTCGGGGCCCAGCTGGCCGGTCTGCCCGGCGGCCCGCAGGCTCTCGATGTGGGCGTCGTACTCCTCGCGCGAGACGACCGCGACGTTGAAGAGCATCCCTGCGTGGTGCTGGCCGCACAGCTCGGCACACTTGCCGGCGTAGACCCCCTCACGCGTCGGGACCACCTGGAAGGTGTTGATGTGGTTACCGGGGAACATGTCCTTCTTGTAGAGGAAGGCAGGGACCCAGAACGAGTGGATGACGTCGCGGGACCTGAGCTCGAACTCGACCCGCTCGTCGACCGGCAGGTAGAGGGTCGGCAGCCGCTCGGGGTTGCCCGGCTCGCCGATGTCGATCACGTGGACGCCGGTGTCGTAGACGTCCTCGTCGACGTAGTTGAAGTCCCAGCTCCACTGCTTGCCGTAGACCTGGACGACCACGTCGGGGTCCGCGTCGGTGTCCTCGATCGCGTCCATGTCACGCGCCGTGAAGAAGAACAGCACGCCGACCATGAGGATCGGGAGGATCACGTACATGATCTCGAGCGGGACGTGGTAGCGGAGCTGCACCGGGAGGGTGTCGTCGTCCTTGCGCTTCCGGTAGACGGCGACGCACCAGATGATCAGGCCCCAGGTGATGGCCCCCACGATGAGCGCGGCGATCCACGACCCGGTCCACAGGTTCGTGATGCGCTCGGTCATGTTGGTGACCTGCTGGCCGTCGTCGTAGCCGGGCATCCAGCCGCGGCTCACCTCGCCCGCCGAGCAGGCGGTGGTGGTGAGCGCGACGATCACGGCGGTCGCGGCGAGCCGCGCGGCGGTGGACCGCTTGCGGCCGGGGTTCTGCACGTCCAAGGGTGCCTCTCATGTACGCGCCCCGATGGGCACCGCTACGCGCGCCGCACCGTGGGACTTTCGTCCTCGACCCCTGCAGCCTAGCGTGCAGATCGCCGTCGTCCGCGCCGGGCCGGGTCCCGGGCGTGGCCAGGCGGTCGTGGCGCAGGCGGCTAGCGTGGCCAGGGTGAAGCGCACCTACCTGGACGCCGGTGGGCGGGCTCCCCTCCACCCGGCGGGGCTCGCCGCCCAGACCGCTGCCCTCGACGAGGGCTGGGCCGACCCGCGCAGGCTGCACGCGGAGGGACGGCGCGCGCGGATGCTCCTCGACGCAGCGCGTGAGGTCTTCGCCGAGGGCCTCGCGTGCCGGCCGGAGGAGGTGCACCTGGGCCCCTCGCACACCGTGGCCCTCCAGCACGGTCTCCTCGGGATCGCCCGTGGTCGTCGGCGGGCGGGCAGCGGCATCGTGCTCTCGGCCGTCGAGCGCGCCGCCCTGCACGCGGGTGCGCAGCTCGTCGCCGAGCGCCACGGCTCGTGGACCCGACCTGCGCGCCCAGGGCACGCGAGGAGCGAGGAGGCCGCCGCGCACCCTGGTGCACCGGTACCGGTCGACCGGGTCGGTCGGGTGGACCTCGAGGCGTGGCGCGCGGCCGTCGGTCTCCCAGGAGTCGCTCTCGCCGTCCTCCAGCATGCCAACGGCGAGGTCGGGACGGTGCAGCCGCTGACCGCCGCGTACGACGCGACGCAGGCCGCCGGGGTCCCGCTCCTGGTCGACGCAGGGTCGAGCCTGGGCCACCATGGGATTCCGCCGGCCTGGGACGCGGTCGTGGCCGATGCCGGAGACTGGGGAGCCCCGTCGCCCCTCGGCGTCCTGGCGGTCCGCACCCGCGTACGGATGGCCCCCGACTGGCCGGAGGACGAGGACCGGTGGTTCCCCGGCGGTGTCCCGGTCCCGGCGGCCCTCGGCGCTGCGGCCGCCCTCCGCGCCACGCTCGCGGACCAGGAGGAGGCCGAGCAGCGCCGCCGGAGGCTGATCGGTCGGCTCCGCGACCAGGTCGCACAGAGGGTGCCCGACGTGGACGTGGTCGGCGATCCCGAGGACAGGCTCCCGCACGTGGCCACGTTCTCCTGCCTCTACGTCGACGGCGAGGCCCTCGTGACCGAGCTCGACCGCCGCGGCTTCGCCGTCGGGTCCGGGTCGGCGTGCACCTCGAGCTCCCTCGAGCCGAGCCACGTGCTGGCCGCCATGGGCGCGCTGACCCACGGGAACGTGCGGGTGACGCTCTCGCGCGAGGTCACCGAGGCCGAGGTGGACCGCTTCGCCGACGAGCTGCCCGAGGCCGTGGCTCAGGTGCGTCGGTCCCTCGGCGTCCAGGGCCTGTGATCGTCGTCGACGCCCGGGGCCTGCGCTGCCCCCTGCCCGTGATCCGCCTGGCGTCCCTCGCGCGGGACGCCAACCCGGGTGACGAGGTCCTGGTCCGCTGGACCGACCCCGCGGCAGAGCACGACATCCCCGCCTGGGCCCGCATGCGCGGGCACACCGTCCTCGAGACCAGGCTCCCTCAGCCCGCGTCGGGCGAGGCAGGACCGGACGCCCTCGCTGACGAGCCCTCGGGCGCCACACTGGTGCGCCTGGGCCCCGGCTGAGCCGCACCCGGCCGCTGGCACGCCGCAGGGCCGGCACCCTGAGGCACCGGCCCTGCGGCGTCACGGGTCCGGGGGACCCGTGGAGGTCAGGCGAAGGAGCCCCCGCAGGCGCACGAGCTGCCTGCGTTGGGGTTGTCGATCGTGAAGCCCTGCTTCTCGATGGTGTCGGCGAAGTCGATCTTGGCGCCGTCGAGGTACGGGACGCTCATGCGGTCGACGACGACCTCGACGCCGTCGTAGTCCCGCAGCGCGTCGCCGTCGAGGACCCGCTCGTCGAAGTAGAGCTGGTAGATGAGGCCCGAGCAGCCCCCGGGCTGCACGGCGACGCGCAGCCGCAGGTCGTCGCGGCCCTCCTGCTCGAGCAGGGTGCGCACCTTGCCCGCGGCGACGTCGCTCAGCTCGACCCCGTGGGTCGCGGTCTCCGTGGTCTCGCTCATGGTGTCTCCGGTGGCTCTCGGGGGCTTGCACAGTCCGTCGATGGCAACACCGTCGGGTGCCGCCATGTTCCCGTCCAGCCTACGCCCCTCAGCGGGACCAGGTCCGGGCCACCCGGGCCACACGGGCCACGAGGGACTCGGCCGGGGCGGCCAGCGCCCGGGCCAGCTCCTCGGGTCGCTCGGCGAGCGCGTAGACGCCGGCGAGGCCGGCCGCACCCCACTCCCGTCGACCGATGGCCACCTGACCGGCCACGGCGACGACGGGGACCGCGTGCTCGAGCCCCTCGGCGGCGACCGCAGCGACGACCTTGCCGTGCAGGGACTGCCAGTCGAGGGTCCCCTCCCCCGTGAGCACGAGGTCGCTCTCGGCGAGACGAGCACCCAGCCCGACCGCCTCGGCCACGACCCGCGCCCCGGGCAGCACGCGGCCACCCAGCAGCGCGAGGGCGAAGCCCGCACCGCCGGCTGCCCCCGAGCCGGGCAGCTGCGTGAGGGAGCGGAAGGCCTCGCGCGCCGCAGAGCTCCCGGTGGCGGGGGCCAGCAGGCTGGGTCGCGGGGCCTCCTCGGCCGCCACGCCGGCGACCACCTGTGCCCAGTGCCCGAGGGCCCGCTCGAGCCGCTGGGCCTGCTCGGGGTCGGCGCCCTTCTGCTGGGCGAAGCCAGCGCTGGCGCCGTGCAGCCCGAGCAGGGGCACGTCGACGTCGGTCGCGATGACGAGGTCGATGCCGGCGAGCTCGCCGCGGAGGGCGTGCAGCCCGGCGAGGTCCTCGGGCACGGCGCGGGCAAGCGCCTCCCCCCCGTCCCGCAGCGTCGCGGCACCGAGGCCCAGGCCTGCGAGGAGCCCTGCGCCGGCGTCGTTGGTGGCCGAGCCCCCGAGACCGACCACGACGCGGGAGACGTCGAGGTCGATCGCGGCCCGCAGCAGGAGGCCGAGCCCGTAGGAGGACGTGCGCCCCGGGTCACGCCGGCCCGGGGGCACGAGGTGCAGGCCGATCGCGTGCGCGGACTCGACGTACGCGGTCCGCCCGCGCTCCCCCTCGACCAGCAGGACCGCGGCCGGTGCCGGCTCGCCGAGAGGGCCGGGGACCGTGGTCGGGACGAGCTCACCGCCCAGCCCTCGGCGCACCGCCTCGAGGAAACCGGGACCTCCGTCGGCCAGCGGGAGCAGCGCGATCTCGTCGTGCGGGGCGCCGCGCCTCCAGCCCTCAGCCATCGCCTCGGCGGCCTGCGGGGCCGTCAGGGTGCCGGTGAAGCAGTCGGGGGCCACGAGGATGCGCACCTCGCCATCCTGCCCCAGCCCGCCCGGGTAGGGCCGACGACGTGGGCTCGGCGGGCACCGTGTGGGATCATCGTGGGGTGAGCGCCGTCGCCCCTCCTCCGCCCTCCCCCGGCTTCGCCGAGCCCGCACCCTCGGCAGTCCTGGAGCTCCTCGGCACCCCCCGGGACCTCGCCTCCGAGCGAGGTGTCGAGTGCCCCGGTGACCTCCCGGCCCCGAGCGATCCCGACCTGGTCGCCCGGGCGCGCGCCGCCCGGGCGGCCCTCGGCGACAGGGCGTTCGTCCTCGGCCACCACTACCAGCGGGACGAGGTCATCGACTTCGCCGACGTGACCGGTGACTCGTTCAAGCTCGCCCGCGAGGCGGCCGCCCGCCCCGAGGCCGAGTTCATCCTCTTCTGCGGCGTGCACTTCATGGCCGAGTCGGCGGACATCCTGACCCACGCGAACCAGTCCGTCGTGCTGCCCGACCTCGCGGCAGGCTGCTCGATGGCCGACATGGCAGCGATCGACCAGGTCGAGGAGGCCTGGGAGGTCCTGGCCGACGCCGGGATCGCCGACCGGACCCTGCCCGTCACCTACATGAACTCCACCGCTGCCATCAAGGCCTTCACCGGTCGGCACGGGGGCACGGTGTGCACCTCGTCCAACGCGCAGGTCGCGCTCCGCTGGGCCTTCGACCAGGTGGGCGGGGTCGACGGGGACGGCAAGGTGCTCTTCATGCCCGACCAGCACCTGGGGCGGAACACGGCGGTCCTCGAGCTCGGACTCGCCCTCGAGGACTGCGTCGTCTTCGACCCGCGTCGGCCCGGTGGCGGCCTGAGCCAGGCCGAGCTCGAGAACGCGCGCATGATCCTGTGGCGCGGGCACTGCTCGGTGCACGGGCGCTTCTCGGCGCAGAACGTGACGGACGTGCGGGAGCGGGTGCCGGGGGTCAACGTCCTGGTGCACCCCGAGTGCAAGCACGAGGTGGTCACGAGCGCGGACCTGGTCGGCTCGACCGAGTTCATCATCCGCGCCCTCGACGGGGCCGAGCCGGGCTCCTCCTGGGCCATCGGCACCGAGCTCAACCTGGTGCGCAGGCTCGCGGCCCAGCACCCCGAGCTGGACGTGCACTACCTGGACTCCACGGTGTGCTTCTGCTCGACGATGAACCGCATCGACCTGCCGCACCTCGTCTGGGCCATGGAGTCGCTGGTCGCGGGACGGACGGTCAACCGCATCGTCGTCGATCCGGACGACGCCCACTGGGCCCGCGTGGCCCTGGACCAGATGCTGGCGCTCCCGGGGCTCTGAGGTGCCGACCGAGAGCCCGCTCTGCCTCGGCGTCCTCGTCTTCGACGGGGCCGAGGAGCTCGACGTGGTCGGCCCGTACGAGGTGCTCTCGGCCTGGGCCGAGCTCTCGTCGCTGCGCCCGACGGTCACGACCTTCTCGCACGACGGTGCCGGGGTGCGCCTCGCCAAGGGCCTCCGCATGGTCCCCGACGCCGCGCGCGAGGACCTCGGCCCGATGCACGTCCTGGTGCACCCCGGTGGGGACGGCACCCGCCGCCTCGTCGAGGAGGCCGACCACCTGGCATGGTTGCGCGCCGTGCGGGCGACGACGCCCCTCATGGCCAGCGTGTGCACCGGGGCCCTGGCCTACGCTGCGGCCGGCCTGCTCGCAGGACGCCCCGCCACGACGTACTGGAAGGCCTTCGACGAGCTCGCGAGGATCGACCCGAGCGTGCTGATCGACACCGAGGCCCGGTTCGTGGACGACGGCGACGTCGTGACCTCGGCAGGGGTCTCGGCCGGGATCGACATGGCCCTGCACCTCGTCGCGCGCCTGGAGTCGGTCGAGGTCGCACGCGAGGTGCGACGCGCGATCCAGTACGACCCCGCTCCGCCCGTCTGACCCTCGCGGCCCGAGCCGGGCCACCGATCTCCGTGGTCCAGGACGAGCCTCGCCTGGGTACCCTCCCGGGATGACTCGACAGCTCCAGCTGACCCTCGCGACCACCCGCCCGCGCCGGGCGGTGCCCGGGCTGGGGATCCTCGACGTCTCGGTCACGCGGATGCGCGTGCGTCCGGGAGACCTCGACTTCTACCTGCACGTCAACAACGGCGTGTACCTGCAGATGATGGACGTGGCCCGCAGCAACCTCCTCGCGGACCTCGGCGCCGTCGGGCTCCTGCGTCGTGCGCGGTGGTACCCGGTGGTCGCCGCCTCGACCATGACGTACCGTCGCTCGCTCCAGCTGGGCGACCGCTTCGAGATCCGCACCCGCGTCCTGGGCTGGGACCAGCGGGTGGTGTACCTCGAGCAGGCCTTCCTGCGCGGCGAGGAGCCGGTGGCACGGGGGCTCGTGGCGGGGCGCTTCCTCGCCCGCTCGGGCGAGAGGGTCCCTGCCCCCGAGGTCGCGGCCCTCCTCGGGGGCACGGAGAGCCCTCAGCTCCCCGAGGACCTCATGGCGTGGGCTCGGTCGGTCGACGTGGCCCACCGAGGCGGCTGAGCAGGAGGGCCTCGGCCAGCACGACCTTCTCCAGCTCGGCCAGGTGCACCGACTCGTCAGCTCCGTGGGCGCGGGAGTCCGGGTCCTCGACGCCCGTCACCAGGATCGCCGCGTGCGGGTACACCTCGAGCAGGTCGGCGATGAAGGGGATCGAGCCACCGACGCCGATGTCTACCGGCTCCGTGGCCCAGGCATCGGCGAAGGCCCGCCGAGCCACCTGCATCGCGACCGAGTCGGTCGGCGCCTGGAACGGCTTGCCGAGCTCGCCGTCGTGCACCGTGACCCGGGCGCCGAACGGTGCGTGCCCCTCGAGGTGGGCGCGCAGGGCTGCAGCGGCCTCGGCGGGGTCCTGGCCCGGCGGGATCCGCAGCGAGAGCTTGGCCCGGGCCCGCGGCGCGAGGGTGTTCGAGGCCTCGGCCACCGAGGTCGCGTCGATCCCGATGACCGACAGCGCCGGCTTCGTCCACAGCCGCCCGGTCAGGGTCCCGGTCCCCGCGAGCCGGACCCCGGGGAGCACCGAGGCATCCGCACGCAGGTCCGCCTCCTCGTAGTCGACCGTGGGCTCGGGAGCGGCCGCGAGGCCTGCGACGGCGACGTCCCCGGCGTCGTCGTGCAGGGTGGCGAGGAGGCGGGCGAGCAAGGTCGGGGCGTCGAGGATCGGACCGCCGAACATCCCGGAATGGACCGCGTGCTCCAGCACGGCGACCTCGACCTCGCAGTCGACGAGCCCGCGCAGGCTCGTGGTGAGGGCGGGGATGCCGATGCGCCAGTTGGTCGAGTCCGCCACCACGATCACGTCGGCCTCGAGCAGGTCGCGGTACTGGGCCAGGAAGTCGGTGAAGCTGGGCGAGCCGACCTCCTCCTCCCCCTCGACGAAGACCGTGACACCGACGGCCAACTCGTCGGCCAGCACCCGCAGGGCACCCAGGTGGGCCACGACCCCGGCCTTGTCGTCCGCGGCGCCGCGCCCGTAGAGCCTGCCCTCGCGCTCGACGGGCTCGAAGGGCGGCGTCGTCCACGCGGAGTCGGCACCGGGGGGCTGCACGTCGTGGTGCGCGTACAGCAGCACCGTGGGCGCCCCGGCGGCCGCGGGCCTCCGGGCGACGACAGCCGGCGCGCTCTGCCGCCCGTCGGCACCGGTCGAGGTGAGCACCTGGACCTCGGGCAGCCCTGCGCCCTCGAGCAGGGACGCGACGGCCTCCGCGCTGCGCCGCACGTGAGCCTGGTCGAAGGCCGCGCTCGAGACGCTCGGGATGCGCACGAGGTCCTCGAGGTCACGTCGCAGGGCAGGGAATGCCTCACGCACCCGGGCGCGCAGGACGTCGGTCTGGTGCTGGTCGTCTGGTGTGCTGTTCACGACGTCCACGCTACCGGCGGGCTCGACTACCCTGGGGCCGTGTTCTCCCGCCGCCGTTCGAACCCAGAGCCCACCCCTGAGACCCCTGAGGAGCCCACCGAGGTCCCCGGGACGGTCCAGAAGAAGGGGCGCCCCACGCCTCGACGCAGCACCGCCGAGGCTGCGCGCAAGCGCCCCCTGGTTCCGACCGACCGCAAGGCCGCGGCCCGGACGCAGCGCGCAGCCGCCCGCGAGCAGCGGGACCGCGAGTACAAGGCGATGCAGACCGGGGACGAGAAGAACCTGCCGCTGCGCGACCGCGGCCCGATCAAGCGGTGGATCCGGGACTACGTCGACGCCCGCCGCAACCTCGGTGAGTACTTCCTCCCGGTGGCGCTGGTCATGGTGTTCTCGACCTTCGTGACGGCCAACAACATCACCGCCGGGATCGTCGTGATCATGGTGCTGTACCTGGTCGTGGTCGTGACCATCGCGGACGCCTTCATCCTGTCCCGGGTCCTCAAGCGCCGGCTGAACGCCCGCTTCGGCGAGGGCAAGGTGCCGCGGGGATCACTGATGTACGGCGTGCTGCGCGCCTTCCAGATCCGCCGCACCCGCCTGCCGCGCCCCCAGGTCAAGCGCGGCGAGTACCCGGTCTGAGGACACCTCCCCGGTCGAACCGTTTCGAGGTGAGGCATAGGCTGCGGGCATGAAGCATCGATACCTCGGCAACAGCGGCCTCAAGATCTCCGAGATCGCCTACGGCAACTGGCTCACCCACGGCTCCCAGGTCGAGAACGACGCGGCCACGGCCTGCGTGCACGCCGCCCTCGACGCGGGCATCACCACCTTCGACACCGCCGACGTCTACGCGAACACCGTCGCCGAGAGCGTCCTCGGCGAGGCGCTCGCAGGCCAGCGGCGCGAGTCCCTCGAGATCTTCACCAAGGTCTACTGGCCCACCGGCCCCAAGGGACCCAACGACGTCGGGCTCTCCCGCAAGCACATCATGGAGTCGATCAACGGCTCGCTGCAGCGCCTCGGCACCGACTACGTCGACCTGTACCAGGCTCACCGATTCGACACCGAGACGCCGCTCGAGGAGACGATGCAGGCCTTCGCCGACGTCGTCCGGCAGGGCAAGGCGCTCTACATCGGCGTCTCGGAGTGGACCGCCGACCAGATCCGTGCGGGGCACGCCCTGGCCAAGGACCTCGGCGTCCAGCTGATCTCGAACCAGCCGCAGTACTCGATGCTGTGGCGGGTCATCGAGGGGGAGGTCGTACCGACCTCGGCAGAGCTGGGCGTCTCCCAGATCGTCTGGTCGCCGATCGCGCAGGGCGTCCTGACCGGCAAGTACAAGCCGGGCGAGGCGCTGCCGGAGGGGTCCCGTGCGACGGACGCCAAGGGCGGGGCACAGATGATCGACCGGTTCATGAACGACGAGGTCCTGGGCGCCGTGCAGCAGCTGACCCCGGTCGCGGCCGAGCTCGACCTGTCGATGGCCCAGCTCGCCGTGGCATGGGTGCTGCAGAACGAGAACGTCGCGGCCGCGATCATCGGCGCGTCGCGCCCCGAGCAGGTCCACGAGAACGTCGCCGCCTCGGGCGTCACGATCCCGGCCGAGCTCATGGCCCGGATCGACGAGACCCTCGCCGCGGTCGCAGTCACCGACGCGCGGAAGACCGCCGAGAACGCCCCTGCGGGCCGCCCGGTCTGAGGTTCGCCGCCGGCTCAGCGGCCGGTCAGCGCCACGGGCTCCGTGGTCCTGGCCGGTCGCGGGCCGGAGAGGGCCGTGAACCGCGGCAGGAGCAGGTGCACGATGAAGCCGATGGACACGGCGTAGGCGAGGGTGCCGAGGCCGACCGTGCCGCCCAGGGCCCATCCGGTCGCGACCACACCGATCTCGATCCCGGAGCGGACCCACCGCACCCGCCAGCCGGTCCTGGCGACCAGCCCCGTCATCAGACCGTCCCGCGGGCCGGGCCCCAGACGGGCCCCGATGTAGCAGGCCGTCGCGACACCGTTGACGACGATCCCGCCAGCGGTCATCAGGATCGCTCCCCACAGGGGCAGGTCACCCAGCAGGGCCGTCAGGGCCAGGAACGGGTCCACGAGCAGGCCGATGACCAGCACGTTCGCGACGGTCCCGATGCCGGGCCGCTGCCGCAGCGGGATCCAGCAGACGAGGACCGCGAGGCTGACGACGATCGTCGCCGTCCCCAGGCTCCACCCCAGCCGGCGACCGATGCCCTGGCTCAGCACGTCCCACGGCATGTTGCCGAGCGAGGCGTGCACGAGCATCGCGATCGATGCCGCGTACAGGACCAGCCCGATGACGAGCTGGGTGAGACGGGCTGCCGGACGCTCCACGACCCTCACCGTAGGTCCTCGAGGGTGGTCCCGGCTGCCCACGCCAGGTGCGACGGGGGCGGAGGACGCCGCCCGTGGCCATCGCCTCGGACGACCGCAGCGAGCGCGAGGATCAGCGCCACGACCAGTGAGCAGGCCACCAGGAGTACCACTACGAGGATCATGGCCCCATGCTCGCGTCATGTGGTCTGGTGATCCATGGCCACCTGAGGAATAGTGGCCTCATGAGTCACGCGGCCGGACCGATCGACCGACGCATCTCAGGCCCTGGGCTCGCCCGGGTGCTGGGGCGCCTGCCCACCGCCGGCCCCGGCTACACGGCCCTCGCCGAGGCGATCCGGCGCGCGGTGCTCGACGGCGCCCTCCCCCTGGGCACCAGGCTGCCCAGCGAGCGAGAGCTCGCGCAGACCCTCGGCCTCTCCCGCACGACGACCGGCGCCGCCTACCAGCGCCTGCGTGACCTCGGTCTGCTCACCACGCGCCGAGGCTCGGGCAGCGTGACCACCGTGCCGGAGGGCCTCACCGCCGGGGGCGTCGGCCTCGTCATGACGGCCAGCAGCGAGGACGGTCCGGTCGACCTCACCATCGCCGCCCCGTCGGCACCGCCCCAGCTCCACGGCGCCGTCGAGCGCGCCCTCGAGGCCCTCCCCGCCCACACCACCGGGCACGGCTACACGCACCAGGGACTGCTCGCGCTACGCGCCCGGATCGCCGAGCGGTACACCGCCCGCGGCACGCCGACCACCGCGGACCAGATCCTCGTCACCAACGGCGCCCAGCAGGCCATCAGCCTTCTCCTTGCCGTCACGGTCGGCCCCGGAGACCGCGTCGTCATCGAGCAGCCCAGCTACCCGAACGCGGTCGGGGCCGTGCGTGGCTCCGGGGCCCGCCCGGTGCCGGTCCCGGTCGGCCCGTCGGGACTGGATCTCGACCTCCTCGACTCGACCGTCCGCCAGGTGGCCCCTCGACTGGTCTACCTGACGCCCGACCACCACAACCCCACCGGGACGAGCCTGGACGACGCCGGGCGCCAGCACGTCCGGGAGATCGCCGGGCGTCACCGCACGCTCGTCGTCGCCGACGAGACGCTGACGGACCTGACCATCGAGGGTCCGCGACCGGCGAGCATCAGCGGCCCGTCCGCCGGGGCGAACCTGGTCGCGGTGGGCTCGGCGTCCAAGACGTTCTGGGGTGGCCTGCGCGTGGGCTGGGTACGCGGACCCCGCGAGCTCGTGACCCGGCTCGCGACGGAGCGGTCCCGCCATGACATCAGCACGGCCCTCCTCGACCAGCTCGTCACCTGCGCGCTGATCGACGTCGAGGAGGAGGTGCTCGCTGCCCGCCGACCGCAGCTGCGCACGCAGCGCGACACGCTGCTCGCCGCCGTCCGCGGCTCCCTCCCGTGGCAGGTCAGGAGCCCTCAGGGCGGCCTGTCGGTGTGGGCGGATCTCGGGGCACCGGTCTCCTCAGCCCTCGCTGCGGTGGCTCTGCAGCACGGGGTGCGCATCGTCCCCGGCCCCACGTTCGGGGTCGACGGCTCGCTGGAGTCGCGCCTGCGGCTCACGTTCAGCCAGGAGCCCGAGGTGATCGAGCGGGGAGTGGCCAGGCTGGCCGACGCGTGGACCACGCTGGGCCTCGCCGGGGACGCCGGCCACGAACGCGCGCTCGCCCGGACCGGGGCCGCGGTGATCTAGGACGTGGGCCTATCCGTGGCGCGGTCCGGGCACCAACGCCACCGGGCTGGCGACGGCCGCGCCCTGGTGCTGCAGCCTGGCCGTGCGGACATCCTCGTCCACCAGGCGCCGCCAGTGCTCCCCGAGCCAGGACTCGGCGTCGAAACGGCTCGTGAAGGCCGGGCTCAGCGGCCGGTCGAGCTCGGAGCCGTCGTCGTCCAGGAAGGCCCAGCCCCACTGCGGCCGGGTCACGGGGTGGCTCCCGAGACCAGGGCACGGTGCACGTGCGCGGCCCAGAACGGACCCTCGTAGACCAGGCCGGTGTAGCCCTGGACGAGGTCGGCCCCGGCGTCGAGGTAGGCCTGCGCATCCCGCCCGGAGGTCACGCCACCCACACCGATCAGGGTCGGGGTCGGCCCGAGCCGGTCCCGGAGGCGGCGTGTCACCTCCAGTCCCCGTGCCAGGAGCGGCGGCCCGGACAGGCCGCCCTCGCCGTGGTCGTGGTCGATGGTGGTGTTCACCGCGACGACGCCGTCGAGCCCGAGCTCGGTGACCAGGTCCGCCACGTCGTCTATCTCCCGGTCCTGGAGGTCAGGGGCGATCTTCACCAGGAGCGGGACGTGCCGGTGGCGCGGCGTCGCCCCGTCCGCCGCGGCGCGGACCGCCTCGAGGATGGGACGCAGGTGCTCGACCGACTGCAGGGCGCGCAGACCCGGGGTGTTGGGCGAGGAGACGTTGACCACCAGGTAGTCGGCCACGGGAGCGAGCAGCGCGGCGCTGGTCGCGTAGTCGCTCGCGGCCTCGGCGTCCGGGGTGACCTTGGTCTTGCCGATGTTGACCCCCAGCACGACGTCGCGGCCCCACCCCGTCCCGCGCAGGCCCCGCAGGCGCGCCGCTGCCACGGCCGCCCCGGCGTTGTTGAAGCCCATCCGGTTGCGGACGGCGCGCTCGTCGAGCACCCGCCACAGACGAGGTCGAGGGTTGCCGGGCTGGGCGTGCGCCGTGATCGTGCCGACCTCGACGAAGGCGAACCCGAGGGTCGTGAGCCCGCGGACACCGACCCCGTCCTTGTCGAAGCCCGCCGCGAGCCCGAACCGACCAGGCAACCGTCGCCCGAAGACCTCGACCTCTCCCCCCGTGGGCGGGGCGCACCGGCGTGCCAGCAGGTGCCGGACCCCCGGCACGACCGCCGCCGCACGGATCGCCGCGAACCCCAGGTGATCGGCGCGCTCGGGGTCGATGCGTCGCAGGACGTGGGTGAAGAGGAGGCGGTACACGTGCGCCAACCTATCGCCGCGGCTCGGCGGGGACGGAGGACGTCCGGCGCAGCCAGAGCAGCCCCAGCCCCGGCAGCACCAGCGGCACGAAGCCGTAGCCAGCGCCGAAGGTCGACCACACGGTCGGCTCGGGGAACAGCGAAGGAACCAGGAGCGAGAGCGTGCCGACGACCACCACACCGACCATCTCGATCGTGACAGCGACCCAGGCCACCCGTCGCGCCCGGGGGCCCGTCCGCGCGAGGGCCAGGGTCGCGACGACGTACACGAGAGCGGCGAAGGCCGAGAGGAGATAGGCGACGGGGGCGCGGTCGAGGTCCCGCAGGACCTGCACGAGCGAGCGGGCCGTGGCAGCCACGGCGAGCAGGCCGTAGACCGCGACGAGGGCCCGACCAGCCCCGGAGGTCACCCGTGGCCCGCTCACGGGCCCACCCAGACCTGGAGCAGGCGGTACTGCAGGAAGGCCACCGTGACGGTCGCGACCACCAGCACGACCGAGCTCCACCGGGTGCGCTCGGTGAAGGCCCAGACCGCGGCGACGGGCAGCACGAAGAGCGTGGTCACCAGGTAGCCCCAGTACGTGACGGGGTCGTCGGGCCCGTCCCCCGCAGCCGTCACCACGAGGCCCAGCACCACCTGGACCACCAGGACCGCCTCGATCACGGCACCCGCCAGGAGCTGCCGCAGGATCACCGGTCGGTCGGTCAGCGCCCGCCATCCGGCCCAGGCCGCCAGGCCGAGGCACAGGAGGCCGACGAGCAGGAGGAGAGGGATCCACACCCCGCGAGGATACGACCCCCGCAGGACCACCTCGGCCCGACCGGTGCCCATCCTCGGCCGTGGGTCCCGCCCGTTAGCATCGTGCGGTGACCTCCCTGAACCTGACATCCAAGGACCCTGCCCGCCTCGACGTCGACGTGGTGGTCGTGGCCGTCGCGCGGACCGCCTCGGGGATCGAGGTGCTCGGCGACGCCCTCCCGCCCACGACCGCCCGCGAGCTCGTGGCCGCGGCTCAGGGCCTGGGCCTGACCGGTGCTGCGGACTCTCTGCACCGCCTGCCGAGCCACGGCGAGCTCCGCGCCCCCGTCGTCGCGCTGGTCGGCGTGGGCGAGGCCGGTCGGCCGCTCGCTCCCGAGGCCCTGCGCCGCGCGGCAGGTGCCGCGACCCGCGGCCTGACCGGGGTGGGCGCCGTGGGCCTGGCCCTGCCCGCCGAGGACGCCCAGCAGGTCGCCGCGGTCGCCGAGGGAGCCCTGCTCGGCGCCTACGCCTACACCCGCTACCGCAGCAGCGAGAGCCAGCCGGTCACCCGCATCGACCTGGTGACCCCCCGCGCCCGCGAAGCCGCGGCCAAGAAGGCCGTGGCCCGGGCCGCGATCCTCGCCGAGGCCGTGCACGGGACCCGCGACCTGGTCAACGCCGCGCCGCTCGACCTGTTCCCCGGCGCCTTCGCCGACCACGCCAAGGCCCTCGCCAAGGGCACCAAGGTCAAGGTCACCGTCCTGGACGAGAAGGCCCTGGCGGCCGGTGGCTACGGCGGCCTGGTCGGCGTCGGGCAGGGGTCGACCCGCCCCCCGCGCCTGGTCAAGCTCACCTGGGCCCCAGCGCGAGCCAAGCGGTCGGTCGCCCTGGTCGGCAAGGGGATCACCTTCGACTCGGGCGGCCTGTCCATCAAGCCCGCCAAGGGCATGGAGGCGATGAAGTCCGACATGGCCGGGGCCGCGGCGGTGCTGCACACCGTCCTGGCCGCGGCAGCCCTCGAGCTCCCGGTCAAGGTCACCGCGTGGCTCTGCCTCGCGGAGAACATGCCCTCGGGCAGCGCCCAGCGCCCGTCGGACGTCATCACCCAGCGCGGCGGCACGACGGTCGAGGTCCTCAACACCGACGCCGAGGGACGGCTCGTGCTCGCCGACGGGCTCGTCGCGGCCTGCGAGGAGAGCCCCGACGCCGTCATCGACGTCGCGACCCTCACCGGGGCTCAGGTGGTGGCCCTCGGCACGCGGGTCGGCGCCGTCATGGGCACCGAGGAGCTGCGTGACGCCGTCGTCGAGGCCGCAGGCGACGCGGGTGAGCAGTTCTGGGCGATGCCGCTGCCCGAGGAGCTCCGGGCGAGCCTGGACTCCAAGGTGGCCGACCTCGCCAACATCGGGGACCGGATGGGCGGCATGCTCGTCGCCGGGCTCTTCCTGCGGGAGTTCGTGGGCGAGACGCCGTGGGCGCACCTGGACATCGCCGGCCCGGCGTTCAACGACGGTGGGGCCCACGGGTACACCCCGGTCGGCGGCACGGGTGTCGCCGTCAGGACCCTGCTGCAGCTGCTCGAGGCACCGACCACACCCTGAGGCCCCGCGGCTCTCGCGCGTCGCGACGCCGCCCGTCGCTCGGGCTCAGCTCGAGCGACGGGCGCGCTGGCGCGAGTTCCAGTCCCGCATGCGCTGCGGGTACCCGGTGAGCTGCACGTCGTAGACAGGGATGCCCAGGTCCTTCGCGATGGCCCGGGCCGCGCGCTCGTCGGGGACGCGGCGGCGGGTCCACTCACCCGTGGTCGCGATGAGCACGACGGTCGCCTGCGTCACGTTGGTGACCGGCTCGAGGTACGCCTCCACGCCGACGCGGGTGCGCACGAACTCGGCCATGTGCTCGACGGCGGCCTCACGGGCCTGGCGTCCCGACACGGGCGCGCCGTCGGGCGTCGGGGCGGCACGTCGCCGGCGGAACAGTCCCATCCCCTTAGCGTACGGCGCCACGGACCCGGGCCCGGCAGCGGCCGACGCGGCGTCAGGCGCGGTGACGCGCTGCGCGAGGGCCGCCCGGGCCAGCCGCACCGAGTCATGGGATGAATAGTTGCGAGCGTCACACGCGCCGCGATCGTCTCCTGTTCACGCTCTCGCGCCGGTGATGACAAGATGGCACGAGAGCCCGACGCGCCGACACGCGCCACCACCGTCCGAGGAGAGTCTTATCGTGGCTGACAGCCCCACCGTCTACGACATCGTGGTCCTGGGCGGAGGGAGTGGCGGCTACGCCACCGCTCTGCGCGCGACCGAGCTCGGCCTGAGCGTCGCCCTCGTCGAGGCCGGCAAGCTCGGCGGCACCTGCCTGCACAACGGCTGCATCCCGACCAAGGCCCTGCTGCACGCGGCCGAGGTCGCCGACTCGACCCGCGAGAGCGAGAAGTTCGGCGTCAAGGCCTCCCTCGAGGGCATCGACATGGCCGGGGTCAACTCCTACAAGGACGGCGTGATCGGCCGCCTGTACAAGGGGCTCCAGGGCCTGGTGAAGGCCCACGGCGTCACCTTCGTCGAGGGCTACGGCAAGCTCGTCGCCCAGGACACCGTCGAGGTCGACGGCCAGCGCTACCAGGGCCGCCACGTGGTCCTCGCGACCGGTTCCTACTCACGCACCCTCCCGGGCCTGGAGATCGGCGGCCGGGTCATCACCTCGGACGGCGCCCTCGAGCTCGACCACGTGCCCTCCTCGGCGATCGTCCTCGGCGGCGGGGTGATCGGCTCCGAGTTCGCGAGCGTGTGGAAGTCCTTCGGAGTCGACGTCACCATCATCGAGGCACTGCCCAACCTCGTCCCGAACGAGGAGCCCGTCATCTCCAAGGCCTTCGAGCGGGCGTACCGCAAGCGCGGCATCGCCTTCTCGACCGGCGTCCGCTTCCAGGGCGTCACGCAGGACGACGACGGCGTGCACGTCACCCTGGAGGACGGCAAGACCTTCGACGCCGACCTGCTGCTGGTGTCCGTCGGTCGCGGTCCGCGCACCGAGGGCCTGGGCTACGAGGAGCAGGGCGTCACCCTCGACCGTGGGTTCGTGACGACGAACGAGCGGCTCCACACCGGCGTCGGCAACATCTACGCGGTCGGCGACATCGTCCCCGGGCTCCAGCTCGCGCACCGCGGCTTCGCCCAGGGCATCTTCGTCGCCGAGGAGATCGCGGGCCTGTCCCCCGCTCCGATCATCGAGTCCGGCATCCCTCGCGTCACCTACTCCGAGCCCGAGGTCGCCTCGGTCGGCCTGACCGAGGCCGCCGCCAAGAAGGAGCACGGGGACGACGCGGTCGAGACCCTCGAGTACAACCTGGGGGGCAACGGCAAGAGCCAGATCCTCGGGACGGCGGGCTTCGTCAAGCTGGTCCGCCAGAAGGACGGCCCGGTCCTGGGCGTCCACATGATCGGTTCCCGCGTCGGCGAGCTCATCGCCGAGGGGCAGCTGGTCGTCAACTGGGACGCGTACCCGGAGGACGTGGCGTCGTTGGTGCACGCGCACCCGACGCAGAACGAAGCACTCGGCGAGGCCTTCATGGCCCTCGCCGGCAAGCCCTTGCACGCCCACAACTGACCCCACCGAAGGAGGCGCGAGGTCATGTCTGACTCCGTGCAGATGCCGGCGCTCGGCGAGAGCGTGACCGAAGGCACCGTCACCCGCTGGCTCAAGCAGGTCGGTGACCAGGTGGAGGTCGACGAGCCCCTGCTCGAGGTCTCGACCGACAAGGTCGACACCGAGATCCCCTCCCCCTTCGCGGGGACCCTCACCGAGATCCTCGTCGAGGAGGACGACACGGTCGAGGTCGGCACCGCGCTGGCCACCATCGGCTCCGCCGACGAGGCCGGCGGCTCAGGTGACGCCCCGGCCAAGGCCGAGGAGGCACCGGCCGAGGAGGCACCCGCCGAGGAGCCCGCCACCGAGGAGCCCCAGGTTCCCGAGGAGGTGACCGAGGCCCCCGCAGAGCAGTCCGACGAGGCACCGGACGCCCCCCAGGAGTCCGCGGCCCCGGCCGAGGGCTCGCAGGGCGGCGGCGAGCAGGTCGAGATGCCGGCGCTCGGCGAGAGCGTGACCGAAGGCACCGTCACCCGCTGGCTCAAGCAGGTCGGTGACCAGGTGGAGGTCGACGAGCCCCTGCTCGAGGTCTCGACCGACAAGGTCGACACCGAGATCCCCTCCCCCTTCGCGGGGACCCTCACCGAGATCCTCGTCGAGGAGGACGAGACCGTCGAGGTCGGCACCGCCCTCGCGCGGATCGGCGGCTCGGCGTCGAGCGGCGGCGAACCTGCCCAGGCGGAGAAGGCGCCCGAGCCTGAGCCCGAGAGCACGTCCCCGGAGCAGGCCTCCACCCAGAGCACGGCGGCTCCTGAGGAGCCGGCGCAGCAGGAGCAGCCGGTCCAGGAGCCTCAGCCCTCGCCCGAGGCCTCGAGCACCACCGCGCCGGGTCAGACCGGCGACCGTGAGGCGCAGGACACCTCGGCGGCCGGCGGCGCGGCGCGTGCCGGTGGCTACCTCACCCCTCTGGTGCGCAAGCTCGCAGCGGAGAAGGGGGTGGACCTCGACGGGCTCACCGGCACCGGGGTCGGCGGGCGCATCCGCAAGGAGGACGTGCTCGAGGCGGCCGAGAAGGCAGCGGCTGAGAAGCAGAAGAGCGCCCCTGCTGCGGAGACCCCGGCTGCTCCCGAGGCCACCGAGCGCAAGGCCGAGGTCTCGCCGCTGCGCGGCACCACCGAGAAGGCCAGCCGCCTGCGCCAGATCATCGCCGAGCGCATGGTCGACGCGCTGCACAGCATGGCCCAGCTCACCACCGTGGTCGAGGTCGACGTGACCGCTGTCGCCAAGCTGCGCACCCAGGCGAAGAACGACTTCAAGGCTCGTGAGGGCGTCAACCTCACCTTCCTGCCGTTCTTCGTGCTCGCGGCGACCGAGGCGCTCAAGGCCCACCCCAAGGTCAACGGTGTGCTCGAGGGCAAGGAGATCACCTACCACGGTCAGGAGAACGTCGGCATCGCGGTCGACACGGAGCGTGGCCTGCTCGTGCCCGTGATCCGCGACGCCGGAGACCTCAACCTGGCCGGGATCGCACGCAAGATCGCCGACCTCGCCTCCCGGACGCGGGACAACAAGGCGACGCCGGACGACCTGAGCGGGGCGACCTTCACGGTGACCAACACCGGGTCGGGCGGGGCTCTCATCGACACCCCGATCGTCCCCGGCGGGACCTCGGCCATCCTCGGCACCGGCGCGATCGTCAAGCGTCCTGTCGTCGCGACCGACGAGTACGGCCAGGACTACATCGCCATCCGGTCGATGTGCTACCTGTCGCTGTCCTACGACCACCGCCTGGTCGACGGGGCCGATGCCTCGCGGTACCTCATGGCCGTCAAGAAGCGCATCGAAGAGGCGGACTTCGAGTCCGAGGTCGGCCTCTGAGCAGCAGCACCGCATGACGAGCACCGCGTCGCACCTAGACGCGTCAGCCGGGTCGGGCCCGGGTCCCTCAGGGGCCCGGGCCTGACCCGTCCTCGGCCGGGGGGCGCCCGCACCGCGACGGCCCCTCGCCGGGTGAGGCCCCATCCCTTACGGTGAGGCCATGCAGGTGATCATCGCGGGCTCGCACGGTCTGATCGGCACGGCCCTCGTCGAGCACCTCGCCGCCCACGGGCACCAGGTGCGACGGCTGGTGCGCCGCCCCGCGCGATGCTCCCGGGAGATCTCCTGGGACCCTGACGCGGGCGTCCTGGACCCGGAGGAGCTCCGCGACGCGCAGGCCGTCGTCAACCTGGGTGGCGCCGGCCTGGGCGACGCACGCTGGACCGCGCAGTACCGACGGACGATCCTGGCCTCCCGCACCGCGCCGACCGCGCTGCTGTCCCGCACCCTGGCCGACATGGACGGCGGCCCGCGGGTGCTCCTGCAGGGGTCGGCCGTGGGCTACTACGGCGACCGCGGGGACGCATTCCTCACCGAGGGCTCGGCTCCGGGAGAGGGCTTCCTCGTCGACGTCGTGCAGGCCTGGGAGGACGCCACGGCCCCGGCGGAGGCAGCCGGCGTGCGTGTCGCCCACCTGCGGACGGGCATCGTGATGTCTCGCAGCGGTGGCTCCTTCGGGCGACTCCTTCCCCTCATCCGCCTCGGTGTGGGCGGGCCGCTCGGCCGCGGGGACAACTACTGGCCCTGGATCACCCTCGCCGACCAGGTACGCGCGATCGAGCACCTCCTCGGGACCGAGGTCTCGGGACCGGTCAACCTCACGGCCCCCTCCCCCGCCCCTCAGCGCGAGATCATCCGCGCCGTGGCTCGCGCCCTGCGTCGCCCAGCCGTGGTGCCTGTGCCACGCCTGGCGCTCCGGATCGCCCTCGGTGAGTTCGCCGACGACATCCTCTCCTCGCAACGCGCGCTGCCCGCCGCCCTCACGGCCCACGGCTTCGAGCACGAGCACCCCGACCTCGCCTCCGCCGCCGCCTGGGTCACGCGCCGGCCAGCACCTCGCTGACCCGCCACCCTGCGGCCGACCGCTGGAGACGGAGCACCACCGTCGTCGGCTCGACCGACCCTGGAACCGCCCCGGCGGTGACGGTCCGCGCGCGGACCCGTACCTGAGCGGTCCGCCCGTCCCCGGCGCAGCAGCTGGGAGCCGGGTGGGCCGCCATGACCTCGACCTCGGCGTCCAGGCGCCCCTCGCCGTCGAAGATCCCCGCAGCCGCCAGGCCGGAGTACGTCCTCGCGTCAGCCTCGGAGGCCGGGGACCCCGGGACGGTGACCATCGCGAGGGCCCGGGTGTCCCCCTCGGCAAGGGCGGCGACCCGGCGCTGGGTCAGCTCGACCGCGGCGCCCACCGGGTCCACGACGACCGGTCCCCGCGGCACGGACGTCTGGGGACCGGAGGCCGGCGTCGAGACGGCGCCCTCGCCCCCGTCCCCGACCGCTCCGGCCCCCTGGTCCGTCGGCGCTCCTGCGCCGAGGACCGCCCCGGCGGTCGTCGCTGCCCCCGGCACGGCCTGCGCCCCGCTGCCGGTCACCATCTCCTCGTCACGGGCAGCGCTGGCACCGACGACGATCGAGCAGACCATGAGGCAGCCCACCAACGTGGCGCCCAGCGCGGGGGTGCGCAGCCGTCCCGGCCGACGGTGCCGGCCCCGCACGGCCCTCTCCCGGCGCACAGTCTCCTCGACGGCAGTTCCCGCCCCAGCGGGCGTGTCGGCCAGGAGCACGCGCGGCCGCACCGGGCTCGCGGGGGCCACCTCGACGATCCTGCGCGCGAGGTCACCGGGCGCAGGACGGCCTGCCGGATCCTGGGTCGTCGCCTGGCGCAGCACCTCGACCAGGCTGCCGCGGGCTGCGGCCCACGGGTCAGGCGGCGCACCCTGGGTGTCGAGCTCGTCGATGGCCAGGAGCTGGAGGCCGATGAGGGCGAGGGCGTGGACGTCCCCCGCTGGTCCGGCACCGTGGACCCGCTCGGGGGCGACGAAGCCGGGGGTGCCCTCCTCCTCGGGGTCGGCGCCGGAGAGCAGGTCGATCAGCACGGGTGACCCGTCGGGGGTGATGACGACGTTGCCCGGGGAGACGTCGCCGTGCACGAGGCCACGACGGTGCATCGCTGCGACCGCCTCCGCCAGGGGAGCGACCACCGAGACGACCTCGCCGACCGACCAGCGTCCCCGCTGGCCGCGGAGACGGCGCAGGTCGACCCCGGGCACCTCCTCGTAGGGGACCGCGAGGAGGCCGGGGGCGATCTCGACAGCCGTGCGGACCGTGGCCACGTGCGAGGAGTCGACGGCCCGCAGGCGTTCGACGCGTTCGCGGGCCCGCGCGGCCCGCCCCTCGGAGCCGACCCGGAGCAGGGAGACGACCAGGGTCCTGCCGTCGAGGTCCCGGGCGCGCCATCCGCGCTCCGGCGCGGGACCGGCCCCGAGCAGGACGAGGCCGTGCTCCGCGAGACGGACGGGTAGCTCTGGGGGTACGGCGCACGCCCCTGGGGCCGAGGTGCGGGCGGCTCCCGGCACAGGTCGTCCGGGTTCGAGGGGGACCGAGGTGATCACCTGCCCATCGCACCATCACCAAGCTGGCTCGCCGAGGTTGTCCACAGGCTCGGTCGGAGCAGCACCGCGAGGGTCGGTCATCTGGCCAGACACGAGCCTCAGTCGACGGAGAGGCGACGGCCCTCGGTGGCGCTGCGTCGCGCGAGGTCGAGCACGGCCGCGGTGCGGACCGCATCGGCGGGGTCGACGGGCACCGGTCCACCGGACAACACCCACTCGGCCACAGCGCGGTAGTAGTCGGCGTGGGTGCCTGGTGCGCGACGCACGGGCTCGCGGTCCTCCCCGTGCACCAGCCACCCCTCGTGGTCGGGCCCCGGGTCGAGCTGCGCGAAGGGGGTGGGCTCTCCCTCGAAGCTCGTCACCAGGTAGGCGCCCGCGCTGCCCAGGACCCGCGTCCGTGGCCCGGGCGCGCCGACCACCCCACCGGCCCACAGGTGGCTCAGGGTGCCGCCCGCGTGCTCGAGGGCCAGGAAGACGTCGTCCTCGGTGGGGGTCGTCAGCGCGCGCAGCTCGGCGTAGACGCTGGTCACCGGGCCGAACAGATCGGTCGCCGAGTCGACGAGGTGGGCTCCGAGATCCAGCAGCAGTCCCCCGCCGTCACCGACGGCGTTCTCCTTCCACCGGTCCTTGGGCACCGGGCGCCACCGCTCCCAGCGCCGCTCGAACCGGTGCACGGTGCCCAGGGACCCCTCGTCCAGGAGGCGCCGCAGGGTGCGCTGCTCGGAGTCCCACCGGCGGTTCTGGAAGACGGTGAGCGGCACCCCGGCCTCCTGGGCAGCCCGCAGCACGGTCCCTGCTCCGTCGGCGTCGAGCCCGAGCGGCTTGTCCACCACGAGGGGTCGGCCCGCGGCGACGACCTCGAGGGCGTTCTCGACGTGCCGCCCGGTGGGTGAGGCCACCACCACGAGGTCGAGCTCGTCCCCTCTGCCCAGCAGGCCCGCGAGGTCCGGGTGCACCCGGACCCCTGGCCAGTCCTCGCCTGCGGCCGCGATACGGGCCGGGTCGCGGGTGACGACGTCGGTCACCCGGTGACCGGCCTCCCGCAGCAGACGTCCATGGATCCCACGACCGGCGTCGCCGTACCCGACGACCCCAACGCGGAGGCTCAGCTCGTGATCTTCGTGTGCCATGGCCACCAGGATGCCCGACCCAGGTCGTGGACGAGACCTGGGACCAGCAGCGTGCGCACGATCAGCGTGTCGATCAGCACGCCGAGCGACACGAGGAAGGCCAGCTGGACCAGGAAGAGCAGCGGGAGCACCGCGAGCGCACCGAAGGTCGCGGCGAGCACCACGCCCGCACTGGTGATGACCCCTCCGGTGACCGAGAGCCCTCGTCGCACGCCGTCGCGGGTGCCGTGCACCAGGGACTCCTCCCGGACCCGGGTCATGAGGAAGATCGAGTAGTCGATGCCGAGGGCCACGAGGAAGACGAAGGCGTACAGGGGCACCGAGGCGTCGGCCCCGGGCATGTCGAGGACGTGGTTGAACACCAGGGCCGCGATGCCGATGGTCGCCCCGAGGGAGAGCAGGTTCGCCAGCAGGATGAGCACCGGGGCCACGACGGACCTGAGCAGTCCGACGAGGACCACGAGGATCACCGCGAGCACGGCAGGAACGATGACGCGAAGGTCGCGGGCGCTGGTCACCTGGGTGTCGAGCCTCTCGGCGGCGGCGCCCCCGACCAGCGCCTCGGGCGAGAGGTCGTGGGCCACGGCCCTCACCTCCTGGACGACGTCGAGGGCCTCCTGGCTGTCGGCACTCACCGCGGTGACGGCCTCGATCTGCACGCGACCGTCGACCTCGACCGGCGGGGCCTGCGGGTCGGAGGGGGCCCCGGGGGGTCCTGCCTCGGTGAGGGGTGCAGCCGCGATGACGCCCTCGATCTCGCCGATCGCCTCGGTGAGGTCGGTGAGGTCGGCGGCCGGGGCGATGACGACCACGGGCTGGACCTGCCCCGCGTCGAAGTGCTCGGCGAGCACCTCCTCCCCCGCGACGGACTCGACCTCGGTGAGGAAGATGTCGCTCTCGCTCGTGCCGCTGGCCTGGAAGGTCGGCAGGAAGGCCGCGGCGCCCAGGAGCGCGACGGTCGTGAGGACCCAGACCCGACGCGGTCGACGGCCGACGACCCTCGAGACCCGGCCCCAGACCCCCGAGCGGGCCTCGAGGTCGGCGAGGCTCTCGTGCTGGTCGAGCGGGGCGTCCGTGGGGCGGGGAACCCGCGGCCAGAAGACCGCCCGGCTGCGTCGGCCGCCCACCAGGAGCAGGGCCGGGAGCAGGGTGGTCGCGGCGAGGAAGGCCCCGACGATGCCGATCGCCGCGACGGGCCCGAGGCTCGAGTTGGACGTGAGGTCGGACAGGAGCAGGCAGAGCAGGCCGGCGATCACGGTCCCTGCGCTCGCGGAGATGGGTGCGATCGAGGCGCGCAGGGCGCGTCGCATGGCGGTGTGCGGGGACTCGACGCGTCGGAGCTCCTCGCGGTACCGGGCCACGATGAGCAGCGAGTAGTCGGTCGCCGCTCCGACGACGAGGATGAAGAGGATCCCCTGGCTCTGCCCGTTGAGGACCACGGCCCCGGCCTTGGCGAGCTGGTAGACGGCGAAGGCCGCCGCCGCGAGGCCGAAGACGGAGGTGAGGAGGACGGCGAAGGGCAGCAGCGGAGAGCGGTAGACGAGGACGAGGATGACGAAGACCACGACGAGTGCGACACCCAGCAGCAGACCGTCGATCCCTCCGAAGGCTTCGACGAGGTCGGCGATGGCTCCGGCGGGACCGGTCACCCAGGCCTCGAGCCCGTCCTGGCCGAGCTGGTCGGAGGCAGCCGCGCGCAGCTCGGCGACGACCTCGTTGACCACGCGCTCCTCGCCGACCTGCTCGTTGGCCCGGTCGGCGTCGAGGGCCACCGCCACGAGCACGGCCTCGCCGTCCTCGGAGGGGACGGGCACGACGGGGGCGAGCAGCAGGTCCCCGATGGTGAGGCCCTCGCCGAGCTCGATGGCCGGGATGCCCTCGGCGAAGGCCTCGACCTGCGAGAGCTGGTCCGCGGTGAGCTCCCCCTCCCCCTCGACGACGACGACGGCGGGCAGGCTCGCGTCCTGGACGAAGTCTCGCTGGGCCTGCGAGGCCTGCGTGGACTCGGCCCCCTCGGGCAGGAAGGACGCGGCATCGTTCTCCTGGACCTCGGAGAGCATGCCCATCGAGCTCCCACCCAGGCCGGCGAGGGCCAGCCAGACGACGAGGACTCCCAGCACACCCAGGCCGCGCACGGCACCTCGACGGGCACCACTCCCATTACTCAGCATGCTGAGTATCATGAACCCCTCTAGCCTGCTGGCACAACCTGGCAGCGAGGACGACCTTTGACGAAGCAGCGGGACGGCCGATCCGGCACCGACCAGTGGCCCACGGGCCGCCTGGTCTCCGCCGTCGCGCGCCGGATCGAGCGCGACTGGAACGCCCACCTCGCCCTCTGGGACCTCAACCACGCCAGTCTGCCGGTGCTCTTCATGCTGGCCCGGGGGCCGCGGTCGCAGCGCGAGCTCGCCGCCGCGTCCTCGGTGACCGAGCAGACCATGAGCCGGGTCCTGGCGCGCCTGGAACGCTCGGGGTACATCGAGCGACGCGCACACTCCGCCGACCGCCGTCGCTACGAGGTCGTGCTCACAGCCGCCGGCAGGACCGCGCTCGCCGAGGCGGGGGACGCCCGGCTCGCCGAGGAGATGAGCGTGCGCGGGCTCGAGCCCGCGCAGGTCGCCCAGCTCCGCGGGCTGCTCATGCAGATGATGACCGCCCGACCCCACCCCGGGGACCCCGTCCTCGCCGAGGTGGAGGCCGAGCACGCTCAGCGTGCCCGGGGTGCGCAGGGCCCTGCCTCCGGCCCGGCCGAGGACGGGCCCGCCGACGACGAGTAGCGTGCTGCCATGGAGTTCGTGGACCTGCGGCAGGGCGGGCGCCTGACCGAGTACGCACCGGTCTGGCACCAGCAGCGCGAGCTGCACGCCGCCGTCGTGGCGGGCCGCGCCCCCGACACGGTGCTCCTGGTCGAGCACGAGAGCGTCTACACCGCAGGCCGCCGCACCGCGAGCTGGGACCGCCCCACCGACGGCACCCCCGTGGTGGACGTCGACCGCGGCGGGCGCATCACCTGGCACGGGCCGGGCCAGCTGGTGGCCTACCCGGTCGTGCGGCTGGCCGAGCCGGTCGACGTCGTCGCCTACGTCCGGGCCCTCGAGCAGGCGGTGATGGACACCTGCGCCGAGCTCGGGCTGCCCACCCAGCGCGTGGAGGGGCGGTCAGGGGTCTGGCTCGGGGCCGAGGGCGGGCCCGGGGCACGGCGCGAGCGCAAGGTCGCGGCGATCGGGGTGCGCGTCGCGCGCGGGGTGACCATGCACGGCCTCGCCCTCAACTGCCGCCCCGACCTCGGCCCCTTCGGGCGGATCGTGCCCTGCGGCATCACCGACGCCGACGTCACCTCCCTCACGGCCGAGCTGGGGCGCGAGGTCACGATCGAGGAGGTCGAGCCAGTCCTCCGTGCCCACCTGGGCGACGCCCTCGCCCCGCTGCTGCTGGTCGGCCCCCAGACCAGGGGCACGTCGCCCGGCCCTGACGCGCACCTCACGCTGACGTAGGGTGATCGGGTGACGATCGCACCCGAGGGCCGCAAGATGCTGCGCGTCGAGGCCCGCAACGCCGCCACCCCCATCGAGAAGAAGCCCGAGTGGATCAAGACCCGGGCCACCATGGGGCCCGAGTACTCCGAGCTCAAGCAGCTCGTGAAGCGCGAGGGGCTGCACACGGTCTGCGAGGAGGCTGGTTGCCCCAACATCTTCGAGTGCTGGGAGGACCGCGAGGCCACCTTCCTCATCGGGGGCGACCAGTGCACGCGGCGCTGCGACTTCTGCCAGATCGACACCGGCAAGCCCGCGGACTTCGACGCCGACGAGCCGCGCCGCGTGGCCGAGTCCGTCCAGGCGATGGGCCTGCGCTACTCGACCGTGACCGGCGTCGCCCGGGACGACCTGCCCGACGGCGGCGCGTGGCTCTACGCCGAGACCGTCCGGCAGATCCACGACCTCAACCCCGGGACGGGGGTCGAGCTGCTGATCCCCGACTTCAACGCCCTCCCGGACCTGCTCGCCGAGGTCTTCTCCTCGCGCCCCGAGGTCCTGGCGCACAACCTCGAGACCGTGCCGCGGATCTTCAAGCAGATCCGCCCGGGCTTCCGCTACGACCGCTCCCTGTCGGTACTGACCGCGGCCCGAGACGCCGGGCTGGTCACCAAGTCCAACCTGATCCTGGGCATGGGCGAGACCTACGAGGAGGCCGCTGAGGCCCTCGCCGACCTGCACGAGGCGGGGTGCGACCTGGTCACGATCACCCAGTACCTGCGCCCCTCGGTCCGCCACCACCCGGTCGACCGATGGGTCAAGCCCGAGGAGTTCGTCGCCCTCTCCGAGGAGGCCGAGCGGATCGGGTTCCTCGGCGTGATGTCGGGTCCGCTGGTGCGCTCCTCCTACCGCGCCGGCCGCCTCTGGGGTCAGGCCATGCGCCGCCGCGGTGAGCGGATCCCTGAGAACCTCGCGCACCTCGCGGTCGAGCAGACGGCCCGTCAGGAGGCCGCGAGCCTGCTGCTGCGCTGAGCCACGCAGCGCAGGCCCGGTGAACCCCGACCGGCCGGGCCACTAGACTCCTTGCCCATGGCCCGTCAGAAGTCCGCAGCGTCCTCCCCTGCCCCCGACCAGGGCGGCAAGCCCGCCAAGGTCAAGAAGACCCGGTGGTACCACCAGATCTGGCAGGCCTACCAGATGACCCGCCGGGCAGACCCGGCCGTCACCTGGTGGATGCTCGCGGTCTTCGTCGGCGTCCTCGCCGTCGCGCTGGTCATCGGCCTCCTGGTCAACATGGTGATCTACCTGCTCGTGGTCGGTCTGCCCTTCGCCTTCCTCGGCGCCCTCTTCCTCCTCGCGCGTCGAGCAGAGGCCGCGGCCTACAGCCAGATCGAGGGCCAGCCCGGCGCGTCGATCTCGGCCCTGCGGACGATCCGCCGCGGGTGGGACTTCCCCGAGGAGCCCACCGCCGTCGACCCCCGCACCCAGGACCTCGTGTTCCGCGGCATCGGCCGTCCGGGCATCGTGCTCGTGGGCGAAGGACCCGCGCACCGCATCCCGAAGCTGCTCGAGGCCGAGCGGCGCAAGGTCAGCCGCGTCCTGCCCAACGTCCCGGTCATCCTCATCCAGAGCGGGCGCGAGGAGGGCCAGGTCCCCCTGCGCAAGCTCCCTCGGACCGTGCAGAAGCTGAAGCCGTCGCTGACCAAGCAGGAGGTCAGCGAGGTGACCAAGCGGCTCAAGGCGCTGGGCGGAGCCCGCCTGCCCGTGCCCAAGGGCGTCGACCCGTACAAGGCCCGCCCGGACCGCAAGGGGATGCGCGGGCGCTGAGCCCGTCCTGCCGCTGAGGCCCGTCCTGCCGCTGCGGCCTGTCGTCCCGCTGACCTGGGTCGTACCGCCGCGTCAGCGTCGCAGGATCGCGGTCCCGGCCGCCACGTCGTGCATCCCGCGGCCGTCACCGTCCCAGATCACGGCCGGGATGACCAGGGCGAGCAACGCGGTGCGGACCGCCGCGGACAGCAGACCCGGAGTGCCCGGCTGAGCACCTCCGGGACGCGGCGCCTGTGAGCCGGTCGACACCGAGACCCCCTGCGGGACGCACCGGACGACCGTCAGGCCCAGCATCCGGTGCCCCACGGTGTGCCCGAGGGTCGCGACCAGCACGAACGTCGAGACGGCGAAGATCGCCAAGGTAGCCATCGGGTGCCCTGCGAAGAACGCATTCGCGATGAGCAGCGAGAGCATCCAGTCCACGGCGAGGGCGACCATCCGGCGCGAGACCGGGGCCATGGACCCCGAGCCCTCCTCGGGCAGACCGAGACGAGACCTGCCCGCGGGCCCCTGACCGCCCGGGGTACCCTCCAGCCAGGACCCGAGGTCCTCCCGACGTGGTGTCATCGGGTCAGCCTAACGCCGTGGGCGTCAGGCTCCCGTGCTCCGCCCGGGGGCTCAGGTGCCGCGGAGTAACCCAGCCGAAACATGAGGTACACGGCGGAGAAACCCCCGCGGCCTACCGTCGAGTCGACGCCGCACACGCGCCTGCCGAGAGCAAGGAGAACACCGGATGTTCAGTTCCGCCGATGACGTCATGGCCTTCATCGAGAAGGAGGACGTCAAGTTCGTCGACGTCCGGTTCTGCGACCTGCCGGGCGTGATGCAGCACTTCAACGTCCCCGCCAAGACTGTGGACGCGAGCTTCTTCACCGAGGGCCAGATGTTCGACGGCTCGTCGATCCGTGGCTTCCAGGCCATCCACGAGTCGGACATGAAGCTGATCGCCGACCTGAGCACCGCCTACCTCGACCCGTTCCGGACCGAGAAGACGCTCAACATCAACATGTCGATCGTCGACCCGTACACGGACGAGCCCTACAGCCGTGACCCGCGCCAGATCGCCGCCAAGGCCGAGGCGTACCTCAAGTCGACGGGCATCGCGGACACCGCGTTCTTCGCCCCCGAGGCCGAGTTCTACATCTTCGACGACATCCGCTTCCACACGAGCCAGTCGGAGAGCTACTACCACATCGACTCGATCGAGGCGGCGTGGAACACCGGGCGCAAGGAGGACGGGGGCAACCTCGGCCACAAGACGCCCTACAAGGGTGGCTACTTCCCCGTCCCCCCGGTCGACCACTTCGCCGACCTGCGTGACCAGATCTGCCTCGAGCTCGACAAGCTGGGCCTCGAGGTCGAGCGCTCGCACCACGAGGTCGGCACCGCCGGTCAGGCCGAGATCAACTACCGCTTCGACGAGCTCGCCAAGTCCGCGGACAAGGTCATGCTCTTCAAGTACGTCGTGAAGAACGTCGTGCACGCCGCCGGTCGCACCGCGACCTTCATGCCCAAGCCCCTCTTCGGGGACAACGGCTCGGGCATGCACGTGCACCAGTCGCTGTGGAAGAACGGCGAGCCGCTCTTCTACGACGAGAAGGGCTACGGCGGCCTGTCCGACACGGCCCGCTGGTACATCGGCGGCCTGCTCAAGCACGCGGGCTCGCTGCTGGCCTTCACCAACCCGACGGTCAACAGCTACCACCGCCTGGTCCCCGGCTTCGAGGCCCCGGTCAACCTCGTCTACTCGGCCCGCAACCGCTCGGCCTGCGTCCGCATCCCGGTGACGGGGTCGAGCCCCAAGGCCAAGCGCATCGAGTTCCGCGTGCCCGACGCCTCGTCGAACCCCTACCTCGCCTTCTCGGCGATGCTGATGGCCGGCCTGGACGGCATCAAGAACAAGATCGAGCCCCCGGAGCCCGTCGACAAGGACCTGTACGAGCTGCCCCCCGAGGAGCACGCCTCGATCCAGCAGGTGCCCGCGTCGCTCGGCGAGGCCCTCGACGCCCTCGAGGCCGACCACGACTACCTGACCGAGGGCGGCGTCTTCACGCCCGACCTCATCGCGACGTGGATCGACTTCAAGCGCACCAACGAGATCGACCCGATCCGTCTGCGCCCGCACCCGCACGAGTTCGAGCTCTACTACGACGTCTGATCCTCGGGTCTCAAGGGCGCGCCCCTGAGCCTCTGACCTGCAGTTCCGGCACCCCCGTCGCCCTCGTGGCGGCGGGGGTGCCACTGTCTGTGCCACACGTGCGAGCGGCGGTCGACGCCCCCGGAGGGCCTCGGACGGTCGCCGGCATGCACCCGCGCATCTCCCGCGCGGCGCCGCGCACCGCGGCCCGCGCCGTCCACGGGGTGGGCCGCCGCCGGGCGCGCGGGGCGACCTCTTCGCGCACGCTGGCTCCCCCGGCACACCTCAAGGCCTACGATCCACGTCATGGCCAAGGCCCCGGCGATGTCCCCGTCCGACACCCCGGTCGAGACCGTCCTCGACGGGCTCGCCGAGGTCAAGCGTGCCGAGGCTGAGCAGCTCATGGGGCTCATGGCCGCGGTCACGGGTGAGCAGCCGCGGCTGTGGGCCTCCCGCATCATCGGCTACGGGCAGTACCACTACCGGTACGAGAGCGGCCGCGAGGGTGACGCCCCTCTGGCGGCCTTCGCCACCAACCAGCGGCAGCACACCATCTACCTGACGGCCGGCTTCGCCGAGCTCCACGCCACGCAGCTGGCCCGGTTGGGCAAGGTCAAGCACGCCACGAGCTGCCTCTACGTCACCCGGCTCACGGAGGTCGATCTCGACGTCCTGCGTGAGCTGGTCGAGCTCGGTGTCCAGGACGCCCGGCGCAACCACCACGAGCCGTCGGAGTAGCGAGACCTCACCACCCGCGTCGCCGACGGAGGCGCCCGTTCTCACAGCCGGCTCCCCCGGTGTGTGCGGGAAACGTTCCGCTGCGGAAACTCCTGGGCCCCTCCGGGGGAAACACGACCTTCCTAACGTCGTGGTCACGAGCCCCAGCAGGGGGGCGGGCACCCAGGAGGAACCATGGCGACACCGACGATCACCCGCTCAGACGGCACCGGGGACGCAGGTGGTCCGACCACGACGACCGCCGGCCCGACGGCGCTCGCGTACCGGCGAGGTCGCTGGATCGACAACTGGGACCCCGAGAACCACGAGCAGTGGACGACGGTGGGCCGACCGACCGCGCGCCGGAACCTGGGGTTCTCCATGGTGGCGGAGTTCCTGGGCTTCGCGATGCTCGCCCTCTGGGGCATCGTCACGCCACAGCTCCCCGCCGCGGGCTTCGCCTACACCGCCGACCAGCTCTTCTGGCTGATCGCCCTGCCCGGGCTCACCGGTGCGCTGATGCGGTTCGTGTACTCGTTCACCGTGCCGATCTTCGGCGGGCGCAACTGGACGGTGGTCTCGGCGCTGCTGCTGATCATCCCGGCCGGAGGGCTCGCCTGGGCGGTGAGCGACCCCGAGACGCCCTTCGGTCTCATGCTCGTCATCGCGTCGCTCGCGGGCCTCGGCGGAGGCAACTTCACCTCGTCGATGGTCAACATCTCGTTCTTCTACCCCGAGCGGGAGAAGGGCAAGGCCCTGGGCCTCAACGCCGCCGGCGGCAACCTCGGGACGGCCTGGGTGCAGTTCACCGTGCCGTTGGTCATCGTGGCCGCCGCGGGAGTGGCCCTCGAGCGGGCCGGGCTCATCTTCATCCCGCTGTGCGTCATCGCGGCCATCCTGGCGTGGCGCTACATGGACAACCTGTCCTGCGCGAAGTCGGACGTGAAGAGCTACATCCTCGCCACCCGCAACCCCCACACCTGGATCATCTCCTTCCTCTACATCGGCACCTTCGGCTCCTTCATCGGGTTCGCCAACACCTTCCCGACGCTGATGCGGATCCAGTACCCCGAGGTCACCGCCAACATCGTGTTCCTCGGAGCACTCATCGGGGCGCTGGTACGCCCGATCGGCGGGATGCTCTCGGACAAGGTCGGCGGAGCACGGGTCACCATCGCGGCCTTCACCCTCATGGCCATGGGCGTGATCGGGCTCCTCGCGACCTTCGACGTCCACTCGCTGCCCCTGTTCCTCGGCCTGTTCCTGCTGCTGTTCGCCGCGGCGGGGATCGGCAACGGCTCGACGTACCGGATGATCCCCGCGGTGTTCCAGATGGGCGTGACCGACGAGGGCGGCGCCCTTCGAGGGCGACGCGCCGCCGCCGGGTGCATCGGCCTGGCCGGGGCGATCGGGTCCCTCGGGGCGTTCTTCGTCCCCCGGATCTTCGCCATGGCGGGCATCGAGGGCGGGTTCGCCGTCTTCATCGGGATGTACGTGGTGATGGGCGCCCTGGTGTGGGCCGTCTACCAGCGTCGCGGCTCGGCCCTTCGTGCGGCCGCCATCTGACTCCCGGCGTCACGCGACTCGCCGCACCATCGGAGTCCAGCACCCGACCGGGGTCCTCGACACGTCGTCGAGGGCCCCGGTCCTCGTGCGCCCGCCGGGCGAGCCTGGACCGCCGGCGACCTCACACCCGGACCGTCTCGGCCGTGAGGTAAGTGTTTCGGACCGGAAACCTCCTCGTGTCCGCCCGAGAAACATGCGGTCCATAGCGTCGTCGCCAAGCCCCTCGTGGGGCAGACGACGCTGGGGGGAACCACCATGAGCGAGCACCCGACGCAGGCCGAGAGCACCACGACGACACCCGACGACGCGCGCCGGCACCTCGTGGTCGTCGGGGGCGGGATGGTCGCCCAGCGACTCGTCGAGGCCCTCCGGGACCGGGACGGTGCCGGGACCTGGCGGATCAGCGTCTTCGCGGAGGAGCCGCGGCCGCCCTACGACCGGGTCGCCCTGACCTCGTACTTCTCCGGGCGCGACGCCGAGGACCTCGCCCTCGGCGACCCCGCGCTGTGGGAGGACCCCCTGGTGACCCTCCACCGTGGGGTCGCCGTGACGGGCCTGGACCGCGAGGCCCGCACCGTCACCACGTCCACCGGACGGGCCGGCGCCGACCGGACGATCCCCTACGACGAGCTGGTGCTGGCCACCGGCTCGGGTGCCTTCGTCCCGCCGATCCCGGGCACCGACCTGCCGGGGGTCTTCGTGTACCGGACCGTCGACGACGTCGCGGCCCTGCGCGGATGGGTCGAGGAGCAGGGACGACGCTGGAACCGACCGGTGCGCGGCGCGGTGATCGGCGGTGGCCTGCTCGGCCTCGAGGCTGCTGGGGCCATGCAGGCCCTCGGCGCGCAGTCGACGGTCGTGCAGTTCGGCACCCACCTCATGTCCGCGCAGGTCGACCTCGGTGGTGGGGAGGCGCTGCGGCGCCTGATCAACCAGCTGGGGGTCGCCGTCCGCGTCAGCACCGCCACCACGCGCCTGCGCCCCAACCGGCGCGGCACGGTCGGTGGCCTGGAGTTCGCCGACGGCGGGCGGCTGGACGTGGACGTCGTCGTCGTCGCCACGGGCATCACCCCTCGCGACGAGCTCGCCCGCACGAGCGGCCTCGCCGTCGGCGCCCGGGGAGGCGTGGTGGTCGACGAGTCCTGCCGCACCGCGGACCCTCACGTGTGGGCCGTCGGGGAGGTCGCATGCATCGGCGGGTCCTGCATCGGCCTGGTCGCCCCCGGCTACGCGATGGCCGAGGTGGTCGCCGACCGGCTGCTCGGTGGTCAGGCGGTCTTCCCCGGGGCGGACACCGCGACCAAGCTCAAGCTCGCCGGGGTCGACGTCGCCAGCTTCGGTGACGCCTTCGCCCAGACCCCCGGTGCCCTCGAGCTCGTGCACTCCGACCCTGTCGCCGGGGTCTACACCAAGCTCGTCCTGTCCGACGACGCGCGCACCCTGCTCGGCGGGGTGCTGGTCGGGGACGCCTCCGCCTACGCCACCCTGCGCCCCATGCTCGGCCGGGAGCTGAGCGGGGACCCGTCGGCCTACCTGCTCCCCGAAGGGGTCTCGGGCCTCAGCCGGGGGGACGGCGACCTGCCCGACGACGCGACGGTCTGCTCGTGCAACAACGTCAGCGCCGGGACGGTCCGGGGCGCCGTCACCGAGCACGGCTGCACCGACGTCGCCTCGGCCAAGGTGTGCACGCGCGCCGGGACGAGCTGCGGCTCCTGCCTGCCGCTGGTCAAGAAGCTCGTCGGGGCCGAGCTCGCCAAGGCCGGGCTCGACGTCAGCACGGCCCTGTGCGAGCACTTCGCGCTGTCCCGCCGCCAGCTCTTCGACGCGGTGCGCATCACAGGTCTCCGGACGTTCAGCGACGTCCTGGGACGGCACGGTCACGATCAGGCCCCCGTGGGCTCCCGCGGCTGCGACATCTGCAAGCCGGTGGTCGCCTCGATCCTGTCCTCTCTGGACGACGGGCACGTCCTGGACGGGGAGCGCGCGACCCTCCAGGACACCAACGACCACGTCATGGCCAACCTGCAGAAGGACGGCACGTACTCGGTGGTCCCCCGGATGCCGGGCGGGGAGGTGACGCCCGAGGGCCTCATCGCCGTGGGTCAGGTGGCCAAGGACTTCGACCTCTACACGAAGATCACCGGAGGGCAGCGGGTCGACATGTTCGGGGCCCGCCTCGAACAGCTGCCCCTCATCTGGCGTCGGCTGGTGGACGCGGGCTTCGAGTCCGGACATGCCTACGGGAAGTCCTTGCGCACGGTGAAGTCCTGCGTGGGCTCGACCTGGTGCCGGTTCGGCGTCCAGGACTCCACGAGCCTCGCGGTCGCCCTCGAGCTGCGGTACCGCGGGCTGCGAGCCCCGCACAAGTTCAAGCTCGGCGTCTCGGGCTGCGCCCGCGAGTGCGCCGAGGCCCGCGCCAAGGACGTCGGGATCATCGCGACGGACCAGGGCTGGAACGTCTACGTGGGGGGGAACGGGGGCTTCACGCCGCGGCACGCCCAGCTGCTCGCCGAGGACCTCGACACCGAGACCCTGGTGCGGACCGTCGACCGGTTCCTCATGTACTACATCCGCACCGGCGACCGCCTGCAGCGGACGGCGCCGTGGATCGAGGAGGTCGAGGGCGGCCTCGGGGGCGTCCGCGAGGTGATCATGGAGGACAGCCTGGGCATCGCGGCTGAGCTCGACGCGGCCATGGCTGCCCACGTCGACCGGTACGAGGACGAGTGGCGGGCCACCCTGGACGACCCGGAGAAGCTCCAGCGGTTCGCCTCCTTCGTCAACGCCCCCACCGAGCCCGACCCGTCCCTGGCCTACGTCACCGAGCGCGGTCAGCGACGGCCGGCGACCGCCGAGGAGCGCGCCGCGGGGCTGGCCGTCGCGTCGAGCCCGACCCCCGCCGACGAACCCATGCTGGTCGCAGGGCCGACCCTGGAGGTGCGCGCATGAGCATCGAGGCCGACCCCGTCACGGCGCAGGACGCCTCAGGACCCGTGAGCCCGTGGATCGCTGTCTGCCAGCTGCAGGACCTCGTGCCCGAGCGTGGCGCGGCTGCTCTGGTCCGGGGTGAGCAGGTCGCCCTGTTCCGTCTGGTCGACGACACCGTCCGAGCGGTCCAGCACCAGGACCCCTTCACCGGGGCGCACGTCCTGGCCCGCGGCATCGTCGGTACCCGCGGCACCACTCCCACGGTCGCCTCACCCCTGCACAAGCAGGTCTTCGACCTCAGGACCGGCGGGTGCCTGGACCCCGCGGACGGGCCCACCCTGCGCACCTGGGACGTCCGGGTCGAGGAGGGCGTCGTCCTCGTCTCGGCCGCCCCCGAGTCCGGGGGGCCGTCATGACCGCCCTGATCGGCCTGGACCTCACCGACCGGCAGGTGCTGGTCGTCGGTGGCGGACCGGTCTCCGCCCGGCGGGCGACAGCGCTCCTCGCCGAGGGGGCGCGCATCCGCCTCGTGGCGCCCTGCCTGTGCGAGGACCTCGCCGCCCTCGCCGATCTCGGGGCCGTGGACTGGCGGGCCCGCGACGTGACGGCCGCCGACCTGGCCGACGTCTGGCTCGTGCACACCGCCACCGGGGACCGAGCGGTCGACGCGGCCGTCGCGCGCTGGGCCGAGGAGCGGCGCGTCTGGTGCGTGGTGGCCTCCGAGGCCACCGCGGGTACCGCTCGCACCCCTGCCACCGCACGGGAGGGCGACCTCGTGATCGGCGTCGTCTCCGAGGGCCTCCCCGACCCGGCCCGGGTGGCTGCGGTGCGGGACTCGGTGGCCGAGCACCTGCGCGACGGGGCAGACCTGCGTCGGCGACGGCGCGTGCCCGGCGCCCCCGGGCACGTGGTCCTCGTGGGTGGCGGCCCGGGTGCGGTCGACCTGCTGACCCTGCGGGCCCGACGCGCCCTGGCGGAGGCCGACGTCGTGGTCACCGACCGCCTGGGGCCGCGCTCGGTGCTCGAGCACCTGCCCTCGGCCGTCGAGGTGATCGACGTCGGCAAGACCCCCGGCCACCACCCCGTGCCCCAGCACGAGATCAACCGGATCCTCGTCGAGCAGGCCCAGCGCGGGCGCTCGGTCGTGCGGCTCAAGGGCGGAGACCCGTTCGTCTACGGACGGGGCGGGGAGGAGGTCCTCGCGTGCCGCGAGGCCGGGGTGCCGGTCGAGGTTGTCCCGGGCATCAGCAGCGCCCTCGCCGTGCCGGCGGCTGCCGGGATCCCTCTGACCCACCGCGGGACCGTCGCCGCCGTGCACGTGGTCAACGGTCACGACGGGCTCGACGAGTCCGCGCGCGTCGCCATGCGGGAACGCTCCGCCACCGTCGTCGTCCTCATGGGTGTCTCGGCCCTGGGGACGATGGCGGCCGAGGCCCTCGAGCACGGCACCGACCCGCAGACCCCGGTGGCCATCGTCGAACGGGGCACCACCCCCTCGCAGCGCGTGACCCGCGGCCCGCTGCAGGAGATCGCCGAGCTGGCACGGGAGGCCGGGGTGCGGGCGCCGGCGATCGTCGTGGTCGGAGACGTCGCCGCGCCGGGGCTGCTCGATCCGCCGCCAGCGGCCATGCTGGTCTCGTGACGGAGCAGCTCGCGCAGACGATGGCCGGCTGTGTCGTGCTCGTGACCGCCGAGAGGCGGTCCGGCGAGCTCGGCGCCGCCCTCGAGCGTCGGGGCGCCGTCATCCGGCACGCTCCCTCGTTGAGCATGGTCCCCCACCAGGACGACGCGGAGCTGGTCCGCGGGACCCGCGATCTCCTGACCACCCCGCCCGACGTCGTCGTGGTCACCACCGGGATCGGTTTCCGTGGGTGGATCGAGGCCGCCGATGCCGCCGGGGTCGCGGACGACCTCGTCGCGGTGCTGGGGGGAGCCCGGATCGTGGCGCGTGGGCCCAAGGCCCGCGGAGCGATCCAGGCCGCCGGTCTCCAGGCCGACTGGGTCGCCGAGTCCGAGACCTCGGCCGAGATCGTCGAGGCGCTCCTGGACGACGGCGTGGACGGCCTCCGGATCGCGGTGCAGCACCACGGCGCCGGCTCGACCGACCTCGACGAGGCCTTCAGCGCCGCGGGGGCCGACGTCGTGAGCCTGGTCGTCTACCGGTGGGGCCCGCCGCGCGACCCCGAGGCCGTCGCGGCCTCCACGCGGGCCACGGCCGCCGGTGAGGTGGACGCCGTCGTCTTCACCTCGGCGCCCGGGGCCGCGGCCTGGCTCGACTCCGCACGCGAGACCGGCGTGCTGCCCGAGCTCGTCGAACGGTTCCGCACGGGTTGCGCGGTCGCCGCCGCCGTCGGGCCCGTGACCGCGCAACCCTTGCGCGACGTCGGGATCGAGCCGATCGTGCCCGACCGCGGGCGCCTCGGATCCCTCGTGCGGACCCTCGTCGGGCACTTCGGCGGGACCCGGACCGTGGAGACGGTCGCGGGCTCCCTGGTCGTCCGCCGTGGCCACGCGGTCCTGGGCGGCCGCGTGCTGCCGCTCTCGCCCTCGGGGCTCGAGGTGCTGCGCCTCCTCGCCGACCATCCCCGCGAGGTGCTGACCCGCGCCCGGGTCCTCGAGGCCCTCCCCGGCGAGTCGCGTGACCCGCACGCCGCCGAGGTCGCGGTCGCCCGACTCCGCGAGGCCGCAGGGCGCGGCCTCGTCCGCACCGTGGTCAAGCGCGGCTACCGCCTCGACCTCGCCGAACCCACCCCCACGCAGGAGAGCACCCATGCCTGACCCGGTCCTCGTCGGCTGCTCGCACGGCACGGACGACCCGGACGGGCGGCTCGCGGTCGCCTCGATCCTGACCGAGGTCCGACGACGCCGCCCCGACCTGGACGTGCGCGAGGCGTTCGTCGACGTGCAGCGGCCCGAGGTCGCCGACGTCGTCGCCGACGCGATCACCGAGACCAGCAGGGCTGGTGCGCCCGGGACCGCCGTGGTCGTCCCCCTGCTGCTCTCTGCCGGGTTCCACGTGCACGTCGACATCGCCGCGGCGGTCGCCGGGCGCACCGCCACCGCCTCCGGGGCCCTCGGGCCAGACCCCCGACTGGTCGAGGTGCTGGTAGACCGCCTGCGCGAGGTCGGGGCGACCCGAGGGGACGCCGTCGTGCTCGCTGCGGCCGGCTCGAGCGACGGGCGTGCCTCGCTCGCCGTCGAGGACGTGGCCGGGCTGCTCCGGGAACGCTGGACCGAAGGCCCCGTGACGGTCGGCTACGGGTCCTCCGCGAGCCCCTCGGTCCCGGAGGCCGTCGCCGCGGCGAGAGCAGAGGGCCGCCGCGTGGTCGTGGCCGCCTACCTCCTCGCTCCGGGATTCTTCCACGACCGGCTCCGACGGGCCGGCGCGGACCTCCTCACCGACCCCCTCGCCCCCGACCCGCGGCTCGCCGACGTGGTCCTGGACCGGTACGCGTGCGCTGCACGCGCCGTAATCGGGCCTTGTCCGGGAGCGTGCCCCGCGCGCAGCGGCTGCGGCCGGGTCCGGGACCTGAGCGTCGTCTGAGCGCGGGTCGACCGGGCCAGCACCGGTCGACCGATCCCACCCCATCGGAGCAGCCCCGAGATCAGCGCGGGCCCTAAGGTACTTCCGTGCACAAGGCCAGCGGACCTGTCGAGGCGACTGAGGACGACGGTTCCGCCGGCCCTCCCGACCCTGCTGGGGACGGGATGTTCCAGGTCGACCTGCGGGGCATGGTCGACCTGCTGAGCCACCACCTCTACTCGGGGCCGCGCGTCTACCTGCGTGAGCTGCTGCAGAACGCGGTCGACGCCGTGACCGTCCGCGGGACCTCCGACGACCGTCCCGCGCTCCGCCTCGTGCCGTGCGACGTCGCGGTCGACGGCCGCCTGCACGCCATGGACTCCGGCGTGGGGCTCGACGCGCACGACGTGCGGACGTTCCTCGCGACCATCGGCCGTTCGAGCAAGCGCGACGAGCTGGGGCTCGCGCGGTCCGACCTGCTCGGCCAGTTCGGCATCGGCCTGCTGAGCTGCTTCATGGTCACGGACGACATCGAGGTCGTGACACGACGCGCAGACGGCCCCTGGGTGCACTGGGTGGGCCGCGCGAACGGGTCCTACGACCTCACGGTCCTGGCCGACGGTCTGCCTGCCGAGGACGAGCGGGCAGCGTGGTTGGCCGACGGCCCGGGCACCTGCGTCACCCTGACCCCTCGCCGAGGCACCGCAGAGCTGCTCGACACGAGAGCCGTCCTCGAGCTGGCACGGCACCACGGCACGTACCTCCCGCACCCCGTGGTCGTCCGCACGGCCTCGGGAGAGGTCGAGACGAGCGGCAAGACCCCGCCGTGGCGCCTGACGGACCCTGAGCAGCGCCGCACGGCCTGCCGTGAGCTGGCTGAGGCCGAGCTCGGCGGCACGCCGTTCCACGTGCTGCCGATCCGGGTCCCCGAGGCCGGGCTCGACGGCGTCGCCGTCATCTCGGGCCAGCGCACGACCGCCGGGCGCGCCGGCCGGCACCGTGTCCACCTCAAGGGCATGCTCCTGTCGGACTCCGTGCCGGACCTCGTGCCCGAGTGGGCCTTCTTCGTGCGGTGCGCGCTCGACGCCCACGGGCTGCGACCGACCGCCAACCGCGAGGCGCTGTTCGAGGACGACCTGCTCGAGCACACCCGCGCCGCGATCGGCGACCAGGTCCGCACCTGGCTCGTCCGCATGGCGACGACGCAGCCGCAGCGGATGCAGCGCTTCCTCGACCTGCACCACGTCGCGGTCAAGACCATGGCGCTCGAGGACGACGAGCTGCTCCGGATCGTCCTGCCGCTCCTGCCCTTCCGCACCAACCAGGGCACGTCGACCCTTCCGGACCTGCTGGCCACGACCGACGTCGTCCGTGTCACGGCCGCACGGGACGACTTCCGTCAGGTCGCGAGCGTGATGGCCGCGCAGGGCGTCGCGGTCGTCGACGGCGGCGCCTCCATCGATCTCGAGCTGGTGCGACGCCTGGCGGACGTCGATCCGGGGGCCCAGGTCGAGGTCATCACCGCCGCCGACGTCGAGGGGCACGTCCGGCTCGCCGCCGAGGACCGCCACCGGGAGGTGGCCCACGCCCTCGCCGACGTCCGGGTTGTGCTCGACGGGGTCGGGGTGGACGTCGACCTGCGCGTCTTCGCTCCCCCGTCGGTCCCGGCGCTCCTCGTCGACGACGGGGCGGCCCGCGAACGACGCGAGGTCCGTGCGGTCGCCGCCGAGGTCGACGACGTGTGGGGGGCGCTGCTCGGGGCGTTCGACGACGGCGGCTCGGAGCGGCCCCGGCTGCTCCTCAACGACGCGAACCCCACCGTGCGCCGCGTGCTCGCCCTGTCCGACGTCCACGTGCGCCGTGTGGCTGCCGAGTCGCTCTACGGTCGAGCCCTGCTGTCGGGCAGCCACCGGCTGCGCCCGGTCGACACCGCCCTGCTCGAGCGCTCGTTCAACGCCCTCCTCGACCGCGCGGTCGGGACGGCGGGCGAGCCTGAGACCACGACGACCCCGAGGAGCACCCCGTGACCGTGACCCGAGCCGAGATCGACGAGCTCATGGAGGTCATGTCCGACCTCCCCGAGCTAGAACGGGCGGCACCGGGGGCAGAGCTCGTCCGGATGGCTGACGAGCTCGGTGACGTCGAGCTGCGCTTCCGGACGCGGCTCGAGCTCGTCGAGGCGTACCACTACACGGCCGAGCGCCATCGGATGTTCGCGCCCTTCGTCTACGTGCTGCAGCAGTACGACGGCGCGCCCTCGTGGCTCACGCCCTCAGACAGGTTCCGTGTGCTCTGGGCGCACAAGTGGATGGTCACACTGCTGACCGACCACCCCCAGGTCCCGCTCGAGCAGCTCGAGACGACCCTCGAGGGGATGCGGCAGCGGTACGCCCTGGCCGGTGAGGACCTGGCCCCCGTGCTCGGTTGCGCGTTCGTCCTGCAGGCGCACCGGCACGGCGCGGCTGCGGCCGACCGCGAGTTCGATGCGTGGCGCCGCGCTCCCCGGACCAGCCTCTCGGACTGCGACGGGTGCGAGCCGACCACGCGGATCATGCACCACGCCGCGCTCGGGCGCCACGAGGAGGTGCGTGATGAGCTGATGCGCGTGATGCGGGGTGACATCGGGTGCTCCGAGCAGCCGCACAGCGCGATCAGCGAGTCCCTCGCATCCCTCGTCGAGCTCGGTGACGTGGAGGGCGCCGCCTCGCTCCACCGCAGCGCGTACCGCGCGTGCCGCCGCAACCCCGCCGCCACCGGCGAGGTCGCGCGCCACCTGCACGTGCTGGCCCGCACCGGCGCCGTGGCGCGAGGGCTCGAGGTGCTCGCTGAGCAGCTCGACGCCGTCGAACGCCCCTCGACGCCCGCCGCCGGCATGGAGCTCGCCGCAGCCGCCGCGCGCCTGCTCGAACCGGTCGTCGCGGAGGGCGACGGTGACCTGCCCGTCCGCGGTCCCGGGCGCACGCCCGAGCGTGTCGCCGACCTCCTGGTCCGTCTCCGCGAGCACGCGATCGCGACGGCGCGCCGCTTCGACCAGCGCAACGGCACGACGGCGGTGAGCGAGCGCGTGCACGCCATGCTGACCGCACCCGCGCTCCCGCCCCTCCCCCTCGGCGTCGTCGGGGCTGCGCCCACCACGGCGGTGGCCCTGCCCGCCCTGCCCGACGAGCCCGAGCACCCTGAGCTGCGACGCGACGCGGACCTCCAGGACGTGGACGTCCTCGGGCTCGCCGAGCGGGTCTCTCTCGCCCGGGCCACCGCCGGGAGGCCGACCTGCGAACGCCTGGCAGCGCACTGGGAGGCACGTCGGGAGGCGGTGCTCGTCGGCCTCGCCGTCCCCGCCACCGCGGAGGCCCTTCCCCCGGACACCGCCGCGCACCTGCGCGCCGTCGCCGACCTCGACGCCTTCGCCGCGTGGTCCTCGCCCGAGCCGCGGCCGGTCCTCACCGCGAGCGCCGCAGACCTGTACCGCCGGGTTGGCGACGGTGCCGAGGCGCTGCTGGCCGAGCTCCTCGACGGCCTGCGTGACGGACGGGCCGTCGACGCGCCTCGACTGCTCGGCCAGGTCGATGCGGTCGGGACGAGGGGGCAGCGCGCGCGTGCCAGGGCCCGGCTCGCGGAGGACGCCGAGCCGGGCCGCGCGAGGGAGCTGAACGACGAGGCCTCACGCATCCTGGCGGACGGCCCCCTCGCACCCGAGGACCTCCGCCTGGCGGCCCACCTCCGGTTGCACGCCGAGACCGGCGATGCCGGTCAGGACGTCCCAACCGAGGTGCTCACCCTCCTCGGTGACGCCGAGGCGCCGGACATCCGGGTGCAGCTCGAGCTCGAGCGGGCGAGCAGCGACGCCGCCGAGGGGGATCTGCTGGGTGCCCACGGACGTCTGGACCGCGCCGTCGAGCTCGGCCAACGCGCGGGGTCGCCCGAGCTCGTGCTGCAGGTCGAGTCCTCCCGGTGCCGGCTGCTCGCCGACACCGGCGAGGCGCCGGGGGCCGAGGCTCGGGCACTCGCGGTCGCCTCCGCGGCGCTGACCCTGGACCTGCACGAGATCGTGGTCGACTGCCGGACCCTGGCGGCCTTCCTGATGGCTCGGCACGGCCGTGAGGTCGAGGCCATCGAGCTCGCCGAGGCGACCCTCGGCCTTCCGTTCCCGGCCCACGCCGTCACGGCCGGGCACCGGCGTTACCGTGCAGGCCAGCGGCTCCGGCTGCTCGACCTCGCCGCGGAGCTGTGCGCCGTCCTCGAGGAGTCGGACCGCGCGCTGGCCCTCGCGCGCGAGGCGGTCGACCTCGCGACGGGGCCGGACGGTGGTGACGCCGTCGCGGCCCCCGCCCTCGGCCGCCTCGCCGGCCTCCTGACCCAGGGCGACGCCGTCGAGGCGACCCGCCTCTACCAGCAGGCCCTCGAGGCAGCGGTCGCGTCGGGGCAGCACGGGCTCGCCCTCGTCGTCCGTCGTGAACGCGTGACGGCCCGTCTGCACGCCGACGGCCTGGACGCCGCGCTCCTCGACGTCCAGGACGCCCGCCGCGCCAACGAGGAGGCGATGGTGCGAGCGAGCGTCGACCCGGCCGTCGCGGCGGACCTCAGCGACTGGGACGAGCCGCTCGAGCAGCTGACGCTCACGACGCTGTCGGCGCGACTCCACGCGTCGGCGGGGGACCACGAGCAGGCACTCACCGTGCTCGACGGGCTTGCGTCGCGCTGGACGGCGATCGGTGCGGACGGCAACGCGCTCGAGACCGAGCTGCTGCGTGGGAGCATGCTCCTCGACCTGGACCGCGAGGGCGACGGTCTGCCGACCCTCGCCGAGGTGGCCGAGCGGGCGAGCGAGCTCGGTTGGCCCGCACTGGCTCAGGCGGCCGCGGGGACGGGCGCCGCGTGGCTCGACGAGGCTGGTCGTCCCGAGGAGGCCGAGGCCTTCTGGCTCCGGTGCACGGGGGCCGACGGCCAGGAGGACTGACCGGGTCGAGGTGCTCTCCGTCCCCCCCACGGCCCGACGAGACCTCAGCTCGCGGCGTCGTCAGCGATGCGCGAGTCGACGAACCGCCACGTGCTACCGATGCGCACCTTGTTCCATGCGTGCCCCTCGTTGGTGGCGGAGGCGACGCCGTTCACGTACACCGCGTCCAGCCCGGCGGCATCCGCCAGGACCTTGAACGCTGCCGCGTAGGACGCGCACCCCCCTGCCGTCGAGAGGCACCCCTGCGGGGCTCCACGCCCGCGGGACGCGCGCGGTGGCAGGAACCCGTTCGGGATCGTTCGGAAACTTCCGGATGGCCCGCAGAGGTGTTCCAAGCAGGGGACGTATCGGGCATCCTGGTCCAGCGCACAGCGCCGGGCCCGTCCCGTGCCGCTCTGCTTACCCCTCCCTACGGCACAGAGGACCTCCATGCTCGGCCACCGCCCCAGTGCTCGGTGGGCGCTCGTCGCCACCACCGCGCTCCTTCTCGCCGGCTGCACCCCGTCCGCCGCTGACGACAGCGAGCGCGACGACGTCCAGGAGGCCGAGGAGGAGCGCGCCACGAGCATCACGGTCCAGCCCCTCTTCGCGCGCTCGGACGGCAGCGGAGGAGGGGTCGCGTCCGAGACGATCTCGCGCGAGCCCTCCCCGGACGGCTCGTTCAGGATCGACTTCTCCGAGGACGAGGTCGGCGGACTGGGTGAGGCGTCCCGTGCGGCCTCCTGGAACGCGGCCATCGTCGCGACGCTGCTGACCGGTGAGCCCCTCGACGGCCGCTTCGGGTTCGAGATCTCGGGACGCATCGACGGACCGAGCGCCGGAGCGCTGAAGACCGCAGCGCTCGTCGCGCTCCACCACGGCCACGAGATCGCCGACGACGTCACGATGACCGGGACGATCAACGCCACCGGCACCATCGGTCCGGTCGGCGGCATCCCCGAGAAGCTCCAGGGTGCGGCCGACGAGGAGATCACGACCGTGCTGGTCCCCCTCGGCCAACGGAACTCCCCGGACGCGGAGGGGAACGACGTGGACCTCGTGCGTGAGGGTGACCGGCTCGGCGTCGAGGTGATCGAGGTCGGGGACATCTACGAGGCGTACCCCTACCTGACCGGCGAAGAGATCCCGCAGCCCTCCCAGGCCGGGGAGCCCCGCCTGGACAACCGCTCGTACGACAAGGTCAACGCTCAGGTCGACGCCGCGACCAGCAGGTTCCAGACCGCGGCGAACCAGTTCACCGGCCTCCAGCACGACGTGCAGATCGCCCTGGCGGAGACCCTCCTGCTCCTGGAGGCGGAGGAGCTCATGGCCGAGAGCGCCGACCTCCAGCGGCAGGGCCTGGTCGCCGGTGCCTTCGTCAAGGCGCAGCAGGGCGCCGCGCTGATGGAGACGCTGCACGCGACGGGGAACGTGCTCAACCCGCTGTACACGCAGGGCGAGCAGGGCCTGACGGTCATGCTCAACAACGCCACCGACCTGGGCCCGGCCTCGCAGCGCTTCATGGCCTTCCTCGACCAGCTCTCCACCTACCAGGTCAGCACGCTCACCGACGCGGAGGCGCTGACCCAGGCCTATGCCGGCGCGTTCGACGCGTGGTCCCTCCTCGCCTTCGCGCAGCGTGAGATCGACACCATGAGCTCGAGGTGGGAGGCCGGGCAGTACGCCTCGCTGCAGGAGTTCTTCAACCATCTCGCCCTGCCCCTCGTCTACGCCGAGCTCGCGAAGGCGCAGCTGACCAACACGCAGGCGGTCTTCGAGGTCGGTCGCGACAACGTCGGCGCCCCTGTCATGGAGGACGTCGACCTGGCCCAGGTCGGTGACTTCTTCCGGCGCGGCGCGGAGGCCAACTTCGCGGCCTTCACGACCTCGGGTGAGGTGGCTGCCCTGAGCCGGTCCACGGGGATGTCGGCGGACGTCGTGGTCGGGCACCTGGCTCGCTACGACATGAGCATCGCGCTCTCGGTCGAGCAGGCCGCGGTCGTGACCGCGTTCGCCGACTACATCGGCGAGGGCAAGCCGAACGCGGACTACGCGGTGATGGGCTACGGGCTGAGCAACTACGTCCGCAACCAGATGCTCGTCGAGAAGTACCACAACAACGCGATCGTCGACGAGAACTACGAGGTGACGGGGCTGCGCTTCCAGGGAGCGCTCGACAACGCCCTCGATCTGGGCCGTGCCCAGCTGTCCACCGGCATCGCCGACCTCCAGGAGGAGGAGACCTCCCCGGTGGTCGCCGTCGCCCAGTACGAGGCCGGCGGCGTCTACCGCACCGGGACCCCTGCCGAGCGGTTCGACGCCCTCAGCTACTACAACGGGGGCTTCATCATGACGCAGCTGCTCGCCCGTCTGGGGGGCGTGGGAGAGCCGACCACGGCCGAGGACTCGGAGAGCGACGAGGCCGGCTCCTCCGCCCCCGAGGAGTCGCAGGACTGAGCGGAGGTCGGGCTCAGCCGACCGTGACCACCCCGTCCACCGTGATGCCGGGACGCCCGCTGGTCCCCTCGACCTCGACCCGGATGGTGCGTTCGGCGGAGCTCGGCCAGCTGCGGTTCCACACGACCTGCTGGGAGGCCTCGGGCCCGTTCAGGTCCAGGGCCGTGATGCGGGCCCCGTCCACGTAGATCACCGCACGCCCCGCATCGGGGCGGCGCTGGGCGACGAGGGCGACCGCGCGACCGGTGAAGGTGTGGGTGAGCGCGGACCCTGGCGTCTCCGAGCGCAGGGCGGCACCTCCGTGGTGGGCGGTGCCGCTGACGGTCGACCAGGTGCCTGTGCGCTGCATCGAGGTGTCCCGGACCACCGACACGGTCCGCGTGGTCGACGCGCTCCGGGTGTTCCCGGCCTCGTCCTCGGCGACCGCGGTCCACGTGCCCAGCCCTGCAGCGCTGCCGTAGGCGACGGTGCGGGCCGGCTCGAAGGTCCCCTGGGTCGTTCCGGCGAGGGACACGTGGCGCAGACGCACGTCGTCCTGAGCCTCCCACTGCACGGTGATCGGCGCGGTGCCGGAGGCGGAGAGCGCGCCGGTGCGCAGCGTGACCTCGGGGGCCCTGGTGACGGTCGGGGCGACGGTGTCCCGCACCACGGTGACGACCGGGGACGTCGTGGTCTGCCCCGAGGCGGACCGCGCCCGGACGGTCAGGTCGTTGGAGCCGGCGACCACCGGCACACGGGTACGGGTCGCCGGTGCTGCGGCCGTGGCGACGACCGTGCCGCCGCGCAGGATCTCGTACCCGGTGACGGCGGGGCCCGCATGGGCCCAGGTGAGCTCGACCGAGGAGTCCCGGGTGTAGTGCGTGCCGCCGGCGGCACGGGCACCGGTCACCATGCCGACCACCGGGCTGCGGAGCGGGGAGGGCGTCGTCGTGTACCCCGGGGAGACGTACCCGGTCCCGGCAAGCCCGGAGGGCACGAACTGGCCGCCGGGCGGGACGCCGACCGCAACCGAGGGCCAGGCCTGCGTGCCCGCCCCGGAGCCCCGCGGCCACAGATAGGTGTCCGGCGAACCCGTGCTGCTGGGCTGCACCCAGACGTCGGACAGGGTCAACGGCCACGACAGGCTGTCGCGCCAGACCATGTACCCGCTCGCGCTCGTGCCCCGCAGGTCCACCCGGCGCAGGTCCATGCGCTGCGGCTGGACCGCACCGTGCTGCTGGGGCAGGAGGAAGAGGCCCTGGTACGTCGTGGCCCCGCTCAGACCGTCGACGCGGAGCTCACGGGGGCCGTTCCACGTCTGGATCACGTCGGCGTGGTGCCCTGCCTGGCTGCCGTGCACGGTCTCGACGCGGATGTTCTGCAGCTGCACGACGGCGCCGTGCGGTTGGCTGAGGTTGATCCCCTCCCCCAGTCCCGCGCCCGAGATGCGCAGGCCCTCGACATGGACGGTGCCGGTCTGGTCCCGCAGGTAGAGCCCCCGGTTGGCGCCCTCGACCGTGCCGACGCCGGAGGGGATGGTGATCTCGCCGCCGATGAGGACGACGTCGTCGCCGCCGTTGACGATGAGCCCCCCGGCGCCGCTGAGGGGCGTGGAGGGCATCCGCAGGACGTAGTCCTGGCCGGGTGCGAGCCGCAGGTCACGGTTCGCCGACGTGACGTCGATGGTGATCGGGTCGGTCAAGGTGGGGGGCGCCCAGCTCAGACGGGGGCTCGAGGCGACAGCGGGGGGCGCCGTGGCGATCCCGAGCGCCGGGGTGGCGGCGAGGAGCGTCCCGCCGAGGACGAGAGCGAGCAGGGTCCGAGCCGGACGCGGCGCGCGCGAGCGGCGGACGGCCAGTGCTGGGCGGTTCGATGTCATGCGTGCTGGTCCCCCTGGGTGAACGTCCCGGGCACGGCGCCCGGCTGACCAGTGCATCGACAACTTCACCCGCTCCTTGAGTGGCGCGAGGCCCCGTGGATCGCCTAGGGCGTGACGAACCGGACACCACCCCTTCAAGAACTCCGGCATCCGATGGCGAACCAGGACGATTGGGCAGGTGTGGCGTGCGTCACATTCGGTCCTGCCCCGAGGTGCGGGACGCGCCGTCACCGGGGATGGTCGGTGGACGACCCGACGGAGGCACCCGATGAACGTTCCCGACCCGACGCGGAGATCGGCCGACCCGACCCCCGCCGCCAGGGCAGGCCGTCACCCCGCGGGCCGTCCGGACCACCACGACCCCACGGCCGGCCTCGGTGGTGCTCCACCCGCCCACAGCGCGCTGACCTTGCGCCTCGTCCTGGCGAGCTTCGGCCTCGTGGTGTGCACCGTCGGCGCCGTCCTGGCCGCGGGCGCCCCTGAGCTGCGAGGCATGATGATCCTGATGATCGTGCTGGCCGTCGTCGCAGCGGTCGACATCGTCGTCATCATCAGACGCAAGAGGCGGGGCGAGCCCGGTTGATCCTCACCACGAAAGAGAGCACCACGTGATCGGCATCGTCGTCCGCTTCGACCTCGTCGACCCGACCGCCGCCCGTCGGTTCGACGAGCTCACCGACGACGTGGTGCCCGCGATCACCGCGGGCGAGCCCGGAACCCTCGTCTACGCCACCCAGGCCGTGGTCGGGGATCCCCTCGCCCGGGTCTTCTACGAGGTCTACGCGGACGACGACGCTCTCCAGGCCCATGAAGACGCCCCGCACGTGCAGCAGTTCCACGCGCTCAAGGCACCGCTCCTGCGCGTCCCGCCCCGTGTCGAGCACGTGGTCCTCGGAGCTGCGACAGGGCTCCCGCCGGGCTGACGGCCACGGATCAGGAGCAGCCGGCCGAGGTCAGCGCCGCCCCGTCCACGCGAGCAGGCGGTCGACCGGCCAGGTGGTCACCACCCTGTCGGCATCGACCCCGTGGGCGGCGAGTCGGTCGCACCCGTCGACGAGCCAGTCGAGCTGACCCGGGGCGTGGGCGTCGGAGTCCACGGTGAACAGGCACCCCACCTCGACCGCGATCGCGATGAGCTCCTCGGGCGGGTCCCGACGATCAGGACGGCTGTTGACCTCGACGGCCACCTGGTGCTCGGCGCACGCCTCGAAGACGGCCCTCGCGTCGAAGTCGCTCGGGGGCCGCTCGCGCCCCAGCACGCGACGCCCGGTGCAGTGCCCGAGCACGTCGACCGACGGGCCCGTCACCGCGGCGACCATCCGCCGGGTCATCGCAGCACGGTCCATCCTCAGCTTCGAGTGGACCGAGGCGACCACCACGTCGAGCTCGTCGAGCAGGGCTGGTTCCTGGTCCAGCCCACCGTCGTCGAGCACGTCCACCTCGATGCCGCGCAGCAGCCGGAACGGCGCGAGGACCTCGTTCGCCTGGGCGATCCGGGCCATCTGACGGCGCAGGCGGGCCGGGGTGAGACCGTGGGCCACCGTCAGCCGGGGCGAGTGGTCGGTCACGGCCAGGTACTCGTGCCCGATCTGCACACCGGCCAGGGCCATGTCCTCGAGGGGTGCGCTGCCGTCGCTCGCCTCGGTGTGGGAGTGCAGGTCTCCGCGGATGGCCTCGCGCAGGTGACGGCCTGCCGCGGTGCTCCGCCCCTCACGCTCGAGCAGGTCGGCCTCGAGCTCGGCGAGGACGGTCGGGGTGGAGCCCGCGAGGACCTCGCGGACCACGTCCGCGGTCTTGGAGCCGACCCCCGAGATCTGCTGCCAGCTGTCCGCGCGGCGGTGCTGGTCCCAGTCGGCCTCGTCGAGCTCGCGCAACCGGTCCCCTGCCCCGCGGTAGGCGGCGCACCGGTAGGAGGAGGCCTGCTGACGCTCCAGGAGGAAGGCCACCCGGTGCAGGGTCGCGACCACCTCGTCCTGATCGACCTCGTCCCGACCGCGCTGGGGCGCCACGGGTCAGGAGGCCTTGCGGGGAGAGGCCTTCTTGGCCCTGGTCGCCTTCGCAGTGCTGGGCTTGGTACTGCCGGACGTGGCACTGCTGGACGTGGCACTGCTGGGCTTGGCGCTGCTGCCCTTGGCGCTGCCGGACTTCGCGGCAGCCGTCTTGGCAGGGCCGCTCGTGGTGGCGGAGCTCTTCTTCGCGGTGCCGCCCTTCGCGGTGGTGCTCCTGGAGGCGCCGCCGCCCCGCGCAGGGGCCTTCCCCCCGGAGGACCCCGCTCCGCCCCGCGTCCCGCGGGCCTTCTCGACGCTGCGCTGCAGGGCCGAGAGCAGGTCGACCACCTCGGCTCCCTCCGAGCTGTCCTGCTCCTCGGCCTTCTCGGGCACGACGGTCGTCCCCGAGCTGACCTTGGCCTCGATCAGCTGCTCGAGGGCCACGCGGTAGCTGTCCTCGAACTCCGAGGGGTCGAAGTCCGCCGCGAGGGACTCGACCAGCGAGGACGCCATGGTGAGCTCCTGGGGCCGGAGCTTGACGTCCGCGTCGAGGACCGGGAAGTCGGCCTCGCGCACCTCGTCGGGCCAGAGCAGGGTCTGCAGGCAGATGACGTCGTCGCGCACCCGCAGCACGGCCATCGACTCCCGCTGGCGCAGCGCGACCTTGACCACGGCCATCCGGTCGGTCTGGCGCAGGGCCTCGCGCAGCAGGGCGTAGGGCTTGGCCGCGGTCTTGTCCGGCTCGAGGTAGTACGTCTTGGCGAGCATGATGGGGTCGACCTGGTCCGCCGGGACGAACTCCTCGACGGCGATCTCGCGCTCGGTGGTCAGCGGCAGCTCGTCGAGGTCCTCGTCGGTGAGCACCACCATCTGCCCGTCGTCGGTCTCGTAGCCCTTGACGATGTCGTCGGGCCTGACCTCCTCGCCGTCGACGCTGCAGACCTTGCGGTACCGGATGCGCCCGCCGTCCTCGCGGTGCACCTGGTGCAGGGCCACGCTGTGCTCACCGGTCGCGGCATAGAGCTTGACCGGCACGTTGACGAGCCCGAAGGCCACGGCCCCCTTCCAGATCGCGCGCATCTCGCCCCTCCTCATCCGGTGCAGGGTCCCCCGGCGAGACCGCCGGCCCCCGCGACCCGACGCCCAGGGGCGCACCAGAGCCGGGGTGCCGGTCAGCACCTTCCTGGGCAGGATGGACCCGCACACCCCTGGTCCGCTACCCGAGAACGCAGGTCGGGCTCGGCGAACCGATCGAGCACGACGACGGCGCGAGGCGCGGGAGGACCGATGGGCGACCAGCCGCAGTGGGTCGAGGTCGAGGGCAGACGCGTCAAGCTGACCCACCTGGACCGGGTTCTGTATCCCGCCACGGGGTTCACCAAGGCCGAGATGATCCACTACTACACGCAGGCCGCCCCGGCGATCCTCGGGCAGCTGCGCGACCGGCCGGTCACGCGCATCCGCTTCCCCGAGGGAGTCGACGGCGAGCGCTTCTTCGAGAAGAACACCCCTCGTGGCGCCCCCGACTGGCTGAGGCACCACGAGCTGCGGGCCAGCCCCGGGTCGCAGGACGAGGGCACGATCGTGGACCTCCCCGTCCTGGACGACCTCCCCTCCCTGGTGTGGGCGGCCAACGCGGGCGCGGTCGAGCTGCACACCCCGCAGTGGCGGGTCGGGCCCCGCGGCGGGGTGCGAGCCCCCGACCGGCTCGTCGTCGACCTCGACCCGGGCGAGGGTGCGGGCCTGGAGGAGTGCGCCGAGGTGGCCCACCTGGTGGCCGAGCGGCTGGGCGACGCGGGGTTGGACGACGTCGTCCCCGTCACCAGTGGCAGCAAGGGGCTCCAGCTCTACGCCGTCCTCGACGGCCGTCGCACCGCGACGCAGGTCCGCGAGCAGGCCCATGACCTCGCGCTCGGGCTCGCGGAGGACCACCCGCAGCTGGTCGTGGCCTCGATGAAGCGCGCGCTGCGGCCCGGCAAGGTGCTCCTCGACTGGTCGCAGAACCATCCCGCCAAGACGACCGTGACCCCGTACTCCCTGCGCGGGCGTGAACGACCCCAGGTCGCCGCGCCGCGCCGCTGGGAGGAGCTCGGGCCAGGGCTCGCGCAGCTCGACCCCGGCACGGTCCTCGACCGGCTCGAGCAGGACGGCGACCTGCTCGCCCCCGACTGACCACCCGGCCCCTGACCGCGCCGGCCGGGCGGTCGGTCCGGGACCGAGCACCCAGGCACGAGCAGACCAGCTGTGGTTCCCTGGCCCAGTGCTGACCCCTGAGCCAGACCCCAGCCACGACGCCGACGCCCTCGCCGACCTGCTGCGCACCCCAGCGCGGTGGGCCGTCGTCGGGCTCTCGACCAACGCCGCCCGAGCGGCCTTCGGGGTCGCGGCCTATCTCCGGCGGCTGGGGCACGAGGTCGTCCCTGTCCATCCCCGTGCCGAGACGGTGCACGGTGCCCGGGGGTACCGCAGCCTCGGGGAGGTGCCCGGGGCCGTGGACGTCGTCGACGTCTTCGTGAACTCGGCGCGCGCCGGCACGGTGATCGACGAGGCCGTCGCGATCGGGGCTCGCGCGGTGTGGTTGCAGCTCGGCGTGCACGACGTCGCAGCCGAGGCCCGTGCCCGCGAGGCGGGCCTCACCGTGGTCAGCGACACCTGCCCCAAGATCGAAGGGGCGCGGCTGGGCCTGGCCTGACCCCCGCCCGCCTACTCGTAGAAGAGGCGCTCGACGACGACCCGTGCCCGACGACCGGTCCGCAGGTAGCTCTCCTCGAGCTCGGTGCCGGAGGCGGCCGGGTACCCGAGCAGACGCGCCAGCCCGCTGAGGGCACGCCTGTCGTGGGGCAGGACGTCGGCCCCCGCTCCCCCGGCGCGGCCCGAGAGCAGCACGAGGGCGTCGCGCAGCCGTGAGCACAGCACCCATGCCTCGCGGAGGATCTCGGCGTCCTCCTCCTCGACCAGGCCCTCGGCGGCCGCCGCGGCCAGCGCGTCCAGGGTCGACGTGGTGCGCAGCCCCTCGATCTCGTACCCGTGCTGGAGCTGGAGGAGCTGGACGGTCCACTCGACGTCGCTCAACCCGCCGCGGCCGAGCTTGAGGTGACGCGTGGGCTCGACGCCGCGGGGCAGGCGCTCGGCCTCCATCCGGGCCTTGAGCCTCCGGACCTCGCGCAGCGTCGCGGGGTCGGCCCCACCGCGCGGGTAGCGCAGCGGGGCGACGAGCTCGAGGAAGCGCTCGCCCAGGTCGACGTCCCCCGCGACGGGCCGCGCCCGGAGCAGGGCCTGGCTCTCCCAGGGCGAGGACCAGCGCTGGTAGTACTCGCCGTAGGAGGCCAAGGTCCGCGCCAGCGGCCCGTTGCGCCCCTCGGGGCGCAGGTCCGCGTCGACCTCGAGGGCCGGCTCGGGTCCCATCTCGCCGAGCAGCCCGCGGACCCGCATCGCGATGGCCATGGCCTGGGCCTGCGCCGCGGCGGCCTCGACCCCGGGCAGCGGGTCGTGGACGAAGAGGACGTCCGCGTCGGACCCGTACCCGGCCTCCTGACCGCCGAGGCGCCCCATGGCGATGATGGCCGACCGCGTGAGGAGCCCGGCGGCGGACTGGCGGACCTCGAACTCCGCGATCCGCAGCGCCCCGGCCAGCGCGACGTCGGCGGCCGCGGTGAGCGACCGGGCCGCCGAGACCACCGAGCGGGTGCCCAGCACCTCTGCGACGGCCGTCCTGGCGAGCTCACGGCGGCGCACCGCACGCAGCAGGGTCGCCCCTGCGGTGGCCTCGCCGGCCCGCGTCAGGACCGCGTCGACCTCGCTCGCCAGGCGTGCGACGTCACGCGGAGCCAGCTCGGCGTCGTCCGCGAGCCAGGCGACCGACTCCGGGGAGCGAGCGAGGGCGTCCGCGACGTATCTCGAGCTGGACAGGACGCAGGCCAGGCGCTCGGCCGCGACCCCCGAGTCGCGGAGCAGCTTCAGGTACCAGTGCGTCGTGCCGAGCTCGTCCGAGAGCCGACGGAAGGCCAGCAGCCCGCCGTCAGGGTCGCTGCCCTCGGCGAACCAGCCCAGCAGGACGGGCAGCAGCTGTCGCTGGATCGCCGCGCGACGGCTGACCCCCTCGGTCAGGCTGGCGATGTGCCGGACCGCACCCGACGGGTCCCGGTAGCCGATGGCCGCGAGCCGCGCCCGGGCGGCCTCCGGAGCGAGGCTGGCCTCCTCGCGGGTCAGGCTCGCGGTCGCGGGCAGGAGCGGTCGGTAGAAGAGCTCCTCGTGCAGGTGGCGGACGTCACGCCGGACGGTGCGCCACCGTTGCATCACCGCCTCCTGGTCGGGGGGCTGCAGCCGCGAGGCCCGTGCCAACCGGCGCAGGTCCACCTCGGCCTCGGGGAGCAGGTGGGTCCGGCGCAGGCGGTGCAGCTGGACCCGGTGCTCGAGGGTGCGCAGCAGGCGGTAGCAGACGCCGAGCCGCGCCGCGTGGTCCCGTCCGACGTACCCCGCGGCGGCCAGGGCCGCCAGGGCCGTCAGCGTGTTGGGGCTGCGGATCGACTCGTCGGCCCGCCCGTGCACCAGCTGCAGGAGCTGGACCGTGAACTCGACGTCGCGCAGGCCCCCCACCCCGAGCTTGAGCTGACGGTCGGCCTCGGCCGCCGGGACGTGGTCCTCGACCCGGCGCCGCATGGCCTGGGAGTCCTCGACGAAGTGCTCGCGCTCGACCGCGGTCCACACCATCGGGCTCAGCGCAGCGGTGTACTCGGCCCCCAGCTCGAGGTCCCCCGCGACAGGACGGGCCTTGAGGAGGGCCTGGAACTCCCAGGTCTTGGCCCAGCGCTCGTAGTAGGCGACGTGACTCGCGACGGTCCGCACCAGCGGACCGTTCTTGCCCTCGGGGCGCAGCGCCGCATCCACGGGCCACAGCGCGGGCTCGCTCGACGGACCCGAGCACGCCCGCGCCAGGGCTGTCGCGAGCCGGGCACCGACCCCCAGCGCCTCGGACTCCTCGTGGCCCTCGTGCGGCTCGACGACGTAGATGACGTCGACGTCGCTCACGTAGTTGAGCTCACGTCCACCGCACTTGCCCATGCCGAGCACGGCGATCCGGGCGGCCCCGTGGTCCTCCACCTCGGCCCGTGCGAGGGCCAGGGCGGCCTCGAGGGCCGCCGAGGCCAGGTCCGCCAGGGCCGCCCCGACCGCGGGCAGCAGCGAGAGCGGCTCGGTCGAGGCCAGGTCGACGCCGGCGATGCGCAGCAGGCGCCGGCGGTAGGCGCGCCGCATCGCGTCGACGCCCTCGGTCCCCGTCAGGCTCGCGACCGGGACGCCGTCGGGCTCGGCGCCGACGGCCGCGAGCAGCTCGGCGCGCACCAGGCGCGAGTCGGCGCCGATCGGGGTGGGCTCGGCCAGGGCGTCGAGGTCCTCGGGGTGGCGCACCAGGTGGTCGCCCAGGGCTGTCGAGGCCCCGAGCACCGCGAGCAGCCGCTCGCGTTCGGGGCTGGGCTGCTCGAGCAGGCTGCGCAGCGCTGCCCCGTCGTGCACCGCACCGGACAGCCGCGCGAGGCCGAGGAGAGCGTCGTCGGGCGAGGCCAGCCCGCCCAGCAGGTCGAGCAGAGGTGCGCTCTCGTCGACCGGCCCCAGGGCGCCCACGAGGTCGGGGTCCTCGACGAGGGTCGCTGCCCGGGCGGGGTCCACGAAGCCGAGGCGGGTCAGGCGCCCGTGCAGGCTCCGCGCGGGCCGCCGCGCGGAGCCTGAGCCGTCGGTGCCCGCGCTCACAGGACCGGGAGGAACCGCTTCAGCTCGAAGGGAGTGACCTGGGCACGGTAGGCGTTCCACTCCTCGCGCTTGTTGCGCAGGACGAAGTCGAAGACGTGCTCACCCAGGGTCTCGGCCACGAGCTCGGAGCTCTCCATGACAGCGATCGCCTGGTCCAGGGAGGAGGGCAGCGGCTGGATGCCCATGGCACGGCGCTCACCGTCGGTCAGCTCCCAGACGTCGTCCTCGGCCCCCTCGGGCAGCTCGTAGTTCTCCTCGATGCCCTTGAGGCCCGCCGCGAGCAGCACCGCGTACGACAGGTACGGGTTGGTGGCCGCGTCCACCCCGCGGTACTCCACGCGGCTCGAGTTGACCTTGCCCGGCTTGTACATCGGTACCCGGACCAGGGCCGAACGGTTGTTGTGGCCCCAGCAGATGTAGCTCGGGGCCTCGGCCCCGCCCCACATCCGCTTGTAGGAGTTCACGTACTGGTTGGTGATCGCGGTGATCTCCGCCGCGTGGTGCAGCAGCCCCGCGATGAACTTCCGCGCGGTCGAGGAGAGCTCGAACGGGGCCCCCGGCTCGTGGAAGGCGTTGCGGTCCCCCTCGAAGAGCGAGAGGTGGGAGTGCATGCCGGACCCGGGGTGGTCCGCGAGCGGCTTGGGCATGAAGGAGGCGTGCAGCCCCTGCTCGAGGGCGACCTCCTTGACCACGGTGCGGAAGGTCATGATGTTGTCCGCCGTGGTGAGGGCGTCGGCGTACCGCAGGTCGATCTCGTTCTGGCCCGGCCCGGCCTCGTGGTGCGAGAACTCGACCGAGATGCCCATCGACTCGAGCATCGTGATCGCGGCGCGACGGAAGTCGTGCCCCGTGCCGCGCGCGACGTGGTCGAAGTACCCGGCGGTGTCGACGGGGACCAGCGGCTTGTCGGGGTCGGCCGGGTTCTCGAAGAGGTAGAACTCGACCTCGGGGTGCGTGTAGAAGGTGAAGCCCTTGTCCCCGGCCCGCTGCAGGGCGCGCTTGAGCACGTGCCGTGAGTCCGCGAGCGAGGGCTCGCCGTCCGGGGTCTGGATGTCGCAGAACATGCGGGCGGTGCCGTGGCGCTCACCCCGCCAGGGCAGCACCTGGAAGGTCGAGGGGTCGGGCTTGGCGAGCATGTCCGCCTCGTAGACCCGCGTGAGCCCCTCGATCGCGCTGCCGTCGAACCCGATGCCCTCCGAGAAGGCGTTCTCGAGCTCGGCGGGGGCCACCGCCACCGACTTGAGGATCCCGAGCACGTCGGTGAACCAGAGTCGGATGAAGCGGATGTCCCGTTCCTCGACCGTACGGAGCACGAACTCCTGCTGCCTGTCCATGACGCCCATCCTGCCCCACGCAGGTGTCCGCCGGGTGACATGTCCGGGGTCCGGCACGTCGCACCGCCCGCGAGGAGGTTCCTGCGGCGCGTCGATAGGCTGGCCCGATGGCGCAGATCCGCATCGCACTGGCCCAGATCGACACCTGCGTCGGCGACCTCGCCGGCAACGCGGACCAGGTCCTGACCTGGACCCGCAGCGCCGTCGAGGCAGGGGCCGACCTCGTCGCCTTCCCCGAGATGACCCTCACCGGCTACCCGATCGAGGACCTCGCGCTGCGCGACTCCTTCGCCCGTGCGGCCGACCGCGCCCTGCACGACGTCGCCGAGCGGCTCGTGGCCGAGGGGCTCGGCGAGATCACGGTGGCCCTGGGCACGCTGGGCCGGGACAGCGACGACCGCGCGACCAACCAGGCCGTCGTGATCCGTGGCGGCACCGTGCTCGCCCGGTACGACAAGCACCACCTGCCGACCTACGGCGTCTTCGACGAGTTCCGCATCTTCTCCCCCGGTGACGAGGCCTGCGTGGTGCAGGTCGCTGGCCGCAGCGTCGGGTTGGCGATCTGCGAGGACATCTGGCAGGACGCCGGGCCGGTCGACAGCCTCGCGGGCGCCGGTCTCGACCTCCTGCTGGTGCTCAACGGCTCGCCCTACGAGGAGGGCAAGGGCCACGTGCGCTCCGAGCTCGCGGGGCGCCGGGCCCGCGAGGTCGGCGCCCCGGTGGCCTACGTGAACATGGTGGGCGGCCAGGACGACCTCGTCTTCGACGGGGGCTCCTTCGTGAGCGACGCCGACGGCCGGGTGGTCGCGAGCTCGCCGCAGTTCGTCGAGCACCTCCTGGTGGTCGACCTCGCCGAGGACGGCCGTCCCGGGGGCGGCATGGTCGCGGCTCCCCTGGACTCCGACGCCGAGGTCTACAGCGCCCTGGTCACGGGTCTGCGGGGCTACGCGACCAAGAACGGCTTCACCGGGGTGGTGCTCGGGCTCTCGGGCGGCATCGACTCGGCCCTCGCGGCCGCGATCGCGGCAGACGCCCTCGGCGGCCAGAACGTCGTCGGCGTGTCGATGCCCTCGCGGCACTCCTCGGACCACTCGCGGGACGACGCCGCAGACCTCGCGCGACGCATCGGGGCGGACTACCGCGTCCAGCCCGTCGCCCCCATGGTCGACGCCTTCGAGGGCCAGATGGACCTGCCGGGCATCGCCGGGGAGAACCTCCAGGCCCGGGTCCGCGGCGTGATCCTCATGGCCGTGTCCAACGTCGAGGGGCAGCTCGTCCTGGCCACGGGCAACAAGTCCGAGCTGGCCGTCGGCTACTCCACGATCTACGGCGACGCCGTCGGCGGCTTCGCCCCGCTCAAGGACGTGGACAAGTCCCGGGTGTGGGCGCTCGCGCGATGGCGCAACCAGTCGGCCCTGGATGCCGGGGAGCTCCCGCCCATCCCCGAGGCCTCGATCACCAAGCCGCCCTCGGCCGAGCTGCGCCCGGGACAGGTCGACACCGACTCGTTGCCCTCCTACGACCTGCTCGACGAGGTCCTCGACGCCTACGTCGAGCACGCCGAGGGGCGGGAGGAGCTGCTGGCCCGCGGCTTCGACCCCGAGGTCGTCGACAAGGTCCTGTCCCTCGTCGACCGGGCCGAGTGGAAGCGCCGGCAGTACCCCCCGGGGCCCAAGGTCACCGCCCTGGCCTTCGGACGGGACCGTAGGCTGCCCGTCACCAGCCGGTGGCGAGAGCCGCGCGGCCCCGTCGAGGAGTGAGGCAGCACGATGAGTGAGCCGACGTCGGCCACGCCGGCCCCCAAGCGCGTCCGCGTGCACCACCTGCGCGAGGCCAAGGAGCGTGGCGAGCGCATCACCATGCTCACCGCCTACGACGCGCCGACCGCGCAGATCTTCGACGAGGCGGGCACCGAGGTGCTGCTGGTCGGGGACTCGATGGGCAACGCCCTCTACGGGCACGCGACGACCCTCCCGGTCACGGTCGAGGACGTGCTGCGGCACGCCCGGGCCGTCGTGAGCGCCACGCGACGTGCCCTGGTCGTCGCCGACCTGCCCTTCGGGTCCTACGAGGCCTCCCCCGCGCAGGCTCACGCCGCCGGGGTGCGGATGCTCAAGGAGGCCGGGGCGCACGCGGTCAAGCTCGAGGGCGGGCGGCACGTCGCCGAGCACGTGCGGCTCCTCACCTCGACGGGCATCCCGGTGATGGGCCACCTGGGCTTCACCCCGCAGTCCGAGAACACCCTGGGGGGCAAGCGGGTCCAGGGACGCGGCCAGGACGCGGCCGAGCGTCTCACCGAGGACGCCCTCGCCCTCCAGGAGGCGGGGGCCTTCGCGATCGTCCTGGAGATGGTCCCGGCCCCGCTCGCCGCGCAGGTCACCGAGGTGCTCGCCGTCCCGACCATCGGCATCGGTGCCGGGCCGGACTGCGACGGGCAGGTGCTCGTCTGGATGGACATGGCCGGTCTGGGCGTGTGGTCCCCCCGCTTCGCGAAGAAGTACGCGGACGTCGGTGCGGTGCTGTCCGCCGCGGCACGGGCCTACAACGACGAGGTGCGGTCGGGAGCCTTTCCGACCGCCGAGCACAGCTTCACGGACTGAGCAGGCCGCGGCGGCCGCGGCCGCACCTCCTCAGGCGGGGTCCACTCCCCAGCTGTCGTCCTCCTGCCGCCGACGTCGGTCCTCCTCCTCCCACGCCTCGTTGCGGCGCCGGGCCTTCTCGAGGGCCTGCGTCGCCTCCTCACGGCTCTGGTAGGGCCCCATCCGGCCCTGCCAGGAGCTCTGCCTGCCCTGCTCGACCTCCCCGGTCGACGGGTCGTAGAACCACCGCGCTGCCTGGGTGGGGTCCTGGTCCTCGCTCATCGTCGCTCCCTCCGGTCCGTCGGGCTGGCTGCCCGTCCTGCTCACCCTGGCGACGATCCGGGTGCGACGCACGCCGGCCCGCCCGTCCGTAGACTGCCAGGCATGCCGACCGCCCATGCGCCGACGGGCACGCTCGTGCCCGGGACCCTCAGCCCGATCCGCACCGTCCCGAGCCACATCTCCCGCCCCGAGTACGTGGGCAAGGACCGTGAGCTGCCGTTCACGGGATCCGAGGTCAAGGACGCCGAGACCCTCGAGCGCATCCGTGTGGCCTCACGCATCGCGGCGCAGGCCCTCGCCGAGGTCGGTCGCCATGCGGCTCCCGGGGTGACCACCGACGAGCTCGACCGCATCGGCCACGAGTTCCTGTGCGACCACGGCGCCTACCCCTCGACCCTGCACTACCAGCCGCACCCTCAGCAGGTGCCCTTCCTCAAGTCGCTGTGCACCTCGGTCAACGAGGTGATCTGCCACGGTGTGCCCGACTCGACGGTGCTGCAGGACGGCGACATCGTGAACGTCGACATCACCGCGTACCTCGACGGGGTGCACGGCGACAACAACGCGACCTTCCTGGTGGGCGACGTCGACGAGGAGTCGCGCCTTCTGGTCGAGCGCACCCACGAGGCCATGATGCGCGGCATCAAGGCCGTGGCCCCCGGGCGCGAGGTCAACGTGATCGGCCGCGTGATCGAGAAGTACGCCTCACGCTTCGGCTACGGGGTGGTGCGCGACTTCACCGGCCACGGCGTCGGTGAGACCTTCCACTCGGGGCTGATCGTGCCCCACTACGACTCGGCCCCCCACCACGCCGACGTCATCCAGCCCGGCATGGTGTTCACCATCGAGCCGATGATCAACCTCGGCACCCACGAGTGGGACATGTGGGAGGACGGCTGGACGGTCGTGACCAAGGACCGACGACGCAGTGCGCAGTTCGAGCAGACCCTCGTGGTGACCGAGACCGGAGCGGAGATCCTGACCCTGCCATGAGCGATCAGACCCATCCTCAGCGGCACCCCTCGGGTGCCTTCGGCATCGACATCGGCGGGTCCGGCATCAAGGGCGCCCCGGTCGACCTCGTGGTCGGCGAGCTCAGCGCCGACCGGGTGCGCATCCCGACCCCGCAGCCCGCCACCCCGGACACCGTGGCCGCGACGGTCGCCGAGCTCGTGAACTCCTTCGACCTGCCCCGCGACGTCCCCGTCGGCGTGACGTTCCCCGCCGTCATCCAGCACGGCGTGGCGCGGTCGGCGGCCAACGTCGACGACTCGTGGATCGGCACCGACGTGAGCAAGGTCGTCGCCAGGGCCACGGGACGCCACGTGCTGGCGGTCAACGACGCCGACGCCGCTGGCTACGCCGAGACCCTGTTCGGGGCGGCGCGCGGTCGCGAGGGCACGGTCCTGGTCGTGACCCTGGGCACCGGCATCGGTTCCTGCCTCGTGGTCGACGGCACCCTCGTGCCCAACACCGAGCTGGGCCACCTCGAGATCGACGGGCACGATGCCGAGAGCCGCGCCGCGGACTCTGCGCGCGAGCGCGAGGACCTGAGCTGGGACCAGTGGGCCGAACGCCTGCAGCGGTACTTCCGCGTGGTCGAGGACCTCCTCTGGCCCGACCTCATCGTCGTGGGCGGCGGCGTGTCCAAGAAGCACGAGAAGTTCCTCCCGTTGCTGGACCTACGCACCCCGATCGTCCCTGCGGGCCTGCGCAACGCCGCGGGCATCGTGGGTGCGGCTGCGCTCGCCGCGCACGGCACCGTCCTGGACTGAGCGGAGGTCGGGCGGTCCGGTCGAGGTCTGCCGGCTGCCCTGGCTGCCTCAGGCGTCGATCTGCGTGTCGCGGCTCGACGCGGTCCGGTCGGCGGGCTCGGCGTCGAACATGTGGGTGAGGCCGAGCAGGTCCAGGACCTCGGTCACGACCGCGGGCGGATCGACCAGCGTGACGGCCAGCCCCTCCTCGCGCCCGATGGTGCAGAACTGGATGAGGAAGGCGATGCCCGTCGAGTCGATGAAGGTGACCTCGCGGGTGTCGATCACCACCGGAAAGCCGCGGTCCAGCGTGCGCGAGAGAGCGGCTCCGGCCTCGTGGCGCAGGGCCTCGTCGATCTCGCCCCACAGCCGGGCGATGGTGCTCTCCGGCGTCTCGCGCACGGTGATGCCACCGACGGGAGGCTTGCTGGTGTCACTCATGGGGTCGCCTTCGTCTCTCGATGAGCGTCGTCCACGCGGAGCTAGCCATCGCATCGTCTGGGGCGCCTCACCAGAGCAGGGTCCGGGCACGGGAGAAGGCGACCACCACGCTATCGCACGCAGGTCGGCGACGCACACATCCTCAGGATGCGGGAGACCGCGGGCGGTGTCACCGTGGGTCGATGAGTGACACGCTGCCCGAGTCCTTCGACCCCGCCCAGCCAGACCTGCCCACCAAGGCGGTCGACCCGGACCCCGTCCCGGAGAAGGACGAGTCCGCCGAGCACGAGCCCAAGCGGACCGCCGAGACCTCGTAGGTCGGTCCCCGCGGGCCCCTGACGCCGGTGTGCCCGGAGGGCGGATGAGTCGGCCGGTACGCCGGGTTCTGTCCCCGCGCGGGGTCTCCCCTGCGCGGGTGGCGGCCATCCCTCTACGACGTACGTTGCCGCACGCCTCCAGCGGCCTACCCGGGAGCTCGGGCGAGCAGCCCTCGAACGCTCCCTGTCTGGCCTTGCTCCAGGTGGGGTTTACCTAGCCGCACCGGTCACCCGGCACGCTGGTGGTCTCTTACACCACCGTTTCACCCTTACCGCTCGGGCCCGGCCGAGGCCGGACCGTCACGGCGGTCTGTTCTCTGTGGCACTGTCCCGCGGGTCACCCCGGGTGGGCGTTACCCACCACCTCGCTCTACGGAGCCCGGACGTTCCTCGGCAGGTGCGGCGGACCGCACCTGACGCGACCGCCTGGCCGACTCATCCGCATCACCAGGCTACCGCCCCTCGGGCGTGACGGCGGTCACCGACCCCGTGGGCGGCGTCCTGGCAGCTCTCCGTCGGGCCATAGCCTTCGACGGTGCTCGTGCTCCTCCCGCCCTCCGAGGGCAAGACCGCGCCCCGCCGCGGCAAGCCCGTCGACCTCAGCTCACTCAGCGCCCCGGGTCTCACCGAGCCGCGGACCCGCGTCCTCGAGGCCCTGCTCGAGGCGAGCGCCCGGCCCGACGCCGTCGACCTGCTGGGCGTCGGGCCCTCCCTGGCGGCCGAGGTCGAGCGCAACCTCGATCTCCGCGCGGCGCCGACCGCCGCGGCGCGGTCGGTCTACACCGGGGTGCTGTACGGCGCGGCCCGCCTGGACGACCTGCCCGCCGCGGCACGTCGTCGGGCACGGGCCTCGGTGCGCACGGTCTCCGCCCTGTGGGGTCTGGTCTCCCCCGAGGACCGCATCCCCGCGTACCGGCTCTCGATGGGCACCGACCTGCCCGGGATCGGCCGGCTCGCCCAGCACTGGCGCCCCGCGCTCCGCGCCGAGCTCGACCCCGAGGCCAGCCACCGCCTCGTCGTGGACTGCCGCTCGGCGGCCTACGCGGCGGCCTGGCCGGTCCCCGCGGGAGGCCCGGGCCACGTGAGCGTCGTGGTGCACCGCGAGGCCGAGGGGCGCCGGACGGTGGTCTCTCACTGGGCCAAGCACACCCGCGGGGTGCTGACCCGGCACCTGGTCACGCGGGAGGGCACCGCGCCCCGTTCCCCCGAGGAGCTGCTCGACGCGGCCGGGGAGCTGGTCGGCGGCGCGCTGCTCGACGCCGGGCTCACCGAGGGACCGCGCGGGTCGAGCACCCTGGCCCTCGTCGTGGCTGACCCGACCGGGGCCCCGGTCTGAGGCTCAGCGCGAGGTGACCGCGGGGCTCGCGCGACGCGCGTGCCAGGCGTCGCTGGGCATCCCGAGGGCGACGAGCTCCCTGCTGCCGTCGGGCCACCACCGCAGCACCGTCGCCGAGGCCGGCAGCACGCGCAGCCACGACCACGCCTCCCCCGGCATGCCGAGGGTCCGCCCGACCGCCGCTCGGATCGCCATCGCGTGGCTCACGACGACGACGGTCCGGCCGACCCCGCCGTCGAGCAGACCCTGCAGACCGGCCCCGACGCGCTCACCGACGTCGTCGAGCGACTCTCCCCCCGGGGCCCGCACCGCGGTGTCCTCGTACCAACGGCGCAGCTCCCCGGGCCGCCCGTTCTCGACCTCGGCGACGGGCAGGCCCTCCCAGTCGCCGAAGTGGCACTCGGCGAAGGCTGCATCGGTCTGCACCGGGAGCCCGAGACGCCGACCGACCGCCGTCGCGGTCTCCTGCGTGCGGACCATCGGCGAGGCGACGAGGGCGCTCGGATGGGGCAGGTCGGGCCACAGCTCACGACCCACCCGGAAGACGAGGTCGGCGGCCTGGGCAGCCTGCACGCGCCCGGCCGGGGCGAGGGGCGGGCCCGGCACCGAGGAGCCTGACATCGCCTTGCCGCGCGTCAGCGTGGTCTCCCCGTGCCGCACCAGCACCACGCTGACGGGCTCGGCGTCGTCGAACCGCATCGCGGCCCCCGAGGGCCTCCGCTCGCGCGCCCCCGCCGGGGTCGAGGCCCCAGCCGTCATCGAGGAGCGTCCGCCCCGCGGACCAGGATGCGGCTGCACTCCTCGCACCGCACGACCTGCTCCTCGGGGGCGGCCTTGATGTGCTCGACATCGCTCGGGTTGAGCTCGAGGCGGCAGCCCTCGCAGCGACGACCCCGCAGCGCCGCGACACCGACCCCGCCCTGCTGGGCTCGCACCCTGTCGTAGAGGGCGACCAGCCCCGCGTCGAGCCCTGCGGCACGCTGCTCCCGCTCGGCGGCCACCTGCGCGGCCTGCTCGTCGAGGTCGGCCAGGACCTTCTCGAGCTCGGCCGCGGCGGCCTGCTGCTGCTCGAGGATGTCGTCCCGGGCGCTCGTGAGGTCCGCCAGGGCGGTCTCGTGGGCCTCGAGCCGCTCCATGACCTCGAGCTCGACCTCCTCGAGGGCCGCCTGGCGCCGGGCCAGGGCCTCGAGCTCGCTGGTCAGGGCCTGGGCGTCCTTGGCGTTGGCCCCGGCGTCGAGTCGAGCCTGGTCCCGGTTCGCGCGGCTGCGCACCTGCTCGACGTCCTGCTCGGCCTTGGTGAGCTCGCGGCGCAGGTCGCTCACCGCGGTCCGTGAGGTGACGACCGCGCTCTCGACGTCCGCCAGGCGCGAGGAGAGCTCGGTCACGGTCTGGTGCGCGGGGTGCTTGGCGCGCTGGTGGGCGATCTGGGCCGCGCGGGTGTCGAGGGCCTGGACCTCGAGGAGCCGGTGCTGGTCGGCGACGGGGGCGGTGCTCACGGCTGGGATCCTCCAACGGACGGGTCGGCGGGTGAGGCGAGGCGCGCGGTCCACGGGTCGGTGCGGCGGGTGCTCACCCGGGTCTCCACCGTAGTGCCCGCCCCGTGGGCCACGTGCAGGTCTGCGGTGAGCCGCCGAGCGGCGTGCTCGAGCCAGGGCCACTCGCTCGCGAAGTGGGCCACGTCGACCAGGAACGGCCGCCCGTCCGCGGCCGGTCGCCCCTCGCGGAGGGCCTCGATCTCGGCCCGCTCGCGCAGCTCGGAGGCCGGGTGGTGCCGCAGGTCAGCGGTGAGGTACACGTCTGCCCCGCTGGCACGGACGGCGTCGAAGAGCGAGTCCCCCGACCCACCGACCACCGCGACCCGCTCCACCGGCGCGTCGAGGTCACCCGCGACACGCACCCCCTGGGCCGTGCCGGGCAGGGCCTCGGCCACGACGCGGGCGAAGGCGCCGAGGGTGGCGGGGCTCGCGAGGCGCCCGACCCGGCCCAGCCCGGTCTCCCCCGGCAGCGCTGCCGGCTCCAGGACGTCGAAGGCCGGCTCCTCGTACGGGTGTGCCGCACGGAGCGCGGCGAGGACCGCGGTGCGCCGCCGGCGCGGGGCGAACATCTCGACACGGGTCTCCGCGACCTGGGCCCGGACCCCGACCTCGCCGATCGCCGGCTCGGCGCCGGGACCGGGCACGAAGGTGCCAGCACCCGTCGTCGTCCAGGCGCACCGGCTGTAGTCCCCGAGGGCACCGGCGCCCGCCTCAGCCAACGCGTCCACGAGGGCCTCGGCGTCCTCGGCGGGCACCAGCACCACGTGCTTGTCGACCGGCGCGCCCGGGATCGGGACCAGGGGCTCGAGGTCCACCAGGCCGACGGCCAGCGCCAGGGCCTCGGCGACCCCGCCCGGGGCGGAGTCGGCGTTGGTGTGCGCGACGTGCAACGCGCACCCGGCCTGGATCAGGCGGTGCACCAGCCGACCCTTGAAGGTCGTCGCGGCGACCGAGTGGACGGGACGCAGCAGCAGCGGGTGGTGGGTCAGGAGAAGGTCGGCCCCCCAGGCGATCGCCTCGTCGACCACCTCGGCGGTCGGATCGACCGCGAGCAGCACCTTGGTCACCGGCTGGTCGGGGTCGCCGCACACGGTCCCGACGGCATCCCAGGACTCCGCCGTGCTGGGGGGGTAGCGGTGGTCGAGGATCGCGACGACGTCGGCGAGGGTCAGGTGCTCAGTCACGTGACCGACGCTACCGGGAGCGTCGCCAGCGCAGAGGCACCAGGAGCGAGCCGCGATGCGGCGGGGAGGTGCGGGTGGGCCCGGCCGGTCTCGAACCGACGACCTCCGCGGTGTAAGCGCGGCGCTCTGACCAACTGAGCTACAGGCCCGACGACGATCGCACAGCCTACCGGTGGGTCAGGGCTTCGCGGGTGCGCGCCTCGAGCCGCGCCTCGTTCCAGATGGTCCACGGCTCGTGCTCCGCCGCCGCGGTGGCGCTGACGGGCGCGCTCGCCCCGGAACCGCCGTGCCAGAGCCGCAGGTCGTCGTCAGCACCCATGACGAGGCGTACCTCGGACAGGCGCGAGTCCCTCTCGGCGTCGTACGCCGGGGACACGCCCATCAACGGCCAGCGCCTCTTGGAGATCCCGAGCCCGGAGAGGGCCACGGGGTCGAAGAGCCTCGGGGCCGCGGTCACCGCGGCGAGGTCGGTGGCCAGCGTCCCCACCAGGTCGAAGACCTCGACGAGGAACCCCGCTCCGCCGAGGTCGACGATCACCCTGCTGAAGGCGAACTCAGAGCCGCGTCCGGCGAAGGTCGCCGGGGCAAGACGTCGCGTGATCGGCTCGTCGGCCAGGAACAGCGGCACGGCGAAGACCGATCCCGGCTCGATCTCGACGAGGCGCCTGCGGCTCATGCGAGTCCGGCGAGGGCCGCCCGGTACGCCCCCAGCTCACGGGCGCGCCCCGGCGGGTTGACGACGCTCCAGCGGACGATCCCGTCGGCGTCGACGAGGAACGACCCGCGCCGAGCGAGCCCTCGGTCCCCGTCGAAGACCCCGAAGGCGCTCGCCGCCTCGCCGTGCGGCCAGAAGTCCGAGAGCAGGTCGAAGGTGAACCCCTGCTGCTCGGACCACGCCCTGAGGGTGTGCACCGGGTCGCACGAGACGGCGAGGAGCCGCACCCGTGCCTGCTCGAAGTCCTCGAGGTTGTCGCGCAGCTCGCACAGCTCCTGGGTGCAGGTCCCCGAGAAGGCGAACGGGAAGAAGACGACGGCGACCGCGCCCCCGCGCAACCCGGTGAGGCGCAGCGGTGTGCCGTGCGTGTCGAGCAGCTCGACGTCAGGGGCGACGTCCCCCGGACGCAGAGGCGTGGAGGACGTCATCGACGAAGGGCCTCAGACCTCAGCGCCCGCGGCCGCGGGTACCCAGGCGCGTGGCCGACCAGTCCGCGGCGATGGTCAGGGTGCTGGTCGCGTGCAGGCCCGCGGTCGTCGCGGCCTCCTCGATGTCGCTGTGCCCGACGGTGCCTGCACGCCCGGGCTTGAGCGTGAGGAGCCAGATCGAGCCGCCCTCGTCCAGGACGGTCCGGGCGTCGACGAGGGCGTCGGTGAGGTCGCCGTCGTCCTCACGCCACCAGATGACCACGACGTCGGTGACGTCGTCGTAGTCCTCGTCGACCATCTCGGACCCGGTGATCTCCTCGATCCCCAGGCGAAGGTCCTGATCCACGTCGTCGTCGTAGCCGAACTCCTGGACCACCTGGCCGGACGAGAGGTTGAGCCGGGCTGCGCCCGCTCCGCTCTGGCCGCCCGCAGGCTCCGCGGTCGATCCCACTGGTGTGCCGTTCCCTTCGTCCGTCATCTCGTTCCGCCGTGCCCGCACCCGGTGCTGGGTGGGCTGCGGCTGCCACACGGTAGCCCACAGCATCCCGCACGCGTGTGGCAAGCGCCACATGCGGGACGGGTGTCGCGGACGTCACGTCCCAATTGTCGGATCACCAGGGCCCTCGGTGTGACTTTCCCCCGTCCGACGGCAGAGAATGGTCGGACGACCGCGAACCACCGGTGCCTACGCACGCCCGGAGGCCGCGGGCCGACCCGAGCACCGAGCCGACGGCGTCCGACCGGACCCGGCGCAGGTGCGGACGACGAGGTGAGGTTGCTGGTGGCTGCACGTGACACGACGGGCCCGCTGATCAACGGTCTGCTCAGCCAGGTCCCGGACATCGATCCGGACGAGACCGGTGAGTGGATCGAGTCCTTCGACGGCCTGGTGGACGAGCGTGGTGGGCCCCGGGCCCGGTACGTCCTGCTCAACCTGCTCAAGAGGGCCCGGGAGCGCAACGTCGCCGTCCCGACCTCGATCAACACGCCGTACGTCAACACGATCGGCGTGCACGAGGAGCCCTACTTCCCCGGTGACGAGGTCGTCGAGCGCCGGTACCGGAGCTGGCTGCGCTGGAACGCGGCGGTCATGGTGACCCGCGCCCAGCGCCCCGAGATCAGCGTGGGCGGGCACATCTCCTCCTACGCCTCGGTCGCGACCCTGTACGAGGTCGGCCTCAACCACTTCTTCCGTGGCAAGGACCACCCGGGCGGCGGCGACCAGATCTACTTCCAGGGCCACGCGGCCCCCGGCGTCTACGCCCGCGCCTTCCTCGAGGGCCGGATGAGCGCCGAGCAGCTCGACGGCTTCCGCCAGGAGGTCTCCGCCGAGAGCGGCGGGCTGTCCTCCTACCCGCACCCGCGCCTCATGCCGGACTTCTGGGAGTTCCCCACCGTCTCGATGGGCCTGGGCCCCGCGTCGGCGATCTACCAGGCGTGGGTCAACAAGTACACGCACAACCGTGGCATCAAGGACACCGGCGAGCAGAATGTCTGGGCCTTCCTCGGCGACGGCGAGATGGACGAGCCCGAGAGCCGCGGCATGCTCCAGCAGGCCGCCCAGCAGGGCCTGGACAACCTGACCTTCGTCGTCAACTGCAACCTGCAGCGCCTCGACGGCCCGGTCCGCGGCAACGGCAAGATCATCCAGGAGCTCGAGGCCTTCTTCCGCGGGGCCGGCTGGAACGTCATCAAGGTCGTGTGGGGCCGTGAGTGGGACTCCCTGCTCAACGCCGACAAGGACCGCGCGCTGGTGAACCTGATGAACACCACGCCCGACGGCGACTTCCAGACCTACCGTGCCGAGAACGGCGCCTTCATCCGGGAGCACTTCTTCGGTCGGGACCCGCGCACCAAGCAGCTCGTCGAGAAGATGACCGACGACGAGATCTGGGCCCTCAAGCGCGGTGGCCACGACTACCGGAAGATCTACGCCGCCTACGCCGCCGCGCAGGCCCACACGGGCCAGCCGACGGTCATCCTCGCGCACACCATCAAGGGCTACGGCCTGGGCACCAACTTCGCCGGCCGCAACTCGACGCACCAGATGAAGAAGCTCAAGGCCGACGACCTCAAGACGCTGCGCGACTCGCTGCGCATCCCGCTGACCGACGAGCAGCTCGAGGCCGACCCCTACGCCCCGCCGTACTACCACCCGGGCGAGGACGCCCCCGAGATCCAGTACATGATCGAGCGCCGCAAGGCCCTCGGCGGGTTCGTCCCCGAGCGGCGCAGCCGGTACACCCCGGTGACCCTGCCCCCCGAGAAGTCCTACGAGGTGCTCGCCAAGGGCTCGGGCCAGCAGCAGGTGGCCACGACCATGGCCTTCGTCCGGCTCCTCAAGGACCTGATGAAGGACAAGGAGTTCGGCCACCGCATCGTGCCGATCATCCCGGACGAGGCCCGGACCTTCGGCCTGGACTCGATCTTCCCGAGCGCGAAGATCTTCAACACCCAGGGGCAGAACTACCTGGCTGTCGACCGAGAGCTGATGCTCTCGTACAAGGAGTCCGAGACCGGGCAGATCCTGCACACGGGCATCAACGAGGCCGGCTCGGCCGCGGCCTTCCAGTCGGTCGGCACGTCGTACGCGACCCAGGGCGAAGCCCTGGTGCCGGTCTACATCTTCTACTCGATGTTCGGCTTCCAGCGGACCGGGGACCAGTTCTGGGCCGCGGGCGACCAGATGACCCGCGGGTTCATCATCGGCGCGACCGCCGGGCGCACCACCCTGACCGGTGAGGGACTGCAGCACGCCGACGGCCACTCGCCGATCCTCGCCGCGACCAACCCCGCCGTGATCCACTACGACCCCGCCTACGGGTACGAGATCCGCCACATCGTGCGCGACGGACTGCAGCGCATGTACGGCGAGGACTCCCGCGACCAGAACGTCATGTACTACCTGACGGTCTACAACGAGCCGATGACCCAGCCGGCCGAGCCGGAGGACGTCGACGTGGACGGGATCCTGCGGGGCATCCACCGGGTGCACACCACCGAGGGCGAGGGCCCGCGGGCTCAGATCCTCGCCTCGGGCGTCGGGGTGCCGTGGGGCCTGGAGGCCGCCGAGCTCCTCGCCGAGGACTGGGGCGTGCGGGCCGACGTCTGGTCGGTCACGAGCTGGAACGAGCTGCGCCGCGACGGCATCGCCGCCGAGGAGCACAACTTCCTGCACCCGGGCGAGGAGCCGCGCACCGCCTACCTCACCGAGAAGCTGGCCGACGCGCAGGGCCCCTTCGTCGCGACGACCGACTTCGACCACATGGTGCCCGACCAGGTCCGGCAGTGGATCCCGGGCGAGTACGCCACCCTGGGCGCGGACGGCTTCGGCTTCTCCGACACGCGCCAGGCCGCGCGCCGTCACTTCAAGATCGACGGGCCCTCGACCGTGGTCAAGGTGCTGCAGCTCCTCGCGCGCCGTGGCGAGGTCCCGGCCGACGCCCCGGCGCAGGCCATCGAGAAGTACCGCATCCACGACGTGCGTGCCGGCTCCTCGGGGGTCGCCGGCGGCGACGCCTGAGCCCCTCGGGCCGGACAGGACGACCTCCTGTCCGGCCCGGGGCCGCGCACGGCACGCACGACGACGCCCGGTGCACCTGAGGGTGCACCGGGCGTCGTCGTGGCTGCGGGGTCAGCCCCCGTGACGGCCGAGGGGGATCAGGTGCCCGTGAGGTGCTGCTCGGCCTCGGCCACCGTCTGGGCGAGCTCGGCCTTGAGGTCCGCGACCTCGCGCTGGTCGGGGTAGAGGTCCAGGGCCTGCAGGTGCTGCTTGGCCTCGAGCGGACGATCCGCCTCGATCGCAGCGAGCACCAGGTGCCGGGCGATCTCGGGGGTCTGCTCGCGTACCCGCCAGTGGCCGACGCCGAGCCCGAGGGCGTCGACCGGCGCACCGGCCTCGCGCAGGACGGCGAGGCCCTCGGCCAGGCCGTGGCCCGAGGAGTCCCGCTCGGCGGCGGTGGCGAGCCGCCGGATCGCGCCCTCGTGGTCGTCGTGGATCGACAGCCGTGCGAGCTCGACCAAGGGGTACCAGGCGCGCGGGTGGCCGGCGAGCTCCTCAGCGAGGGCCCAGACCGCCAGGTCGGCCGCCCGCTGCTTCTCGACCTCGTCCTGCGGAGCGGTCAGCGGGTCGCCGTCGGGCCCGACCTCTGCCGCACGTCGACGCACGATCTCGGCGAGGGCCTGGAAGGCACGGACGTCGTTCGGGTCCTCCCCCAGCATCGCGCGCACGGCGTCCTCGTGGACGGTGTCGCGGCGTCGGACGGAGGTCGGGCGTCGTACGCCGACCCGCGACGCCGACACCGGTCGGCGGATGAGGCGACGGAGCCGTGGGAGCAATGCCATGACCCGACGATAGCCGCACTCGCCCCGCGGCACCGGTCGACGGGCACCCGGGTCCTGCTGATCTCCAGGACCCGGCACCGGGGCACCTTGTGCGCTCCCTACAACGGGGCGGCCCCGGGGCAGCCGTGCGGGCCCTATGCTCGCTGCCATGTCAGGGACGGCCTCGCGCGATCAGGCGCACACGCTGCGCCGGCTCCATGACGGCAGCGGCCTCCTCTCGGCGGCCGCCCTGCGCAAGCTCGACGAGACCCTGCCCTGGTACCGCGCCCTCCCGGCCGAGGACCGCTCCTGGGTCGGCCTGGTCGTCCAGGCCGGCATCTCGAGCTTCATCTCGTGGTTCTCCGACCCGAGCACCCCCCCGCACGGGGCGAGCGACATCTTCGCCGCCGCCCCCCCGGAGCTGACCCGCTCCATCTCTCTCCAGCACACGTTGCAGCTCGTGCGGCTCATCGTCGAGGTGGTCGAAGACCACAGCGACCGCCTGGCAGCCCCCGGTGGCGAACGGGACCTGCGCGAGGCGGTCCTGCGCTACTCCCGCGAGGTGGCCTTCTCCGCGGCCGAGGTCTACGCCCGGGCCGCCGAGGTACGAGGGGCGTGGGACGCCCGCCTCGAGGCCCTCGTGGTGGACGCCCTGGTCCGTGGGGACGCCGACGACGCCCTGCGCTCCCGGGTCGCTGCCCTCGGGTGGAGCGGGCACGGCAGCGCGATCGTCATGGTGGGCACCACCTCCTCCCCGCTCGACGAGGTCCGCGCGGCCGAGCTGCGCCGGGCGACCCGTCGCGCCGCGGACGACGCCCTGGTCGGGATCCAGGGTGAGCGTCTCGTCGTCGTGCTCGGCGGGGACGGGGACCTGCGCGCCGCGGCTGCCTCATTGCTGGGGCGCTTCGGCCCCGGACCCGTCGTGCTAGGACCTGCGGTGGCGAGCCTCGCCGAGGCCGGCCGGTCCGCCGCTGCGGCCCTCGCCGGCCTCGCCGCAGCGCCCGCCTGGCCTACCGCACCCCGGCCCGTCGCAGCCGACGACCTGCTCCCCGAACGCGTGCTGGTCGGGGACCTCGTCGCCCGGCGCACCTTGGTCGAGCAGGCCTACGAACCGCTCGTCGCCGCAGGCGGGGCGCTCCTCGACACCCTCGCCGCCCACGTCGAGCACGGCCGGTCCCTCGAGGCAGCCGCCCGCGTCCTCTACGTGCACCCCAACACGGTGCGCTACCGGCTGCGCAAGGTCGCCGAGGTCACGGGGTGGGACCCGCTCGACGCGCGCGAGGCCTACGTGCTGCAGACCGCCCTGGCCCTCGGGCGGCTCGACTCCCCCCGCCCTCCGGCGGCCCCCGCCGACCGGACGCGCCCGTGACCGCCGTCGTGAGCCGTGGCGGGCCGAGCCCGCACGACTTGTAGGTATCGGACAACACCACCGGGTGAGGTTGGTACCCGTCGTGGCCGGGGGGCGCCGCCGGGCCTGGGGCACAGTGGTCCCGTGCTCGCCGTCCTCTGCCCTGGTCAGGGCTCCCAGACCCCCGGCTTCCTCTCCCCGTGGCTCGAGCTCGAGGGGGTCGAGGACCGCCTCGCGACCTTCTCCGAGGCTGCGGGGACCGATCTGCGTACCCACGGCACCGTCTCGGACGCCGAGACGATCCGGGACACCGCCGTGGCGCAGCCCCTCATCGTCGCGGCCTCCCTGGTCGCCCTGCGCGCCCTCCTCGACGACCGCCCGGCCGTCGGGACCGTCGACGTGACCGCCGGCCACTCGGTGGGCGAGCTCTCGGCCGCAGCCGTCGCCGGGGTGCTGACGGACCGTGACGCGGTGTCTCTCGTCACCCGGCGCGCCCAGGCCATGGCCGAGGCCGCAGCCCTCGGACCGAGCGGGATGAGCGCCGTCGTCGGCGGTGACCCCGAAGAGGTCCTCGCCGCGATCGAGGCCGCTGGCCTGCACCCGGCCAACGTCAACGGCGGCGGCCAGGTCGTCGCGGCCGGGGACCTCGAGAGCCTGGCCCGCCTCGCCCAGGACCCACCTCCCCGAGCACGGGTGATCCCGCTGCAGGTGGCCGGGGCGTTCCACACCCCCTACATGCAGCCGGCCCACGCGGCCTTCGCCCCGGTGGCCGCCTCCTGGACGGCCTCGGCCCCCACCCTCGCCCTGCTCTCGGACGCCGACGGCACCGTGTACGGGTCCGGCGGCACGAGCGCCCCCGCGACCGGCCCGGCCGTGCTGACCCGGTTGGCCGACCAGGTGGTCGCCCCCGTGCGCTGGGACCTGTGCCAGACCACCCTCCTCGAGCTCGGGGTGACCGGTGTGGTCGAGCTCGCCCCGGCAGGGGTGCTCACGGGACTGGCGCGCCGTACGCTGCCTGGCGTGGAGACCGTGGCCGTGAAGACCCCGGCAGACCTCGAGGCCGCCCGCGACCTCGTCCAGCGGCACAGCACCGGCGTCGCCGGCACCGACCAGGAGGTCCAGGCGTGACCCGACCGACCCTGACCCAGGCCAGCGGCCCGGCCTTCTCCCGCATCCTCGGCCTCGGGGCCGTGCGCGGCGAGCACACCGTCACCAACGACGACGTCGCAGGCCCGATCGACTCCTCGGACGAGTGGATCCGCCAGCGCACCGGCATCGTGACCCGTCGCCGCGCCTCTGAGGGCAGCGACGTCCTCGACCTCGCCGAGGTGGCCGCCCGCGCGGCCATCGAGGACGCCGGGCTCACCGGGGCGGACATCGACGCCGTCATCCTCTCGACGGTGACCTACTTCCACCAGACCCCCGCCGGGGCCGCCGTGCTCGCCGACCGGCTCGGGGCGACCCCCGCGGCGGCCTTCGACATCTCCGCCGCGTGCGCGGGGTACGCCTACGGAGTGGGCCAGGCCGACGCCCTGGTCCGGTCAGGCAACGCCCGGCACGTGCTGGTGATCGGCGCGGAGAAGATGAGCGACTTCATCGACCCGAGCGACCGGTCGATCTCCTTCCTGCTGGGCGACGGCGCGGGGGCGGTCGTCATCGGCCCGTCGGACACCCCCGGCATCGGCCCGACCGTCTGGGGCTCGGACGGTTCGATGGCCCACACCATCCGCCAGACGCAGTCCTGGAAGGAGGCCTTCGCCCAGGACGGCACCTGGCCGACCCTGCGCCAGGAGGGTCAGTCTGTCTTCAAGTGGGCCGTGTGGCAGATGGCCCCGGTCGCCGAGAAGGCCATGGCCGCAGCCGGCGTGAGCGCCCACGACATCGACGCCTTCATCCCCCACCAGGCCAACATGCGGATCATCGACCAGATGATCAAGCAGCTCAAGCTGCCGGAGACCGTCGTCGTCGGGCGGGACATCGCGGACACCGGGAACACCTCGGCAGCCTCGATCCCGCTGGCCACGGAGCGGCTGCTCCGCGAGGGTCAGGTCGAGAGCGGGGCCCTGGCCCTGCAGATCGGCTTCGGGGCAGGGCTGGTCTACGCGGCCCAGGTCGTCGTCCTGCCCTGAGCCTCACGGCGAGCCCTGCGGGCGCGTCGCGACACGTCCGAGCACAATCGTCAGCGCCCGACCGGGCACCGACAGCCACCACAAGGAGACACACACCATGGCGTACAGCGAGCAGGAGATCCTGACCGGCCTGGCCGAGATCGTGAGCGAGGAGACGGGCCTGCCCACGGACTCGGTCTCGCCCGAGAAGTCCTTCACCGACGACCTCGACATCGACTCGCTGTCGATGATGACCATCGTCACCCTCGCCGAGGAGAAGTTCTCGGTCCGCATCCCCGACGACGAGGTCAAGAACCTCACCACCGTCGGTGACGCCGTCAGCTACATCAACGGGGCCCAGGGCTGACCCTGCCCCTCGACCGGGTCGGGGTCCGTCACCGCGTGGACCCCGACCCGTCGCCCCGCCCCGCAGCCAGCACCGCCCAGGAGGAACGTTGACCACCGCACGCGATGTCGTCATCACCGGACTCGGCGCGACCACGCCCCTGGGCGGGGACGTGGCGAGCACCTGGGCCGCAGCCCTCGCCGGCACGTCCGGGGCCCGCACGCTGGAGAACGACTGGGCGGATAAGTACCAGATCCCCGTCTCCTTCGCCGCGCAGCTCGCGGTCACCCCCGACCAGGTGATGCCACGTCCCGAGATCAAGCGCATGGATCCCTCGGCCCAGTACGCGGTGATCGCCACCCGTGAGGCCTGGGCCGACGCGGGTGCCCCCGAGGTCGCCCCCGAGCGGCTGGGTGCCGTGGTCTCCTCGGGCATCGGCGGGATCTGGACCACCCTGGATGCCTGGGACACCCTGCAGGAGAAGGGCGCACGCCGCGTGCTGCCCATGACCGTGCCCATGCTCATGCCCAACTCGCCCGCCGCCTACGTCGAGCTCGAGCTCGGCGCCCGCGCGGGGGCCCACGCCCTGGTCTCGGCCTGCGCTTCCGGAGCCGAGGCGATCGGCTACGCGGTCGAGATGATCCGCAGCGGCCGGGCCGACGTCGTCGTCGCTGGAGGTACCGAGGCGGCCATCCACCCGATGCCGATCGCGGCCTTCGCAGCCTCGCGCACCCTGTCCTTGCGGAACGACGACCCGCAGGGCGCCTCGCGACCCTACGACGTCAAGCGCGACGGCTTCGTGCTCGGGGAGGGCGCGGGGATCGTCGTGCTCGAGAGCGCCGAGCACGCCGCGGCCCGGGGAGCCACGGTGCACGCGCGCATCCCCGGGGTCGGGCTGAGCTCGGACGGCTACCACATGACCTCCCCCGAGCCCGAGGGTCGGGGGCAGATCGCCGCGATGACCGCGGCCCTGGCCGAGGCCGACGTCGCCGCCAAGGACGTCGTGCACGTCAACGCGCACGCGACCTCGACGGTCGTCGGTGACCTGATCGAGGCACGCAGCGTGCGCGGGGTGCTCGGCGCTGACGCGGACCACGTCGCCCTCTCGGCCACCAAGTCGATGACCGGCCACCTGCTGGGTGGGGCCGGCGCCCTCGAGACGATCTTCACGGTGCTCGCCCTGCGTGACCGCAAGGCACCCCCGACCATCAACGTCGACGAGCCCGACCCCGAGCTGGTGCTGGACCTGGTGCGCTCGACGCCGCGCGATCTCCCTGCGGGGCAGATCGCCGCCGTGAACAACTCCTTCGGCTTCGGCGGGCACAACGTGGCCCTGGTCGTCACCAGCGCCTGAAGACCTCCGCCCGTCCCCGACGGGTCGCGCGCGGCTGACGGGCTCCGCGAGTCAGCCGACGCGGTGGAGCCAGCGCACCGGCGCTCCGGCCCCCGCGTAGCGGAAGGGCTCGAGCTCGTCGTCCCAGGCCTGGCCGAGGGCCAGATCGAGCTCGCGACGCATCCGCTGGGGACTCGTCACGTGCTCGAGCGCGGCTCGGATGCGGTCCTCGGGGACCATCGTGTTGCCGTGCACGTCGGTCACGGCGTGGAAGATGCCGAGCTCGGGCGTGTGGCTCCACCGGGCACCGTCAGAACCGTGGCTGGCCTCTTCAGTCACCTCGTAGCGGAGGTGGGTCCAGCCACGCAGTGCCGAGGTCAGTCGCGCGCCGGTCCCCTGGGCGCCCTGCCACGAGTGCTCGGCCCGGTACATGCCCGGGGCAGCAGGCTGCTCGGTCCAGTCCAGGCTCAGGCGCGCGCCGAATATGCCCCCTGCCGCCCACTCGATGTGGGGGCACAGAGCTCGTGGTGCTGAGTGCACAAAAAGTACACCGCGGGTGATGGCACCGGCCATGACAGCCCTCCTGACGGGTCGAGGTTCGTCTTCCCCAACGACCTCATCCCGTTCCGGGAGAGTGCACGATCTTCGCGGCGTGCTCCGACAAGCATGCACGATCATGGGCGCCGGGCGCCACCCCGACCCGCCGTGGAGTCAGGCGAGCTGTTCGCGCATGTCCCGCATGGCCTTCTTGCGGACGGACCGCTCGAGGCGATCGAGGTAGAGCATCCCGTCGAGGTGGTCGACCTCGTGCTGAAGGCACCTCGCCATCAGCTCGGTGCCCTCGACCACGACCTCCTTGCCGTCGAGGTCCTCCCCCACGACCCGGGCGTACCAGGCCCTCTTGGTGGGGTACCACAGGCCCGGGACCGAGAGGCAGCCCTCGTCGCCGTCCTGGTACTCCTCCTCGGAGACCTCGACCAGCCGTGGGTTGAGCACGTACCCGAGGTCGTCGTCGATGTTCCAGGAGAAGGCCCGCAGGTTCACGCCGATCTGGTTGGCGGCCAGTCCGGCACGCCCTTCGGTGTCCACCGTCTCGAGCAGGTCCTCGACCAGCGAGCGCACGCGGGCGTCCACCTCGGTGATCGGCTCGCAGCGCGTGCGCAGGACGGGGTCTCCGACGGTACGGATCTCTCGCATGGCCATGGCGCCCATGATCCCACGGACCAGCAGCAGCCCGCCCACCGCCACGGCGTCCTCGCAGGAGGAGCCGTCAGGCCGAGGCCGCCCCGGGACGGCTCATCGCCGTGGCGGCGCGCCGCTCGAGCCGGTCCCCGAGGTACCCCGGCGACGTTGCCACCAGCGCCAGCCGGCAAGGACGAGAGGCAGCATGCGCAGAAGTCTTCCCATGCGGCCACTGTGCGGTCACGGCCCGGCTCGCGCCACCTGAGGAGCCGCTCGGTCGCCCTCGGTGCCCCCTCGGCACCGCGGGCCCTCGACGTGGGCCAGGTCGACGCGCGGGCTGGCGCCGGGAGTCCTAGTCTCGCAAGGAGAAGGCGCCGGACCAGCAGGCCGGTCGCCCCACCGGACGAAGGAGGCGCACCATGCGCATGAAGGCAGCATTCCTCGTCGGCGGAGCCGTGGGCTACGTGCTCGGGACCCGCGCCGGCCGGCAGCAGTTCGACAAGATCCGCAGCAAGGCCCAGGAACTGTGGGAGGACCCGCGCGTCCAGGACGGCATCTCGGACGTCGAGCACCGCGCGAGCGACCTCGTCCGTGAGAAGGGCCCCGAGATCAAGGAGAAGGTCACCGGCGCCGTGAAGTCGGCCTCCGAGCAGGTCCGCGGCGGCAAGGACCAGGACAGCGGCACCAACGGCACCGCGTCGAGCTCGACGACGGGTTCCGGCACCGTCTGAGCCGGACATCCTGAGGGCGGGGTCGCGCGCACCAGCGTGGTGACCCCGCCCTCGGCATGTGCCACGCCCGGTGACAGATCCGCACGGCACACTGGGCGCATGCTGCAGACCGCGACCCTGGCCCTCGGGGGCCTGCTGACCATCTCCGGCGCGGCCCTGCTCGTCCTCGCGTTCAGGCACGGGCAGGCGCGGCGCACCGACGAGGAGCGTCGTGTCTTTCGCTACGCCGTCGGCTGCCTCGCAGCGGGGTCGGCACTGTTCCTGGTGACGACCGTGACCAGCGGGCCCTGAGGACTGGTCGTCGGAGGATGAGCCGTGATCGGCGCGGGGTGGGCCAGGTGGGGCTTGAACCCACGACCGACGGATTATGAGTCCGCTGCTCTGACCGGCTGAGCTACTGGCCCTCGGGCGTACAGGCTATCGGCACCCCGGCTCGACCGGGAGGCGCCGGGTCCCGTGCGGGCGCCGGGGGCCTGCGCCGGTGGGCCGCCGCCACCCGCGGGTTAGGTTGGACTCATGGCAGCCCTCAGACGCCGCACGCGGCTCCCCGCCGAGATCCGCTCCGAGATCGGCCTGCCCCGGGACGAGCCGGTGCTCGCCGCAGCCCCCTGCTCGGGCGGGTGGGCGGTCGCGACCAGGTCCCGGCTGGTGGTGAGCGGCGGGGTGCTCGAGCACCCGTGGCACGAGGTCGACGGGGCCCGGCTCGACCCCGAGACGCGCACCCTCACCATCACATGGGTCGACGGCTCCCCGAAGGCCGAGGTCGTGCTCGAGGAGGAGGGGGCGCAACGGTTCGTCCGCGTGCTGCACGAGCGCGTCCAGGCCTCCGTGGTGCATCGCGAGCAGGTGTCCCTGCCGCGTGGGGCGACCGTCCGCGTGGCCCTACGACGGGGAGCCGACGGCGGCCTGCTGACCCAGGTGATCGGCGACGGGCGGGTGGACCTGTCCGACCCCGCGACGGCCGCCGCGGTCGACGCTGCCGAGGCACGGGTGCGCGAGGCGGCAGGTCTGCACTGATCCGACCGCCCTGGCGCACGCGGCAGGACGCGCCCGGCACAGCGCCCCGCGCCACGCGCGCCAGCCCGGTGTTCGAGGCACCCGGGGTCATCGGGTAGCATTGCGACCCGCGATCCCTCGTAGCTCAATTGGCAGAGCATCCGACTGTTAATCGGACGGTTACTGGTTCGAGTCCAGTCGAGGGAGCACAGGATCACCAGCAGAGGGGCCCCGCACGTGCGGGGCCCCTCTGCTGTTCGTGGTCGATGGGTCGGGTCGGCGTCAGACGAGCCCTCGCCCCCAGGGCGGCCCGGAATGCACCTCCCGCCCGCGCGAGGCAGACTTGCTCGGTGGTTGATCACTGCACGACGTCGGCGCCGCTGATCTCGATCGGCGTTCCCGTCTACAACGGTGCGGCCTTCCTCGTCCCGGCACTCGAGAGCCTGCTGGCCCAGACGGTGAGCGACCTGGAGATCGTCATCTCGGACAACGGGTCCACGGACGCCACCGAGCAGCTCTGCCGGGAGGTCGCCGCCCGGGACCCACGCGTCCTGTACGTCCGCCAGCCGACCAACTACGGAGGCGCGGCGAACTTCAACGCCGTGTTCGCCCTGCGGCACCCCGGTGCGCGCTACTTCAAGTGGGCTGCCGCCGACGACGTCCACGAGCCCGGCTACCTCGCAGCCGTCCTGCAGCTGCTGGAGTCTGACCCGACCGTCTCCGTGGCGCACAGCCGCACCGACGACGTCGACGAGCACGGGGGGCACGTGCGCGCGTGGGGTGATCAGTCGCTCGAGGCCGACCACCCCGACGTCGCGGTCCGGTTCGCCAGCCTGTCCCAGCGCAACTACCAGTGCTTCAGCATCTTCGGGCTCATGCGTGCCGAGGTGCTCGCGAGCACGCGGGGCCTCGGGCTGTACTCCGAGTCCGACCGGGTGCTGCTGGCTGAGCTGTCCCTGCGGGGGCGACTGGTGGACGTCCCTGAGGTCCTCTTCCACCGGCGCCAGCACGCTGGCCGTTCGGTGCGGCAGTACCGCACGGCGCGGGAGCGCATCGCCTGGTTCAACCCTCGGCTCGTCGGCCGCCCCGTGTTCCCGGAGTGGCGGTTGGGCCGGGGCTACCTCGAGGCGGTCCTCCGCGCACCGCTGTCGACGGTGGACCGGACCCGGTGCATGGCGCAGATGCTGCGCTGGACCCGCCTCCGCACGCCGCACCTCGTGCGCAACGTCCTGCGCAGCGCGCTGGACCTCGCCGCAGGACGGGTGGCCTGGAGAGGGACCCGTCCCCGCCCGGGCACCCCTGCAGGGCACCCGCCGACGCGCGCACTCCTGCCGTGAGCCCCCGCGCCGTGGGCGGCTCGTCGCCAGCCAGCGACTACTCGCGCGTGGCCTCGCGCAGCGCCCGCCGCGTCTTCTCGAGCTCGACCAGCTCGGCGAAGGCCGCCTGGTACTCCTCGGCCTGGGCCACGGCGTCCATCCGCTGGAGCCGCCCGCGGGCGTCGGCGATCTGGCGGGTCAGGCCCAGGTCCACCAAGGCGCCCACGACCCCGCGGACGTAGTCCTCGACGGCCTCGGGGCGGTCCTCGGGCAGGGGGGTCACGGCGAGCTCGGTCACCAGCGCGCCGATGGTCTCCCCCGCCTCGTCACGCACCCGCTCGACCCACGCGCCGTCGTCGGCCACCGCGGTCCCCAGACCACCCGCGGCGCGGATCGCCTCGTGCACCGCGCGGAAGGCCGGCACCGTGAAGGCGTCACCGGCCAGCGCGTCGAAGGAGCCCACGTCGACGGCGCGCGGGTGCTGCAGCACCACCTCGAGGGCGTTGCGCTCGAGCTTGGCCACGGGGTCCGTCCGGTCCGGGGCCAGCGGTCGGCTGCGCGACTCCTGCCCCGGGTCGGGCCGCTCCCCCGGGCCCGGCATGGTCGGGTGGCTGCCGCGCTGCCCCGCCCCCCCTGGGCCCCCGGAGCCGCCGCGGGGGCCCTGGCGCTCCGCGGCCGAGACCGCACGGCGCACCGTCTCGAACTCCATGCCGAGCCAGCCGGAGAGCATCCGCGCGTACTCCGGACGCAGCGCTGCGTCGCGGATCCCCGCGACGACGGGGGCCGAGGCGCGCAGCGCGGCGACCCTCCCCTCGACGGTCTCGAGGTCGTGCGCACGGATGGTGGACCGGATCACGAACTCGAACAGCGGCTGCCGTCCGGCGACCAGCGCGCGCACCGCGTCGGGACCGCGCTCCTGACGCAGCTCGCAGGGATCCATGCCGCTGGGCTCGACGGCGACGAACGTCTGGGCGTAGAACCGCTGGTCCTCGCCGAAGGCCCGGAGGGCTGCCTTCTGGCCGGCGGCATCCCCGTCGAAGGTGAAGATGATCTCGCCGCCGACCGAGGTCCCCGAGGCGAGCTGGACCCCCGCGCCGGCCGAGGAGTCCCCGACCAGCCGCCGCACGATGCGTGCGTGGTCCGAGCCGAAGGCCGTGCCGCAGGTCGCGACGGCCGTCGGCACCCCGGACAGGTGGGCCGCCATCACGTCGGTGTAGCCCTCGACCACCACGACCTGCTTGTTCCGGGCGATCTCCCGCTTGGCGAGGTCGATCCCGTAGAGCACGTGGGTCTTCTTGTAGAGCACGGTGTCGGGGCTGTTGAGGTACTTGGGCCCAGGGTCGTCCTCGTAGAGCTTGCGAGCCCCGAACCCCACGACGTCCCCCGTGACGTCCCGGATCGGCCACACCAGACGGCCGCGGAAGCGGTCGTAGGGCCCGCGGTTGCCCTGACTCATGAGCCCGGAGGCCGTGAGCTCGGCCTCGGTGAAACCACGCCCTCGCAGGTGCCGCAGCAGGTTGTCCCAGCCCTGGGGCGCGTACCCCACACCGAAGTGCTCGGCGGCCGACCGGTCGAAGCCCCGCTCGGCGAGGAAGGTGCGACCGACCGCCGCGCCGGGCGTCAGGAGCTGCTCGGCGTAGTAGGCCGCTGCGCTGCGATGGGCCTCGAGCAGCCGCTGCCGGCGACCTGGCTCTTCCCCGGGACGGGCTGCGCCGCCCTCCTCGTAGCGCAGCTGCACCCCCACCCGACCGGCGAGATGCTCGACGGCCTCGGTGAAGGCCATGCCGTCGATCTTCTGCAGGAAGGAGATGACGTCCCCGCCCTCGCCGCAGCCGAAGCAGTGCCACAGACCCACCTGGGGGCGCACGTGGAAGGAGGGGGATCGCTCGTCGTGGAAGGGGCAGAGTCCCTTCATCGAGCCCACGCCCGCCGGCTTGAGCGTCACGTGCTCGCCGACGATCTCGTCGATGGCCGCGCGCTCGCGGACGAGGGCCACGTCCTCGCGTCGGATCCGGCCTGCCACGCGCCGAGTCTAGGGCGTCGGCCCGGTCCCGCCGTCCGCCCGACCGCCCTGGCCGGAGCGGTCGAGGCCGACGGCCCAGCCGCTCACCGGCGGGGCGGGTGCACCAGACGGGCGTGCCACTCGGCTGCGCTCACGTCGGTCAGGGAGGCCACCTGGTCCACGACCACGCGCAGCCGGGCGGCGTCGTCCGCGGCCTGGGACCAGTCCTCGGCGAAGGGCTGCTCGAGGGAGACCGGGGCGCGGTCCGCCAGCACCTCGACGAGGTCGGTGATGATCTCGCGCTGGCGACCGTAGAGCGGCTCGTGCTCGCGCGGGGCCATGACGTAGGTGACCGCGAGGCCCTTGAGCACCAGCACCTCGGCGAGGGTCTCCTGGGGCACCACGAGCTCGGCCTCGTAACGGACGAGCGGACCGGGGCCGTAGCGCTCCCGGGTCGCGGCGATGGCCGCTCCGCAGAAGCGCCCGATGAGCTGGCTGGTCATGTCCTTGAGACCCGCGAGGGCCGGGCGCGAGCCGTCGTAGCCCCGCACCCATGGCTCGAGACCGAGGAGCCGGTCCATCGCGGCCTCGAGCTCGGCGGGGGCCACGGCGCGGCCGTACCAGTCCCCGACCTCTTCCACGACCCTGCGGCGGGCCTCGGCCCGGTCGAGGACCTCGAGCTCGAGGCGCCCACCCACCACGGCGTCCTCGACGTCGTGCACCGAGTAGGAGATGTCGTCGGCGAGGTCCATGACCTGGGCCTCGAGGCAGCGCACCCTGTCCGCAGCGCCGTCACGCAGCCAGGTGAAGACCTCGCCGTCGTCCTCGTAGACGCCGAACTTGGTCGCGGGGCGCGCCTCAGGGCCGGCCGAGGCCTCCCGCGCGCGCCACGGGTACTTGACCGAGGCGTCGAGGCTCGCGCGGGTGAGGTTGAGACCGACGGCGCGCCCGGTCACCAGGTCGGTGACCTTGGGCTCCAGGCGGGTCAGCAGCCTCAGGGTCTGGGCGTTGCCCTCGAAGCCGCCGATCGCGGCGCTCACCTCGGCCAGGGCGCGCTCCCCGTTGTGGCCGAAGGGCGGGTGGCCGAGGTCGTGCGCGAGACAGGCCGTGTCGACGACGTCGGGGTCGCAGCCCAGGGCCTTGCCGAGCTCACGACCGACCTGGGCGACCTCGAGGGTGTGGGTGAGGCGGGTGCGGACGAAGTCGTCGCTCGCGGGGCCGAGGACCTGGGTCTTCGCGCCGAGCCGGCGCAGGGCGGCCGAGTGGACGATCCGCGCCCGGTCGCGCTCGAAGGAGGTGCGCTGCTTGCTCTTGGGCTCCTCGCGCGCCCAGCGCTCACGATCAGCCTCGGTGTAGTCGCCGACCGGGCGGGAGGGGGCTCCTGGCACGGACCAACCCTAGTGGGCGACCGGGTGTGCAGGCCGATCGTCCTCAGGGACGGTGCCCTCAGGGCCCCGTGAGCCGCCAGACGCCGAGGACCGGACCCTCTGCGGGCAGGTGCAGGCCTGCCTCGTCCACGAGGAGGTCGGGGCCGTGCAGGGTCTGTGCGGTACCGGCAGGGAGGTGACGCGGGAGCAGGCCGCGCGGGAGCACCGCGCCGCGCCACGGGGCGCGCGAGGCGAGGACGAGGACGCGCTCCTGCGGCGTCTCGCGGAGGTAGGCGACGGCGTCCTCGGCGACGACGGCCCATCGCAGGCCGCCCTCGCGCAGAGCCGGCGAGGAGCGGCGGACCGTGATCAGACGCCGGTAGAGCTCGAAGGTCGCTCCGTCCCAGCGCTCGGGCTCGTCCCAGGGCATGGTCGTGCGCGCGTGCTCTCCGTTGCGCCCCGTCGCCCCGACCTCGTCCCCGGCGAAGACCATCGGTGTGCCCGGGTACGTCATGAGGAGGCCGACAGCGACCTCGACGAGACGCGGGTCCCCGACCACCGTGCGCAGGCGCGGGGTGTCGTGCGAGCCCAGCAGGTTCCACTGGTGGCTGGTGACCGCCCAGGGCAGGGCCGAGTCGAAGTCGCGCATGGTCGCGACCATGTCCTGACCGGTTCGGCGGACCTGCGGGACGGGCAGGCCGTGAGCGGGGAGCGTGGACCGGGGGTCGGCGAGCCAGCTCCAGACGGGTCGGCTGAACCCGTCGTAGTTCATGTTGGCGTGCCAGCCGTCGCCGAGCAGATCGGCCGAGGCGTCGTGGAAGTGCTCCGAGACGAGCAGCGCCTCGGGGTTCGCGGCCTGCATGGTCGCGCGGATGGTCCGGGCGACCTGGTGGGTCACGTCGACGTCGCGGTGTCGGCCGGTCATGTTGGCGACGTCGATGCGCCAGCCGTCGAGGGCGAAGGGCGGGGCGAGCCAGCGTGCGATGACCGAGCCGGGGCCGTCGACGAGCCGGCGGGCCAGCTCGGGGTCACGGTGGTCGAGCTTGGGCAACGAGGCGTGGCCGAGCCAGCTGACGTAGCCGGGGGGCGCCTCCTGCGCGAGGTAGAAGCGCGCCTCAGGGCTGCTCGGGTCCTGCTGCGCGCGCCGGAACCACTCGTGGGCGTCTCCGGTGTGGTTGGTGGTCAGGTCCCCCATGATCCGCATCCCCCGGGCGTGGACGGCTGCGGACAGGGAGGCCAGCGCGTGGTCGCCGCCGAGCACGGGGTCGACGTGGTCGAAGCTCGACGCGTCGTACCGGTGGTTGGACCGCGCCGGGAAGAAGGGGGTCAGGTAGAGCACGTCGACCCCGAGGGTCGCGAGGTGGTCGAGCCTCTCCTCGATCCCCGCGAGGTCCCCGCCGTAGAGCTGGCGCGGCGTGCTGGGCCCGGAGCCGACGGGCTCGTCCGACCACTGCGCAGGCTCGGCCCAGGCGGGCACCTCAGCGTGCTCCGCGGGCCCGCGCCCCGCCCGGGCGAAGCGGTCGGGGAACACCTGGTAGACCACCGCGTGCCGGGCCCAGGAGGGGGCCGGGGCGTGCACGGTGAGCCGGAAGTCCGCGGCGTCGGGCACGTGCCGCAGGTGCACCCCGCGGCCGGTGAGCCAGGCGTGACCGTCCGCGGTCTGGAGCAGGAAGCGGTAGGTCGTGACCGGGTTGTGCACCTCGACCTCGCCGACGTACCAGGCCTCCGACGGAGGCTGGCCCGCAGCCGGCGGCTCCTCACGTGCCATGGGCCCCACCCGCGGCTCGCCGTCGTGCACCACGCGCAGGTGGACGGCGGTCACCCCCGCCGCGGCGGGCACCCGGACGCGGACCCGCACCCGGTCCCCCAGGGCGTACGGGCCGGGCGCCACGTGCAGGGCGCTGCCGTCGTGGTGCGGCAGGTCGAGCAGGTGGGCACCCGGCTCCGGTTCCGCCTCGTGCCGTCCCGCCACGCTCACCCCTTGACCGATCCGGCCGTGAGGCCGCCGACGATGTACTTCTGCAGGAAGAGGAACAGGGCGAGGACCGGCAGGGCCGAGATCACCGCCCCGGCCGCGAACAGGCCCCAGTTGGCCTCGAGCAGGGCCGAGACCCAACCGTAGAGCCCGACCGCGAGGGTCCAGTTCGCCTCCGACTGGAGCACCACCCTGGCGATGATGAACTCCCCGAAGGTCGCGATGAAGGAGAGCAGCCCGACGACCGCGAGGATCGGCGAGACGAGGCGCAGGATGATCGTCCAGTAGATCTGGCCGTGGGTCGCACCGTCGATCTTGGCGGCCTCGTCGAGCTCGCGGGGCACGGTGTTGAAGAACCCGTACATGAGGAAGGTGTTGACCCCCAGCGCCCCGCCCAGGTAGACGCAGATCAGGGCGAGCTTGCTGTTGAGGCCCAGCTCGGGGACCACGTTGCCGATGCCGAGGAGCAGCAGGAAGATCGCGACGAAGGCCAGCATCTGGGGGAACATCTGGATGATGAGCAGGGCGGTGAGACCGGCCCGTCGCCCCGAGAAGCGGAACCGCGAGAAGGCGTAGGCCGCTGCCGCTCCCATGAGCACCGTCCCCACCCCGGTGACGACCGCGATGATGAGGGTGTTGGCGACCCAGGTCCAGAAGTACGTGTCACCCAGTGCCTCGTAGTTGGCCGTGCTGACCTGCGCGAACAGCTGGTTGGACCCGGTCAGGGTGCCGCGTTCGCTCAGGGATGCGGAGATCACGTAGACCAGGGGGAACCCCGCGTAGACGACCGCGACCACGCCCACGAGGTGACGCCAGCCGAGCTCGGACATGTAGCGCCGAGGGGTCATCCGACGACGGGCCGCGACGGCCGGTGCTGAGGTGGCCATGTCAGTTGATCTCCTCGAGAGAGCGGGTGCGCTTGAAGGCGATCGCCGAGACCGTCGCGACGATGAGGAACACCACGATCGACAGGGCGCTGGCCAGGCCGTAGTTCTTCGGGGCACTGCCGTCGACCCCCGAGACGGCGTAGACCATCGAGATGAGGATGTCGGTGTGCCCCAGCGGGACCGAGGCGTCCTGGAACCGTGGACCGCCCCCGGTGAGCATGTAGATCAGCGTGAAGTTGTTGAAGTTGAACGCGAACGAGGAGATCAGCAGCGGCGTCGTCGAGACCAGGAGGAGAGGCAGCGTGATGGACCGCCAGGTGCGCCAGCGGCCGGCGCCGTCGATCCGCGCAGCCTCCATCACGTCCCCCGGGATGGACTGCAGCGCGCCGGTGCAGATGAGGAACATGTACGGGAAGCCCAGCCAGAGGTTGACCCCGAGCACCGAGAGCTTGGCCAGCGTCGGGTCCGTGAGCCAGCCGATCTCCGCGCCGCCGAGGAGCACGTCGTTGATGAATCCGAACCGTCGGTTGAGGAGTCCGGACCACAGCAGGGCCGCGAGGAACCCGGGGATCGCGTAGGGAAGGATCAGCAGGGTCCGGTAGATCCGCCGTCCGTGCAGCCGCGGGTCGTTGAACGTGATCGCCAGGAACAGGCCGAGAAGGAAGGTCGTGATCACGGACAGCACCGCGAAGGCGACCGTCCAGGCGAGGATCTTGAGGAAGGGCGTCGCGTAGCGCGCGTCGGCGAAGGCGGTGACGAAGTTGTCGACCCCGACGAAGACCCGCCACCCGACGCCCAGGGTGCTGCCGTCCTCGGCCTCGAACTGACCGTCGTCGTTGGGACGGTAGACCGTGCCGGTGGCGACGTCGGTCATCGTGTCGGCCGCCTCGTCGTACTCGAGGGCCGAGAGGTAGACGTAGCCGCTGCGGGCGTCCTGGGTCCGGATCGAGCCGTCCTCGGGGTCCTGCGAGACGGGGACGCGCAGGGTCGTGACCTCGGCCTGCCGCTCGATGACCGTCGGACGAGGCAGCACCTCGAACCCCGGCACGGCCGTGACGACCCCGTCGGAGACCTCGGCCTCGGGGGCGTCCTCGAGGGGCTGCTCGGCCGTGCCGACCCGCACCTGCCCCCCGTCGGTGAGGATCGCGAAGCCGAGCTCCTCGCCGTCGGCGATCACCGTCAGGGGGTAGGCCGGCGAGTCCTCGACACGCCGCTCGTTCTGCACCAGCAGGGCCTCGACCGCCTGGCCCTTGGGTGAGTTGTGCCCGTCTCCGTAGTTGGTGAAGGCCACCCAGCCCGTGTACAGCACGACGAAGATCTGGAAGACCAGCAGGAAGATCAGCCCGGGCAGGATGTACTTGAGCGGCAGCGCCCGGCGGGAGAAGTACACCCAGTTCGCGACCACGAGGAGCACGACCAGCACCGCCAGGAGTCCGTGGGACTCGGCGCTCCACGCCGCGAGCACCCCGTACACACCGAGGGCGTCGACGGCGGCGAGCAGGGCGAGCTTGACGAGGAAGCCACGGCCCCAGGTGCTCGCGTGCGAGGTGCGGGGCTGGGTTACCGCCGACGGACGCTCGGGGGTGGTGAGCGTCGGCGGTTGGTGGGAGCTCATCGGGTGGCCCTCCAGGGGTCACGGGACCGCAGCAGTGCGGTCGGGCGAGGGGGTGTGCGGCAGCCCGCAGGGGGCGCGGCGCACAGAGGGAGCTGCGCAGGACGACGGCGCTGCGCAGCCGGGGGGCACGGCACAGGTCGGTGCGGGTCCGGTCAAGACCCGCACCGACCCGTCGCGCTCAGGACGCGTCGAGGGCGCCCTGGATGTCGCTGACCATCTTCTCCCAGCCGGCCACCGGCTCGAGAGAGCCACTGACGATGCCTGCCTCGGTCACGCCCCAGAACTCCCAGACCGATCCCATCTCGGGGATCGAGGGCATCGGCACGGCGTCGGCGCCCACCTCGCGGAACCCGGCGGTGATCGGGTCGGAGGAGGCCGAGTCGGCCGCGGCGACCAGGGCCGGCGGACGCGCCCCTGCCTCGTACAGGGCGAGCTGGGCCTCCTCGGTGGCCATGTAGTTCACGAGGAAGTCATTGGCGAGCAGGGTGTTCTCGCTCTGGCCGCTCACGTAGAAGCCCGCGACCCCGACGAACGGCTGCGCGGGCTCGGAGCCCGGCGCCGGGATCGGGTCGATCGCGAGGTCGAGGTCAGCGAAGCTGTCGAGCATCCACGGTCCCCCGATGATGAACGGGGACTGGCCGTTGGCGAAGGCCTCGACCGCGACGTCGTAGGTGATCGCGGTGTCGAGGGTTCCAGCAGCCCCCTGCTCGGCGAGCCACTCGGCGAAGGCCGTGCCGTTCTCCCCGCCCAGGGCGAGCTCGGGCGAGTAGGAGCCGTCCTCGTTCTGCTCGAAGACCGGGGCCCCGAAGGAGGTCTGCAGCGGGTAGGCGGTGTACGGGTCGCCGGTCTCGTCCATCTGCAGCAGGATCGGGTACTCGGTGCCAGCCGCTTCCCCGGCCGCGACGGCCTCGTCCCAGGTGGCGGGGGCCTCCTCCGCAAGAGCAGTGTTACGGATCAGGGCGATGTTCTCGACCGCGTAGGGCAGGCCGTAGACCTGGCCGTCCTGGGTGAAGGCCTCGACCGCGACGGTCTCGAACTCGCCGGCCTTCTCACCCAGCTCGATCGGGGCGACCACGCCGTTGGAGGTCAGCTCGCCGAGCCAGTCGTGAGCACCCACGGTGATGTCGGGCCCCTCCCCGGTGGGCACCTGGGCGTTGAAGTCCGCCCGGATGTCCTCGAAGTTCTTCAGCACGGTCTCGACCGTGCTGCCGGTCTCGGCCTCGAAGTCGGCCGCCGCGGCCTCGACCGCGGCCTGACGGGTCTCGTCGACCCAGATGGTGAGCGTGCCGCCGTCGCCGGTGGCCTCGCCCTCCGTCTCGGCGGGGGTCTCGACCTCCTCGCCGTTCTCTTCGGCCGAGCCGCCGCAGGCGGTCAGGGTCAGCGCGGTGCCCAGGGCAAGCGCGACCAGGGGGATGCTCCGTCGCATCGTCGGTCTCCCTACAGAGTCGTCCGTTCGGCCGCCGTCGGTCCGGCCGACGGCGGCCCTGATGGCGAGGACCGTAACCGCGCGGTTCGCCTCCGTGCAAGCCGTTGCGGTAACTTTCAGGCAACGCTTTCGTGAGACCGTCGCGGATGTCGGATCCCATCCCCAGGGAGGTGTCGTGTCCTCTACGCTGCCGCACGTGCGCACTCGTCTGAAGGACCTGGCCGAGCAGGCCGGGGTCAGCACCGCGACCGTCTCGCGCGTGCTTAACGGCAAGGCCGGGGTCGCCACCCAGACGCGCACCGCGGTGCTCGCGGCCCTCGACGTCCTGGGCTACGACCGGCCCGAGAAGCTGCGCACCCGCTCCGAGGGCCTGGTCGGCCTGATCGTCCCCGAGCTCGACAACCCGGTGTTCCCGGCCCTGGCCCAGGCTGTCGAGTCGACCCTCTCCGAGCGTGGCTACACCCCGCTCCTGTGCACCCAGTCCCCCGGGGGCACCACCGAGGACGAGTACGTGGAGATGCTCATCGAGCACGGGGTCGACGGCATCGTCTTCGTCTCGGGCCGCCATGCCGACACCGCCGCGAGCCACGACCGCTACCACCGCCTGCACAGCCGCGGCCTGCCGATCGTGCTGGTGAACGGCTTCGCCGAGGGGGTCGACGCCCCCTCGGTCTCGACCGACGACGCGGTCGCCGTCGACCTCGCCGTCCGGCACCTCAGCTCCCTGGGGCACTCCAGCATCGGTCTCGCGATCGGCCCGGACCGCTACATCCCGGCGCGCCGCAAGCTCAGCGCCTTCACCGCAGCCCTCGAGCGGCTGGGCCAGGCCGACCCCGCCTCTCACGTCGTGACCACCCTGTTCACGGTCGAGGGCGGGCAGGCCGCCGGGGGCGAGCTCGTCGACTCGGGGCACACCGCGATCATCTGCGGCTCGGACCTCATGGCCCTCGGTGCGATCCGGGCGGCACGGTCCCGCGGCCTGCGGGTCCCCGAGGACCTCTCCGTGGTCGGCTTCGACGACTCCCCCCTCATCGCCTTCACCGACCCGCCGCTGACCACCGTGCGGCAGCCGGTGGCCCCGATGGGTCGCGCCGCCGTCAGCGCCCTCGTCTCGGAGATCAACGGCGCGAAGGTCCCCCGCACCGAGCTCCTCTTCCACCCCGAGCTCATCGTCCGCGGCTCGACCGGGCCTGCCCCGGTCGTACGCTGATCGACGAGCAGCCCAGGCCCGTCCCCACCTGCCCGACCACCACCCGCCCCCGACCGACTGGAGCGTCGTGCCCTCCGCCCTGCCCGTGAGCCCCGCCGACACCTCGACGACGACCACCCTCGTCCACACCCCATCGGCCCGGACGTCCGAGTGGTGGCGCAGCGCCGTCATCTACCAGATCTACCCGCGCTCCTTCGCCGATGCGAGCGGCGACGGCATCGGCGACCTGCCCGGCATCACGGGACGGCTCAAGCACCTGGCGCGGCTCGGTGTCGACGCGGTCTGGCTCTCGCCGTTCTACCGGTCCCCCCAGCACGACGCGGGCTACGACGTGGCCGACTACCGCGACGTCGACCCGCTCTTCGGCACCCTCGACGACTTCGACGAGATGCTCACCAAGGCTCATGCCCTGGACATCCGGGTGATCGTGGACCTCGTCCCCAACCACACCTCGACCGAGCACGTGTGGTTCGGCCAGGCCCTGGCGGCCGACCCGGGCAGCCCCGAGCGCGCCCGGTACGTCTTCCGTGACGGTACCGGCCCCGAGGGCGCCGAGCCCCCCAACAACTGGACCTCGGTCTTCGGCGGGCCGGCATGGAGCCGGGTCACCGAGCCCGACGGCACCCCCGGGCAGTGGTACCTGCACCTGTTCGACGAGACCCAGCCCGACCTCGACTGGGACAACCCCGAGGTGCGCACCGAGTTCGAGCAGGTGCTGCGCTTCTGGCTGGACCGCGGCGTGGACGGTTTCCGGGTGGACGTCGCGCACGGGATGGTCAAGGCCGAGGGGCTGCCCGACTGGACCGGCACCTCCTCGATGATCGACGGCGCCCACGAGGGCACCGCCGGCTCGGAGGACGGCTCGACCGGAGCGGGGAACCAGGGTCCGATGTGGGACCAGGAGGGTGTCCACGAGATCTACCGCGCGTGGAACCAGGTCCTCGCCGAGTACGAGGGCGACCGTTGCCTGGTCGCCGAGGCTTGGGTCGAGCCCCTCGCGCGGCTCGCGCGCTACGTGCGCCCCGACGAGATGCACCAGGCCTTCAACTTCTCCTTCCTCACCACGCTCTGGGACGCCCGTGCGCTGCGCTCGGTGGTCAACGCCTCCCTCGAGGCCAACGACGAGGTCGGTGCGCCGACCACCTGGGTGCTCTCGAACCACGACGTCGTGCGGCACGCCTCCCGGCTCGGCCTGGAGATCCCGGGGTCCAAGCCCAACGGCATCGGCGCGGGAGATCCGCAGCCCGACGAGGAGCTCGGCCTGCGCCGCGCGCGGGCCGCGTCCCTGATGATGCTGGGACTGCCCGGCTCGGCCTACCTCTACCAGGGTGAGGAGCTCGGCCTGCCCGAGCACACCACCCTCGCCGACGAGGAGCGCCAGGACCCGACCTGGTGGCGCTCGGAGCACACCGAGCGGGGACGTGACGGCTGCCGTGTCCCGCTGCCCTGGGCCGCCGAGGAGCCCGGTTACGGCTTCTCGCCGACGGGCTCGACCTGGCTGAGCCAGCCCGACTCCTTCGCCCGCTACGCCCTCGACGTCCAGCGCGGCACCCCGGGCTCGACCTACGAGGTGTACCGCTCGGCCCTCAGGCTGCGCCGGGAGTTCTCGCTGGGCACCGGCTCCCTCGCGTGGGTCGACGGCCTGCCCGCGGACGCCGAGAGCACGGTGCTGGCCTTCGTCAACCGTGAGGTGCTCGTGGTGACGAACTTCGGCCCCGGGGCTCTGCGGCTCCCGGCCGACCTCGAGCTGCTGCACGCCTCGCAGGACCTGCCCCTGGCCGAGGACGACGCCGTGCTGGTGCCCGCCGACACGACCGTGTGGGCGCGGTTGCGCGGCTGACCCGGCCCGAGACCCGGGAGGTCGGCGCGGCAGCGGCCCGTCAGCCGAGACCGACGAGCCCGTCGTCGGTCCGCACGACGACGGCCTCCCCCACCGTGCTGATCCACCCCTGGCCCGAGGGGAGCGGGATGCTCCACGCCTCGGAGCCGTCCGCCACCGAGAGCGCGGTCACCCGCGGGCCACCACCCGAGGGCACGACCAGGACCCGTCGTCCGTCGGTGACCGTGGAGACCCTGGCGCCGACCTCCCAGAGGACCTCCCCGGTGCGCAGATCGATCGCGGAGGTGATGTCCTGACCGTGCGCGTCGAGACCTGCGGCCACGACCTTCCCGTCGATCCGCGCCAGCACCCAGCGGGAGCCCGGGGCCTCCCAGAGGTGCTCACCCGTGGCGGCGTCCACGCCGAGGAGGCTGCCGTCCTGCACGGCGTGCACCGCGAGGACCGCGGGGGCGCTGCCGTCGTCGACGGCAGGGGCGTCAACCGTCCCCGGGACCGTGTAGAGCTCCGTGCCGTCGGCAGCCGTCACGACCCCTTCGGCCCCCGACCCGTCCTGCGCGCTGGACTCGCGCCACAGGAAGGTCCGCCCCTCGGGAAGGGGCACCTCGTAGGCCATGCCGGCACCGGCACCCAGGTCCAGCTCACGGGCCTCGACCTCCTCACCGGTCTCCAGCGAGATCGTCACGGTACGGCTCCCGCGGATCTCGAGGTGCTCGAGGTCGCTGGTGACAGACCTGACGCTCGACGCCGCAGGGCCCAGGACGGGGCTCTCGCTCCGGTAGGACCACGTCACCTCGCCGGTGAGCGGCTGCCACCGCCGGACCTCGAGGTACCCGTCCTCGGTCCCGGTGGCGACCACGACGTCCTCGTCGACCGGCTGGAGCACGATGCGCTCGCCGTCGAGCACGGTCTCCTGGAGGGTCTCGCCGGTCTCGAGGTCGAGCGCGACCAGACGTACCGCCTTCGCCTCGCCGTCCACGCGGAGGTCCCCGTCGGCCCCGCGATCCCCCGGCAGCACGAAGCGCACGCAGACCAGAACGGGGTCGGCGGTGTCCCGGGTCGGGGCGCAGTCGGTCCGCCACGGCTCACCGGGGCCCTCGTCGTGCCAGCGCTCACCACCGCTGTGCGGGTCGAGGGCACTCAGGCGACCCGTCGCCTCGTCGAGGAGCACCAGGGAGTCGGCGGTCTCGGTGATGACCCACCCCTGTGCCTGCCAGACCTCGCGCAACGGCTCGTCGAGCCCCGCGTGGACCCCCGGCATCTCACGCAGGGCGTCGAGCCGCGCCTCGGCCCGACGGGCGTCCACCACGTTGACCGTGCCGACCGCGAGCGCGAGCGCTGCGACCGCGCCCGCGGTGATCCATCGCCGCCGTCGGGCTCCCGGCGACGCCGGTCGGCCGGGCTCGAGGGCGGCCTCCTCGGCGTCGACGTCGAGCACCACCTCGACCTCGTCGTCGCGTCCTCTGCGGCGCCGTGGGGTCATGCTCACGAGGCTAGCGGCGGGCCCGCACCACGGCGCCTCAGCCCCCCGAGACGCTCAGCTCGGCCTCACGGAGCTTGCGCTCGAAGGCCTCGCTCAGCTCGCGGGAGTCGAGCCAGCCCTCGGGCAGGGACGGCCGCTTGGGCGACCCCGCCCGCCCGCGCTGCCCCTCGGCGCCAGCCCCGGGGTAGGGCTGGTCGAGGTCGAGCTCGGCGAGCAGGTCGTCGAGGTGGCCGAGGCTCTCCACGAGGCCGAACCGGGCCCGGAGCTCCCCCCCGACCACGTAGCCCTTGAAGTACCAGGCCATGTGCTTGCGCAGCTCACGCAGGGCCTTGGACTCGTCGTCGAACTCCTCGACCATGAGCTCGGCGTGCCGACGCACCGCCGAGGCGACCTCGCGCATCCCGGGGCGCACCCGGACGTCCGAACCGTGGAAGGCCGCGGCCAGGTCGGCGAAGAGCCACGGCCGCCCCTGGCAGCCACGCCCGACGACGACGCCGTCGCACCCCGTCTGCTCGACCATCGCGAGGGCGTCCTCGGCGGACCAGATGTCGCCGTTGCCGAGCACGGGGATGTCGGTGACGGTCTCCTTGAGACGTGCGATGGCCTCCCAGTCGGCGGTGCCCGAGTAGTAGTCGGCGGCCGTCCGGGCGTGCAGGGCCACGGCGGCGACCCCTGCGTCCTGGGCCCTGAGCCCCGCCTCGAGGTACGTCAGGTGGTCCTCGTCGATCCCCTTGCGCATCTTGACGGTGACCGGCACCCCGTGGGGCGCGGCCGCGTCCACAGCCGCTCCGACGATCGCGGCGAAGAGGTCCCGCTTCCAGGGCAGCACGGCGCCACCGCCCTTGCGGGTCACCTTGGGGACCGGGCACCCGAAGTTGAGGTCGACGTGGTCGGCGCGGTCTTCCTCGGCCAGCACCCGCACCGCGGCACCCACGGTGGCGGGGTCCACGCCGTAGACCTGGACCGACCGCGGCCGCTCGTCCTCGTCGTGGCGGATGATGCGCATCGACTCGGGCGTCCGCTCGACCAGGGCCCGGGAGGTGACCATCTCGGCGACGTAGAGGCCCGCTCCGTGCTCGCGGCACAGCCGGCGGAAGGCCCGGTTGGTCACCCCGGCCATGGGCGCGAGGACCACGGGGGTCTGGACGGTCAACGGCCCGATGCGCAGCGCAGGCAGCACGGAGGAGGTCGTCGGTGTCATCCGAGGATCATCCCACCCTCGCTGGACCCGCACGGTCGCGGCGGGGATGATCCTCGACGTGCACCTGCCCCCCGCCGACCGCTCCCGCCGCACGTCCGTCGTCCTCGCCGCGATCCTGGTGCCGCTCGCCGTCGCGACCGTGGTCGGCCTCGGGCTGCTGTGGCCCTCAGGGTCCGCGCCGCAGACCGGCGTCGTCGCCGTCGACACCGAGTACCCGACCGCTCGCGTCCAGCAGGCCGAGGACACCGCCTGCGCGGGTGAGAACGAGGACCGCCTGCCCGACGGCTCGATCCCGCGCGAGGTGACCTGCACGCTCGTCACGGCGGTGGTCACCTCCTCCGAGGCCGAGGGGGAGGTCGTCGAGGTGTGGTCCCCGGCGACCGTGCGCGCCGACGAGGTCCCGGCAGGGACGACGGTCGTCCTGGCCCGGTACCTCGAGACCGCGACCGAGCCCGAGGTCTGGGCCTGGCACGACTACGCGCGCACCCTGCCCCTGACGACCCTGGCCGGGGCCTTCGCGATCGTCGTGGTCCTCGTCGCCGGGATGCGCGGGTTCCGCGCCCTGGTCGGCCTGGCGATCGCCTTCGGCCTCATCGCGACCTTCATGCTCCCCGCGCTGCTCGAGGGCGGTGACCCGCTCGTCGTCGGCCTGGTGGGCTCCTCAGCCATCATGTTCGTCGTGCTCTACCTCGCGCACGGCTTCTCCCGCAGGACGACGACGGCGCTGCTCGGCACCATGGCGGGGCTCGCGGTGACCGCGCTGCTCGGCGCGGTCGCAGCGCGGGCCGCACACCTCACCGGCATCTCGACCGAGGAGAGCTACCGGCTCGCGATGCTGACCGGGCAGCTCGACGGGACCGCCCTGCGCGGCCTCTTCCTGTGCGGCGTCGTGCTCGCGGGGCTCGGGGTGCTCAACGACGTGACGATCACCCAGGCCTCGGCCGTGTGGGAGCTGCGAGCGGCAGACCCGACGTCCTCCCGGCGCGAGCTCTTCGCCGGCGGCATGCGGATCGGTCGGGACCACATCGCCTCGACCGTCTACACCATCGCCTTCGCCTACGCGGGGGCCGCCCTGCCGATCCTTCTGCTGCTGCAGGTGTACCAGATGCCCCTGGCGCAGACCCTCGGCAGCGGAGAGTTCGCCGAGGAGATCGCCCGCACCCTCGTCGGGTCGATCGGCCTGGTCCTGGCGATCCCGCTGACGACGGCCATCGCGGCCCTCGTCGTCACGACCCAGGCAGCGCTGGCTCCTGGCGAGCAGGGTGGTCATCGGCACGTGGCGCCGGCCCCGCAGTGACCACCACCGCGGCGATGGCCGTGGTGAGCGGGATCGCGGCCACCAGCCCGATCGACCCGACCAGGGTCCGTACCACCTCCTCGGCGATCTCCCCTGCGGTCAGGGTGGACGCGAGGGACTGGTCGTACAGGCTGACGAGGAGCATCACGGGAAGGGCAGCACCGACGTAGGCGAAGGCGATCGTGTAGACGGTCGAGGCGATGTGGTCCCGGCCGATGCGCATGCCGCGGCGGAACAGGTCGACCCGGCTCAGGTCCGGCGCCAGGGTGCGCAGCTCCCACACGGCCGAGGCCTGGGTGATGGTCACGTCGTTCAGGACGCCCAGCCCCGCGAGGATGATCCCGCAGAGGACCACGCCGCGCAGGTCCATGTCGGGGGCGTAGGAGGGCAGCACGAGGGAGTCCTCCCCCGTCATGCCCGTGAGGTGGGCGGCCCCCGTGGCCCACCCGGCCAGCACCGCGGTGAGGGCGAGGCCGAGCAGGGTGCCCAGGAGGGCCGTCGTGGTCCGGGCGCTCAGCCCGTGGGCCAGGTAGAGAGTGACGAACAGGGCAGCCGAGGCCGTGACCAGCCCCACCGGCAGAGCGGGGTAGCCGGCCAGGAGCGCCGGCAGGGTGAAGCCCGCGATCAGGGCCAGGGACAGGCCCAGGCCCACGAGGGCCGCCAGGCCCCGCCACCGTGCGACGAGGACCACCATCCCGGCGTAGACCACGGCCAGGAGGCCCAGGGGCAGGTCCCGCACGTGGTCGACGTACACGTAGGGCACCCCGTCGCCCTGGGTGGCCTCGAGGGCCAGCAGCCGGACCTCGTCCCCGGCCGCGATCCCCCCGGCGATCGCCTCGGGCGGGACGTAGGCGAGCTCGAGGCCGTCGACCTCGACCTCGAGCAGCCCGGCCTCCGGCAGCACCCGCAGCACCTCGGTCTGCAGGTACGAGCCCTCCTCGTCGACCGTGGGCACCTTGTCGACTCGGTCCTGGGCACCGGGCCAGAGGAGGACCAGGCCCAGGACTGTGACGAGCAGGGCAGGGACCACCGCGAGGGTGAGCACGAGCCGCACCCGAGGGGTCGCCCGGGGAGCGGGTCCGTGCGTGTGGCCGTGGCTCATCGGCGTCCCCTCACCCGGACCGGAACGTGCGGGGGTCAGGCGCCCAGCAGCCGAGCACCCAGGTAGGCCGCGACCTGGTCGAGGGCGACCCGCTCCTGGGACATGGTGTCCCGCGAACGGATCGTGACGGCCTGGTCCTCGAGGCTGACGAAGTCGACCGTCACGCAGAACGGCGTGCCGATCTCGTCCTGGCGCCGGTAGCGACGCCCGATGGCTCCCGCGTCGTCGAAGTCGACGTTCCAGGCCTTGCGCAGCTCGGCCGCGAGGTTGCGGGCCACGGGCGACAGGTCCTCGTGGCGCGAGAGGGGCAGCACCGCTGCCTTGACCGGCGCCAGGCGGGGGTCCAGCCGCAGCACGGTGCGCTTGTCCACCCCGCCCTTGGCGTTGGGCGCCTCGTCCTCGGCGTAGGCCTCGCACAGGAAGGCCATCAGCGAACGGGTCAGGCCGGCTGCCGGCTCGATGACGTAGGGGACCCAGCGCTCGTTCTTGGCCTGGTCGAAGTAGGACAGGTCCTGGCCAGAGTGCTCGCTGTGCGTCTTGAGGTCGAAGTCGGTGCGGTTCGCGATGCCCTCGAGCTCGCCCCACTCGCTGCCGGTGAAGCCGAAGCGGTACTCGATGTCGACCGTGCGGGTCGAGTAGTGCGAGAGCTTCTCGGCCGGGTGCTCGTAGAGCCGCAGGTTGTCGCGGGACAGGCCGAGGTCGACGTACCAGTCCGTCCGCGCGTCGATCCAGTACTGGTGCCACTCCGCGTCGGTCCCGGGCTCGACGAAGAACTCCATCTCCATCTGCTCGAACTCGCGCGTGCGGAAGATGAAGTTGCCCGGGGTGATCTCGTTCCGGAAGGACTTGCCGATCTGCCCGATGCCGAAGGGTGGCTTGCGGCGCGCGGTGGTCATCACGTTGGCGAAGTTCACGAAGATGCCCTGGGCCGTCTCGGGGCGCAGGTAGTGCAGGCCCGACTCGTCCTCGACGGGTCCGAGGTGCGTCTTGAGCATCATGTTGAAGTCCCGGGGCTCGGTCCACTGCCCGCGGGTGCCGCAGTTGGGGCACGCGATGTCCCCCAGGCCGTTTTCAGGGGCGCGCCCCTTCTTCTCCTCGAACTCCTCGAGCATCTGGTCCTCGCGGAACCGCTTGTGGCAGCTGAGGCACTCGGTGAGCGGGTCGGTGAACACGCCGACGTGGCCCGAGGCGACCCAGACCTGGCGCGGCAGGATCACCGAGGAGTCCAGACCGACGATGTCATCACGGCTGGTCACCATCGAGCGCCACCACTGCCGCTTGATGTTCTCCTTGAGCTCGACGCCCAGGGGGCCGTAGTCCCATGCCGAGCGGGTTCCGCCGTAGATCTCCCCCGACGGGAACACGAACCCCCGGCGCTTGGCGAGGTTGGTCACGGCGTCGAGGCGGGACGAGCTGGCGGCCACGGGATCACTCCTGGTGTCGGCGGGTCCGCACGTGGCTCGTGCGGACGGGACTCCTGGCGCGCCGGGGCGCGCAGGCATCAGGTCAGGCTACCTGCGTCCGGGCTACCAGCGTTTGACAACGGTTATCACGACTCCTGAGAATGATCCTCATGCCCCCCCAGCGTCGCTCCTCCCTGCCCCGATCCGTCCACGGCCGCCGCGCCGCCGTCGTCGGGGCCGCCGTGGCCGGGGCCCTCGCCCTCACCGCGTGCGGGGGCAGCACCGAGGCCCCCGCCGCGCAGGAGGAGACGGACGCGACCCTCACGGTCCTCGCCTCGTTCTACCCGCTCCAGTACGTGGCCGAGCAGATCGGCGGGGACGCGGTCGAGGTGCTCAGCGCGACGCCGCCCGGGATCGACCCGCACGACCTCGAGCTGTCCCCGCGTCAGGTCCGCGAGATCGGGGACGCGGACGTCGTGGCGTACCTGTCGGGCTTCCAGCCCTCGGTGGACGAGGCGATCGCCGCCCGCGAGCCCGCGCTGGTCCTCGACGCGGCCACCACCGAGGCCGTGGCCGCCCACATGGAGCCCGCGGAGGAGCACGCCGAGGCGGAGGTCCATGAGGAGGACGACCACGCCCACGAGGACGAGCACGCCGACGACGACCATGCCCACGACGGCGAGGACGACCACGCCCACGACGGCCACGCTCACGAGGGCGAGGACGACCACGCCCACGAGGACGACCACGCCGAGGACGACGGGCACGACCACGACCACGAGCACGGCGAGGACCCGCACTTCTGGCTCGACCCGACCCTGCTCGCGGCCGTCGGCCAGGACCTCGCGGACCTCTTGGGCGAGGCGCGACCCGAGCTCGCCGAGGAGTTCGCGGAGCGGGCTGACGCCCTCGAGCGCGACCTGACCGACCTCGACACCGTCATGGCCGACGGGCTCGCCCAGTGCGACCGTGACGTCATCGTCGCGGCCCACGAGGCCTACGGCTTCCTGGCCGAGCGCTACGGCCTCGAGCAGGTCGGGATCTCGGGGCTGGACCCTGAGTCCGAGCCCTCCCCTGCCCGCCTGCGTGCGATCCGCGCCGTCGTCGAGGAGCACGGCGTGACGACGATCTTCACCGAGAGCCTGGTCAACCCGAAGGTGGCCGAGACCCTCGCCGCGGACCTCGGGATCGAGACCGACGTCCTGGACCCGGTCGAGAGCCAGGTCGACGACGCCACGGATTACCGTGGGGCCATGGAGAACAACCTCGAGGCACTGCGCACAGGCCTCGGCTGCGCATGACCGCTGCCGTCCTCGCCCGCGACCTGGAGGTGAGCCTCGGCGGCGCGACGATCCTGCACGGGGTCGACCTCACCGTGGACCACGGTGAGGTCGTCGGCCTCCTCGGAGCCAACGGGTCGGGCAAGTCGACCCTGATCCGCGCCCTGGTCGGGGTCGTCCCGCGCGAGCGAGGCACCGTCGAGCTGCTCGGCAAGCCGCTCGGACGGTCGGTGGCCTGGCAGAGGATCGGCTACGTCCCCCAGCGGACCACGGCCGCGACCGGCGTGCCCTCCACGGCGGCCGAGGTCGTGATGTCCGGGACCATCCACGGCCGGCGTCTGCTGCCCCCGCGCGACGCCCGCTCCCGCGCCCAGGCCGCTCTCGAGGGCGTCGGGCTGGCTGACCGGGCCGACGACGCCGTGCGCGACCTGTCCGGCGGGCAGCAGCAGCGGGTGCTCATCGCCCGCGCCCTGGTGCGCCGGCCCGAGCTGCTCGTCCTCGACGAGCCCGTCGCCGGGGTCGACCTGCCGAGCCAGGACGCTTTCGCCGGGGCGCTGCGCGATCTCTCCGACCGTGGCACGACGATCCTGGTGGTGCTGCACGAGCTCGGGGCCCTCACGCCCCTCGTGCAGCGAGCCGTGGTGCTCCGGCACGGTTCCGTCGTGCACGACGGTGCGCCGCCTCCGGCTCGCGGCGAGCACGCCGGGGCCGACCACGACCACATCCACCCCCACGCCGGGGACCGCGACCAGACCGACGAGACCCACGGGCTCGCCCCGTCGGTCCGGTGGAGGCCGTGATGGTCGACGAGGTGGCCGGGATGCTGGCCGACCCCCTCATGCAGCGCGCCCTGATCGCGGCTCTCCTGGTCGGGCTGGCGGCACCGGTGATCGGGACCTACCTGGTCCAGCGCCGACTCTCCCTCCTGGGGGACGGCATCGGGCACGTCGCCCTCACGGGGGTGGCCATCGGATGGCTCGTGGGCAACGTGATGGGACTCACCGAGAGCGACGCCCTGGCCGTCCCGGGAGCAGTCGTCGCAGCCATCATCGGCGCCGTCGCGATCGAGCTGGTGCGGGAGCGCGGCCGTACGAGCGGCGACGTCGCCCTGGCCCTGCTCTTCTACGGCGGCATCGCCGGCGGTGTGCTGATCATCTCCCAGGCCGGCGGGACCAGCGCCAACCTCATGGCCTACCTCTTCGGGTCCATCTCGACCGTGACCACTGGGGACGTGTGGCTGACCGTCGTGCTCTCGGCCCTGGTGCTGCTCGTTGGGGTCGGGCTGCGGACCGCGCTGTTCGCCATCTGCCACGACGAGGAGTTCGCCCGCGCCGCGGGCCTGCCGGTCCGAGCGCTCAACATCACCATCGCCGTGATCGCGGCCCTGACGGTCACCGTGGCCATGAGGGTGGTGGGGCTGCTCCTGGTGAGCGCACTCATGATCGTGCCCGTCGCGGTCGCGCAGCTCGTGACCTCCTCGTTCCGCCGTACGATGGCTACAGCCATGGGGCTGGGCGTCGTGGTCTGCGTGAGCGGGCTGTCGATCACCTACTGGCAGGATGTCTCTCCGGGGGCCATGATCGTGGTCCTCGCGATCGCGGTGTACGCCGTGGTCGCGGTCGGCGGGAGCCTGATCGGGGTGATGCGCCGCCGCAGCCCCCACGACCCGCACCCGCAGGTCGCGGACGACGTCCACCTCGCCCCGCGGTGAGGCTCATCGCGTCGGACCGGTGATCAGCACAGGAGGACGATGATGCAGCGCATGACCCGTCAACGGTCGGCCGTGACGGAGCTGCTCGCCGATGTCGAGGACTTCCGCAGTGCGCAGCAGCTCCACGAGCTCCTCCGCGGGCAGGGCAACGGCATCGGGCTCGCCACCGTGTACCGGACGCTGCAGTCCCTCGCCGACGGCGGCGAGGTCGACGTGCTGCGCACCGGTGACGGCGAGGCGCTCTACCGGCGGTGCGAGCGCCGCGAGCACCACCACCACCTCGTGTGCCGCCGCTGCGGGGCGACCGTCGAGATCGACGGACCGACGGTCGAGACCTGGGCCGCCCAGGTGGGCGCCGCTCACGGCTTCACCGAGATCGAGCACACCATCGAGCTCACGGGGACCTGCGCGCGCTGCGCCGCCGAGGGGCCCTGAGTGCCGGCGTGGATCCGGGAGGGTCCGTTCGCCCTGGTCTACGGGTTCCTCCTGGTCGTGGTCTTCTGCCGGGCGCAGGGCACCTACTGGCTGGGCCGTGCCATCGCCGCCGGAGCCCTCCGGTCACGGTGGTCCGCCGCGATGTCCGGACCGCGCATGACGCGGGCCGTGGACGCCATCGACCGGTGGGGTCTGCCGGTCATCCCGCTCTCCTTCCTGACGGTGGGCTTCCAGACCACCGTCAACGCGGCCGCGGGCTTCCTGCGGATCCGCTGGGTGCGCTACACGGTCGCGATGGTGCCCGGATGCCTGGCCTGGGCCCTCATCTACACCGTGGGCGGCCTCGCTGCCTTCGAGGCGGGCGCCGCCCTCCTCGCCCGCTCACCCTGGGCCCTGGCCGTCGGGGTGCTCCTCGTCCTTCTGGTGGGCGCTGCGCTCGTGCTGCGGCACCGTCGATCCCGGGAGCTGCGCGACGAGGTCGAGGAGCTGAGCGCGCCCAGCCCGGTGCCACCAGCGGCCCCGTGACGGCGAGCAGCTGAGGCTCAGCGGCTCGCGCGGTCGACCGCCCCGCCGTACCGGCGGTCCCGGCGAGCGTAGGTCTCGACCGCGCGCCACAGGTGGCGCCGGTCGACGTCCGGCCAGTACTCCTCGAGGAAGACCAGCTCGGCGTACGCGGCCTGCCAGATCATGAAGTTCGAGATGCGCTGCTCGCCCGAGGTGCGCATGAAGAGGTCGACGTCCGGCAGGTCGGGCTCGTCGAGGTGCCGCGCGATGGCTCGCTCGTCGACCCGCTCGGCCGAGAGACGGCCGGCGGCGACCTCACGGGCGATCTCCCGTGCGGCGTCGGCGATCTCGGCGCGGCCCCCGTAGTTGACGCACATGGTCAGGGTGCACACGTCGTTGTCGCGCGTGAGGTCCTCGGCGGTCTCGAGCTCGTTGATGACCGACCGCCACAGGCGAGGCCGACGACCTGCCCAGCGCACCCGGACGCCCCACGCGTGCATGGTGTCCCGCTGACGTCGTAGCACGTCACGGTTGAACCCCATGAGGAAGCGGACCTCCTCGGGGGACCTGGACCAGTTCTCGGTCGAGAAGGCGTAGGCCGAGACGTGCCGGACCCCGATCTCGATCGCCCCGGCGACCACGTCCAGCAGCGCGGCCTCACCTGCGGCATGGCCCTCGGTCCGGGGCAGCCCCCGGGCGTTGGCCCACCGGCCGTTGCCGTCCATCACGATCGCCACGTGCTGAGGGACCAGCTCGCGCGGCACGTCGGGCGGCGTCTCCCCCGACGGGTGCGGTGGGGGTGGGACGACCACGTGGGGCTCGGCAGCGCCACGCCCCGCGGCCCTGCCTCGTCGCCGCTCGGCCATCAGACCCTCTCCACCATGCGCAGGGAGCGCAGGCCGCGCTCGAGATGGAACTGCAGGAAGGCCGCGACCAGGCCGTTGCCCTCCCGACGGTGCCTCTCGTCGCTCGCGTCGGCGACCTCCCAGGTCCCGCTCAGCAGAGCAGCCAGGAGCACGAGGGTCTCGGGGGCGGGCGAGGCCGCTCCCGGCGGTCGGCAGGCCGAGCAGACCGCCCCGCCCGATCCCACCGCGAAGGAGCGGTGCGGGCCCTCGGCCCCGCACCGAGCGCAGTCGATGAAGGACGGCGCCCAGCCCGCCACCGCGAGGGCGCGCAGCAGGTAGGCGTCCAGCACGAGCCCGGCGGCGTGCTCACGCCCCGCCAGGGACCGCAGGGCCGAGGCGAGCAGGACGAACTGCTGCACCGACGGCTCGTGCTCGGCCTCGACCAACCGGTCGGCGGTCTCGAGCATGGCCGCCCCGGCCGTGTACAGCCCGTAGTCCCGGCCGATCACCTGAGCGAAGGAACCCAGGGTCTCGACCTGCGTCACGACGTCGAGACTGCGACCGGTGTAGAGCTGGACGTCGATCAGCATGAAGGGTTCGAGCCGCGAGCCGAAGCGCGACGACGTCCGCCGCACGCCCTTGCCGACCGCACGCACCTTCCCGTGGTGACGGGTCAGGAGGGTGACGATGCGGTCGGCCTCGCCCAGCTTCTGGGCGCGGAGCACGACGGCCTCGTCTCGGTACAGGCTCACCCGAGCATCATCCCTCCCCGAGGGCCACCGTGGTGGGAGGCGCTCAGCGCAGCGCCCGGTTCACGGCCGAGATGATCGCCTTGAACGAGGCCGTGGTGATGGAGGGGTCGATACCAGCCCCCCACAGGACCTCGTCCCCCACCGCGCACTCGACGTAGGCGGCGGCCACCGCGTCTCCCCCGGTCGAGAGCGCATGCTCGGCGTAGTCGAGGACCTCCACCTGCTGACCCACGCTCGCCAGCGCGTGCACGAAGGCGTCGATCGGGCCGTTGCCCTCACCTTCGAGGGTGCGGGGCGTGCCGTGGTCGACCACGTCGATCGACAGCCGGTCGGGCCCGTCCTCACTGCTGATGGTGCGGCTGCCGCGCAGGTCGAAGCGGCCCCAGGGCGCGAGGCCGCTGTCGGGCTCGACCGGCAGGTACTCGTCGGAGAACAGGCGCCAGAGGTGCTCGGCCGTGACCTCCTGCCCGTGCTCGTCGGTGTGCCGCTGGACCGCGTGGGAGAACTCGATCTGGAGGCGGCGCGGCAGGTCCAGGTTGCGCTCGGTGCGCAGCAGGTAGGCCATCCCGCCCTTGCCGGACTGCGAGTTCACGCGGATCACGGCCTCGTAGCTGCGACCGACGTCCTTCGGGTCGATCGGCAGGTACGGCACGGCCCAGGTCAGCTCGTCGACCGGGACCCCGGTGGCGGAGGCCCGGGCCGCCATCGCGTCGAGACCCTTCTTGATGGCGTCCTGGTGCGAGCCCGAGAAGGCCGTGAAGACCAGGTCTCCTCCGTACGGGTGACGTTCGCCGACCGGGAGCTGGTTGCAGTGCTCGACCGTGCGACGAACGCGGTCGATGTCCGAGAAGTCGATCTGCGGGTCGATGCCCTGGCTCGCCAGGTTCATGCCCAGGGTCACCAGGCACACGTTGCCGGTCCGCTCGCCGTTGCCGAAGAGACATCCCTCGATGCGGTCGGCCCCCGCCAGGTAGCCCAGCTCGGCGGCAGCGACCCCCGTGCCGCGGTCGTTGTGGGGGTGCAGGGACAGCACGACGCTCTCACGGTGGTTCAGGTGCCGGCTCATCCACTCGATCGAGTCCGCGTAGACGTTGGGCGTGGCCATCTCGACCGTGGCGGGCAGGTTGATGATGACCTTGCGCTCGGGGGTCGGCTCGAGGACGTCCAGCACCGCGTTGCAGATCCGCACGGCGAACTCGAGCTCGGTCCCGGTGTACGACTCGGGCGAGTACTCGTAGTAGACCTCGGTCTCGGGGATGGTCTCCTCGAACTTGCGGCACAGCCGGGCGCCCTCGAGGGCGATGTCGACGATGCCGTCCTCGTCGGAGCGGAACACGACCTCGCGCTGCAGGACCGAGGTCGAGTTGTACAGGTGGACGATCGCCTGCTTCGCCCCGGCGATCGCCTCGTAGGTCCGCTCGATGAGGTGCTCGCGGGACTGCGTCAGGACCTGGATGACGACGTCGTCGGGGATGCGGTCGGTCTCGATCAGCATCCGGACGAAGTCGAAGTCGGTCTGCGAGGCCGACGGGAAGCCGACCTCGATCTCCTTGTAGCCCATCGAGACGAGCAGCTCGAACATCTGGAGCTTGCGGTCGGGGCTCATCGGCTCGATCAGGGCCTGGTTGCCGTCCCGCAGGTCCACCGCGCACCAGCGGGGGGCCTGCTCCATGCGACGTGAGGGCCAGGTGCGGTCGGGGAGGTCCACGCGGATCTGCTCGTGGAAGGGTCGGTACTTGTGCACCGGCATGGGTGACGGGCGCTGCGCGTTGCGCTCGGCGTACGGCCGGGCCGACGACGGCCGGGCGGGGTTCTGCTGGTTCTGGGGTGCTACGGAGCTCATGGGACGTCCTTCGTGGCGGGAGTCGGGGGGCTGACCGGCACACCGACCACCGCGACGAGGGACCGGTCCGTCAGACCTCGTCGCGGCGACGAAGGAGCAGCCCAGGCTGCACGGTCACGCGCACGGCAGACACTCTAGCGCCTCGCCCCGGGATCTGGCCCCCGCCGTCTCAGCACAGGCGTCTCACCACAGGCTCGGGAAGACCCCCCAGTAGGCCAGCGAGAGCAGCAGCAGGACCGAGCCGACGACGGTGCCGGCCAGGGTCCACTCCCCCGCGAGCGTCTGCGCGGCGGACTCCGAGCCCCGCCGTCGGCCGTCGAGGATCCGGTAGATCAGCACCACGCCGGCCACCACGGTCGCGATCCCCAGCATCCGCAGCCCGAGCCAGCCGCCCTGCACCACGAAGGTGCTCGACCGGTAGTTCTGGGCCATGTTGGCGACGACCAGCAGGTACGCGACCAGCGCGAGGAAGGTGATCACCGACCCCGCCCCCATGGCCACCAGCGGGCCGAGCACGCCGTCGGCGAGGGTCCGACCGCGTCGACCGCGCAGCCGCCGGACCAGCCACGCCAGGGGACCGGTCAGGAGGGCCAGGAGCGACAGCACGAGGGCGGCGACGATGAGGTCCCCCTCGGCGTACCACCGCGGCCTCTCGACCGGCTCGGCCAGGAACCGCTGGTAGGGCTCCGCCCCCGCGACCTTGGGTGCGGCGTCCGCCGAGGCCGGCAGGGCCTGGACCCAGGCGCTGAGATCCCGTGCGAAGTCCGGGAGCAGCTCGCCGTCGACCCGGATGCCGTGGTCGGCACCCTCGTAGTAGCGCACCGTCCAGGCGTCGTTGTCGGCGACCTCGAGGTCCTCGATCAGCTCGAGAGCCCCCTGGACGGTCGGCATGGCCGCGTCCCCCGTGCCGTAGACCATCAGCACGGGCTGGCGCATCCGCTGCTGGAAGGGCGTGACGTCGAACCGCCCGTACTCGAAGCCACCCCCGGGGAAGTCCATCCCGACGAAGCGCGGGATGGACCGCAGCAGCTCGACGGGCACGCCCGTCTCACGCAGGTAGGAGTCGACCGCGAAGGCAGCCTGCTGGCGCGGGGGCACCACGGGGGCGGCGACGAGGACCACGAAGGAGACCGCGGGGTTGTCGGCGGCCATGACGGGCACGATCCACCCGCCTTCACTCTCCCCGTAGACGCCGACCCGGGCCGGGTCCACCCCGGGCAGGTCGCGCAGGATCGTGACGCTGCGCAGGTAGTCGTTGGCCATCGCGGTGTAGTCGCGGTCCCGCGTGGTGTACGTGTCCAGGCGCTTGTTGGGCACCATCGCGACGACCCCCGAGGAGGCCAGTGCCTCCGCCTGGGCGAGGAAGGCCCGCTCGTAGCGCCCGGTGCCGGCGCCGTGCACGAAGACCACCCCCGGCCGCAGGCCCGGGGCGCCGAGCGGCTCGCTGACCCTCGCCTCGACCTCGACCCCGGAGAGCTCGACCGAGACGATCGAGGTCGCGACCTCGTAGGTGCCGACGGGCTGCGTGCCCTCGGAGCCGCCGATGGTGGTGTCGGCGCCCTCGACGTCGACGGTCTCGGTCATCGGGACCGGGTCCCAGCCCGGCCCTGACACGGCGCCGAGGAGCCCGAGCACCACGACGGCGACCGCGCTGGACAGAGCGATCCGGTAGCGCACCCCGGGAGTCTAGTCAGTCACCCGAGCAGGACCGCCCCCTCGACCGGACCCGGGGCCCTCAGAACCCCAGGCGCCGCAGCTGCTTGGGGTCGCGCTGCCAGTCCTTGGCGATCTTGACGTGCAGGTCGAGGTAGACCTTGGCGCCGAGGAGGGCCTCGATCCCCCGCCGCGCCTGGCTGCCGACCTCACGGAGCCTCGACCCGGCCTTGCCGATGATGATCGCCTTCTGGCTGTCCCGCTCGACGAAGAGGTGCACGCGGACGTCGAGGAAGGGCGGCGAGCCGTCGGAGCCGTCCCGGCCCTCGCGCGGGGTGATCTCGTCGACGACGACGGCCAGGGAGTGGGGCAGCTCGTCGCGCACCCCCTCGAGGGCGGCCTCGCGGACCAGCTCGGCCACCATCACGGCCTCGGGCTCGTCCGTGAGCTCGCCGTCGGGGTACAGCGCCGGCCCCGGCGGCAGGTGCCCGACGAGGACGTCGACCAGCGTGTCGACCTGGTAGCCGCCGACCGCGCTGACCGGCACGATGTCTGCCCACTCGCCGAGCTCGGCGATCGCCATGAGGTGCTCGGCCAGGCGCCCCTTGGGGACCAGGTCGGACTTGGTCGCGACCGCCACCACGGGGGTCGCCGCACGGCTCTCGGCCAGGGCGGTCAGCTGCTGGGCGATGTAGCGGTCCCCCGGCCCGACGCGCTGGTCGGAGGGGAGGCAGAACACCACGGCGTCGACCTCGCTCAGGGTGTCGCGCACCAGGTCGTTGAGCCGCTCGCCGAGCAGGGTCCGCGGACGGTGCAGCCCGGGGGTGTCGACGAGGACCACCTGCGCGTCGGGGCGGTGCACGATGCCTCGCACGACGTGCCGCGTCGTCTGCGGCCGGCCCGAGGTGATCGCGACCTTCTGCCCGACGATCGCGTTCGTCAGCGTGGACTTGCCCGCGTTGGGGCGGCCGACGACGCAGACGAAGCCGGAGCGGAACGGTGGGGGCGTGCCCGTCATCAGAGGGCTCCTCGGGGGTCTGGTGGTGGTGTACGCGTGGGGGCGGGGCGGCCCGCGGTCATCGCCCGGCGAGGAAGGTCAGCAGGAGCTGGCGCTGCAGCGCGAACATCTCCTTCTCCTCCTCGGGCTCCGCGTGGTCGTAGCCGAGCAGGTGCAGGATGCCGTGGGTGGTCAGGAGCAGGAGCTCCTCGGCGGTCGAGTGACCCGCGGCGCGGGCCTGGGCGGCCGCGACCTCCGGGCACAGCACGACGTCGCCGAGCAGGCCGGCGGGGGTCGGGTCGCCGTCCGTCCCGGGGCGCAGCTCGTCCATCGGGAACGAGAGCACGTCCGTGGGGCCGGGCTCGTCCATCCACTGCACGTGGAGCTCGGTCATGACCTCGGTGCCGACCAGCAGGATCGAGAGCTCGGTCTGCGGGTGCACGTGCATCGCGTCCAGGACGTGCCGACCCAGGGCGGCGAACTCGGCCTCGTCGACCGCGAACCCTGACTCGTTGTTGACCTCGATGCTCATCGCGCCCTCCCTGGTCCTGACGCACGCTGCTCGTCCCACGTCGCGTAGGCGTCGATGATGTCGCCGACCAGGCGGTGGCGGACCACGTCAGCCGAGGTCAGGCGGCAGAACTCGACGTCCTCGACCGTGCCGAGGATGTCCTCGACGACCCGGAGCCCCGAGATGGTCCCGCCCGGCAGGTCGACCTGCGTGACGTCCCCGGTGACCACCATGGTCGAGCCGAAGCCGAGGCGGGTCAGGAACATCTTCATCTGCTCGGTCGAGGTGTTCTGAGCCTCGTCGAGGATGATGAAGGCGTCGTTGAGCGTGCGGCCGCGCATGTACGCCAGCGGGGCCACCTCGACCGTCCCCGCCTCCATGAGACGAGGGATCGAGTCCGGGTCGACCATGTCGTGCAGGGCGTCGTAGAGGGGTCTCAGGTACGGGTCGATCTTGTCGCTCAGGCTCCCCGGCAGGAAGCCGAGCCGCTCACCGGCCTCGACGGCCGGCCGGGTCAGCACGATCCGGTTCACCTGCTTGGCCTGGAGCGCCTGCACCGCCTTGGCCATCGCGAGGTACGTCTTGCCGGTGCCGGCCGGACCGATGCCGAAGGTCACCGTGTGCCGGTCGATCGCGTCGACGTACGCCTTCTGCCCGACGGTCTTGGGGCGGATGGTCCGCCCGCGGCTCGACAAGATGTTCTGGGTGAGCACCTCGGCCGGGCTGCTCGCCGTCGCCGCGGTGAGCATCGCGACCGAACGCTCCACGACGTCGGCCGAGAGCTGGGTACCGCTCGTGGCCACCTCGAGGAGCTCGTCCAGGAGCCGGGCCACGAGGGCGACCTCGGCGGGAGGGCCGTCGAGGGTGATCTCGTCCCCCCGGGCGTGGACCCTCACGGACGGGAAGCCCCGCTCGACGGCCCGCAGCACCTCGTCGCCCGGGCCGAGGAGGGCGACCGCAGGCAGGTGGGAGGGCACCACGATGCGGTGCTCGACGCGGGTGCGGGCGGCCGGGCGTCGCGCTGCTGATCCCTCGCTCACGCGTTGATCCGTCCGAGCTCGACGCCACCGAGCACGTGCGCGTGGACGTGGAAGACCGACTGCCCGGCGCTCGGACCGGTGTTGAACACGAGCCTGAACTGACCGCTGGACTCGTCCGAGGCGACCTGCTCGGCCAGGGAGACCACCTGGGCCAGCAGCGCGGGGTCGGCCGCGGCGAGCTGGGCGACGTCGGCGTGGTGGTCTCGTGGCACCACCAGGACGTGCAGGGGAGCCTGCGGGTCGATGTCCCGGAACGCGACAGCCGCCGAGCTCTGGGCCACGACCGTCGCCGGGACGGCCCCCGCCACGATCCGGCAGAACAGGCAGTCCGGGGCGGTGAGCGGGGCGCTCTCGTTCGACGACATGCCGCCAGGGTAGTGCCCTGGCCCGACGTGGGCCTGCGACGATGGCGACCTACCACCTCCGGCCGCGGCCGGGAGAACGGAGGCTGACGTGGCTCCTGCCCGGCCCCGCGCGCTGCGTGCCCTGGTGACCGGCGGGGCCGTGGTGCTGCTGCTGGCCGCCTGCCAGACGGGCTCGGAGGAGGTCGCCCCCTCCGAGCCCGTCCCCCCGACGGCCACCGAGGAGCCGGCCCAGAGCCCCGACCCGACCCCCGAGCCGAGCGGGTCCGCGCCGGAGCCGAGCGCCGAGGAGGGCGCGAACACCCTCACCAACGGCGACAACTCGATCCTCGAACCGGCCCCGGGCGCGGTCCTGACCGGTCCCGACGTGACCGTGAGCGGCGAGGGGACCGCCTTCGAGGCGAACCTCAACTACCACGTGCTCCGGACCGGCACCGAGGAGGTCGTCGGCGAGATCGGCTACACCATGGCCGGGGCCAACGGCGAGATCGGGCCCTGGGAGATCGCGCTGACCCTCGACCCAGGCACCTACACCGTGCAGGTGTGGGAGCCGAACGCCTCCGACGGCGAGGGCGAGGCCGGCCCCTTCATCAACCTGGTCGAGGTCACGTTCACCGTGGAGTGACCGCGCTCAGGTCCACCGGCCCAACCGCTGCGCGAGCACCGCGACCGCCACGGGCCCTGCGGTCGAGCTGCGCAGCACGTGCGGGCCCAGACGGACGATCCGAGCCCCGGCCTCGCCCAGGGACGAGACCTCTCGCTCGCTGATCCCGCCCTCGGGACCCACGACCACGAGCACCCGCGCACCCCTGACCGAGGGCAGCGGAACCTCTGCGACGGGCACCGAGCCCGCCTGGTCCAGCACGAGGGCGGCACCGCCCTCGGCGACGACCTCTCTCACGAGCCGGAGGAGGCCCGGACCGTCCTGGGCGGGGACGAGGTCGGGGACCCGCGCCCGGCGGGACTGCTTGGCCGCGGCCCGCAGGCACGCGGCCCAGCGCGCGCGGTTCTTCGCCACGCGGTCCCCCCGCCAGACGACGATCGAGCGGTCGGCCTGCCACGGCACCACGGCGTCGACACCGATCTCGGTCGCGGACTCGACGGCCATCTCGTCCCGCTGCCCCTTCGCGAGGGCCTGGACCAGGACGAGGCGGACCTCGGGGGCCGGTTCGACGACCCGCTCGACCACGTCGAGCTCGAGCTCCCCCGCCGCCACGGCGCGGATCTGACAACGCAGCCGGACCCCGGCGCCGTCGACCACGTCGATCCGCTCGCCCGGCCCACGCCGCTGCACGACCCCGGCGTGACGCCCCTCGGTCCCGCACAGCAGGTACGTCGAGCCTGCGGCGTACTCGTCCAGGCTCCCCGGCTCGTCGAGGAAGACCGGTGCGCTCACCGGCCCGCGAGCCTGTCGCGCAGCTTGGAGAACACCCCCGGGTGGGCCGGCGACAGCCGTGAGGCCGGCCGCTCCTCGTCGCGCAGCGCGGCGAGCTCTCGCAGCAGCCGCTCCTGCTCGGCGTCCAGACCGGTCGGCACCTGGACGTCGACGTGCACGTGCAGGTCACCGCGACCGCCGACGTGCAGGTGACCCACGCCGAGGCCGCGCTCGACGATGACCTGGTCGGGCTGCGTCCCCGGGCGCACGTCGATGTCCCGTGAACCGTCCAGGGTCTCGAGCTGGACGACCGTGCCGAGGGCGGCGGCGGTCATCGGGATCTCGAGGGTGCAGTGCAGGTCGTCGCCACGGCGCACGAAGGTCTCGTGCCGCTTCTCGCGGATCTCGAGGTACACGTCACCGGCCGGTCCACCTGCGGGGCCGACCTCGCCCTGCCCGGTGAGCTTGATGCGGGTACCCGTGTCGACCCCGGCCGGGACGTCCACGCTCAGGGTGCGACGGCTGCGCACCCGCCCCTCCCCCGAGCACTCGGTGCAGGGCTCAGGGATGACCGTGCCGAAGCCGTGGCACGCGGCGCACGGGCTCGAGGTCATCACCTGCCCGAGGAAGGAGCGTGCGACGCGCTGCACCACGCCACGGCCGCCGCACACGTCGCAGGTGCGCGGCGAGGTGCCCGGTCGGCAGCAGCTGCCCTGGCACGTCGAGCAGAGCACCGCCGTGTCCACCGGGACCTCACGGTGGGCACCGAAGGCGGCCTCACGCAGCTCGATCTCGAGACGGACGAGGGCGTCCTGACCGCGCCGCGCGCGCGGGACGGGTCCACGCTGGCCGCCGCCGCCCTGACCCCCGCCGAAGAAGGTCTCGAAGATGTCCTGGAAGCCGAACCCGGCGCCGAAGCCCGGGTCTCCCCCGCCGCCGGGGGCCGAGGGGTCGACCCCACGGTCGTACATCTGGCGCTTCTCGGGGTTCGACAGCACCTCGTAGGCCCGGGACACGTCCTTGAAGCGGTCCTCGGCCCCCTCGCCGGTGGCGACGTCGGGGTGAAGCTCGCGGGCGAGCCGTCGGTAGGCCTTCTTGATCTGCTCGGGGGTCGCGTCGGGGCTCACGCCGAGGACCTCGTAGTAGTTGCTGCTCACGTGTCGCTCTCTGCTGGGTTCGGGCTGCTGGGGTGCGGGTCAGCCCGCGAGGATCCTGGACAGGTACCGGGCCACGGCGCGGACCGAGGCGATGGTCCCCGCGTAGTCCATGCGCGTGGGCCCGAGGGAGCCGATGCGGGCCAGGGCCTCGCCGTCCCCCCCGTAGCCGGTCGCCACGAAGGAGGTCTCGGCCAGGCCGGCGTGCTGGTTCTCGTGGCCGATGCGCACCGTGACCCCCGCCGTGTCCTCGGCCATCTCGGTCAGCAGACGCAGCAGGACCACCTGCTCCTCGAGCGCCTCCAGCACGGGCCGGATGGTCTGGCTGAAGTCGGTGCCGCTGCGGGCCAGGTGCGAGGCGCCCGCCATGACGACGCGCTCCTCGGTCGCCTCGGCGAGCGTGTCCTCCACGACCCTGACCACCCGGTGGACCAGTGGGCGGTCCTCGGCCACGAAGGCGAGGGCCATCTGCTCGAGGGGCTCGGGGAGGTCCACGAGACGACGCCCGGCCACCGCGGCGTTGAGCCTGGCGCGCAGCTCGGGGACCACGTGCTCGGCGATCGGTGCGTCGAGCTCGAGGGTTCGCTGCTCGACCCGGCCGGTGTCGGTGATGATGACGACGAGCAGCCGGGTGTCCCCGACGGGGACGAGCTCGAGGTGTCGCAGGGCCGAGCGCCGCAACGAGGGGTACTGCACGACGGCGACCTGCTGGGTCAGCTGCGAGAGCAGGCGCACCGAGCGGTCGACGACGTCGTCGAGGTCGACCGCGTCCGCGAGGAACTGCTGGATCGCACGGCGCTCGGGCGAGGACAGGGGCTTGATGGTGGACAGCCGGTCCACGAACATCCGGTAGCCCTTGTCGGTGGGCACCCGTCCTGCCGAGGTGTGCGGCTGGGCGATGAACCCGGCCTCCTCGAGGGCAGCCATGTCGTTGCGGATCGTGGCGGGCGAGACGCCCAGGGCGTGCCGTTCGACGAGGACCCGGGAGCCGACCGGCTCCTGGGTCTGCACGTAGTCCTCGACGATGGCGCGCAGCACGTCGAGCCTGCGGTCGTCGCTCATGGCACCTCCCGTCCTGCCGTCGTGGTAGCCCTTCCCCGCCCCTGGGTCAGGTGACCGGCGGGGTCGGGCGGCGCTCGTGCCCGAGCTGCGGGCATGATCAGGGCATGGCACTCGCCGACCCGGAGTGCTAATCCTACGACGGCAGGACCGGAAGGCCCAGGTCGCGGCCCTCAGGCGGCGGGCACCATGTGCTCACGCACGGCCGAGACGAGCTCGGGGGTGATCGTCGTGATGCCGTGGTCGGCGGTCGCGTGCCGGCCGACCGCGCCGAGGATCTCGTCGTCGGCGCCGTGGAAGGTGGCCGTGCAGCCAGGCACGACGTCGCCGCAGCGGAAGGTCTTCATGGTTCCTCCAGGGGGTGGACGGACCCGCGGGGTGCGGGGTCCGAGAGCGTGACGCGGGGATCCGCGACAGGACGACCGAGGCGCAGCAGGGAGGTCATCGAGCCACCTCGAGGCCAGCGCTCCGGCCACCGACGAGGTCGTCGACCAGGCCCGCGATGCTCACGGTGCCCAGCACCCTGCCTCGCGCGTCGGTGCAGACCACCGGGGCGTGCTGGAGCCCGGCCGGGCGGGCCATCGCCCGCGTCAGCACGTCGGCGGGCGCGGCGCTCGGCGCCACGACGAGTGCCGGCAGGCGGTGCAGGGTGCCGTCCGGGCCCGGGCCGACGACCGCCGTCGGTCGGCCACGCCCGTCGACGAGCACGTCCTCGTCCGCGCACGCCCCCGCCTCCCAGTCGACGGCGGCACGGACCCGTGCGGGACGGACCAGGGTCAGCACGTGGGCCCCGACGCGCGAGCGGGCGACCTGCTCGCGCAGGAAGGTCCGCGTGAGGTCGTCCAGGGCGGGCCAACCGGGGGCAGGGCGGCCCACGGCCCACCCCTGCACGAGGGGGACGCCGAGGTCGACGAGCTCGGCGAGCTCGGCTCGGGTCTCGACGCCCTCGGCGAGAAGCCAGGCGTCCATCTGCCCGCTGAGGTCCCCGAGCAGCCGCACGACGGTGCGACGGACCGGGTCGCGGTCGAGGCCGGTCACCAGGCTGCGGTCGAGCTTGACCACGTCGGGACGGAGGCTGAGCATCTGCGACAACCCCGAGTAGCCGGTGCCCGCGTCGTCCATGGCGATGCGGCCGCCCAGCGCGCGGATCTCGGTCAGGACCTCCTCGAGGGCCGCGTCGTCCTCGGCCTCGACGTGCTCGGTGAGCTCCACGACCACCTCGTCCAGCCGGCCGTGGCCGCAGACCGCCTCGCGCACCACGGGGAGCGGCAGCAGGTGCGGCTCGACGTTCATCGTCCAGAACGTCGCCTGCGGTCGGTCGGCGACGAGCGCGTGCATCGCCCGGACCGTGCACGCCGTGAGCTCACCGTCCAGGCCGTGGCGACGAGCGGCGGCGAACCACACGTCGGGCGAGGCCGAGGGCGGGCCCGTGAAGCGGGAGAGGAGCTCGTACCCACCGACCCGGGCGTGGGCCACGTCGATGATCGGCTGGGCGACGACCGCCAGGCCCTCGCCGGCGAGCACGCGCTCGAGGGCGGGGCGCCAGCTCGGGTCGTCGAGACCCACGACCGGCCCCTTGCCGTCGACGTCGGGCGACACGCGGCCTCCAGAGATCAGGGGGTCCAGGCACCCCACTGGCATCATCGACACTCCCCCCGGCCGAGATGAGGAGTTCGTGACCACTGACAGGTACGGCCGGGACGTCCTGGCCAGCCCGCGGGAGCCTCGCCGCCCCACCTCGAGGCCGGTGCCCGCCGAGACCGGACTGGTCGTCGAGGAGGTCACGAGCGGGTGGGTGGGTGCCGTGCTGCGCGTCGAGAAGTCCGGCGGCATGCACGTCGTCGTCCTGGAGGACCGGCACGCGCGGACCCGGACGTTCCCCCTCGGGCCCGGCTTCTGGGTCGAGGGCGCCCCCGTGGTGCTCACGGCACCCGCCGGACCGGCGGCTCCGTCGGCGCCCTCCCGGACCGCCTCGGGGTCGGTCGCGGTGCACGGCGCGAGGGCCCGCGTGGCCCGCGGTGGTCGGATCTGGGTCGAGGGGCGGCACGACGCCGAGCTCGTCGAACGGGTGTGGGGCGACGACCTGCGGCTCGAAGGGGTCGTGGTCGAGATGCTCGACGGGGTCGACGACCTCGCGGGGGCGGTGCGGGAGTTCGCCCCCGGCCCGGGCCGCCGCCTCGGCGTGCTGGTCGACCACCTGGTCCCCGGCAGCAAGGAGTCGCGGATCGCCGCCGACGCGATGCGGGTCGCCCGCCCGGACGCGCTGCTGGTGCTCGGCCATCCGTACGTCGACGTGTGGCAGGCCGTGCGTCCCGAACGCGTCGGGCTCACCTCCTGGCCGACCATCGACCGCGGCACCGAGTGGAAGCGCGGGATCCTCGACGAGCTCGGCTGGCCCGCGCAGAGCCAGGCCGACGTCGCGCGGGCCTGGCAGCGCATCCTGGGCACCGTGCGCGACTACCGCGACCTCGAGCCCACGCTGCTCGGCCGCGTCGAGGAGCTCATCGACTTCGTGACCGCAGACCCCCTCCCCACGTGATGACCCGTTTCGCTAGGGTGCGAGTGCCGCACGGCGCAGCGACCCCTGCTGCGGCGTGCAGGCTCTCGTCCGGTGCCCACCGGTCCGTACCGAAAGGCCTCTGCCATGACTGATCCGAACACACCGCCGTACCCGCCCGGAGGGCCGAGCACGCCCCCGCCGGCAGGTCCGCACGGGGCTCCCGGGCTCTCCGACGCCGAGGTCCGCCAGTGGGCCGGGTTGGCTCACCTCGGAGGCATCCTGGGGTTCCTGCCCTCGCTCATCATCTGGCTCGTCTACAAGGACCGCAGCGGCTTCGTCGCCCAGGAGGCGAAGGCGGCCCTGAACTTCCAGATCACCCTGCTGATCGGCTACGTCGCGCTCAACGTCCTCGGCTGGATCATCCCGGGCGTCGGGCTGCTGGTCCCGGTGGTGTGGGTGGTGGGCATCATCTTCTCGGTGCTCGGCTACCAGGCCGTCAACCGCGGCCAGGCCTACAAGTACCCCTTCTCCCTCGAGCTGGTGAAGTGACATGACGACCGACCCGTCCGCCCAGAACCCCGACCACGGCGACCAGCCGGGGAGCGCGACCCCGCCTCCGCCCGCGGCTGGAGCCACGCCTCCCCCGCAGGGCTACTCCGCGCCGGGGGCCTACCCGCCCCCGCCGCCGGCGGCCCCCTACTCGGGCGCCCAGCCGCTGCTGAGCGACTCCGACCAGCGCCTGTGGGCGACGCTGTCCCACGTGGGCGGCATCCTGTTCGGCTTCGTGCCGCCGCTGGTCATCTGGCTGATCTTCAAGGAGCGGGGCCGCTTCGTCGAGGAGCAGTCGAAGGAGGCGCTCAACTTCCAGATCACGCTGGCGATCGCCTACGTGGTCGGCTGGGTCACCAGCCTGATCCTCATCGGCTTCGTGATCCTCGTGGCCGCAGCCCTCGCCGCGGTCATCTTCGGCATCCTCGCCGCGGTCGCCGCGAACCGGGGCGAGGCCTACCGGTACCCGTTCGCCCTGCGGCTGGTGAAGTGACCTCGGCGCGACGAGGTTGACGGAGCCCGCTCGCAGCAGTCGGGCGGTGAGCTCCTCGCAGTGCCACGGGAGGGTCGGCCACAGGTCGGCCCTCCCGTCCTGCGTCGGGCCTCAGTCGGTCAGGGCCCGGACCACGGTGTCCGCGAGGAGGCGCCCCCGCCGGGTCAGGACCACCCGGCCCTGGAGGGCAGAGCGACCGTCGAGCAGCTCGTCCGCGACGAGACCGGCCACCGCGGTGCGTGCCCGCGCCGTGAGCGAGGCCACCGCGAGGCCCTCCCGGATCCTCGAGCCGAGCAAGGTCCGCTCGAGACCGACCTCCGCGGGGCCGAGGAGCTCTCTCCCGGCAGCCGGGCTGAGGCCGCCCTCCAGGCGCGACGCGTAGGCGCGCGGGTGCTTGACGTTCCACCAGCGCACCGCCCGCTCCCCTGCGCCGACGTGCGAGTGCGCGCCGGGACCGATCCCCCACCAGTCGGCACCCCGCCAGTACGCGAGGTTGTGCTGGCAGGCGTCAGCGGGGGTCCGGGCCCAGTTGCTGACCTCGTACCAGGCGAGGCCCGAGGCCTCGAGCAGGTCGTCGACGAGCTCGTACTTCGCGGCCTGGTCGTCGCCGTCGGGCAGGTCGAGCTCGCCCCGCCGGACCTGGACCGCCATCTTGGTGCCGGGCTCGACGACCAACGCGTAGGCCGACACGTGATCCACCCCGCAGGCGACGGCCGTCTCGACCGACCGGCGCCAGTCGTCGAGGGACTCCCCCGGGGTGCCGTAGATCAGGTCGAGGGAGACGGCGAGACCTGCGTCCTGGGCCCACCGGACCGCCTCGGGTACCCGCGCAGGGTCGTGCGTCCGCTCGAGGGTCGCCAGGACGTGCGGGACGGCTGACTGCATGCCGAAGGACACCCGCGTGAACCCCGCCTCGGCGAGCCGGGCCAGCGAGCCAGGGGTGACCGAGTCAGGGTTCGCCTCGGTGGTGACCTCGGCCCCGCTCTCGAGCCCCCAGGTCCCCCGGACGTGGTCGAGCATGCGCACGAGGTCCTCGGTCGGCAGCACCGTGGGTGTGCCGCCCCCCACGAAGACCGTGCCGACCTCACGCGAGCCCCGACCCACCGCCTCGAGGGTCCTCGCCGCGAGGTCGATCTCGCGCAGGGCGGTCTGGGCGTAGGCGAGCTGACTAGCACCACCCCCGAGCTCGCTCGCGGTGTAGGTGTTGAAGTCGCAGTAGCCGCACCGCACCGCGCAGAAGGGCACGTGCAGGTAGACGCCGAACCCCGGGACCTCAGGAGTCGCCTGGCCGACCCACCCGGGCAGGTGCCCGTCCGGCGGGGGCACCTCGCCGTCGGGCAGGGCGGGGGTCACGCGGCGACCCGGGGGGCGGCACCGCGGGGTCGGGTGCTCACTTCTTGGGCTTGTCCTTGCCGCCGCTGTCGTCGGAGGACAACGCAGCGATGAAGGCCTCCTGCGGCACGTCGACCCGGCCGATGGTCTTCATGCGCTTCTTGCCCTCCTTCTGCTTCTCCAGGAGCTTGCGCTTGCGGCTGATGTCTCCGCCGTAGCACTTGGCCAGGACGTCCTTGCGGATCGCGCGGATCGTCTCGCGCGCGATGACCCGGGAGCCCACGGCTGCCTGGATCGGGACCTCGAACTGCTGGCGCGGGATGAGGTCCTTGAGCTTGCCGGCCATCATCACCCCGTAGGCGTAGGCCTTCTCCTTGTGCACGATCGCGCTGAAGGCGTCGACCTGCTCACCCTGCAGCAGGATGTCGACCTTGACGAGGTCGGCGGCCTGCTCGCCGGCCGGTTCGTAGTCCAGCGAGGCGTAGCCGCGCGTCTTGGACTTGAGCTGGTCGAAGAAGTCGAAGACGATCTCGGCGAGGGGCAGCATGTACCGCATCTCGACCCGTTCCGCGGAGAGGTAGTCCATCCCCTGCAGGTCGCCCCGGCGGCTCTGGCACAGCTCCATGACGGCACCGATGAACTCGCTCGGCGCAAGGATCGTCGCCTTGACGACGGGCTCGCGGACCTCGCCGATCTTGCCCCCGGGGAACTCGCTCGGGTTGGTCACCGTGACGATCGAGCGGTCCTCCATCGTGACCTCGTAGACCACGTTGGGCGCCGTCGAGATCAGGTCGAGGTCGAACTCCCGCTCGAGCCGCTCACGGATGATCTCCAGGTGCAGCAGACCGAGGAACCCGACCCGGAAGCCGAAGCCCAGCGCGACCGACGTCTCGGGCTCGTAGGCGAGAGCGGCGTCGTTGAGCTTGAGCTTGTCGAGGGCGTCGCGCAGCACCGGGTAGTCGGACCCGTCGATCGGGTAGAGCCCCGAGAAGACCATCGGCCGAGGGTCGTGGTACTCGGCCAGGGCCTGGTTCGCAGGCTTGCTCGCGTTGGTGACGGTGTCGCCCACCTTGGACTGCCGGACATCCTTGACGCCGGTGATCAGGTAGCCGACCTCGCCGACGCCGAGCCCCTGGGTCCGGATCGCCTCGGGCGAGATGACGCCGATCTCGAGGAGCTCGTGGGTCGCCCGGGTGGACATCATGACGATCTTCTCGCGCGGGTTGAGCTGTCCGTCGACCACCCGGACGTAGGTGACCACGCCGCGGTACGTGTCGTAGACCGAGTCGAAGATCATCGCTCGGGCCGGAGCCTCGGCGTCGCCCACGGGCCCCGGGACGGTCGCGACGATGCGGTCCAGGAGCTCGGTCACGCCGGCGCCGGTCTTCCCCGAGACACGCAGGACGTCCGCGGGGTCCCCACCCACCAGACCGGCGATCTCCTCCGCGTACCGCTCGGGCTGGGCTGCCGGGAGGTCGATCTTGTTGAGCACCGGGATGATCGCGAGGTCGTTCTCCATCGCGAGGTAGAGGTTCGCCAGGGTCTGCGCCTCGATCCCCTGGGCGGCGTCGACCAGGAGGACGGCGCCCTCGCAGGCCGCCAGGGAGCGCGACACCTCGTAGGTGAAGTCGACGTGGCCGGGCGTGTCGATCATGTTGAGCGCGTACGGCGTGGTGGTCCCGTCCTGCTCGACGGCCCACGGCATCCGGACGGCCTGGGACTTGATGGTGATGCCCCGCTCGCGCTCGATGTCCATCCGGTCGAGGTACTGGGCACGCATCGCACGCTGGTCCACCACCCCGGTCAGCTGGAGCATCCGGTCGGCAAGGGTCGACTTGCCGTGGTCGATGTGGGCGATGATGCAGAAGTTGCGCAGCAGCGACGGCGGCGTGGCCGCGGGCTGGATGCGCGACGTCAGCTCGGTGCTCGGGATCGGGGACAAGCGATGGGCTCCGGGGATCGGGAGGGCACGAGGACAGGTCGCTCCATGGTCCCATGCCCCGGGACGGCACGGCCCCACACCTGCACCTTCAGGCACGGCGTGGCGACCCCGTGACGGCGGCGCTCCTGGGCGGACGTGGCCGTCCACGCGCTCAGACTGCTAGCATGTGAGAACGCGTGTCCGCCCAGGTCGGCGGGCACTGATCCGGCCCCTCTCCGCGGGTGTCCCCACGCCCCAGTCCCGGAGCCGGACGCGCCCTCGACGACCTGTCCATACGCACAAGAGAGTTCACACGTGGCGAACATCAAGTCCCAGATCAAGCGGATCCGTACCAACGAGATCTCGCGACTGCGCAACAAGGCCGTGAAGTCCGAGCTCAAGACGCAGGTGCGCCGCGTCCGCGAGGCCGTCGCCGCCGGCGACAAGGAGGCAGCGGCCACGGCCCTGCGTTCCGCCTCGACCAAGCTCGACAAGGCCGCCAGCAAGGGCGTCATCCACGCCAACCAGGCCGCCAACCGCAAGTCGGCCCTGGCGAAGCAGGTCGCCTCGCTCTGACCGGCCCGCGGGTCGACCCGCACGCATGACGACGGCGCCGCTCCCTGAAGGGAGCGGCGCCGTCGTCATGCTCAGGCCGTCGTCATGGACAGGCCGTCCGACCATCGATCAGCGACGTACCACCACGTCCGGAAGCGACGCCAGCGCTGGCTCCCCCTGCAGGCCAGCGCTCACGTGCACCCGGACGAGGTGGCCCCGGTCACGCCTCCGAGCGGTGAGACCCGGCTGCCTTCGTGCTGGCCACCTGTCCTGGGGTGACGAGGGGGGTCGTCGTCGGCCGGATACCGACCTCGCGCAGCGCGGTCTCGTAGGCCTGGGCCGCGCCTGCGAGGTCGCCGTGGGCCAGGAGGCGGTCGCCCAGCGCGCGCCAGACCGAGGCCGACTCGCGGCCAGCTGACATCATGCCGAGCATGTCCGCCGCCCAGCGGTAGGCAGCATGGGCCTCGTCGAGAGAGCCCTGGGCGGCGAGGACGTCGCCCAGGAGGATGTGGCCGTTGCAGCGGTCCAGGGTGGCGGTCTCGTCGAGCCGTCCGAGCCCAGACCGCGCGAGGTCCTCGGCCGCGTCGATTTCCCCGAGAAGCAGACGGGCGCGCCCACTCTCGAAGTCGCATCGCGCGAGCTCCACCTCCGAGCCCACGAGGGCGAGGTTCGTCTGTGCGCGGCCGAGCTGCTCGAGGGCTGCCTCGGGCTCGGGGGCGTCCAGGCGCAGGAGCAACCATGCGTAGTGCAGGCGAAGCCGTGGCACGTCGCGGCTGCTGGCTCCTTCGCTCAGGTAGGCGAGGGCTCGCTCGGTCAGCCGGCGCGCCTCGGCGAGGTCACCACGCCCCTCGGCGACCAGCGAGGCGTTCCAGTAGATGCTGCCCCGGCCTCGCATCGTGCCCGCCTCGTCGGCGAGCCTGACCAGCTCGGCCGCCCGGTGCGCTGCGAAGAGCAGGTCACCCCGCTCGTAGTAGGACCACAGGATCGTCGAGGCGAGCCTCAGGTGCTCGTCCGTCCCGGCGACCCCGAGGGTCTCGAGCTCCTGGAGCACCTGCTCCCCGAGCTCGATGCTGTGCCCGAGGTCACCGGCTTCGTGGTACGCGGCGACGAGGCTGGTCGCGAGGGTGGCCGCCTCCGTCGCACGGCCCCTCAGCCGCGCCTCCTTGAGGAGCGGCTCGAGGACGTTGATCGACTCGTCGAGCTCACCCAGGGCCTCGTGGGCCTGGGCGAGGGCGTGCAGGGCCTCGGCGTGGTGCCTCGGCGCGATCGTCGAGAGGTCGAGGGCGAGGAGCCGGTCCCGTGCTTCTTCGGCGGCGCCGTTCGCGAGGGCCAGGCGTGCGAAACCGATCTCCAGACGGGCGCGCTCCTCGCTCGGAGCCTTGTCCCCGTGGCGCAGGTAGTCCGCCGTGGTGCCCAGCCGGTCGGCCAGGACCGCGAGGGCCGCGTCCGTCGGCATGCGACGTCCGGCCTCGATCAGCGAGATGTAGCTCGGAGAGAAGTCCTCACCCGCCAGGGCGGTCTGGGACATCCCGGCACGGGTGCGCTCGTCACGGAGTCGCTCGGAGAGTTCAGTCACAGTTGGTCACTCTAGCCTTGACATCGCCCTCGCGGGAGGGCCCCGGTCCCTCCGAACGGGTGAAATCTTCAACTACTGCTTGCAGCAGCCGGTGCTGCCTATCGCGGTGACCGTGACGGCGTCACCAGGGACAGGCAGCCCGACGACGGCGAGACCCAGGGTCAGCAGGGCGGTCGAGACGATCTTCGTGGTGCGGTTCATGGAGGCTCCTCGGTAGGACGACGCGGTGTGTCACGACGACTATGACAGGATTCCTCCGCGTTTGCACCCCCTCTGACCTGGCTTTTTGACGTGATCATGAGGGACTTTTGAGCATGAACACGCAGAGACCGGGGCAAAGCTTGCGGGTTTTCGAGCGCGTTCAGAGACGAGGCTCACAGCATCAGATCTCGCCTGCGGCAGCGGGAGTCATTCCCTTCATGACCACCGCATCGCCTGAGTCGCCAGGATCTGCGCCTCACCCGCCGCGAGAGCTCGTGATCAGCCGCGAGCGGCCTCGGCCACACGGAGCACCGCGCGCTCGACGGCGAAGACGGGATCCTTGCCAGCGCCCTTGACCTCGGCATCGGCCCGGGCGACCGCCGTGATCGCGGCGGCCAGGGACTCCGGTGTCCAGCCGACGAGCTCTCTGCGTGCCCGGTCGACCTGCCAGGGCGCCAGACCCAGATCACGTGCGGGGTCGAGGCCACGTCCCCGCGCGGCCGCGACCTTCGCCAGGAGCCGGAGCTTCGCGGCGAGGGCTGCGACGACGGGGACGGGGTCAGAACCGGTGGCGAGGGCGTGCCGGAGGAGCGCGACCGCCTCGCCGGCCCGGCCCGAGGCCGCCGCGTCGGCAACCTTGAACCCGGTCGCCTCGACCCGGCCGCCGTAGTAGCGCGCCACCGTCTGCTCGGTGATCACACCGCTGGTGTCCGCCGCGAGCTGCTGGCAGGCCGCGGCGAGCTCGCGCAGGTCCGCGCCACAGGCCTCGAGCAGTGCCCGCAGCCCCGAGGCATCGGCCCGTCGGCCCGCTCGGCGCAGCTCCGCCGTGGCGAAGGCGCTCTTGTCTGCCTCACGCTTGATCGGGTCGCAGGCCACCACGAGCGCCCCCGCGGCCCGGATCGCGTCGAGGGCCTTCTTGCCCCGCACCCCACCTCCGTGGACGAGGACGAGGACCACGTCCTCCGCGGGTTCGGCGACGTAGTCGACGACGTCCGCGAGGGCGGCGTCGGTGCCGGCGTGCAGCTCCTCGACCACCACGACCCGGGGCTCGTCGAACAGGCTCGGGCTCACGACCGCACGGAGCCGACCGCCCTCGTAGCCGGCTGCCGAGACCCGGGTCACCTCGACCGCGGGGTCGGCCGCGCGCGCCTGGGCCAGCACACGGTCGACGGCCCTCTCCGCCAGGAGGGCCTCGGTCCCCGTGACGAGGACCACGGGGGCGGGGGTCACCTCGTCCCAGGGGATGCCCGAGCTCGTCGAGGGCGCACTGCGTCGCGGGGGACGTGCCATGGCATCAGCCTCCCATGGACCACCGTCATGCCATGGTCCGGCGCCGCGCGGCCCTGAGGGCGGCCGCGAGAACGCCCGCCGTGAGCACCGCGAGCAGGACGGCGCCGCCCGGCCCGGAGGGCCACGCGATCGTCGCGCCCGGGAGGTCGGCGGCAGCCCGCGCGACCCACGCGATCCAGCTCGCGGGGACGGCAGCCGCCTGGGCCAGCAGCGCACCGCATGACGGCGCCCAGGGCGCGACGAGGGTCGCCAGGACCCCCAGCAGCGTCGCGGGCACCAGGGCCGGGGTCGCCAGGAGGTTCGCCGGGACGGCGTAGGGCCCGACCACGGGCTCGAGCAGGACCAGGACCGGGGCGCACACCGCCTGGGCCGAGAGGGGGACGGCCAGGAGCATCCCTCGCGGGCGCCCGGCGTCCAGGGCCCGCACCAGGGCCGGGGCCAGCAGGACGATCGCCCCCGTCGCGAGCACCGAGAGGATGAACCCGTACGACCGCGCGAGCCAGGGGTCGAGCACGACCAGCACCACGACGACGGCGCCCAGGGCGGGAGCGGCGCGAGACGGCCGACCGACCAGCAGCCCGACCAGGCCGAGCGAGCCCATCAGCCCGGCGCGCATCACGCTCGGCTGAGGGTGCACCAGCAGCACGAACCCCAGCATCGTGACCGCGGCGACGACCACGCGGACGGACCGCGGCGCCCCGGACACCGCGAGCAGGGCCAGGACCGTGCTCGAGACGATCGCGAAGTGCGCCCCCGAGACTGCCGTGACGTGCGTCAGGCTCACCGTGCGCATGGCCGCGTCGAGGTCCTCCGGCACCTTGCGGGTATCGCCGATCGCGGTCCCGGGGACGAGCCCTCGGGCGTCAGGGGCCAGGTCGTCGCTGGCCTCGAGGAGGGCCTCACGCGCAGCGGCCACCCACCGCGCCGAGCCCTCAGGTGCGGCGAGGACCTCGGGCGGCCCCGTCGTGCTGAGGACGCCGAGGGTCGGCGCCCCTGGCTCGCCGCCTCGTAGTCGCCCGGCGACCCGGACCTGGGCCCCTCGCTCGGCCGCCTGCCAGCTCGGGTCACCGATCACGACGACGCTCGCCGCCGCGCGTCCCGCCCGTCCCCGGACCGTGATGTGCTCGACGCGCAGGACCACACGGTACTGAGACGGTTCGACCTCGGTCTGCCAGGGGGACACGACCGGCACGGGCTCGGAGGCCACCCGACCGACCAGCGCGACGACCGCACGTTCCTCGAGCGACCGGGCGAGGTCGCCCGAGCCACGCAGGTGCGCCTGTGCTGCGACCGAGGAGAGGCAGCAGGCCACCGTGACGACGGCGAGCCAGATCGTCCACCCCGGCCGCCCCGGTGCGCACCGGTGCGTGCCCGGCCCGGTGCGGCGAGGCCGAGCTCGCCGACCGGCGCCTCGCCGTCCTCGGCGGTGCCCAGGGAGCAGCAGCGCCGCCCCCACGGCCGCGACGCAGGTCGCCACCACGCACGCGAGAAGCAGCACCCGCAGGGGCAGGGTCACCCCCACCACGCAGGTCAACCAGCCGGCGGCTGCGGCCGGCACCAGGCGGAGGTCGACCCCTGTCGGCACCATCAGACGCGGACGAGATCACGGAGCCCGGCGAGCAGGGCCGGACCGATGCCGGTGACCTCCTGGAGCTCCTCGACCGAGGTGAAGGGTCCCCTCGAGCGGTGGTCCACGATGCGCTGGGCCAGCACCGGCCCGATCCCCGGCAGCTCCTCGAGCTCGGCCGCCCCGGCGGTGTTGAGGTCGACCAGCACTCCCCCGCCTCCGGCAGGACCCGCCGCCGAGGTCGTCCCCGGGCCGGCGTCGGGTCCCGCCGGAGGAGGCAGGGCCGCGGCCTCGGTGGCGTCGGGGACGTACACCTGCTCACCGTCGACCAGCACCTGGGCGAGGTTGACGGCCGCCAGCTCCGCCCCGGGGGTCGCACCCCCCACAGCCGTGATCGCGTCAGCCACCCGGGCGCCCTCGGAGAGCTCGACGATGCCAGGCGCCGCAACCTGTCCCGCGACGTGGACCACCACGACCGCGGCGCCGCCGTCCTCGTCCGTCCCGGGCCCACCGTCCTCCGTGGGGTCGCCGTCCACCGGCGCGGAGGCCCCGGGCTCGCCCGTCGCGGTCGTCGCCCCCGCTGTCGCGCCGTCCCCTGCCGCACCCCCGTCGGGGCGCTCGCCCTCGTGGACCCAGGAGGTCGACGGGTCCTCGCCCAGCTCGACCGACGGTCCCGGCACGCGAGTCAGGGAACGCACCACGACCAGGCCCGTGAGCAGCGCGAGCACCACCGCTGCTGCCAACGCGGCCGCGGCAGGGGTCCGCCACCGGGGCGGGCCGACCTCCTCGGGGCGCGGGTGGTCGAGCGGATGCCCGTGCGCGGCCGTGTAGGCCCCGACCGCGGCGGCCATGGCTCGCTCCCGGAGGTCCTCCCGCGGCCCCCTGTCGGCGTCCGCGAGCTCGACGAGCCTCAGGTGCACCTCGTCACGGGAACCTCGGGGGTCGCTCACGGGTCGACGCTAGGTCCGCCGCAGCTCCTTTCCCTGGCCGGGACCGAGGCGGCTGTGGAGAGCAACGCCCGTCCCCGGGCTGTGCACGGACCGGTCCGTGCCGCCGCTACCCGTCGGAGAGCACGACAGCCAGCAGGCCAGGCCCGACGTGCGCGGCGAGCACCGCACTGACCTCGGCCACGTGCACCGCGCGCACGGCCGTGCCGCACAGGTCCTGCAACCTCTCGGCGGTCGCCGCTGCGAGGTCCGGCTGGCCGAGGTGGTGGACCGCGACGTCGCACCGACCTCGCCGGACGACCTCGGCCGCCGAGATCTCGACGATCCGGTCCCGGGCCCGCCCGCCGGTACGAGCCTTCTCGACCACCTCGATCGTGCCGGCCTCGACCCCGAGCACGGGACGCAGCCCGAGAACGGTGCCGAGCGCGGCGGCCATCGGGCCCAGGCGCCCGCCGCGGCGCAGGTGGTCGAGGGAGTCGACCGCGAAGAGCACCCGGCTCGTGGCGGCCCGGCGGCGCGCGGCCTGAGCCGCCGCAGCACCGTCCCCGCCCGCCTGGGCTGCCGCGAGGGCCGCGAACCCGAGCCCCATGCCGACCGTGCGGGAGTCGACCACGGTGACGGGGACGCCCGCGGTCTGCGCAGCGAGCTCGGCCGAGGTCACGGTCCCCGAGAGGGCACCGGAGATGTGCACCGAGATGATCTCCCGCGCCCCTCGCGCGGCGACGCGCGCGTAGACCCGGCTGAACGCCTCGGGCCCGGGTTGCGAGGTGGTCACCGTCCCACCCCGGCGCAGCGCCTCGACGAGGCTCGACGGGCTCAGGTCGACGCCCTCGAGGTAGGGGGTGCCGTCGATCACCACCTGCAGGGGGACGACGACCACCTCCGCCGTCTCGAGGGCGAGGGCGGGCAGCGAGGCGGTCGAGTCCGTGACCACGGCCACCCGGCGGTCCATCGTCAGACCGGGACCACGTTGACGAGCTTGGGGGCCCGGACCACCACGGTGCGGATCTCTCGGCCGGCCAAGGACCGGAGGACACCCGGGGCGGCGAGGGCCAGCTCACGGAGCTCGTCCTCACCGATGCCCGGTGGCACCTCGAGCCGGTCCCGGACCTTGCCCTGGACCTGGACCACGCAGGTCACCGTCTCCTCGACGAGGTACGCCGGGTCTGCCACCGGGTACGGGGCCCGCACCAGGCTCTCGGTGTTCCCGAGCCGTTCCCACAGCTCTTCGGCCACGTGCGGCGCGAACGGCGCCACCAGCAGCACGATGACCTCGGCAGCGGCCCGGGGAACGCGCTCGAGGGAGGTGAGGTGGTTGTTGAGCACGATCAGCTTGGCGATGGCGGTGTTGAACCGCATCGCGTCCATCTCGGTGCGGACCTCGTCGATGGTCCGGTGGACCAGCCGCAGGGTCGCGGCGTCGGGCTCGGCCTCGACCACGGTGAGGTCACCCGTGTCCTCGTCGACCACGTTGCGCCACAGGCGCTGCAGGAAGCGCTGGGAGCCGACGACCGCCCGCGTCTCCCACGGGCGGGACAGGTCCAGGGGACCCATCGACATCTCGTAGACACGGAAGGTGTCCGCGCCGTAGGCCTCGTACATGTCGTCCGGGGTCACGACGTTCTTGAGCGACTTGCCCATCTTCCCGTACTCGCGTCGGACCTCCTGGCCCTGCCACAGGTACGTCACCGAGCCGTCCTCGGCCGTCCGTTCCTCGACCTCGTCGGCCGGGACGTACTGCCCGCGCGAGTCGACGAAGGCGTAGGCCTGGACGTAGCCCTGGTTGAACAGCCGGTGGAAGGGCTCGACGCTCGTGACGTGGCCGAGGTCGTGCAGGACCTTGTGCCAGAAACGCGCGTACAGCAGGTGCAGCACGGCGTGCTCGACGCCCCCGACGTACAGGTCGACGCCTCCGCTCGCCCCGACGGTCGCGTTGTGGTCGGGGCCCATCCAGTACTGCTCGAGGGACGGGTCGACGACCATCTCGCGTCGGGACGGGTCGAGGTAGTTGAGGTAGTACCAGCAGGATCCTGCCCAGTTGGGCATCGTGTTGGTGTCACGGCGGTAGGTCCGTGGGCCGTCACCCAGGTCCAGGGTGACGTGGACCCAGTCCTCGTTGCGGCCCAGCGGGGGCTCGGGGTCCGAGTCGGCGTCCTCGGGCTCGAAGGTCCGAGGCGAGTAGTCGGGCACCTCGGGCAGGTCGACCGGGAGCATGGACTCCGGCAGCGCGATCGGCAGGTCGTGCTCGTCGTAGACGATCGGGAACGGCTCGCCCCAGTAGCGCTGCCGGCTGAAGAGCCAGTCCCGCAGCCGGTAGGTGACCGTGCCCGTCCCTGCACCACGGCCCTCGAGCCAGGAGATGATCGTCGACTTCGCCGTCACGACGTCCATCCCGTCCAGCGAGATCTCGGCGTTGGCCGAGGCCACGACCACGCCGTCCCCGGTGTAGGCACCATCGGGCACCTCGGCGTCGGGTGCAGGGAGCACGGTGTGGACCACGGGCAGCTCGAAGGCCCGCGCGAAGGCGTGGTCGCGCTCGTCGCCGCCCGGGACGGCCATGATCGCCCCGGTGCCGTAGCCCATCAGCACGTAGTCGGCCGTGAACACCGGGACGGCCGTGCCGGTGACCGGGTTGGTGGCCAGGTGGCCGGTGAACACCCCGGTCTTGGAGGTCTCGGCCTGTCGCTCGACGGCCGTTCGTGCAGCTGCCTCGGTGCGATAGGCCGCGACCGCTTCCGCCGGGCTCGCATGCCCGCCGGTCCAGGAGTCCCGGGTGCCGTCGGGCCACGCCGCAGGGACCTCGTCGAGGAGCGGGTGCTCGGGGGCGACCACCATGAAGGTCGCGCCGAACAGCGTGTCCGGGCGCGTGGTGAAGACCTCGAGCTCACCTCCCCCGAGCACGTCGAAGACGACCTGGGCGCCCTCCGAGCGTCCGATCCAGTTGCGCTGCATCGCGCGGACCTTGTCGGGCCAGTCGATCAGGTCGAGGTCGTCCGCCAGCCGGTCGGCGTAGGCCGTGATCCGCATGTTCCACTGGCGCAGGCTGCGCCTGAACACCGGGAAGTTGCCGCGCTCGGAGCGGCCGTCGACCGTGACCTCCTCGTTGGCGAGCACGGTGCCCAGGCCCGGGCACCAGTTCACCGGGGTCTCGGAGACGTAGGCGAGCCGCTGCGGGTCGATCACCCGGCGGCGCTCGACCTCGTCCAGCGCAGACCAGGGGCGGCCGTCGGGCGTCGGGCGTGTGCCGCTCTCGTACTGCGCGACGAGCTCGCTCACCGGACGGGCACGACCCGTGCCGCCGTCGGGGCGAACCGCCGCCTCGTCGTACCAGGAGCTGAAGACCTGCAGGAAGATCCACTGGGTCCAGCGGACGTAGTCCGTGTCCGTGGTCGCGAAGGTGCGGCGGGGGTCGTGGGCCAGTCCCAGCCGGCGCAGCTGGCGGCGCATGTTGGCGATGTTCGCCTCGGTCGTGGTGCGGGGGTGCTGCCCGGTCTGCACCGCGTACTGCTCGGCAGGCAGGCCGAAGGCGTCGTAGCCCAGGGCATGCAGCACGTTGTCCCCGCACATCCGCCGGTGCCGCCCGACGACGTCGGTCGCGATGTACCCGAGGGGGTGACCGACGTGCAGTCCTGCGCCCGAGGGGTACGGGAACATGTCCATGAGGAAGTACGCCGGGGCGTCAGCGGAGGCACGCGCGCCGCCGCCGTCGCTCAGCTCTCCTGAGGGGTTCGGGGCGTGGAAGGTCCCCCGCTCGTCCCAGAGGTCCTGCCACCGCTGCTCGATCCTGCCCGCGAGCTCGGCGGTGTACCGGAACGGCGGGATCCCCGGCGCGCCCGAGGTGGGGCTGGTCGCGGCGGGGCTGGCGGTGGTGGAGTCCTGCGTGTGCACCCGCCCAGGCTACCGGTGCGCCAAGGCCCGGCCGCACGTCGTGTGCGGCCGGGCCTGGGTGCTGGGTGAGGGCCCGGGTCGAGCCGCGGTCAGCGTGCCGAGCGGTACTCGAGGGTGAGCGGGCACTGGAACGGGTCACGCGCCGCCAGGCCGACCCTGTTGAGGTACTCGATGACGATGCCGTACGAACGGAGCATGGTCGTCTCGGTGTAGTGGATCCCCCGGCTCTGGCAGAACTCACGCACGATCGGTCGGACGTGGCGCAGGTGCGGTCGCGCCATGCTCGGGAAGAGGTGGTGCTCGATCTGGTAGTTCAGCCCGCCCATGAACTCCTCGACCATCCGACCGCCCGAGACGTTGCGGCTCATGAGGACCTGGCGACGCAGGAAGTCGATCTTCGCGTCGGGGGGCACGATCGGCATCCCCTTGTGGTTCGGCGCGAAGACCGCGCCCATGTAGAGGCCGAAGAGCCCGAGCTGCACACCGAGGAAGGCGAAGGCGAGGCCCACCGGCATGAACCAGAAGACCAGGGCCAGGTACCCGCCCAGACGCAGGGTCACGAACGCCATCTCGACCGGGCGACGCTTGACCTCGCCCCGACCGAAGATCGTCTTGACCCCGGAGATGTGGAGGTTCAGGCCCTCGAGGAGCAGGAGCGGGAAGAAGAGCCACCCCTGGCGCTTCGCGAACCAGGCCTTGGCACCGGTACGAACCGCCGGGAGACCATCGGTGTGGAACACGAGCACCCCGTTGTCGATGTCCGGGTCGGCGTCGACCTGGTTCGGCTTGGCGTGGTGCCGGCTGTGCTTGTGCTGCCACCAGCCGTAGCTCATGCCCGCGTAGAGGTTGGCGATCACGAGGCTCGCCCAGTCGTTCCACCGACCCGAGGTGAAGATCTGCCGGTGCGCGGCGTCGTGCCCGAGGAACATCACCTGCCCGAGCACCAGGGCCATCGCTGCCGCGACCGCGAGCTGCCACCAGGAGTCTCCCAGCAGCACGACGGCTGCCACGAGTCCGGCGAGCGTGCCGGTCAGGACCACGAACCGGGTCCAGTAGTAGCCGTGGCGCCGGCGCATCAGGCCAGCATCACGGACCGTGCGGGTCAGCGCGGTGAACTCGCTGACCTGACGCTCGCGGGGGGTGGTCTCGGGTGGCGTGGCGGCGATGGCTTCCATGCGGTGCTTCCTGTCGGGTCCGGGAGAGGTGTGTCGCGAAGCCCGGGCGGCGCCGCTGTCGAACGAACCTACGCAAGCGTAACCTGGGGCGCCGTCGAAAGCACCCGTTCGTGGGTCCGACGTGTCGAGCGGCGTCCGCGGGCCTCGCGGCCCCCCGGTGGTCAGCGGCTCAGGACGAGGAGCATCTCGACGGTCGCCGTCGGCTCGACGGTGACGAACCCCAGGTCAGGGGCCGTGAGGTCGAAGTCCTCGAGGGTCACGGCGATCTGGCCGGCGACCTCGACCTGGTCCTGTCCGGTCGGCTGGACCTCGAGCACCGCGGTCGCCGGTCGTGCCACTCCGTGGAACGTCAGCGTGCCGAGGGCCTCGACGGTGACCGACTCGGTGACGCCTTCGAGGGCCGACAGGTCCACCGGGTCGGTGACCTCGAAGGTGGCCTCCGGGTGCGTGGTCGTGTCCAGCGCGCGCCGGAAGTAGGCGTCCCGTGCCGACTCGTCGGTCACGATCGAGGCGACGTCGACCACCACCTCGGCCTCGAGCAGGCTGCCCTCCTCCAGGACCACGCCGCCGGTGACCTGGTCGGTCCGGCCGACGACGGTCACCTGCTCCCCCGAGAGCACCTCCCCCAGCCGGTAGCCCGCCTCCGACCCGTCGACGACGGTCCAGGTGCCGTCGACCTCGTGGATCTCGTCGACCTGCGGTGCCGCCGAGGCGGCCGGGTCGGGGGTGCTCAGGGCCAGGGGCTCGGCGGGGTCAGGGGCGAGGTAGCGCGCGTAGAGCCACGGGCCACCGGCGATCGCTCCGAGCGCGACCGTCACCGCGACCAGGGTCCGGATCAACCAGCGCCGGCGGTGCTCGGGGTGCAGGTCGGACTGCCCGCTCACGAGGTACGCCGTCCCGCCGGGCACGGGCTCACGCCCGCGGACGCAGGTCGGCACGGGACGGCAGGGGGCAGCCGCACGGCGCTCCTCTCACAGGCAGGGGGGGATCATGCGGGGACCACCGTACGCCGCCCGCGGCACCGCCCAGGCACGGACACGGCGGCGCCCCGCCAGCAGGATCAGCGCGCGCCCCCAGGCAGCACCGAGGGCACCGGAGCGCCTGGCCACCGCACGGCGAAGCCGACGTCGGCCGAGGCGTCGGGGCGGACCTGCACCAGCCGGTAGTCGAGGACGCGGCGCTCCTCGAGGTCGAAGCGCAGGACGGTCATCTCGGCGACGCCGTTGAGCGGGCCCACGGTCGGCTGCCCGAGAGCCGCACCGGCAACGCTCGACCCGATGTACCGCACCCCCTGGCCGTAGCGGTACGGACCGATCCGGCGGTGCATGTGACCCGCCACGACGGCCGGGGCGCAGCCCTGCTCGAGGGTGGCTGCAGCCATGCCCGAGTCGTGGACGAGCATCAGGTCGACGCCTGCCTCGTCCGCGCAGGCCACCTCCGCCAGGCGGGCGCTCACCCCGGCGACCGTCTCCTCGCCCGCGAGCGCGGTCCCCCCACCGATGCGCGTCGCGCGCGGGTCCTTGTCCCCCAGGATGCGAACCCCCGCGACGTCGACCACCGCACCGTCGAGCACCGTCATCCCGGCGGCGCGTCCCTGGGCCGAGGTCTCGTCGCTGTCGTGGTTGCCGTCGGCCACGACCGTGGTGACCCCGTCGGGGATGGCGTTGGCGAGAGCGGTGACGCAGTACGACTCGACCGAGGTGCCGTTGACGGTGGTGTCCCCCCCGTTGAGCACGACGTCAGCCCCCGAGAGCTCGACCGCACGCCGGATCACCGGCGCCATGCCCACGTTGCAGTGCATGTCGGTGAGCAGGAGGAGGGTCACGACGCCCTCCTCCTCGGGAAGCAGGGGGCCCTCGTCGCCCTCGGACGGGTCCTCCTCCTCGGAGGAGGACCCGTCCGAGGTGCCAGGCTCCTCCGCGTCCTCGGGTGCGGCACCGGCGCCGATGTCACGCACCGCCTGGCGCAGCCGGGCGAGCTCCGCGTCGGCCTCGGCCCGGGCCGCCCACGACTCCTCCAGGTTGGCCGTCGCGGTGGCGTAGAAGGTCTCGTTCTCACGGTAGGCGTCGACCACGACGCCGCCGTAGGTGTCGATCACGCCGGCGAGCCGACCGGTGATCCGGGCGCCCTCGAGGGGGGTGTCGTCGAAGACTGCGGAGGCCTGGGGACCGCTCTGCGGGGCGGCGGGGAACGGCCCGCTCGCCGAGACGGTGCCGACCACCAGGAGGGCGACCACCGCACCCCCCGCGATGAGCGACCGGTGCGGTGCCGCCGCCGCGGCGAGCTCAGCCCTGCGGCGCTTCCCGAGACCGGAGCGGACGAGGACCACCGTGACGGTCACGGTGGTCGCCGCGAGCAAGGTTCGTCGCAGGGCGTCCACCGCCAGGGCCCGGACAGCGACCTCGACGGTCGAGGCCGGGGAGCTGAAGAACTGGACGTAGCTCTCGAGGTCGCCCAGCAGGGCGTCCAGCGTGTCGACCCCCTGCAGCGCCGTGACCTCGCGGGGGATCTCCTGCACGACCACCCGCGCTCCGAGGGCGAACGGCATCGGCGAGTCGACGACCACGGTGCCGAGGGGGCCGAGGTCGAGGGTCACGGCACGGTCGAGGGTGACCTCGTAGCGAGCCGTGTGGGGCCCGAGCCCGGCGTCGGCACGGGCGGTCGAGATCCCCCAGGCCGCCGACGGGATCAGCACCGCCAGCACCACGAGGGCGCTGGTCGCCAGGCGTCGGGGCGACAGGCGCACCGGTCGTCCGGCCAGGACCGCGAGGCGCTCACGGACGGTCGGCCGCTCGGACGGGGTCGGCGGCTCGGGGGAAGACGTCGTCGTCGGGTGCATCAGCGGTCCTCCTCTCGCGTCCATCGGACACCTGGGTGCGCCTGCAGGGAGGCGTGTTCACCGTGAGCGAACACCCCGACCGCGGCCGGAGCGCCCGGGCGCTCCCGCGACCCTAGGACCTCGTGCCGTGGTGAGCGAGACGTGCCCAGGGACACGCGGAGGGCAGATGGGGGTGCGCACCGCACCCTCTCCCGCCAGGCTGTCCCCGTGACGACTCTTCTGCTGCTCGGCGGTCTGGTCCTGCTCGTCGTCGGGGGCGAGGTCCTCGTCCGCGGAGCGAGCGGCCTCGCGAGGTCCTTCGGGCTCTCTCCCCTCGTCGTGGGCCTCACCGTGGTCTCGTTCGCGACCTCGGCCCCCGAGCTCGCGGTGACCGTCCGTGCCAGCCTGAGCGGCAGCCCGGGCCTGGCCGTCGGGAACGTCGTCGGCTCGAACATCGCCAACGTGCTGCTGGTCCTGGGGGTCGCCGGGCTGATCCTCCCGCTCGCCGTGCGTCGTCCGGTGGTGCGGCGCGACGTCCCCGTGCTCATCGCCCTCTCGGTGCTCTTCCTCCTGCTGAGCCTGAACGGGACGATCTCCCGGCTCGACGGAGCGGTCCTCCTGGCCCTGCTCGTCGCGTACACCACGTGGGCCGTGCTGCGCAGCCGCCGCGGGCACGACGAGCCCAGCACCGACCTCCCCCCCTCTGGTCCCCCGCCACGGTCTCTCGTCAGCGTGCTGCTCGTCGCTGTCGGCGTCGGCCTGCTGGTGGTGGGGGCGGCGTGGCTCGTGGACGGCGCCACCCGGGTCGCCACCAGCCTCGGCCTGAGCGAGATCGTCATCGGTCTGACGGTCGTGGCTGTCGGGACCTCCCTCCCCGAGCTCGCGACCTCGGTGATCGCAGCCATCCGCGGCGACGTCGAGATGGCGGTCGGCAACGCGGTCGGGAGCTGCATCTTCAACATCGGGGCCGTGATGGGCATGGCCGCGATCTTCTCCCCCGGAGGCGTGCCCATCGAGCCGAGCGCCGTGCGCTTCGACCTGCCGGTGCTCGTGGCGGTCGCCCTGGCCCTGCTGCCGATCGTCTTCACCGGGTTCACGGTCGAACGCTGGGAGGCGGGCCTGTTCCTCGCGCTCTACGCCGCGTACGTCCTCTACCTGCTGCTCGACTCGGCAGGTCACGACGCCCTGCCCGCCTACAGCTCGGTGATGATGCTGTTCGTCCTGCCGATCACAGCGCTCACGCTCGTGCTGCTGGCGACGTACGAGCTGGGTCTGCGGCGCGGCCGCCGCGAGTCGGGCTCGGTGGGCCCGAGCTGAGCACCTCGGGCCCACGGCCGGAGGATCCCGCCTCGGCAGGGGCCCAGGACTCGCGGGAGTGCCCGGGAACGACTCAGGGCGCCCGACCACGTGGTCGGACGCCCTGTTCGCGGTGGAGCTGAGGGGACTCGAACCCCTGACCCCCTGCATGCCATGCAGGTGCGCTACCAGCTGCGCCACAGCCCCGCTGCCCCGGAGGGCGAACTGCAGTCTAGGGGGAAGTCCGCGTGCATTTCCAATCGCGAGCCGCGACGTGACCCACGCCACGGAGCTGCCGCCGCGTTCAGGCCCGCAACGCGTCCTCGGCGCTGCTCGGCAGCTGGGCGCTCGCCGTCCCCTCGTTCCACTCGTCGGCCTGCACCGAGGGGCCGAGGTCGTGCCCCTCCAGCCGCCAGGCGGGGCGCGCCTCGCCGGCCGAGGGCCGCAGGACGGCCCAGTGCGCGTTGTGGAGGCCGACGAGCCCCCGCCAGGCCACAGGGTCCAGCCCGAGCAGGGCCGTCAGACCGAGGGTGATCGCAGCACCGTGCGAGACGACGACGAGCGCCCCCGTCGGGGTCCGCGCCGCCTGGTCCGCGACGGCCTCGGCCATGCGCTCGGCGACCTGGGCCCTCGTCTCGGCCCCCGCGCGCTCGGGGTCCTGGCCCCGACGCCAGACGGCGTGCTCCTCGGGCCACCGCGCAGCGATCTCCTCGGAGGTGAGGCCCTCCCAGGCACCGAAGCCCCGCTCGCGCAGCCGCGGATCGGTCTCGACCTCGAGGCCGGCCAGCTCGCCGAGCGCTGCTCCGGTGGCAGCCGCTCGCCCGAGGTCCGAGGAGACGATCCGTACCGGCCGGTGCCGCACCTGGAGGGCCCGTGCAGCCTCACGGGCCTGCCACCGGCCGACCTCGTCGAGAGGGATGTCGACCTGGCCCTGCAGCCGCGCCTCCGCGTTGTACGCCGTGCGTCCGTGCCGCCAGAGCAGGACGGTGCCGGCGCTCACTCCTGGGTCTCGGGGCCGCCGTCGCCGCCACGGGCATCGGCCGGGAGCTCGACGACCGGGCAGTCCGACCAGAGACGCTCGAGGGCGTAGTACACGCGGTCCTCGTCGTGCTGGACGTGGACGACGACGTCGCCGAAGTCGAGCAGGGCCCACCGGCCCTCGCGGACGCCCTCACGCCTGAGGGCCTTGACCCCCCGGGCATGCATGGCCTCCTCGATGGCCTCGGCGATCGCGACCACCTGCCGCTCGTTGGTGCCCGAGGCGATGAGGAAGACGTCGGTCAGGACGAGACGGTCGCTGACGTCGAGGGCGATGATCTCCTGGGCCTTGCGGTCCGAGGCGGCACGGGCGGCCTCGACCGCGAGGTCGAGGGCGTGGTCGGTGGCGGGCACTAGTCCCCAGCTTCGTGAGTAGGTGTGACGGTCATGGACTGCGCGGCGGGTTCCGTCGCGTCTGCGGGAGGCGGCTCGTTGACGACGACCATGAAGATCAGCATCCCCAGGACGAAGGCGACGAGCACCAGCACGAGCATGTGCAGGAAGGTGTACGGGTGGGCCCGGGCGGGGGTCTCGGCAGGCTCCTCGTCGGGGACGCCGTCGCCCTCGGTCCCGCCGTGCACCGGGGCGCCGGCCCCGCTGCGCGCAGAGCCGGGCTCGCTCGGCACCGGGCTCCAGCCCGCGGGGGACCCCGCCTCGACCGCTCCCCACCGCGGGGTCGACGGGACGTCCGCGGCTGGTGAGGCGAGCCCGGAGCCCTGGGGCACCCCCGGAGCCTGGACCGTCCCCGCCGGGGCAGGCCCGCCGTGGGGCGCGCCCGGGCCGGGCTGGAGGGAGACCGTCGCGAACGCGGACCCGACGACCGGGGGCGCAGGGGTCGACGCACGGGGAACGGGGGTCGGCTCCGCTGCCGAGGGCCTCGCCGTCGAGGTGCGCTGGGGTGCTGCGGAGGGTCGCCCTCGCGGGGCCTCGTGGCCTGCCCTGTCGGCGGCGTGCGACGCGGAGCCCCATGCGCTCGAGGACCACAGCGCGGAGGTCGGCGGGGTGTCGGGACGCGCCGGGGCTGCTGCGGTCTGGTCACCACGGTGCGAGGCCGGCTCGGCCCGCCCCGCCGGAGCAGCACCACCCGGGGCTGCTGGACGTGCGCCCACGTCAGCGGTCGGGGCCGCCCGAGGAGCGGGGACCTCGCGCGAGCTCCCCGGGCGCTGGGACACCGCATGCAGACCGCCGGCGGCTTCAGCGGCCTGACCGGTGGCGTGGCTCCCGGGAGCCGTCGAGGCGTCACGGCCACGGCCCCCCTGCTGCGAGCCTGACCGGGCCTCGGCACGCTGGGGCTGAGCAGGCTGAGACTGAGCAGGCCGGGACTGAGCGGGCCGGGGCGGGGCCGAGGGCTCGGCCCGCCGAGACTCACCAGGCTGGGGCTGGGGCTGGGGCTGGGCGCGCTGGCTCTGCGCCCGCTGGGAGGCTGCCCGCTCGGCGCCGAGACGCGCGGCCTCCTCGCGCTCAGCCTGTGCGCGGGCCGCCTGCGCCCGGACGGCGGCGGCCCGGGCCTGCGGGGAGAAGCTGGTCCGATCGGGCGCCTCGGGGTTCGGGCGCACGGCCGGGCCACCCCGGGCAGGAGTCGCCTGCTCGCTCTCCTCGCGCCCCGAGGCGGGCTGCACCTCGGACAACCGGCCTCCGGCGTCCACACGACGGATGCCACCCGTGGTCGCCGGGGGACGCACGACGGGCGAGGTCGGCCGCGGATCACGCACCGTCGTCGGCCCCTCGCCCATGGTTCGCGCGGCAGCGGGACCCGCCGGCGCCGAGGACTCCCGCAGGGCGCGCCGTGACGGTCGCGCCGACGGTGCCTGGGCGGGCGGGGTCGGAGCGCGCGGGGGCTGGACTGCCGGGGTCGGAGCGGGCGGGGCCTGGACGGCCGGGGTCGGAGCCGGCGCGCTCCGGGTGGGCCGCTCGCCGCTGCGTCCCTCGGCATCGGGCGAGACGGGTCCGGAGGCTCCGGCGTCAGCGGCGGCGGCCTGGGCGCGCTCGCGCAGCTCGCGCCGCGAGAGAGGACGTGAGGGGACGTCGGCCGCGGCGTTCTCGACCGATGACGCCGGCGTGCCCGCAGGATCGTTCTGCTGCTCGGCAGCGAGGCCGCGCAGGCGCTCCTGCTCCCGTCGACGGCGGCGCTCACCCCACTCCGTGGAGGACTGCTCAGACATCATGACCTCGATACAGACCGTGCTTGGCGATGTACTGGACCACGCCGTCGGGCACCAGGTACCAGACCGGCTCTCCCCGGCGCGCCCGTTCCCGGCAGTCCGTCGACGAGATCGCGAGGGCCGGGACCTCGAGCAGGCTCACGGCGTCCTCGGGCAGCCCGTCGAGGGACAGGGTGTGCCCGGGCCGCGTCACGGCCACGAGGTGCGCCATGGTCCAGAGCCGCTCGGCGTCCTTCCACGTGAGGATCTGCTCGATGGCGTCGGCCCCCGTGATGAAGAAGAGGTCCGCCTCGGGTCGCTCGGCCCGCAGGTCCGCGAGGGTGTCCACGGTGTACGTGAGCCCGGGACGGTCGACGTCGACCCTGCTCACGGTGAACCGGGGGTTGGACGCCGTCGCGATCACGGTCATGAGGTAGCGGTGCTCGGCAGGCGTGACCGAGGCGTGCTGCTTGAGGGAGGGACGCCCTGTCGGGACGAAGACGACCTCGTCGAGGTCCAGACGGGCGGCGGCCTCGCTCGCGGCGACCAGGTGACCGTGGTGGACGGGGTCGAAGGTTCCACCCATCACCCCGATCCTGGGCCGGTGCTGAGTCATGCCGCTGGTGTCCTCCAGGCCTCGTGGTTGGGAACGGCAGGTGTCAGTGGCGGGTGCCGACGCTGCGGAAGGCGTACGTGACCGCGAGCAGCGCCATCAGGGCACCGAAGGCCACGAGACCGAAGGCCTCGGGTGCCATGGGAAGGTGGTTCACGACCTCCGCCTCCTCTGCGGCGAGCAGGGCAGCGTGCACGTCGACCTCCTGATGATCGTTGTTCTCACCGCTGGCTGACGGCCGCAGCGGTCCGTCCAGTGTCGCACGTCTGGCGTAGCCGGGTCGTCGCGCCACGACGTCCGGACGGGTGACGAGAGCCTCAGGGACGGATGTGCCCGTCCCCGTGGACGACCCACTGGGTCGTGGTGAGCTCGGCCAGGCCCATCGGACCGCGGGCGTGCATCTTCTGCGTCGAGATGCCGATCTCAGCCCCGAGGCCGAGCTGACCGCCGTCGGTGAAGCGGGTCGAGGCGTTGACCATCACCGCGGCCGAGTCCACCCCCGCGACGAACCGCTCCGAGGCTCCGAGGTCACCGGTCACGATGGCCTCGGTGTGACCTGAGGACCACGTCCTGATGTGCTCGAGCGCGGCATCGAGGTCGTCGACCACCCGCACGGCGATCTCCAGTGCCAGGTACTCGGTGGCCCAGTCCTCGTCCTGCGCCGCCAGCACCTCGACCCCGGCGGGGGCGAGGTCGACGGTGCGCTGGTCGCCGTGGAGCACGACCCCGGCCCCGGCGAGCGCGGCGAGGGCGCTGGGCAGGAACCCCGGGGCCGCGTCGGCGTGGACCAGGAGCGTCTCGGCCGCGTTGCAGACGCCGACGCGCTGAGTCTTGGAGTTCATCAGGATGGGCAGGGCGACGGCCGGGTCGGCACTCGCGTCGACGTAGACGTGGCAGTTGCCGACTCCGGTCTCGACCACCGGGACCCTCGCCTCGCGCACCACGGTCTGGATCAGCTGGGCCCCACCGCGGGGCACGAGCAGGTCGACGAGCCCACGCGCGTGCATCAGGGCCACCGCACCGGCCCGCCCGTGCTCGTCGATCGACTGGACGCAGTCAGCCGGGAGCCCCGCAGTCTCGAGGGCCTCGCCGAGGACGCGCACGATCGCCGCGTTCGAGCCCGAGGCCGCCGACCCACCGCGCAGCACGGCCGCGTTGCCGCTCTTCAGGGCGAGGCCAGCCGCGTCGACGGTGACGTTGGGCCGCGCCTCGTAGATCATCCCGACGACACCGAGGGGCACCCGGACCTGACGCAGCCGCAGGCCGTTGGGCAGGGTCGAGCCGCGCACGACCTCCCCGACCGGGTCAGGGAGGGCCGCGAGCTCACGGAGGGCCTCGGCGATGTCCCGGAGGCGAGCGGGGTCGAGGGTGAGCCGGTCGAGCAGCCCGGGGGACACACCACGGGCGTGCCCGCGCTCGAGGTCGACCGCGTTGGCAGCGACGATCTCCTGGGTCCCGGCCACCAGGGCATCCGCCATCGCGTGCAGGGCGGCGTCCTTGTGCGCCCTGGACGCTCGGGCGAGGCTCCTGGCCGCGACCCGGGCGCGCTCGGCGACCTGCCTCACGGCCTGGGTCACCTCGGCCGGGACCTCCACGGGGACCTCGTCGACAGGGGCAGCGGCTGCGGTGCTCATGGCCGAAGGATAGGCACTACCGCCGCGTGGGGACGAGGACGAGGTCGTCCCGGTGGACCACCTCGCGGTCGTAGCCCACACCGAGACGGTCACGCAGCTCGTGGGTCGAGCTCCCGAGCAGCTCGGGGAGCTCCGCGGATCCGTACGAGACCAGCCCGCGGGCCACCACCGTCCCGGTGGTCGACACGAGCTCGACAGGGTCCCCCGCCTCGAAGTCGCCCTCGACGCCGGTCACCCCCGCGGGCAGCAGCGAGGTCCGGCGTTCGACGACCGCCGCGACCGCCCCGTCGTCGAGCACGAGGCGTCCCTCCGTGCGGGCCGCGTGGGCGAGCCAGAGCATGCGGCGAGAGCGCCGCCGCCCCGTGGCCCTGAACCAGGTGCCGACCTCGTCCCCGGCCAGGGCTCGCTCCGCCTGCGCCGCCGAGGTCAGCACGACGGGGATGCCCGAGCCCGTGGCGATCGCGACCGAGGCGAGCTTGGTCACCATCCCCCCCGTACCGACCGCGCTCCCCCGGGCGGTCACGGAGATCCCCTCGAGGTCCCCGGGGCCGTGGACCTCGGCGATGCGTCGGGCACCGGGCCGGCTGGGCGGACCGTCGTAGAGCGCATCCACGTCCGTGAGCAGCACCATCGCGTCCGCGCGGACCAGGTGGGAGACGAGGGCCGCCAACCGGTCGTTGTCACCGAAGCGGATCTCGTCGGTGGCAACCGTGTCGTTCTCGTTCACCACCGGCACGACACCGAGGTCCAGCAAGGTCTCGAGGGCGCGCTGGGCGTTGCGGTAGTGCCCGCGCCGGATCGTGTCCTCGGCGGTCAGCAGGACCTGCCCGACCCGCAGGCCGTGCTCGGCGAAGGCCTCGGTGTAGCGAGCGACGAGGAGCCCTTGCCCGACCGAGGCCGCGGCCTGGGCCGTGGCGAGGTCCCGGGGCCGAGCAGCCATGCCCAGGGGCCCGAGCCCCGCCGCGATCGCCCCGGAGGTGACGAGGAGGACCTCCCCGCCCGCGGCGCGCCGCTGCGCGAGGACCTGGACCAGCCGACGCAGGGCGTCCTGGTCGAGCCGCCCGTCGTCCCCCGTGAGAGAGGACGAACCCACCTTGACGACCACACGACGGGCCTCGGCGAGGCCTGCTCGCCCCGAGATCACGCGTCGTCCTCAGGGGAGGTCCAGTGACCCGACTCGCGCTCCGTCCACAGCTCGGCACGGGCGTCGGTCTTGGCGTCCATGCGCTCCTTGTACTCCTCGCGCCGGGCCGCACGGGTCGGCCGACGGGTGTCCTCGAGGCGCAGGTCCGTGCCGCGAGGGCCACCCAGGAGCTCGGTGCCGGTGAGCATCGTGGGCTCCCAGTCGAAGACCACGGCGTCGTCCCCCGCCCCGATGACGACCTCGGCCCCCGGGGTCGCGCCGGCCTTGAACAGCTTCTCCTCGACGCCCAGGCGGGCGAGGCGGTCCGCCAGGTACCCCACGGCCTCGTCGTTCGAGAACTGGGTCTGGCGCACCCAGCGCTCGGGCTTGGTGCCGAGGACCTGGAACCACACGCGGTCGCCGCTCTCGCGGCGTGTGACGGAGAACCCGGCGTCGTCGACGGCCTTGGGGCGCAGCACCACGCGGGTGGGGGTGCTGGGTGCGGCCGCCGCCCGCGCGGCGTCGACCATGGCGGCGAGGGCGAAGGTCAGCGGGCGAAGCCCTTCGTGGCTCGCTGCCGAGATCTCGAAGACCTGCAGGCCACGGGCTTCCAGCTCGGGCCGGACCATCTCGGCGAGCTCGCGCGCCTCCGGGACGTCCACCTTGTTGAGCACGACCATGCGCGGCCGCTCGGTCAGGGGTACCTCGCCCTGGACCTCGAGGTCCCCGGCGTAGGCGGCGAGCTCGGACTCGATCACGTCGAGGTCGCTCAACGGGTCCCGCCCGGGCTCGAGGGTCGCGCAGTCGAGGACGTGCACGAGGACGGCGCAGCGCTCGATGTGGCGAAGGAACTCCAGGCCCAGGCCCTTGCCCTCGCTCGCCCCGGGGATGAGCCCCGGCACGTCGGCCACCGTGAAGCGTGCGGAGCCGGCCTGCACGACGCCGAGGTTCGGCACGAGGGTGGTGAAGGGGTAGTCGGCGATCTTGGGGCGGGCCGCCGAGATGGCCGCGACCAGGCTCGACTTGCCCGCGCTCGGGTACCCGACCAGCGCCACGTCGGCGATCGTCTTGAGCTCGAGCACCACGTCCCGCGCCTCGCCGGGCTCGCCCAGGAGGGCGAAGCCGGGGGCCTTGCGTCGGGGAGAGGCGAGGCTCGCGTTGCCGAGCCCGCCACGGCCCCCCGCGGCGATCACGTACTGGCTGCCCGGGCCGACGAGGTCCGCCAGGACCGACCCGTCCGTGGCCTTGACGACCGTGCCGTCCGGGACCGCGAGAACGAGGTCTCCCCCCATGCTCCCCTGGCGGTGGTCGCCCATGCCCTGGGTGCCGGACGGGGCGTGCCGGTGCGGTGAGTGGTGGTACTCGAGGAGGGTCGTCACCTGGGGGTCGACCTCGAGGATCACGTCCCCCCCGTCCCCGCCGTTGCCACCGTCGGGCCCGGCGAGGGGCTTGAACTTCTCGCGACGGATGGAGGCACACCCGTGGCCGCCGTCACCGCCGGACGCGTGCAGGACGACGCGGTCGACGAACGTGGCCACGGTGAGCTCCCTTCGTGGGGCCGGTCCCGCGAGGCGGGCCGGCGGTCAGTCTGCTGAGACGACGAAGGGGCGCACCGTGCGGTGCGCCCCTTCGTCGACGAGATGGGTCAGGCGTCGGCCGTCACGATGTCGATGACCTTGCGGCCACGACGCACACCGAACTGCACGGCACCCGGGGTGAGGGCGAACAGCGTGTCGTCGCCGCCACGCCCCACGTTCACGCCGGGGTGGAAGTGCGTGCCGCGCTGACGCACGATGATCTCGCCCGCGTTGACGAGCTGACCACCGAAACGCTTGACGCCGAGGCGCTGCGCGTTCGAGTCGCGACCGTTCCGCGAGGAGCTTGCGCCCTTCTTGTGTGCCATGGCTGACCTGCTTTCGTGCTGAGCGGGGAGGGAAGGAGATCGGGACCGGCGATGACCGCCGATCGCCTCACTTGATGCCGGTGACCTTCAGGCGGGTCAGCTTCTGACGGTGCCCCATGCGCTTGCGGTAGCCCGTCTTGTTCTTGTACTTGAGGATGTCGATCTTGGGGCCCTTCTCGGCCCGGACGATCTCGGCGGTGACCGTCACCTTGGCGAGGGCCGAGGCGTCGGAGGTCACCTTCTCCCCGTCAACGAGCAGGAGCGCGGGCAGCTGGACGGTCGAGCCGGCGTCACCGGACAGCCGGTCCACGACGACGACGTCGCCGACCGACACCTTCTCCTGGCGGCCACCAGCCTTGACGATCGCGTACACCACGTTGCTGCTCATCTCTACTCGTACGGCGTTCTCACGTCTGATGACGTGCCCGGTCACTGCGCAGACACCCTGCCCGACCGGGCAGGTGCCCGGTCGAACCCAGCGCTGGTCGAACGAAGCCTCACAGGAGGCCCAGCACCCTGGGCACGTGAAACGGTACGCGCACGGCGCACCGACGTTCCAGAGTACGGAAGCCCGGGCCATCCGGTCAAATGGACAGGACGGCCCGGCCCCACGACTACGGGGTCGACCCCGACGGCTCCTCCGCGGCGACCTCGTCGGCGCTGCCGTGGTCGCCCTGCTCGACGGCTTCGATGCTCCGCACCGTCGCCTCGAGCTCGGCCTCGGCAGCCCGCGAGCCCTGGGCCGCGCCGTCGTGCTGGTCGGCGCTGCCCTCCTGGGTCTGAGCCGGGTCCTGGCCCTGCACCGGTTCGTGGTCGTGGTCGTGCGCGTGGGCCGCGGCCGCGGCGATCGTCGCGAGGGTCGCCTTGACGGCCTCGCGCGCCTCGGGGAGCACCGGGACGCTGACGGCCGCAGCAGGCTGCGACGCGCCCTTCTTGCGCCGGGACCGCTTCGACTCCCCGTCACCCTCGCCACCGCCCGAGGCCTGCTCCCCCGACCCCTTGGCCTCGACGGGCTCGTTCAGGACGTGGAAGCCGCGACCGTGGCAGTGCTCACAGGTCTCGCTGAAGGCCTCGACCAGCCCCTGGCCGACGCGCTTGCGGGTCATCTGGACGAGCCCGAGCGAGGTCACCTCGGCGACCTGGTGCTTGGTCCGGTCCCGCCCGAGGCACTCGACCAGGCGCCGCAGCACCAGGTCACGGTTCGACTCGAGGACCATGTCGATGAAGTCGATCACGATGATCCCGCCGATGTCCCTCAGCCGGAGCTGACGCACGATCTCCTCGGCGGCCTCGAGGTTGTTGCGCGTGACGGTCTCCTCGAGGGTTCCGCCGGTCCCCGTGAACTTGCCCGTGTTGACGTCGACCACGGTCATCGCCTCGGTGCGGTCGATCACGAGCGACCCACCCGAGGGCAACCAGACCTTGCGGTCCATGCCCTTGGCGAGCTGCTCGTCGATCCGGTGCGCCGCGAAGACGTCGCCCTGCTCGGTCCACCGAGAGACGCGGTCGGCGAGGTCGGGGGCCATGGCACCCACGTAGTCGGAGATCGCCGTCCACGCCTCGTCCCCCTGGACGACCAGGGAGGTGAAGTCGTCGTTGAAGATGTCCCGCACCACACGGATCGCGAGGTCGGGCTCACCCTGCAGCAGCGCCGGCGCCGAGGCCGTCTTGGCCTTCTTCTCGATCGCGGCCCACTGGTCCTGCAGGCGCTGGACGTCGCGGCGGAGCTCCTCGTCCGAGGCGCCCTCGGCAGCGGTCCGCACGATCACGCCTGCGGCGTCCGGCACGATCTCCTTGAGCAGCTTCTTGAGACGAGCGCGCTCGTTCTCGGGGAGCTTGCGGGAGATCCCCGTCATACCGCCGCCCGGCACGTAGACCAGGTAGCGGCCGGCGAGGGTGATCTGCGAGGTCAGACGAGCACCCTTGTGGCCGATCGGGTCCTTGGTGACCTGGACCAGGACCGAGTCCCCCGACTTCAGGGCCTGCTCGATCCGGCGGGGCTGGCCCTCCATCCCGGCGGCGTCCCAGTTGACCTCACCGGCGTAGAGCACGGCGTTGCGTCCCTTGCCGACGTCGACGAACGCGGCCTCCATGCTGGGCAGCACGTTCTGCACCCGGCCGAGGTAGACGTTCCCCGCCATCGAGGACTGCGCGTTCTGGGCCGAGCGAGACACGAAGTGCTCGACCAGGACGTCGTCCTCGAGCACCGCGATCTGCACCCGCCCGTTGCTCTCACGCACGACCATCGACCGCTCGACCGCCTCGCGCCGGGCCAGGAACTCGGCCTCGGTGAGCACCGCTCGACGACGACCCGCATCCCGGCCCTCACGTCGGCGCTGCCGCTTGGCCTCGAGCCGCGTCGAGCCCTTGAGGGCCGTGACCTCGTCCGACGCCGTCCGTCCGGCCCGCGAACGAGAACGACCCGAGCCCCCTGCTCCGTTCGAGCCCGAGGTCGAGGTCGAGCCGGAGTCCTCGGCCTGCTCGCCCTTGCTCCGGCGCCGGCGGCGACGGCGACGGCTCGAGGAGCTGCCACCCTCGTTGTCGCCGTCCTCGCCGACGTCCCCGTCCTCGGAGGGTTCCTGGTCCTCGGCGTCCTCGGCGGCGTCCTCCGTGGAGGTCTCGGCCTGGGGGGCGCGACCGCGCCGTCCCCGACGTCCGCCCGTGGCACGGGCGGGCTCCTCCTCGCGCTCGGCGCCCGAGCCGTCGGTGCCGTCCTCGTCCTCGTCCTCGCGGTCCTCAGCGGACTCGGCCGCGCCCTTGCGGCGGCCTCGACCGCCGCGACGACGACGGCGGCGGCCACCGGCGCTGCCCTCGTCCTCCGACGCGCCCTGATCGGCGTCCTCGTCCTGCGACGCCGCCTCCGGGCGGGCGGACGGGCGGCTCGGCTCGGCCTCGGCGACCTCGTCCTCGTCGACCGGGCGCGGCGGGCCGGCGGGGGCCTGGGCACGGCGCCGGGGCCGGGCCGTGGGGTCCGGGGCCTGGAAGAGCAGGGCCGTGGCGGCCGGGCGTACCGGCTCGACGGCCGCGGTGGACTCCTCGTCGTCCTCGGCGGGCTCGTCCTCCTCGGCGGGGTCCACGGGCTTCTCGGGCTCCGCCGCCGGCTGGGGGCGTGAGCGACCGAGCTCGGCGAGCACGTCCAGGCGCTCGGACTCGGCGGACGTGGTGTCAGGTCCGGCCGTGGCCCGCGCGCCCCTGCTCCGACCGCGACGCGCACGAGGCGCCTCCTGGGAGGAGGGCGTCTCCTCCTCCGCGACAGGTGAGGACGGAGCGTCCGCGGCGGCCTCGCCGCGGTCCTCCTGCGGCTCGGCCTTGCGACGACGTGACCGCGAGGACCGACCGGTCGACGGCTCGTCCTTGGTGGACCCCGCCTGCGCGGCTGCCGGCTCGTCCTCGACGGGGACGTCCTGCGCCGGGGTCGACCCCGACGCAGAGCTGGCGGCGGGGGCCTGCGCCTTGGCGGTCGCGCGGCGACGACGGGGGGCCGCCGTGGGTGCGGGCTCGGGCGCCGCGGTGTCCGAGGCGGCGGTGGCCGCGTCCTCGTCGGAGCCGGTCGACAGGTCGAGGGCGTCCTGGTTCGCCGGCGCGTCGACCTTCTTCTTGGCCCGCGACCGCGGGGCGCGGGCCTTCTTGACCGGCTCGGACGTCGGCTGGGCAACGGCACCCGACTCCTGCGGCGGGACGGCGTCCTCGACCAGGGGGGCCGCGGTGACCGTCGTCGTCGGGGCCGACGCGGCACGGCGTGCCCGGGTGCGGCGCACCGGGGCGGCGGGGTTCTCGGCCTCGGTGCCGGACGGGTTCTCTGTTGTCACGAGGATGCTCCAGGCCCGCTGGCTGTCCACACTCGCCGGCCCTCGGGCGGTTCAGTCGTCGTCGGGGGCGTCGTGCGCTCCCGCGACGGAAGTCGTCGGTGGCGTCCGGCCGAGCGGGCGGGTTGCACCTGCGCCTGCCTTGCCACCTGTGGGTGACGGCGGCGCCCGGTGAGCCTCGGACCGCGCTCGACGAAGATCGTCGTCGGCGGACGTGCCGGTGTGGCGACCCGTCCTGCCGCGGTCAGTATCGCACAGGGGCCCCCGACCGCCGCGCGACACGACGTCGGGATCGAGGTGACGTCACGTCACCAAAGAGGGACCTAGGTCCCGGGCCGGGCACGTCGCCGCTTCCTACCGTCGTCCTGCACCCCTGACGACCCACGGCCCTGCGAGGAGAACGCGTGGAAGCCCTCGAGCTGGCGCGATGGCAGTTCGGCATCACGACCGTCTACCACTTCATCTTCGTGCCGCTGACGATCGGCCTGGCGCCTCTCGTGGCGATCATGCAGACTGCCTGGTACCGCACCGGGAACGAGCGCTGGCTGCGCCTGACCAAGTTCTTCGGCAAGCTCATGCTGATCAACTTCGCGATCGGCGTGGCCACCGGGATCGTCCAGGAGTTCCAGTTCGGCATGAACTGGAGCGAGTACTCACGGTTCGTGGGAGACGTGTTCGGGGCGCCCCTCGCGATGGAGGCCCTCGCTGCCTTCTTCGTCGAGTCGACGTTCCTCGGCCTCTGGATCTTCGGCTGGGACAAGCTGCCGAAGAAGATCCATCTCGGCTGCATCTGGGCCGTGGCGATCGCCACCAACCTCTCGGCCTACTTCATCCTCGCGGCGAACTCGTGGATGCAGCACCCCGTGGGGGCGATCTTCAACCTCGAGACCGGGCGCGCCGAGATGGTCGACATCGTCGCCGTGCTGACGAACTCGACCCTGCTGGCCGCCTTCCCGCACACCATCGCGGCAGCGTTCCTCACCGCGGGCACCTTCGTCGCCGGCATCGCCGCCTGGTGGATGGTGCGGCTGGTCCGCCGCGGGGACGCCGAGACCGCGAGGGACGTCTACCGGCCTGCCCTCGTGCTCGGCCTCGTCACCATGCTCGTCTCGGGCGGGGGTGTCGCGCTCAGCGGCGACCTCCAGGCGAAGCTGATGTTCCAGCAGCAGCCCATGAAGATGGCCGCGGCCGAGGGGCTGTGCGCCACCGAGGACGGTGCAGCCTTCTCGATCCTCACCCTCGGGGACCTGAGCAACGACTGCGACGGCGTGGTCCACCTCCTCGAGGTCCCCGGGCTCACCTCCTACCTGGCCAACGGCGACTTCACCTCCACCGTGACGGGGGTCGAGGACCTCCAGGCACGGTACGAGGAGCAGTTCGGCGAGGGGATCGACTACTCCCCCAACCTGGCGGTGACCTACTGGAGCTTCCGGCTGATGATCGGCCTCGGGGCCGGCAGCGCCGCCCTCGCCCTCGCGGCCCTGTGGCTGGTCCGCCGAGGTCGGCTGACCGACAAGCCCTGGTTCGGTCGCCTCGGCCTCCTCGCCATCCCCACCCCCTTCCTCGCCTCCGCCTTCGGCTGGATCTTCACGGAGATGGGCCGCCAGCCGTGGGTGGTGCACCCGAACCCCGACCCGTCCGGCGTCGACGGCGTCTGGATGCTGACCGCGCGCGGTGTGTCGACCTCGGTGGGGCCCGGTGCGGTGATCGGCTCGATGGTCGCCTTCACCCTGCTGTACGGGGTCCTCGCCGTCGTGTGGTTCCGTCTCATGAAGCGCTACGCCTCCGAGGGCGTCGCCGCGACGGAGAAGGACCCGAGCCCGGACGCACGGCGGGACGACCCCGACGACGCCTCCGACCGCCCGCTGTCCTTCGCGTACTGACAGGAGCCGACATGGACCTCCCCCTCATCTGGTTCCTGCTCATCGCCGTCCTGTGGACCGGCTACCTCGTGCTCGAGGGCTTCGACTTCGGCGTCGGCATGCTCATCCCCGTCCTGGGTCGCAAGGACAAGGACCGCCGCGTCCTGATCAACACGATCGGCCCCGTGTGGGACGGCAACGAGGTCTGGCTGCTCACCGCGGGCGGAGCGACCTTCGCGGCTTTTCCCGAGTGGTACGCCACGATGTTCTCGGGGTTCTACATCCCGTTGCTGCTCATCCTCCTGGCGCTCATCGTCCGGGTGGTCGCCTTCGAGTGGCGCGGCAAGATCGACGACGACGGCTGGCGTGCCTGGGCCGACCGCGCGATCGTCTTCGGATCGGTGGTCCCCGCCATCCTCTGGGGCGTCGCCTTCGGGAACCTCGTGCGCGGGGTCCACCTCGACGCCGACCACCAGTACGTCGGGACCTTCTGGGACCTGCTCAACCCCTACGCGCTTCTCGGCGGAGCCACGACCTTCCTCATCTTCCTCACCCACGGTGCGGTGTTCGTCGCCCTCAAGACCGACGGCGACATCCGACGCGGCGCAGGGCGCCTGGCCTCCCGGCTCGCCGTCGCGACCCTGCTCGTCGCAGGCGGCTGGGCCGTGTGGACCCAGCTCGCCTACTCGACCGCGTGGACCTGGGGTGCCACCCTCGTCGCCGCCGTCGCCCTCGTCCGGCTGGTGGTGCTCACGCGCCAGGGCCGTGAGGGACGTGCCTTCGCCGCCTCGGCGGTCACCATCGTCGCGGCCGTCGTGCTGATCTTCGGCTCGATGTTCCCCGACGTCATGCCGGCGGTCGACCCGGCGAACTCCCTGAACATCCGCAACGCCTCGTCCACGGACTACACCCTGACGATCATGACCTGGGTCGCCGTGATCCTCACCCCGGTGGTGCTGCTCTACCAGGGCTGGACGTACTGGGTGTTCCGCAAGCGCATCAGCACCGCGCAGATCCCCGAGCACACCGGGCTCACCTTCCTGCGCAGGTGAAGCCCCTCGACCCGCGGCTGCTGCGCCGCGCCCGGGCGGCCCGCCACTACGTGCTGCTCACCGCGACCACCGGGGTGCTCACGGCCGCCCTCGTCGTGGCCCAGGCGCTGCTCCTGGCCCACGCCCTGGCCCCCGTGGTCACGCGCGAGGCCGACTGGCCCGACGTCGCGGGCACGGTCGGCTGGCTGGCCGCGGTCGTGGTCGCCCGCACCGCGGTGACCGCGGTCCAGGAGCGGTACGCCCACCGCGCAGCGACCCGCACCGTGGCCGAGCTGCGCGCCCAGGTCCTGACCCACGCCGCAGCTCTCGGACCCCGCTGGCTCGCGCAGGGACGGACCGCGACGGTGGCGACCCTGGCGACCCGAGGCCTCGACGACCTCGAGCCCTACCTGGTCCGCTACCTGCCACAGCTCCTGCTCGCCGCGACCGTCACCCCCGCGGCCCTGGCCGTCGTGCTCGGGCTGGACTGGATCGCCGCGGTGACCATCGCCCTGACCGTGCCGCTGGTCCCCCTGTTCATGGCCCTCGTCGGCTGGCTCACCCAGGGCTACGCCCAGCGACGGCTCGCGACCATGCAGCGTCTCGGGGACCAGGTGCTGGACCTGCTCACGGGCCTCCCGACGCTCCGCGCGCTGGGGCGCGAGCACGGCCCTGCGGCCCGAGTACGGGCCCTGGGCGACGCCCACCGTCGCGCCACGATGGGGACGCTGCGGGTCGCCTTCCTCTCCGGCATGGTGCTCGAGCTCCTGACGACCCTCGCCGTCGCGCTCGTCGCGGTCGGTGTCGGCTTCCGCCTCGTCTACGGGCACCTCGACCTGACCACGGCCCTCGCCGTGATCGTGCTCGCCCCCGAGGTGTACCTGCCGCTGCGCCAGGTCGGCGCGCACTTCCACGCCTCGGCCGACGGCGTGGCTGCCGCGGAGCAGGCGTTCACGATCCTCGAGACCCCCGCACCGGCCCGCGGTCGCCTCGCCGCCCCCGACCTGCGCTCGGCCACCGTCCGGCTCGAAGGGGTCTGCGTCACCGCGCCCGACCGCGACCTGCTCGCCCCCGCGGGCCTCGACCTGGCCCTCGCCCCCGGCACGGTCACCGCCCTCGCCGGCCCGAACGGCGTCGGCAAGTCGACCGCCGCCGCCGTCCTCCTGGGCCTGCTGGCCCCCACCGCGGGACGGGTCCGGGTCGCCGGGCTCGACCTGCGCGAGCTCGACCCGGATTCGTGGTGGGCGCAGATCACCTGGGTGCCCCAGCGGCCCGTCCTCACCCCCGGCACGGTCGCCGAGCTCGTCGACGACGGGCGGCAGGTCCACCCCCACGCGCGGGACCGCGCCAGCCGCCTCACCGGCCTCGACGCGGTCGTGGCCCGGCTGGGCGCGGGCTGGGGCACCACGGTCGGCCAGGGGGGCTACGGCCTGAGCCTGGGCGAGCGCCAGCGCCTCGCCCTGACCAGGGCCTTGCTCGACCCCGCCCCGCTCGTGGTGCTCGACGAGCCGACCGCGCACCTGGACCACGAGGGCGAGACCGTCGTGCTGCGCGCCGTGGAGCACCTGCGCGGCCAGGGCAGGACCGTCCTGCTCGTCGCGCACCGGCCCACCCTGCTGGCCTGCGCCGACCACGTCGTCGAGGTCCGCGCCAGCGCCCTCGAGGGTGCCGACGCCGCTCCGGACGGGCCGCCGTCATGAGCAGGCTCCGCGACCTGCGCACCGATCCGCTGGTCCGAGCCGTGCTGCTGCTCGACGTCTCCTGGCGGCGGGCGGCAGCAGCGGTGCTGGCCGGAGCCGGAGCCCTGGGCAGCGCCGTCGCCCTCGCCGCCGTCTCGGCCTGGCTGATCGCCCGCGCCTCAAAGATGCCACCGGCGATGGAGCTCTCGATCGCGGCGGTGGCCGTGCGCACCTTCGGGATCACCCGCGGGCTGCTGCGCTACCTCGAGCGCCTCGTCTCGCACGACCTCGCCCTGCGCGGCATGACGACCCTGCGCACCGAGCTGTACTCCCGGCTCGCCGCCGGGCGGACCGAGGCCCTGGTCGGCGTGCGGCGCGGTGACCTCCTCACCCGTGTCGGGGGCGACGTCGACCGCGTCGGGGACGCCGTCGTGCGTGGTCTGCTCCCGGCAGCGGTCGCGGCGGTCGTCGGTGCGGGAAGCATCGTGCTCCTCGCGGCCTTCCTCCCGGCGGCGGCGGCCTGGCTCGCGCTGTGCCTCGTCGTCGCGAGCGTGCTGGCGCCCTGGCTCGCCACCCGGGCGGCCGCGCGGCTCGAGCGCGAGCAGGCCCAGGCCCGCGCCGAGATCGGCGCCCTGACCCTCGTGCTCCTCGACGGAGCCGGGGAGCTCGCCGTCTCGGGCCGTGCCGCCGCCGTGCACGAGGCGCTCGCGCGCGCCGAGGCGGACCTCGCCCGGGCGACCGACCGCGCCGCACGCCCCGCTGCCGCGGCCACCGCCGCCGGCCCCCTCAGCACCGGACTCGCCGTGCTCGGTGCCCTGGTGCTCGGCATCCACGCGACCACGGTGGGGACACTGACCCCGGTCGAGCTCGCCGTCGTGGTGCTCACCCCCCTGGCAGCCTTCGAGGCGGCGACCCTGCTCCCCGGAGCCGGGGTCCAGCTGCTGCGCTCGCGCCAGGCCGCGACGAGGATCCTCGAGCTCCTCGACGCCGCGGCTGGGCCGGACCGGCACGACCGGGGGCCGGGCCCTGGTGACGGCGGCCGGGCCCGCACGGCACCACGCCCGGCCGCCGCTGCGGCCCTCGGGGCCGCGCCCGGTCCCGTCCCCGTTCCCGTCCTCGAGGCCCGGGGTCTGTCCTGCGGCTGGCCGGGCGGCCCTGCCCTGCTCCGCGGGGTCGACCTGCACCTCGAGCCCGGTCGCTCGGTCGTCCTCGTCGGCCCCAGCGGCGTCGGCAAGACCACCCTCCTGCTGACCCTCGCCGGGCTCCTGCCACCCCTGGCGGGACAGGTGCTGCTCGACGGCCAGCCGCTGGTCGACCTGCCGGCCGGCCGGCGCTCGGCGAGCATCGCGATGACCGGTGAGGACGCCCACGTCTTCGACACCACCGTGCTGGAGAACCTCCGGGTGGCCCGGGGCGGCGTGGACGAGACCACCGCCCGCGCAGCCCTGGAGCAGGTCGGCCTCGGGGCCTGGCTCGCACGGCTGCCCGCTGGTCTGGGCACCGTCCTGGGCACCGACGCCGCCCAGGTCTCCGGGGGCGAGCGCCGACGCCTGCTCGTGGCCCGGGCCCTCCTCGCCCCCGCTCCCCTGCTCCTGCTCGACGAGCCCACCGAGCACCTCGACCGCCAGGGGGCCACCCTGCTGGACGACCTCGTCGGACTGCGCGCGCCGCTCGTCCGGGACCGCGGCCTCCTCGTCGTGACGCACCGCCTCGCCGGGGTGGAGGCCGCCGACGAGGTGCTTCTGCTGGCCCCGGACGGCAGGATCAGCGCGCGGGGCGAGCACCGTGCGATGCTCTCCCGAGAGGACTCCGCGGCGTACCGGGCCGCGTGGCAGCACGAGAGGCAGGAAGTCCGATGACGCCGCTCGACCTCGGGCACCACGACAGCTCCCTCGCCGCGGCGGACCTGCTCCAGGCTGCGATCAACCTGGCCTCGGACCTCGACCTCCCGACCGTCCTGCAGCGCTTCGTCCAGGCCAGCGCGGACCTCACCGGTGCCCGCTACGCGGCGATCAACGTCCTGGACGCGCGGGGCCGGTCGACGACCTTCGTCCACAGCGGGATGGACGCCCGTCTCGCCGAGCTCCTGGGACGGCCGCCCCACGCGATCGGCGTGCTCGGCTCGATCCCCGCCCACGGCACGCTGCGCCTGGAGGACCTCACCCAGCACCCCTCCTTCGCGGGCTTCCCGCCTCATCACCCACCGATGGGCGCGTTCCTCGGCACTGCGGTCCGGGTGCGGGACAGGGTGTTCGGGTACCTGTACCTCTCGGAGAAGGCCGGCGGCTTCACCGCCGAGGACGACCAGGCCGTGCTGACCCTGGCCGCCGCAGCCGCCGTCGCGATCCAGAACGCCCAGCTCTACGGTCAGGCCGAGCATCGCGAGCGGTGGCTCCAGGCCAGCCAGCAGATCACCATGCTGCTGCTGCAGGGGGCCGACGAGGAAGAGGTGCTCGCGCACGTCGCGACCTCCTCGCGCGAGGTCTCCGAGGCCGACACCGCTGCGCTCGTGCTGCCGAGCCTGGGCGACTCCCTGGTGATGGAGATCGTCGACGGGCTCGGGGCCGAGGAGCTCCTGGGCACCGTCATGCCCCTGGACGGGAGGGCGCACACCGTGCTGCGGGACGGGAACGGCCTGGTCGTGGACTCCCTCTCCGGCGCGCGGGCCATGCGTGTGGACGCCCTGCGGCAGTTCGGCCCGGCGCTGTACGCCCCGATGCACGCCGACGGGCGCGGGGTCGGCGTGCTCGTCCTGCTCCGACGTGTCGGCTCCCCCCCGTTCGAGGCGAGCGACCTCGCGACGGCTGAGTCCTACGCCGGCCAGGCGGCCATCGCCCTCGTCCTGGCCGAGGCCCGTCACGCCCAGGACGTCGCCGCCCTGCTGGACGAGCGCGAGCGCATCGCCCGCGACCTGCACGACCTGGCGATCCAGCAGCTCTTCGCCACCGGCATGCAGCTCGAGACGGTCCGTCGTCGGGCAGCCCGCGGCGTGGACCCCTCGGAGCTGACCGGGATCGTCGAGGACGCCCTGGACAACGTCGACGCGACCGTGCGCCAGATCCGCTCGATCGTCCACGCCCTGCGGGACCCGGACGCCGACGCCCCCCTCGCGGAGCGGCTCCGGCGCGAGGCCTCGCTCGCCCGCACCGGACTGGGCTTCGCCCCCTCGCTCGTGATCTCGGTCGACGGCCGGGTGCTCGACTCGACCGCCAGCCTCGACGGTGACGCCGGGACGATCGACGACCGGGTCGGCGAGGACATGTCCGACGACGTCGTCGCCGTGGTCCGCGAGGGGCTGGCGAACGCCGCGCGCCACGCCCGGGCCCTGTCGGTGTCGATCTGCGTGACGCTCCAGGGTGATGCCCCCCTCGGTCGCATCACCGTGGAGGTCGAGGACGACGGCACGGGCCTGCCCGACGACCGGGAGCGCCGGTCCGGGACGGACAACCTGGCCGCCCGCGCGCGCCGTCACGGCGGGTCCTTCGCCCTCGGGGCGGCGAGCTCGGGCCGGGGTGCCCTCCTGACCTGGCAGGCGCCCGTCAAGGGTCGCGCCCGCTGAGCCGACGGGCCCCGCGGTCCCCCGGCTCAGTCGGTCGCGTCCGAGCGCCAGGCGCTGCGCTTGTGCCCGGCCACCCACGCAGCCGCCTGGGTGCGTCGCTGCAGGCCCATCTTCGCGAGGAGCGAGGTGATGTGGTTCTTGACGGTCTTCTCGGCGACACCGAGCCGCTCGGCGATCTCCCGGTTGGACATGCCCTCGCCGATGAGGTCCAGCACCTTGCGCTCGCTCGGGGTGAGCTCCTCGGTCGGGTCGTCATGCCCGGCACGACGTCGGGTGACGGTCCGCTCGTCGAGCAGGGTGCGCCCGGAGGCGACCGAACGGATCACGTCGGCGATCTCCGCGCCGCGCACGCTCTTGAGCACGTAGGCGGCGGCGCCGGCCTGCAGGGCTGCGGCGAGGGCGTCGTCGTCGTCGAAGGAGGTCAGGACGATGGCCCGGGTGTCGGGAAGGGTCTCGCGCAGAGAGGTCATGAGGTCGATGCCGGTACCGTCCGGCAGCTGCAGGTCGACGAGCATCACCTGAGGGCGGACGAGGTTGGCTCGGCGGATGCCCTCAGCCACCGAGCCTGCCTCCGCGACAACGCCCATGCCGTCGGTGCGGTCGATCACCTCCGCGATCCCGCGCCGTACGACCTCGTGGTCGTCGACGATCATCACGGCGATGTCTGCTGCGGGCCCGGACGCTGCGGGCGAGACGGTGGCTGCCACAGGTCGATCCTAGGGAACTCGGGGCCTCGAGGGCACGCGCCGTGCCGTGCGCGGTCGAGGCTGGCACCCCGGACAGGTGAACGACGAGCGGTTCATGAAGGCTTCACGGACCACCGGCCGACCGCAGCGCGGGCACGGTCGCCCGGCCTGGCCGTAGACCGCGAGGGACCGGTCGAAGTACCCCGAGGCCCCGTTCACGTTGACGTACAGGGCGTCGAAGCTGGTCCCGCCGGCCACCAGGGCCTCGCGCATGACCTCCTCGGCGGCGTCGAGCACGGTGACGACCTGGGCCGGTCGCAGGGCGTCAGCAGGGCGCGCGTAGTGGGTCCGGGCCCGCCACAGGGCCTCGTCCGCGTAGATGTTGCCGATGCCCGAGACGAGCCCCTGGTCGAGCAGCACCCGCTTGATGTCGCTCCGCCGCCGCCGCACCGCTGCGACGAGGCCGGTGCGGTCGAGGTGCGGGTCGAGCAGGTCTCGGCTGATGTGCGCCACCGGGACCGGGACCGCGGCGAGCTCGCTCCCCCGTCCACCCGGGGCGCCGTCGGGGGTGGTCAGGAGCTCGGTGACCGCGAGGTGGCCGAAGGTCCGCTGGTCGACGAAGTCGAGCACCCGAGAGCCCTGGGGGCCCTCGAGGGTGAGCCGGGCGCGCAGGTGCGGGTGGTCGGGGCCCGGGGTGTCTCGCACCAGGAGCTGGCCGCTCATGCCCAGGTGGGCCATGAGCGCCTCGCCCGAGTCGAGCAGGACCCACAGGTACTTGCCCCGCCGCACGGCCGCGGTGAGGGTCCGTCCACGCAGGGCCGCAGCGAAGTCGAGGGCCCCACCCTCGTGGCGGCGCACGGCCGACCCGCGCCTGACCTCGACCTCCTCGACCGCGCTGCCCAGGACGTGACGGGCCAGACCATCCCGCACGGTCTCGACCTCGGGGAGCTCAGGCACCCTGCGCGAGGGCCTGGAGGGCACGGTAGGCCGCCGCGGCAGCCTCCTGCTCGGCGACCTTCTTGGATGGGCCGTTGCCGGTGCCGCGCACCTCGTCCGCGAGCACGATGCTCGCGGTGAACGTCCGTGCGTGGTCGGGGCCGTCGCCGTGGACCCGGTAGTCGGGGGACCCTAGCCCGAGGCGTGAGGCGAGCTCCTGGAGGGAGGTCTTCCAGTCCAGGCCCGCGCCGAGGTCGGCGGCGATCGCGAGGGTGGGGTCGACGAGCCTCTCGACCACCGTGCGCGCGACCTCGAGGCCGTGCGTCAGGTAGGTGGCACCGAGGATCGCCTCGAGGGTGTCGGAGAGGATCGAGTCCTTGTCCCGTCCCCCGGTGGCGAGCTCCCCCTTGCCGAGGAGCAGGTACTCCCCCAGGCCGAGGTCGCGGGCGATCGCTGCGAGGGAGCGCTGCGAGACGGTCGCGGCCCGCATCTTGGCCAGCTCTCCCTCGGACAGCCCCGGGTGCCGCCGGTACAGCGCCTCGGTCACCACGAGCCCCAGCACCGTGTCGCCGAGGAACTCGAGGCGCTCGTTGGTGGGGATGCCGCCGGCCTCGTGGGCGAAGGAGCGGTGGGTCAGGGACAGCACGAGAAGCGGGGGGGGCCGGGGGGCCCCCCCCGCTTCTCGGCAAGCTGAGCGGCAGGGTGCTCGGTCATCGACCGGTCACCTGCGTGAGGAGCACGACCGACAGCGGTCAGCGCGACTCGTGCTCGGTGCGCAGCGCCTCGGCGTACTGACGCCCCTTGTAGGCACCGCACGACGGGCAGGCCTGGTGGGGCCGCGTGTCGGCGGAGCACCGGGTGCAGGTCGTGAGGGTCGCGGCAGTCGTCTTCCACTGCGACCGACGCGCACGGGTGTTGCTGCGCGACATCTTGCGCTTCGGAACAGCCACGGCTAGCTCTCTTTCGTGTCGTCGAACAAGTGCTTCATCCGGTCGAGCTCAGCCCACCGGGGGTCCAGGATCTCGTGCTGGTGGTCCGCGTTCTCCGGGTCCGCCAGGCGTGCCCCGCACTCGGAGCACAGACCTGGGCAGTCCGTCGAGCAGACCGGGCGGAACGGCAGTGCAGGCACCACGGCGTCCCGGACCACGGTCTCGGCGTCGATCAGGTCGCCGTCGAGCTCGCGGATCTCCTCCTCGTCGTCCCCGTCCTCGACCGCGACGCGAGCCCGCTCAGGATAGACGTACAGCTCCTGGATGCTGACGTCGATGCTCTCGACGACCTGCTCCAGGCAGCGTGCGCACTCCCCGACGGCCCGGCCACGGACGTGTCCGGAGACCAGGATCCCCTCCATGACGGACTCGAGCCTCAGGTCGAGGTCGAGGTCGTCACCGGCGGGGATGCCGATCACGGCGGTACCGAGATCCTCCGGCGCCTGCACCGTGCGGCGCACCTGTCGCATCGTCCCTGGTCGTCGGCCGAGATCGTGCGTGTCGAGCACGAGGGGCGAACGAGGGTCGAGGGCGATCAGACGCTCCGCAGCATGGTCCGGGGTCGAGGGGTCTCGGTCCGCGCCGCGAGCGGCAGGACCAACGGGAGATGCTACGCCATGGCGGGGCCCCGCCCAAACAGGCGGCGTGCCGCGACGCGTGCGGTCTCCCGCCTGCCGTCAGGACGGTGAGTGCCGGGGGCGGTCCTCGGTCAGCCTGCCGGCCAGCTTGGCCCGGCCCGCCTGGACCTGGGTGACGACCTTGCCGAGGTCGATCTCGAAGTCCGCGAGACGACGGTCGCAGTAGTCGTCGGCCTCGCGGCGCATGCTCGCGGCCGTGCTCTCGGCCTCGGCCACGATCTCCCGGGCGCGGACCTCGGCCGCAGCGACCACCTGCTCGGTGCTGACGAGCTCCTCGGCCCGGCGGCGCGCGGCGGTCACGATCCCCTCGGCCTCGGCCCGCGCCTCGGTGAGGACCTGGTCCGCCCCGGCCAGGACCTCGTCGGCCTCGGTCAGCTGGGTGGGCAGCACGGCGTGGGCCTGGGCCAGCAGGTCCATGACCTCGGCGCGGTTGACCAGCACCGAGGAGGACATGGGCATGGCACGGGCCTGGGCGACGGCCTGCTCGAGGGCCTCGAGGATGCCGGTGAGCCCTTCGGACCGGACGGTCGGGGGGGCAGGCTCGGCGGGACCGCCGGGCCCCGACCCTGGTGCGCTTGGGTTCATCCTCGTGCTCCTTCGTCGTGGGCCCGTAGCCGGGCGCGGACCAGCTCGGCGACACCGGGCGGGACGAGGTCCTCGACCCGCCCGCCGTGCCGGGCGACGTCCTTGACCAGTGAGGAGGCGATGTGGGCGACGGCGCGGTCCGCCGGGACGAAGACCGTCTCGATCCCGGTCAGGTGCCGGTTCATCAGGGCCATCGGCAGCTCGGCGTCGTAGTCGGCCCCGCCACGCAGGCCCTTGAGCAGGGCCGTCGCGCCGATCTCCTGGCAGAAGTCCACCAGGAGCCCCGGCACCACCTCGACCCGCGCTCCGGGGATCTCGGCGACGGCCGAGCGTGCCAGACCGACCCGGTCCTCGACGCTCAGCAGGGCGCTCTTGCTCGCGTTCCGCGCGACGCCCACGACCACCTCGTCGAAGAGCCTCGTCCCGCGGCGGACGACGTCGAGGTGCCCGAGGGTGATCGGGTCGAAGGACCCGGGGCACACGGCGATGGTCACAGGCCCACTCTAGGCCGGTCTCTCGGCGAACCACAGGGTCGTGTCCCCGTACCCGCGCCGGTCGGCGAGGGCGAGGTCCGCGCCCGGCCACCGTGGTTCAGGGCTGCGGGCCGAGCGCTCGACGACGACCACGGCCCCCGGGGCCAGGTGCGGCACGAGGAGCTCGAGCACCTCGGCGAGGGCCTCCTCGGTGACGTCGTAGGGCGGGTCGAGCAGCGCGAGGTCCGCGAGGTCGCCGTCGGTCCCCGGCGGTCGGCGCAGGTACGAGGCCACGGTCGCCGCGACGACCACGACCCCTGCCAGGCCCACGGTGCGCAGGTTCTGCCGGCACACCTCGGCCGCGGGGCGGGCGGACTCGACGAGCACCACCTGCCGAGCACCCCGGCTCGCCGCCTCGAGCCCGAGGGCCCCTGACCCCGCGTAGAGGTCGAGCACGACCGTGCCGTCGAGCAGGCCGCGGTGCTCGAGCCGGGAGAAGAGCGCCTCACGGACCCGGTCGCTGGTGGGTCGGGTGCCCCGGGGCGGCACCTTGAGGGTGCGTCCCCCGGCACGTCCTGCCACGATCCTGGTCACCGGGCCAGCCTAGGCGCGGGGCGCAGACCCTCAGGCACGGTCCAGGAACTCCTCGCGACGCGGGTCGAGCCAGGTGCCGATGGCCTCCTGGAGCACCGGCCATCGCGCCAGGTCCGGGTCGGCCATGACGAGCGGGGTCGCGTCCTGCCTCGCCTCGGCGATCACGTCCCCGTGGCGGACCACCCGCAGCAGGCGCAGCGAGCTGCGGCCACCGGACTGCGAGGCACCGAGCACGTCCCCCTCGCGCCGCAGCTCGAGGTCCACACCGGCCAGCCGGAAGCCGTCCGTGGTCTCGGCCAGGGTGCGCACCCGCGTGGCCGCATCGGTGCCCTCGGCCGCCGCGGAGACCAGCAGGCACAGGCCAGGGGCCTGGCCCCGACCCACCCGACCACGCAGCTGGTGGAGCTGGGAGAGCCCGAAGCGGTCGGCGTCGAGGATCACCATGACGGTCGCCTCGGGGACGTCCACGCCGACCTCGATCACGGTGGTGGCGACCAGCACCTGGAGCTGCCCCGAGGAGAAGCGCGCCATGGCCTCGTCCTTCTCGGCCGGCGGCATCCGACCGTGCAGGACGCCGACCTCGACCCCCGCGAGGTGGGGCATGGCCGCGAGCTCCTCGGCGACCTCGAGCACCGCGCGCAGCGGCGCGGCCGGACGTGCGGGTCCCGTCTCGTCCTCGCGGGCGGGCTCCCACCCCTCCTCCGCGGTGGCGGCGCCCTCGGCGGGGTCGTCCGGGCTGATCCGCGGGCACACGACGTAGACCCGGTGGCCGGCGTCGACCTCCTCGCGCACCCGCTGCCAGGTCCGAGTCATCCAGGTCTCGTTGTCTGCGGGGACCACGTGGGTCGTGATGCCCGGGCGCCCGGCGGGGACGTCGAGCAGCATCGAGGTCTCGAGGTCCCCGAAGACGGTCATCGCCACGGTCCGCGGGATGGGGGTGGCGGTCATGACCAGCAGGTGGGGCGGCACACCGGCCCGGGTCCGCAGCGCGTCGCGCTGCTCGACGCCGAACCGGTGCTGCTCGTCGACCACGACGAGCCCGAGCTCGGCGAACTGCACCGAAGGGCTCAGCAGCGCGTGGGTGCCGACCACGATGCCTGCACGCCCGGAGGCCGCGTCGAGCAGGGCCTCACGCCGGGCCGCGGTCGACTGCGACCCGGTCAGCAGCACCACCCTGGTCGCGCGCTCGGCCCCGCCGAGCAGCCCTTCCTCGGCGAGCGGTCCCAGCAGGGCCCGCAGGCTGCGCAGGTGCTGCGCGGCGAGCACCTCGGTCGGCGCGAGGAGCGCGGCCTGCCCGCCGGCGTCGACCACCTGGAGCATCGCGCGCAGGGCGACGACCGTCTTGCCCGAGCCGACCTCCCCCTGGAGCAGCCGCTGCATCGGCTGCGGGCGCTCGAGATCGGTCGCGACCTGCTCCCCGACCTCGACCTGCCCCGGGGTGAGGGTGAACGGCAGGCGCGCGTCGAAGTCGGCGAGCAGGCTCGGTCCCTCCCGCCGCGGCCGGGCGACGGCGTGCTCGGCGGCCACGATCGCGCGACGCCGGGCGAGGGCGGCCTGCAGCACGAAGGCCTCCTCGTACCGCAGCCGGGCCTGCCCGCGACGCCAGTCGGCGTCGGCGAAGGGCGCGTGCACCCCGCGCAAGGCCTCGTGCAGGCTGACCAGACCTCGCTGCTCGAGGATCTCGGCCGGCACCGGGTCCGGGAGGTCGGCCTCGGTCAGGGTGTCGAGCACGGTGCGGACCGCACGCTGGATGCGCCAGGTGGGCAGGGCGGCGCTCGACGGGTAGATGGGGATCGGGCGGGTGGCCTCGACCAGGACCGCAGCCTCGTCGTCGACGTCCTCACCGATCACCTGGTAGTCGGGGTGGGTGAGCTGCAACGCGCCCCGGTACTCCCCCACCGTGCCCGTGAACAGCGCGACCTTGCCGGGCCGGAGCCGGTGCTCGTGGCTGCGCAGCGCCCCGGACCTCTTGGCGAAGAACGTCAGCTGCAGGTCGTGCGTGCCGTCGGTGACACCCACCTGCATCAGAGAGCCGCCGCGCGAGCGCATGGTCCGGACGGTCGCCTGGCGTACCTGCGCCATGACGGCCACGTGCTCGCCGAGGGCGAGCTCGGACAGGTCGGTGAGCCGGCCCGGCTCGGCGTAGCGACGGGGGTAGTGCCGCACGAGGTCCCCCACGGTCCGCACCCCCAGGGCGTCGAGGGCCTCGGCCGTGCGCTTGCCGACCACCCGCTCCAGCGGCTCGAGGAGCCTGTCGGGCTCTGCGGTCACTCGATCCCCACCTCCAGCCGACTGCCCTCGCCGCCGCCCTCGAGCACGACCACCTCGAGGTCCGGGTGGCCGGCCCCGAGAGCGTCGACCAGGGCCGTGACGACGCGGGGCGGGGTGCCCTGCGCGGTCACGAGGGTGACGATCTCGGCCGTCCCGACCAGCGGGACGACCACCTCGGGAGCCGTCGAGGTCCCACCGGCACCGGTGTCGAGCACGACCGATCGGAGTCCACGCACGGCCGCCAGGACAGCACCGCGTTGCTCCTCGCTCCCCATGACAGGGTCGAGGCCGGCCCGGGTGGCGGCGCCCACCACGACCTGCACCTCGCTCAGACCTGCCACGACCTCCACCTCGAGCTCGTCGCCGTCGACCGAGCGCGGCACCGGACCGGGCAGCACAGCGGTGCCGGCCGGGCCGGTCGCGAGCACGAGGACCTCCTGGGCGCCCGAGTCCTCGACGGCTCGGGTCACCGCGCGGGTGAGCGTCCGGCCCTCGGCCGCGAGCACGACGACCGCCCCCGCCCGGGCCAGCGCGGGGACGAGCCCGGGGGCGCCGGTCACCGCGACGAGGCCCAGCGCGGGCGCCCGGTCACCGTGCACCCCTGACTGCCGCAGGAGGTGACGCACCATCACCTGGTCCGCCACCAGGCCGAGGCGAGGTGCGAGGGCGACGGCCTCGAGCGGCCGGTCGGTGTGCACGTGCACCTGCCAGAGCGCGCGGTCCTCGACCACGACCACCGAACGACCCAGGTCACCGAGTCCTGCACGGAGCGCGTCGGCCGGTGCATCAGCATGCTCGACAGACGCAGCACGGTCGGCGGCCGGGCCTCCTGCGGCACGCTCGGCGAGGTACATGACCTCGAACTCCCCGTCCGACCCCGGCTCCTCGCCAGGCGTCGACGGGGTGGGGGGCTCCCCCCACGGCTCCACCGTGACGCGGCGGGCCCGGCGCGTCACGGTGCCGTCCCCGGACCCGGGCTCGGGAGGCAGGGCGTCCGCGAGGGCCTCGAGCACGAGGAGGAGGCCCAGGGCCCCCGCGTCCCGGACCCCCGCGGCGCCGAGGGCGGGCAGCTGGTCGGGGGTGAGCGCCAGGGCGACTCCGCCGGCCACCAGGCCGGCGTCGAGCACCGCGGCCAGGGACTCCTGCCGACCGGCCGTCGCGGCGCCGTCGGCCACCGCTCCGGCCACGGTCAGGACCGTTCCCTCGACCGGCTCGCCGACCGCGCGTCGGGCGGCGGCTGCGGCCCGGACCAGGGCCGGGACGGCAGGGTGCACGGAGGGCGGGCCCGCAGCTCGGGGCGGGTCCGCGGCAGGGTCAGCGGGTCGGGCGGGTGTCGGCCACCCCAGGAGCAGCGCGCTCAGGTACTGGCTGAGGATGACCCCGGAGTTGCCCCGGGCACCCACGAGCGCGCCGCGGGCCAGGGCGTGGGCGACCTCCTCGGCCGTGGCCTCTGCCGGCAGGTCCGCCACGGCCTCGGCGGCGTCAGCGAGGGTCAGGTAGAGGTTCGTCCCGGTGTCGGCGTCGGGGACGGGGAAGACGTTCACCGCGTCGAGCGCGCGGCGATGGTGCCTCAGCGTCTGCGTGGAGCCCGCGAGCCAGCGTCGCAGCGTGGACGCGGAGAGGCCGAGGAGCGGTGCTGCTCGATCCACCCGGCTTCCTCCTCGCCCTCGCGGCCCTCGGCCCTGACGTCACGTTTGGGTGCACCCGCGACGATCGGCTACCCTATCGAGGTTGCCCGGTCATGCCTGGGTGGGTGCAGGCCTCGTGAGGCGCCGGTCGAGAGTCCGGCACCAGCGCGTGCCACGCACCATGATGAACGTACAGAACCGCTTCAGCCGCCCTCGGAATGTGCGCGCGGCATGCACGACGATCAGGAGAGAACGTGGCTGCCAACTGCGACGTGTGCGGCAAGGGCCCGAGCTTCGGGCACAGCATCTCGCACTCCCACCGCCGCACCAAGCGTCGTTGGAACCCGAACATCCAGCGCGTGCGCGCCGTCGTGGCGGGCGCTCCCAAGCGGCTCCACGTGTGCACCTCGTGCCTCAAGGCCGGCAAGGTGCAGCGCACCGCCTGAGCCCGACCCTCGGTCGACGAGACCCACGGAGCCTGGCTCCGTGGGTCTTGTGCTGCCCGCGGCGGGGCGAGGGCGCCGCCGCTCGCAGCCCCTCGTCGGCCAACGGAGCATCAAGAGTCGCCCAAGGGGTGGCCGGGACGCGATCCAGATGGCAGGGTGGCCGTCATGGTGGACGACCTCACCGACATGGTGATCCGGCCGGCGACCGATGACGACGCACGCGCTATCGCCGAGGTGCACGTGGCCTCCTGGCGGCAGGCGTACACAGGGGTGATCGACGAGGACTACCTCGCGAAGCTCGACGTCTCGGCGCGGGCAGCGTGGTGGAGCGAGCTCCTCGACAGCTCGAACACGAGCACGTCCGTGTGGGTGGCCGAGAACGAGGGCCGCGTCGTCGGTTTCGCCTCGATGGGACCGAGCCTCGACGAGGACGCCGATCGTTCAGCGCTGCAGATCTACACGATCTACCTCGACCCGTCAGCCTGGGGGCACGGCATCGCGAGGGAGCTGATGCGCACGGTCCTCGCCGACGTCCCGGAGGGAGTGCCCGTCACGCTCTGGGTCCCCGCGGCCAACGAGCGAGCGCGGCACTTCTACCGTCGGCACGGCTTCTCGGCCGACGGCGTCGAGCGTGTCGAGGAGTTCGGTGGCGACCAGCTCCGCGAGATGCGCTACCGCAAGGGCTGAGCCCCCGCGCCTGGCGTGAAGTGGTCCCACCCGGTCCCGGCGACCGGGGGCGGACCGCCGTCGACCAGCACCGCGGGTTCCCCCTCCCGCACGCGTCCCACGGGGACGAAGCCCTCCGGCAGGTCCGCGGAGGGGAACGTCGCCAGGAACCCGTGGTCCTCACCGCCGGTGAGCAGCCAGGCGAGCGGGTCCGCGCCGAGGGCCGAGGCTGCCGGGCTCAGGGCGTCGAGCTCGCGCGCGAGGGCCAGGGCCGGTGCGGCGAGATCGATCACGACCCCGCTGGCGCGGGCGATCCGACCCGCGTCACGCAGGAGCCCGTCGGACACGTCGAGCATCGCGCGGGCTCCCGCGCGGGCCGCCGAGACCGCCGTGGCGAGGGGTGACACGGGCCGGAGGTAGCCCTGGACGAGGTCGGCGCACCCGACCGCCTCACCGAGGCCCGCCTCGAGCAGGGCCAGACCTGCCGCCGAGCGACCCAGCGCGCCGCTGTGCGCGACGTGGTCCCCGGGCTGCGCCCCCGAGCGCAGCACCGGAGCGCGACCCTCGAGGTCGCCGTGCACGGTCACGGCCACGACCACCTCGGTCCCTCCCGAGAGGTCTCCCCCCACGACGCCGGCCCCGTGCGGGGCGCCCGCCGCCGCCAGCCCCCGGGCCAGGTCCAGGGCCCACTCGACGGGCAGGTCGCCCGGGGCGACGAGGGCGACCACCAGTCCCGTGGGCCGGGCGCCCATCGCCGCGACGTCCGCGAGGTTCTGGACCGCGGCCCGCCAGCCGACGTCGTACCCCGAGGACCACGCCCGGCGGAAGTGGCGCCCCTCGACCAGCACGTCGGTCGAGACGACGACGCGACCGTCGGGGGCCGCGAGCACGGCGGCGTCGTCCCCTGGGCCCAGGAGGGTCGCCGACGAGCTCGGCAGCAGCGGGAAGATCCGAGCAAGCAGGGCGTCCTCGCCGAGTTCGGCGACGGTCTCGACGTGGTCCACAGGTCTCACGCTACCCAGGACGGCGGTTACGGTGATCCCGTGCCCGTCCGCCCCTGCCCACCCCGCTCGTCTGCCCACCCGGCCTCCGGCCCGCCGCGGTCCGCACCCCGCGCGCGGCGCAGGTCCCGCAGGAGTGCCGGCCTCGCGGGGACGGCCGTCGCGGCCGCCCTGCTCGCCGGCTGCACGACCCCCGTCACCGTGCCCGTCGCCCCGGCAGCGGCGGACCCGCTGTGCGCCGAGGTCGTCCTGGCCCTCCCCACGGACCTCGAGGGCCTCGAACGGTTGCGCACCGGGTCCCAGGCCACCGTGGCCTGGGGGGACAGGTCGAGCCCCGTCGTCCTGCGCTGCGGCGTCACCCCCCTCGGCCCGACCACCGACCAGTGCGTCGCGGCCGACGACGGCACGACGAGCATCGACTGGGTCGCGGTCAGCGGGCCCGAGGACGCCGAGGGCGGGGCCGACTGGCTCTTCACGACCTATGGTCGTGAGCCCGCGGTCGAGGTCAGCGTGCCCGCCGAGGTCACGAGCGAACGGTCCACGTCCTTCCTGCTCGACCTCGGTCCGGCGATCGAGCAGGTCGAGCAGACGCGCTTCTGCTCCTAGAGCCCCTGCCCTTCGGCGCAGGCCTCCAGCAGTCGCTCGACGTGGATCAGCGCAGCCCGGTGGTCCGCGCGAGGGCGAGCTGGAGCAGCTCGTCGATCAGTTCGGCGTACCCGAGCCCGCTCGACTCCCACAGGCGGGGGTACATCGAGAAGGGCGTGAACCCCGGCATGGTGTTGATCTCGTTGACCACGACCTCGCCGTCCCCGGTCACGAAGGTGTCGACCCGCGCCAGGCCCTCGCAGCCGACGGCCTCGAAGGTCTGGGCCGCGAGGTCACGCACGCGGGCGGCGATCTCCTCGGGCAGGTCGGCCGGGCAGCGGAGCACCACGCCGTCCTGGTCGAGGTACTTGGCCTCGAAGTCGTAGAAGGTGTGCCCCGCGTCGCTCACGACGATCTCGCCCGGGACGGAGGTGCGCGGGGGCGCGCCGTCCCGGCCCTGGAGGACTGCGCACTCGATCTCTCGGCCGCTCACCCCGGCCTCGACGAGGACCTTGGGATCGTGCTCCTGCGCGGCGCGGACCGCTGCGGGGAGGTCGGCGAGGTCGTCGACCCGGGAGATGCCCAGGCTCGAGCCGGCCCGGGCGGGCTTGACGAAAACCGGCAGCCCCAGGGCCTCGACGGTCGCGGTCCAGGTCGCCGGGTCCCGCTCCCACTGACCGGGCCGCAGGACGACGTAGGGGGCGACCGGGACGCCCTGCCCCGCCAGGACGAGCTTCATGTAGTGCTTGTCCATGCCGACGGCCGAGGCCAGCACCCCGGCGCCGACGTACCGGATGCCGGCGAGGTCGAGCATCCCCTGGACGGTGCCGTCCTCGCCGTAGGGACCGTGCAGGAGCGGGAGGACGACGTCGACGGTGCCCAGGCTCGAGGGCACCGTCCCAGGGACGAGGGTCAGCGCACCGTCGTCGTCGGTGGCCCGCGGGAGGAGCACCTCGGCCGAGCCGGTGCCCGCCAGCACCTCGGGGAGCTGCCCGTCGGTGATCTCCCAGCGGGCGGGGTCGTCCTCGACGAGCACCCAGCGGCCCGTCCGGGTGATCCCCACCGGGACGACGTCGTAGCGGGCGCGGTCGATCGCGCGGAGCACCCCCGCGGCTGTCACGCAGCTGATCGCGTGCTCTCCCGAGCGTCCGCCGAAGACGACGGCGACCCGTGGGCGCGCAGGGGTGGGGGCAGGGGTGGCGTCCATCGCGGATGACCCTACCGGCCCGCCGCGCTGTCGTACGCTGCGGCGGTGAGCCTGCACGCAAGCACCCCCCTGTCCCCCGCCACGACCGCCGTGACCGCCGGCCGCCCGCCCCGCGAGCAGGGCGGGCCGGTCAACCCGCCGGTCGTGCTGTCCTCGACGTACGTCTCGGCCGGGACCCCCGGCCCCGGAGAGCTGCTCTACACGCGCAACGGCACCGAGACGTGGACCCCTTTCGAGGTGGCCCTGGGAGAGCTCGAGCGCTCGGCGCTGCCCGCCCTCGTCCTGGGCTCGGGCATGGCTGCGATCGCCGCGACGCTGGCCCTGGTGCCGTCCGGCGGCCGCGTCGTCATGCCGCGGCACTCGTACCAGATGAGCCTCGCCCTGACCGAGGACCTCACCGTCCGGCACGGCTGGGAGCGTGAGCTGGTCGACATCGCCGACACCGAGGCGGTGCTCGCTGCGGTCCGGGGGGCCGACGGTCAGGGTCCGGCGAGCATGCTCTGGGTCGAGTCCCCCACCAACCCGATGCTCGAGGTCGCCGACCTGCCGGCCCTCGTCGCCGGCGCGCACGAGGTCGGGGCCCTGGTCGCCGTCGACAACACCTTCGCGACGCCGCTCGGCCAGCAGCCCCTCGCTGTCGGGGCCGACGTCGTCGTGCACTCGGTGACCAAGTACCTCGCGGGGCACTCCGACGTCGTGCTCGGGGCGGTCGTGACCTCCGACCCTTCCCTGCGCGAGCGGCTCGCCACCTTCCGCACGGTGCACGGCGCGATCGCGGGGCCCTTCGAGGTCTGGCTCGCGCTGCGGGGTCTGCGCACCCTCGCCCTGCGCGTCGAGCGCTCCCAGCGCACCGCGGAGACCCTCGCGGCCCGGCTTGCCGAGCATCCCGCGGTGGCCCAGGTCCGGCACACGAGCCTGCCCGACGACCCGGGTCACGAACGGGCCTCACGTCTGCTGACGGGGCACGGGTCGATCCTCGGCCTGCGCCCCCGCGGCGGGGCGGCCGCCGCGGACGCCGTGGTGGACCGGGTGCGGCTGTGGGTGCCCGCGACCAGCCTGGGCGGGGTCGAGTCGAGCCTCGAGCGTCGTCGCCGGTTCCCCACCGAGTCCGTCACCGTCCCCGAGGACCTGCTCCGGCTCTCGGTCGGCATCGAGGACGTCGAGGACCTCTGGCGGGACCTGGACCAGGCCCTGCGCGGCTGAGGGGACACCCCAGCGGCGTCAGGCGCGCTCGGCCTTGTGGGGCCTGGCGAGCAGCAGCTGGGCCATCTGGTCCACGGGCAGCCCGTGGTGCAGCACGTCGACCACGGCCGAGGTGATCGGCATCTCCACCCCGACGCTCACGGCGAGCTCGAGCACCGAGGTCGAGGACTTGACCCCTTCCGCGGTCCCCCCGGTGGCGAGGACCGCCTCCTCGAGGCTCGTGCCCTGGCCGACGTGCACGCCCAGGGTGTGGTTGCGGGAGAGCGGCGACGCACAGGTCGCGACCAGGTCACCCATGCCGGCCAGGCCCGAGAACGTCTCGGCGTCGGCCCCGAGGGCGAGGCCGAGGCGGGTGATCTCGGCGAGCCCCCGCGTGATGACGGTGGCCATCGTGTTGTGCCCGAAGCCCCGGCCCTGGGCGATGCCGACCGCGACGGCGATGACGTTCTTGACCGCCCCGCACAGCTCGACGCCCACGACGTCGGTGTTCGTGTAGGGACGGAAGTACCCCGAGGCGCAGGAGGCCGCGACCCGCTGCGCGGTCCCTTCGTCGGTCGACGCGACCACGGTCGCCGTGGGCTGCCGTTGGGCGATCTCCCGGGCGAGGTTCGGCCCCGAGACGACAGCCACCCTGTCCGCGGGCAGGGCGAGGGCCTCGCGCAGCACCTCGCTCATGCGACGGTCCGAGCTGAGCTCGACCCCCTTCATGAGGGAGACCACGACGGCCCCGGGCTCGATCAGCGGGGCGAGCGGGGCCAAGGTCGCCCGGGCGCTCTGAGCGGGGACGGCGACCGCGACGAGCTGGGCGCCCGCGAGGGCCTGCGCGGCCTCGGTGGTCGCGCGCACCCCCCGGGGCAGGTCGATGCCCGGCAGCGAGCGCTCGTTGCGGTGCTCGGTGTCGATCTGCTCGCAGACCTCCGCCCGACGGCCCCAGACCGTGACCTCTCGCCCGGCGTCGGCGAGCACGGCGGCGAAGGTCGTGCCCCAGCTCCCCGCACCGAGGACGGCCGTCCGGGTGATCGGGAGGGTCACGCGACCCCCTCCCCGCCGTGACGACGCCAGACGTACCGCTCGGGCGGGGCCTGCTCCTCGCGGATCTCCTCGAGCAGCTCGGTGATCGCGGCCATGACGCGCTCGGTCGCCTCCCGCAGCACCTGGCTGTCCTGGGGCCTGCCGTACAGGTCGGACAGGTCGACGGGCGGGCCCGCGACCACCGTGACCAGCTTGCGCGGGACAGGCCTCACGACCTTGGAGTACCTGCCGAGCAGGCTCTGGGCCCCCCACTGGGCGATCGGCACCACCGGGGCGCGCGTGGTCAGGGCAAGGCGGGCGACGCCGGTCTTGCCCGCCATCGGCCACAGGTCGGGGTCCCGCGTCAGGGTGCCCTCGGGGAAGACCGCCACGCACTCGCCTGCCTCGAGAGCCTCGACGGCGGCGCCCAGCGAGCGACCGGCCGCGGCCGAGTTCCGGTAGACCGGGATCTGCCCGGTGGCGCGCAGCACCGTGCCCAGCACGGGGACGGAGAAGAGCGAGGACTTGGCGAGGATCTTGGGCGCGACGCCCTGGTCGTACAGGAAGTGGGCGAAGGTCAACGGGTCGACGTTCGTCATGTGGTTCGCCGCTGCGATGAAGCCGCCGGGCTGGCTCAGGTGCTCCCCGCCGCGCCACTCCCGGCGCGTGACGGCGAACAGGAGGGGACGCACGACCCGTGCGACATTGCGGTAGGCGCGGTTGGAGCGCTGCGGTGCGGGCACGGGAGCCGATGCTACTCGGCCCCCGGGCCCTGGCTCACTCTCGGCTGAACTCGGCGCCCAGGGCCTCGAGCTTGTCCATGAAGTGCTCGTACCCGCGGTCGATCAGCCCGATGCCACGGACCTGCGAGGTGCCCTTGGCCGCGAGGGCCGCGATGAGGTGGCTGAAGCCGCCACGCAGGTCCGGGACCTCGATCTCGGCGGCGGCCAGGGGCGTGGGTCCCGAGATCACGGCCGAGTGGTAGAAGTTCCGCTGCCCGAAGCGGCACGGGTGACCGCCGAGGCACTCGCGGTACACCTGGATCGTGGCCCCCATGCCGCGCAGCGCGTCGGTGAACCCGAAACGGTTCTCGTAGACGGTCTCGTGGACGATGGACAGGCCCTTGGCCTGGGTCAGCGCCACGACGAGGGGCTGCTGCCAGTCGGTCATGAAGCCCGGGTGCACGTCGGTCTCGAGGACGATCGAGCTCAGGTCACCGCCGGGGTGGAAGAAGCGGATGCCGTCCTCCTCGACGTCGAACTCGCCCCCCACCTTCCGGAACGTGTTGAGGAAGGCGGTCATCTCGGGCTGGGTCGCACCCTTGACCTTGATGTCGCCGGCGGTGGCGAGGGCGGCCGAGGCCCACGACGCCGCCTCGATGCGGTCCGAGAGCGCGGTGTGCCGGTACCCGGTCAGACGCGGCACGCCCTCGATCCGGATCACCCGGTCGGTGTCGACCGAGATGATCGCGCCCATCTTCTGCAGCACGTTGATCAGGTCGAGGATCTCGGGCTCGATGGCCGCGTTCGAGAGCTCGGTGATCCCCTCGGCACGGACGGCCGTGAGCAGCAGCTGCTCGGTCGCCCCGACGCTCGGGTAGGGCAGCGTGATCTTGGTCCCGTGCAGCCCCCGGGGAGCGCGGATGTGGATGCCCTGCTCACGCTTGTCCACCTCGGCTCCGAACTGCCGCAGGATGTCGAGGTGGTAGTTGATGGGTCGGTCACCGATGCGGCAGCCACCCAGGTCGGGGATGAACGCCTCGCCGAGGCGGTGCAGCAGGGGTCCGCAGAACAGGATCGGGATCCGGCTCGACCCCGCGTGCGCGTCGATGTCCGCCACGTGCGCGGACTCGACGTTGCTCGGGTCCAGGCGCAGCACCCCGCCGGCGACGTCGGCGTCGACCGTGACCCCGTGCAGCTCGAGGAGGCCGGTCACGACACCGACGTCCCGGATGACCGGGACGTTGCGCAGCTCGCTGGGAGTCTCCCCCAGCAGCGCGGCCACCATGGCCTTCGAGACGAAGTTCTTGGCGCCGCGGACGGTGATCTCACCGTGGAGCGGGGCGCCGCCGTTGACGTAGAGGACGTCGTTCATGGGCCTATCGTCACCTACGACGCCCAGAACGTCATATCTCGCCCACGAGTCCTGCGTCACAGAGGGGTCCGGGGCATGGTCAGGCGAGCGCGTCGTCCCCGTGGCGCAGCACCGGGCGCGCCGCGACGACCTCGACCGGGGGGAGGTGCTTGGCCGGCAGGGTCAGGGGGCGCCACGACGCACGCGTGGCCTCGAACTCGGTGATCTCGCCCTCGTGCTTGAGGGTCAGGCCGATGTCGTCCAGGCCCTCCATGAGGCGCCACCGGGTGTAGTCGTCGACCTCGAAGGGCACCACGACGTCGTCGGCCCGCGCCTGCTTGGCGACCAGGTCGACGGTCACCTCGGTGCCGGGCCGGGCCTCGAGGACCTTCCACAGCAGCTCGATGTCCTCCTGGGCGACCTGGGCGGCGAGCAGGCCCTGCTTGCCGGAGTTCCCCCGGAAGATGTCGGCGAAGCGCGTCGACAGGACCGCCCGGAAGCCGTAGTCCTTGAGCGCCCACACCGCGTGCTCGCGCGAGGAGCCGGTACCGAAGTCGGGCCCGGCCACCAGGACGGAGCCGCTGCGGTACGCGTCCTGGTTGAGCACGAACTCCGGGTCACCCCGCCAGGCGGCGAACAGGGCGTCCTCGAACCCGGTGCGGGTCACGCGCTTGAGGTAGACCGCGGGGATGATCTGGTCGGTGTCGACGTTGCTGCGGCGCAGCGGGACCCCGACGCCGGTGTGCTGGCTGAACTTCTCCATCGTTCTCACGCTTCCTTCGTGTCGACGCGCTGCGGAGATGACCGCGGCGTCGGACCGGTTACTGGGGGTCTCAGGCGGACTGGCGGGCGTCGGCGACGGGCGCGCCCTCGAGCGGCGAGCCGTCCGGCACCTCGACGTCGGGCCCGAGGTCGGCCACCGAGGAGAGGGTGCCCCGGATGGCCGTCGCGCCGGCCACGAGGGGCGAGACGAGGTGCGTGCGGCCGCCCTTGCCCTGGCGGCCCTCGAAGTTCCGGTTGGAGGTCGAGGCGCTGCGCTCCCCCGGCGCGAGCTGGTCGGGGTTCATGCCGAGGCACATCGAGCAGCCGGCGTTGCGCCACTCGGCACCGAAGTCCAGGAAGATCTGGTCGAGCCCCTCGGCCTCGGCCTGGAGCCGCACGCGGGCCGAGGACGGCACCACGAGGACCCGCAGCGAGTCGGCCTTCTTGCGGCCCTTGACGAGCTTGGCGACCGAGCGGAGGTCCTCGATCCGGCCGTTGGTGCACGAGCCGATGAAGACCGTGTCGACCGCGATGTCCCGCAGGGGCATGCCGGGCTCGAGACCCATGTACTCCAGGGCCCGCTCGGCGGCGACGCGCTCGTTCTCGTCGGCGATCTCGGACGGGACGGGGACGTTGCTCGACAGCGGGAGGCCCTGGCCCGGGTTGGTGCCCCAGGTGACGAAGGGCTCGAGGTCAGAGGCCCGGAGGACCACCTCGGTGTCGAAGACGGCGTCGTCGTCGCTGCGCAGCGTGCTCCAGTACTCGACGGCTGCGTCCCAGTCGGCCCCCTCGGGGGCGTGCGGCCGACCCTTGAGGTACTCGAAGGTGGTCTCGTCCGGGGCGATCATCCCGGCGCGGGCACCGGCCTCGATGGACATGTTGCAGATGGTCATCCGCGCCTCCATGGACAGCGCGCGGATCGCCTCGCCGCGGTACTCGAGCACGTAGCCCTGACCGCCGCCGGTGCCGATCTTGGCGATGATCGCCAGGATGATGTCCTTCGAGGTCGCACCCTTGGGCAGCTCGCCGTCGACCGTGATCGCCATCGTCTTGAACGGCGCGAGCGGGAGGGTCTGCGTGGCCAGGACGTGCTCGACCTCGCTGGTGCCGATGCCGAAGGCGAGGGCGCCGAAGGCTCCGTGGGTCGAGGTGTGCGAGTCGCCGCAGACGACCGTGAGGCCGGGCATGGTCAGGCCGAGCTGGGGGCCCACCTGGTGCACGATGCCCTGGTCGGCGTCACCCAGGGAGTGCAGCCGCACGCCGAACTCGGCAGCGTTGTTGCGCAGGGTCTGGATCTGCGTCCGGCTCGTGAGGTCCGCGATCGGTCGGTCGATGTCGAGGGTCGGGGTGTTGTGGTCCTCGGTCGCGATGGTGAGGTCCGGTCGACGCACGGGCCTCCCCGCGAGCCGCAGCCCTTCGAAGGCCTGCGGGCTGGTCACCTCGTGCACGAGATGGAGGTCGATGTAGAGCAGGTCAGGGGCTCCGTCGGTGCCCCGGCGCACGATGTGCGCGTCCCAGACCTTCTCTGCCAGCGTGCCCGCCATGTGATGCTCCCTCGTCGATGTCACTCCCGGAAGGGTGGCCCGGGTACCAATCCGGCCGAGGCACTTGCGTCTCAGTGCGCGAGACGCCAATATCGACCTATGGACAACTCTAGCGGAGTCGGCGTGCTGGACAAGGCCGCATCCGTCCTCAGCGCTCTCGAGGCCGGCCCTGCGACCCTCGCCCAGCTGGTCGCCGCCACCCATCTTGCCCGACCGACCGCCCATCGCCTCGCCGTGGCGCTCGAGCACCACCGGCTCGTCGCGCGGGACATGCAGGGTCGGTTCGTGCTCGGGCCGCGGCTCTCCGAGCTCAGCACCGCAGCCGGCGAGGACCGCCTCCTCGCGGCGGCCACCCCCGTCCTGACCGCCCTGCGCGACCACTGCGGCGAGAGCGCCCAGCTCTACCGCCGCCAGGGAGACCAGCGCATCTGCGTCGCGGCCGCCGAGCGCCCGATCGGCCTGCGCGACTCGATCCCGGTCGGCGCGACCTTGACCATGCAGGCCGGCTCGGCCGCGCAGATCCTCCTCGCCTGGGAGGAGCCCGACCGCCTCCACCGCGGGCTCCAGGGCGCCAAGTTCACCGCAACGATCCTCTCGGGCGTCCGGCGTCGAGGCTGGGCGCAGTCCGTCTCCGAGCGCGAGGCGGGGGTCGCCTCGGTCTCAGCCCCGGTGCGAGGCCCCTCAGGTCGGGTCGTCGCCGCCGTGTCCATCTCGGGTCCGGTCGAGCGCCTGAGCCGTCAGCCCGGGCGCCTGCACGCCGGGTCGGTGGTCGCGGCCGCGAACCGCCTCACCGAGGTGCTGCGCCGCACCGGCGAGTAGCGGAGAACGACGAAGGCCCGGTCACCAGTGGTGACCGGGCCTTCTGCTGTACCCCCAAGGGGATTCGAACCCCTGTTACCGCCGTGAGAGGGCGGCGTCCTAGGCCTCTAGACGATGGGGGCCTAGACGATCTCTCCCCGGGGGGATCGACCGCGAGAACTCTACAACATGCTCAGCGCGCCGATGACCACCGATCCGCGAGCGGAGCGGCCGACGACGTGCGCTGGGGTACCAGGACTCGAACCTAGACTAAGTGAACCAGAATCACTCGTGCTGCCAATTACACCATACCCCATGGGGGTATAACCCCCGATCAGTGGGCCTCGTCGAGGCCTTGTGACCGGATGTCGTACCGGCGGGGAACTCTACCTGAGCAGAGCAGGTGCGCCAAACCCGCCGACGCGGCAGCGTGCCCGGACCCTGCCGCCGGCCCGGCGTGGTGCCTGTCCGCATGCTCGTGGGACCATGGCGAGGTGACCATCGACACACCCTCGCGCGACCGCGCGGCCTCCTTCGACCTGGGCGTCGCCGCCTACGGTCAGGCCCGCCCCGGCTATCCCGACGACGCCGCACGCTGGCTCGTCCCGGGCGCCGGCTGTCGCGTCGTCGACCTGGCCGCCGGGACGGGCAAGCTCACGTCGCGCCTCATCGCCCTGGGCCACACGGTGACCGCGGTCGAGCCCTCGCACGGCATGCGCGCCGAGCTCGAGCGCACGGTCCCGGGGGTCTGGACCCTGGCGGGCACCGCCGAGGCGATCCCGGTGCCCGACTCCTCGGTCGACGCCGTCGTGGTCGCGCAGGCCTGGCACTGGTTCTCCCCCCGGCACACCGTCCCCGAGGTCGCGCGTGTGCTGCGCCCCGGCGGCCACCTCAGCGTGGTGTGGAACGTGCGGGACCACCGGGTCGACTGGGTCGACCAGTTCACGCGGATCATCCACGAGGGCGACACGCTCGCCCCCTCGCACCGCGAGCCCGTGCTCGACGAGCAGTTCGCGCCGATCGAGCACGCCCGGTTCCCCTGGACCCACCGCCTCCGACCCGCGGACCTTCGCACCCTCGCCGCCTCCCGGAGCCACACCCTCACCCTCCCGACCGCGGAGAGGGAGGCGCTGCTCACCGCGGTCGACGAGCTCGCACGCACCCATCCCGACCTCGCCGGTCGCGATCACGTCGACCTGCCCTACCGGGCGACCTGCTGGCGCGCCCGCCTGCGGTGAGCGGCGCGGGAGGGCGGGCAGCGGCAGCAGCGACAGCGGCGGCAGGTCCGCACGAGGACGCCGCGCGGCTGGTGGACGCGGTCGGCTGGCTCGCCGACCACCTCCTCGAGGTGCCCGAGGCCGACTGGGACCTTCCTGCTGCGGGCCTCGAGTGGACCTGTCGCCGAACCGTCGAGCACCTGTGCGACGACCTCCTCGCGTACGCCCTGCAGCTGACGGGTGCACGAGCGAGCACCTGGGCGCGCGAGGACTACCTCCCCCTGACCTCCCCCACCGGCGGGGCCGACCTCGTCGCCGTGACCACCGAGGCGGGGACACCCGGCATCGTGGCGAGCCTGCGCACCCTCGGGCACCTGATGGGTGACACCCTGGCCGCGACCGACGACGACGTGCGCGCCTACCACCCGTGGGGCGTGACCGACCGCACGGGGTACGCGGCCGTCGGCATCCTGGAGACCCTCGTCCACGGCCACGACCTCCTGACAGGGCTCGGCACGCGCCCGGACCTGCCCGCGGGCCCCGCGGCGGCAGCCGTGCGACGACTCTTCCCCGACGCACCGACCCAGGCCACCGCGACCGACCCCGGCCTCACGCTCCTGTGGTGCACCGGTCGGCTCCCCCTCGCGCTGCCCGGCATCACGACCCGCCCCCGGAGGGACCACTGGCTCCCCCGGGCCCAGACCCCCTCGGACGTGGGCCTCGCGGGCCCCGTCAGAGCCCCAGGAGGGCCGGGAGCTCGCTGAGGGACCGGACGCCCTCGACCCCGGCGGCCCGAGCGGCCTGCACCTCGTCCTGGGAGATCGGGAGACGACGCGGCCCGGGGCGGTCCACCCACACCCCGAGCAGTCCGGCCCCGACCGCCGCCCGGGCGTCGACGTCGAGCTCGTCCCCGACGTAGGCGGTGCGCGACGGCACGGTCCCCAGCCGGCGGCAGGCCTCGAGGAACACCGCCGGGTCGGGCTTGCCGACGCCGAGCGTGTCGACGCCCACGAGCATCGGTACCCTCGCGCCGAGGCCGACCCGCTCGAGCTTGCCGGTCTGGTACGCGACGTCGGCGTTCGACAACGCCCCGACAGAGATCCCGCCCGAGATCAGGGCGTCGACCGCTGCAGCCGCCTCGGCATGGGCCGTCCACGCCGAGGAGAAGCCCTTCTCGAAGACCTCGTCCCAGGCCCGGTACCTCGCCTCGTCGAGCACCGCACCGCCGAACTCGGCGTGCAGGGCGTTGGCGCGGGCCATGCGCTGCTCGCGGTAGCCGAGCTCACCACGGGTGTACCGCGCATAGTGCCCGTCGACGTCGGCCCGCCAGTGGGCGAGCACCTCGTCCCGGCGGCTCGCAGCCTGGGGCAGGTAGGTCGTGACGATCTCGGTGAGCGCCGCACCGAAGGCCCCCCGGGTGTCGACCAGGGTGTCGTCGATGTCGAACAGGACACCGTCGACCCGACGTCCGACCGGCACGGACGACCCCACCGTCACAGGCTGGCGCGCAGCGCAGCGATCCGCGCGAGGCTCGAGTCCCGGCCGAGGATCTCGAGGGACTCGAAGAGCGGCGGCGAGACGCGGCGGCCCGAGACAGCCACCCGCAGGGGGGTGAAGGCCAGGCGCGGCTTGATGCCCAGGTCCTCGACCAGGGCCGCTGTGAGCGCCCCCTGGACGGCCTCGGTCGTGAACCCCTCGGCGGGGATCGCCGCCAGGGCGGCGGTCGCGGCGTCGAGCACGTCGGCGGCGCCGTCGCGGAGGGCCCCGCGGGCGTCCTCGGTGACCTCGAGGGCGTCGTCGGGCACCAGGAGGAAGCCGAGCATCGGGACGGCCTCGCCGAGCAGTGCGATGCGCTCCTGGACCAGCGGCGCGGCGGCTGCGAGGACCGCCTGCTCCTCGGGCCGGAGGGCGTCGTGCTCCCGGGCCGACACCAGCCCGGCGTCGTGCAGGTACGGCACGACGCGCCCACGGAAGTCCTCGGCGGCGAGCATCCGGACGTGGGTCCCGTTGATCGACTCGGCCTTCTTGACGTCGAAGCGCGCCGGGTTGGGGTTGACGTCCGCGACGTCGAAGGCCGCCACCATCTCCGCGACGGTGAAGATGTCGTTGTCGGGGGCGATCGACCACCCGAGCAGGGCCAGGTAGTTGAGCAGCCCCTCAGGGGTGAAGCCCCGCTCGCGGTGCAGGAAGAGGTTGGACTCCGGGTCGCGCTTCGAGAGCTTCTTGTTGCCCTCCCCCATGACGTAGGGCATGTGCCCGTACACGGGCTCGACGCTCGCGACGCCGAGGGCCACCAGGGCCCGGAAGAGGACGACCTGGCGCGGCGTCGACGAGAGCAGGTCCTCGCCGCGCAGCACGTGCGTGATGCCCATGAGCGCGTCGTCGACCGGGTTGGTCAGGGTGTAGAGCGGCTGCCCGTTGCCCCGCACGATGACGAAGTCCGGGACCGAGCCGCCCGCGAAGCTCAGCTCGCCGCGCACCAGGTCGGTGAAGACGACGTCCTCCTCGGGCATGCGGATCCGCAGGACGGGCTCGCGGCCCTCGGCACGGAACGCCGCGCGCTGCTCCTCGGTGAGGTCCCGGTCGAACCCGTCGTAGCCCAGCTTGGGGTCCCGGCCGGCAGCGCGGTGGCGGGCCTCGACCTCCTCAGGGGTCGAGAAGGACTCGTAGGCGTAGCCCGCCTCGAGCAGCCGCCGGGCGACGTCGGCGTAGACATCCATCCGCTCGGACTGACGGTAGGGGGCGTGCGGCCCGCCGACCTCGACCCCCTCGTCCCAGTCGAGGCCGAGCCAGCGCAGGGCGTCCAGGAGCTGCTCGTAGCTCTCCTGGCTGTCCCGGGCGGCGTCGGTGTCCTCGATGCGGAAGACGAAGGTGCCCCCGGTGTGCCGCGCGTAGGCCCAGTTGAACAGGGCCGTGCGGATGAGCCCCACGTGGGGCGTGCCGGTGGGTGAGGGGCAGAAGCGGACCCGGACCTGGTCGCCCGAGGGCGCGGCGGTCGGGGCGGAGGGCGTGGCGAGGTTCTCAGACATGGTGCGTCCAGCCTATCGGCGCGCGCCCGCCACACCCTCGCGACCCGGACCGTCGCGGATCCTCCGGTCAGTCGCGGCGCAGCACCGGGTTGCGGAGCACGCCGATGCCCTCGACCTCGCACTCGACGACGTCCCCGTGGACCACGGGCCCGACGCCGGCCGGGGTGCCGGTGAGGATGACGTCACCCGGCAGGAGCGTGAACGCCTGCGAGATGTAGGAGATGAGGAACGGCACGTCGAAGACGAGGTCAGCGGTGCGGCCGTCCTGCTTGGTCTCACCGTTGACCCGCGCGAGCACGGCGAGGTCGTCCACGTCGAGCCCGGGAACCACCCACGGGCCGAGCGGGCAGGACCCGTCGAACCCCTTGGCACGGCTCCACTGGTCGTCCGAGCGCTGGATGTCGCGCGCGGTGACGTCGTTCGCGACCGTGAACCCGAAGACGTGCTCGAGGGCGCGGTCCGGGGTGACCTCCTTGGTCACCTTGCCGATGACGACCGCGAGCTCGGCCTCGTGGTGCACGTCCGCGGACCACGAGGGCAGCACGATCGGGTCGTCCGGGCCGATCACGCTCGTGTTGGGCTTGAAGAAGAGCAACGGGCTGACGGGCAGCTCGTTGCCCATCTCGGCCGCGTGGTCGGCGTAGTTCCGGCCGACGCCCACGATCTTCGACCGGGGGATGACCGGGGACAGGAACCGCACGTCGTCGGTGACGGGGATCCGCTCCCCGGTGGGCTGGACGGGCATGTAGATCGGGTCGCCGCTGATGACGACGAGCTCCTCGGCCCCGGGCTCGCCGTCGACGAGGGCGAAGCGGGGGTCTCCTCCGGTGGTGAACCTGGCGATGCGCATCTGCGCAGCGTAGCCGGGGCGCCGGTCCGTGCCGCGGGAGGTGGCCGACGTAGGCTGCGCGGGTGCAGCGTGTGGTGGGAGCCGACGTGGCCCGGGGCCTGGCCGTCCTGGGGATGTTCGCCGCGCACGTGGGCGACGAGGACGAGCGGTTCTGGACGGCGACCGGCTGGCTGCAGGTGGTCGACGGACGTTCGGCGGCGACCTTCGCGCTGCTCGCCGGCCTCTCGGCCGCCCTCCTCAGCGGAGGGCCGGTGCCCGCCGAGGGCGCCCGACGACGCCACGCCCGGGTCCGGATCCTCGTGCGCGCCCTGATGCTCATCCCCCTGGGGGCGCTGCTGATCGCTCTGGGCACGCCGGTCGCGGTCATCCTGCCGGGCTACGCCGTGATGTTCGCCCTCATGATCCCGGTCCTGGGGTGGCGCCCTCCCTCGTTGCTGCTGCTCGCCGCCGTGCCGACCCTGGTCGGGCCGCTCGTGGTCGAGGCGGTGCGCGAGGCCCGGCGCGGGGACCCCTTCGCCGCAGGGCTGCCCCAACCGGTGGACGTCGTCGTGGGTGAGTACTACCCGGCGGCCGTCTGGACCGCGTACCTCCTCGTCGGTCTGGCCCTGGGACGCCTCGACCTGACCGACCGTGCCCTGCCGCGGCGCCTGGCCCTGGTGGGCGCCGCCCTGGCCGCGGTGGGTCACGGCACCTCGGCCGTCGCCCTGCGGGTGCTCGACCCGGAGCAGCGGACCCTGCGGGCCCTGCTGACCAGCGAGCCGCACGCCGACACCACCCCCGAGGTGGTCGGGAACCTCGGAGCCGTGCTGCTGGTCCTCGCGGCGAGCCTGCTCGCGGCACGGTACGCCCCGCGACTGGTGACGCCCGTGGCCGCGACGGGTGCGCTGGCCCTGACCGCGTACACAGGGCACATCATGGTGATCGCCGTGCTCGGCGACGAGGTGGTCCGTGAGCCCAGCAACCTGGTGCTGGCGGCCTTCGTGCTGGCGGCCCTCGGCCTGACGACGCTGTGGCGGCTCGCCCTCGGGCGTGGGCCGCTCGAGAACCTGCTCTCGCTCGCCTCGACCTGGACGGCCGACACCCTGGTCCCCACCGGTCGGCGCGGGGCGCCCGGCGCGGGCCCAGCCACCGCGGATGCGCGCAGGGAGGACCAGGCGCTCAGGCCCGGGCCAGGACCTGGCCGTGCAGCACCGTGAACCAGCCGTCCTCGGCGGTGCCCCACTGGCGCCACGCCTCGGCCAGGGCCTCGAGGGCGACGTCGTCGGCCAGACCGTGCTCGACCGCCTGGCGGGCGAAGTCCGAGACGGTGACGCGCTCGGCCCACAGCCCTGACCACCACCGGCGGTCCTCGGCCGTCGCGTAGCACCAGACGTCGGCCCCCGGCGTGATGCCTTCGGGGTCGAACCCCGCCTCGCGGACCCAGGCGAGCAGCCGTCGGCCCGCGTCGGCCTCGGCCCGGTTGGCGGTGGTGACCTCGTGGTAGAGCTCGCGCCACTCGTCCAGGCCGGCGGACTCCGGGTACCAGGTCATCGCGGCGTAGTCGGCGTCGCGGACCGCGACCACTCCCCCGGGCCGGGCCACCCGGCGCATCTCGCGCAGGGCACCGACCGGGTCGCTCAGGTGCTGGAGCACCTGATGGGCGTGCACGACGTCGAAGCTGTCGTCGGGGAAGGGCAGGTCCATCGCGTCACCGTGCTCGAAGGTGAGGTTCGTGGCGCCGGCCTCGCGGGCTGCCGCGCGGGCGACGTCGAGCACGGCCTCCGAGGCGTCCACGCCGACGACGACGCCCGGGGCGACCCGGGTCGCGAGGTCTGCGGTCACCGTGCCGGGGCCGCACCCCACGTCGAGGAGGCTGAGCCCTGGGCTCAGGGCGGGCAGCAGGTAGGCAGCCGAGTTCTCGGCGGTGCGCCGGCGGTGGGCGCGGAGCACGCTCTCGTGGTGCCCGTGGGTGTAGACGTCCTGGATGGTCACCAGCCCAGTAAGGCGTACCTGGCCCCGCGTATCAAGCAACAAGACACTCGGTCTCAGCCTTCGGGCACAGGGACCGGCCCACCCCCGCCCGGACCTCAGGCCTGCCGAGCCCCCCGCGCGACCTCGACCCCGCGGTTGGCGAGCTCGTCCGCCCGCTCGTTCCCCGGGTCCCCCGAGTGCCCCTTGACCCACACCCAGGTGACGTCGTGGCGTTCGACCTCAGCCTCGAGGGCCTGCCACAGCTCCTTGTTCTTGACGGGCTTCTTGTCCCCGGTGCGCCAGCCGTTGCGCTTCCAGCCCGCGAGCCAGGTGCTCATGCCCTTCATGACGTAGGTCGAGTCGACGTGAAGGGTGACCGCGCAGGGCCGGGTGAGGGCACGCAGGCCCTCGATCACGGCGGTGAGCTCCATGCGGTTGTTGGTGGTGAGCAGCTCGCCGCCGAAGAGCTCGCGCTCGTGCCCCTCGGTGCGCATCCAGGCACCCCAGCCCCCGGGTCCCGGGTTGCCCTTGCAGGCACCATCGGTCCACATCTCGACGACGGTCATGTCTGGTGCGATCGGGTCTGCCACGCGGCACACCTTAGCGCCACCCGGTCGAACACCTGTTCGACTATGCTCGTGTCATGCCTGCCGAGGGTGCGGTGATCCTGCATGCCGACCTCGACGCCTTCTACGCGTCGGTCGAGCAGCTCCTCGACCCTGCACTCCGAGGCAGGCCGATCGCGGTCGGTGGCGGGCCCCACGGGGGCGTGGTCCTCGCGGCCTCCTACGAGGCGAAGCAGCACGGGGTGCAGGGCGGCATGCCCGGCTGGCGCGCGGCCCGGCTCTGCCCCGACCTGACCTTCGTCCGCGGCAGCTTCGGGGAGTACCAGCGCCTGGGCGACGCCGCGATGGCCGTGCTCACCGACATGAGCCCGCTGGTCGAGCGCATCTCGATCGACGAGGCCTTCGTGGACGTCTCCGGGTCGGTCCACCTGCTCGGCCCGCCGGCAACCATCGCCGCGAGGATCCGCCGTCGGGTGCGCGAGGAGGTCGGGCTGCCGATCTCGGTCGGCGCCGCCCGGACCAAGCACCTGGCCAAGATCGCCTCGCAGGTCGCGAAGCCCGACGGACTGGTGGTCGTCGAGCCGGGCACCGAGCACCGGTTCCTCGACCCGCTCCCGGTGGGTCTCGTGTGGGGGGTCGGGCCCGTCACCGAGGAGCGGCTCGCGGGGTTGGGGGTGCGCACCATCGGCGAGCTCGCCCGCACCCCGTCCTCGACGGTCGAGCGCCTGCTCGGCCACGCGGTCGGCGGCAAGCTGCTCGCCATGGCGCACGACGACGACGCCCGGCGTGTCACCACGAGCCGCCGCGCCCGCTCGGTCGGCGCCCAGTCGGCAGTCCGACGACAGCGCCCGGATGCCGCGGAGGTCCGCGGCGTGCTGTCGCACCTGGCCGACCGCGTCTGCCGGCGGTTGCGGGGGCAGGGCCTCGCGGGGCGCACCGTCACGGCCCGGGTCCGCTTCACCGGGCGACGCTCGGTCACCAGGTCGCGGACCCTGCGCGAACCCGTGGCCACCACCCTGACCGTGACCGAGATCGCCGAGCAGCTCGCCTGGTCCGCGATCACCGAGGCCGGGGCGAGCCACGAGATCACCCTGCTGGGGGTGTCGGTCTCGGGACTGACCGACCAGCGCTCGATCCAGCTCGAGCTCGAGCTGCCGCCCCCCGACCCCTGGCGCCCCGGCTCGGCCCCTGGCGCGGCGCGGCGGGCCGTGGACGGTTCGGTCGACGCGATCCGCGGCCGGTTCGGCGCCACGAGCGTCGGCTATCTGCCCGTCCTGGTGCACCGCAAGGGTGCCGTCCCCGACGCCTTCCGTGAGCTGGCAGAGCACGACGACCTGGTCGAGCGCGGCGCTGCGAGCCCGGACGAGCTGGTCCCGGGCTCGCCCTAGGGCCAGCGCATCCCGCTGCTCCACCCCGCCTCGTCGCGCTCGTACACCAGCCGTCGGTGCGCCCGGTCGCCGCTACCCTGCCAGAACTCGACCCGCATCGGCTCGACCTCGTACACGACCCAGGTCCCCAGCACGAGGCCCGGGGACCGCTCGATCTGCTCGGTGGCCCGGCGGGTCGCCGCAGCGAGGTCGTCGAGCTCCGCGAGGGGCTCCCCGGGCCGCGCCGCCAGGGCGGCCACGCGCGAGGCGGGTGAGCGGCTCAGGAAGTCCTCCGCCGAGGCCGAGGCGGCGACCTGTCGCGCGGACCCCTCGACGCGCACCTGCCTACCCAGGGGCTGCCAGTAGAAGCACAGGGCGACCTGGGGCCGGGCCTCGAGGTCCTGGGCCTTGCGGCTGCGGGTGTCGGTCGCGAACCTCCAGCCACCGTCGACCACGTCGTCGAGGACCACCACGCGGCTCGAGGGCCGGCCGTCGGGGCCGACCGTCGCGACGGTCAGGGTGTGCGGCTCGGGCACCTCCTGCTCGAGCGCCTCCTCGAACCAGCGCAGGAACAGCTCGACCGGCTCACCGGGCACGTCGGCGAGGTCGAGCGCTGGCAGCGGGCCCGCGAGCGCGGGGATCCGGCGCAGCCGCGAGCGCAACGAGTCGCGGTCGCGGTGCCGCGCGCTGGGCCTGGCGGGGTCGGGGTGCGTCGGGTCGGTCATGGCGCCTCCTGGTCTCGGGGCGACCCTAGGCCCACGCAGACGGCCCCACCCGGGCAGGGGACCCTCGGCACGGATCTACCCTGGGACGGTGCCCATCGTCGTCCCGCGCCGTCTCGCGCCCGAGGTGCTGCCTGCAGACCTCTGGCTGTCGCGGGCCGCAGCGCATCAGGCGCGCGCCGACGAGCTCACCGCGGACCACCGTGCGCGCCGCGCCGCGGGCGAACGGCACCCGATCGACGACTTCCTCTTCGACTACTACGGCACCAAGCCCTCGCTCCTGCGGCGCTGGCACCCGGGCCCGGGCCTGGCCCTGGCCCCGACCCCCGAGGGCTCGGCCGAGCACGCGGGGTGGCGGTGGTACCGCGAGGACGGGGGCGGCGTGGTGCGGTTCGACGTCGAGGCCTTCCTCGCCGACCGGGGCAGCACCGTGCGGTACGTCCACCACCTGCTCTCGGCGACCGCGGGCCGCCCGGCGCACACCGGCTGCCTGGGTCTGCACGAGTGGGCGATGGTCTACCGCCAGGACGACGCCCGGCGCCGCCACTCCCTGCCCCTGCGCCTCGGTCGGGAGGGCACCGACGCCGTGGTGGAGTCCCACCCGCTGCGCTGCACCCACATCGACGCCTTCCGCTTCTTCACCCCCGAGGCCGTGGGGCGCAACCGGCTGCAGCCCACCCGCGAGAACCAGCCCGAGCTCGAGCAGCCCGGTTGCCTGCACGCGAACATGGACCTCTGGAAGTGGTGCTCGAAGCTCGGCCCGGCCGTGCCCGGGGACCTGGCCCTGGACTGCTTCGCCCTGGCGCGCGAGATCCGCACCCTCGACATGCAGGCCTCTCCCTACGACGTGTCGGGCCTCGGCGAGCAGGCCGTCGCGATCGAGACCCCCGAGGGCAAGGCCGAGTACGTCGCCCGGCAGCGCGGGTTCGCCGAGAGGTCGGGTGAGCTCCGGGCCCGGCTGATCCGGATCTGCGCAGACCTGGACCCCACGCTGGTGCCACACTCGACCGCGTGACCCTCCGCTACCCGGCAGCCCTGCGTCCCGGCGACGTGATCGGCGTGACCGCGCCGTCGGCAGGCGTCGCCCCCGCGCTGCGCCCGCGGCTCGAGGTCGCCGCCGAGCACCTGCGCTCACGCGGCTTCGAGGTGCTGCTCGGCGACTGCCTCGACGACGCGGGGGTGGTGAGCGCGCCGGCCGCCGAGCGCGCGGCAGAGCTGACGGCGATGCTGACGGACCCGGCGGTCCGCGCCGTCGTGCCGCCCTGGGGCGGGCAGCTCGCGATCGACCTGCTGCCGCACCTGGACTGGGAGCGCCTCGCGGCCGCCGAGCCCACCTGGCTGGTGGGCTTCTCCGACACCACCACCCTGCTGCTGCCGCTCACGGTGCACGCGGGCTGGGCGACCCTGCACGGCCAGAACCTCATGGACACCCCGTACCAGGTGCCCGCGCCCCTCATGCCCTGGCTCGACGTCGTGACCGCCCCGCGCGGCGCGGTGCTCAGCCAGGCCCCCTCGCGGGCCCACCGACGTGGGGCCTTCGACGACTGGGCGGCCGACCCCACGGTCACCGGCTACTCCTTCGACACCGCCGGGACGTGGGTGCGGCTCGACGGCGAGGAGCCGGTGACCGTCGCCGGCCGTCTGCTCGGCGGCTGCCTCGAGACCATCCACCACCTGCAGGGCACCCCGTACGGCGACGTGCCAGGCTTCGTCGAGCGCCAGGCCCCCGAGGGGCTGGTGGTGTATGTCGAGGCGGCCGAGGCCCCGGCCCTGGACACCGCGCGGTCCCTGCACGGGATGCGGCTGGCCGGCTGGTTCGACCACGCCCGCGCGGTCCTCGTGGGCCGCACCTCGGCCCCCGACTCCCCCGGGCTCACCCAGCGCGAGGCCGTCCTCGACGCCCTGGGCGGGCTCGGCGTCCCGATCATCGGCGAGGTCGACTGCGGGCACGTGCCGCCCCACCTGGCCCTGGTCAACGGCGCCCCCACGACGGTCCGCTGGTCACCCCGCGGCTCCTCGCTGGTGCAGACCCTCGCCTGAGCGTCCCCACGCCTCGTCCGAGGCGCGGCCGCACCTGCCCCCACGGGGCGCGACCGCACCACGCCCCCACGAGGCGCGACCGCACCTGGGAGGATGGCCGGTGATGACCACCACGAGCACTCCCCCGACCCTCGCCGAGCGCATCCCGACCGACCCCCAGGATGCGGACGCCCTCTACGCGGCCTTCGTGGGCTGGGCCGAGGACCAGGGCCTCACGCTCTACCCGGCCCAGGACGAGGCCCTGCTCGAGCTGGTCACCGGCTCGCACGTGATCCTCTCGACGCCGACGGGCTCGGGGAAGTCCCTGGTCGCGGTGGCCGCGCACTTCGTCGCCCTGGCCCAGGGGCGACGGACCTACTACACCGCACCGCTCAAGGCCCTGGTGAGCGAGAAGTTCTTCGACCTGGTCAAGGCCTTCGGCTCGCAGAACGTCGGCATGATGACCGGGGACAGCGCGGTGAACCCCGGCGCCCCGATCATCTGCTGCACGGCCGAGATCCTGGCCAACATCGCCCTGCGCACCGGTGACGGGGCCGCCGAGCACCCCGACCACGTGGACGACCTGGCCGTGCCGGGCGAGGACGCCGTCGGGCAGGTCGTCATGGACGAGTTCCACTTCTACGCCGATCCCCAGCGCGGGTGGGCGTGGCAGGTCCCGCTGCTCGAGCTGCCGCGCACCCAGTTCCTGCTGATGTCCGCGACCCTGGGCGAGGTCGACTTCTTCGTCGAGGACCTCGAGAAGCGCAGCAACCGCGCCGTCGCGACCGTGACGAACACCGAGCGTCCCGTGCCGCTGACCTTCAGCTACGTCGTCGAGCCCCTGCACGAGGTGGTCGAGGACCTGGTCCACACCCGACGCGCCCCGGTGTACCTCGTGCACTTCACCCAGCGCGACGCCGTCGAGAGGGCCCAGGCCCTGCTCTCGACGACGGTGGCCTCACGCGAGCAGCGGGACGCAATCGCTGCCGAGCTCGGGGCGTTCCGCTTCGGCACGGGCTTCGGCAAGACCCTCTCGCGGCTGCTGCGCCACGGGGTCGGGATCCACCACGCCGGGATGCTGCCCAAGTACCGGCGGGTGGTCGAGCGGCTCACCCAGCGTGGCCTGCTCACCGTGGTCTGCGGCACCGACACCCTGGGCGTGGGGATCAACGTGCCGATCCGCACCGTCGTGCTGACCTCCCTGGTCAAGTACGACGGCGTGCGGATGCGGCACCTCAGCGCACGCGAGTTCCACCAGATCGCGGGCCGGGCAGGGCGGGCAGGCTACGACACCGTGGGCGAGGTGGTCGTCATGGCCCCCGACCACGTGATCGAGAACCGCAAGCTGCTGGCCAAGGCCGGGGACGACCCCAAGAAGCTCAAGAAGATCGTCCGCAAGAAGGCCCCCGAGGGGGCCGTCAACTGGACCGACAAGACCTTCGAGCGGCTGCGTGACGCCCCGCCCGAGCCGCTGACCTCGAGCTTCGCGGTGAGCCACGCCATGGTCCTCAACGTGCTCGCGCGCCAGGCCCCCGACCGGCACGGCACGGTGCGGTCGGGGCCCGCGAGCGACCCGGTCGAGGCCATGCGGCACCTGCTCACCGAGAACCACGAGCCCGAGGCCACGCGCGGCCGGCACGTGCGCCAGGCCGTGCGGATCTACCGGTCGCTGCGCACCGCGGGGGTGGTGGAGCGGGTCGACCGCGAGGACGGGCGGGGCCGCACCGTCCGGCTCACGGTCGACATGCCCGCGGACTTCGCCCTCAACCAGCCGCTGTCCCCCTTCGCCTACGCGGCGCTGGACGTGCTGGACCGCGAGTCGCCCGCCTACGCCCTGGACGTGCTGTCGGTCATCGAGTCGACCCTGGACGACCCCCGCCAGGTGCTCGTCGCGCAGGAGAAGAAGGCCCGCGGCGAGGCCATCGGCGCGATGAAGGCCGAGGGATACGACTACGAGGAGCGCATGGCCGCCCTCGAGGACATCACCTACCCCAAGCCTCTGGCCGAGCTGCTCGAGGGCACCTTCGCGATCTACAAGCAGGCCAACCCGTGGGTCGCCGACCACGAGCTGTCCCCCAAGTCCGTGGTCCGGGACCTGCACGAGCACGCGATGACCTTCACCGAGTACGTCTCGTACTACGGCCTCGAGCGCACCGAGGGGGTGCTGCTGCGCTACCTCGCCGACGCGTTCCGAGCCCTGCGCCAGACCGTGCCGGCCGAGCGACGCGACGAGCACCTCGAGGACCTCGTCGAGTGGTTGGGCGAGCTGGTCCGCGGCACCGACTCGAGCCTGCTCGACGAGTGGGAGCGTCTGAGCAACCCCGAGGCCGTGGACGCCGCTGCGGACGACGACGGTCTCGCCGAGGAGGCTCCCCCGGCGATCACGACCAACCGACGCGCCTTCCGGGTGCTGGTCCGCAACGCGCTCTTCCGCCGGGTCGAGCTGGCCGCCCGCGAGCGCTGGACCGAGCTGGGGAACCTGGGCGACGTCGACCCCGACGGCGAGCGCTGGGACACCGAGCGGTGGCACGACGCCCTCGACCCGTACTTCGACGAGCACGACGAGATCGGCGTGGGACCCGACGCCCGCGGCCCCGGCCTGCTGATGATCACCGAGCGCCCCGGGACCGACGGCGAGCGCTGGGAGGTCCGCCAGGTGCTCGACGACCCGGCGCGGGACCGCGACTGGCGGATCGACGCCGTCGTCGACCTGGCTGCGAGCGACGAGCGCGGCGCGGTGGCCCTCACGGTGGTCGCAGCCGGGCGGCTCTAGGCAGGGCCGCTCCCCGGCCCCGTCGCCCTCCCCCTGCGGCGCCTGGCTACAGTGCCGAGGTGGCGAAGAAGAAGCCCCGCGGCACCCCGGCCCTGGTCGCCCTCGAGGCTGCCGGTGTGGACCACACCGTCCACGCCTACGAGCACCACGCCGAGAGCGACCTCGGGTACGGGCTCGAGGCGGCCCAGGCCCTCGGCCTTCCCCCCGAGCAGGTTCTCAAGACCCTCGTGGCGGCGGTCGACGGCCGGTTGACCGTGGCCGTGGTCCCGGTGACCGGCCGGGTGGACCTCAAGGCTCTCGCCTCAGCCGTCGGCGGCAAGCGGGCCGTCATGGCCGAGGTGGACGCGGCCGAGCGTGCCACCGGGTACGTCGCCGGTGGCATCTCCCCCCTCGGGCAGCGCACGTCCCTGCCGACGGTGGTCGACGACTCCGCCGCCGGCCTCGCCGTGGTCTACGTCTCAGCAGGCCGGCGCGGGCTCGACGTCGGGCTGTCACCCGCCGACCTGGTGCGTCTCACCGGTGCGCGAACGGCACCGATCGCGCGGTCATGACCTGCCGATGACGATCAGCGGCCGTAGCCGGCGAAGGGGCGGTCGGTGGAGACGATCTGCTTGCCCAGGGGCAGCAGCGAGACCGGGATCAGCTTGAGGTTGGCGATGCCCATCGGGATGCCGATGATCGAGACGAAGAGCGGAACCGCGGTGACCACGTGGCCGATCGCGAGCCAGATCCCGGCGACGACCACCCAGATCACGTTGCCGATGGTCGACAGGGCCCCGGCCGTCGGCCGGTCGACCACCGTTCGACCGAAGGGCCAGAGCACATAGCTGGCGATACGGAAGGAGGCGATGCCGAAGGGGATGGTCACGATGAGGATGCAGCACAGGATGCCCGCGGCGACGTAGCCCACCGCGAGCCAGAAGCCCGCGAAGACCAGCCAGATGATGTTGAGGAGGGTGTTCACCCAGCTACTGTCTCGTGACCTGGCGTCCTCCGGCATCCGGGGGATCCCTGATCTTGCCCGGGGTGGCGCGGTGCACGCCCCGCAGGTGGTCTCGCGAATAGCCGCGCGGAGAAGGCCCAGTAGGGTCGCGCTGTGCCCCAGGACCCGACCCCCGCAGCCCAGCACGACCTCGCCCCGGCCGGCCTGGTGCACCGCCTCGAGGCCGTCCAGGAGCGCGTGCGCCAGGCCGCCGAGCACGCGGGCCGACCGGCCGAGGACGTCCGCCTGATGCTCGCGAGCAAGACCCAGCCGGCCCCGGTCGTCCGGGTGGCGGTCGAGGCCGGCGCCCGGCTGCTCGGGGAGAACAAGGTCCAGGAGCTCGTCGCCAAGGGGCCCGACCTGGCCGACCTCTCCCCCACGGTGCACCTCATCGGCCACCTGCAGTCCAACAAGGTCAACGCCGCCTTGCGGTGGGCGGCCTGCGTGCAGAGCGTCGACACCCTCGACCTGGCCGAACGCCTCTCACGTCGCTGCGAGGCCGTCGACCGGGACCTCGAGGTCATGGTGCAGGTCAACGTCTCGGGCGAGGAGAGCAAGTACGGCGTCGCCCCCGCGCAGGCCACCGCCCTGGCCGCCGCGGTCGCGACCCTGCCTCGGCTGCGGCTGACAGGGCTGATGACGATCGGTGCGAACTCGGACGAGGAGACGGTGGTCCGGGCGGGGTTCGCCGAGCTCGGCCGGCTCCGCGACGAGGTGCTCGCCTCGGGCCTGCCGGGCACCGGCTCGGCCCACGAGCTCTCGATGGGGATGAGTGGAGACCTCGAGCTCGCGATCGCCGAGGGCGCGACGATGGTGCGGGTGGGCAGCGCGGTCTTCGGAGCCAGACCGGCGCCGGTCTGACCGAGGTCAGGGCACGCGGGCCGTCCACTCCGGGGTGCCGAACTTGGTCTCGACGAGCTCCTCGGCGCGGGCGCGCTCGGCGGCCGTGACCCCGCCCTCGACCGTGGCGTAGCGCGAGCGGAAGTGGTCCTTGAAGGCCTCGATGACCTCGCCGCGGGCCATCCCGGACTGCGAGCGCAGCGGGTCCACGCGCTTGTTGGCGCTCTTGGTGCCCTTGTCCGAGAGCTTCTCCCGGCCGATGCGCAGCACCTCGAGCATCTTGTTCGCGTCGATGTCGTAGGCCATGGTCACGTGGTGCAGGACGGCCCCGCTGGCCAGGCGCTTCTGGGCGGCACCGGCGATCTTGCCCGCGGGCGAGGCGATGTCGTTGAGGGGCACGTAGGTCGCGGTGATGCCGAGCTCGGCCAGGGCCCCCAGCACCCAGTCGTCGAGGAAGGCGTAGGACCGCTCGAAGCTCAGCCCCTCGACCAGGGAGGCGGGCACGGTCAGCGAGTAGGTGATGGTGTTGCCGGGCTCGATGAACATCGCCCCGCCGCCCGAGACCCGGCGGACCACCTGGATGCCGTGCCTATCGGCGCCCGCGGGGTCCACCTCGTTGCTCAGGGACTGGAAGGACCCGATGACGACGGCCGGGGCTCCCCACTCCCAGATCCGCAGGGTCGGTCGGCGGGTGCCGGCCCCCACGGCGTCAGCCAGGGCCTCGTCGAGGGCCATGTGCATCAGCGGGCTCTCGGGCCCCTCGTGCACGATCTCGAACTCGTGGTCCTCCCACCGGGTCGCGTGCCCCAGGGCCCGACGGACGGCGATGGCGACGGCCTCGGGGTTGAAGCCCACCATGGTCACGTGGTCGCCGAGGACGCTCTCGACCATGGTGGTCAGCTGCGCGACGGTCGCCGTCTGGGGCATGCCCAGCAGGGCGGCGTCGATGCTCTCCAGGGCGTCGTCGGGCTCGAGGAAGAAGTCCCCGCTGACCGCGACCCGGCTGAGCCGCCCATCGGTCACCTCGACCTCGACGGCCACCAGCTTGCCCCCGGGGACCTTGTACTCGCCGCGCATGTGCTGCCCTTCGTCGTGCTGCCGTCGTCGTCGTTCCTGTCGCGCCATCCTGCACCCCCGCCTAGCGTGCCCGCACACGACCCACTAGTGTTAGTTGAAGTTTGTATCACTCAGGTGACGGGAGCACCACCACCTCGTCACCCCGCCGCACCATCCGCACCACCGAGAGGACCGTCGTGGCACCCGAGGAGAAGTCCGAGAACTCCGAGCACGCCGAGCACCCAGAGCACTCCGAGGGCGGCCGCTACACGGCCAAGGGCAAGGAGTTCACCCGGGACACCCGGTACATCCAGACCCGCATCACCACCGACGGGCGCGACGGCTTCCCGGTCGAGGCTGGTCGCTACCGCCTCGTCGCGGCGCGGGCCTGCCCGTGGGCCAACCGGGCGATCATCGTGCGGCGGCTGCTGGGCCTCGAGGACGCGATCTCGCTCGGCACCCCCGGACCGACCCATGACGCACGGTCGTGGACCTTCGACCTCGACCCGGGCGGCAAGGACCCGGTGCTCGGCATCGAGCGTCTGCAGGAGGCGTACTTCGCCCGCGACCCCGAGTACCCGCGCGGTATCACGGTGCCGGCGATCGTCGACACGACCACCGGAGCAGTCGTGACGAACGACTTCGCCCAGATGACCCTCGACCTCTCGAGCGAGTGGGTCGACCACCACCGCGACGGCGCCCCCGACCTGTACCCCGAAGGGCTGCGCGAGGAGATCGACGCGGTCAACGACCGCGTGTTCCGCGAGGTCAACAACGGGGTGTACCGCTGCGGGTTCGCCGGGTCCCAGGAGGCCTACGACACGGCTTACGCGCGGCTGTGGGAGTCCCTGGACTGGCTCGAGGACCGGCTCGCGGGGCAGCGCTACCTGGTGGGCGACACGATCACCGAGGCCGACGTGAGGCTCTTCACCACGTTGGTGCGCTTCGACGCCGTCTACCACGGGCACTTCAAGTGCAACCGGAACAAGCTCAGCGAGATGCCCGCCCTGTGGGGCTACGCCCGCGACCTGTTCCAGACCCCCGGGTTCGGCGACACGATCGACTTCGCCCAGATCAAGGAGCACTACTACGTGGTGCACACCGACATCAACCCGACGCAGATCGTCCCCCAGGGTCCGGACCTGTCCGGGTGGCTGACCGCCCACGGGCGCGACCAGCTCGGCGGTCGGCCCTTCGGCGGCGGAAGTGCCCCCGGGCCGGTCCGTGAGGGCGAGCGCGTCGAGGCAGGGCACTCCCCGCTGGCCTGAGCGCGGCGGGCCACCGGGGCTGAGCCGATGCGGTCGGCTCAGCCCCGGTGCTCGACGCCGGCGTGCAGCAGGCCGTAGACGATCGAGTCGACCAGAGCCTCCCAGGAGGCCTCGACGAGGTTGGGGCCCACGCCCACCGTGCTCCACGTCGTCTCGGCCCCGGTGTCCATGGTCTCCACCAGCACCCGGGTCACGGCGTCCGTGCCGTGCTGGGTGTCCATGATCCGCACCTTGAAGTCGATCAGCTCGAAGCGCTCGACCTCGGGGTACGTGGGCAGCAGGGCCTTGCGCAGGGCATGGTCCAGGGCGTTGACCGGACCGTTCCCCTCCCCTGTCGCGAGCACCCGGTCTCCCCCCACGTGCATCTTCACCGTCGCCTCGGCGTTGGCATCCGTAGGATCCCCGGGGACGGTCTCGACGATCACGCGCCAGCTCTCGGTCGTGAAGTACGCCAGCCGCGCGCCGTCGAGCTCCTCACGCAGCAGCAGCTCGAAGGAGGCGTCGGCGGCGTCGTAGGTGTAGCCCTGGGCCTCGGCGTCCTTGACGCGGTGCGTGACGCGGGAGAGCACCTCGCCCTGCCCCGCCAGGTCGAAGCCCAGCTCGCGGCCCTTGAGCTCGATCGAGGCGCGACCGGCCATGTCCGAGATGAGCATGCGCATGTCGTTGCCCACCGCGAGAGGGTCGGTGTGCTGGTAGAGGTCGGGATCCACCTTGATCGCACTCGCGTGCAGCCCGGCCTTGTGCGCGAAGGCGCTCGACCCGACGTAGGGCTGGCGGGCGAAGGGCGCGATGTTCGTGATCTCGCTGATCGCGTGGGCGATCCGGGTCATGTCCCGCAGGCCCGTGCCGGCGAGCAGCTCGCGCCCCTCCTTGAGCTCGAGGTTCGCGACGACCGTGAGCAGGTCGGCGTTCCCGGTGCGCTCGCCGTAGCCGTTGATGGTCCCCTGCACGTGCACCGCCCCTGCGCTCACCGCGGCGAGGGTGTTGGCGACCGCGCAGCCCGAGTCGTTGTGCGCGTGCATGCCCAGACGGCCGCCGGTGGCCTCCCCGACGGCCGTGACGACCTGGTGGACCCAGTCGGGCAGCATGCCGCCGTTGGTGTCGCACAGCGTCACGACCTCGGCCCCGGCCGTGAACGCGGCCTCGGCAGCGCGCAGGGCGTAGTCGCGGTCGTACCGGTAGCCGTCGAAGAAGTGCTCGGCGTCGAGCACCACGCGGCGCCCCTCCTGCACCAGGAACGCGACGGTGTCGGTGATCATCGCGAGGTTCTCCTCGCCCGTGGTGCGCAGCGCCCGCTCGACGTGCCGGATGTCGCTCTTGGCCACGAGGGTCACCACGGGGGCCTCGGAGTCCAGCAGGGCGCGGACCTGCACGTCCTCGGACGCCTTGACCCCGGGCTTGCGGGTCGCCCCGAAGGCAGCGAGCACCGCGGTGCGCAGGTCGAGCTCCTTGTCCGCACGCTTGAAGAACTCGGTGTCCTTCGGGATGGCCCCCGGCCACCCACCCTCGATGTAGCCCACGCCGAGCTCGTCGAGCAGGGGGGCGATGGCGAGCTTGTCCGCGACGGACAGGTTCATGCCCTCCTGCTGCGCGCCGTCGCGCAGGGTGGTGTCGTAGACGTCGAAGGTCGTGCTGGCCACGGGAGCTCTCTTCGGTCGATCCGTCGGCGGGCCGACGGCGGTGCGCGGGCTGTGCGGTCGTGCTGTCCTGCAGACCCAGTCTCCCCGACCCGGTGCGAGCGGCGGGGGTGGTGCCGATCGGTGGGACGGTGCCCGGGCGGGGGTGGTGCCCAGACCAACAAAAAGACCCCCCGGGGTGCGGGAGGTCTGCGCGTCAGGCGGGTGGGCCGGACGCGCTACACGATGATGAGAGTGATCTGGGTCACCCGTGCATGATGCCACAGGGTCGGGCTGAGGTGAAGCGCTCCCCACGACCACGACCGAGGCCAGGGCTGTGGCCCGCCCGAGGTCGGGCGGGCCACGGCCCCGCAGTGCTGCTGGGCCCTCGGGCTGCGCCTGCCCTCAGGCCAGGCGGTGCAGCCAGCCGTGCGTGTCGGCCGCCCGGCCGTACTGGATGTCGGTGAGCTGCTGCCGGACGGCGGCGGTCACCGGTCCCGTGGCCCCTGCGCCGACGGTGAGGTCGAAGTCCTCGCTGGCCAGACGCCCGATCGGGGTCACCACCGCAGCCGTGCCGCAGGCGAAGACCTCGGTGACCGAGCCGTCCTCGAGGCCGCGGCGGAGGTCGGCCAGCGCCACGCGCTCCTCGCGGACCTCGTGCCCGGCCTCGGTCAGGAGCGTCAGGATCGAGGACCGCGTGACCCCCTCGAGGATCGAGCCGGTGAGCTCGGGGGTCGAGACGCTGCCGTCGGCGCGGACCACGAACACGTTCATCCCACCGAGCTCCTCGAGCTCGGTGTTGGTCGCGGCGTCCAGGAAGCAGACCTGCTCGCAGCCGCGGGCGAGCGCCTCCTGCTGCGGCAGCAGGCTGGCAGCGTAGTTCCCGCCGCACTTGGCCGCCCCCGTCCCTCCGGGCCCCGCGCGGTGGTAGTCGCGGACCACCCAGATCGACACGGGCTTGACCCCGCCGGAGAAGTACGGGCCCACGGGTGAGGCGATCACCGCGTACTCGGCCTGACGCGAGGGGCGCACCCCGAGGAAGGTCTCGGAGGCGTACATGAAGGGCCGCAGGTAGAGCGAGGTCTCCTCGCCCGAGGGCACCCAGGCGAGGTCGGCGTGGACGAGGGCCTCGATCGAGCCCAGGAAGTCCTCGACGGCGAGCTCGGGGAGGGCGAGCCGGCGGGCCGAGGCCGCGAACCTGCGGGCGTTGGCCTCGGGTCGGAAGGTCCAGACGGAGCCGTCGGCGTGGCGATAGGCCTTGAGCCCCTCGAAGACCTCCTGGCCGTAGTGCAGCACGGCCGCGGCAGGGTCGAGCAGGAGCGGGCCGTAGGGCTCGACCCGTCGGTCGGTCCAGCCCGTGTCGGCGCTCCAGGTGACCTTCGCCATGTGGTCGCTGAAGACGGTGCCGAAGGTGGGGGCGCCCAGCAGCTCGGCCCGCTCGGCCTCAGGTCGAGGAGCAGGGTTCGCGTGCAGGGCGAAGTCTGATGCTGTCGTGGTCGTGGTGGTGCTCATGATCCGGGTGGTCCTTTCACCAGGCGGCGACCTGAGGTCGTCTGACGGTACCGGTGGTGACGGCCGACGCGGAACGGGTGGGCTCAGCCGGCGACGCGCGCGGCGAGCTCGGTCCCGACCTCGGCCGTCGACCGTACTCGGTCGCCGCGCTCGGCGAGGTCGGCCGCGACGGCGGTCTCGACCCGCGTGGCGGCCTCGGCCAGGCCCAGGTGCTCGAGGAGCATCGAGACGCTCAGGACCGTCGCCGTGGGGTCGGCCTTGCCCTGGCCCGCGATGTCCGGGGCCGAACCGTGGACGGGCTCGAACATCGACGGGGCGGTGCGGTCGGGGTTGATGTTGCCCGAGGCCGCGAGACCGATGCCACCGGTGATGGCCGCGGCCTGGTCGGTGAGGATGTCCCCGAAGAGGTTGTCGGTGACGATCACGTCGAACCGGGAGGGCTTGGTCGTCATGAAGATGGTCGCCGCGTCGACGTGCAGGTAGTCCGTGGTGACCTCGGGGAACTCGGCGTTGACGGCCTCGACCGTGCGGCGCCACAGGTGCCCGGCGTGGACCAGGACGTTGTGCTTGTGCACCAGGGTCAGGTGCTTGCGCGGTCGGGCTGCGGCCCGCGCGAAGGCGTCCCGGACCACACGCTCGACGCCGAAGGCGGTGTTGACGGAGACCTCGTTGGCCACCTCGTGCGGGGTCCCCACGCGGATCGCACCGCCGTTGCCGACGTACGGACCCTCGGTGCCCTCCCGGACGACGACGAAGTCCACCTCGCCGGGCTCGGCCAGCGGGGACCGGACGCCCGGGAAGAGCTTGGCCGGCCGGAGGTTGACGTAGTGGTCGAGCTCGAAGCGCAGGCGCAGCAGCAGGCCACGCTCCAGGACGCCCGAGGGCACCCCCGGGTCGCCGATCGCGCCGAGCAGGATCGCGTCGTGCTCGCGGACCGTGGCGAGGTCGGCGTCGGTCAGGGTCTCCCCCGTCGCGTGCCAGCGCCGGGCACCGAGGTCGAGCTCGGTGGTGGCGACCGTGACGTCCGTCCCGGCGAGGGCGACGTCGAGGACCTTGAGGCCCTGCTCGACGACCTCCGTCCCGATCCCGTCCCCGGCGACGACAGCAAGCTTCACGGTGCGCGACATGGCTGAGATCCTAGCGCTCGTCCCACGGTTCGGGACGTCGATCTCGCATGTCGAATGGCACGCTCCGCCGTGCCCACCGCCTGCGACGAGCCGTCGCCGCCCTCCCGGCCAGGCACCAGGTGCCGGGGGCAGGCAGGCGTGATCTGCTGTGCGAACCCTGCTCCCGCGTCGTCCAGGAGGTCGCATGCCCCCCACGGCCGAGGAGGCGCGCCACCCCGGGGCCCATGCCGCCTCCCCGTGGGCCATCCCACCCCGAGGGTGGTGGCAGATCGCGGTCCGGGCCGGCCGGCGCTCCGCGACCGACCGCGTCCCGCTCATGGCCGCCGGCGTGGCCTTCTTCAGCTTCCTCGCACTCTTCCCCTCCCTCATCGCGACCATCCTGGTGTACGGCCTGGTGAGCGACCCGGAGGACATCACCGGCCACCTGGAGACCCTCGCGGGGGTGCTCCCCCAGGTCGGTGTCGATCTCGTCGAGGACCAGATGGACACCCTCGTCGCCGCCGACCGGCAGGGCCTGGGGCTCGGTCTGGCGGTCTCGGTCCTCGTCGCCCTGTGGTCGGCCTCCCTCGGCATCGCGCACCTCATCTCGGCCGTCAACGCCGCGTACGAGCAGGGTGAGCGCGTCGGGTTCGTCAAGCGCCGCGCGATGGCCCTGGTCTTCACCGGCGGCGCGATGGTGCTCTTCGTCGTGGTGATGACCCTCGTCGCCGTCTTCCCGGCCGTCGTCGCCCTGGGCGGCGTGCCTCGGCCGCTGCTCAACGTCGGGCGGTGGCTCGTCCTGCTCGCGGTGCTGGCGGTCAGCCTCGGGGCGGTGTACCGCTTCGCTCCTGAGCGCCGGTCTGCCCGCGTGCCGTGGGTGAGCGTCGGGGCGCTGGTCGCGACCGCGATCTGGCTCGCCGCCTCGGCGGGGTTCTCGCTCTACATCACCTACCTCGGCAGCTATGCCGAGACCTACGGGGCCCTCGCCGGAGTCGTGGTGATCCTGCTGTGGATGTGGCTGTCGGCCATGGCGGTGCTCTTCGGCGCCGAGGTCAACGCCGAGGCCGAGCACCAGACCGACGTCGACTCGACGGTGGGCGAGCCACGACCGCGGGGCGAGCGCGGAGCGGTCAAGGCCGACGCAGCCGTGGGCCGCCCACCCGAGTCCGAGGACTGAGGTGGACGGCCCACGGCCGGTCCGCAGCGTGGGAGGGACGCCCGCCCCCGCTGCGACGAGGGTCAGCGCGCGGCCGAGCCCTCCTGGTAGTCCGAGTCGGACTCCTTCATCCACGAGAACATCTTGCGGAGCTCGCGGCCCGTGGTCTCGATCGGGTGGGCCTCACCCTTCGCGCGGAGCTCGGCGAACTCGGGACCGCCCGCGTCCTGGTCACCGATGAAGCGCTCGGCGAAGGCACCGGACTGGATGTCGCCCAGCACGGCCTTCATGTTCTCCTTCACCTCGGGCGAGATGACGCGCGGGCCCGAGACGTAGTCGCCGTACTCGGCCGTGTCCGAGACGCTCCAGCGCTGCTTGGCGATGCCACCCTCGACCATGAGGTCGACGATCAGCTTGAGCTCGTGCAGCACCTCGAAGTACGCGACCTCGGGCTGGTAGCCGGCCTCGGTCAGGGTCTCGAAGCCGTACTGGACCAGCTGCGAGGCACCGCCGCACAGCACGGCCTGCTCGCCGAACAGGTCGGTCTCGGTCTCCTCGGTGAAGGTGGTCTTGATGCCACCGGCCCGCAGGCCACCGATCGCCTTGGCGTAGGACAGCGCCAGGCCCCAGGCCTCGCCGCTCGCGTCCTGCTCGACGGCGACGATGACGGGCACCCCGCGGCCGGCCTCGTACTCCCGGCGCACCAGGTGGCCCGGTCCCTTGGGGGCGACCATGAGCACGTCGTGGGCCGGGGAGGGCTTGATGTAGCCGAAACGGATGTTGAAGCCGTGGCCGAAGACGAGGGCGGCGCCGTCCTTGAGGTTGGGCTCGATCTCGTCGCGGTAGATGTGCCGCTGGAACTGGTCGGGGGCCAGGATGACGACGACGTCGGCCTCCTTGACGGCCTCGGCGACGGTCAGGACCGGCAGGCCCTGGTCCTCGGCCTTGGCCCGCGAGGCCGAGCCCTCGCGCAGGCCGACGCGCACGTCGACCCCCGAGTCACGCAGGTTGAGCGCGTGCGCGTGGCCCTGGCTGCCGTAGCCGATGACGGCGACCTTGCGGCCGGCGATGATGGACAGGTCGGCGTCGTCGTCGTAGAACAGCTCAGCCACTGGGGTGTCTCCTTGGGTTGATCGGGGTCGGTACGAGGTCTGGGGGTCAGGCGGAACGGCTGACGCGCTCGAGGGCGCGGTCGGTGATCGACCGTGCACCGCGCCCGATGGCCACGGTGCCGGACTGGACGATCTCACGGATCCCGAAGGGTTCGAGGGCCGTGAGCAGGGCGTCGAGCTTGCCCGGACCTCCGGTCGCCTCGATGGTCACGGCGTCGGGCACGACGTCGACCACCCGCGCCCGGAACAGCTCGACGACCTCGAGCACGTGGGACCGGATCGCGAGGTCGGCACGCACCTTGACCAGCAGGAGCTCGCGCTGCACGGCGGCGTCCTGCTCGAGCTCGACGATCTTGAGCACGTTGATCAGCTTGTTGAGCTGCTTGGTGACCTGCTCGAGCGGCAGCTCGTCGACGTCGACCACGACGGTGATGCGCGAGATCTCGGGGTGCTCGGTCGGCCCCACCGCGAGGGAGTGGATGTTGAACGAGCGACGGGCGAAGAGCCCTGCGACCCGGGTCAGGACGCCGGGCTTGTTCTCGACGAGGACCGACAGCGTGTGCCTGCTCATGCTGCACCTTCTTCCGGGGAGGTGGCCTGCGGCACAGCAGCCGCGTCAGGGACCGACAGGAGGGGACGGGAGAGCTCGCGCATCACTCCTCCCGGTCCCAGGAGGGGCTGATGCCACGGGCGTACTGGATCTCGTCGTTGCTCACGCCGGCCGCGACCATCGGCCACACCATCGCGTCGCGCGAGACCGTGAAGTCGACCACCACGGGCTGGTCGTCGATCTCCAGGGCCCGCTTGATGGTGGCGTCGACGTCGGCCTTGGTCTCGCAACGCAGGCCCACGCAGCCGTAGGCGTCGGCGAGCTTGACGAAGTCCGGGATGCGACGGGTGCCGTGTCCGGTGTGCAGGTCGGTGTTGGAGTAGCGCGACTCGTAGAAGAGGGTCTGCCACTGCCGCACCATGCCGAGCGAGGAGTTGTTGACCACGGCGACCTTGATCGGGATCTCGTTGATCGCGCAGGTCGCGAGCTCCTGGTTGGTCATCTGGAAGCAGCCGTCGCCGTCGATGGACCACACCGTCCGGCTCGGGTCCCCGACCTTGGCCCCCATCGCGGCAGGCACCGAGTAGCCCATGGTGCCCAGCCCGCCCGAGTTCAGCCAGGCGTTGGGTCGCTCGTAGCGGATGAACTGCGCGGCCCACATCTGGTGCTGGCCGACCCCCGCCGCGTACACCGCCTCGGGACCGGACATCTCACCGATGCGCTGGATGACGTGCTGCGGGGCGAGGTGGCCGTCCTCGGGCTCGGTGTAGCCCAGGGGGAAGGTCTCGCGCCAGTCGTCGATCTGACGCCACCAGCCCTCGAGGTCCGGCTGGCCGTGCTGGGCGTGCTCGCGGGCCAGCTCGGGCAGCAGGTCGGAGATGACCTCCTTGAGGTCCCCCACGATCGGCACGTCCACCCGGCGGTTCTTGCCGATCTCGGCCGGGTCGATGTCGGCGTGCACGATCGTCGCGTTCGGGGCGAAGGAGGACAGCTTGCCGGTCACGCGGTCGTCGAAGCGGGTGCCCAGCGCCACGATGAGGTCGGCCTTCTGCAGGGCCGCGACCGCCGGGACGGTGCCGTGCATCCCCGGCATGCCGAGGTTCTGCGGGTGGGAGTCCGGCAGGGCGCCACGGGCCATCAGGGTGGTCACGGCGGGGGCACCCGAGGCGTCCACGAGCCGCCGCAGCTCGGCGCTCGCGCCGGACCGGATCGCCCCGCCGCCGACGTAGAGCACCGGACGCCGTGCCGTGGCGAGGAGCCGGGCGGCCTCGCGGATCTGCTTGGCGTGCGGCTTGGTGACCGGGTGGTAGCCGGGCAGGTCGATCTCGGTGGGCCACGCGAAGGAGGTCATGGCCTGCATGGCCGACTTCGCGATGTCGACCAGCACGGGACCGGGACGCCCGGTCCGCGCGATGTGGAAGGCCTGGGCGATGGTCTTGGGGATGTCAGCCGGGTCGGTGACCAGGAAGTTGTGCTTGGTGATCGGCAGCGTGATGCCGACGATGTCCGCCTCCTGGAAGGCGTCGGTGCCGATCATGGGGGCCGCGACCTGGCCCGTGATGGCCACCATGGGCACCGAGTCCATGTTCGCGTCGGCGATCGGGGTCACCAGGTTGGTCGCCCCCGGGCCCGAGGTCGCCATGCAGACCCCGACCTCACCGCTGGTGTAGGCGTAGCCCGAGGCCGCGTGCCCCGCCCCCTGCTCGTGGCGCACCAGGATGTGGCGCAGCTTCGTCGAGTCCATGAGCGGGTCGTACGTGGGCAGGATCGCGCCGCCGGGGATGCCGAAGACGTTGCGGGCCCCGGCCTCCTCGAGGGATCGCACGATCGACTGCGCGCCGGTCATCGGCTCGCCCTGGCCCGAGCCGACGACCGTCGGACGGACGACGTCGGCCGGGGTGACCGCGGGGGCGGTCTGCGGGCGGGGTGTCGGCCGGTCGGCCGGCGGACGGCTGGCCCCGGCTGGCGGTGCCGGGTGGGGGCCCTGGACCATCGTTGCTCTCCCTGGACGTCGGACGTGCGGTGCGGTGCTCGGATCGGGCGCCTGGCCTCACGAGGCCTGGCATGAAAAAACCCCTCGCCCCGTCAAGCGGGGATGGCGAGGGGTGGGCGCGGACGAGACCTGGCGGCGGTCTGGCTCGCGCCTAGGTAAGTACTACGACGATCGTCTGCACCTCGTGAACATTACGCCTCCGTCACGGTGTTGTCACGCAGCCCGCATGGCGTCTCGCATCATGGATTACGTGACTGTGATGTGAGACGACCAGAGCCTCTCGACGAACCGGAACCTTCCACCCCCGCGGCCCTCGACCCCGCGCGAGGGCCCGACCAGACTCGGCACACAGCATCCGGACGCAGGACCACCACGAGATCGAGGAGCACCGATGGCTGGGACCTTCCTGGGCGCCGACCCCGCGGCCCTGCGCACGCAGGCGCTCGCCCTGCACCGCGCCGGTGACGCACTCAGCTCGAGCGCGCACCACGTCAGCCAGGGGCTCGACTCCCTCGCCTGGCACGGGGCCGATGCGACGGCCGCCCGCGAGGCCTGGCGCTCGTGCTTCGCGCCGATCCTGCTGCGCTGCGCCGCTGCGCTGCAGGAGGGATGCATCCGCCTCCTCGACGAGGCGGACCACCAGGACGGGGCCAGCACCGGCACGGCGCCGGGGGGCATGACCTGGGACCAGGTCCGGGGCACGGCCGCGAGCGCCCATGAGGTGGTCAACGCGGCCCTCGGACGGCTCGGCGACGTCGGAACCGTCGCGGACCTCGTCGCGCTGCACGCCGCGACCTCACGCTGGTCCAACGTCACCCTCGGCGCACCGGCCGCGGTGCTGAACCAAGGGCTGGAGATCATGCAGCAGGCCCAGGTCGGCCCCGCGCTGCGCCACGGGCTCACCGGGGTGGCGGTGCTGGGCGTCGGCTCCGACGCCCTCATGGCCCACCGTCGCCACAGCGAGGGCGACCTCACCGGGATGGTCGACCACGGTGCCTCGGCGATCCTCGGCACCGTCGGGCTGGCTCCCGCCTACTCCGCGCACGGCCTGCTGCTGGGGGCCTCGTGGCAGGTCGGATGGACCGTCGGCAGCCACGCCTCGGAGGCCATGGACGGAACCAGCTTCGGCGACCGCTTCACCGAACGCATGGAGCCCGCGTTCCAGATGGGCGGCGCCTGGGGGATGCTCAACACACCGGGTGCCCTGATGGTCACCGGGGCCGAGGAGGTCGGCCTGCGGGCCCGCGACACGTGGCGGTGGGTCACCGGCTCAGGCACGGGGACCCTGGACGACGGCCGCTAGTCTCAGGCTGGGCACAGGCCCACCCTGCTGAGCCACGAGGAGAGCATGGCCGAGGACGAGCTGTGGGCGCCTGCGCCCTCGCGCCCCCCCACGACCACCGTCGACCTCGGCCTGCCGGGACTGACCCGGGTCCAGGAGATCGCGCGGGGCGGGGAGAGCGTCGTCTACCGGGCCTACCAGGCGGCGCTGGACCGCGACGTCGCGGTCAAGGTCCTCCTCGAGACCGACCCCGCCACCCTGGCCCGGTTCCGCCGCGAGCTCGAGATCACGGTCCGGCTCGGGCGGCAGCACCCCCACATCGTGACGGTGCTGGACACGTCGACCACCTTGCAGGGAAACCCGTGCCTGGTCATGGACTTCCACGACCTCGGTTCCCTGCACGACCGCCTGCGCAGCCACGGGCCGCTCCCGGTCGCCGAGGTCGTCGCGGCCGGGACCGCGGTCGCCGACGCACTTGCCTTCGCCCACAGCCACGGGGTGCTGCACCGGGACGTCAAGCCCCAGAACGTGCTGCTGCTGCCGACCTCCTACGTGCTGACCGACTTCGGGATCGCCCGGATGGCAGGGGCCGACCACACCGCCTCGCTCGAGCGGTTCAGCTACCGCCACGCCTCGCCCCAGGTGCTCGACGGCCTGGAGCCCACCGTCGCCGACGACGTGTGGTCGCTCGGGTCGACGTTGTTCACCCTGCTCGACGGCCGCGCGCCCTTCTCGGCGGCTGATCCTGGTGACGACACGGCCCTGGGCTACCTGCGCCGGGTGCGCACCGGTGCGCGACGCCCCCTCGGCGGTCAGGAGCTCCCTCCCGGGCTGCGCGAGATCGTGGACCGGTGCCTGGCATCCGAGCGCGAGGACAGGTACGGAGCCGCCGCCGAGATCTACGAGGCGCTCCGTCGGCTGCCCACCGAGACCCGCACCTGGGCTCCCAGCCCAGCCGCGACGACCTCGGGTGCCGCAGCGGCGCCGGTGCCCGCCCCGGACCCGGCCCCGAGCCGGCCGGGGGACGGCAGCACGCCGCCCAGCACGTCCGGCGAGGACGCACCTGCTGCGGGACTCGCCGGCCTCGCCCTCCCACCGGTCGAGCCCCGCTCACCGGGCCCCCTGGCGCCCTCCGCCCTCGGGCTGCTCGACCTCGGCGCCGCCCCGGGCGGCCCCGGCGCCCTCGACGACGAGGCGACCGGTCTGCACCGCACCGCCGCCTCGGCACCCGAGCCGCGACCGGCTGTGCCCGACGGGCCCGACGGGTCCGAGGAGTCGGGACCTCGAGGTCGCCGACGATCGCGAGCCACGGTCGCGGCCTTCGTGGGCGGCGCCGTGCTGCTCGGCAGCGCCGTCGGCGTGGCGGTCCCGTTGTGGACGGGGGCACGGGTCGACCGCCAGGACGCGCTCGAGCCCTCGGTCCCCGCCCCCACCGCCGGGGAGGTCCCGGTCGAGGGCGATCCCCTGCCGGTCCCCGAGGGGCCCGTCCAGGCGTTGATCTCCGACCCCGAGCTCGAGCCGAGGGACGTGGTCGCGATCGACCGGGGCACCAGCGTCGAGCTGTCGTGGACGGACCCCACCGGAGGGCAGGTGCTCTCGGTGGTCGTCGACCCCGACTCGGACGAGGACCGACCCCTCGCGCTCAAGGCTGCCGAGCTCGGCGTCACCGAGGTGACCATCGAGGGCATCGACCCCGAGGCGCCTCAGGTGTGTCTCCAGGTGGTCGCGGTCGACGTCGCGGACTCCGAGCGTGTGGGCGTCTCCGAACCGGCCTGCGTCAGGCGCTGACAGCAGACGCTCAGCGGCGCCGCAGGGGCCGCGGGTCGATCCACCACCCCAGTCGGCGTCCGCGAGGGGCGCCCCGCCGCAGCCCCCGCTCCACCCGCCGGGCGGCGTCCCAGGTCCCGTCGCTCGTCGCCACCTCGACAGGAGGCCCGAAGGCCTCGGCCTCCGCCGCGAGGGCGAGCCCCGCAGCCTCGTGGTCGACTCCCCGCGCGGTCCCTCGATCGCTTGCCCGCACGAGGTCGGCGACCTCGTGCGCCTCGGCGTGCACGGTCGCCGCAGGCGCCGGTCGTCCGCGACGCAGCACGAGCGAGTCCGCGACGAGCTGCCACGCCCCGACGGCCCCGGCGGCACGCAGCCGCCGGCGCCTCAGCCCTCGAGCTGCCACCAGCCCCACGAGGACCACCCCCGCCGCTCCGGCCAGCGCGAGCAGGACCGCGACGACCACACCCCCCCGGTCGACGCCGTCGGGCACCGCGTCGCTGGCGACCGGGTCGTCGTCAGCGCCGGGCGGTGGCGCCTCCGGGAGCCCTTCGGGCTCAGGCTCTGCGTCGGAGACGTCCTGCTCCTCAGGTTCGTCACGCAGGCCCGAGGCCGTCGCGGCGTCGGGTGCCGGATCGAACCGGACCCAGCCCGTGCCCGCGAGGTAGACCTCGGCCCAGACACGCGCGTCCTGGCCCCGGACCGTGACCGGCGATCCGGTGCCCGGCTCGTCGAGGGCGAAACCCACCACGAGCCGGGACGGCAGGCCCACCGCCCTGGCGAGCACCGCGAAGGAGGCGGCGAACTGCTCGCTGGTGCCCACCTGGCCACCCTCGCCGCGGTCCGCGAACAGGAACTCGCGCAGCCGCACGTAGGAAGACCCACCGATCGCGTCCGTCGCGAGCTCTCGCTCGCCGCGCACCTCCTGCGCGATGAGGGTCGCCTGGTCGACCCGCGAGCTCGCGCCCTCGACGACCGCCTGGGCGTACTCGCGCATCTCGGCCGGGAACCGCGGCAGGGCGAGGTACCGGTCGACCTCGTCCCCGGCCGGCACACCGGCGCGCGCGGCTCGCACGGCGTCGGGCTGGTCGACCTCGCTGCGCACGCGATAGGTGAGCCCGTCAGGAAGCCGCCCGTCCTGCCCGACGGGCAGCATCAGCACCCCGGAGTCGGCGTCGACGAGGGCGCCCGTCAGATCGGTCTCGGTCACCTGTCCGGCCGAGGGCAGCCACGGGCCGGGGGGACTGGCGGACCCGGCGAGGCCCACCAGCTCGACCGTGACGTCCATCGCGCCACGGTCCCGTCCGGGAGCCAGGGCAGGCTCGACCACGGACCCGACGGGCCGCAGGTCCAGGCTCGCCCCCCACCCGGCTCCGTCGAAGTCCGGCAAGGTGACCCAGCTGAGGTAGCCGGGGTGCTCCCCCGCGACGGTCAGCAGCACGAGGTCAGGCTCAGCCTGCCAGCGCGCGAGCTCGGCCATCGGGTTCGCCAGGTCGGCGGGGACCTGGGGCGGTGCGACGAGCTCGCGCGGCTCGAAGGGCCTGCCGTCGACGGCCGAGGCCACCACCACGGCGCCCGCACCGACCACCAAGACGCTCACCAGACCCGCGAGTCCTCGCACCGTCCACGCCACGCGGGCTCGCCGGGGGGCCTCCCCGAGCCGCACGGCCGTGCTGCTGCGGCCCACGGCGCCGCCGTCCAGGACGACCCACCCGGCAGCGGCGACGACGACGCAGGCCGTCGCGACGACGCCACCGTCGGCGGCCCCCGCCGAGAGCAGCTGCCCGGCGCCGTAGATGACCGCCGCACCGACGAGGGGGGCGAGCCGCGCCGCGGACCCGCGGGCCAGGGCCAGGGCGACACCCAGGCTGACGAGGGCGCACAGGAGCAGCACGGGCAGGGCGAGCTCGAGGGGAGCAGGCCGCGGGGCGGTGAGCAGGCGGGCCACGGCGTCGGCCAGCGGTGCGACCAGGGACCCGCCCGGGCCCGCACGCCAGGTCCCCTCCGACGCCGGCCCCGCGGGTGCGGGCTCGGCCCGCGCGAAGGCCAGGGCGACACCCAGGACCAGCGACAGGCCACCGCTCGCCACCCCCCACGGCGGCACCCGGAGCCAGCGGCCCAGGGCCACGATCCCGACGGGGGCGAGCAGGGCACCCAGGACGAGCGCGAGAACCACGGGAGTCGTGAACGACGCGGCGAGCGGTACCGCCGCGACCAGCAGCAGCGCGAGGGCCCAGCCCGTCGTCGCGGGCCCGGTGGGACGGGGGGTCATCGGGTGGCCACCAGGTCCCAGCCCCGCAGGAGGTCCTCGGCGCGGGGGCCACGGACCACCGTCGCGGGGCCGAGGGCGCCGAGCACCCGACCCGGCTGAGGGTCCACGACGAGCAGCACGACCGAGGCCGGGTGCATCTCGTTCACGAGGAGCTCGTCGACCGCGGCCCCAGGTCCGGTGATCACCGCGAGGACGTCCACCGCTCCCCCGGCCGGCAGCGCTGCGGGCGGTCCCGAGCGACCGTCCCCGGGCACCAGGACCGTGAGCCGGTCGCTGACCTCGTCGACCGCCCGCAGCGGCGCCGAGGTCCCCGGGGCCCCCGTCGGCACGGCCAGGTCGAGGTCGCTCGCGAGGGCGACGCACCGTGCCGGCACCCCGGCGACGGCACACACCCCGACCAGGGAGGCGGCGACGTCGACGGCCTCCTCGAAGGTGTCGTCGCGATGACTCGTCGCGCGGTCGTCGAGGAGCACGGTCAGGTGCGGCTGGGCCGGGTCGGCGTCCTCACGGACCATGAGGGTCCCGGTCCGTGCGCTGGTCGCCCAGTGCAGACGGCGCAGGTCGTCCCCGGCGACGTACTCCCGCAGGCCGACGAGGTCGGTCCCACCGCGCTCGACCCGCTCCTCGGCCCCCACGTGCCCGCGTCGCCTGCCGGTCGGAGGCTCGGCCGCGGCGAGGGCGCGCGGGGTCACGACCAGGGTCGACCTGCCGCCCAGGGCCTCACGGGCCCGGACCAGGTCCGCCAGACCGCGACGCTCGAGGGTGAAGGGGCCTACGTGGAGAAGCCCGCGCCGGTCGGTCGGGACGGGGACCTCGACCGACCGTCGCTCCCCCGGCAGCAGTCGCACCGGGGCGACCTCGAGCTCCTGGGCCCCCACCTGGTCGGTGCCTGCCACCACGACCGGGACCCACGAGGACCTGTTGTGCAGCTCGAGGCGGGCCGCTGCCCGCCCCAGACGTGGGGTCCGGGCGGGCTCGAGGTGGTGCTCGACAGCCAGCGGCGCCGGGAGGAGGACCGAGACCGTCGCCACGAGGACCAGTCCCACAGCCGCCGAACCGAGGGCCACGAGCCCTGGGTAGGCCGCCGCCGCGCCACCGGCGAGCGCGAGGAGCCCGAGGCCGAGGGTGCCGAGGCCCCGCGGCGTCGGCCGCACGCGACGCCGGATCAGACCAGCCACCTCAGGCGGCCACGGGCCGCGGAACCTCGATGCCCTCGATCCCCGCCGCCACGACGTCGTGGGCCGTCGCCCCGTCCAGGACGGCCTCGCGGGTCGGGATGACCCGGTGGTCGAGCACCGCGTGGGCGAGCTGCTGCACGTCGCTCGGCACCACGTAGTGGCGTCCCTGCGCGGCTGCCTGGACCTGGGCCGCGCCCACCAGGGCCCGCAGCGCGCGCGTGCTCGCGCCGAGGCGGCTGCGCGGGTCGGTCCGCGTGGCCTCGCCCAGCGCGCGGACGTAGCGCAGCAGCGGCTCGGCGACGTGGACCCCCGTCAGCAGGCGCCGGTAGCGGGCGACCTCCTGGGGGCTGCTCACGACCGGGACGGTGCTCACGTCACCGGCCTGGCTCCCGGGGCGCAGCACCGCGAGCTCGTGCTCGACGTCGGGGTACCCCAGGGTGACCCGGACCAGGAAGCGGTCGAGCTGGGCCTCGGGGAGCCGGTAGGTGCCGTCGAGGTCGATCGGGTTCTGCGTCGCGACCACCAGGAACGGGTCCGGGACCGGGTGCGCCGTGCCGTCCGAGGTGACCGTCTGCTCGGCCATCACCTCGAGCATCGCCGACTGCGTCTTGGCGGCCGCCCGGTTGATCTCGTCCGCGAGCAGCACGTTCGCGAACACCGGCCCGGGTCGGAAGCCGACCGCCCCCGTCGCCGGGTCCAGGACCGTGGTGCCGGTCACGTCGGCAGGCAGCAGGTCCGGGGTGAACTGGATGCGCCGCGAGGTCCCCCCCAGCGCCCCCGCGAGGGCGCGGGCCAGGGTCGTCTTGCCGGTGCCGGGCACGTCCTCAAGCAGCACGTGACCGCCCGAGAAGAGGGCCGCGACGACGAGCTCGACCACGGGGCGCTTGCCGTGCACCGCGTGCTCGACCGCGTCCACGACCCTGCCGTGCAGCACGCGGAACTCCGCGATGGACTCGGCGGTGAGGTCGGTCATGGGGTCTCCTCGGTGATCAGGTTGGTCGAGTCAGGTCGCAGGCCGCGTCCGGTGGTCCGCTGGGTGCGCAGCACCCAGGCCGCGAGCAGCAGGCCGAAGCCCGTGGCCATGAGCGGGGGTCGGTCCGGCCCGCCGGGGGCCCCGGGGACCGGGGTCCAGGGCAGCGGCACGACGACGACCTCGGGGTCCTCGAGGCTCACGGGCTCGGTGCAGAGGTTCGTGACCCGGTCGCACTGGCCCCAGTTGTTGCGCGGCGGGATGTCACCCGCCGAGCCGGCAGAGGTGACGGTGGCACCGTTCACGCCCAGGGCCCGCACGCTCACGCTCACGCTCCCCGGGCCGATGAACCCGCCGAGGTGCACGGGCCCGCTGGTGCTGCACGCGATGGGACTACCGACCCCGTCCACGACGAGCTCGCACCCGCCCGTGTGCTCCCGCCACGACTGCGGCGGGTTGAGCTCGGCGGACATCGGGATCTCCTCGGCGTACCGATCAGGGGTGCCGGCGTGGACGTGGCTCACGACCACGTCACCGTTCGCAGGTGGCGGCGGGGGCGGTGCCGGCACGGCGACCGTGGTGCTTGCCGCACCCCCCTCCCCGACCCCGTTGCGGGCCGTGACGGTCACCGTCAGGGTGCCGCCCGAGGTGCACAGCGGCTGCCCGGCGCAGCCGACCCCGAGGGTGGTCGAGGTCCCGGCGACGGCGGTCGAGCCCGAAGCCCCTCCGCCGGACCAGCTCACCGTGTACCCCGTGACCGTGGAGCCCTGCCCTGCGGCTCCCGACCAGGAGACGTCGACCGTGACGGCGTCGGCGGTGCGCCCCTGCATCGTCGCCCCGAGCCCGCCGACGGGCCCGGGCACCCCGGCGACGACGACCTCGTTGCTGGGCTCGGAGCTCGTCACGAGGCCGTCTCGGACGGCCTGCACCACGAAGCGCAGCCCGGTGCCCGCAGGCAGGTCACGCAGGACGACCGAGGTGGAACCGGCACCGACCGAGGTCGTCGAGCCACCCTGCGGGCCCACGAGGTAGGAGTCCACGGTGCTCGTCGACGGCGTCCACGAGACCGTGACGGAGCCGTCCTCCCCCGCCACGGCGCCCACTCCCGACGCCGGGGCGGGCGCTTCGGGCGGGCAGGCCGGGGTCCGGACCGACGTCGCCGGAGCCGGCACCACCTGCGTCCCGGCGACCGCCTCGACGGTCACGGCGACCGTGGTGGCGCAGGCGAGGCTGCGCAGGGTGGCGCTGGTCGCCGTGCCGGCGACCTCGACGGGGGCCACGCCAGGGGCGCGGACCAGGTATCGCTCAGGGGGCGTCCGTGCACTGCTCCACGACACGGTCGCGTCGCTGGTGCCGTCGGGCTGCTGGGGGCCGAGCTCGGCGAGGACGCCCTGGGGGGCGAGGATCTCGTCCTCGGGGAGGTCCTCGTCGGGATCGGCGTCCGGGACGTCCGGGTCGGCTGGTGGGACGGTGCCCTGGCCGGGCGCGTCGGCGTCGGGCCGGCCCCCGCCCCCTGCGCCGGTGCCACCCCCGGTCCCGGACCCGGTGCCTGGCCGCGTCCCGCCGGTCGTCGGGGGCGTGACCTGCCCCGGGCCCCCGCGCGGCGGCGTGACGTCGCCCGGGCGCGAGGCGTCGCTGCCGGGGTCGTTGCCCACCGCGCGCTCCGGTGAGGTCGAGCTGGTCTGCCGCGGGGGCGGCATCACGACGGGAGCACCGCCGCTCCCGCTGGCGGGGTCCTGCACCGGTGCGCCGGACCGTCCGGTGTCGATCTGCCGGCTGCTCCCGTCGGCCTCGACCAGGACCGCGCGGGAGCCGTCCTCGGTGAAGACCACGAGGCGACCGTCGTCGACGAGCAGCCGCGGGTCGCGTCCGCCCGGGACGATCACGTCGGGCCCGCCGCGGGACCCGTCCGGCCGCAGCACGATCACGCGCCCGGCACCGGTGCACGGGACGTACACGCGGCCGGCGAAGACGGCCGGGCTCCCCGGGCGCTCGCAGCCCAGCGCACCGACCTCGACGTCGAGCACACGGTCCCCTGACAGCATCACCACGGCCGAGCGTCCTGGCAGGCTGGCCGGGGCGAGGTCGTTCGGTGAGGTCACCGCAGGCAGGACCTCGCCGTCCAGCTGCGGGACGGCGACGGCGAGATCGCGACCGACCCCGGCCTGGAGCACGGCACCGCCGTCCGGGGCGAAGACCGTGACCCCGCGCTCGTGCGGCACCAGACGCGTCGCAGCGCCCGCCCCTCGCACCGGGCGGGGCTCGGAGGCCTTCAGCACCTGGGCGTCGCGGTCCCACGTGAGGCTGCGGAGCTCACCGTCCCGGTCGACCACCCACACCTCGCCCTCGCCGTCGACCACGACGTCCGCGAAGGGCACCGCGCCGCGGTAGGGCGAGGCGAGGTCGCGCAGGGTCAAGGGGTCCACGATCCGCACGACGCCGGTGGAGGGCGTCACGAGAAAGGCCAGGCCCCCACCCACGAGGACGCGCGAGGGCTCGTCGGTCTGCCGCTGCCCCCCGGCGAGCAGGGTCGACAGGTCGATCGAGGTGATGGTCCCCGTGCTGGCGTCACCGATCACGAGGTGGCCGTCGCGCTGGCTGATCTCGAGCTCGCTGCCCGGCTCACCGATCTGCAGCCGCCGCTCGGCGCTCCCTGTCGCAGGGTTGATCTGGACCACCTGACCGGTGGCGTCGTCCGGCAGCCACGTGACCCCGTCGGACATCGACACCACGGTGCTCGCGACACCGCTGCCCACGGCGGCGCCGAGCACCAGGGCGGCGCCTGTCACCGCGACGCCCACCTCGGCCAGGCCACGCTGACGATCGGCGCCGCGACCCACCAGTCGCCTGAGCACCCCACCCTGCATGAACGTCCGGCTCAACGGTCCGCCCCCCGCTCGATCGACGGTGATATTACCTGGACCACACGGGTCGTCCCCTGGGTGATCACGAGGCCGCGGCCGGTGCCCGTCATCGGCTCGTGGCTGTGCATCGGCACGGTGGCCCCGACGAGGGACCCGTCGGCCATCTCGGGCGCGAGCAGGACGGCACGTCGAGCCCGCCGAGCGACCGTCACCGGGCCGGCGACGTGCTGCCGTGCCCGTGCCTCGTCGGCGTCGGTGGCGAGCACCACCGCGGTGCGCCGGGAGGTCGCCTGCTCGACCACCTGCGCGAGGAGCTCGACGAGGCGACGGTCCTCGCCGCCGCGCTCCCACCCGCGCTCCCACTCGTGCACGTCGTCCAGGAGCAGCAGGTCCCACGCCTCACCCTCGGGGGCCGGGCCGTTCAGGAGCACCTCGAGGGCTTCCAGCACCTCGGTCTGGTCGCTGAGCGCCTCGACCCCCGCGGCCGCCCGTGCTCGGGGTCCTACCAGGAGGACGGCGCGGGGCGGCACCGAGGACCGAGCAGCGACCTCGGCGACCCCGAGCAGGAGGGAGGTCCGGCCGCTGCGGGACCGGCCGCTGACCAGCAGCGGACCTGCGAGGAGCGGGAGCATGACGCCTGCCGCGAGGTCCGCGTCCACCCCGAGGCACACCTCGTCGCGCTCCGGGGCGGGCACGAGGTCCGCGGGCACGCGCGTCGGCATCGGGGGGATCGCGACCGGCGGCTGGGCCGCGTACCGACCCCGCTCGGTGTCGGCGATCTCACGCAGCAGTCGCGCCTGGTCGGGGGTGCCCGCCCCCCCGACGGTCGCGACCTGGACCTCGGACCGACCGAGCAGACCTCGACCCGCGGGCGAGCGGTCGTCGAGGACGTTCGGCGCCACCCCGAGCACCTGGTAGTCGTCCACCGAGGTCATGCGCAGCACGATCCGCTGGCCGAACGAGGTCGCCAAGGAGCTCGGCAGACCGGCCCGGCGCGGGGTCGTAGCCGTGACGTGGACGCCGCACCGGCGACCGTCCTGCAGGATCGAGGCGAGCTGGTCCACGTGCGCGCGGCGCAACGGCCCGCCCTGGTCGAGCTGCTCGACCAGGGCACCCAGGTTGTCCACGAGCAGGTGGACCCGCGGCATGACGACGCCGACGGCCGCGAGGGCTGTGAGATCTGCGACCCCGTGGCGCGCGAGGAGCGCGTTGCGCTCGGCGATGGTGCGGTGCACCATCCGGATCAGGCGCTGCACCCGCTCGGGCTGCTGCTCGACCACGACCGAGCCGACCGAGGGCAGCTCCTCGAGCACCCCCAGGCCGCCGCCCGCCGCGTCGATCGCGTACACCAGGCAGGGAGCGGGCTCGTCGGCGAGCGTGGCGGCCAGGGCCACGGTGCGCAGGAGCTCGGTCTTCCCGCTGCCCGAGGCGCCGTGCGCCAGGAGGTGACCCGCGTGCGCGTAGTCCACGACGAGCGGCGGCTGCGTCTGCTCGTCGGGCTGGTCTGCGAGGCCGATCGCCAGGCTGCCGGGCGCGGGGGTGCAGCTGCGCACCTCGGGGGAGCTTCCCGGCACCGCCTGCTCGTCCGACGCCCCGGGCCCCAGCAGGATCGCGCCGCGGTCCCCGCGCAGGATCGGGACCTCCTCGGGCAGGGGCGGCAGCCACGGGCGGGACGGCGCGGGGAGGCCGGACCGGGCGAAGGCCTCCCCGACCGTCAGGACGAGACGCTCGAGGTCGGACCGCTCGTGCACGCGTCCGGTGCCGGTCGTGACCTCGGCCGTGGCGCGCGCGCTGAACGGGCGCACCTGCACGGCGCCGTCGGCGTCGGCGAGCCGTGCGTGGGCACCGACCCAGCCCACCTGGACGAGCTCGCGCGTGCCGTGGCCCGTCCGCCGGAGCCAGGCGCGGCCCGGGGTCCGGCGCGAGAGGACAGCGGCGTCGGGGGCGTCGATCACGTCGGAGGAGTCCTCGGTCGAGGCCATCCGCAACGCGATGCGCAGGTCGGTGTTGGCCTTGATCTGCGGGGTCACGACGCCCGCCGGGCGCTGGGTCGCCAGCAGCAGGTGCATCCCCAGCGACCGTCCGCGCTGCGCGACGTCGACCACGCCGTCGACGAACTCGGGGACCTCGCCGAGCAGGGCGGCGAACTCGTCGACGCAGATCAGCATGCTCGGCGGTGCCAGGTCAGGCCGGAGCCGCTCGAGGGCGACCAGGTCCTTGGCCCCGTGCTCGGCCAGCAGGTGCTCGCGCGCAGCCAGCTCGGCCCGGAGCGAGACCAGGGCCCGCTGCACGAGGGCGGGGGTCAGGTCCGTGATGTACCCGACGGTGTGCGGCAGGTCGGCGCACTCGCGGAAGGCCGCACCCCCCTTGTAGTCGACCAGCAGGAAGGTGATCCGGCTCGGAGGGTTGTTGGTCGCGAGCGAGCAGAGCAGCGTCTGGAGCAGCTCGCTCTTGCCCGAGCCGGTCGTGCCGGCCACGAGACCGTGCGGACCGTCCTCGCGCAGGTCGACCGTCACGACACCGTCGGCCCCCGCACCCAGCTGGGCCCGCAGCCCCGAGGCCGTCGTCCACCGGTCGAGCACCGCGTTGACGTCGTCGGGGTCGGACAGGTCCGTACCCAGGTCGGGCAGACGCACCGACTCGGGCAGGGCGCTGTCGGGCGGGACGACGGCGGCCTCGTCGCGGAAGGCCGTGAGGACCCGCGCCGTCTGCCACGCAGCGGCGAGGTCGAGCTCGTCGGTGACCTCGACGACGTCATCTCCCCCGCGGTCACGCCGGCGCACCCGCCGGGAGTCCAGGTCGACGAGCAGGTCCGTCGCGGCGGGCACCTGCTCCGGGTCGGCGCCGACCCACAGCAGGTGCACCTGCGCCTCGGGGGCCTCTCCGGCGACCGCCTCGACGACACGGCGCGGTACGCCCGCGCGGTCGTCCACCACGCAGACGGTGTGTGCCCGGACGGCGTCCTGCGAGACGAGCGCCTCCAGCAGCCCGGCGCCGGCCGTGGCGCCGACGGCGACCGGTGGCAGCCCGGCGATGCGGCGGGCCGTGTGAGGCAGCCACCGCAACCAGGTCTCCACGTGCTCGCTCTCGGGACCGAGGACCGCCGCGATGGTCAGGTCGGTGGGTGAATGGGTCGCGGCCAGGCGCACCAGCAGCGCACGAACCGCCGCGTCGGCCCGGGCCCGGTCGGCGCAGGTGATCGCGACGAGCCGGTGCGCAGCGAGGGGCACCGGGACCGGCTGGTCGGCGAGCTCGGCCCTGCGCGAGACCTCGCGCAGGGCGAGCTCACGCTGCGCACGCTCGCCGCCCCGAGCGACGGACGCGGTGACCACGGCCGGCCTGGGCCCCGTGCCGGCACGCACCGACAGGAAGTCCTCGTCCGCGCGGGTCCGGCCCCAGGTCGACACGTGCCGGGCAAGGACCCGCTCGCGGACCGTGACGAGGTCGGGCTCGTCCTCGACGGCGCGTCCCCGCTGGCGCTCGGCTGCCGCGTCGAGCTGCTCGAGGGCCTCGTCGACCTCGACCCGCCAGGCCCCGAGCTCGGCGGCGTGCTCGCGAGCCTGCTGACGGCGTGAGACGACGTGGTTGAGGCTCATGAGGATCGGGAAGCCGAGCATGAACATGAGGGAGAACGGACTACGACTCATCGCGAACATCGCCCCGCCGAGCAGGGCGGGCATGAGCATCATCGGCCAGGGGAAGGCCTGCCGGCGGGGGGCCGACGGGGGCGAGGGGATCTCGAGCTCCTCGGCGTCCAGGCGCCCGCCGAAGCGCGGGGGCCGCAGGACCGCCACCTCCGAGGACGGCAGCGGCGCGTCCCCGCGGTGCACCTCGATCACGGTGCGCCCGAGCTCGATGCGCTCGCCCCAGCCGACGGGCTGCGCGCGCAGGACGGGGCGGCCACCCACGCGGGTGCCGTGCGCCGAGCCCTCGTCCTGCACCACGACGCCGCCCGCGAGGAGCAGGCGCGCGTGCAGGCGGGAGACCAGCGGGTCGGAGAGGACAACGGTGGCCGCCGAACCGCGCCCGACGGTGCACGCGTCCCCCTGGAGGTCGATCTCGCGGCCGGCGTCGGGCCCTGCGACGACCCTGACCCGCGCCCGCGCGGCACGGCGGGGCACGGGACGCTCGAGCCAGTCGGCCGGGACCGAGGCGACAGACAGGACCGCCCCGGTGCGGAGCGGCGCCTGGGAGAGCTGGAGCTGGGCAGGCCACGGCACACCGTCGGTGGTCGGGGCGAGGAGCACGCCGCTCGAGGGGCCCCCGAGGTGCTCCCCGAGGGATCGGGCGAGGTCCGCGACACGCGCGTCCTCACGGGCAGAGACCTCGACGTCGACGGCACGCAGCCCGCTCTCCCGGGTGGGCTGGATGCTCAGTCGCCACATGCTGGTCTCCTGGGGTCGGGGTGCGGTCGCCGGGGCGGTGCAGCGGCGGGGGTGGTGCGGGGCAGCGGGGTGCAGGGCGGAGGACGAGGCTGGGCCGGGGCGACCCGCCCAGGACGGCGCGGGTCGCCCCACCGGCTCAGCTCGAGGCGAGCTCCTGGTCGTCGGCCTGCTGCGAGAGCGACAGGGCGTTGGCCTGGAGGGCCTCGACGACACGCTGCAGGGCCGGGACGTACTGGCCGGTCCAGTCGGCGTTGAATCGCTGGGCGTCGGGTCCGTACCAGGGGGTCGCCTGGAGCTGCTGGGTCAGGCGCGAGGTGATCTGGGTGATCTGGTCGGCGTCGACGTTCATGATGCGGACGAGGTCGCGGGCGGCGTTGATGTCCATGCCGAGGACGTTGCTCATGGTGCTCTCCTTCGGGTTCGTGACCGGGCCGTGTGCCCGAGCCATCAGTGGTACGGCCGTGCAGTCAGGCCTGGACCGGCTCGACGGTGCCGAGCCGGACGGTGGTGTGCGCGTGGGCCAGGGCCTCGCGCAGGTCGGTGGAGGTCGTGGTCGACCAGGTCGAGACGACGGTGAGGGCGTGGCGGAGGCCGCCGGGGAGCTCGGGGAGGTCGAGCTGGACGTCCACCCGCTGCTCGACCGGGCTCCCCTCGTGGTGCCGCGTCAGGTCGGCGCGCGCCCGCCCGGGGTCCTCGCCCCCCTCGGGCCGCGCAACCTGGCCCGGGTACTGGGCGAGCATCGCCTCGAGCACCGCGGCGGCCGTGGTCCCGACCGGGACCAGGTCAGCGGTGACGGTGAGGTTCGCCACGCCGGTGGACGGGGCGGCCACGGGACGCAGGACCGCGAGGGCACGCGGGGCGGGCTCGGCCGTCCACCCGTCGGGCAGGTCCACGGTGAAGCGCGGTCCGCCAGGGAGCAGCGGTCCGGGGTGCTCGACCGTGCGGGGCTCGTCGACGGGGCTCATCGCGCGGCCTCGCCCTCGGAGGCGCTCCGGACGTCGAGGCCGCCACCCTGCTCGGGATCGCCTGCCTCGTCCGCCTCGCGCAGCGCCTCGCCCCGCAGCGCACCCAGGCCCGCGGCGCCGAGGGCCGCGAGGCCGAGAGGTGCGGCGGCAGCCGCGACGGGGATGCCACCGGCCTCGGCCGCGGCGACCGGCGGCAGCACCGGGCCCTCGCCTGCCCCTGGGCTGGCCGGGGCTCCCAGCCCCGCCCCCGTGCCGACCGGCGAGGACGGCACGGCGGTCGACGCCACGGGCGGGTCGCCCGGGACGCCGTCCTGCCCCGCGTCGGTCGCGGCTCCGAGCACCGCGCCGGTCCCGAGCGGTCCAGAGCCACCAGTACCGCTGCCGCCGCCGGACAGGCGGTCCGAGACGGCACCGCCGACCGCCGAGGCGACGGTCTCGCCCAGGGTCCCTCCCCCGACCGCGTGGCCCACGGCTCCCCCGACGATGCCGCCGAGGACCTGGCCGGCGGCCGTGCCCGGGTCCCGGACCAGACCGGCAGCGATCCCCCCGGCGGAGATGCCGGTGGACGCCCCGCCCACCGCCCCGCCACCGCCGTCGGGCCGGGTCACGGGCCCTTCGGGTGCGGTCACCCCGGCGCTGCCCCCTGCAGCACCGTTGACGTGGACCGTGACCGAGCCGATCGAGACGGGGGTCACCACCTGGGCGGCACCACCGGCGGACCCGCCCCCCGCGGAGGGCGGGGTGACGGCCGTGTCGGGGGCCACGAGGACCGGCCCGCGGGCGGCCGAGAGGGCAGGCAGCGTGGTCGGCTGGAACTGGTGGGCCGGGATGTGGACCGTCGGGGAGTCGGCGCTGACACGCTTCTGGGTCGAGGAGATCAGGGCCAGCACCGACGCGAAGCGACGCAGGTAGCGCGACACGGACTGCACCCACGGGATGACGACGCCCCGGAGGTAGCGGGCGAAGGCGATCGCCCAGCCGGTCCAGGACATCGCCTCCATCGCCGCGGCGAGGGCGCGCAGCACCGTCACGAGGTTGTCGGCGAAGTCGGCCGAGTCGTTCATCGTGCGGACGATCGAGTCGAGTCCGTCGACGTCAGAGCCCTGGAACATCGGTGCCTCCTGCGAAGGGGATGGAGCGGCGAGCGGCTGGGGTTGGCGTGATCGACGCTAGGGAGGGCGTGGCACGCGGGGCCAGCGTCCGGGGGGTGGAAGGTTCCGCCACGAGGCGAGCCTCAGCGGCTCGCCTCCTCCTGCATCTGGGCACGACGGGCGAGCTCGGCGGCGTTCTGCTGGAGGTTCTCGGTCGCAGCCTCGAGCTCGGGGCGCAGGGCGCCGTCCCACTCGGCGACGAAGCGCTGCGCACCGGGGCCGGTCCAGGTGACCTGGCTGAGGAGGGAGCTGACCGCTCCGACCATGCTCGAGAGATCCCCTGCACCGGCCTGCATGGCCCGGGCCTGCTCACGGCTGTACTCGGGGTCGATCCCGTGGAACGTGGTCTTGTCGTACACGTCGGTCCTCCTCGCGTCAGGCCCCCCGTGCGGGGACATCGGTGACGCTAGGTCGGCCGACGCGGATCAGGACAGGGCGCCGGGGGTGGAACCTTCCGGGTTGAGGCCGGCGCCGCGGGCCCGGGCGGCCTCGACCACCCCGAGGTCCTCGGCGGTCACCAGGCGCACCTCGGCCGCGCGGCGGCCGACCGCGAACCGGACGTTCTGCACCCGGCCCGTCCCCTGGGAGAACGGGTCGTCGGCCGGGCCGAAGGCCATCCGGGCGACCACCCTGATCGCGTCGTCGACCCGCTGGGCACGCTCGAGGTTCCAGGCGTGCCCGCGCCAGGTCAGGATGCGCTCGTAGATCTCCCGGTTCGACGGCGGGCGGGGGTAGTCGTCCGCCCCGACGAGCCACGGCTCGGCCAGGGCCAGCGCGACGTACCACTCGCGCGACCAGGCCTCGAGCCGGGGCGCGGGCGCGGTGGGGGCGCCGTCGAGGTCGGGGACCGGGACCCCCTCGAGAACCACGGGATGCTCGGCCGCCGGGACGGTCACGTCGACCACGAGCACCAGGTCTCCGTACTGCCCCGGCGCGGTCTGGCGGCCGCGCAGCAGCAGGACGTGGTTCTCGCCCTCGTCGAGCAGGGCGGCCATCCCGTCCGTCAGCGCGACCCTCCGCGCTCCACCGGGGGCGTCGAACAGGCTCGAGAGCTGGGCCTCGGTGGACCCACGCCACCGCAGACGCACGACCTCCTCACCGACCACGACCTCACCGACCACCCGCGAGACGTGCGGGGCCGCCCTCGGCAAGGTCAGGGCGGTGCGGCGCAGCTCGGCGTCCGGGTCCGAGTCGGCGACGGCGCCGTGCGGGTCGCGACCCACCAGGAGGGTCTCCCCCGATCCCAGGACGACGGTGGGCACACCGGCTCCTCGCAACGTGACACGCAGCATGGTTCCCCCCGGGCAGCGGCCGGCCCGTCGGCGGCGGCCTGGCGCTGTGGCAGCCTACCGGCCGGTGGCTGCACCTCCCGCGCGGGCTTCGTCACCAGCGCTCGGCGCCGGTGAGGTCCGTCGCCGGCGGCTCCAGCAGATGCTCGCGCAGGGCGGTGAGGTCGAGGGTGCGCTCGAGGGCCAGGTGGCTGATCACGTACGGCGTCAGTCGCGGGGGGTGCGGCGCCCTCACCCACCGCGCCCACCGTTCGGCCGCGCGCGCGAGCGGCGTGGCGACCGCCACCGGCACACCGACGACCCGGACCCGCCCGTGACCTCGCCGCGCGAGGAGGTCCACGAGGACCTCCCGCAGGACCACGGGTTCGGCGTCACCCACGTTGGCCACCAGGACCTGACGCCCGGCAGGCACGCGACCGCCGCTGCTGGGCGGCACGCGGACGGTGGTCGCCGCGAGCGCGGCCCGCACCAGGGTGTCGACGTGGGTCAGGGAGTGGGGGGTGAGCCCGTCCCCGGCGACCAGGACGATCTTGCGTCCCGCCGTGCCGCGTACCGACCCCTCGATCCGCGGCAGGAGGGTGGTGTCCCCCGGTCCGTAGACCGCGTGCGGTCGCAGCACGACGATGCCCGGGCCGGGTACGGCCTCGGTGAGGAGGTACCGCTCGGCCTCGGCCTTCGAGGCCCCGTAGGCCCCGAGGTACCGCGTGACGGGGGCCTCCTCCTCGCGTCCCTGGCGGGTCGGGCGGAACGGGTCGTAGACGCTCGCGGTCGAGATGTGCACCAGGCGCGCGGCCGGGAAGCTCTCGCGCACCGCCCGGGTGCCGTCGAGGTTCGCGGCCCGCACCGTGGCCGGGTCGCCCCAGTCGGTGACGGCTCCCCCGGCGTGGACGAGCGCGTCGATCTCGCCGAGCTCGTCGAGCGTTCGCGCGTCGAGCGGACCGTCCAGCAGGTCCCAGGTCATGTGGGTCGCCCCGTCGACGCCGGCCGGGCGGCGCGAGAAGGTGGTCACGTCGTGCCCGGCGGCGACAGCCGCACGGGCCACCGCACCTCCCACGAACCCCGAGGCACCCGTGACGGCGAGCCTCATCGCCCCTGCTCCGGTCCGAGGAGTGGCTGCACGAGGGTCACGAGCGCCCGCCGGTCGGGCTTGCGGCTCCGGCCGGCGACGGGCATCCGTCCCACCTGGACCACGGCGTCGGGCAGCGCGCCGTGGTCCAGGACCTCCGGCAGCTGGTGGGTCACCGCTGACGTGAGCGGGGTGCGCGCGCTCGGCAGCGCGTCGGCCGTCGTGCGGTCCCCCTCGACGACGAGGACGACCCTCTCGTCGCCGTCCTCCTGCGGCACGCCCACGAGGGCGGCCGCCCGCACCCCTGGCAGCCGTGCCAGACGCGGCTCGTGCAAGCCGGGGTAGATGTTGACCGTGCCCCGGATGATCATGTCCCGCGCACGCCCGACGAGCACGAGACGACCGTCCTGGACCCGGGCGAGGTCCCCCGAGCGGTGCTCGGTCACCGGGGAGGCTCCGAGGTAGCCGCGCATGAGGGACGGGCCGGAGAGCACCAGCTCCTCGCCGTCGATACGCACCTCGACACCGGGCAGGACCCGCCCGACCAGGTCGCCCTCACCGGTGTGCGCGAGCTTCTCCTCGGCCTCGACCACCGCGACCGGGAGGATCTCCGTCATGCCGTAGACCCCCGTCCACCGCGTCTCGGGCAGCACGCGCACGGCCCTGGCCAGCAGCGCCGCCGTCACGGGGGCACCCCCGACCAGCACCCGCCGCGCCGAGCGGGCCGGCGCTCGTCCAGCCTCGACCGCGTCGAGCAGCGCGGTCACGTCTGCGGGCACGAGGTAGGTGCTCGCCGCGTCGGCAGCGCGCGCCGCGAAGGAGACGACGTCCTGCGCGGGCGCACGGGCGGGGATCGACCAGGTCGCCCCTGACAGCAGGGCCGGGAGGCCCAGCAGCATCTGGTCGGTGTGGACCTCCTCGCCGGGCTCCAGCCGGTGGACCGCCCCCAGGAGCTCCGTCGCCGCCGCCAGGGAGCCAGCCGTGTGCACGACCGCACGAGGTGCGTCCGTGGTGCCCGAGGTGAAGACCACCAGCGCCTCGTCCTCGGCGTGCCCCGCCCCCTGCCCATCCGTCCCGTCGACCTGCCAGGAACCGGTCGCGGCGGCAGCGGGGCGAGCGAGGGCCGCGGCACGCACCGACCCCCGCGGCACACCGGGAAGCCGAGGCCCGGTGTGGAGGTGCTGCAGGTCGAGCTGGGCCCAGCGCGGCAGCAGCAGCCCACGCCGCCGCGCGACCCCTCGCAAGGGACCCGTCGCGAGGGCGTGCAGCAGGGACTCGGTCGCTGCCATCGTCGGCGCTGCCGCCGCGAGCCGGGCCGCGAAGAGCTCCGGGGTCGAGCCGGGGTCGACGAAGACCACCGCGCCGCGAGCCCGCACGACGCCCAGGGCCAGGACCACCCCCTCGGGCCGCGGCCGCACCGAGAAGAGCACCCGCCCCCCAGGGCGCAGCCCGTGCCGCGACAGACCCGTAGCCGTGGCCTCGACCTGACGCGCGAGGCTGCGGTAGGTGACCTCGACGGGCGTCCGACGCTCGCGGCCGGTGGTCGAGCCCCACCACCGCAGGGCCACCGCCTCGGGCGTTCGCTCGCACTGGGCGAGCACGAGGTCGACGAGGTGGCTCACGCGGCGACCCCGAGGCGGCGGTAGGACGGGATGAGCACCCCGCGGGCCGCGGCACGGTCCACGACCCGCAGCGTCCTCCCCGCCGACGCGACCGGCGCGAGGGCGTCCAGGACGGCGTCGACCTGGGCCATCGCGAGCGGCATCCCGAGGCAGAAGTGCGGGCCGGCCCCGAACCACAGGTGCCGGATCGCCGGGTCGGCGGGGGCCGACGGGTCGAACCGGCCGCCGGCCCGGCAGCAGGAGACCGTCGCGATCACCACGCGGTCCCCCGCACGGACCGGCACCCCGGCCACCGTCGCGCTCGCCCGCACCGACCGCAGCATCGCCGGCGAGGGGACCGTCACGCGCAGGGCCTCCTCGACGACCCGGGTGCGTTCCAGGGCGCCCGCGGGGGTGCCGAGCAGGGACCCGAGGTGCCCGGCGTCGTGCGTGATCGCCACGAGCCGCGGGACGAAGGACTGGATCGTCTCCGTGCCCGTCAGGACGAAGGCGCCCACGGCGCCCAACGCCTCTCGCTCGCTCAGCCCCAGGGCCCGCATCCGGCCGGGGACCGTCGCCTCGTCCCCGGCCCGGTAGGCCGTCCGGGCAGGTCGCCCGAGGTCGCCGAGCACCTGCCGGGCCCGTCTCACCTGGGCCGGGGTGAGCCGCCGTCGGTGCAGCCGGACCAGGCCGACGATCTCCTGGGCGGCGCGGAAGGCCCCGCGCACGGCGGCGTCCGTGGGCGGCAGACCCGTCATGCGGCAGATCACCGCACCCGCCAGCTCGGAGACCTCGGCGACGAGGTCGACCCGGCGGCCCGCGAGCAGGCGCGCGGAGAGGTCGTGCAGGGCTGCGCCCGCCACCGGGGCCGTGAGCTCGCGGACGGCCCGGGGGGTGAACAGCCCGCTGAGCGCCCGGCGCAGGCTCGCGTGCTCGGCCCCCTCCATGTTCAGCAGGACCGCGGGACCGAGCACGGGCGTCCACAGGTCCGAGGGCGCACCCGGGCCCACCTTCGAGAAGTGCTCGGTGTCGAGCAGGACGGCGCGCGCCGTGGCGGCATCGCTGACGACGACGCCGAGCCCGGGCACGCGGACCGCCGGCCTGCGCCTGAGCGAGCGGATGGCCGGATACACGACCGGGTGGGCGGCACGCTGCAACCGCTCCTCCCACACGAGCGGATCGGTCATCGGATGTCCACGACCTCGGGCCGGTAGCGGTGGTCGGCGTACCAGCCCAGGGTGCGCACGAGACCCCAGGCGTGGGCGCGACGCGTCGAGGCACGGACCACGACCTCCCGGTGGGCGCCGTACGCCGTCGTCAGCCGGCGCACCGCGTTGACGAGCGCCCGGTCCTCGTGGAGGTCCTCGATCGCCGTCCGCGGGAACCCCCCGGCCCGCAGGTACAGGTCGGACGTGATCGCCATGTTGCACCCGGGGGCCATCACGTAGGGCCCGAGGTACGAGGCGTCGCGGTTGCCCGGCCGGTACCGCCCGAAGGTGCTCGCGACCACGACGGCTGACCCGAGCACCGCCTGCTGCACCCGGGAGACGGGACGGTCGTCGGTGCGTGGGACCAGCCGGCCTGCGACGAGCTCGTCCCCGGTCGCGAAGGCGGCCCGGACGCGCGCGGTCCAGTCCGGGGTCGGCAGGCAGTCGGCGTCGGTCCGCGCCAGGTGCGTCGCCCCGGCCGCGATCGCGGCGCGCATGCCCGTGTCGGCCGCGGCCCCCGTGCCCTTCTGCTCCTCGTGGACCAGGCGCCACCGGGGCCTGTCCCAGTCCCGCGCGGCCTGCAGCACGACCTCCCCCGTGCCGTCCCTCGACCCGTTGTCGACGACCACGAGGTCGAAGTCCGGGTCCTCCTGGTCGCGCAGCGCCGCGAGGGTCGCGCCGATGCCGTGGGCCTCGTCCCGCGCGGGTACCACGACCGCCAGCCGCACCGCCTGGGAGCCACCGGTCTGGTCGACCCCGCTCACAGGCGCACGACCATCGCGCCGATCGAGATGCCTCCGGCCAGCCCCACGAGGACCACGACGTCCCCGGGCCCCACGGTGCCGTGCTGGAGGGCCTCGGCGAGCTGGAGCGGGAGGGAGGCCGACGCGACGTTCCCGTGGTCCGCCACGGTGACCAGGGTCCTGCCCGCGGGCAGGCCGAGGGCCTGACGCACGTCCTCGAGGTAGGGCACCGCGACCTGGTGCACCGCGACCAGGGCGACCTCGTCCCATCCGAGGCCCGCCTCGTCGAGGGCACGCAGCACGACCCCTGGCCCCAGGGCGAGGAAGGCCTCGCGCAGCCGCGAGCCGTCGATCTCGAAGTAGGTGCGGTCCAGGTCGCGCGGGTACGCCGTGCCACCCCCCGGGAGCATCCCGACGTCCCAGTGGGTCGAGTCGGCGCCGAAGGCGCTCGCCAGGATCCCTCGTCGCGCCGTCCCCTCGGCAGTGGCGCGCTCGGTCTCGGTCGCCGCGCGCACGAGGACGGCGGCCCCGGCGTCGGACATCGTGTAGCCGGGGGCTGAGAGCAGGTACGTCTCGCGGTCGGGCACCTCCCAGCGGACCGCCCGTGAGGGGGCCTCGCCGCACACCACGAGGACCGTCGCGTACCTGCCCGTGGCGATGAGGGCCTCGGCGACCTCGAGACCGTTGAGCACCGAGTTGCAGGCGTTCTTGACGTCCATCACCGGGGCGCGCACACCGAGGCGAGCGGCGACGATGTGGCTGGTGGCCGGCTCGACCATGTCCTGGCTCGCCGAGGCGAAGATCAGCAGGTCGAGGTCCTCGGGGGCGAGGCCGTGCTCGGCGAGCAGCTTGGCTCCGGCCGCCGCGGCGAGGTCCGAGGCGTTCCAGTCGTCGGGCAGCACGTGGACCCGTCGCACGCCGGTCAGGCGGGACACCATGGGGATGCGAGGAGCGGCGTCCGGGCTGCGCCGGTGGAGCTCTCGCTCGGCGTCGGCGACGTCCACGGTGCGCTCGGGCAGGTGGACGCCGACGCCGGCGATCACGGCGACAGGTGCAGGCATGGCGGAAGCGTAGCCACCACCGCGACCCTCGCGACGCCGCCCGGCGCCGTGTGGACGACCCGCGCGGGGTGCGGGTCCGACGTGCTGGACTGTGCCCGTGCTGACCACCCGTCACGAGATCGGCCTGCTCGTCCGGGCGCGCCCGGCCATGGCCGGGCTGCTCCTCACGGGCCACCTGCTCGCCCGGCGCGGCGGTGTGGTCCGCGTCCCGCACCTCGGCTGGGTGACGGCGGACCCCGTCGTCGGGCGACGCGTGCTGGGCGACCACCGCTCCTTCACCCTGGTCGGAGAGGGAGGAGTCGGCCACCTCTGGGCGCAGATCCTGGGCCCGTGGGTCCTCGACCTGTTCGACGGTCCCGGGCACCACGACCTTCGCAGCCGGTCGCGCGAGCTGTTCACCGAGGCGACCTCCTCCGTCCTGGTCGACACGGCGTGGCAGGGGCGCCTGGCCCAGGCGCGCGAGCAGCTGCGTGCGGGCGAGAGGCTGGACGTCGCTCACCTCTCCCGGGTCCTGGTCGGCCGCATGATGATCGGTCTGCTCGGCATGCCGGCGCCACCGGACCGCGCGGACAGCTCCGCGGCGTGGCCGACCGACCGCGAGGCCGAGGCCGCCTTCCGTACCGGCGAGGAGCTGGCCTCCCTGGCGCTGGGCAGCGCCGCGAGCACGGTCCTGTCCCCCGCGCAGGTGCACGCCGCCCAGCAGATCGTCGGCCGGCTCACCGCGGGGGTGCCCGACGGGTGGCGGCACGCGGGCCAGGAGTCGTTGCTGGGCCGGTGCCGTGCCCTGGGTCTCGGGCTCGAGGAGACGACCGGGCTGGCGAGCCTGCTCATGGTCGCGGGCACCGAGACCTCCGCGAGCGCGATGGCGCGCACCACGGCGCTGCTGATCGACACCGGTGAGCAGCACAGGCTGCTGGCCGCGATGCGCTCCCCCGAGGAGCGCTCGCGGGCACTGACCGGTGCCGTGCGGGAAGGCCTGCGCAGCACGAGCCCGGCCTCGGTGATCGGCCGCGGCGTCCAGGCCGACGTCGAGGTGGAGGGGCGCCACCTGCGGGCCGGGGAGCGCGTCATGATCCTGACCTGGAGCGCGACCACGGCACCGGGGCCCTTCCGCGTCGACCGGCCCTACCTGCCGGAGACCCGCCAGCTCTGGTTCGGGGCGGGGCGCCACCTGTGCCTGGGCGCCGCCCTCGCGAGGACGGAGGTCTCCCGCCTGCTCGAGACCCTCTGGGGGGACGGCGTGGCCCTGCGGGTCGTGCGGCGCAGGGCCGAGCGCCGGGTGCTGGTCCCTGGTTACGCCCGCCTCGAGGTCGCCCGCGCCTGACCAGGTGCGCCGGGGCCGCGCCGGGCAGGACCTCCTGCACCGGCGCCGCCCCCCGAGGGCTGCGTCAGATCAGCACGGCGCCCGTGCTGGCCGACTGGACGAGCTTGGCGTACTTGGCGAGCACGCCGCGGGTGTAGCGCGGGGGCAGCGGGGCCCAGCCCTCGCGACGGGCCTCGAGCTCCTCGGCGTCCACGAGCACGTCGAGGGTCGCGCGCGCGACGTCGAGCCGGATGCGGTCCCCGTCCCGGATGAAGGCGATCGGGCCGCCGTCGACGGCCTCGGGGGCCACGTGCCCCACGCAGAGGCCGGTCGTCCCGCCCGAGAACCGGCCGTCGGTCAGGAGCAGCACGTCCTTGCCGAGCCCGGCCCCCTTGATGGCCCCCGTGATCGCGAGCATCTCGCGCATGCCGGGGCCCCCCTTGGGGCCCTCGTAGCGGATGACGACGACGTCCCCGGCCTGGATGGTGCCGTCCTCGAGGGCGTCCATCGCGGCCCGCTCGCGGTCGAAGACCCGCGCGGTCCCCTCGAAGACGTCCGAGTCGAAGCCTGCAGACTTGACCACGGCTCCCTCGGGGGCGAGCGACCCGTGCAGGATCGTGATCCCGCCGGTGCGGTGGATCGGGTTGTCCATGGCCCGCAGGATCTTGCCGTCAGGGTCGGGCGGGGCGACGTCGGCGAGGTTCTCCGCGACGGTCTTCCCGGTGACCGTGAGGCAGTCGCCGTGCAGCAGCCCGGCGTCGAGCAGGGCCTTCATGACCACCGGCACGCCGCCGATGCGGTCCACGTCGTTCATGACGTAGCGGCCGAAGGGCTTGAGGTCGCCCAGGTGGGGCACCTTCTCGGCGACCCGGGCGAAGTCGGCGAGGGTGAGGTCGACCTCGGCCTCGTGCGCGATGGCGAGCAGGTGCAGGACCGCGTTGGTCGACCCGCCGAAGGCCATGACCACGGCGATCGCGTTCTCGAAGGCCTCCTTGGTCATGATCTGGCGCGCGGTGATGCCCTTCCGCAGCATCTCGACCACGGCTTCTCCCGAGCGGACCGCGAAGGTGTCGCGCCGGCGGTCGGCCGAGGGCGGTGCGGCCGAGCCGGGCAGGGACATGCCCATGGCCTCGGCCACCGAGGCCATGGTGTTGGCGGTGTACATGCCGCCGCAGGCGCCCTCGCCCGGGCAGATCGCACGCTCGATGCGGTCCACGTCCTCGCGGCTCATGAGGCCGCGCGAGCAGGCCCCGACGGCCTCGAAGGCGTCGATGATCGTGACCTCCTTCTCGGTGCCGTCCTCGAGCTTGACCCAGCCCGGGGCGATCGAGCCGGCGTAGAGGAAGACGGAGGCCAGGTCGAGGCGGGCGGCGGCCATGAGCATGCCGGGCAGGGACTTGTCGCAGCCGGCGAGCAGCACCGAGCCGTCGAGCCGCTCGGCCTGCATGACGGTCTCGACGCTGTCGGCGATCAGGTCGCGGCTCACGAGCGAGAAGTGCATGCCCTCGTGGCCCATCGAGATCCCGTCCGAGACCGAGATGGTGCCGAACTCGAGGGGGTACCCGCCGTTGGCGTGCACCCCGTTCTTGACGGCCTTGGCGAGGCGGTCGAGGGACAGGTTGCAGGGGGTGATCTCGTTCCACGAGCTCGCGACGCCGATCTGCGGCTTGGCGAAGTCCTCGTCGCCCAGACCGACCGCGCGCAGCATGCCGCGCGCCGCGGTCGCCTCCAGGCCGTCCGTGACCTGGCGGCTGCGCGGCTTGATGTCGGGGGTCCCGGCGTTCCCTGCGGTGCTCGTCTCGCTCATGCCGGGAGTCTAGGACGGCCGTCGGTGGGCCGGGCGCGAGGATCGCAGAGCGGACGGATGACCCTGTCTCAGCCCTCCCGGGCCTGCCAGGTGCACACGCAGGCCTCGTTGCCCTCGCTGTCGGCCAGCACCCAGAAGGCAGGGGCCCGTGTGTCGCTGACCAGATGCCCTCCCGCGGCGAGGGCCGCAGCCACACGCTGCTCGGCGACGTCGTGCGGGACCGAGACGTCGAGGTGGATGCGGTTGCGCTGCGGACGCGGCTCGTCCATCTGCTGGAACCACACCGCCGCCCCCCGGCCCGCGGGATCCGCGAGCGCCGGCAGGGCGCCCTCCGCGGGCGACGGCTCGTCGACGTAGCCCAGGACGGCGCGCCAGAAGGGCAGGACGGCGGGGATGTCGAGGGCGTCGATCGCGATCTCCAGGGCCTGGGAGGCCGTCGGGGCGGCCTCGACGCCCAGCTCGTCGACCACTGCCGAGACGGCACTCGCGAGGGCGACGTCGCGGGCGGTCAGCCCGCCGACGTCGTGGGAGACGCACGAGAGATGGACCGACCCGTAGCGCAGGTCGACGTCCGGGTGGTGGTCCATCTGCTCCGCGACCGCGGCGACCCGCTGGGTCAGCTCGAGAGCGCGCGTGAACGAGCCGGTACGGAAGGTTCCACGAATCCTCCCCAGCACGACCCGCCAGTGGCGGTGGTCGAGTGCCTCGGTCACCTCGGAGTCACGCATCAGCTCGCTCATGGCCCCACTGTCGCACCACGCACCGACACTCAACCGTCCTCGCGGTTGACGCAGGACCACCGTCCAGCATCCACGACGACGGGACGGCCAGGCTGCGCACCAGCGGGAGACCGAGGAGATCGGCGAGGGCCTGGCAGCCTGCCTGCGGGCCGCGATCGAGGCGTGCGCCGCCCGCCCCGCCTGAGGCGAGGCGGGCGGCGTCGGGCGAGGTGGGTGCGCGTCAGGCCCGGACGACGTCCGTGACGACCCAGCGGTCGTCGGCCGTGGTGACGCGGTGGACCGGTCCGCCGATGGTCAGCGTCGCCTCGGTCTCGCGCTCGAGGCACGAGGGACCCACCCACAGCTCGACAGCCCCGGGCTCGACGATGCGCACCATGTCCCGGTCGGAGAAGGCCAACCGCGTCGTCGGGACGCGGAAGGCGACGCGCGCCGACTCCCCCGCTGCCAGCCGCAGCCGCTGGTAGCCCAGCAGCTGCGCGGTCGGACGCGTCACGCTGCCGACCACGTCTCGCCCGTAGAGCTGGACGACGTCGTCGCCCTCGCGTTCGCCGGTGTTCGTGATCAGGACGCTGACCTCGAACGTGCCGCCTGCGGCGACCTCGGCGTCGCACCGCAGCTCGGTGCGGGCGAACGAGGTGTAGGACAACCCGTGCCCGAACGGCAGCACCGCGGCTGCAGCGAGGTTGGTGGTGTCGGTGCCTGCTCCCAGGCGCGGACGCAGGTACGACTGCGGCTGCGCCCCGGCGGACGAGGGCAGGCTGACCGGCAGCCGGCCGGACGGGTTGACCCGGCCCGTCAGCACACCGGCGATCGCGCGGCCGCCCTCCTCGCCGGGGAAGAAGGCCTGGACCACCGCGGCGCACCGCTCGAGCGCCCAGTCGACGACGTACGGCCGTCCGGTGAGCAGCACCAGGACGACCGGCGTACCGGCGTCGAGCACCGCCTCCACCATCTCGCGCTGCACACCCGGCAGCTCCAGGTCGTCGCGGTCGCACCCCTCGCCGACCGTCCCGCGGCCGAACAGACCGGCATGGTCCCCGACGACGACGACGGCGACCTCAGCACCGCGTGCTGCGGCCACCGCCTCGTCGAACCCCGAGCGGTCCTCGTCGTCCACCGCACAGCCCCGGGCCGCCACGATCTCGGCACCCGCGAGCTCCTCCTGCAGGGCCTCGAGCACCGTCGGGACCTCCAGGCTCCGCGGCACGTCGGGGTGGTGCGCCAGCACGTGGTTGGTGAACGAGTAGCAGCCGAAGAGCGCGGCCGAGCGATCGGCGTTGGGGCCGATCACAGCCACCGAGCCCGGCGCGGCGAGCGGCAGCGTCGCGTCGTTGGAGAGCAGCACGACCGACTCCTCCGCGAGCCGGGCAGCGACCTCCCGGTGAGCGGCGGAGTCCAGGTCGACCTCGGGCGGCGCGGGCTCGTCGAATGTCGCGTCGAGGAGGCCGAGCTCCTCCTTCTGGCGCAGCACGCGCAGCACGGCCCGGTCGACGAGGGCCTCGTCGACCAGCCCGGCACGGACCTTCTCCACCAGCGGCTGGAGGTAGGCGTTGCCCGTCGGCAGCTCGACGTCGATGCCGGCCGCGAGGGCTTGGCCCGCCGCGTCCCCGAGGTCCTCGGCCACCCCGTGCAGCAGGTGCAGGAAGGCGACCCCGAAGTAGTCGGCCACCACGACACCGTCGAAGCCCCACTCGTCCCGGAGCACACCGGTGAGCAGACGGGGGTCGGCCGCCACAGGAACGCCGTCGATCTCCGCGTAGGAGTGCATCACCGAGCGGACGTCGCCGTCGATCACGGCCATCTCGAACGGGACCATCAGCACGTCGGCGAGCTCGCGCGGGCCGGCGTGCACCGGCGCGAGGTTGCGTCCCGCGCGCGAGGCGGAGTACCCGACGAAGTGCTTGAGCGTGGCGTGGACGCCGGTCGACTGCAGGCCTCGCACGTAGGCCGTCCCGATCGTGCCGACGACGTACGGGTCCTCGGCGATGCACTCATCGACCCGTCCCCACCGCACGTCGCGCACGACGTCGAGCACGGGGGCCAGCCCCTGGTGCACACCGAGCGTTCGCATCGAGTCACCGATCACGGCCCCCATCCGCTCGACCAGGTCGGGGTCGAACGCGGCTCCCCACGCCAGCGGGGTGGGGAACGTCGCGGCCTGCCAGGCGGCAAGCCCCGTCAGGCACTCCTCGTGGACGATCGCGGGGATGCCCAGCCGGGTCTCCGAGACCAGGCGTCGCTGCTGGTCGCGCAGCCACGCGGCCCGCTCGGCCGGGTCGACCGGCCGGGTGCCGTAGACCCGCGTGAAGTGACCGAGACCGTGCCGCGTGAACTCCTCGAGCTTGCCGGAGCCCTCGCCCATCTCGCCCTGCATCGGGGCGACGACGTCACCGCCCTCGTCGACCCAGAAGCCGACGATCTGCGCGACCTTCTCCTCCAGCGTCATCCGTCCGAGCAGCTCCAGGGAGCGTTCGGACGGCCCCCTCACCGTGCTCGTCACAGGGGCGAACCCCACCTCGACATCAGTCATCGTCATTCCTCACTGCTGTGGCGGACAGGGCGCCCAGGTGCACCCCGTCGGGACGTCGTGGGTCAGCCCTTGACCGCACCCTGCAAGCCGTTGACGATGCGCTTCTGCATCGCCAGGAAGAACACCAGCGCCGGGATCATCGCCAAGGACGTGAAGGCGAGGATCCCCGCGGTGTCCTGCGCGTGCTCGCTCGAGAAGCTGGCTACGCCGAGCGGCAGGGTCCGTGCTGCCGGGTCACTGAGGATCAGCAGCGGGAGCAGGTAGGCGTTCCACGAGGCGACGAACGCCAGCACACCGACCGTCACCATCGCCGGGCCTGACAGGGGCAGCAGGATCCGCCAGAAGAATCCGATGCGCGAGGCGCCGTCGAGCATGGCTGCCTCCTCGAGCTCCTGCGGCAGCGCCATGAGGAACGGACGCAGGATGACGATCGTCATCGGCAGGGCGAAGGCAGCCTGCGGCAGTGCAACTCCCCAGAAGGTGTTCGTCAGATTCAGGTCACGGAGCATCAGGAACAGCGGGATGATCGCGACCGTCAGCGGGAACAGCAGTCCGAGCACGAACACCATGAACAGCGTGTTCCGTCCCTTGAACCGGTACCTTGCCAGCGGGTAGGCGGCCATGACGCCGAAGACCACCACGATCCCCGTCGTGACGAGCGCGACGACGATCGAGTTGAACGCGTAGCGCCAGAAGTCCGACGACGTCAGGACGTTGACGTAGTTGGTGAACACCCAGGGGTCGGGCAGGCTGACCGGTGCTGCCGCCAGCTGCGCGTTCGACCGGAAGCCGCCCAGGACCGCGTAGACCACGGGCCCCAGGGTCGCGATGACGACGAGGAGCGCGGCGCCGTACACGAGCGGGCTTCCGCCCTTGAACGAGTTGCTGCTCCGTCGGCGGCGGTCCCTCCCCTCGAGGCGTGCTGCCTTCCCGGGGACGGCGACACTGGTAGGAGCACTCATCGCTTCACCTTCTTGGTCCGGGGCGTGTCCTGGGCGTCACGGCGCAGGACGAACCCCTGGTAGATCGCCGCCAGGACGAGGGAGATGACGAACACGAGCACGGCCACCGCCGACGAGTAGCCGTAGAGGCTGCGGTTGGTCCCCTGGTTGATCAGGTAGGTGGCCATGGTCATCGTGGAGTTCGCCGGACCACCCCCGGTGAGGATCCACACCATGTCGAACAGCTGCAGGGATCCGATCATGGACAAAAATCCCCATGTCCGGATGGTCGGGCCGAGCAGCGGGATGGTGATCTTCCGCTGGACCTGCCACCACGAGGCTCCGTCGATCTGCGCGGCCTCGTAGAGGTCGGGGGGCACGCCCTGGAGGCCGGCGAGGAAGAGGATGACCGCGAGACCGAGGTACTTCCAGGTGAGCACGAACATCACCGTGTAGAGGGCGATGTCCGGGTCGCCGAGCCAGAGCTGCTTGAGCCCACCCAGGCCCAGCGCGTCGAAGATCGCGTCCACCGGGCCCCGCGGCTGGAGCAGCATGAGCCAGATCACACCAGCAACGACCTCGGCCAGGACGTACGGCACGAAGATGATCACGCGCAGCGCCGTGCGGCCCTTCATCTCCCGGTTGAGCAGGAGCGCGATCAGCAGCCCTAGCGGCAGCTGGATCAGGATCGACAGGACGATGATCGTCAAGTTGTTCATGACGGCGCCCGTGAAGACCTGGTCGCGGAGTGCATCCGCGTAGTTCTGCAGCCCGACGAAGTTGTCTATCGGGCCGAGCCCGTTCCACCGGTACACCGAGTAGCGACCGGCCTGGATGACCGGCACCACGACGAAGAGGGCGAACAGCACGAGCGCCGGAGCGACGAAGAAGAAGATCTCCAAGCGCTTGCGCACCTGGCTGGACATCGACCTGCGGCCGTCCTGGCGCCCACCTGCGGCTCGTACTGCCGACCGGGCAGGGGCCCGGTCGGCAGTACGAACGCTCCCAGAAGGCGAGGCGGCAGCGGCGCCGGTGCCCGTGCGGGCCGTGACGTCGTCTGCCACCGCGATCAGCCCTCCTGGTCCGCTGCGGCCTGCATCGCGTCGACGATGCCCTGCGGCGTGGTGCCACCGGAGAAGAGCAGCACGATCTCGTCGTTCATCGCACCGCCGATGTTCTCCCCGAACAGGGTGTCGAAGTAGAGCTGGACGTACGGCGCCTCATCACGGATCGCCAGCAGGTCGGCCAGGGCCGGGTCGGACACCGCGTCGTTGGCGGCGGGGTTGGTCGGCAGACCCATGTCGTTCTCGGCGAAGCCGATCTGGACCTCGTCACTCAGCAGGTACTCGACGAAGTCGACAGCCGCGTCGGGAGCGCCCTCGGAGACGGCCCAGGCGTCGCCGCCACCGAGCGCGGCGGACTGGTCACCCTCGCCGCCCTCGACCGCGGGGAACGTGAACCAGCCGGTGTCCTCGCCGAGACCTTGACCGTCCTCGGTGAGGCCCTGCATGACTCCGGGCTCCCAGTGACCTGCGAGCTCCATGGCGACCTGCCCCGTGGCGAGCAGACCGGAGGCGCTCGTCGGACCTTCCTGGGCGGGGGTCGCGAGGAAGCCCGTGTTGAACGGCTCCTCCTCGATGAGCTCCTGAAGGCTCTCACCGGCCGCGACGAAGCACGGGTCGGAGAAGTCGCGCTCGGCCACGGCGTTGTTGACCACGTCCTCGCTGCAGTGCCGCAGGGCGAGGTAGTACCAGTAGTGGGCGGCGGGCCAGCCGTCACCGGCACCGACGGCGATCGGCTCGATGTCCGCGGCCTTGAGCGCGTCGACCGCGGCGTAGAGGTCATCCATCGTCTCCGGCGCCTCGCTGATGCCGGCCTGCTCGAAGAGCGCCTCGTTGTACCAGAAGCCGACCAGGCCGAAGGAGAACGGCAGCGCATAGGTCTGGCCGTCCACCTGCCACGCGGCGACAGTGCCCCCGAGCTTCTCGATGGTGTCGGCTGCGTCCTCGGAGATGTCCTTGGTCAGTCCTGCCTCGACGTGAGCGGCCAGCTCACCGCCGCCGCGCTCCATGTAGATGTCCGGCGTGTCGCCCGTCTGGAACGCCGCGTTCAGGCGCGTGAGCATGTCTGCGTGCGCCAGGGCGCTGATCTCGATGGTGACGCCCGGGTTCTCCGCCTCGAAGTCAGCAGCCACCTGCTCGTAGTAGCCCTGACCGGGCTCGGCGTTGGAGTTGTGCCACCACGTGAGGGTGACCTCCTCGCCATCACTCCCGGCGTCGTTGCCGTTGTCGGTGGTGCCGCCGGTGCAAGCGGCGAGCAGCGCCACGCTCAGCGTCAGCGCGACGGCTGATCCAGCTCGGTTACGCGTCATTGGGTCGTCCCCTCGGTCTTCTTTGACGAACGGTCGATCGAGTTTTGCATCGCACGTCAGGCCATGTCAATCGGTATCGATAACGTTATCGATCCGATACAGTAGCGCCGTGCAACCAACCGGGCGGGTGACGATCGGCGACGTCGCCAGGACGGCGGGCGTCTCGGTCGCGACCGTCTCGAAGGTCATCAACGGCCGGTACGGCGTGGCCGCGGCGACCTTCAGCCGCGTCCAGGAGGTCATCGACCAGCTCGGGTACGAGTCGAGCCTGGTGGCGAGGAGCCTGCGCAGCCACAGGACCAACGTCATCGGCATCCTGGTCGCGGAGTTCGAGCCGTTCAGCACCGAGCTGCTCAAGGGGACCTCGCGCAGCGTGCAGGGCACCGGGTACGAGCTCCTCGCCTACTCGGGCGGCGGTCGAGCGGGCAGCGACGTCGGCTGGGAGCGTCGCTACCTCTCGCGCCTGAGCGGCACCCTGATCGACGGCGCGATCCTCGTCACCCCCACGGTCGTGGACGCGCAGTACGGGATCCCGGTCGTCGCGGTCGACCCGCACACGGGCCCCTCGGGGCTCCCCACCGTCGACTCGGACAACTTCGCCGGCGCGGTCACGGCCACCGAGCACCTGCTGAGCCTGGGCCATCGACGCATCGGGTTCCTCGGCGGTCGCACCGACCTCGAGTCCGCACGTCTGCGCGAGGAGGGCTACCGCCGGGCCCTGCAGGTAGCAGGCATCGAGCCCGACCCAGCCCTGATGCGGATCGGTGGCTACCGCCCCGAGACGGCCGACCAGCCCGCTCGCGAGCTGCTGACCCTGCCCCAGCCCCCCACGGCCGTCTTCGCCGCCAACGACCTCTCTGCCCTACGGACCATCGACGTCGCGCAGTCCTTGGGCCTCCGAGTCCCCGAGGACCTCTCGGTCATCGGTTTCGACAACGTCCCGGAGTCGGCCCTCTCGACGCCCTCGCTCACCACCATCAGCCAGCCCATCCAGCAGATGGGCGCGGAGGCACTGCGGCTGCTCGTCGACCTCATCCACGGCACCGAGCGCGAGAGCACCCACCTGCGCCTGCCCACCGAGCTGGTCGAGCGCCGCTCGTGCCGCGCGGTCTGACCGACGCCGGCAGCCTGCACGAACGGCCTGGGCTCAGGTCCGCGCGACGACGTTGACGGGCTCCTCCCCCGCCACGAGGGCGTCGACCTGACGACCGACGAGGTCCACGAGCCGTGGTGTGGTCGCGTCGGTGTACCCGCCCTCGTGCGGGGTGATGATCGTGCGAGGCGCACGCCAGAGCGGATGGTCGGCCGGCAGCGGCTCGGGGTCGGTCACGTCCAGGGCCGCCCGGAGCCGGCCCGACTCCAGCTCGGCGAGCAGGGCCTGGGTGTCGATCACCTTGCCTCGCGCGACGTTGACCACCAGGGCGCCGTCCGGCAGCGCCGCCAGGAAGGCGGCGTCGACCAGATGATGGGTCTCCTCGGTGAGCGGGACGACGAGGATCACGACGTCCACGGTCGGCAGCAGGGCGGGCACCTCGTCGATCGCGTGGACCTGGCCCTCGGAGGTGCGGCGTGCGCTGCGCCCCACACGGACGACCTCGGCCTCGAAGGCCTCCACCCGCCGCGCGACCGCACTGCCGATGGCCCCCGCCCCGACCACGAGCACGCGGCGGTCGGCGAGGGAGGAGCGGTAGGTCGGCTGCCACCTGCCCTCGGGCATCGCCCCGATCGCCTCGTCGAGCCCCCGTTGCGAGGCGAGGGTCAGCGCCAGGGCCAGCTCAGCCGTCCCCGCGTCGTGGACCCCTCGTCCGTTGCAGACGGTCAGGCCCGCGGGCAGGTGGGGCAGCGCGTGCTCGATCCCGGCACTCGGCAGCTGGACCACCCGCAACCGGGGCAGGCCCTCGAGCGCCCGGTACCCCTCACGCCTGACGAAGTAGTTCGGGACGACGACGACGTCGATCTCCTCGACGGGCACCGGTGCGGGGTCGACGAGGTCCCACAGGACCACCCGGGCCCCGGTGGGGATCCCTCGGGCCTCGAGTCCGGTCAGCAGGTCGGCATGGGCGACGGTCACGGTGAGCACCGGACCATCCTGGCCCATGGACGGATCAGCCGCGGTCGGCGGCGTCCACGGCCGTCGGGGTCAGGCCCGCGCGGTAGTCCTCCTCGAGGACCGCCATGAGGATCGCGTCGCACCAGAACTCCCCGTCGCGGTGGCTCTCCACGAGCCGTCCCTCGGTGCGGAAGCCAAGGCTCTCGTAGAGCATCCGGGCACGGGGGTTGATGCTCAGCACGTCCAAGGAGACGCGGTGCAGACCGAGCCCCTCGGGCTGGTCGGCGAAGGCGTGCGCCAGGACCAGCTCGATCGCCTCGCCGCCGAACCCTCGGCCCCGCTGACCGGGACGCAGGCTGAGGCGCAGGTTGGCGTTCTCGTTCTCCCGGTCGATGTCGTTCAGGACGATCTCGCCCAGGTACTCGTCGCTGCCGTGGGTGATCGCGAGGTCCACCCGGTCCGGGCGGTCGGCGACCGTCGCGCACCACTCGGCGACCTGCTCGCGGGTGAAGGTCGCCGTCGTGCCCGTCAGCCGACGGCCCTCAGGGTCCTCGACCATCTCCCACATGGGCTCGAGGTCCTCTGCCGTGATCGGCCGGAGGGTCACGAGCTCTCCGGTCAGGACGGGGGTGTGCATGGCAGGCTCCTCGCTTCCGCGCCGGACCGCGGAGGCGGACGGCTGCTGCCGAGCCTAGCGAGGGGCGCCCTCAGCCCTGCTGGACCCGCTCGAGGACGATCTCCCGGACCCGGCCTGCGTCGGCCTGGCCCCGCGTGGCCTTCATGACCGCACCGATGATCGCGCCGACCGGCCCCTGGTTGCCCCCACGGATCTTCTCGACGACGTCCGGCTGTGCGGCGAGGGCCTCGTCGACCGCGGCGAGCAGCGCGCCGTCGTCGGAGACCACCTCGAGACCGCGCGCGGTGACGACCTCCTCGGGGCTGCCCTCCCCCGCCAGCACCCCGGCGAGGACCTGGCGGGCGAGCTTGTCGTTGACCCGGCCGGCGTCGACCAGCTGCTGGAGCTGGCCGATCTGCTCCGGGGTCACGGGCAGGTCCGCCAGCTCGACCCCCTCGGTCTTGGCGGTGCGGGCGAGCTCGCCCATCCACCACTTGCGGGCGGCGGCGGGCGCAGCCCCGGCAGCGACCGTGGCCTCGATGAGCTCGATCGCCCCCGCGTTGACCACGTCACGCATCTCGGCGTCGGCGTAGCCCCACTCCGTCTGCAGCCGGCGGCGGCGCGCGACCGGCATCTCGGGCAGGGTCGCGCGGATCTCCTCGACCCACTCCCGGCTGGGCGCGACCGGCACCAGGTCCGGCTCGGGGAAGTAGCGGTAGTCCTCGGCGTCGGACTTCACGCGACCCGCGGTCGTGACCCCGGTGTCCTCGTGCCAGTGCCGGGTCTCCTGGGTGACGGTGCGGCCGGCGTCCAGGACGCCCGCCTGGCGGGAGATCTCGTGGCGCACGGCCCGCTCGACCGACCGGAAGCTGTTGACGTTCTTGGTCTCGGTCCGGGTGCCCAGCGGCGCCTCGGGGGTCGCACGCAGCGAGACGTTGACGTCGGCGCGGACGTTGCCGCGCTCCATCCTCGCCTCGGAGACGTCGAGGGCCCGGAAGATGTCCCGCAGGGTCTGCACGTACGCGCGCGCCACCTCGGGGGCACGGTCGCCCACCCCGGTGATCGGGCGGGTGACGATCTCGACCAGCGGGATGCCCGCGCGGTTGTAGTCGACCAAGGAGTACTCGGCTCCGTGGATCCGCCCGGTCGCGCCGCCGACGTGGGTGTTCTTGCCGGCGTCCTCCTCCATGTGGGCGCGCTCGATCTCGACGCGCACCACCTCGCCGTCGTCGAGCTCGATGTCGATCCAGCCGTCGAAGGCGATCGGCTCGTCGTACTGCGAGGTCTGGAAGTTCTTCGGGACGTCAGGGTAGAAGTAGTTCTTGCGCGCGAACCGGCACAGCTCGGCGATCTCGCAGTTGAGCGCGAGGCCGATCTTGATCGCCGACTCGACGGCCTTGCCGTTCAGGGCCGGCAGCGCCCCGGGCAGCCCGAGGGAGACCGGGGTGACCTGGGTGTTGGGCTCGGCGCCGAACTCGGTCGAGGCACCGTCGAACATCTTGGTCGCGGTGCCCAGTTCGACGTGGACCTCGATGCCGATGACGGGGTCGAACCGCGAGATGGCCTCGTCGTAGTCCACCAGGGGCGGGGTCGTGGTGCTCATCGGGTGGTCCCCTCGGTCGCGAGCTCGGGTGCACGGTTCAGCAGCGGTCCGCCCCACTCGCGCTCGAGCAGAGTCTCCAGGGCGGCGCCCACGCGGTAGAGGCGGTCGTCGGCACGGGCCGGGGCGAGGATCTGGAAGCCCACGGGCAGCCCGTCCTCCGACAACCCGTTCGGCACGGACATGCCCGGGACCCCCGCGAGGTTGGCGGGGATCGTCGCGACGTCGTTGAGGTACATCGCGAGCGGGTCGTCGAGCTTCTCCCCCAGCCTGAACGCCGTGGTCGGGGCCGTCGGCGAGACCAGGACGTCGGCCTGCTCGAAGGCGGCCGCGAAGTCCTGCTGGATCAGGGTGCGGACCTTCTGCGCGCTGCCGTAGTAGGCGTCGTAGTAGCCCGCCGAGAGGGCGTAGGTGCCCAGGATGATGCGGCGCTTGACCTCGTCCCCGAAGCCCTGGCCCCGGGTCGCCGCCATGACGCGCTCGGCGGTCACGGTGCCCTCGGTCGGCTCGACCCGCAGGCCGAAGCGCATGCCGTCGAACTTGGCCAGGTTGCTCGAGGCCTCGCTCGGCAGGATGAGGTAGTAGGCCGCGAGGGCGTGCCCGAAGTGCGGGCACGAGACGTGCACGACCTCGGCCCCGGCCCGGCGCAGCAGCTCGAGGGACTCCTCGAAGCGCGCCCGGACCCCGGGCTGGTAGCCCTCGCCGTTGAGCTCGTCGACCACGCCGACCCGGACCCCGGTGAGGTCCCCGCCCTGCCCGGCCCGGGCCGCGGCGACGAGCCCCGGCAGGTCCTCGGGCAGCGAGGTCGCGTCGCGCGGGTCGTGCCCCCCGATGACCTCGTGCAGCAGCGCCGAGTCCAGCACCGTCCGGGTCACGGGGCCTGCCTGGTCCAGGCTCGAGGCCAGAGCGATGAGGCCGTACCGCGAGACCCCGCCGTAGGTGGGCTTGACGCCGACCGTCCCCGTGACGGCCCCGGGCTGACGGATCGAGCCACCGGTGTCCGTGCCGATGGCCAGCGGGGCCTCGTAGGCGGCGAGGGCCGCAGCGCTGCCGCCTCCGGAACCGCCGGGGATCCGGTCCAGGTCCCAGGGGTTGTGGGTGGTGCCGTACGCCGAGTGCTCGGTCGAGGACCCCATCGCGAACTCGTCCATGTTGGTCTTGCCGAGGATCGGCAGGCCAGCCGCGCGCAGGCGCTCGACGAGGGTCGCGTCGTAGGGCGGCACCCAGCCCTCGAGGATCTTCGAGCCCGCCGTGGTGGGGAGACCCTTGGTCACGACGACGTCCTTGACGGCGATCGGCACTCCCGCGAGCGGGTGGAGCTCCTCGCCGGCCGCGCGTCGGGCGTCGACCTCGCGAGCGGTCGCGAGGGCCTCCTCGGCCGAGACGTGGAGGAAGGCGTGGACCGCGCCGTCGACCGCGGCGATCCGGTCCAGGTGGGCCTGGGTGACCTCGACGCTCGTGACCTCACCGGCGCGGAGCGCCTCGGAGAGCTGGGCCGCGGTGCGGCGGGTCAGGTCGCTGGACGGCTGGGTGGCCATCAGTCCTCCTCGAGGATCTGCGGGACGGCGAAGCGGCCACCCTCGGCCGACGGCGCGCCGGCGAGGGCGTCGGCGACGGGCAGGGGCTCCTCGGGCACGTCCGCACGGAAGACGTTGGTCAGCGGCAGCGGGTGGCTGGTCGCCGCGACGTCCTCGGTGGCGATCTCGCTGACCTTGGCGACGGAGTCGACGATGACGTCGAGCTCCCCGGCCAGTCGTGTGAGCTCGGACTCGGTCAGGTCGATCCTGGCCAGACCAGCCAGGCGTGCGACCTCCTCGCGGGAGATGGTGGACATGGTCGGTGAGTCTAGTGGTGCCGCGGGACGGCCCGAGGTTCGCCGACCGGGCGCGTCACGCGTCGGTGGTGGCCCGCTCGACGAGGGCGAGCAGGGCCAGGGCGTAGGCGTCGGCGGCGCTCGGCGCCGCGTGGACCTCGACCGTGCCGCGGCCCCCGCGGGTCGTGACCTCGAAGAGGAGGTCGGGGCCCGAGGCCTCGTCGACGTCCCCGCCCCCGGCCGCGGGCGCCTCCCCCACCGCACCGTCCCGGGCGCTCTCGACCGAGCCCGCGTCGTCCTGCTCCTCCGCGGCAGGCACCCGGGCGAGGGAGACGAAGGTGCCGCCGAGCAGCTCGCGCATCTGGTCCTCGCGCGGGAGCCACAGCGCCTCCTCCTGGGCGACCGAGTCCAGGGCCCACTCGGTCGTGCCGTTGAAGCCGAGGACCGTGCCCGTGGAGTACTCCCGGGCCTCGATGGTCATCTCGCTCAGGGTGAAGATCTCGCCGTCGAGCTCGGGCTGGGGAATGACGAACCTGTCCCCCGCGGCAGGCCGCCAGCGGACCCCGGCGTCTCGGAGGGCCACGGCGAGCTCGGCGGAGATCATGCCGTCCAGTATCGGCCCCCGCGAGCGTCAGGGCACGTGCGGGCGTGGCCCCCGCCCCCCGGGGGCCCCCCCCCCCGCGGGGCCCCCCCCCCCACGTCAGGGCAGGACTGCCGCCGAGGCCCGCAGGACCCTGCTCTCCTCCGCGGTGAAGGCCCGGCCCGTCTGGGCGGCGACCTGGCTGTCGAAGGCGCTGAGGAGCCAGTGCCGCACCGTGCTGCTCCGGGTGCGCTCGGCCAGGGTCAGGGTCGCGTTGAGGCCGACCGTGACGAGCCACCTGCTGCTGAACCGGTGCACCAGGGTCCGCAACGACCCGTAGGTGGCAGTGACGCTCACCTCGGTGGAGGCCTCCCCCACGTTCCCGGCCACGTCCGTCGCCGAGGCGGTCAGGGTGTGCGAGCCCACGCCGTGCTCCCAGGCAGGGGACGCAAGATCGGCGCAGGTCGACGAGGCGATGCCAGACCCGGGTGCGGGGTCGGTCGCGGTGCACCCGATCGCGATCTCCTCGTCGACCGTGTACGTCCTGGCACCGTCCTCGAGGATCACCTCGGGAGCGACCGTGTCGACCGCGACCGCGATGGTCGAGGCCTCCTCGACGGTCCCCGAGGTGCCCGTCGAGCGGAAGGACACCGTGCGCTCACCCTCACCGACCACGACGAAGGGCTGCTCGTAGGTGAGCCAGTCGCCGTCGTCCAGCCGGTACTCGGTCGACGCGACGCCCTGGTCGCCCTCGGCCACCAAGGTCACCGTGGGCTCGACCGGGTACCACCCGTTCACGGGCGCCGGGGCCACCGTCGCCCTCGTGACCGGTGCCGTGCTCGGGACCGGCTCACCGAGGCGGAGCCGGTCCAGGTTGACGTTGCCGTCGTCCCCGTCCGCGTACCGCAGCGTCACGGTGCTCTCGCCCTGCGGCAGGGCGAGGTCCGTCGTGATGCTCGACCATCGCGTCCACTGCCCCGTGCTCGGCACCGTGAGCCGCCCGCGGTCGACGCCGTCGACGAGCACCGACACCGTCTTGGGGCCCGCGAACGGGTGGGGCCCGTTCGCGTAGCGCACGGTCACCGGGTAGGTCCCGGCGGCGTCGACCACCACCGTCGTGGCCACCGACGCACCGGGGGTGTCGAAACCCTGCACGTAACCGCGGCCGGAGTACCCGGCGTGCTCGGTGCCGACCTCGGCACCGCCGTCGAGCACGCCGTCCTCGAGCTCGTAGGACCGCCCTGAGGACGCTGTCCCCCGGATGCGCACGTCCCGGTAGAACACCGCCTCGCCCGCACCGTGGTTCTGCACCCCGATGAAGCCGGTGGACAGATCACGAGCGGGGTCCGTGCTCGTGAAGTCGTTGACGAGAACGCCGTTGAGGTGCACCCGGATGGTGTCCCCCGAGACCTCGATCTCGTACTCGTTCCACCGGCCCACGGGGTTCAGCGCCTCGGCCACCGCGTCGGCGTCGGCCCCCTGGAAGGTGTAGATCGCGCCCGTGGTCCGGTCCTCCGCGTCGCTCGCGTCGATCTGGATCTCGTAGCCCTGGTCGACGGCGACCCACGGGTCGTTCCCCGGGTTCGGGAACCCCACGAAGACGCCGCCGTTGTCGTCCTTCACGAGCTTCCAGTCCAGCTTGAGGCTGTACTCCTCGAAAGCCTGCGCCGTGTACCACAGCAGGCCCAGCCCGCCCTGGGTGCGCAGGCTGCAGTCGGCCTGCCGTCCGAAGGATCCCGCCCCGGCCAGGCGCCAGTGGTCCAGGCTCGCCAGGGTGCCGTCGAAGAGCGCGGCGTACCCGTCCTCAGGGGTGCTCGGGGCGCAGATGTCGGGCTCGGCACCCACGCGGAGCACGTCGATGTTGACGTTCCCGTCGTCGCCGGGCTCGTAGCGGAAGGAGATCGTGTTCGTGCCCTGCAGCAGGTCGACGTCCTGGCTGAGGGTCCTCCAGGTCTTCCAGTCCCCCGTGCTGGGGAACTCGACCGGTCCCACGGCGGCACCGTTGACATGGAGCGTCATCTGCTTCGCCCCCTCGAACGGGTTCGGTCCGTTGGCGTAGCGCACGTGGATCGGGACGGTGCCCGCCTCGTCACGCTCGGTGGTGAACGTGACGGAGGCGCCAGGGCTCTGCAGCCCTGCCGTGAACCCCGAGCCGGAGTACCCGCTGTGGTCGGCCGCGATGCTGGCGCCGCCGAGCATCTGGGCCTCCTCGGCCTCGTGGTACCCGAGGTCGTCCGGGGCCTCGTAACCGGGGATCGCGTTCAGGGTGTACCAGGCCTCGGTGCTCCACAGCTCGGTGCCACCGGCGTCGGTGAAGGGCCGCGGGGACCGCAGGTGCACCACGCGGTCCGGCTTCAGGCCGTCGATCGTGAGGTGGACGGTCCGCCGGTCGGGCGACACCTCGGCCGCCGAGACGACCAGCACCTCCTCGTCGACCTTCGGTCCGCCGTACTGCTGCGTGGGCACGTAGCGCCACTGCTGCACCTGGTAGCCGTCCGCGGCGTTCGCGCTGATCCGCTGCGCGGTCTGCTCCGAGAGCGGCTGGGTGTAGCGCACCACGAACCCGTCCTCGGTGACGCTCATCGAGGACATGTCGAAGGTCTCGGCGCCCGTGGGCGTGAGCTTCTGGAGCCCGTAGTCGAGCTTGCCGCTCTCGCTCCAGTTCCCGGCCTCGCCGATCTCACCGACGTAGACGGCGCCGTCCGGCCCGACGACGGTCCGGTTGACCCCGGCCTGGAGCCCTGCGGTGTGGCGGAAGGCCGCCCCCTGGTACTCACCGTCCACCTCCTCGAGGAAGGCGCGCTGCAGGCCTCCGTAGGTGACGTCACCGAAGAGCATCTGCCCGGCGAACGGCCCGTGCTCGAGCAGCACGGGGTTGCTGGGCGAGTTGGCGATCTCGTTCTGGGGCAGCCACAGGGCGGGCTTGGTCACCGGCTGGCTGTCGAAGGGTCCTGCCGGGGTCGTGTAGTGGTTGAAGAAGCGGTCCTCCTTGATGTGGACCAGCTTCGAGGAGGGCAGCCAGGCGCCCTGGTTGTCCATGACGAACAGCTCGCCGCCGGGGCCCCAGCCGAGGCCGTTCGGGGTGCGCAGGCCGCCCGCCACGTACTCGACCTCTCCCGTCTCGCGGTCGATCGTGATGCTCGTCCCGCGGTTCTCGGCGGGCTGCGGGTCGGTGGTGGCACCCCCGTTGTCGATCGCGACCGACAGCGTCACGTAGAAGTGGTCCTCGTCGTGCAGCAGGCCGAACGCGAACTCGTGGAAGTTCTCCCCGTAGGGCCACTCGGCCACCGTCCGGTGCTCGCGCAGGCCGTCGCCGTCCTCGTCGGGGGTCAGCTCGGTCAGCCGGTCCCGCTCCGAGACGTAGATCGAGCCGTCGACCACCGCGACCCCCATCGGGTTGAGGAGGTCGGTGGCGACCTTGGTGACGGTCACCTCCTCGGCGCTCGTCTCCCCGGTCACGTTGCCCAGGAGGAAGACCTCTCCCGGCTCAGGGTCCGGCACCGGGCCGGAAGGGCTCACCGAGCCCGAGGTGACGAGCACGAGCTCCCCGTCCGCGGTCCAGTCGAGGGCCGAGACCATCGGCTCGAAACCCTCGGGCAGCAGGTCGGTCAGCGTGTAGTCGGGGTGCACCGCGTCCAGCCGCAGGCCGTCGCCGGGGGTGTCGGTGTCCCCGGTGCAGTACTTCGTGCCGGGCGCCGTCACCCGCACGACGTCGCGATCGGTGCTCAGCGCCGACTCGGGCACCAGCACGAACTCCTCCGCGCCCGGCGGGCGCCACTCCAGGCGCAGCACCTGGTCGTAGCCGGCGTCGAAGTACTCGACGAGCAGGGCGTGGTGGCCTGCCGACAGGGTGACCACCCCCTCCTTGGCGGTCGCCTCGTGCAAGCCGTCGTGGTCGACGACCAGCTGGCCGTCCAGGAGCAGCCGCGAGCCGTCGTCACTGGTCAGGCGGAAGGAGTACTCCCCGTCGACCGGTGTGTGCAGGCTGGCGAGGACGTCGGTGCGGAAGCTGTCCACCGCGCCGAACTGCTCGTGCGTCGTGTAGTCGATCGTGGGCATGAGCTTGTCGACGTTCGGCGTGGTGCCGGGCCTGATCTCGCAGATCGCCTGCGGTTCGGTGCCCAGGGTGTAGGTGCGCAGGGTGACGCCGGGCTGCTGCGGTGGCAGGTCGTCGGCTCGGGCAGCGGTCGGCAGGGCTGCCGTCGTCACCATCGAGCCGAGCAGGGACAGACCGAGCAGGGCGACGAGGCCTGTCGGGCGTTGCACCGTTCGTGATCGCACTCTTCCTCCTTGACGGGCGGTGATGCACCGGGACGCGGGATCAGGGCAGGGCGGAGCCGCCGCCGTCGCGACGGGCACGGGGCGGGGTGGCAGACCGGGACGTGCGGCCGGCCGTCGGGAGTCAGCGCGTGCTGAAGGCGGCGTCGAAGGACGCCGAGGGCGGCTCGAAGGCCAGGCGTCGGACGAACTGGAGGGCCTCGGGGGCTCCCACGAGGCGGTCCATGCCGGCGTCCTCCCACTCGATCGAGATCGGACCCTCGTAGCCGATCGTGTTGAGCATCCGGAAGCTGTCCTCCCAGGGCACGTCGCCGTGCCCGGTCGAGACGAAGTCCCAGCCCCGACGCGGATCGGCCCAGGGCAGGTGCGAGCCCAGCCGGCCGTTGCGACCGTTGCCGACCCGACGCTTCGCGTCCTTGCAGTCGACGTGGTAGATCCGGTCGCGGAAGTCCCCCAGGAAGCCCACCGGGTCCAGGTCCTGCCAGACGAAGTGGCTCGGGTCCCAGTTGAGCCCGAAGGCCTCACGGTGACCGATGGCCTCGAGGGTCCGCACGGTGGTCCAGTAGTCGTAGGCGATCTCGCTGGGGTGCACCTCGTGGGCGAACCGCACGCCCACCTCGTCGAAGACGTCGAGGATCGGGTTCCACCGGTCGGCGAAGTCCCGGTACCCCGCGTCGACGAGCTCGGCGGAGACCGGCGGGAACATCGCGACGTACTTCCAGATCGAGGACCCGGTGAAGCCCACCACGGTCTTGACCCCTAGGCGGGCTGCCGTCCGGGCGGTGAGCTTCATCTCCTCGGCGGCCCGCTGGCGGACACCCTCGGGGTCGCCGTCGCCCCACACCCGGTCCGAGAGCATGTCCCGGTGCCGCTGGTCGATCGGGTCGTCGCACACGGCCTGACCCTTGAGGTGGTTGGAGATCGCCCACACCTGGAGCCCGTACCTCTCGAGCACGTCGAGCCTGCTCTGCACGTAGGCGTCGTCCTCGGCAGCGCGCCAGGGGTCGAGGTGGTCCCCCCAGCAGGCGATCTCGAGGCCGTCGTACCCCCACTCGGAGGCCAGCCGGGCGACCTCCTCGAAGGGGAGGTCGGCCCACTGGCCGGTGAACAGCGTGACGGGTCGAGCCATGTCAGTCCTCCTGGATGGTGTCGGTCGGGACGGTCGTCCAGATGCTGTCGGCCGCTGCGCTGCGCTCGACCGCGTCGAGCACCCGCTGGACCACGAGGCCGTCGGCGAAGGACGGCCGGGGCTGCTCCCCCGCCGCCAACGAGCGCACGAGGTCCACGGCCTGGTGGGTGAAGCCGTGCTCGTAGCCCAGGCCGTGGCCGGGGGGCCACCACGCCGCCGCGTACGGGTGCTCCGGCTCGGTCACGACGATCCTGCGGAACCCCGCGAGGCGGGCCTCGTCCGCGGCGTCGAACCAGTGCAGGACGTTCATGTCCTCGAAGTCGAAGGCCAGGGACCCCGCCGAGCCGTTGATCTCGAGCCGGATCGCGTTCTTGCGGCCCCACGCGAACCGCGTCGCCTCGAAGGTGCCGATCCCGCCGCCCGAGAAGCGCGCGAGGAACACCGCCGCGTCGTCGACGGTCACCGGACCGCGCTCGCTGCCGGCCGAGCCGTGCAGCCCCGCGTGCTCGGTCGCGACGGGTCGCTCGTGCACGAAGGTCTCGAGCAGGCCGCTCACCCCCGTGATCCGCTCGCCGGTGATGAACTGCGCGAGGTCGACCACGTGCGCGCCGATGTCCCCCAGCGCCCCGGAGCCGGCCTTCTCGCGGTCCAGCCGCCAGGACAACGGCGCCTCCTCGTCGGCGATCCAGTCCTGCAGGTACTGGGCCCGCACGTGCCGGATGGTCCCCAGGCGCCCCTCGGCCACCAGCTGCCGCGCGAAGGACAGCGCAGGGACCCGTCGGTAGGTGAAGCCGACCATCGCGAGCACCCCGTCGCGCGCGGCCACGGCTGCGGCCGCGGCCATCTCCTCGGCCTCGGCGACCGAGTTGGCGAGCGGCTTCTCGCACAGCACGTGCTTGCCCGCGGCGAGGGCCGCCAGGGCGATCTCGGCGTGGGTGCTGCCCGGGGTGCAGATGTCGACGAGGTCGACGTCGGGCCGCTCGAGCAGGCGCCGCCAGTCCGTCTCGGCCTCGGCCCACCCGAGCCGCTCGGCCGCGGCCTCGACCGCGCTGCGGGTGCGCCCCGCCACCACCGTCATCTCGGGCGCCAGCGGGAGGTCGAAGAAGCGTGGTGCGACCCGCCACGCCTGCGAGTGGGCGGCCCCCATGAAGGAGTAGCCGATCATGCCGACGCCGAGCCGCCGGGCCTGCTGGTTGACCATCGTTCCTCTTCCTCCGTACGGGACCGCTCGACCTGCCGGGCACGCCGGGGCGGGTGCGCGGGCACCCGCCCCGGCGAGGCGCTCAGGACTCGAAGGCCGTGGGCAGGTACTCCTCGACGTTGTCCACCGTCACGACGGGGGCGTAGAGCTGGACGGTGCGCGGCACCTCGACCTCGACCAGGTCCGCCATGGCCTTGCCCTGGACGATGAGCCGCGCCAGGCGCACGCCGTCGGCGGCCTGGGTCGACGGGTAGACCACGGTCGCCTTGAGGACCGAGTCGTCCTCCTGGATCTCCCGCATGACGTTCGCCGAGCCCGCGCCGCCGACCATGACGAACTCGTCCCGGCCGGCCTCCTCGATCGCAGCCATGACGCCGACGCCCTGGTCGTCGTCGTGGTTCCACAGGGCGTCGATCTCCGGGGCCGCCTGGAGCAGGTTGGCTGCGGCCTGCTGGCCGCCCTGGACGGTGAAGTCCGCGGCGACGCGGTTGTCGACGTCCAGGCCGCAGTCCGCGAGGGCGTCCTCGAAACCTTGGCTCCGGTCCTGGGTCAGGGGCAGGGAGTCGATGCCGGCGATCTCGGCGACCACGGCGTCCGGGTCGTCGCCGACCTGCTCGCAGATGTAGGTGCCCGCACTGACCCCCATGCCGTAGTTGTCGCCGAGCACGGTGGTGCGCGCGGCGAACGGGCTGGAGAACTCGCGGTCGACGTTGACGACCGTGATCCCGGCCTCCATCGCCTCGATCGCCACCTCGGTCAGAGCCGCACCGTCGAAGGGCAGCAGCACGATCGCGTCGACCCCGTCGTTGATGAAGGTCTCGATCTGGCTGATCTGCAGGTTCACGTCGTTCGTGGCCTCGGCGACGCGCAGGTCCACGTCGTCGTACCGCTCGGCCTCCTCGAGGGCTGCCCGGGTGATCGCGCCCATCCAGCCGTGGTCCGCGGCAGGCGCCGAGAACCCGATCGTGACGGTCTCGCCGCTCTCGGCGTTGGCACCTCCCATGGCCTCGCCGCCACCGTCGGAGGAGGTGGTGCCCTCGTCCTCCTCGGGGACGGGGGTGTTCGAGGTGCAGCCGGTGACGAGGGCGGCGGTGGCGACCGTGGCGGCCGCGGCGAGCGTCCAGCGACGGCGCAGCTCCAGTGGTGCGGACATGGACTTCCTCCTTGGGTCGAGCGTGGGGTCGGACGAGCAGCGCAGGTGGCGCGGCCCAGGTGGACAGGTGGCTCAGGTCGAGCGCCGGCTCAGGTAGAGCGGTGACGGGCCGCGAGGCGCTGCTGCAGGAGCACCGCGGCGACGATGATCACGCCGCGGGCGACGGCCTGGGCGGAGATCGAGAGGTTGTTCTGCGTGAACACGTTGGCCAGGGTCGCGAAGATCAGGACGCCGAAGACGGTGCCGACGATCGTGCCCCGGCCACCGGCGAGCAGGGTCCCGCCGACGACGACGGCCGCGATGGCGTCGAGCTCGTAGTACTGGCCGTGGGTCGAGGACCCGGCCGTCGTGCGGGCCAGCATCATGACCGCGGCGATGCCCGCGGTCAGGCCGGCGATCGCGTAGAGATACATCGTGTGGCGCTTGACCTTGATCCCGGCCAGGCGCGCTGCCTCGGGGTTGCCCCCCACCGCGAGGGTCCGTCGGCCGAAGGTCGTCCGGTTCAGCAGCACCCAGCCCGCCACCGCGACGGCCGCGAAGATCCAGACCAGGACCGAGATGCCGAGCAGGTCCGCCCGGAAGAAGTCGAGGAAGGGGTCGACGGTGACGAGCTGGGTCTGCCGGTTGGCGATCATCTCGGCCAGCCCGCGGGCACCGACCATCATGGCGAGGGTCGCGATGAAGGCGACCACCCGGCCGTAGGCGATGAGCACCCCGTTGACCAGCCCGCAGACGGTGCCGACCGCGAGGGCCGTGCCGACCATGACGATCCAGTGGATGTCACCGGCCATGGTCTGGGTCGCCAGCGTGCTGGCCCAGACCGACGCCAGGCCCAGGACCGAGCCGACCGAGAGGTCGATGCCGCCCCCGGTGATGACGAAGGTCATCCCGATGCTGAGCACGCCGATCACCGCAGCGAAACGCAGGATGGTCATGAGGTTGTCGACGCTCGCGAACCGCTCCCCGGCCGTGGCGAAGCCGACGACGCACACGAGGACGAGCGCGATGACCAGGCCGATGTTGCGGCCGGCGGCTCCGTGCAGGAAGCGCCGCAGACCCGAGGGAGGAGGCTGCGTCGGGCCGACGGCGGTCCCGGGGGCGCCACCGCGGTCGACGGGGGTCGGGCGGTCGGGGTCGGGGGGGACGCTCCCGGCCGTCGCGAGGGTGGGGGGTGTCTGCTCGCTCACGCGGCACTTCCTTCCATGACGAGGTCGAGCACACCGTGCTCGTCGATCTGCTCTGCCGGGCAGCGGTGGACGACACGTCCCTCCGAGATCACCAGGACCTCGTCGGAGAGCCCGAGGACCTCCTCGATCTCGCTCGAGACGACGACGACTGCAGCGCCTCGGTCGGCCAGTGCCCGGACCAGGCCGTAGATCTCGGCGCGGGCCCCGACGTCGACCCCGCGGGTGGGCTCGTCGAGCAGGAGGACGTCGCAGCCGTGGACGAGCCAGCGCGCGAGCATGGCCTTCTGCTGGTTGCCCCCCGAGAGGGTGCGCGCGGTGCGGTCCGGGTCATGGGGCCGCAGGTCCAGGGCGGTGATCTGCTCACGGGCCGCGGTCCGCTCGGCCTGCTCGTCGAGCATCGGGCCGCGGGCGAACCGCCCGAAGGTCGACAGGGTGATGTTGCGGTAGACCGGCTCGTCGAGCAGGAGGCCCTGACTCTTGCGCTCCTCGGGGGCCAGCCCGATGCCGGCACCGACGGCGGCCGAGACCGATCCTGCACGCAGCCGACGACCAGCCACCTCGACGCTGCCGCTGGTCGCGCGCCGCGCACCGTAGATCGTCTCGAGGATCTCCGAGCGCCCTGAGCCCACGAGCCCTGCGAGGCCCACGACCTCACCGGAGCGGACCGTCAGGCTCACGTCCTCGAAGACGCCGCGCAGGCTCAGGTCGGCGACCACGAGGCGCCGGTCCGCCCCGGCCGGCACCCCGGGGCGCTCGGGGAAGGCGTGCTCGACGGTCCGTCCCGTCATGAGGCGGATGAGGTCCGCGGTCGGGGTCTTGTCCACCGCGAGCCCGGTCGCGACCGTCCGGCCGTCCTTGAGCACCGTGATCCGGTCGCCCACCTCACGGATCTCGTCGAGCCGGTGGGAGATGTAGACGACCGCGACCCCGGCGGCGGTGAGGTCGCGCACCACGCGGAAGAGGTTGGCGACCTCCTCCGAGTCCAGGACGGCTGAGGGCTCGTCCATGACGATCAGACGCGCGTCGTGCGACAGGGCCCTGGCCATGCTGACCACCTGCTTGCCCGCGGCCGAGAGACGACCGACCTCACGGCCCGGCGGGATCTCGGCATGACCCAGACGTGCGAGGAGCTCGGCGGTCCGGGCCCGCGCGGCACGGCGCTGGGTGAACCCGGCCGAGGCGAGCTCGTGACCCAGGTCGACGTTCTCGGTGACGGTCAGGCCGTCGACCACGTCGAGCTCCTGGTACATCGTCGCGATGCCCGCGCGGAGGGCCGCCACCGGGGTCGTCACCTCGAAGGGCTCGCCGCGCCAGGTGATGGTCCCGGAGTCGGGACGGTGGGCGCCGGCGAGGACCTTGATGAGGGTCGACTTGCCGGCGCCGTTCTGACCGAGCAGGCAGTGCACCTCCCCGGGCAGGACCTCGAGGTCGACCCCGTCGAGGGCCTTGGCACCAGGGAAGTGCTTGACGATCCCGCGCATCGTGAGGATCGGGGCGCCGGGCTGCGCCCCGGGAGAACCGGGGACGTTCTGGACATCGTTGACCATGACGAGGAACCTACTCACCTTTTGTCGATAGTCAAGCAAAAGTCGAGACGGGTGAATCGCGTTATGCGAACGTGATCTTCCGAAGGGGGTGTGCTTGACTGCGCCCATGGATGCGCTGACCAAGTTCGCGCCGCGGCCCAGCGGCGTCGGCGAGATGTTCCAGCTGCTCCGGGACGGCCGTCCCCGCACCCGTGCCGACCTCGCCCAGGTGACCGGTCAGGCCCGCTCGACCATCGCTGCCCGGGTCGACCTCCTTCTCGCCTCGGGCCTGGTCGCCCCCGCCGGGGAGGCGAGCTCGACCGGCGGGCGACCTCCCGCCACCTTCGCCTTCGCACCGAGCGCCAAGCTCGTCCTCGCCGTAGACCTGGGCGCGACCCACGCGCGCCTGGCCGTGACCGACCTCGCCTCGACCGTCCTGGCCGAGCACCACGAGGAGATCAGCATCGCCGCCGGCCCCGAGGCCGTCCTGGACCGCGCGGCCGGGCTCGGTCTGAAGCTCGTCGAGCAGGCGGGCCGCTCGAGCAAGGATCTGGTGAGCGTCGGTGTCGGGCTCCCCGGGCCCGTCGACCACGACTCGGGTCGACCGATGAACCCGCCGATCATGCCCGGCTGGGACGGCGCCGACGTCGTGACCCACCTCCAGGGCAGGCTCCCCGTGCCGGTGCTCGTCGACAACGACGTCAACATCATGGCCCTCGGCGAGCACCGGTCGCAGTTCCCCGACGTCGACCACCTGCTCTTCGTCAAGGTCGCGACCGGCATCGGCGCCGGGGTGATCAGCGACGGCGAGATCCGTCGTGGTGCTCAGGGCGCAGCCGGCGACCTGGGCCACATCGCTGTGGCCGGCGGCGGGGACGCTCCCTGCCGCTGCGGCAACACGGGCTGCCTCGAGGCACTGGCCAGTGGTCGGGCCCTCGCCGACGCGCTGACCTCGCACGGGACCCCGGCGCGATCGAGCGCAGACGTCGTCCGCCTGGTGCGGGCCGGCGACGTCACGGCGAGCCACGTGGTCCGCGAGGCCGGGCGCACCATCGGCAGCGTCCTCGCCACCTGCGTGAGCATGCTCAACCCGTCGGTCATCGTCATCGGCGGGAACCTCGCGGAGGCCGGCGAGCACCTGCTCGCCGGGATCCGCGAGGTCGTCTACCGCCGGTCCCTCCCGCTGGCCACGCAGCACCTGCGTATCGTCGGGAGCCGAACCCGCGGACGGGCCGGGGTGCTGGGCGCGAGCGCCATGGCCGCCGAGCACGTCCTGTCCCCCGCGGCGATCGAGGCCCTCATCCCCTGAGCACCCAGCCCACCCCGACCCGGTGCAGCGCAGCACCGCGGCGATGACGACGGGAGATCCATGAGCACCCCGACCGCACTCGTGGTCCGTGGCGGCTGGGAGGGGCACGCCCCGGTCGAGACCACGGACCTGTTCCTGCCCTTCCTGCGGGACGCCGGCTTCGAGGTCCTCGTCGAGGACTCCCTCGAGGTGTACGCCGACGAGACCCTCATGCACGGCACCGATCTCGTGGTGCAGAGCTGGACGATGGGCGACATCCTGCCCGCGGAGCTGCGCGGGCTGCGCGAGGCCATCCGCGCCGGGACCGGCTTCGCCGGGTGGCACGGCGGGGTGGTGGACGCCTTCCGACAGGCGACCGACTACCACCAGCTCGTCGGCGGCCAGTTCGCCGCCCACCCCGGCGACCTGGTGGACCACACCGTCGACGTGCGGCCCGAGCGGGCCGATCACCCGATCGTCACGGGCCTCTCCTCGATCCGGCTCCACTCGGAGCAGTACTGGGTCATGACCGACCCGCTGGTCGACGTCCTCGCGACCACGACCATCCCCCGCCGTCCCGAGGACCCGTGGTCAGAGCCGGTGACCTGCCCCGCCGTGTGGACCCGGACGTGGGGAGGGGGTCGGGTCTTCGTCTGCACCCCGGGGCACCAGACCGCGGACCTCGAGATCCCCGGCCTGCGCCAGGTGGTCGAGCGTGGCCTGCTCTGGGCGGCACGCGAGCGCTGAGCCGCATGCCTCGCGTCAGAGGTCGATCGTGTAGGCCACCATCGAGTACCCCTCGACCGACCAGTCCCGCGCGGGCACGCGCCTCAGCCCGAGCCGCTGGTACATGCGCTGAGCGGCACGCATCTCCACGAGGGTCGAGAGCACCACGCGCTGCGCTCCGGCCTCGGTCCCGTGGGCCAGCGCGGCCCTGAGCAGAGCCTCACCGACCCCGCGGCCGCGGGCGTCCGGGGCCACGGCGAGCATCCTCAGCTCGACCTCCCCCGGCACGGCGATCTCGGCCAGCGGCGACCCCGCCTGCGCGAGGGTCACGGTGCCCACGACCTGCCGACCACCCTCCTGCCCGTCGTCCACCGCGACGAGCACGGTCCCCACCCCCGCGCGCCCCACGGCGTCCCTCAGCTCGTCGAGATACCCGTCCTCGGGGCTCAGCAGGTCGTCGGCGAGGTAGGCGTGCGCCGTCAGCTCACCGACCTGGGTCAGGTCCTCGGGGGTCGCCGACCGGATCACGAGAGTCACTCGGCCACCTCGATCCCCACGGCCTCAGGGCCCCCCTCGAGCAGGGCGACGAACCCCGCCTCGTCCAGGATCCTCAGGCCGAGCTCGCGGGCCTTGGCCTCCTTGGAGCCGGCGTTCTCGCCCACGACCACGGCGTGGGTCTTCTTCGACACGCTGCCTGCGGCCTTGCCCCCGCGGGCGAGGATCGCCTCCTTGGCGCTGTCCCGCGAGAAGCCGTCGAGGGACCCGGTCACCACGACGGTGAGCCCCTCGAGGGTGCGAGGCACCGACGCGTCACGCAGGTCCTCCATCCGCACCCCCGCCGCCGCCCACCGGTCCACGATCTCGACGTGCCAGTCCACCGCGAACCAGTCCCGCACGGCAGCGGCGATGGTCGGACCGACGCCCTCGACGGCGGCGAGCTCGGACTCCTGCGCGGCCCGCACGGCCTCGAGGGAGCCGAACTCGGTCGCCAGGGCACGGGCCGCCGTGGGCCCGACGTGCCGGATGGACAAGGCCACGAGGATGCGCCAGAGCGCCTGCTCCTTGGCCTTGTCCAGCTCGGCGAACAGACGGACCGTGTTGGCGTGGGGCTTGGAGGGCGCCTTGGGCGTCGCCTTGGTCCAGAAGTGCAGCCGGTCCTCCCACAGGCCGGTGCCCGCGCCCTCCTTCTTGATCTCCCGCCAGACGCGCACCGACGCGAGGTCCTCCGAGGTCAGGTCGAACAGACCCGCCTCGCTCGACAGGACCGGCGTCTGCGGAACGGGCAGAGCATCGGGGACCGGGCCGTCCACCGCGCCGTCGGGCCGGTAGCTGGCAGGGTCCGCGGGGCGGTCCCGCTCGGGGGCCGTGAGGGCGATCGCCGCCTCCCACCCCATCGCCTCGATGTCCAGGGCGTTGCGCGAGGCGATGTGCGCCACACGCTCGCTCAGCTGTGCCGGGCAGGAGCGCGTGTTGGGGCAGCGGATGTCGACGTCGCCCTCCTTCGCCGGGGCGAGGGGTGTGCCGCACGAGGGGCAGTCGACCGGCATGACGAACTCACGCTCGCTGCCGTCCCGGAGGTCGACCACCGGGCCGACGATCTCGGGGATCACGTCCCCCGCCTTGCGGAGCACGACCGTGTCCCCGATGAGGACACCCTTGCGCCGCACCTCGCTCGCGTTGTGCAGGGTGGCCATCTCCACCGTGGACCCGGCGACCAGCGCGGGTTCCATGACGCCGTAGGGGGTGACCCTGCCCGTGCGTCCCACGTTGACCCGGATGTCGAGCAGGCGGGTGTTGACCTCCTCGGGGGGGTACTTGTAGGCGATGGCCCAGCGCGGCGCCCGGCTGGTCGCGCCGAGCCGTCGCTGCAGGGCCGTCTGGTCGACCTTGACCACGATGCCGTCGATCTCGTGCTCGACGTCGTGCCGGTGCTCGCCGTAGTGGTCGATCATGGCCTGGACACCGGCCTGGTCCGCGACCACCCGGGTGTAGGGCGAGACGGGCAGACCCCAGCCCGCGAGGAGCTCGTAGGTCTCGGACTGACGCGCGGTCGCGGCCTCCCGGCCCTCCCAGCGCAGGGCACCGACCCCGTGGCAGTACATCCGCAGCGGGCGGGAGGCCGTGACCCGCGGGTCCTTCTGGCGCAGGGACCCGGCCGCAGAGTTGCGCGGGTTGGCGAAGGGGGCCTTGCCCGCCGCAACCTGAGCCTCGTTGAGGGCCGCGAACCCCTCGACCGGCAGGAACACCTCGCCGCGCACCTCGATCAGCTCAGGGTGGTCCTCCCCCGCCAGGACGTGGGGCACCCCCTCGATCGTGCGGACGTTGAGGGTCACGTCCTCCCCGGTGCGCCCGTCCCCGCGGGTCGCTGCCCGGACGAGCCGACCGCGCTCGTAGAGCAGGGCGATCGCGAGGCCGTCGATCTTGAGCTCGCACAGGTACTGCAGCCCGTCGGCGGCGCCGTCCAGGTCCTTGTGGACCCGGGCGTCCCAGGCCGCCACGTCCTCGGCCGAGAAGGCGTTGTCGAGGCTCAGCATCCGCTCGACGTGGTCGACCGCGGCGAACTCGGTCGAGAAGGTCCCCCCCACCAGCTGCGTGGGCGAGTCGGGGGTGCGCAGGCCGAGGTGGGCGTAGTGCTCCTCGAGGGCCTCGAGCCGACGCAGCAGCCCGTCGTACTCGGCGTCGCTCACCGTCGGGGCGTCACGCACGTAGTAGGCGAACTGGTGGTCACGGATGGCCTCGGCGAGCTCGGTCCAGCGGTGCCGGGCCTCCGGCTCGTCGAGGTCGTGGTCCTCGGCGGCCAGCGCCGTCGTCGGGGCCTGGGCCCGGGGGGTCTCGTCGTCGTGCTCGCTCACGGCCACATCATGGCGCGTGGCGGTGACATCCCGCCTCTCAGCCCGCGTCGGCCCGCTCGGCGAGGATCCCCGCGACGCGGACCGAGGTGCCGATCGCGTGCCGTACGTCACGGGTGTCGCTCAGCAGCAGGTCCCCGCCGCCGAGACCACCCGAGGTCTCGACGTGCACGACGACGTCCTCGAGGGACCGGGCGGGCAGCCCGACGGCGGTCCAGGGTCGGGTGATGAGGTCGGCGACCTGCTGGGGGCCGGCCGGGCGCTTCCACCGGTCCTGGGGCAGTCCCAGCCACATGCGTCGACCGTCCTCGACCAGCGCGGCGACCTGCTCCCACTGCGGCCCGCGCACCGCCCCCGCCGCGATGCCGACGGACTCGGCACCGCTGCGCGCGAGGGCCTGCAGGGCCCGTGAGGCGAAGCGACCGCCGCCGTGGGCGACCACCTCGCCCACCCCGGCGGCCCGCGCGGCGTCGACGACCTCGCGCAGGGCCGCGGCCGCGTCGTCGAGGGGCACGGCAGGCAGGCGGCCGTGACCCGAGAAGGTCGCGAGGGTGCCGCTGAGCACGTCAGGCAGCATCGGCTCGCGCACCACCAGCACCGGACGCGCCCCGGGCACGGCCGTGCGGAGCGAGGCCATCAGGCCCCCCAGCCCGTCGGCGAGGGAGGCGGCCACGTCACGGGCCGCCCCGGCATCGCTGAGCACCCTGTCGCCCCGGGCCAGGTAGAGGATCGCGGACAGGGTCCACGGTCCGCGCACCGAGACCACGAGGGGGCCCTGGTAGCCGTGCCCGGCGATCGCGAGCGCGTCGAGGTCCTCCCGGAGCAGCGAGGAGGTCCGTTCGAGGTCGAACCCGGGCCGGTCGGCGAGCTTCCACCCGTGCGTGCCGATCTCCACGGGCATGTCGGTGAGCAGAGCCGCGGTCCGGGCCACCGAGGTCGCCCACGGGCCCCGGGCCGGGAGCTGGACCGCCGACGGCAGGCCGCGGACTCCCTCGGGCACAGCGGTGAGCTCGCCCAGGACGGTCGTCTGGGCCTCGAGCACCCTCTCGCCGGGCCAGGGGCCCAGCAGGCTGACCCCGGTCACCGTCGGGACGCCGTCACGGTGGCCTGGCCGACCACGCGGTCGCCCTCGAAGAGCACGAGCGACTGACCGGGGGCGATCCCTCGCAGCCCGTCCTCGAGGTGCACCTCGACCCGCTCGTGAGCTCCGTCCTCGGAGGCGGAACCGGGCGCCGGGGCGGCGGTGCGGCGTGCGCGGGCCTCGACCGGGGTGCCGTGGGCCCGTACCTGCACCGAGCACCCGAACCACGCGCTCGGCTCGGGGGCCGGGTCGAACCAGACGGCACGGTCCCCGTCGAGCTCTCGGACCGTGAGCAGCTCGGCCGCACCCACCACGACCGTGTTGCTCGAGGTCTGGACCTCCAGGACGTAGCGCGGACGGCCGTCCGGGGCGGGACGCCCCAGGGCCAGGCCCTTGCGCTGGCCCACCGTGTATGCGTAGGCACCGTCGTGCTCCCCGACCACCGCGCCCTCGGCATCGACCACCGGACCGGGTCGGGAGCCGAGCCGGTCGCGCAGGAAGCCCTGGGTGTCGCCGTCGGCCACGAAGCAGATGTCGTAGGAGTCGGGCTTGGCCGAGACCGCGAGGCCTCGGTCGGCCGCCTCGGCGCGCACCTGCTCCTTCGACGGCACGTCGCCGAGGGGGAACATCGAGCGCGCGAGCCGGTCCGGGCCCATCACGGCCAGCACGTAGGACTGGTCCTTGGCGACGTCGCGGGCCCGGAGCAGGGACCGGGTGCCGTCCTCGGCGATCTCGACGCGGGCGTAGTGGCCGGTGCAGACGGCGTCGAACCCGAGGGCCACGCCCTTGTCGAGCAGGGCCTCGAACTTGATGTGCTCGTTGCACCGCACGCACGGGTTGGGGGTGCGGCCGGCCTCGTACTCGGCGAGGAAGTCGGCCACGACGGTCTGCTCGAAGCGCTCGGAGAGGTCCCACACGTAGTACGGGATGCCCAGCACGTCGGCCGCCCGCCGCGCGTCCCCCGCGTCCTCGATCGAGCAGCAGCCGCGCGAGCCGGTGCGGAACTGGTCCCGGTTCCGGGACAGGGCCATGTGGACACCGACGACGTCGTGACCCGCGTCGACCGCGCGCGCAGCGGCCACGGCCGAGTCCACGCCCCCGGACAGGGCTGCCAGCACTCGCATGGGCTCAGACTACGGGCCGTCCGGCGCGGTCTCGCCCACCGGGAGGGCATCGGCCAGGGACCGCTCGTAGGCGACCTCGGGCACCGTGACGCCGTTCACCTCGGCCTCACGGGTGGCCTCGGTGCACGACCAGCCCCGTGCCTCGTAGAAGCGCCGGGCGCGGTGGTTCCCCGGCAGCACCCAGAGCCGAGCGCTGACGAGCCCCGCACGAGCCAGGTCGAGGGTGACCCGAGCCAGCAGCGCCGTGCCCACGCCCCGGCCCCACGCTTCGGGGTGGAGGTTGATCGCGTAGAGCTCGCCGAGCCCCGGACCGTCCTCGTCCCGGCACGGCCCGTACCCCGCGAAGCCCACCACGCGCCCGTCCATCAGGCCCACGACCTGCCGCGCGGACGTGCTCCCCCGAGGGTCCGTCGAGGCAGGAGCGGGCCCTGCCAACTCCCCCAGCATCCTGCGCCACCCAGCGGTGTAGCGCTCGGGGTCGAGGCGGTCGAGGTGCTCCTGGTCGATCAGTCCCTGGTAGGCCCCCTGCCAGGCACGCACGTGCGCGAGGGCGATCGCCTCGGCGTCCTCGCGCACCGCCGGGCGGACGGCGATCGCGGTCACCGCGCGAACCGTGTCGGGTCGAAGAGGCCGATCTCGTGGTCCGTGCGCCCCAGCACGGCGAGGTCCGCGAGGATCTCGCCGACCACCGGCACGAACTTGAACCCGTGACCCGAGAACCCGCAGGCGATCGCGACCTGCGGGTGCAGAGGGTGCGGACCGAGGACGAAGTGCTCGTCGGGGGTGGTCGTGTAGAGGCAGGTCCGTGCGTCGACCACGGGACCTGTCAGCTGCGGAAAGAGCTGGAGGGCACGGGCTCGCACCTCCTCGACCTCCTCGGGCCGGACCGTGCGGTCGACGGTCTCGGCCGTGGTCTCGACCCCGTTGCGGAAGTAGGCGAGCTTGAGCCCGCCCGCGGGGCCGTCGATCATCGGGAAGCCGTACATCGTGCCGTTGCCGTCGGTGCTCTCGACGTAGACCGGGTGCTCGGCGTCGGTGTACGCCTCGTAGGGCAGCTGCGCCGTGAAGTCCGGGGTGAACCAGCAGAAGATCTGCCGCTCGACGCGCAGCGGGATCTCCAGGTCCGCGAGCAGCCCGGGGGCCCAGGCCCCTGGGGAGAGGACCAGCCGGTCCGCACCGTAGGTCCCGGCGGCGGTGCGGACCTCGACCCCACCCCCCGGGGTCACGGTCCAGCCAAGCGCGGGTTCCTCCAGGTGGATCTCCGCGCCGCGGCGGCGTGCCACCTCGACCGTCGCACGGGTGGTCCGCTCGGGACGCACGTACCCCGCGGCAGCCTCGAGCACCCCCACGGCGTGCGACGCCGGGGCCATGGTCGGGATCCGCTGCCGCACCTCCTCGGCGGTCAGCACCTCGTGGGGCAGGCCGTGCTCCCGGGCCGAGGACAGGCTCCCGGTCACGACCTCGCTCGCCGGGTCACCGAGGTAGATGCCCCCGCAGAGGGTCAGCAGCTCCTGCCCCGAGGCCTCCTCGAGCTCGCGCCACCCCGCGTAGGCACGACGCAGCAGGGGCACGTAGGCGGAGCCCTCGAAGTAGGACTGGCGCACCAGGCGGGTGCCTCCGTGGGCCGAGCCACGGTCGTGCCCGGGGCGGAACCTCTCCAGGCCCAGGACCGACGCCCCGCGTCCCGCGAGCTCCATGGCGGCGGCCCCGCCCATCGAGCCGAGCCCGACGACGATCACGTCATGGGTCCGCACCTCAGCCGACCCCCGCCAGGCCGGCGGCCCGAGCCCGCTCGACCACCTCGGGCAGCACGCTGACCAGGGCGTCGACCTCCTGGGCCGTCGAGGTGCTGCCCAACGAGAACCGCAGGGCCCCACGGGCGTCGTGATCGTCGACCCCGGTGGCGACGAGCACGTGCGAAGGCTGCGGCACGCCGGCCTGGCAGGCCGAGCCGGTCGAGCACTCGATCCCGTGGCTGTCGAGGAGGTACAGCAGGGAGTCGCCCTCACAGCCCGGGAAGGTGAAGTGCGCGTTGGCCGGCAGGCGGCCGGGGCTCGGGGCGCCCGCGGCCCCGGGCTCGGGTCCGCGCAGCACGGCCTCAGGCACCCCGCGGCGCACCCCGGCGACGAGGGAGTCCCGCAGCCCGGCCAGACGCTCGGCGTTCTCCGCGCGGTGCGTGACGGCCTCCTCGACCGCGACCGCGAAGGCCCGGGCCGAGGCGACGTCGACCGTCCCGGAGCGCACGGCCCGCTCCTGACCGCCCCCGTGCAGCACCGGGGTCAGGTCGAGGCCGCGCCGCGCCACGAGGGCACCGACCCCGACCGGCCCGCCGACCTTGTGCCCCGAGACCGTCATGGCGTCGAGCCCCGAGGCCGTGAAGTCCACCTCGAGCTGACCCACGGCCTGCACCGCGTCGGCGTGCACCGGCACGCCGTGGCGGCCCGCGAGCGCCACGACCTCGTCGAGGGGCTGCACCGTGCCGATCTCGTTGTTCGCCCACATCACGCTGATCAGAGCCGCCTGGTCACCATGGGCGGCAAGCTCCTCGGCCAGGGCGTCCACCTCGAGCCGACCGTCCCTGTCGACCGGGAGCAGGACGACCTCGAAGCCCTCGTGCTCGGCGAGCCAGACCGCGGGGTCCAGGACCGCGTGGTGCTCGACCGCCGAGACCAGCAGCCGCCGTCGGCGGGGGTCCTGGGCGTGGCGGGCCCAGGCCAGGCCCTTGAGCGCGAGGTTGTCGGCCTCGGTGCCCCCCGCCGTCAGCACGACCTCGCTGGGCCGCGCCCCGAGGGCGGCACCGAGGGACTCGCGGGACTCCTCGACCACGCGCCGGGCGGTGCGGCCGGCCCCGTGCAGCGAGGAGGGGTTGCCCGTCCGGGTGAGCTGCTCGACCATCGCCGCCACGGCCCGCGGGTGCATCGGCGCGGTCGCCGCATGGTCCAGGTAGACGGTCACGAGACGGAAGTCTACGAACCTGCTGGCACAATCTCCCCGGTGACCACCAACGAGCCGGGACCTCGCGCCTTCAGCGGATCGCGCCTCGGGTGGGCCGACCTGCCCCGGTCGGTGCGCTCCCGCATCGCCGACCTCGCGGGGGCCGAGGTCGTCAGCGAGGCGAGCGCGACCAGCGGCTTCAGCCCTGGCTACGCCGCGACCCTCGAGCTGGGCAACGGCACCGAGGTCTTCGTCAAGGCGGTCTCGCCCGAGCAGAACCCCCACTCCCCCGATCTCGCCCGTGCCGAGGTGGTCGCCGCCCGTGCCCTGCCCGCCGAGGTGCGGTCCCCGCGCCTGCTGTGGTCCGACGATGACGGCACGTGGGTGCTGCTCGGCTTCCAGGCCGTGCACGGTCGCAGCCCGGCGATGCCCTGGCAGCCCGAGGAGCTCGGGCTCGTCCTCGCCGCCGTCGAGGACCTGGCCCAGACCGGGACCGGTGCCCGCGGGGACCTGCACCCGCTGACCGAGGACCTGACGGCCCTCGCCCCGTCCTGGCAGCGCCTCGCCGAGGACCCCACGAGCCTGGACGCCGCGGTCGCCGCCGCGGGCGAGCACGGGGCGTGGCTGAGGGACCACCTGGCAGACCTCGCGGACTGGGCCCGGGACGCCCCGGAGGCCGCCGCCGGCGACTGCCTCGTGCACGGCGACCTGCGCGGGGACAACGTGATGATCGAGCCCGACGGCACGGTGTGGCTCATCGACTGGCCGTGGGCCGCTGCGGCAGGGGCCCCCTGGTACGACCTGCTGAGCATGCTCCCGAGCGTCGCGATGCAGGGCGGTGGCGACCCCGGGAGCATGTTCTGGAGGCATCCCGTCTCCCGCGGTGCCGACCCGGACGCGGTGCGGTCGACCCTCGCCGCCCTGACCGGCTACTTCGTGCACGGGGCCGTCCAGCCCCCGCCGCCCGGCATCGGCAACCTGCGCGAGTTCCAGCGGGCGCAGGGCCTCGAGGCCCTCGCCTGGCTCCGGTCTCTCTGACCCGGAGGTCGAGCCGGTCAGGCCTGCTCGGCCTTGAGCCGACGGAGCTCGGCCGCGGCCTGCGGCAGCACCGAGAACAGGTCGCCCACCACGCCGAAGTCGGCGATCTCGAAGATCGGTGCCTCGGGATCGGCGTTAACCGCGACGATGGTCCCCGAGGACTGCATGCCGCCGCGGTGGTGCACGGCTCCCGAGACCCCGGCACCCACGTAGAGGCGGGGCGAGATCGTGACCCCCGTCTGACCGATCTGCGTCTCGTGACCGATCCAGCCCTCGTCGGTCGCGACGCGCGTCGCCCCGACGGCACCTCCTAGCACCTCGGCGAGCTCCTCGACCGCGGAGAAGTCCCCCTCGGTCCCACGGCCCCCGGCGACGACGACCTGGGCCTCGCCGAGCTCGGGCCGCCCCGAGGAGGGCCGGACCGTCCGCTCGACCACCCGCGTGCGTGCGGCGGGTGGGCTCACGAGCGCGTGGACCACGACCTGCGGGGCCTGCCCCGTGGGCTCGGCCTCCGCCGGGACGGCGTTCGGCTTGACCGCGACCACCGCGCGCGGGGTGGTGATCTCGACCTGGAGGGTCCAGGTGGCGGCGAAGGCCTGCTGGTGGACCACGAGGCGTCCCTCGCCGGACCGCTCGAGCCCCGCGGCGTCGACCGACAGCCCGGCCCCGGTCTCGTGCGCCGTGAGGGCCGCGACCTCCTTGTTCTCGAAGGTCGAGGACAGCAGCACCGTCGTGGCGCCGCTCTCGACCATGATCTCGGCGAGGGCACGCGCCGAGGTCGCCACCGTGACGTCGGCCTCGAGGTCCACCTGGTGGACCGTGCTCACGCCGTGCTCGGCCAGGAGGTCGAGGGCGTCGGCGAGGCCGCTGCCGAGCCAGACGGCCTCGACCGGGCCGAGGGACCGGGCCAGGGTCAGGAGCTCGAAGGCCGGGGCGCGCACGACGCCGTCGTGGTGGTCGACCAGGGCGAGGACGGCAGGCTGAGTCATCAGGGCTCCTTCAGACGAGACGGTTCTCGACGAGGTAGGCGGCCAGTCGCAGGCCGGCGTCCCCCTCGTCCGTGATGAGCACGCGGTCCTCGCGCGCGGGGCGCGGGCTCGCCTCGACGACCGTGGTGCGGGCCGCCGTCTGCCCGACGGCGGTCGGGTCGACACCCAGGTCCGCCAGGGACCAGGTCGACACGACCTTCTTGCGGGCCGCCATGATCGCCTTGAAGTTCGGGTACCGCGGCTGGTTGGCCTGGTCGGTGACCGAGACCAGGGCCGGGAGGTCGGCCTCGAGCACCTCGACGACGTGGTCGAGGTCGCGGCGCACCCGCACCGTCCTCGCGTCCGCGCCGGTCAGCGTCAGCTCGGCAGCCAGGGTCGCCTGGGGGAGGTCCAGCTCGGCGGCGAGAAGGGTCGGCACGACCGACATCAGGCCGTCGAGGGCTGCCATGCCGGTGACGACCAGGTCGACCGGACCGTCGGCGGCGATCCGTCGCACGGCCGCAGCCAGGACGGTCGCCGTCGCGAAGGCGTCGGAGCCCGCGAGCGCGTCGTCGACCACGTGGACCGCGTGCTCGGCACCCATCTGCAGACCGCGGCGCACGGCGTCCTCGGCGTCCTGGGGGCCCATCGTCAGGACCGTGACCTCGCCGCCGTGGGTCTCGGCGAGGGTGACGGCCGCCTCGACGGCGTTCTCGTCGAGCTCGTTGAGGGTCCCGTCGCCCTGGCTGCGGTCGACCCGCCCCTCGGGCGTGAAGCCCCGGTCGCCCTGCAGGTCCGGGACGTGCTTGACGCAGACCACGATCTTCATGCTCACCGGTCTCCATTCTCCTTGCCGAGGGCCCTGGGAAGGCTACCGCGCGAGGACTGGGACGTCCGCACCGTGGCCGGCCCTCCCCCGGGATCCTGACGTGGTCCACACTGGGTGATCGTGACCCGCGCCCTCCCGCCCCGCCTCGGGGCGCACCTCTCCCCCGAGGGGCTCGAGGTCGCCGTGCTGGCCTCGCACGCCGACGCGGTAGACCTCTGCCTGCTCGACCGCGACCCCTCCTCGACCGACGGCTGGAGCGAACGACGCCTCCCTCTCGAGGGTCCCGTCCATGGCGTGTGGTCGGCCCGCGTTCCCGGCGTCGCCGCGGGGCAGCACTACGGCTTCCGCGCCCACGGCCGGTGGGATCCACGCGCCGGCACCCGCTACAACCCCGCGAAGCTGCTCCTGGACCCCTACGCGCGCGGCGTCCAGGGGGAGCTGGAGCTCGGCCAGGCGGTGCACGGCCACCGGCTCGACGCCGAGCAGGACGAGCGCGGACCCCTCCCCGACCCCACGGACTCGCGGGCTGCCGTCCCGCACTCGGTCGTGGTCGACGACCGCTTCGACGCGCCCCCCGTGCCGTTGCCCGAGGTCCCCTGGGGGGAGACCGTCGTCTACGAGGCGCACGTCCGCGGGCTGACCGCCCAGCTGACCCAGGTCCCCGCCGAGCTCCGCGGCACCTACGCGGGGCTCGCGCACCCGGCGACGATCGCCCACCTTCAGGAGCTGGGGGTCACGACCCTCGAGCTGCTGCCGATCCACGCCTCGGTCAGCGAGCCGCACCTCGTCGAGCAGGGGCTGACCAACTACTGGGGCTACAACACCCTGGCCTTCTTCGCCCCCGAGCCTCGCTACGCGACCGCAGCCGCGCGGGCCGCAGGTCCTCAGGCCGTGCTGACCGAGGTCAAGGGCATGGTCCGGCTGCTGCACGAGGCCGGCATCGAGGTCGTCCTGGACGTCGTCTACAACCACACCTGCGAGGGCGGCACCGACGGCCCGCAGCTGAGCTGGCGCGGCCTGGACCCCACGGTCTACTACCTGCACGACGGCGGCTCCCCTGCCCGGTTCGCCGACGTCACGGGCTGCGGCAACTCGCTGGACTTCCGGCGCCCTCGCGTGGTCCAGATGGCCCTGGACTCGTTGCGCTACTGGGCCGAGGTGGTCGGCGTCGACGGCTTCCGCTTCGACCTCGCCGTGACCCTGGGCCGTGGCGAGGAAGGGTTCGACCCCGATCACCCGTTCCTCGTGGCCCTCCAGGCGGACCCCGTGCTGAGCCGGCGGAAGCTCATCGCCGAGCCCTGGGACGTCGGGCCGGGCGGATGGCGCACGGGCGGGTTCCCGGCACCCTTCTCCGAGTGGAACGACCGCTTCCGCGACGCGGTGCGCACCTTCTGGCTCGTCGACCCCGGTCAGGCGGCTCACGGCCGGCCCGGATCGGGGGTCGCGGAGCTCGCGACCCGCCTGGCAGGCTCAGCCGACCTGTTCGGCTACAGCGACCCGCCGCTGATGCGCGGCGTCGTCGCCTCGGTGAACTACGTCACGGCGCACGACGGGTTCACCCTCGCGGACCTCGTCGCGTACTCGCACAAGCACAACCACGCGAACCGCGAGGGCAACCGCGACGGCACCGACAACAACCGGTCCTGGAACCACGGGCTCGAGGGACCGGTCGGCGCGTCCTCGGTGGGCATGGAGATCGTCCCTCTCCGGAGACGGTCGATCCGCAACCTGCTGGGCACCCTCGTGCTGTCTGCCGGGGTCCCCATGCTCACGGCCGGGGACGAGATCGGCCGCACCCAGCACGGGAACAACAACGCCTACTGCCAGGACGGCGAGCTCTCGTGGCTGCACTGGGACCTGTCCCCGTGGCGGTCCGACCTCCTGGCCACCACCCAGCACCTCCTGCGGCTGCGTCGCGAGCACCCGGCCCTGCGCGAGACCGAGTTCTACCTCGGTCGGCCGAGGCCAGGGCACGACCCGCGGCCCGACCTGGACTGGCTGACCCCGCAGGCCACCGCCTTCGACCACGACCGGTGGCACGACCCCGCCGTGCGGACCCTGCAGATGATCCGCACCGCCCGGGACGGCTCGGCAGTCCTCATGATCATCAACGGCTCGCTGGACCCCGTCGAGGTGACCGTCCCCCCGGCCGTCCCGGGCGCCTGGCAGCTGCTGTGGGACAGCGTCGCCGAGCACCCGGAGGACCTCACGGACCCGGACGGCGCGGGGGCGAACGGTGCGGGAGCACCCTCCCCCGGGACGGTCCTCCTGGTCGAGCCGCTGTCGATGCGGGTCTACGCCGGCTGAGCGCGCTGCAGGCCGAGCTGCCGCCTCACCGCCGACACGCCCGGTCGGACGCGCCCACCGGATGCCGACCACCATCCCGGCTGGGTAGGTTCGGGGGGTGACGCCGACCACGCCGCCGATCCCGCCGCGGGACCCCGCCCCTGAGACGGGCGACCGTCGCGGGGCCCGGCCCCCCGTCCCCCCTGCCCCAGCGACCCCACGGAGCACGGTGTCCCCCGACTCAGCCCTCCCCTCCTCTGACGCCGGCCGGACCGAGATCGGCCGCATCCCCGTGATCTCGGTCGGTCCCGTGGTCGAGGGCGGTCGTTGGCCGGCCCGCGCGATCGTCGGTGAAGCCGTCGAGGTCACCGCCACCGTCTTCCGCGAGGGCCACGACGCCGTCGCCGCGACCGCCGTGCTGGTCGCCCCCGACGGCACGGATCGTGCGAGCGTCCGGATGGACGTCGTCAACGCGGGCCTCGACACCTACCGCGCGGACCTCGTGCCCGACGCCCCGGGGGCCTGGGCCTTCCGCGTCGAGGGGTGGTCCGACCCGTACGGGACGTGGTTGCACGACGCGACGATCAAGGTCGAGGCCGGGGTCGACGTCGAACTGATGCTGGCCGAGGGCGCAGCGCTGCTCGAGCGCGCCGCAGCGCGCGACGGGCTGTCGACCGAGGCCGCGTCGACCCTGGGCGAGGCCGTCCGGGGCCTGCGGGACACCCACCAGCAGCCGACCACCCGGCTCGCCTCGGGCACGGCCTCCGCGGTGCAGCGTGCCCTCGCGACGCACCCCCTGCGCGAGCACGTGACGGTCTCGGAGACCTACGACCTCGACGTCCAGCGCGAGCTCGCGATGGTCGGCGCCTGGTACGAGATGTTCCCCCGCTCGGAGGGGGCCGAGCTCGACGAGGTCACGGGCGAGTGGCGGTCGGGCACGCTGCGCACGGCCGCCGAGCGGATCCCCGCGATCGCGGGGATGGGGTTCGACGTCGTCTACCTGACCCCCGTGCACCCGATCGGGACCACGTACCGCAAGGGGCGCAACAACGCCCTGACGACCGAGCCGGGCGACCCGGGGTCGCCCTACGCGATCGGCTCCCCCGAGGGCGGGCACGACGCGATCCACCCCGAGCTGGGCACCTTCGAGGACTTCGACGCCTTCGTGGCGACCGCCCGGGAGAACGGCCTCGAGGTCGCTCTGGACCTGGCCCTGCAGTGCTCCCCGGACCACCCGTGGGTCACCGAGCACCCCGAGTGGTTCACCACGCGCATCGACGGCACCATCGCCTACGCCGAGAACCCGCCCAAGAAGTACCAGGACATCTACCCCCTGAACTTCGACAACGACCCCGAGGGCATCTACCACGAGGTGCGCCGAGTCCTGCAGGTGTGGATCGACCACGGCGTCACGGCCTTCCGGGTCGACAACCCGCACACCAAGCCGTTGTCCTTCTGGGAGCGGATCCTGGCCGACGTCGCCCAGGACCACCCCGAGGTGATCTTCCTCGCCGAGGCCTTCACCCGTCCCGCGATGATGCACACCCTCGCGCGGATCGGTTTCCACCAGTCGTACACGTACTTCACCTGGCGGAATACCAAGGCCGAGCTCGCCGAGTACCTGACCGAGGTCTCGGGCGAGGCCGCCGCGTACATGCGCCCGAGCTTCTGGCCCACGACCCACGACATCCTGACGCCCTACATGCAGCACGGAGGCACGGCGGCCTTCGCGATCCGTGCCGTGCTGGCCGCCACGGGAGCGCCGACCTGGGGGATCTACTCGGGCTACGAGCTCGTCGAGAACGTGCCGCGCCCCGGGGTCGAGGAGCAGATCGACAACGAGAAGTACGAGTTCAAGCCGCGGGACTGGTCGACCGCCGAGGGCATCGGCATCTCGACCCTGCTGACCCGGCTCAACGAGATCCGCCACGAGCACCCCGCCCTCCAGCGGCTGCGCGGGCTCACGGTGCACCGCACCTCGGACTCCTCGCTGCTGTGCTTCTCACGCCGGGTGACCGCCGCGCAGTCCCCGACGGGCCGTGCGGACACCGTCATCGTCGTCGTCACCACCGACCCGCACCAGGCCCACGAGGGCGTGATCGAGCTCGACCTCGAGGCCCTGGGGATCCCCGACGGTGACGGTGCCCTCTTCGGCGCCCACGACCTCCTCTCGGGGGCGACCTACGCCTGGGGTGCGCGCCCCTACGTACGCCTCGACCCGTGGAGCCAGTGCGCCCACGTCATCACCGTGAGGCCGCTGTGAGCGACCGTCACCACGAGACGTCCCGCGAGGCCACGACCGCCCGGCCGGTCGACCCGCGCAGCGCCCTGCCCGCGCGACCGGACCCCCTGGCCGGGCTGCCCCGGATCGAGCCGCAGGGCCTCTCGCAGGACCCCGACTGGTACAAGACCGCGGTCTTCTACGAGGTCATGCTCAAGTCCTTCGCCGACTCGACCGGTGCGGGGATCGGCGACCTGCGCGGTCTGATCGAGCGCCTGGACTACCTGCAGTGGCTCGGGATCGACTGCCTGTGGCTGCCACCCTTCTTCCCGTCGCCCCAGCGCGACGGTGGGTACGACGTCGCGGACTTCACCGCGATCGCCCCCCAGTACGGCACCCTGCAGGACTTCTCCGAGCTCATCGAGAGGGCCCACGAGCGCGGCATCCGGATCATCATCGACCTCGTGATGAACCACACCAGCGACCAGCACCCGTGGTTCCAGGCCTCGCGATCGGACCCGGAGGGCCCGTACGGGGACTTCTACGTGTGGAGCGACGACAACACCCGCTACGAGGACGCCCGCATCATCTTCGTGGACACCGAGACGTCGAACTGGACCTTCGACCCGGTGCGACGGCAGTTCTTCTGGCACCGGTTCTTCAGCCACCAGCCCGACCTCAACTTCGAGAACCCCAGCGTGCGCGAGGCCATGAAGGACGTCGCCCGCTTCTGGCTGCGCATCGGCGTCGACGGGTTCCGGCTCGACGCGGTGCCGTACCTCTTCGAGGAGGAGGGCACCAACTGCGAGAACCTGCCGCGCACGCACGCCTACCTCGCCGAGATGCGCAGGATGGTCGACGAGGAGTTCCCGGGGCGGATCATGCTCGCCGAGGCCAACCAGTGGCCTGAGGACGTGATCCCGTACTACGGCACCGAGGACGCCCCCGAGTGCCACATGTGCTTCCACTTCCCGGTCATGCCGCGGATCTTCTACTCGATCAAGGACCAACGGGCCAACCAGATCGTCGACATCCTCGCCGACACCCCCCAGGTGCCGGCCGGGGGGCAGTGGAGCACTTTCCTGCGGAACCATGACGAGCTGACCCTCGAGATGGTCTCGACCGAGGAGCGCGCGTCGATGTACGGGTGGTACGCCCCGGACCCCCGGATGCGCGCCAACGTCGGCATCCGCCGGCGGCTCGCACCGCTGCTGGACAACTCGCGGGCCGAGATCGAGCTCGCGCACGCCCTGCTGCTGTCCCTGCCGGGCAGCCCGTGCCTGTACTACGGCGACGAGATCGGCATGGGCGACAACATCTGGTTGCCTGACCGCGACGCCGTCCGCACACCGATGCAGTGGACCCCGGACCGCAACGCGGGGTTCTCGACCGCCGACCCGGGCAAGCTCTACCTGCCGGTGGTGCAGTCCCTCGCGCACCACTTCACGGCGCTCAACGTCGAGGCCCAGCTCGTCCAGCCGACCTCGCTGCTGCACTGGGTCCACGGCATGCTCGCCGTCCGTCGTCAGCACCCCGTGTTCGGCACCGGGGAGTTCGTCGCCCTGACGACGGACAACGACGCGGTCCTGGCCTACCTCCGGCGCTCTGCCGAGGAGACCGTCCTGTGCGTGGCGAACCTCGCCTCGACCCCGCGCTCGGCCCGCGTCAGGCTCCCCGACCACCACGACTACGCCCTGCACGACATCTTCGGCGGGGCGGAGTTCCCGCCCGTCGACCACCGCGGCGAGACGGTCATGACCCTCGGCTCGCGCGACTTCTTCTGGCTCACGGTCACACCCAGCGGCTGAGCGCTCGGCCCGAGGACCCAGACGACGAACCCGGCGGAGGTCGGCATGACAGCGCAGGACACGACGCAGTCCCCTCGTCCGGCGCGGCCCGTCGCAGCCGCCGAGACCGACCTCGTCGCCGCCGTCGCCGCGTGGGCCCCCGAGCAGCGGTGGTTCCCGGCCAAGGGCACGACCGATGCCCTGAGCAGCATCGGAGTGGTCGACCTGGCCGACCCGGTCGGTGAGGCCGAGGTGCTCCTCCTGCTCCTCCGGCTCCCGGGGGGCGGGGTGCTCCAGGTCCCGGTGACCCTGCGGCCCGAGCAGCACCCCGGTCCCGGGGTGGTCGGCGCCGTCGAGGTGCGCGGCCGCGCGGTGGTCGTCGTGGACGGCTGCCACGACCCTGCCTTCCTGCGCGCCTGGCTGGCCGTGGCGCGCTCGGCCGAGGACGGGGACCACGGACCCGAGGGCCTCGGGACCGAGGCGCTCACGGGGGCCCGGGTGCTGACCGGCGAGCAGTCGAACACCTCGGTGCTGCTGCCGGGCCTCGACCCCCCGGCCATCCTCAAGGTCTTCCGAGGTATCAGCACGGGCGCCAACCCCGACGTCGAGGTGCCGCTGGCGCTGAGCAGCACCTTCGCGGGGGTCCCCCGGCCCCTGGCCTGGCTCACCGGCAGCTGGCCGGAGGCCGAGGGCGAGGCCGTCGGGCACCTCGGCGTGCTCAGTGAGCTGGTCCTCGACGCCAGGGACGGGTTCGAGCTGGCCTGCGAGCGTGCCGCGGCCGGCGAGGACCTCGGCGACCTCGCCGAGACCCTGGGCCGCACCACCGCCCAGATGCACCTGGCCCTGCGCACCTCGTTGCCCACGCCCCCGCCGCCCCCCGGCACGACGGAGGCAGCAGGGACGGCCACCGCTCGACGGGTCGCCGCCGCGCTGGCGGCCCGCGCCTCGGCGGCCCTGCGCGACGCCCCCGTCCTCGTGCCCCGCGCCGACCGGGTGGCCGAGCTCATCGAGGGGGTCGCCGAGCTGGAGGACCTGCCCCCGCTCCAGCGCGTGCACGGGGACTACCACCTGGGGCAGGTCCTGCACGCCCACGACGGCTGGCGCGTCCTGGACTTCGAGGGAGAGCCCCAGGCCCCTGCCGCCGAGCGCGCCCGGCCCGACCTCGCGCTGCGCGACCTCGCCGGGATGCTCCGCTCGGTCGACTACGCGGCCGCCGTCGGCGGCGCCCAGGACCCGGGATGGTCGGCGCGGGCGAGGGAGCGGCTCGTCGCCGGGTACCTCGACGCGTCGGGCGAGGGCACCCCGGCGAGCGGCACGACCGTCCAGCTCCTGCGCGCCCTCGAGCTCGACAAGGCGCTCTACGAGGTCGTGTACGAGTCGCGCAACCGTCCCGACTGGGTGCACATCCCCCTCGGCGCCGTCGACCGGCTCCTGGGCGGGACGGGCTGACCGGCGGGCCGGCGACCCGACCCCTCGCCAGCCGTGCGGGGGGATGCCCACCGTGGCAGGGTGGGCACATGAGGCCCCCCGAGACGCCGTCCACCCCGCCGACCTCGGCGATCACGGGCGTACCGCCTGCCGCCGCGCCCGACCAGACCTCCGCGAGCCCGTCGCCGAGGACCCCTCGGCCGATCAGCCACGAGGAGCTCGACGCCGTCGTCGGGGGGACCCACTGGGACCCGCACCGTGTGCTCGGCGCCCACCTCGACAGCGGCACCGCCGGTCCTCCGCGGGTGACCATCCGCGCGCTGCGGCCCCTCGCGGACGCCGTCACGGTGGTCACCACCGAGGGTGAGCACCCCGCCGAGCACGAGCACGGCGGCGTGTGGGTCTGCGTGCTCGAGCGCGACGAGATCCCCGACTACCGGCTGCACGTCACCTACGGCGAGGTCGTCACGACCGGGGACGACCCGTACAGGTTCCTGCCCACCCTGGGCGAGATGGACCTGCACCTCGTCGCCGAGGGGCGCCACGAGGAGCTGTGGACCGTGCTCGGGGCGAACCTGCGGACCTACCCGAGCGTGCTGGGCGAGGTGCACGGCACCGCGTTCGCCGTCTGGGCCCCCAACGCCCGCGCGGTGCGGGTGGTCGGGGACTTCAACCACTGGCAGGGCACCCCCCACGCGATGCGCGCGCTGGGCAGCACCGGCGTGTGGGAGCTCTTCGTGCCTGGCGTGGGCGCCGGCGCACGGTACAAGTTCGAGATCCTCAGCCAGGACGGATCCTGGCGTCAGAAGGCAGACCCGATGGCCCGCGGCACCGAGGTGCCCCCGGCGACCGCCTCGGTCGTCGTCGCCTCGGACCACACCTGGCACGACGAGGACTGGCTCGCGCGCCGCAGCGAGGGCGACCCCCACCAGGGCCCGGTGAGCGTCTACGAGGTACACCTGGGGTCCTGGCGCCCCGGCCTGGGGTACCGCGAGCTGGCCGACCAGCTCACCGAGTACGTCACCTCGCTCGGGTTCACCCACGTCGAGCTGCTCCCCGTGGCTGAGCACCCCTTCGGGGGCTCCTGGGGCTACCAGGTGAGCTCGTACTACGCCCCGACCTCACGGTTCGGGCACCCGGACGACTTCCGGCACCTCGTGGACCGGCTCCACCAGGCCGGCGTCGGCGTGATCCTCGACTGGGTCCCGGCGCACTTCCCCAAGGACGAGTGGGCCCTGGGCCGCTTCGACGGCAGCCCTCTCTACGAGCACCCCGACCCGCTGCTGGGCGAGCAGCCCGACTGGGGCACGTACGTGTTCAACTTCGGGCGCAACGAGGTCCGGAACTTCCTCGTCGCGAACGCGACGTACTGGCTCGAGGAGTTCCACATCGACGGCCTACGTGTCGACGCGGTCGCCTCGATGCTCTACCTCGACTACTCCCGCAGCCACGGCCAGTGGCGCCCCAACGTCCACGGCGGCCGGGAGAACCTCGAAGCGATCCAGTTCATCCAGGAGGCCAACGCCACCGCGTACCGGCGCACCCCCGGGATCATGATGATCGCCGAGGAGTCGACCGCGTGGCCCGGGGTCACCAGCGCGACGACCGACGGTGGTCTGGGCTTCGGCCTCAAGTGGAACATGGGCTGGATGAACGACACCCTCCGCTACCTCGCGGAGGAGCCGATCAACCGCCGGTACCACCACCACGAAGTCACGTTCTCCCTCGTCTACGCCTTCTCGGAGCAGTTCGTGCTCCCGCTCTCCCACGACGAGGTCGTGCACGGCAAGGGCTCCCTCCTGGGCAAGATGCCGGGCGACCGCTGGCAGCAGGCTGCCGGCCTGCGCACCCTGCTGGGGTACCAGTGGACCCACCCGGGCAAGCAGCTGCTCTTCATGGGCGGGGAGTTCGGCCAGCCCGCGGAGTGGGCCGAGGGACGCGGCCTGGACTGGCACCTGCTCGAGGACCCGACCCATGCGGGCATCTCGCGCCTGGTGACCGACCTCAACGAGCTCTACCGCTCCGAGCCCGCCCTGTGGCGGCTCGACGGAGACCCTGCGGGCTTCGAGTGGATCGACGCGCAGGACGCCGCGCACAACGTGCTGTCGTACATCCGCCGCGACGGTGAGGGCCGCAGCGCCGTCGTCGTCGTGAACTTCGCCGGGACGCCGCACGAGGGCTATCGGGTGGGGCTGCCCACCGGCGGGGTGTGGCGCGAGGCCCTCAACACCGATGCCGAGGCCTACGGCGGCAGCGGGGTGGGGAACCTCGGACAGGTCGAGGCCGACGCGGTGCCGCTCCACGCCCAGCGCTGGTCGGCTCTCCTGCGGGTCCCGCCCTTCGGAGTCCTGGTCCTCACCCCGGAGGACCAGGGGACCTCCTGACGCAGCCGTGGCCCGCCCCCGCCCGCGGGGCGGGCCCCCCGCGGCCGGGCTGAGCGCCGCCGACGAGCGGCGCCGCGGCGGGTCGGGCGAGGGCGTCGCTCAGTAGAGGGCGCTCGCCAGGGAGCGTCGGGCCGCCATCACGCGCGGGTCGTCGTCGCCCACCACGCCGAAGAGCTCGACCAGCCGGACGCGGACCGCCTCCCGCTCCTCCCCCGCCGTGACGCGGACGAGGTCCACCAGGCGGACGAAGGCGTCCTCGACCTTCCCGCCGAGCACGTCGAGGTCGGCCACGGCGAGCTGGGCCTCGACGTCCCGGGGCGCGTCTGCCGCGGCGGAGCGCACGGCCGCGAGGTCGGCGCCCTGGGTGCGGCGCAGCAGCTCGACCTGGGCCCGCCCGGCTCGCGCCATGTCGTCACGCGGGTCCTCCAGGAGGGCCTGGTCGTAGGCGGCGGCCGCCGCATCCAGGTCGTCCCGCTCGATCGCGTCGTAGGCCGCCTGGTGGAGCGGCGGCAGCGGGGGCTCGGCCGGCTCCTCGGTCTCGGGCTCGACCGGGCCCGCCTCGACCCGTCCGGTCACCCCGTTGGCCGCGGCCGCCTCGAGCAGCTGCGTCAGCACTGCCCGCACGTCCTCGGTCGAGGCCTGGCCCTGGAAGAGCGGGACGGGCTGCCCCTTGAGGACGGCGACGACGCTGGGCACCGACTGGGCCTGGAATGCCTGCGCGATCTGCGGGCTCGCCTCGGAGTCGACGCGAGCCAGCAGGAACCGTCCCTCGAACTCGTCCGCCAGGGCGACGAGGTCCTTGACCACCTCGGCCGCGACCTCGCTCCACGCGGCCCACAGGACGAAGACCACAGGCACCTGGACGGACTGCTGCACGACGTCGGCGAAGCTCGCCTCGGTCACGTCGACGACGTAGCCGGGGGTCGCGGCCCCGCCCCCGGTCGGAGGACCGCCGGGGGCCGGGGCCGGCGTGCGGCCGAGGCCCGACAGGTCGACGGCTCCGCGCACGTCGAGGCGGGGCTGGTTCCCTACGGGCTGCTGGCTCATCTCTCGCTCCTGGTTCGGGGCTGCGGGTCGGTCACTCGCCGGTGACCTCGGTCAAGGTGTGCTCGGCGCCGAGCACCCGGACGGGCTCCTCCGAGCCCGCGGGTGGGACGGCGAAGGCGACGGTGCTGGTCCAGTCGATCGCGAGGTTCGCCGCGACGACCTCCTGGCCGAGCAGCGCGGCCGTCTCGCCCCCGAGGTTCACCGTGCTGTCCTCGAGGGTGATCGTCGTGCTGGTCCGGACAGACCCCACCACGATGGCGCCGCCCTCAGCCGTGCCGATCACCTGAACCCCGTCGGCACCGGGCTCGTAGGTCTCGGTCAGCGTGCCCTTGTCGACCACGAGGCCCTCGTACCCGGCGCGCACCGCGGCGATCTGCGCCCGGAGCGGGTCGTCCTCCTCGTCGAAGGCCTGGGCCGCCTCGTCCTCCGCATCACCGTCGAGGAGGGCGACGTAGCCCTCGAGCACCGCCTCGGGGGTCAGCAGGAGGGCCTCGGGGTCGACCTCGGCGCTGCCGAGCTCAGGCTGGTTGGTCGGGGGCATCTGGGCCCCCGGGAACAGACGCACCCAGGACCACAGCTCGAACTGGGACCGGGGCCCGTCCTGCACCAGGGTCACCAGCAGGGGAGCCCGGAGGTCCTCAGGGGCCTCGGTGACGGCCATCACGGTCCGCGGCCACTGCGTGGTGCTCGGGACGACCACGGTCTGGGTGCCCTCGGGAATGGCCGTGACGGCGCCCTCGTCCCCTGCCTCGACCTCGGCGTACTGGGCGGTGCGCAGGTCGAGGGCGGGTCCGGCGACGCGCGGGCCGAGCAGCCCGGCGTCATGCACCTCGTCCCCCTCGGCGACCACGGTGCTGACGTCCTCGAGGATCCGTTCGACCTGGGCGGCGGTGAGGGCAGGGGGCGGCACGGCTGGCGCAGCCTCAGGCTCGGGCTCAGGCAGAGGGGTGCTGCAGCCGACGAGAAGGAGACCTGCCGCCAGCGCACCCGTGACCGTCATGGGCCGTGTCCTCATGATGCGCCTCCCTCGTCCTCGTCGCGGCGACCTCGGCTGCTGCCGTCCCGGGGGTCAGGGTCCTTCGTCGACCTCTCGGCGTCCTCGGCCGAGCCCGCTGCCCCACCCTCCGGCCCGAAACCCCAGGCCTTGCGCCAGGCGTCGGCCGAGGCGCTCTGACCGGCCTGGGGGCGGGTCGACCATGTCAACGGGGCAGGTCCCGGCGGGGTTCCCGCCGCGCCCGAGCCCGGAGCGTCTCCGGGGCGGTCGGTGAGGCCCCCCGCCCCCCTGCCCGCGCGTCCTGGGGCCAGGGGCGCACCAGGGCTGTCGGCCGTCGCCTTCTCGGACCGGCGCGCGGGGAGCGCCCGCCCCAGACGCCCCCGCCACCCCGCGGCGGGCTGGGGCTCGTCCGCCCGGTCGCCGGGCGGCCGGGTCGTCGCGTCCGAGGCCGACGGGGGGCCTGCCGGTGGGGCCGCCGGGGCAGGCGGGCCGCCCGCGGGGGGGACGGCCGGGGTCTGGCCGGTCGGAGCGCTCTCGGCGCCGCGAGCAGGGCGCCGACCACGCGACGTGGCCTGTCGCGCCTCGAGGGCGCGGCGCTGCTCGAGCTCGCGGATCTGACGGCGGGTCATCGGCCCGGTGGGCGGGCCGTCCGGGCCGCTCGCCTCCGCGGCGGCTGCGCCCGCGAGGGGAGCTGGCGCGGCGGTCGTCGGTCCGCCCCCCGAGCCCACACCCTCGACCTGCGGTGACGTCGACTGCCGGGTCGGGGCCCCCCCGAGCGGTGTGACCGTCCCCACGTGCAGGGGCAGCCCACCCGCGGGGGTCGAGGTGACGCGGATCGGTGCCGGTCGACGCGCCTCGCGGCGCGCGCGGAGCAGGAGGAGGGCCCACCAGACGATGCCGGCGAGAAGGAGCACGCTGCCGACGGCGACCCCTGGCACGAGCCAGGGCGTGCGGACCTCCTGGGGCCAGGTCAGCGAGACCGACGGCGGGCCCGCGTCCTCCCCGGTGGTCGCGACCAGCACGCTCCATCGACCCGGCTCGGTGGTCCAGGACAGCTCGGCCTCTCCGACCCCGCCGACCTCGGTGACCCACAGGTCCGAGCCCGCGGGGTCCGGGGCCGGACGCGGCTCGGCGTCCTCCTCCGCAGCCTCGGAGTCCTCGGCCTCTGGCGCGTCCGCTGCCGTCTCCTCGGCATCGCCCTCCGCCTCCTCCGGGGCGGGCTCGACGACCTCCGTGCGCAGGACCTCGGCGTCGGCGAACCCGGTGACCAGGGTGTAGGCGTCCTCCCCGACCCATGCCTCGACGTCGGAGGTCCTGCCGAGGGCGATGACGACCGCCTGATCACCCTGCGCGCGGGCCTCGACGAGCACCTCGTCGGCAGCGAGGTCGAGCACGCCGGGGGCGGTGACGACCATCGTCCCGCCGTCGGCGGCCTGGGCCTGCGCGACGAGGGTGTCCGAGGGCCGCCACACCGTGGCCGAGGCTGCGGCGAGGGAGATGGCGACGACGCCGAGAAGGCAGAGCAGCGTCGCAAGAGCACGTTGGAGCACAGATCGTCCTTTCAGACGTGACGGTCCACCTTAGGCGAGGCGACCCCTCGTGGCGCGCCCAGCCCGGCCACAACGGACACTTCGGACGTCACGGAGAGTCCCACGCCGTGCCCTGGGGCGGGGTCGGGTCCGGCGCGGGGTAGGGCGCGAGCGCCGTGACCGATACGCTGGACGCCGTCCGTCGTCACCCGACCGGGTGAACGACCGCACCAGCGTGAACGGTCCGACGTCCGCGCACCGCACGCCCGCGGCGGCTCCCCGCCGCTCCTGAGGAGGTTCTTCGTGGCCGACGAGCGATCGCCCTTCCCCGTCGTCATGCGCGGGTACGACCGCGTCCAGGTCGACCAGAGGATCCAGCAGCTCGAGAAGCAGCTCACCGACGCCCGCACCCAGGTCGAGCAGCTCGACGCCAAGACCATGCAGGTGGCCGGCGAGCTGTCCGAGGCGCACCGTCAGCTCCGCGAGGCCGAGCGGCCCACCTACTCAGGGCTCGGGTCGCGCATCGAGCAGCTGCTCCGCTCGGCCGAGGAGCAGTCCTCCGACGTCGTCTCCCAGGCCAACGCGCAGGCCGCCGACGCCCTGGCCCGCGCCAAGCTCGCGGCGGGTCAGCTGCGCGCCCGGGCCGAGAACGAGGTCGCCGAGCTCCTCGCCACCACACGTCGTGAGGCCGAGGAGCTGCGGTCGACCGCCGCCTCCGAGTCCGAGAGCACCCTGACCTCCTCGCAGCGCCGGGCCGAGGAGCTGGTGAGCTCGGCGGAGCGCGAGGCCGCACGGATCCAGAGCGCCATCACCACCGAGGAGAGCGAGCGCCGCACCGGCCTCGAGCGCGAGCTCGGCACCCTCCGCGCCACCGTCGAGCGCGAGACCACCGAGCTCCGGGTCACGACCGAACGCGAGGCCGCCGAGCTGCGCACCAGGGCGCAGAACGAGACCGCCCGTCAGCGCGACGAGGCCGAGCGCTACGCCCAGGACCTGCGCGCGACGGCGGACGCCGAGACCACAGAGCTCCGGCGCCGCACCGAGAACGACGTGGCCGCGATGCGCACCGAGGCCGACGAGTACTCCGCGGCCCTGCACACCGAGGCCGACGAGTACGCCGCGCGGGTCCGGACCGAGGCAGAGACCGAGACCGCCGAGCTGCGCCGGGAGACCGAGGAGCAGGCCGCAGCGGTCCGTGCCCAGGCCAAGGAGGCCGCCGACGCCCTGCGCGCGGCCGCCGAGCGCGAGGCTCGGGCGACAGCGCAGCGGGCCGAGACGGAGGTCACCGCGCTGCGGGCCGAGGCAGACCAGTACGCGGCCTTCGTCCGGGCCACGGCCGACCGCGAGGTCGCCGAGCAGCGCTCCGTCGTGGCGGACGAGGTCAGTAGCGCCCGCGCCGCCCTGGCCCAGGAGCTCTCCGAGCTGCGGGCCGAGGCCGAGGAGTACGTCGGCGAGCTCCGAGCGACTGCTGAGCGCGAGACCACCGAGCTGCGCGAGAGCACCGAGCGGGACACCACGCACCTGCGGAGCTCGACCGAGCGCGAGGTCACCGAGCTCCGCACCACGGCCGAGCGCGAGGTGGCCGAGATGCGGACCACCGCAGCCCGCGAGGTGAACGAGCTGCGGACCACCGCCGAGCGCGAGACCACCGAGCTGCGCGAGCAGACCCGTCTCGACACCGAGCGGGTCCTCACCGAGGCGCGCCGTCGCGCGGCTGAGATGACGACCGAGGCCACCACCGAGGCCGAGGCCCGCCGCGAGGAGGTCCGACGGCTGCAGGCGGACGCCGAGGTCGACATCGCGACCCGCCGTGAGGCGGCCGAGCGGGCCGATGCCGAGCGTCACGAGGCAGCCCGCGCCGAGACCGAGCGCCTGGTCTCCGACGCCGAGGCCCACGCCACCGAGGCCGAGCAGCGGGTGGCCAACGCCCTCGAGCAGGCCGAGAAGATCCGCAAGGACGCCGACGCCCACGCCAAGGACCTGATCTCCAACGCCCGACGGAACGCCGACCGGGTGGTCGCCGAGGCCCGCGAGCACGCCGAGAAGACCCTCTCGGAGGCGATGACGGAGGCCGAGCGCGAGCGGACCACGGCTCAGCGGCAGGTCGAAGACCTCAACCGCCAGCGCGAGTCCATCACGTCCTACCTCGACGAGCTGCGCAACCTCCTCGGCCACGACCCGGTGCCCTCGCGCCTCGTGCTCGAGCGGGCCGACGACGTCGAGGCCAGGTTCGCGGCCTCGCTGCCCGAGGTCACCCCCTCCCCCGCTCCCGAGGCCGCGCAGGTCGAGGACGTCGACGGGGCCGATGACCGTGAGCCGTCCCAGGACGGGGCCCCGGTCGTGGAGGGCGCGCCCGAGGTGACCGGGAACGACTCGACGGTCGAGGACGAGGCCCTGGCCACAACCGACCCGGATGATGAGCCGTCCGAGGCAGAGCCCGAGCCAGCCGCCGGGGACCTCGACGCGGAGGACGACACAGCGGACCCGGCCGTGGTGGCTGCCCGCTCGGGCCGCGGAGACCGTGAGGCCTGAGCACCCCGGTCACGCCGAGGAGGGGCAGGCCTGGCGCGAGCAGCGCAGCGTGGCAGCGACCGAGCACGCTCGCGCGCTCGAGCGCGCCCGAGCCGCCGAGACCGCCCGGGCACGGTCCCTCCTCGAGGAGTTCGTGGCCCAGGCCGAGGCGCACGGCCCCGTCGCCGTGCCCCTCCGGGTGCGCTCCTACGACGGGCGGGTCACCTACCGCACCCCGCTGCGGGGCTGGTACCTGCGGCAGAACCGCTCGGTGGCCGTGGACACCTCCGGAGAGTTCTACGTGCTCACCGCGCCGAGCAGCCTCCTCGGTCTGCTGCGCGGCGTCACTCCCGAGCCGAGCGACCCGCCCCTGGTCCTCGGCAAGGGGGCTCGGGACGGCGAGTCCATCGACCTCGCCGATGCGCTGGCCCTCGTGCTCGCCAGCCAGCCCGGCACCGCCGGCTAGACCCTCAGGCCTGGCCGGGCACCGCAGCCCGATCGGCCCGACGCAGCAGCGTGGCCAGGGCGCTCGCGACCGGCTCAGGGCTCTCGTTGGGCGTCATGTGTCCGGCACCGCGGACGACGACGAGCTCGGCCTCGCGAAGTGCACCCACCATGTGCTCGGCCGCCGGGACCGGGCTCAGCTCGTCCTCGTCCCCTACCACCACCACCGCAGGGCCGGTGTACCCCTCCAGGACCCGCGTGCGGTCGGGGCGGTCGGCCATCGCCTCCTGCGCCCAGGCGACAGCCTCGGGCCCCTGGTCACGGATCCATCGTTCGATGCGCTCGACGAGGTCAGGCCGAGCGATCCGGTTGGTGGCACCGAGCACCGAGGTACGCATCCCGAAGACCGCGTCGACGCGCATCTCCGCGCGCACCGTCCGAGCGACCTCGAACCGCTTGGCGCGGGCACCGTCGTCGTCGGCGGTCGACTTGGTGTCGACCAGGCCGATCCCTGCCACCAGGTCCGGGTGACGCTCGAGCAGGGCCATGGCGACGTAGCCACCCATCGAGAGTCCCGCGACGACTGCCCGCTCGACCCCCTCCGCCCGCAGCACCGCCGCGACACCGTCGGCCATGACGTCGACCGACGGGGTGGCGACGTCGGCGCTCAGGGTCCTGGCGATGTCCGGACCCGTCGGCGAGGCACCGAAGCCCGGCAGGTCGGGGGCCAGCACCGTCCGGTCCCCGGCCAGGAGATCGGTGACGTCGTGCCACATGCGGTGGTCCAGCGGGAAGCCGTGCAGCAGGACGAGGGGCATCTTCTCCTGCCGTCCCTCACGCAGCGTGAACAGCCTCAGCATGCCGTCCGTCGTCATGTGCTCCTCCGTCGTCTCGGGTGCAGGCAGATGGGAGTCGGCTGCGAGCCTAGCCATGTCGAGGCCTCCTCGCCGCAGGACAAGGGTCAGCGCCGCCGACCGCGTGCCTGCCAGCAGGCGGTGTGCCAGTGCCGCCGGTCCTCGAGCCCGGCGACCGCGCCGAGCAGCGCGTCGTTGGCCCAGGCGACCACGTGGGCCGTCCCCGGCAGGATCTCCTGGCGGCATCCGGGGCAGCGGTAGGTCTTGGTCCCTGCCGGCACGGTCTGGACCGTCCACTCGCCGTCGGGGCCGCTCTCGGTCCGGCGACCGCCCAGGGCGCGGTCGACATCGAGCTCGGGGTGCGGCTCGACGCGGCGTCGACGGCTCGACCGGCGTCCTGAGGGCATGCTCCAGTGTCTCTCGGCAGGACGGGTCTCGCTGCGCGGCAGCGAGACCCGTCAGCCCCGGTCAGGTCAGGTCTGCGGCGATCTCGACCGGCGGGAGGGCGTGGGTCCGGACGAGCTCGCGGTACCAGTACGCCGAGTCCTTCCAGGTGCGCTCGAGGGTCTCGTAGTCGATCCGGACGATCCCGAAGCGTCGGTGGTACCCGTACGCCCACTCGAAGTTGTCCATGAGGGACCACACGAAGTAGCCGCGCACGTCGGCCCCGGCGTCCATGGCCTGGCCCACGGCGTCCACGTGGCGCGCCACGTAGCTGACCCGCTCGGCGTCGTGGATGCGTCCGTCGGCGGAGACCTCGTCCTCGAAGGCCGCTCCGTTCTCGGTGATCATCAGCGGCAGCCCGGGGTAGGTCTGGGCCAGCCCCGTGAGCAGCTCGGTCATGCCGCTCGGATCGATGTTCCACCCCATCGCGGTGTACGGACCGGGCTGCTCGAGGAACTCGACGGACTCGGCCGCGACCCACGGCGTGGCGGCCGAGGCTCCGTGCCCGTCCGCCATGGAGCGGACGTGGTCAGCCGTGTAGTGCCGCACCCGCTGCGTCGAGTAGTAGTTCACGCCCAGGACGTCCAGTCCCGTACGGGTGATCTCGAGGTCACCGTCCTGGACGAAGGACCAGTCGGTCACCTCGGCGGTGTCCTCGAGGAGGTCGGCGGGGTACCGGCCGTCGAGCACGGGCTCGAGGAAGCAGCGGTTGGCCAGCGCGTCGATCCGCCGTGCAGCGTCGACGTCCTCGGGCTTGCTCGGGTCGTCGGGCCGTGCGACGTGCAGGTTCAGCGTCAGGGAGAGGGTGGCCTGCTCCCCCAGCACGTCACGGACCGCGGCACCGCCGAGCCCGTGGGCGAGGTTGAGGTGGTGCACCGCGGCGAGGGCCGAGGCGGGCTCCTGACGACCCGGGGCGTGCACGCCGGAGCCGTACCCGAGATAGGCCGTGCACCACGGCTCGTTCAACGTGGTCCAGACCTTCACACGGTCGCCGAAGGCCTCGACCGCGGTGCGCGCGTAGTCGCCGAAGCGCAGGGCCGTCTCGCGCGAGGGCCAGCCGCCCGCGTCCTCGAGGGCCTGGGGCAGGTCCCAGTGGTAGAGGGTCACGACGGGGTCGATGCCGGCCGCGAGCAGGTCGTCGATCAGGCGGCTGTAGAAGTCCAGGCCCGCCTGGTTGACGGCGCCGGCCCCCGTGGGCTGGATCCGGGGCCAGGCGAGCGAGAAGCGGTAGGCGTCCAGACCCAGGCCCCGCATGATCGCGATGTCCTCGGCGGTGCGGTGGTAGTGGTCGGCAGCCACGGCCCCCGTGTGACCGTCGAGGGTTCGTCCCGGGGTCGCGGAGAAGGTGTCCCAGATCGACCTGCCCCGGCCGTCCTCGTCGACCGCCCCCTCGATCTGGTACGAGGCGGTCGCCGCCCCCCAGCGGAAGGCGGCGGGGAAGGTACGTCCGGGGTTCGGCAGAGTCGTCATGGCGCACCATCCTGCCTCGGTCGAACCGTTTCGGGGACGCGATGTCCAGGGACTGGGAGCGTGGTCATGCACTGCGGTTCACGGAGCGAGACGCTCGATGACCCAGCCCGAGCTGGGGGCCGCCTCGTCCGGGGTGGGTCTGCGGTACCGGAGCCTGTCGTGCAGCCGCGAGGTGCGCCCCTGCCACAGCTCGACGGTCTCCGGGAGGACGCGGAAGCCGCCCCAGTGCGGGGGTGTCGGCACCACGGAGCCCGGCGGGTACTGCTCGGCGAGCTCGGCGAACCGGGCCTCGAGGTGCCCTCGGTCCGGGAGCACGGCCGACTGCTCGCTCGCCCAGGCCCCCAGCTGGGAGTCGTGCGGCCGAGAGGCGAAGTACTGCTCGCTCTCGCGCCGCGGGACGGTCTCGACCTGGCCGACGACGACGACCTGCCGGTCGATCTCGAACCACGGGAACACGAGGGAGGCGCGCGGGACGGCCAGCATCTCCTGGCCCTTGCGGGACCGGTGGTTCGTGTAGAGGACGAAGCCACGGGGGTCGACGGCCTTGAGCAGCACCGTGCGCGCCGACGGCGTCCCGTCGGCGGCGACCGTGCCGAGGACCATGGCGTTGGGCTCGGTCAGGCCCGCCTCCACGGCCTCGTCGAACCACGCGTCGAACTGCACCATGGGATCGGCAGCGACATCCGTCTCGAGCAGCGCGCTGCGGGCGTAGCTGCGACGCAGGGCCGCCAGCCTCGCGCGCCGGTCGGCGGCCTCGCGCTGGCTTCCCATGATCGAGGGCTCACGGAGGTCAGCGGGGTCGGCGGGCTCGGGGACCGACGCAGGGACCATGGACAGATCCTTGCACCGTGGGTACCCGCTGCGCGCGGCGCGCCTTCCCTGCGCGCACCGCGGAGGGAGGGCTCAGAACAGACGGGCCTCGACGTCGTCCATGCCGCGCAGGGCCTCGTAGTCCAGCACGACGCACCCGATGCCACGGTCCTGCGCCAGGACCCGCGCCTGGGGCTTGATCTCCTGGGCGGCGAAGACCCCGCGGACGGGGGCCAGGTGCGGGTCACGGTTCAGGAGCTCGAGGTACCGCGTGAGCTGCTCGACACCGTCGATGTCCCCGCGTCTCTTGATCTCCACGGCCACGGAGGCGCCGGCGGCGTCCCGCGCCAGGATGTCCACCGGACCGATCGCCGTCGGGAACTCCCGCCGGACGAGGGTGTGCCCGGCACCCAGCACGTGGATCTGCTCGGCGAGCAGGGCCTGAAGGTGCGCCTCGACGCCGTCCTTGACCAGCCCGGGGTCCACTCCCAGGTCGTGGGCGGAGTCGTGGAGCACCTCGTGCAGGTCGATCTCGAGCCTGTCGTCGGACTTGGTGTGCTGGACGTGCCACACCTCGAGGACGCCTCGCTCGGCCGCCTCCGGCTCCGGGGGCCGGACCGCGAGGCTGCACGGCGGGCTCATCCAGTTCAGCGGCTTGTAGGAGCCGCCGTCGGAGTGCAGCAGGACGCTGCCGTCGGCCTTGACCAGGAGCAGGCGGGTGGCGAGGGGCAGGTGCGCCGAGAGACGCCCGGTGTAGCGGGCGGCGCAGCGCGCGACGACCAGGCGCACCTAGATCACCCTCCCCACGGGTCGAGGGCCCGCCTCGAGCCAGGACACCAGACCGGCGCAGGCAGGGGCGGACATGGTCAGCTGGAAGGTCTCCCCCTGGTGCGCGCAACGCACCAGGAGGAGCGGTTGTCCTCGGTGGTCGACCTCGGCCAGCTCGATCCTCTCGAGCAGGGTCAGCTCGGCTCGCGACCAGCTGTGCGCTGCGCGCGGGGCGAAGGAGACCTGCCGCCACCAGAGCAGACGTGAGGCGGAGTACTGCGCGATCCCCCCGACCCAGGACCCGCCGGCCTGGTCACGCAGCGAGCAGGGGAAGGAGCCCACCCGGCCCGAGAGAGTGCTCTGCCTCGACACGTAGAGCCCGACCGCGGCGAGCAGGACCAGCGCGACCGCACCGAAGGCGACCAGGGCCGTGACCAGCTCCACCGCGGGCGACCCTCAGCGCGTGGAGGCCGCGCCGGCCCCGTCCTGAGCGCTGTCGACGACCACCGTCACACGGTCGTCGTCCACAGAGAGGAAGCCGGAACCCACCTCGACGTGGCGGACGGATCCGTCGGTCGGGGTGATCCGCACGGCCCCCGGGTGCAGCACCGCGAGCACCGGGGCGTGACCGGGCAGGATACCGATCTCGCCGTCGGCGGCCGGGGCGCTGACCATACGGGCCTCGCCCGACCAGACCTTGCGGTCGGCCGCGACCAGGTCGACCTCCAGGTGTGCCACGGAGCTGCTCCTCAGGTTCGGGGACGTCGTCGACGCGAAGGCTCGCGTCAGCCGATCTCGGACTGGATGCGGGCGGCGTTCTTCTCGAGGTCCTCGAGCCCGCCGATGTTGAAGAAGGCCTGCTCGGGGATGTGGTCGAACTCGCCGTCCGCGATCTTCGTGAACGCCTCGATGGTCTCGCTCAGCGGCACGGTCGAGCCGGGAACGCTGGTGAACTGCTCGGCCATGTAGGTGTTCTGCGAGAGGAACTGCTGGATGCGGCGCGCACGGGCCACGACGATCTTGTCCTCCTCGGACAGCTCGTCGACTCCCATGATCGCGATGATGTCCTGCAGCTCCTTGTTGCGCTGGAGGATCTGCTTGACCCGCACCGCGGTGTCGTAGTGCGCCTGACCCACGTACCGCGGGTCCAGGATCCGCGAGGTCGAGGTCAGCGGGTCGACAGCGGGGTACAGCCCTCGCGAGGCGATCTCGCGGGACAGCTCCGTCGTCGCGTCGAGGTGCGCGAAGGTCGTCGCCGGAGCAGGGTCGGTGTAGTCGTCGGCCGGGACGTAGATCGCCTGCAGCGAGGTGATCGAGTGCCCGCGGGTCGAGGTGATGCGCTCCTGCAGCTGGCCCATCTCGTCGGCGAGGTTCGGCTGGTAGCCCACGGCCGAGGGCATCCGGCCCAGCAGGGTCGACACCTCCGAGCCCGCCTGCGTGAACCGGAAGATGTTGTCGATGAAGAGCAGCACGTCCTGCTTCTGCACGTCACGGAAGTACTCCGCCATCGTGAGCGCGGACAGGGCCACCCGCAGACGCGTGCCCGGCGGCTCGTCCATCTGACCGAAGACGAGGGCCGTCTGCTTGATGACCCCCGAGTCGGTCATCTCCTCGATGAGGTCGTTCCCCTCGCGGGTCCGCTCGCCCACGCCTGCGAACACCGAGACACCGTTGTGGTTGTTCGCGACGCGGTAGATCATCTCCTGGATCAGGACCGTCTTGCCGACACCGGCGCCACCGAAGAGGCCGATCTTGCCACCCTGGACGTACGGGGTGAGCAGGTCGATGACCTTGATCCCCGTCTCGAACATCGAGGTCTTCGACTCGAGCTGGTCGAAGGCCGGGGGCTTGCGGTGGATCGGCCAGCGCTCGGTGATCTCGAGCTTCTCCCCCTCCTTGAGGTTGAGGACCTCGCCGGTCACGTCGAAGACGTGACCCTTGGTGACGTCGCCGACCGGGACGCTGATCGGCTCGCCGGTGTCGGTGACGACCGCACCGCGGACGAGCCCGTCGGTGGGCTTGAGGGCGATGGCGCGGACCATCGAGTCGCCCAGGTGCTGGGCCACCTCGAGGCCGAGGGTGAAGGAGCTCTCGCCCTCGCCCTGGGCCGAGAGGTCGATGTCGACCTTGAGTGCGTTGTAGATCTCCGGGAGCGCATCGGCCGGGAACTCGATGTCGACGACCGGGCCGATCACCCGGGCGACCCGGCCCGTGCCGGTCCCGCCCTGGGGCTGGGCCGCGGCGTCGGTGGTGGTGGCAGTCATGTCTCTCTCGCTTCGCTCGACCGGAGCGGGCTCCGGTGGGTTGGTGCGGTCTGCTGGTCTGTTCAGGGGATCAGGACGAGGCGGCCAGCGCGTCGGCGCCGGACACGATCTCGCTGATCTCCTGGGTGATCTCGGCCTGGCGGGCCTGGTTGGCCAACCGGGTGTACATGCGGATGAGGTCCTCGGCGTTCTCCGTGGCGGTGTGCATCGCGCGCTGACGCGAGGCCAGCTCGGAGGCTGCGGCCTGGAGGAGGCAGCTGAAGATGCGGCTCTGGATGTACCTCGGCAGGAGCGAGTCCAGGACCACCTCGGGCGAGGGCTCGAACTCGTACAGCGGCACGGCGTCGTGCTCGGTGGCCACGCCCTCGACCACCTCGAGCGGGAGCATCCGGATCACGCGCGGGGTCTGCGTGACCATGTTGACGAACTGCGTGTAGACCACGTGCAGCTCGCCGACCCCACCCTCGGACGCATCGGCGAGGAACGCCTCGAGCAGCGTCTCGGAGATCTCGTCCGCGGTCTCGACCGTCGGTGCGTCCGAGGCGCCCGTCCACTGCGCGACGATCTCGCGGTGCCGGAACGTGAAGTACGAGACCGCACGGCGCCCGGTCACGTAGAGCGCGATCTCCTTGCCCTCGGCCGTGAGCTGCTCGATCAGCCGCTCCCCCTCGCGGATGACCGACGCCGAGTACGCCCCGGCCATGCCCCGGTCGGAGGTCACCAGGAGCACGGCGACACGCTGGGTGTCATGGCGCTCCGTGGTCAGCGGGTGGTCGATGTCGGCGTGGGTGGCCACCGCCGACACGGCCTGCGTGATGGCCCGCGAGTACGGCGAGGCCGCCGTCACACGGGCACGCGCCTTGCTGATGCGCGAGGCAGCCATGAGCTCCATCGCGCGGAAGATCTTCTTCAGCGACTGGGTCGACTTGATCCGCTGCCGGTAGACGCGCTGCTGGCCTGCCACGCTCAGCCCCGCTTCTGCTTGACGATCTGCTCCTGCTCGACCTCGGCCTCGGCACCGTCGGCTGCGGTGGCCTCGGTGCTCAGCTCGGCGCTCTCACCGACGACGAAGGTCGCGGCGAACTCGTCGATCGCTCGACCGAGCTCGGCCTCGGTGTCGTCCGAGAGCTGTCCCGTCTCCGTGATCGTCGTCAGGACAGAGGAGTTGCGACGCAGGTGGTCGAGCATCTCGGTCTCGAAGCGACGGACCTCGCTGAGCGGGACCTTGTCGAGCTTGCCCTTGGTACCTGCCCAGATCGAGGCGACCTGGTCCGCGACCGGGTAGGGCGAGTACTGGGGCTGCTTGAGCAGCTCCATGAGACGAGCACCCCGGGTGAGCTGCTGCCGCGAGGCCGCATCGAGGTCGGAGGCGAACATCGCGAAGGCCTCGAGGGACCGGTACTGCGCGAGGTCGATCTTGAGCGTCCCGGAGACCTTCTTCATGGCCTTGACCTGCGCCGAACCACCGACGCGGGAGACCGAGATGCCGACGTCGACCGCAGGACGCTGGTCGGCGTTGAAGAGGTCCGACTGGAGGAAGATCTGCCCATCGGTGATCGAGATGACGTTGGTCGGGATGTAGGCCGAGACGTCGTTGGCCTTGGTCTCGATCATCGGCAGCCCGGTCATCGATCCGGCACCCAGCTCGTCGCTCAGCTTGGCGCAACGCTCGAGCAGGCGGGAGTGCAGGTAGAAGACGTCGCCCGGGTAGGCCTCACGGCCCGGCGGGCGGCGGAGCAGCAGCGAGACGGCACGGTAGGCCTCAGCCTGCTTCGACAGGTCGTCGAAGATCACCAGGACGTGCTTGCCCTGGTACATCCAGTGCTGGCCGATGGCCGAGCCGGTGTAGGGGGCGAGGTACTTGAAGCCGGCGGGGTCCGAGGCGGGGGCCGCGACGATGGTCGTGTACTCGAGCGCACCGGCCTCCTCGAGGGCGCCACGCACCGAGGCGATGGTCGAGCCCTTCTGGCCGATCGCCACGTAGATGCAGCGGACCTGCTTCTGCGGGTCGCCGGACTCCCAGTTGGCCTTCTGGTTGATGATCGTGTCGATCGCGATCGCCGTCTTGCCGGTCTGGCGGTCGCCGATGATGAGCTGGCGCTGACCGCGCCCGATCGGGATCATCGCGTCGATCGCCTTCAGACCCGTCTGCAGCGGCTCGTGCACGCTCTTGCGAGCCATCACGCCCGGGGCCTGGAGCTCGAGGGCCCGGCGACCGTCCGTGGCGATCTCACCCAGACCGTCGATCGCGGTGCCGAGCGGGTCCACGACGCGGCCGAGGTAACCATCCCCGACGGGGACCGAGAGGACCTCTCCGGTACGCCGGACGACCTGCCCCTCCTCGATGCCGGTGAACTCACCGAGGACGACGACGCCGATCTCGCGGACGTCGAGGTTGAGGGCGAGGCCGAGCGTGCCGTCCTCGAACTCGAGGAGCTCGTTGGCCATCGCGCCCGGGAGGCCCTCGACCTGCGCGATGCCGTCTCCGGCGAGCGTGACCCGCCCGACCTCCTCGCGCACGGCTCCCTGCGGCTCGTAGGACTTCACGAAGCTGTCCAGAGCAGCCCGGATCTCCTCGGGCTTGATCGTCAGCTCAGCCATGGGTCTCTCTCCTGTCGTGGCAGCACCACCGGTGCTGTCCTCATCGTCTGCTCGAGCCTCGCTGGGCGGGCTCGGTGGTGTGTGGGGCGGGCTAGCCGGCCAGCCGGCGTCGGGCGTCGTCGAGGCGTGCCAGGACGGTCGAGTCGACGACCTCCGAGCCGACCTGGATCCGCATCCCGCCGATCACGGCGGGGTCTACGGAGAGGTTGAGCTGCACAGGACGACCGTACGCCTGCTCGAGAAGGCCCGTCAGACGGGCCTCCTGCGCCTTCGTCAGCGTCGTCGCGACCGAGACGGCAGCGACGAGGCGTTCCCGGCGCGCCGCCGCGAGCCGACCGACCAGGCCCAACGAGGCGCTGACGCTGCGACCGCGGGGCGCACGGGCGACCCTCTCGACCAGCTGGAGGGTGAAGGCATGGACCTTGCCCTCCAGCACCGTGCGCACCAGCCGGGCACGCTGCCCGGCGTCCGCGCCGCGGGCCGTGAGGGCCTGCCGGAGCTCACGCTGGCCGACGAGCATGCGGTCGAGGCGGAAGAGCTCGTCCTCCACCTGGGCCAGGGCCCCCGCGTGCTCGGCCGCGGCCAGCACGGCGTCCAGCCCCAGGTGCTCGACCGCGGTCACCAGGTCAGCCTCGGCCGACCAGCGTGCCCGGGCCAGCCCGGCCACGACCTCGGTGACCCGCCCGTCGACCTTGCCGCCGAGCAGGCCCGTCACCAGGGCAGCCTTGTCGTCCCCGGACCGTGCGGGATCGCTCAGCGCTCGGCGCAGCGACCCGGACGAGTCCAGGGCGTCCACGAGGGCGAAGAGCTGCTCCCCGATCACGGCCGCGTCGGGGCCCGCCTGGGCGAGGACCGGCTCGAAGAGCCCGGCGACCTGGTCCAGCGACGCCTGACCGGTGCCCCGCATCAGCGCTGGTCCGCCGTGCTCGCCTCGAGCTCGTCGAGGAAGCGGTCGATGACCCGCGACTGGCGCGCCGAGTCCGCGAGGGACTCACCCACGATCCGTGAGGCCAGGTCGGTCGCGAGAGCACCCACCTCGGTCCGCAGGGACTGGGAGGCCTGCTGCCGCTCGGCCTCGATCTGACGCTGAGCGTTCTCGAGGATGCGCGCGGCGTCCTCCGAGGCCTTGGTCCGCAGCTCGGCGACGATCGCGCTGCCCTCGGCCCGGGCGGCCTCACGGATGCGACCGGCCTCGGCACGGGCCTCGGCGAGCTGGCGCGTGTACTCCGCCAGCGCCTCCTGAGCCTCGGCCTGGGCCGACTCCGCCTTCGCGATGCCGCCCTGGATGAGCTCGGTGCGCTCGTCGAGGATCTTCGTGAAGGTCGGCAGGACCTTCTTCCAGAAGAGCAGAGCGATGGCCACCAGAGCAACCGCAGACCACAGGATGTCGTAGTCCGGCGGGATGAACAGCCAGATGCCCGTGGGGACCTCGCCCTCCCCCGCAGCGATCACGGTGGCCTTGATCACGCGAACACCAGGCCCGCAACCAGGCCGATGAGTCCGAGGGCCTCGACGAGGGCCATACCGATGAACATGTTGATGCGGAGCTGACCGGCGACCTCAGGCTGACGTGCCGTGGCCTCCTGGGTCTTGGCGACGAGGATGCCGATGCCGATGCCGGGGCCCAGCGTGGCGAGGCCGTAGCCGATCGTCGCGACGTTGCCGGTCACCTGGGCGAGAGTGGTGCTGTCCACTGTGTTTCCTTCCATGTCCCCTGCGCCGGGAGCGCAGGGCGTTTGTCACGTCGGTCGAGCAGCGGCCGCAGGAGCGACCGGCGGGTGGATCAGTGCGCCTCCTGCGAGAGGTTGATGTAGACCGCAGTCAGCAGGGTGAAGATGTAGGCCTGCAGGGCCGAGATGAAGATCTCGAAGACCGTGAAGGCGATGGCAGCGCCGAGGGTGATGACGCCGACGCCCTTGAGCGCTCCGCCCGCCTCGAGGAACAGCCAGTGCGTCATCCCGAAGAAGAGCACGAGGAGCAGGTGCCCCGCGAGCATGTTGGCCATCAGACGGATGGTCAGGGTGGCCGGCCGCAGGACGAAGGTCGAGAGCAGCTCGATGGGGGCCAGGATGATGTAGATGGGCCACGGCACCCCCGAGGGGAAGAGCGTGGTGCGCAGGTAGCCGAACGCTCCGTGCGCCTTGATCCCCGCGTAGATGAAGGCCACGAAGGAGGCCACCGCGAGGAGCAGAGGCACCGCGACGACGCTCGTCGAGGCGATGTTGAGGAACGGGATCACCCCGGTGATGTTGAGCGCGAAGATCGCGAAGAACATCGTCGTGAGGAGCGGGATGAAGGGCCGGGCGTGCTGCTTGCCGAGGATCTCCTCGGCGATGTTGACCCGGACGAAGTCCAGGCCCATCTCCGCGATGTTCTGGGCCCGGCCAGGCACCAGACGTGCGCGGTTGGTCACGACCCAGAAGATCGCCACGAGAGCAGCGGTCGCGACGAGCCGGACCAGAGTCATCCGGTTGAACTCGAAGACCGTGCCCTCGAAGAAGATCGGTGCTGGGAAGAACTCGCCCATCGAGGGGATGGGGAAGCCGCCGTCCTCACCAGACGCGGCGAGCAAGTGGTTCGTCGCTGCGGTGATCAGAGCGCACTCCCCGAGATAGGCCGACCCTGCGGCGCGCACAAGTCAGCACGCCATCGGACCGAGTGTTGGTGGATCGCGGAAATCGTAACGCATCGGGACAGCCCTTCCGGACGCCCGTCCAGGAGCCGGTGGGCGCCCGGCGCGAGGGACCTAGGTCCCGCACCGGCCCGCCGGTGCTCAGCGGCCAGCACCGTCCCCCGCACCAGGCTCGGTGTACGGCACCCGCATGCCGGCGACCGCGCGGTAGTCGAGGAGCACCGCGCCGAGCACACCGACCAGGACCGCGACGAGGAAGGTCCCCCGGTCGTAGAAGTCCATGTCTCGGAGCAGCCCGAAGGCGATGATGAGCAGCAGCATCTTGGTGATCCACGTCCCCACCAGGGCCCCGCTCGCCGCCGTGACCGAGCTCCGGGCGGTCAGGAGCATCGCGAGCACCGTGCTGCCCGAGAAGACGAGGGTGACGGCCGCTGCCAGCAACGCGCCCCAGAGACCGGCGGTGCCGCTCACGAGGTAGCCCACGACCGCTCCGACGACGGTGACCACGCCCACGAGCACGAGCACGTCGCGCAGGGCCCGTCGGAACGCGTCACGCACCGCACTCGGGGGGCGTACGGGCCCGTCACCGGTCGACGGGTGCTCCGGACCGGTGCCTGGCGTCGGTGCGGGGGTGGTCATCGGAGGCTCCTCGGCTGGTGGGGGTCGTGCGCAGGACGTGGCCCCGCAGGGGGCCCAGGGTCAGGACGAGGGCGATGGCAGCCCCGATGCCGAGCGCCCACAGGGCGCTCGACGTGCTCCAGACAGCCAGGGAGGCCGTACCGAAGGCGACGACCGCCGTCCAGAGGTACATGATCACCACGGCGCGGCGGTGCGAGTGGCCCAGCTGGAGCAGCCGGTGGTGCAGGTGGCGCCGGTCCGGGTGGAACGGGGACCTCCCGGCGCCGACGCGGCGGATCACAGCCAGGCCCATGTCCATCAACGGGAGCACGAGCACCGCGAGGGGCAGCACGATCGGCAGGAAGGCAGGGATGCTCTGACGGTCCGAGACGACCGCGGAGTCGATCTGACCCGTGACGATGATGCCGGCCGAGGCGATGGTCAGCCCGATGAGCATCGAGCCCGAGTCGCCCATGAAGATGCGCGCGGGATGGACGTTGTGCGGCAGGAAGCCCAGACAAGCACCGACCAGGACGGCGACCACCACGCTCGCGACGTTCGAGTAGTCGGTCGACGAGGCGTCCCGCGACAGCAGGTAGGTGTACACGAAGAAGCCGGTGCCACCGATCGCGATCAGGCCGGCCGCGAGCCCGTCGAGCCCGTCGACGAAGTTGACCGCGTTGATCGCGACGACCACCACCAGCACCGTCGCGACCAGGGAGAGCTGGGCGCTGCCGATGGTCCGCCCGGCGATGGGCACAGAGACCAGCTGCACCCCCCCGAGCCAGGCCATGAGACCGACGACGAGCACCTGGCCGATGAGCTTGGTGAACCAGTCGAGGTCCCAGATGTCGTCAGCGGCCCCGAGCAGGCACACCATGGCTGCGCCTCCCAGCACCGCCCAGGCGGTCGGCTGGCTGAAGACCCCTTCGAGGAAGGGCATGCGCGAGGCGATCACCATCGCCACCGCCATGCCGAGCAGCATCGCCACTCCCCCCATCCGGGGGGTCGGGATCGCGTGCACGTCGCGCTCCCGCACGGCGGTGATCGCGCCCGAGCGCAGCGCCAGCCACCGTGCGAGGGGGGTGGTGAGGTACGTGACCGCCGCCGCGACGAGCATGACCAGCAGGTAGACCCTCAAGCCGGGGCCTCGCCCTCGGTCACGGGGGCGACCTCGCGCAGCTCCTCGAGGCTCACCGCCCCTGCACGGACGATCCGGAGCCCCGCAGTCGCGTCCACGATGGTGGAGGCGACCCCTCCGGGAGCCGGTCCGGCCTCGAGGTAGACCTGGACGCTGTCGCCCAGCTGGTCACGAGCCTCCTCGGCCGTCGTGCCTGCCGGCCGGCCGGTCCGGTTGGCGCTCGAGACCGCGAGCGGACCGGTCCTGCGCAGCAGGGCCAGCGCAGCCGGGTGGTCGGGCATCCGGACCGCGACGGTGCCACGCGTCTCGCCGAGGTCCCACGCCAACGAGGGCTGCGCCTGGCAGATCACGGTGAGCCCGCCGGGCCAGAACGCCTCGACCAGCGCCCGCGCGCCGTCCGGCACATCGGTGCACAGGCCGTCCAGGGTGCGCACGTCGGCGACGAGCACGGGGGGTGGCATCTGGCGGCCGCGGCCCTTGGCCGCCAGCAGGGCCGCGACGGCCTCGGGGGCGAACGCGTCCGCCCCGATCCCGTAGACCGTGTCCGTCGGGAGCACCACGAGACCACCCCGTCCGAGGGCGTTCACGGCCTCGTCGAGGGCGGGACCCCAGGTCCCCGGGTCGCTGCAGTCCAGCACGCTGCTCACGGCCGCGAGTCTTTCACGTCCGCGCCCCGGTCCCGACGTCGCCGTGCCACGACCATGCGATCACGGCCGGCGAGGTCCGGCATGGTCCGCACGTCGACGAGGGCCGAGGTCGCGGCGGCTGCCTCGCGCAGCGCTGCCGCCTGCACCTCGGCGTGCTCCATGACGAGGAGCCCACCCGGGCGCAGCAGCCTGATCGCGGTCGTCATGACGCCCCGCGGCACCTCGAGCCCGTCGAGACCGCCGCCGTAGAGGGCGAGGTCGGGGTCGTGGTCGCGGACCTCGGGCTCGGTCGGCACCGCGTCGGGCGGGATGTACGGCGGGTTCGACACCACGACGTCCACCGCACCGTCGAGATCCGCCAGCACGTCGGACGCGGTCGCGTCACCCTGCTCGAGGCGGATCGGCGGCAGACCGCTCGCGGCGTGGTTGCGACGCGTCAGATCCACGGCCTCGGCAGAGAGGTCCACCGCCGTGACCGTGGCGCCGGGGACCTCGAGGGCCACCGACAGGGCGATGCCCCCCGCGCCGCAGCACAGGTCGACCACCGCAGGGCTCTCGCCTCGCCGGACCAGGAGCTGCGCCTCGTCGATCGCGACCTGCGCCACGCTCTCCGTCTCGGGGCGCGGGACGAAGACACCAGCTTCGACCGCGAGGACCAGGTGGCGGAAGCCCGTCGTCCCGACGATGTGCTGCAGGGGCTCACGCCGCCGCCGCCGCTCGACCAGCTCCGCGTAGGTGCCGGCGAAGCCCGCGGGCACTGGAGGAGGCAGCACGAGGTCGAGACGGTCGACGCCCAGCGCACGGGCCGCCAGCGCAGCCGCGTCGTGCGCGGGTGAGGGCACCCCCGCCTCCTCGAGCACGCGGGCGGCCCCGCGCACGAGGTCGCGCAGGGCGGGGGCGCGCAGGTCGGGCGAGGTCACGGCAGTCCGCCGGCCTGCGCCAGACGGGCCGCCTCGTCAGCCTCGATCGCCGAGCGCAGGACGGGGTCGAGATCCCCGGACAGGACCTGGTCCAGGTTGTACGCCTTGTACCCGGTGCGGTGGTCGGCGATGCGGTTCTCGGGGAAGTTGTAGGTCCGGATGCGCTCGGAGCGGTCCACCGTGCGCACCTGCGAACGACGCAGGTCCGAGGCAGCGGCAGCGGCCTCCTCCTGCTGGACGGCGAGCAGCCGGGCCCGCAGGATGCGCAGGGCCTGCTCCTTGTTCTGCAGCTGGGACTTCTCGTTCTGGCACGAGACGACCAGGCCGCTGGGAAGGTGGGTGATGCGGACGGCCGAGTCCGTGGTGTTCACGGACTGACCACCAGGGCCCGAGGAGCGGTACACGTCGATGCGCAGGTCGTTCGGGTCGATCGCGACCTCGGCGGCGTCCTCGACCTCGGGGAGGACCACCACCCCGGCGGCCGAGGTGTGGATCCGGCCCTGGGACTCGGTCACCGGCACGCGCTGGACCCGGTGCACGCCGCCCTCGTACTTCAGGTGCGCCCACACGCCCTCGGCCGGGTCCTGGACCGCCCCGCGGGCCTTGATCGCCAGGGTGACGTCCTTGTAACCGCCCAGGTCGGACTGCGTCCCCTCGAGGACCTCGCCCCGCCATCCCCGGCGCTCGGCGTAGCGCTGGTACATGCGCAGGAGGTCGGCCGCGAAGAGGGCCGACTCCTCGCCCCCCTCCCCCGCGCGGATCTCGAGCAGCACGTCGCGCGCGTCGTCGGGGTCCTGGGGCACCAGGACGCGACGCAGGCGGTCCGTCGCCAGCGTCGCCGCCGCCTCGAGGTCGGGCAGCTCCTCGGCGAAGGCCTCGTCCTGCTGGGCGAGCTCGGCCGCTGCGGTGGCGTCCCCGCTCGCGCGCCGCCACTCCTCGTAGGCCGCGACGACCCGCCCGAGCTCGGCGTACCGCCGCCCGAGCCGCCTCGCCCGGGCCGCGTCGGCGTGCACCTCGGGGTCGGCGAGGGCGGCCTCGATCTCGGCGTGCTCACCGAGCAGCGGCGCGACGGCGTCGAAGACCTCGCTCACCGGCTGCTCCCCTCTTCCCGCGTCGGATCAGACCCCAGGCACGACGACGCCGGCGGGTGCGGCGCGCCGCCCGTCCCGAAGGAGGGGCGGGCCGTCAACCCCGCCGGCGTCGTGGGTGCTACTTGGCGTCCGACTTGCCGTAGCGAGCCTGGAACCGGGCCACGCGGCCACCGGTGTCGAGGATCTTCTGCTTGCCCGTGTAGAACGGGTGGCACGCGGCGCACACGTCAGCGCGGATCTCGCCCGAGGGCGAGGTGCTGCGCGTCGTGAAGGTGTTGCCGCAGGTGCAGGTCACCGTCGTCTCGACGTACGAGGGGTGGATGTCGCTCTTCACAGTCGTTCTCCTATCGACGGGTCCCCGGGTCGCAGGCGCTGATCGCCTCCGTGAACCGCAGACCAAGGGGTCAGTCTGCCAGAACGCAGGCGACTGCCGAAATCATCCCTCGACCGCGTCGTCGTCCTCGTCGTCGAGCCCGACCGTTCCCAGACCCGGGACGCCGGCCCCGGACGGCCCCCTCCCCTGCCCTACGGTGATCGCGTGGCGAGCTGGGTCGAGGTGGCGGACGGGGTCCTGGTGCTCCGGCACGCGCCGGGCGCGATCGACGTGACCTCCACCGCTGTCCTCGGGCCTACCGGGGTGGTCGTCGTGGACACGCTCGGCACCCCGGCCGTGGCCTCGCGCGCGCACGCCCGCCTTCTCGCCCGCACCGGTCTGCCCGTGGTCGGGATCGTGCACACCCACGCGCACCACGACCACACCTTCGGGGCCACCTCCTTCGCCACCCCGGAGCACGGCCGCGCGACGACGTACGCCCACCACCGCTTCGCCGAGCACCTCGAGCGGCACGAAGAGGCCGAGCTGGCCGCCGGACGAGCCGGCGATTTGGCCCTCGACGACCCCACGGCCTGGGACGACGTCACCCTCGTGGGGCCGGACGTCCCCGTCACGGGCACGACGACGATCCGCCCCGCCGGTCGCGAGCTCGTGCTGCACCCCTTGCCGACCGCCCACACGACCTGCGACCTCGTGGTCCACGTGCCCGACGCGGCGACCTGGGTCGTGGGCGACGTGGTCGAGGAGTCCGCCGCGCCGAGCTTCGAGGTCGACAGCGACCCGGTCGGCTGGGCAGCTGTCGTCACCGCCCTCGCGGCGCAGATGGAGCCCCGGGCCGTCGTCGTGCCTGGGCACGGAGCCTGCGTGGACCCAGGGTTCGTCGCGGCCCAAGGACGTGAGCTCACCGCGCTCGCCGCCGCCCTCGAGGACTGCCGGCTCAGGGGGGTCGGTGCCGGGCCCTCGATCGCCAGCCTCCGGGAGGCGACCGGCTGGCACGCCGGGACCCTGCGTGCCGCCGCGCGCGCCTTCTGGTCCGCCGCGGACGGCCCCGTCGCGCCCCCATGACCTGAGCCGGCGCCCGGTCCGGGACGACGGACGCCCCCGCACCGAGGTGCGGGGGCGTGGCGTCGAGCACGGGCGGCACCGTGCCGCCGTGCCGGTCAGTCGTCGCGCTGGCCGGGGGCCGTCGGCGTGGTCTTCTGCACCTGGAGCAGGAACTCCACGTTGGAGCGCGTCTCCCGGAGCTTGCCCAGGAGCAGCTCGATGGCCTGCTGCTGGTCCAGGGCGCTCATCACCCGACGCAGCTTCCAGCTGATCTTCAGCTCGTCGGCAGGGATGAGGATCTCCTCGCGGCGCGTGCCCGACGCGTCTACGTCCACGGCCGGGAAGATGCGCTTGTCCGCGAGCTGACGGGAGAGCTTGAGCTCCATGTTCCCGGTGCCCTTGAACTCCTCGAAGATGACCTCGTCGGCCTTGGAGCCGGTCTCGACCAGGGCCGTCGCGAGGATGGTGAGGGATCCGCCGTGCTCGATGTTGCGCGCCGCCCCGAAGAACCGCTTGGGCGGGTAGAGCGCGCTCGAGTCGACGCCCCCGGACAGGATCCGGCCCGAGGCGGGCGCTGCGATGTTGTAGGCACGTCCCAGACGGGTGATCGAGTCGAGCAGCACGACGACGTCCTGGCCCAGCTCGACCAGGCGCTTGGCGCGCTCGATGGCGAGCTCGGCCACGGTCGTGTGGTCGTCCGCGGGCCTGTCGAAGGTCGAGGCGATGACCTCGCCCTTGACCGTGCGCTGCATGTCGGTGACCTCCTCGGGGCGCTCGTCGACGAGCACGACCATGAGGTGGACCTCGGGGTTGTTCGTGGTGATCGCGTTGGCGATCGCCTGCAGCACGAGGGTCTTGCCCGCCTTGGGGGGCGAGACGATCAGGCCGCGCTGACCCTTGCCGATCGGGGCGACCAGGTCGATGACCCGGGTCGTCATGATCCCGGGCTCGGTCTCGAGGCGCAGCCGGTCCTGCGGGTAGAGCGGCGTGAGCTTGCCGAACTCGGCACGGGCACGGGACTCCTCCGGCGACATGCCGTTGATCGAGTCCAGGCGCACCAGGGCGTTGACCTTGGAGTTGCGCCCCTGGGGCTGCGGGTCGCCCTCGCCGCGCTGCTTGACGGCTCCGACGACGGCGTCGCCCTTGCGCATGCCGTTCTTCTTGACCTGGTTCATCGAGACGTACACGTCGTTGTCCCCCGGCAGGTAGCCCGAGGTCCGCACGAACGCGTAGTTGTCCTTGATGTCGAGGATGCCCGCGACGGGGAGCAGGACGTCGTCGTCGTGGACCTCGACGTCCTCGTCACCGCGCAGGTCGTCCTGACCGGTGCGGCTCCCGCGGCGCTTGTTGCGGTCGCGGTCGCGGTAGCGGCCCCGACGGCGGCGCCCACCGGGCTCGTCCTCGCCGTCGTCCGGTCGGTTGCGGCCACCCTGGTTCTCGCGAGCGCCCTGACCGTCGCGCAGCCCCTGGTTGTCCCGGCCACCACGCGCCTGGCCGTCGCGCGCCTGGCCGTCACGCCCTCCGCGCCCCTGCCCCTCGCGGTCCTGGCTGCCGTCCTGCCCGTGGCTGGCGCGGCCCTGGTCACGGTCGTCCCCGTCGGAGCGGCGGGCCTCGCCCTGCTGCTCCTCGGGGCGGTGCTGGTCCTTGCTCTGCTCGGGCGCGCCCTCAGCCCGGCCCGCCCGGCGTGAGCGCCGGCCCTCGACCGTGACCGCACGCGCCGCCTCAGCCGCCCGGGCCGCCCGCTCGTCCGGGGTCTCGCTGCCGTGACCGCGCTCGGGGGCGCGGTCCTCGGAGCGCGACGCACGCTCCTCCTGGGCAGGGCGCTCCTCGGCAGGGCGCTCCTGGGTCCGGCTCCGGCTCCGGCGCGGGGCCTTGGCCGGCTCGGCGGCCTGCTCCTCCGCGGGCTCCTCGGCCTTGCTGGCGCGGCTCGCGCCACGGGCGGCAGGCGCGGCCTGGTCCCCGCCGGAGGCACGCCGTTCGCGGATCGCGCTCACCAGATCGCCCTTGCGCATCCCCGCCGTGCCCTGCATGCCGAGCTCGGCCGCGAGAGCCTGGAGCTCAGGCAGTCGCAGGGACGACAACGCGCCGCTGCGGGACGGGCTGCTGGCGCCTGCGGTGGTCGCAGAGCTGCTCTGCGCAGCCTCGATGGTCTCTGTCACGAAGGATCCTTCCCCCTCGTCGGCGGCCGTCACATGGGGAGATGGGCCGCGTGGTCGACGTCCGAGCCGTGCCCGGATCGTTGTTCGCGCCACGGAGGATCGACGACCGTGAGGCCCGACCATCAGGTGGCTTGGTCCCCGTCGGCGGACAAGCCCTGCGCTCCCGTGGGTGCGCGGTTCCGCTCGAGGTGCCGGGGGGATGCCGACCACGGTACCACTGCGAGGCCACCCCTCGTGGTGGCGTCCGCGGGCGCCACCACGACCACCGGCGGACCGGGCGAGCCCGTCAGAGCCGTTCGGCCAGGGCCCCTCGGGAGTCGACCCCGGGCCGCAGCTCACGCCAGGCAGGCTCTCCCGTCGAGCCGACGAGGCCGGCCAGCAGCTCGCGGCGCACCTCGTGCGCCCGGTCCCCCGCCGACGCCCGACCGAGGACCAGGACCGAGGGCCCCGCCCCTGAGACGACCGCCGCCTGACCCACGCCACGCAGGGCCGCGACCAGCTCGGAGGTCGTGGGCAGCACCTCGGTGCGGTACTGCTGGTGCAGCCGATCCTCGGTCGCGTCGAGCAGCAGCTCAGGGGCGTGGCAGAGCGCCTGCACGAGCAGCGCCGCACGCCCCGCCGTGAAGGCCGCATCCCGGTGCGGCACCGTGGGTGGCAGAACCCCGCGGGCCGTGCGGGTCGCGCAGCGAACCGAGGGCACCAGGACGACGGGCTCGACGTCGGGGTGCACGGGCAGCACGGTGGCCCGGGGCCCGGTCGGTGTCTCCCAGGCGATGGTCGCGCCCCCCACGAGCGCGGGCGCGGCGTTGTCGGGGTGGCCCTCGAAGGCGGTCGCCAGGCGCAGCACCTCGGCGTCGTCGAGGGCCTCCGGGTCGGCGATCATCATGCGGGCGACGAGGATGCCGGCGACGACCGCCGCAGCCGAGGAGCCCATGCCGCGCCCGTGCGGGATCGCGTTGACGCACCGCAGGTGCAGCCCGGTCTGCGGGGCCCCCACGTGGTCGAGGGCTGCCCTGATCGCCCGGACGACGAGGTGGTCCTCCCCGCTCGGCAGGTCGGTGCCACCCTCTCCACGCACCTCGACCGTGACCTCGGGGCTCCCCAGGGCCCGGACCTCGATCTCGTCGTGGTGCCCCAGGGCGAGCCCGAGAGCGTCGAAGCCCGGTCCGAGGTTGGCGCTCGTCGCCGGCACCCGGACCCGCACGTGGTCGCTGCCCAGCCGCATGGTGACCTTCCCGGGCTCAGGCGAGCTCGAGGGCGCTGGCGATCGCCATCGCCTCGGCGGGGACCCGGACCGGCTCGACCTCGGAGCCGTCGGCCGTGCGCAGGGCCCACTGGGGGTCCTTGAGTCCGTGCCCCGTCACCGTCACGACGATCTGCGCCCCGGCCGGGACCCGCCCCTCGTCGGCCAGGCGGAGCAGGCCCGCCACACCGGCCGCCGAGGCCGGCTCGACGAAGACCCCGCACCGCGCGGCGAGCACCCGGTGGGCGTCGAGGATCTCCTCGTCCGTCACGGACTCGATCAGACCACCCGAGCCGTCACGGGCTGCGACGGCCTGGTCCCAGGACGCGGGGTTGCCGATCCTGATGGCGGTCGCGACCGTCTCGGGCTCGGTCACCGGGTGGCCCAGGACGATCGGGGCGGCACCGGCAGCCTGGAAGCCCCACATCGCCGGGGTCCGGCTGGCGGGGCCGCTCGCGGCGTACTCCGTGTACCCGGCCCAGTAGGCCGTGATGTTGCCCGCGTTGCCCACCGGCAGCACGTGCACGTCCGGGGCATCGCCGAGGGCGTCGACCACCTCGAAGGCGCCGGTCTTCTGGCCCTGGATGCGGTCGGGGTTGACCGAGTTCACCAGCTCGACCGGGTAGGCCTCGGCGAGCTTGCGGGCCGCGATCAGGCAGTCGTCGAAGTTGCCGTCGACCTGGAGCAGCCGCGCCCCGTGGGCCACCGCCTGGCTCAGCTTGCCCATCGCGATCTTGCCGTCGGGCACGAGGACCGCGCAGGTCATGCCCGCCGCGGTCGCGTAGGCGGCGGCCGAGGCCGAGGTGTTGCCCGTCGAGGCGCACACGACCGCCTGGGCGCCTCGCCCCGCCGCCGCGGAGATGGCCGTGGTCATCCCGCGGTCCTTGAAGGACCCGGTGGGGTTCATGCCCTCGACCTTGAGCCGGACGTGCGCGCCGGTCCGCTCCGAGAGGTACCAGGCGTCGACCAGGGGGGTCCCGCCCTCCCCCAGCGTGATGACCCGCTCCTGGACGTGGGCGGGCAGACGGTCGGCGTACTCGGCGATGACGCCGCGCCACTGGTGGGCCACCTAGACCCCCTCGACTCGGAGCACGGACAGGATCTTGACGACCACCGGGAGGTCCTGGAGGTCCGCGACCGTGGCCGAGAGCGCCTCGTCGGTCGCTGCGTGGGTGACCACGAGCAGGTCGGCGTGGTCGCCGTAGACCTCGGCCCGGGACTGACGCACGGTCTCGATCGAGACACCGTGGTCGGCCACGACCTGCCACACCTGGGCGAGCACCCCGGGCAGGTCCCGCACCCGCAGCTCGACCTGGTACCGGGTGACCGCCTCGGCGACCCCGCGCACCGGCAGCTCCGCGTAGCGGGACTCGATGGGTCCCTTGCCCCCGATGACCTTGTTCCGCGCGACCGTGACGACGTCACCCAGGACCGCGCTGGCCGTGGGGGTCCCGCCTGCCCCGCGCCCGTAGAACATGAGCTCGCCCGCGGCCTCGGCCTCGACGAAGACCGCGTTGAAGGATCCGCGCACGCTCGCGAGGGGGTGCCACTGCGGCAGCAGCGCCGGGTGGACGCGCACGACCACGCCGTCCCCGCTCCGCTCGGCGATGGCGAGCAGCTTGAGCACGTGACCGGTGGTCGCGGCCCGCGCGACGTCGTCGGCCGTGAGGTTCATGATCCCCTCGCGGTGCACGTCGGCGGCACTGACGCGGGTGTGGAAGGCCAACGACGCGAGGATGGCTGCCTTGGCCGCGGCGTCGTAGCCCTCGACGTCAGCCGTCGGGTCGGCCTCGGCGAAGCCCAGCTCCTGGGCCTGACGCACCGCCTCCTGGAGGCCCTGGCCACTGGTCGCCATCTGGTCGAGCACGTAGTTCGTGGTGCCGTTGACGATGCCGAGCACCCGGGTGATGCGGTCCCCCGCGAGGGACTCGCGCACGGGGCGCACGATCGGGATGGCCCCGGCGACCGCGGCCTCGAAGTACAGGTCGGTCCCGGCGGCGTCGGCGGCTGCGTAGAGGGTCGGGCCGTCCTTGCCGAGCAGCTCCTTGTTGGCCGTGACCACGGCCGCCCCGCGCTCGATGGCCCGCAGGATCAGCGCCCGGGCGGGCTCGACCCCGCCCATGACCTCGACCACGACGTCGGCGCGGTCCACGAGCCCCTCGGCGTCGGTGGTCAGCAGCTCGGGGTCGACGGCCGCGCCGCGCGGCGTGCTCGTGTCCCGTACCGCGACGCCGACGAGCTCGAGCGGGGCGCCCACGCGGGCTGCGAGGTCCTCGGCCTGCTGCACGAGCAGCCTGACCACCTCGGTCCCGACCACGCCGCAGCCGAGCACGGCCACCCGCACCGGTCCTCTGGTTGCCACGTGACCTCCGCCTTCCGTCGTCCCCCACCTGCCGCACCCGGCAGGGCCGCCCCAGGATACGGCTGCACGTCCCCCGCGGGGCCCGGTGTCAGCATGCGGTCGGCGACGCCCGCTGACGCGGTCAACCGAGGTCGAGGGCGAGCAGGTCGTCCTCGGTCTCCCGACGCACGAGCACCCTCGCGTCGCCGTCCCGCACGGCCACGACGGGCGGGCGGGGCACCATGTTGTAGTTCGAGGCCATCGAGCGGCCGTACGCGCCGGTCGCGGGGACGGCGAGCAGGTCCCCCCGCGCGATGTCGACCGGGAGCTCGACCTCGTGCACGACGACGTCGCCGCTCTCGCAGTGCTTCCCGACCACCCGGGAGGTGACCGCGTCCGCGACGGACCCGCGCGAGGCGAGCACGGCGTGGTACCTGGCCCCGTAGAGGGCAGGGCGCAGGTTGTCGCTCATGCCTCCGTCGACCGAGACGTAGGTCCGCGTGCGGGGCGACTCGTCCTCGTCGGTGAAGGTCACCGGCTTGACCGTCCCGACGGTGTAGACCGTGATCCCGGCCGGCCCGACGACGGCGCGCCCGGGTTCGATCGAGATCCGCGGCACGGAGGTCCCCTGGGTCCGGCAGACCGCCGCCACCGTCCTGGCCACGTCCCGTGCGACCTGCTGGGGGTCGATGGGCACCTCGCCCGGCAGGTAGGCGATCCCGTAGCCACCACCCAGGTCGACCTCGGGCACGAGGTGCCCGGTGGTGGTGGCCAGGGTCGCGCGCAGCTCGAGGATGCGTCGGGCAGCCTCCTCGAAGCCCGCGGGGTCGAGGATCTGGCTGCCGATGTGGGAGTGGATGCCGACCAGCTCGAGCTCGGGGTGCTGCAGGACCGCGTGGAGCGCACGCTCCGCCTGCCCGCCGGCGATCGAGAGCCCGAACTTCTGGTCCTCGTGGGCGGTCGAGATGTACTCGTGGCCCCCCGCGTGCACCCCCGTGGTGACCCGCACCATGACCGGGGCGCGCACCCCGCGGGCCCGGGCCGCCGCAGCCACCCGCACGACCTCCTCGAGGGAGTCCAGGACGATGCGGCCGACGCCCGCTGCCAGGGCTCGCTCGAGCTCCTCGTCGGACTTGTTGTTCCCGTGCAGGCCGATCTCCGCGCCGGGGACGCCGGCGCGCAGGGCCACGGCGAGCTCCCCGCCCGTCGCGGTGTCGATCCGCAGCCCTTCCTCGTGCATCCACCGCGCGACCGCGACGCTCAGGAAGGCCTTGCCCGCGTAGTAGACGTCGACCTCGGCGCCGATCTCGGCGAAGGCCGCGACGAAGGCCTCCCGGTAGGCGCGGGCCCGGGACCGCAGGTCGGCCTCGTCGAGGACGTAGAGCGGCGAGCCGTGCTCGGCGACCAGGTCGGTCACGGGCACCCCGCCGACGGCGACCACCCCGGCCTCGTCGACGAGGGCGGTGCTCGGCCAGAGCGCCGGGTCGAGCACGGGCGGCACGGGTCGCCCCGACGCCCCGGCCAGGGCGGTCCGCTCGACGCTCACATCCGCTCCGGGGCGCTCACCCCGAGCAGCCCGAGGCCGTTGGCCAGCACCTGGCGGGTGGCGTCGTTGAGCCAGAGCCTGGTGCGGTGGGTGTCGGTGACCTGCTCGTCCCCGAAGGGGGTGACCCGGCGCTGGTCGTACCACTTGTGGTAGGCACCGGCGAGCTCCTCGAGGTACCGGGCCACGCGGTGCGGCTCACGCAGCTCGGCCGCCTGGGCGACCACCCGGCCGAACTCGCCCAGGGCCGCGAGCAGCGTCGACTCGGTCGTGTGGTCGAGCAGGGCCGGGTCGAACCCGTCGGCACGGCTCACCCCGAGCTCCCCGGCGTTGCGCCCCACGCTGACGGTCCGGGCGTGGGCGTACTGGACGTAGAAGACCGGGTTCTCGTTGCTGGCCCTGGTCAGCAGGTCGAGGTCGAGGTCGATCATCGAGTCGGTCGAGGACCGTGCCAGGGAGTAGCGGGCCGCGTCCACGCCGACCGCGTCGACCAGGTCGTCGATCGTCACCACGGTGCCCGCACGCTTGGACATCCGGACCGGCTGGCCCTCGCGCACCAGGTTGACCAGCTGACCGATGAGGATCTCGAGGTTCACGTGCGGGGTGTCGCCGAAGGCCGCGCACATGGCCATCATCCGGCCGATGTACCCGTGGTGGTCGGCCCCGAGCATGATGATGACCCGGTCGAAGCCCCGCTCGCGCTTGTCCAGGTAGTAGGCGAGGTCCCCCGCGATGTACGCCGCGTGGCCGTCGGACTTGAGGATGACGCGGTCCTTGTCGTCACCGAAGTCGGTGGTCCGCAGCCAGGTCGCGCCCTCGGCCTCGAAGATGTGACCGAGCTCGCGCAGCCGAGCCACGGCACGCTCGACAGCACCCGAGGAGTGCAACGAGTCCTCGTGGAAGTAGACGTCGAAGTCGACGCCGAACTGGTGCAGGCGCTCCTTGATCTCGGTGAACATCAGGTCGACACCGACCGCCCGGAAGACCTCCTGGGCCTCGTCCTGCGGGAGGGTGAGCGGCGCCGGCAGGCCCTCGGCACGCCGGCGCTCGGTGACGGCCTCGGCGATCTCGCTGATGTACTGCCCGCCGTACCCGTCCTCAGGGGCCTCCTCGCCCTTCGCCCGTGCGAGGAGCGACCGGGCGAACCTGTCGATCTGAGCACCGTGGTCGTTGAAGTAGTACTCCCGGGTGACCTGGGCTCCTGAGGCCTCGAGCATCCGTGCGAGGGAGTCGCCGACGGCGGCCCAGCGGACCCCGCCGATGTGGATGGGCCCGGTCGGGTTGGCCGAGACGAACTCGAGGTTGATGCGCTGGCCCGCGAGGGTCTCGTTGCGCCCGAAGCCGGTCCCGGCCTCGACGACGGTACGGGCGAGCTCACCCGCCGCGGCGGCGTCCAGGGTGATGTTGAGGAACCCCGGGCCGGCGACCTCGACGGCGCTGACCCCGGGCAGGGCGAGCAGTCGAGCCTGGAGCAGCTCGGCCAGGGCACGGGGAGACATGCCGGCCTTCTTGCCGAGCTGCATCGCGACGTTGGTCGCCCAGTCCCCGTGCTCGCGCGACCGGGGTCGCTCGACCGTGACCGTGGCCGGCAGGTCCGCCGGGGAGAGCGGGAGCGTGCCGTCGTCGACGGCGTCGGTCAGCAGGGCGCGCAGCGCCGCGGAGAGCTCAGCAGGGGTCACCCGGCCAGGGTACCGAGCCGCGCCGGACCCCTGCGCCGTGCCCCTGCGCGCGGCCACGGTCGCTGCCGGGTCACGACCGGGTGCGTGGGAGCCAGGTGTCCTCGAGCATCACGGGGCGACAGGTCACGGCCCCCGCGACGACCAGCACCCCCACCGTGGCGAGGAGCATCGCGAAGGTCGCCGCCCACCCGCCGGTCGCCTCGTGCAGCACCCCCGCGAGCACGGGCCCCGCCGCGGAGAGGGCGTAGCCGACCCCCTGCGCGAACCCCGAGAGCGACGAGGCCCCCGCCGAGGTGCGGGTGCGCAGGTTGATCAGGGCGAGCAGGAGCGGGAAGGTGCCCGGCCCGAGACCCAGCAGCACCATCCAGACGGGCAGGGCGGCGAGCGGGGCGAGCCACAGTCCCAGGTACCCCAGGACGAAGCACGAGGCGAAGACCGCGACGACGACGAACGGGTTGCGCACGCGGACCGCGAGCATCGGGGCCACGAGCGAGGCCGGCAGCCCCAGGATCGCGAAGAGAGCGAGCCACAGGCCGCCGACCTCGGCCCCCAGGCCGACGTCCACGAGCATCTGGGGCAGCCACGCGAGGAGCACGTACGTGTTGAGCGAGTTCATGCCGAAGGTCACCGCGAGGGCCCACGCGAGCGGGCTGCGCCAGACCCGACCGGCACCCCGGTGACGCGAGGCGAGCGCGGGGGTGTCCTGCGGGGCGCGGCGCAGGATCTCCCGCAGGGCGCCCCGGGCGAGGACCGACCGCAGCACGACGACCAGCCACGGGACGGTCGCGACGAGGGCGACGACGGCCCAGGAGCCGAGCGAGACCCTCCAGCCCAGCGAGGCCGCGAGCGGCACCGCGAGCAGCGGCGGGGTCGCCGTGCTGATCGCCATGCTGACCGAGTACAGGGCCGTGACCGGCCCGATCCGGTCCGGGAAGTAGCGCTTGACCGTCGGCGGGAGGAGGACGTTGCCCATGCCCATGCCGGCCAGGGCGATGACCGACCACCCCAGGAATCCGGCCGAGGTCTCGGTGGTCGAGCGCACCACCTCGCCCGCGGCCGAGAGGAGCATCGCCAGGACCAGGCTGGGCTCGAGCCCGATCCTGCGCGCCACGAGCGGGGCGAGGGAGCCGAACAGGGCGAAGGACACCACCGGGACGGTGCCCAGGAGCCCGGCCTCGGCGGCGGAGAGGGCCACGTCCCGCCGCACGACGTCGAGGATCGGCGAGACCGAGGCGACCGCGATCCGCAGGTTCAGGGCGACGAGCAGGATCCCCAGCAGCACGAGGATGCGTCCGCGCCACGGGGCGGGCACGGGCGGAGGAGCTGGCATCAGGACCATCATCCTCCATCCCGTGAGAGATGCGCCGAGGGGGTCGCTCGGTGTTGACTGCCTCTCACGCCTCACACCCGGAGATGGGATGACCCGCCGCACCAACCTGATCGACCTCGCCGTCGGCCGCCTGCGCCAGCAGATCACCTCGGGCGCGTGGGAGGTCGGCACGCGCATCCCCGCCGAGCCCGAGCTGACCGAGCTCATCGGCGTCGGGCGCAACACCGTGCGCGAGGCGGTCCAGTCGCTGGTGCACGCCGGGATGCTCGAGCGTCGGCAGGGCTCAGGGACCTACGTGCTCTCGAACTCCGAGCTGGGCAACGCGATGGGCCGCCAGATCGCGGGCGCCCACCAGCGCGACGTCCTCGAGGTGCGGCGCAGCCTCGAGGTCGAGGCCGCGCGGCTCGCTGCGCAGCGCCGCACCCCCGAGCAGGTCACCGAGCTGCGCAGGCTGCGGGACACCCGCGCCTCGGCCTACGCGAGCGGCGAGCTCGACGCGATGGTCACCGCCGACCTCGCGCTCCACCGCACCATCGCCCAGGCCGCGCACAACCCTGTCCTCCTCGCGCTCTACGAGAACCTCCAGGACGCCATCGGCGAGAACATCCGCTTCAACTTCGAGCACCCCGTGCACGACGACGACTCCCACGACGCCCTGGTCGAGGCCATCGCGGGCGCGGACGCGGTCAGCGCCATGGCTGAGATCGACGACTACCTCTCCGACCTCATCGGCACCGACCAGGTGGACCTGGCAGCCGAGGAGCAGGCGGGGTGAGGGCGTCGTCCCGGACCAGCGAGGGCTGGTAGTGTTCTGCACCGCCCCGCCCGCGTAGCTCAGGGGATAGAGCGTCTGCCTCCGGAGCAGAAGGCCGCAGGTTCGATTCCTGCCGCGGGCACCGGTCGAAGCCCCGGTCACCACCACGGTGACCGGGGCTTCGTCGTGACAGGTCCAGCCCGGCGAGCGAGCCCCGGCGGCCGCTCAGCAGGCGCGGTAGGCGTACCCCGGGCTCCCGGCGGGCACGAGCCCGAGGTCCCGCACGATCGTGCTCGGCCCACCCTCGGCCCTGGCGCACACGGCGTCCGCCGTGCCGCGCAGGTCGTGCTCGTACTCGACGTCGTAGACCTGCGAGCCGAAGGTCGCTGCGTAGACGTCGCACTCGTCGTAGCGGTCGCACTGCTCGGTCACCGCGAAGTCGAACCCGATCTCCTCTGGTCCGCGGGACCCCAGCTCCGGGGTGTTCTTCTGGCCGACGGCGAGCCCGCGACCGTGGGCGTGCTCGGTGAGGGCGGTCGCGAGCGCCACAGACTCCTCGAGCCCGAAAGCCCCCTGCGCCCGGGTGTAGGAGTCCAGGTTGTCGAGCTCGACCGCGTCGTAGCCGGCGGCCGCGCAGGCGTCGACCGAGCGCTGGACGCGAGCCGCCACCTCGTCGCGGCGGTCGGCGGTCGAGAGGTCGAGGATCTGCTCGTCGGGCCAGTCAGGGTCCACGACGGGCCGGCCCGTGGTGTCGTGCACGACGAGCCGCTCGGGCCAGTCCGCGCCGGGCTGGGTCTGGAAACCGTTGACGTAGCACACCGAGTAGTACCCGGGCAGCGCGGGCTCCGTGCTGTCGCGGACGACCATCTGCACCTCGGGCGGAGGCGGGTGGGCCCCACCGAGCTGGTAGTCGAACGGCTGGTCGGCCGGGGGCAGCACGACGGGCACGGGCTGCCGAGGCTCGCTCTCGCCCCGTACCACCAGGGCCAGGAGGACCACGAGGGCTGCACCAGCCGCGAGGAGCCGAGGTGATCGCACCTGGCTACGGTACGGCCCCGCCGAGCCGGCTGGGCCGCGCGAGCCCTCGGGACTCAGCTCTCCTTCTCGCTCCCGGTCGGCACGTCCCGGGGAGCGCTGTCGGTCTTGCTCAGCAGCGGGCCGCGACGACCGGCCTGGGCCTGCTCCTGCTCCCGCTCCTCCTCCTCGCGCCGGGCTGCCTCCTGCGGAGGCAGCACCTTGCGCCACCGCTTGGTCCGCAGGGGCTGGCGCTCCCCGGCGTCCTCCTTGAGGGCGCGCAGAAGGCTGTAGATCATGACGTAGCCCATGACGAAGAAGGGCAGTCCGACGACGATGATGACCTGCTGCAGGGCCTCGAGCCCGCCTGCGCCCGTGGCACCCAGCAGGGTGCCCGCGACGAGGGCGACGCACAGCGCCCAGAAGACGCGCTGACGGGTCGGTGCGGGGTCCTCGTGACCGTTGGCGATGGTGTCCATGACGAGGGCCGCCGAGTCCACCGAGGTGGTGAAGAACACGATGACCAGCATGATCGCGATGACGGACATCACCGTCGAAAGAGGGTAGTTCTCGAGGAACACGAACAGGGCACCAGGGATGTCGCCGTCGTCCACCACCGGGCCGGTCAGGGCACCGGGGTCCTGCCGCTCGATGTCGTAGGAGCCCCACCCGAACACGCCGAACCAGATCACGCTGAAGGACACCGGGACGGCCAGCACACCGATGACGAACTGGCGGATCGACCGTCCCCGGGAGATGCGGGCGATGAAGATCCCGACGAAGGGCGACCAGGAGATCGTCCAGGCCCAGTAGAAGACCGTCCAGCTGTTCTGCCAGCCGCTGCCGGCGATCGTGTCGTTCCAGAAGGCCAGCTCGGGAAGCCACGCGAGGTAGGTGCCGACCGACTCGATCGTCCCTTGGAGCAGGAACAGCGTCGGGCCCGTCACCACGACGAAGCACAGGAGCCCGACGGCGACGACGATGTTGAAGTTGGAGAGCCGCTTGATCCCCCGGTCGAGGCCGACCCCGACGGAGATCACGGCGATCGCGGTCACGGCACCGATGATGAGGATCTGGACCAGGCGGCTCTCCTCGATCCCGAAGAGGGAGGCCAGCCCGCTGTTGATCTGCAGGGTGCCGAGGCCCACCGAGACCGCGACCCCGAACATCGTCCCGACGATCGCCGTGACGTCGATCACCGCACCGAGGGGGCCGTGGATCCGGTCGCCGAGCAGGGGGTGGAAGATCGAGCTCACCCGCGGCGGGAGGTTCCGCTTGTACATGAAGTAGGCGAAGCACAGCGCCGGGAGCGTGAAGATCGTCCAGGTGTGCAGACCGAAGTGGTAGAGGGTGAACGCCATGGCCTGCTCGAAGGCCGCGGCCGACCCCGCCTCGACGTCCTGCATCGGTGGGTTGGCGAGGTGGTTGATCGGTTCGGCCACCCCCCAGAACATGAGGATGGTCCCGATCCCGGCGGCGAAGAGCATGCCGAACCAGCTGAGCCCCGAGTGCTCCGGCCCCTCGTCGTCGGGGCCGAGACGGACCCGCCCGAACCGGCTCGCCGCCATGTAGACGAGGAAGGCCAGGAACACCGTCACGCCCAGGACGTAGAACCAGCCCAGGTTCTCCAGGAGCCAGCCCGTGAGCCCGGCGAAGAAGGCGTCCACCTGGGTCGTGAAGAGGATCGTCGTGATGACGAAGGCGGCGATGACCACGGCCGAGGCCGTGAAGATCGTCGTCCCGGTCCGCAGGCCCAGGGAGTCGTGCAGCCGGTGGACGGCTGAGCGCATGCTGCCTCCTCGACGCGCCCGCGGGCCCGCCCGTCGATCTGTCCTCGCCGGGCGGCGGCGCGCGCCACGCGGACGGGCCGGCGAGATCTGCCGGGAGAGATCATCCTCGGACCTCGCCGAGCCGCAACCGGAGCAGACCAGAGCCCCGCCGACCGGGGGTCGACGGGGCTCTGGTCGAGCGAAGGGGTCGGTCCTCGGCGGGACCGAGGAGCTCAGTCCTCGGTGGGACGGGGCTGCGGCACGCCGGCGAGCAGGCTACGGACCTCGGCCTCGCTGTACCGGCGGTGCCCGCCGAGGGTGCGGATGGCCGAGAGCTTGCCGGCCTTGGCCCACCGGGTGACGGTCTTGGGGTCGACACGGAACATGCTGGCCACCTCCGACGGCGTGAGGAGGGCTCCGGGCGCGTCCTGCGTGGTGGAGTGGGTAGAGATCTGAGGCGACATGGTCTGCTCCTGTCGTTCGGTGAGCCCGGCCGACCCCTGGGGTCCCGGTGGCTTTGCGTCCCCACCTCGCGGTGGGTTTGCCCTTTTCGCTGACATGGACAGGTTGCCACAATCCGGACATCCCCGCAAAGGCTGCCCCCTCCCACGGCCGAAATTCACCCGTTCGACGTACCGACGGCCCTCCTCGTCACCCGCCCGCCGATGAGGCGGTGGGGTCGTGGACCGCACGGCGCCCTGCGCTCGGCCGTACGGTCTCGCCGCGCGGATCCTGACGCACCGACCTACCGTGGCGGCAACCAACTCTCAGGAGGTCGCGATGCCTAACGTCGAGCAGTCGATCGACGTCGACGTCCCCGTCAGGACGGCGTACAACCAGTGGACCCAGTTCGAGTCCTTCCCCCAGTTCATGGGCGGCGTGGACAGCGTCACCCAGCAGGACGAGACCCACACGCACTGGAAGACCTCGATCGGCGGGGTCGAGCGCGAGTTCGACGCGAAGATCACCGAGCAGCACCCCGACGAGCGGGTGGCCTGGACCAGCACCGACGGCAAGACCCACGCCGGCGTGGTCACCTTCCACCGGATCAGTGACACGACCACCCGGGTCATGGTGCAGATCGATTGGGAGACCGAGTCCCTCGCCGAGAAGCTCGGTGCCGCGGTCTCCCTCGACGACCACCAGGTCAAGAAGGACCTCAAGAAGTTCAAGGAGTTCATCGAGTCGCGCGGTTCCGAGACCGGCGCGTGGCGGGGCGACGTCTGACGTCCTCGGAGCCCCCGGGCGGCGCTAGGTTGCGGTGATGAGCTCCAGCGACGCCTACGAGGCCCCCGGCGCCGCCGAGCTGCGGCGCCGGGGCAGCCTCAAGTGGACCGCCCTGCCGGCCGAGATCGCCGCCTGGGTGGCCGAGTCCGACCTCGGGACGGCACCGGCGGTCACGGCCGCCCTGCACGAGGCCGTACGCACCGAGCAGCTGGGCTACCTCCCGCCGGCCCTGCGCCGCCGCCTCGGCGAGGCCTGCGCCGCCTGGCACCACGACCGCTACGGGTGGGAGGTCGCCCCGGGGCGCATCCACCCTGTCGCCGACGTGCTCGAGGCCCTGCGGGTCACGGTCGAGCACCACTCCCCCACCGGCAGCGCGGTCATCCTGCCGACCCCGGCCTACATGCCGTTCGTCACCGCCCCCGAGGCGTGGGGGCGGCAGGTCCTGCAGGTGCCGATGACCAGCGCGGAGGGGCGCCCCACCCTCGACCTCGAGGCCCTGGACGACGCCTTCCGGCAGGGCGGTGGCCTGCTCGTCCTGGTCAACCCCCACAACCCCACCGGCCGGGTGCTGACCGTCGAGGAAATGCGCGGGATCACGACCGTCGTCGAGCGCCACGGCGGACGGGTCTTCGCCGACGAGATCCACGCCCCGATCGTGCACCCGGGTCACCGGCACGTCCCCTACGCGTCGACGAGCAGCGCCGCCGCCGGCCACACGGTCACCGCGACCTCGGCCTCCAAGGCCTGGAACGTGCCCGGCCTCAAGTGCGCGCAGGTGATCCTGAGCAACGAGGCCGACGCCCGGGTGTGGGACACCCACGACAAGCTCTCGACCCACGGCGCCTCGACCTTGGGTGTCGTGGCCAACACCGCGGCCTACCGTGACGGCGGGACCTGGCTCGGCGAGCTGCTGCACCGCCTCGACGACCACCGCGCCGTCCTGCTCGAGACACTCCGCCGGGAGGCGCCGCAGGTCGCCTACCGACCGCCCGAGGGGACCTACCTGGCCTGGCTCGACCTCAGGGAGGCCCTGGGCCCGGCGGCCACGGCCCCCGGGGCCGGGCTCGCCCGGGGGGTGCTGCGCGCCACGGGGGTCGCGGTGACGGACGGCGCGGACTGCGGGACCGTCGGGCGGGGCTTCGTCCGGCTGAACCTCGCGATGCCCCGCCCGATGGTCGTCGAGGCGGCCGCCAGGCTGGGCCGCCACCTCAGCGAGCTCAGCCCGCCGACTCCTCCTCGCTGACCTGCTCCGAGCCTCCGATGGCCGTGGCTCCGGTCGCGGCGTGCCGGATCTCGATGCGGCGCGGACGGGCCTCCTCGGCCACCGGGATGGTCAGCGTCAGCACGCCGTCGGCGTAGCTCGCGTCGACGTCGTCGAGGGCGAGGCCGCGGCCCACCGTGAGCTGACGGACGTAGGTGCCCGACGCCCGTTCGCGGGCCAGCCACTGGACGTCGGCCTCGGTCCGGGCCGTGCGCTGGGCGCGGATCGTCAGCGTGCTGTCCTCGACGTTGACATCCACGCTGCCGGGGTCGGCCCCCGGCAGGTCGACGTGCAGCACGTAGTGGTCGCCCGCACGGTACAGGTCCATCGGCATCGTCGGGGCTGATGCCGGAGCCTCGCGAGCGCTGCCGAGCAGCTGGTCCATCCACCGGGCGGTGTCGGTGAAGGGGTCGAATCGAGTAGCCACGCGGAACACCTCCTCACGTGGCGCCCCGGACCCTCCGGGGCGCGGTGCTGACCCGACGGAGGTCCCACCTTCCCGGGCCTCCGTACGAGGGGCTACAGCTCATGTTTTAGCACTCTCGACCCGCGAGTGCCAGCCCCTGGACGAAGGTCCCGCAGGACCTTTGACACACGCGCCGCGCCCCCTGGACGCCTAGCGTCATCAGTGGGTCAACGGTGATCCTCCACCACACACTGCGAGATGACCGGGAGCCTCCCGTGAGTGCACGACGAGCACGAGCCACCACGTCCACCGAGGCCGCCGCGGCCACCACCGAGGCCGCGACGCCTCCGGTTGCCGCGCCTGCGGCCGAGCCCGCCGCGCCGGCCGGGACCTCACCCATCGACGACCTCGTCGCCGGTGCGAGCAAGGCCCTCGCGGCCTACGCGTCCTTCACCCAGGCCGACATCGACCACATCGTCAAGAAGGCGTCGGTCGCCGCCCTCAACCAGCACGGCGAGCTGGCCAAGCTGGCTGTCGCCGAGACCCGCCGCGGGGTCTTCGAGGACAAGGCCGTCAAGAACATCTTCGCCTGCGAGCACGTGACCAACTCGATGGCCAGCCTCAAGACCGTGGGCATCGTCGGACGGGACGACCTCAACGGCATCGTCGAGATCGCCGAGCCCGTGGGCGTGATCTGCGGGGTCACCCCGGTGACCAACCCGACCTCGACCGCGATCTTCAAGGCGCTCATCGCGATCAAGACGCGCAACCCGATCATCTTCGCCTTCCACCCCTCGGCCCAGGAGTGCTCCGTCGCGGCTGCACGCATCGTCCGGGACGCGGCCGTCGCCGCAGGCGCCCCCGAGCACTGCGTCCAGTGGGTCGAGCAGCCCTCGATCCAGGCGACCAACGAGCTCATGAACCACCCGGGTGTGGCACTCATCCTCGCGACCGGCGGCAACGCCATGGTCAAGGCGGCCTACTCCTGCGGGAAGCCCGCCCTCGGGGTCGGCGCAGGCAACGTACCCGCCTACATCGAGAAGTCGGCCAAGCTCAAGCGAGCGGTCAACGACGTGGTCATGTCCAAGTGCTTCGACAACGGCATGGTCTGCGCCTCCGAGCAGGCCGTCATCCTCGACGCCGAGATCTACGACGCCGCGCTCGCCGAGTTCGACGTGCTGCACGCGTACCGGTGCACGCCCGAGCAGAAGACGATGCTCGAGCGCTTCATCTTCGGGGTCGAGGCCGAGTCCGCCAACTGCGCCGGAGCCAAGCTCAACGCCTCCGTCGTCGGGCAGAGCCCGGTCTGGATCGCCGAGCAGGCCGGCTTCACCGTCCCCGCGGACACCTCGATCCTGCTGGCCGAGGTCAGCCACGTGGGCCCGGCCGAGCCGCTCACCCGCGAGAAGCTCGCCCCGGTGCTCGCCGTCCTGCGTGCCGAGTCCCGCGAGCACGGCATGCAGCTCGCCGAGCAGATGGTCGAGTTCGACGGCCTGGGTCACAGCGCGGCCATCCACTCCGAGGACACCGCCCTCGTCGAGGAGTTCGGCAGCCGCGTCAAGGCGGTCCGGGTCATCTGGAACTCCCCCAGCTCGCACGGCGGCATCGGCGACATCTACAACGCCTTCGTCCCCTCCCTCACCCTCGGGTGCGGCAGCTACGGCGCGAACTCGGTCTCCAACAACGTCTCGGCGGTCAACCTCGTGAACATCAAGCGGATCGGCCGACGCAACAACAACCTCCAGTGGTTCAAGGTCCCCGGCAAGACGTACTTCGAGCCGAACGCGATCCGCTACCTCGCCGACATGCCCGACATCCACCGGGTGACGGTCGTGACCGACGCCACCATGACGAAGCTGGGCTTCGTCGACAAGGTCCTGGACGTGCTCGGCCGCCGCGGCGAGAAGATCGCGCTGCAGATCATCGACAACATCGAGCCCGAGCCGACCATCGCCTCGGTCGACCGGGGCGCGGAGCAGATGCGCGAGTTCAACCCGGACACGATCATCGCTCTGGGCGGTGGCTCGCCGATGGATGCCGCCAAGGTGATGTGGCTGCGGTACGAGCACCCCGAGATCGTCTTCGCCGACATGCGCGAGAAGTTCTTCGACGTGCGCAAGCGCGCCTTCAAGTTCCCGACCCTGGGGGCCAAGGCCAAGCTCGTCTGCATCCCGACCACCTCGGGGACCGGCGCGGAGGTCACCCCCTTCGCCGTCATCACCGACGAGAAGACCGGCGTGAAGTACCCGCTCGCGGACTACGCGCTGACGCCGACCGTCGCGATCATCGACCCGGCGCTGACCGGCAAGATGCCCGCCTCCCTCGCCGCGGACTCGGGCTTCGACGCCCTGACCCACGCGACCGAGGCCTACGTGTCGGTCTACGCCAACGACTTCACCGACGGCATGGCCCTGCACGCCATCCGGCTCATCTTCGAGAACCTCGAGGAGTCGGTCACCGGTGGCGAGGCCGCGGTGCAGGCCCGCGAGAAGATGCACAACGCCGGCACGATCGCCGGGATGGCCTTCGGCAACGCGTTCCTGGGCATCGTCCACGCCATGGCCCACACGATCGGCTCGACCTTCCACCTGGTGCACGGGCGGACCAACGCGACCCTCCTGCCGCACGTCATCCGGTACAACGGCACGGTCCCGACCAAGCTGACCAGCTGGCCCAAGTACGAGCACTACGTGGCCCCCGAGCGGTTCCAGGAGATCGCCAAGACCCTGGGGCTGCCCGCCTCGACCCCGGCCGAGGGCGTCGAGTCCTACGCCCGGGCGATCGAGGAGCTGCGCGACAAGGTCGGCATCCCGGCCTCCTTCGCGGCCCAGGGCGTCGAGGAGCACCGCTTCATCGGCAAGCTCGACGACCTCGCGATGCGGTCGTACGAGGACCAGTGCGCTCCGGCCAACCCCCGCATGCCCATGCTGGACGACATGAAGGACCTCATGACTGCGGCGTACTACGGGACGTCGCTCCAGGACGTGCGCTCCCGGCGCACGGCGGCAGGGGCGGAGGGGCAGTCCGCCCAGGAGGCTGTCTCCACCTCCTGACGCACCGGGTGTGCCCGTTCGGTCGCGCGAACGGGCACACCTCCAGACGCGACGGCCCGGCCTGCTCGTCAGGCCGGGCCGTCGCGCGTCACAATGGACCTCCCCCACGACGAGGAGCCTCCGGTGACGACTCCGTCCACCACACCTGCTGCGTGCGCCACGGCTCGGCCCCCGGTCGGCTGGCGCACCGCGTCGGCAGGAACCCTGGCGCTGCTGCTCCTGGCCGGCTGCGGCGTGCTCGAGGGCGAGAGCCCCGACCTCTCACGCCTCAGCGAGCAGATCGAGCAGGGTATCGGGGACGCCCGCGGCGCCCTCGAGGACGTCGAGTCCGGGATCGACGGCGCGGGGATCGACGAGGGCACCCGCGAGCGGGCCCGCGAGGCCGCCGAGCGGACGGGCACGGCGGTCGAGGAGGCGCGCGCGGCTCTGGACCGGGTCGCCGCGGGTGCGGACCCCGCCGCCGAGGTCGAGGCCCTCGAGAAGGCACGGGCCTCCCTCGACCAGGCCGCGGGCTCGATCGACGAGGCGGCGGCCGGGGCCGACGGTGTGCTGGCGCGGGCCCTCGAGGCCCTGAGCGAGCAGGTCGACGACCTCTCGGCCCGTCTCGAGGACGCGGCCGACGAGGTCGGATAGCGTTCTCGGGTGAGCACCGCGAAGCCGTCCTCGACCACCCCGGCCCCCCTCTCGGGGCACCAGATCAGGATCGCCCTGGACGACCAGGAGGCCGTCGTCACCGACGTCGGGGCCAAGGTGCGGCGGTACGCCGTCGACGGGCGTGACGTGTTCACCCCGTTCGACGAGGACCAGCCCGCCCCCGCGGGGCACGGAGCCGTGCTCGCGCCCTGGCCCAACCGCATCCGCGACGGCCGGTACACCTGGGACGGCGTCGAGCGGCAGCTCGACCTCAGCGAGCCCGAGCGAGGCACGGCCCTGCACGGGCTCGCGATGTGGCAGCGCTGGACGGTGCTGCCCGAGGTCGACGCCGCCCACCGGGACGGTCAGGCGGTCACGCTCGAGCTGCGCCTCGCCCCGAGCGGTGGTTACCCCTTCGACCTGCTGCTGCGCGTGACGTACCGACTGACCGCCACCGGTCTGCACGTGCAGACCGTCGCGACCAACCTCGGTGCCGCCGCGGCGCCGTACGGCGTGGGCTTCCACCCCTGGCTGTCCCCCGGCCCGGGCACCCTCGACGAGTGCACGATGAGCCTCGACGCCCGCACCAGGGTCACGGTCGACGACCGGCTGCTGCCCACGGGCACCGAGCCGGCCGCGGGGCCCTACGACCTGCGCGAGACGCGCAGCATGGTGGGGCTCGACCTGGACGATGCCTTCGTGGACGTCCTGCGCGACGAGCAGGGGCTGTCCTGGGTGCGGCTCACGGGCTCGGACGGGCGGACGGCAGCGATCTGGATGGACGAGTCGATGGACACCTGGCAGGTGTGCTCGGGCGACCACCTGAGCGCCGTCGAGGTCCGTCGGACCGGCCTGGCTGCCGAACCGATGAGCTGCGTCGCTGACGCCTTCCGCACCGGCGACCGGCTGGTGCGGCTCGAGCCCGGCGCGAGCCACGAGGTGACCTGGGGCGCGACCCTGCTCTGAGCGGGGCGCCTCGAGGGCGTCGGGAGAGGCGGGACCCGCAGGGGGCCGGGTCAGCTCGACGTCGGCACGCAGGTCAGCGAGACGGCGGCACGTCAGCCGTTGGTGCTGCCCATGCTGTCGGTGCCCGGGAAGTACTCCCAGTGCCAGGGCTCGTAGGGGCCGGACCCGCCGCTGCGGGCCCAGTCCGGGTTGTCCCAGCCGTAGGTCGGGCCGTTCTCCAGGAGCCACTGCATCACGGTGCTGCTGCCGGTCTCGCTCGAGCAGAGGTCGACCGCGAGGCCCCAGCCGTGGTTACTCCGGCCGGGCGTGGCCGCCAGACCGGGCTTCTGGTAGATGAGACGACGCTGCGAGGCGAGGGTGCGGTAGGAGTCCGTCAGGCAGAGGTCCCGCGAGAAGACGGCGCGGAAGTTCTGGTTGAGCTCGGCGATCGCCACGGCCGCGTCCCCACGCAGCATGTGGTTGCCGTCCCACAGCGTGCAGAGGTCCGAGGCGGGGATCTGCCCGTTGGCCCCGCCCGGCCGAGGCTGGCCGTCGCAGCCCGGGAGAGGATCACGCTCGAGAGAGCGGCTCGAGCCGCCCGACACCTGGCTCACGCCCTGCACGGCGGCCAGCAGCGAGGTCGGGGTGGTCTGCAGGGTCAACGAGGAGAGGACCTCGTGAGCCGAGGGGTACCCGTCGTCGACCGTCTGCGCGACGGGGTTGGGCACCTGGTCCTCGGGGCTGAGGGCGTCGGCGACCGGGAGCCCGATGGTCGCGGTCGCGAGGGCCGTGAGGACGGCGGTACGTGGGACCCAGCGGCTCGCGCGGAGGCCGGGCTTCCGCGACGTGGCCGCTCCACGACTCGGGGTCGGGCGGAGCTCGCGTCGAGAGGTCACCGAGGTCTGCGGTGATCGCGACCGCTCAGACTCCACAGGACCTCCGACGTCGGCCGCGGCGCGGCAGACCAGTGCTCGATGACCAGGTTCATCCCCCGGACGGGGGCGCACCCCCGAGGAGGACTCGGCACACGGGCGTGCCGGGTCTTTCCGTGAGGTGATCACGAAACAGTAACGGCTCGCGGGCCAGGAACCAAGCGACGTACGTCCCAGAGGTGGACGGGGCTGTGCCAGTCTGGGGCCATGGCAGCCGCAGCAGGCCCCGCAGCAGAGACCACCGTGCTGGTCGTCGAGGACGAGCCCGCGATCGCCACCGCGATCGCGCACCGCATGGCGGCCGAGGGCTGGCAGGTCGAGATCGCCTCGGACGGGCCGGCCGGCGTCGAGGCCGCAGCCCGCGCACGACCCGACGTCGTGATCCTCGACGTGATGCTCCCCGGCATCGACGGGCTCGAGGTGTGCCGGCGGATCCAGCACGACCGCCCCGTCCCCGTGATCATGCTGACCGCCCGCGACGACGAGACGGACATGCTCGTGGGTCTCGGGGTCGGCGCCGACGACTACATGACCAAGCCGTTCTCGATGCGCGAGCTGGTCGCGCGCACCAAGGCCCTGCTGCGTCGGGTCGAGCGCTCGTCCCAGGCCAGCGACGTCGGCGCGGGCGAGCCCCCGCTCCAGGTCGGTGACGTCCAGGTCGACCGGGCCCAGCGTCGCGTCTCGCGCAACGGGGCCGAGATCCATCTCACCCCCACCGAGTTCGACCTCCTGGTGACGCTCGCGACCTCGCCGCGCACCGTGCTCACCCGGGAGCGGCTGCTCGCCGAGGTCTGGGACTGGGTCGACGCGAGCGGCACCAGGACCGTGGACTCGCACGTCAAGGCGCTGCGCCGCAAGCTCGGCGCCGACCTGATCCGTACGGTGCACGGGGTGGGCTACGCCTTCGAGCCAGCCGAGGGCTGAGGTGAGCACGCCACGCCACGCGGGTCGCCTGCCGGACCTGCGCCCGCTCGACCGCCTCTCCTCGATCAAGATCAAGCTGGGCGTCCTGGTGACCGTGACCGTCACCCTCGCCGCGTTCATCACGTGGATCGGGCTGTACAACCACTTCGGCCCGACCAGGACCCTGCCGATCGCGATCGCCGTGTCGGTGGTCATGGTCCAGGTGCTCGCGCACGGGATGACCGCCCCGCTCCGCGAGATGAGGGCCGCCGCCCGGGCCATGGCCGAGGGGGACTACTCCCAGCGGGTGCGAGCCACGAGCCGGGACGAGGTCGGCCAGCTCGCGGAGGCCTTCAACACGATGGCCCAGGACCTCGAGCAGGTCGACACCCTGCGGCGCGAGATGGTCGCCAACGTCTCGCACGAGCTGCGCACCCCGGTGGCAGCCCTGCGCGCCCAGCTCGAGAACATGGTCGACGGCGTGAGCGAGCCCGACACCCCCGCCCTCGAGGCCGCACTCGCCCAGACCGAGAGGCTGGGCAGGCTGGTGACCTACCTGCTGGACCTGTCCCGGATCGAGGCAGGGGCCGTGGGCCTCGAGGTGACCGAGGTCCCCCTCGCCGAGTTCCTCGAGGACGCGGCTGCCGGCGTGCGTCCCGTGGCCGCCGAGAAGGACGTCACCTTCTCGGTCGCGGTCGACCCCTCCGGCCTGACCGTGCCCGCCGACGCCGAGCGGCTGCACCAGGTGGTCGCCAACCTCCTCCACAACGCGGTGCGGCACTCCCCCGGTGGCGGTGAGGTGCAGCTGGCCGCACGGCGCGGCGGAGGCTTCGTCGTCATCGACGTCGTGGACCAGGGCCCTGGCATCCCCCCAGCCCACCGCCAGCAGGTCTTCGAGAGGTTCCACCGGGGCAATGCCCCCGCCCAGACCGGCCAGACGAGCACCGGCGGCACCGGGCTCGGCCTGGCGATCGTCCGGTGGGCCGTCGAGCTCCACGGCGGGCAGATCCAGGTCGCCGACTCGCCGACGGGCTGCGTCATGCGGGTCTCCCTGCCTGCGCAGCGTCGCCGCGCCGCTACGGTGGAAGCATGATCAGGAGCGCCTCCCGCAGGACCAGGGACGACCACGCCGGCATGGTCGTCGTCGACCGCCTGTCGAAGAGCTTCGGTGCGGTGCACGCCGTGAAGGACCTGTCCTTCGCGGTGGGTCCCGGCCGGGTGACCGGGTTCCTCGGTCCCAACGGCGCCGGCAAGACGACGACCCTGCGGATGCTGCTCGGGCTGGTCAGCCCGAGCGGCGGCTCCGCGACGATCGACGGGCGCCCCTACCACCAGCTCCACCGTCCGCTGCGGGTGGTCGGCGCCGCTCTTGAGGCAGCGAGCTTCCACCCTGGGCGGACCGCCCGCGACCACCTGCGCGTGTACGCCCCGCAGGTCGGCGTCCCCGACTCGCGCTGCGACGAGGTGCTCGCGATGACCGGGCTGACCGAGGCCGCTCGCCGCCGCGTCGGCGGCTTCTCCCTGGGCATGCGGCAGCGCCTCGGCCTGGCCACCACCCTGCTGGGCGACCCCCGGGTGCTCGTCCTCGACGAGCCGGCCAACGGCCTGGACCCCGAGGGCATCGCGTGGCTGCGGTCCTTCCTGCGTCATCTCGCGCGCGAGGGGCGCACCGTCCTGGTCTCGAGCCACGTGCTCTCCGAGGTCCAGCAGACGGTCGACGACGTGGTCATCATCGCGCGCGGACGGCTCGTGCACTCGTCCTCCCTGGCCGAGCTCGACGCCCAGACCGAGCGAGCCGTCACGGTCCTCTCGCCCGACGGCGAGGGCCTGCGGACCCTGGTCGAGGACAGGTGGCCGGGGAGGTGGGAGACGATCGACCGTCCGGGCGCCGGAGCAGGAGCCGGGGCGGTGCTCGTCCGGGACGTGGACGCCGCGAGCGTCGCGCCGCTGCCTTCGCCGCACGTGTCGAGCTCTACGAGCTCGCGACCCGCACCGTCGACCTCGAGGACGTGTTCCTCCGGCTCACGGGTCAGGCGCCGGCCGAGGACCGGGAGAGCGACACGACGGGAGCCGTCGCATGATCGCCGCACTGCGGTCCGAGCTGCGCAAGACGATGACCACCCGGATGTGGTGGGTCCTCCTGCTCACGATGGTCGGATACATGGCCTTCCTCGCGGGCGTGATGGCCTTCGCCTTCGCCTTCGAGGCCCCCGGGGCCGGGGTGGGGGCGACGCCGGGCCCGGAGAGCCCGGAGGGGATGGCGCTGGCCCCGCTGGACCTCGCGCTCACCGTCTACACCCTCGCCCCCACGCTGGGCTACGTGTTCCCCGTGATCATGGGCGCGCTCTCCGTCTCCGGGGAGTTCCGCCACATGACGGTGACCCCGACCCTCCTGGCCGAGCCGCGCCGCTCGGTGGTGCTCGGGGCCAAGCTCCTCGCCGGCCTGCCGATCGGGCTCCTCTACGGGGTGGTGGGCACGCTCACCACGATCGGCACCGGCGCGGCGGTCCTCGCCGCCCTGGGCGAGGACCCGATGCTCACCGACCCCGAGGTGCTCAGGACCGCGGCCTTCGCCGTGCTGGCGATGACCGTGTGGGCCGTGGTCGGGGTCGGCTTCGGGGCCGCCCTGAAGAACCAGGTGGTCGCGGTCGTCGTCGTCCTGGCCTTCACCCAGCTCGTCGAGCCCACGATCCGCTTCGCCCTCGGCTTCGTGGAGTCCCTCCAGGGAGTCCCGAAGTGGCTGCCCGGGGCAGCCGGTGAGGCGATCGCGGGCGCGAGCCTCTACAGCGCCTCCGGGATCAACGAGCTGCTCCCCCGTGGGCAGGGCCTCGTGGTCCTGCTCGGGTACGCCCTCCTCCTCGCGGCAGTCGCACGGCTCACGACCCTGCGCCGGGACATCACCTGACCACGTGGCGGACGTGAGCCTGGTCACACGGGCCACCCCCCGGCCCCCGCCGCACGCCCCCGTGCGGCCTACCTTGGCGCAGCAGGGCCCCGCTGTTTGCGTCGGCATTGCCCCGGGGCGACCGCGGGGTGACGAAGCCGGCGCCAGGGCCACGGACACGGTCCGGCAGGGCCGCGCCGAGCGCGTCACACGGGCCGACGTGGCCTAGGGTTGGTGCCAAGAGCAGGGCCGTGCGACGACGCAACGGCCGAAGGTCCCGTGGTGGAAGTGGGCGAACCCGGAGTGTCCCAGAAGGCCGATCCAGACGCTGCTACGCAGTTCGGTGCGAACCAGTGGATGGTGGACGAGCTGTACGAGCAGTACCTGGCCGACAAGCACGCGGTCGACCCCGCCTGGTGGGAGTTCTTCGAGGACTACCGCCCGGGAGAGGGCAGCGCGACGAACGGCTCCCCGCGCCCCCGTCCCGCAGCAGGGGCCGCCGAGGGCGAGCAGGCAGCCTCCGCGCCCCGGGAGACCGCCCCGCGGGCCGAGGCCCCCAGCAGCGCCACGGCCACCTCGACGTCGGCAGAGCGCCCGTCCGCTTCCTCGGAGCAGGCCTCAGGCACGGCCGTCCCGACCGGGTCCGAGCAGGGAAGCCCCGGCAGCGCTCCCACCTCGCCCCAGGAGCGGCCGGCCCCCGACGCCCAGGCACGCCGCTCCCCCGCGCAGGCCACCCCGCGGACCCCGCGAGACCCTGACACCTCGGTCGCCCCGCCGGTGGCCTCTGCCCAGCCCGCGACCGCCCCGTACGCCGAGGTCCCCCAGGCGATCCTCGAGACCGATGAGCGTCCTGAGCCGGCCGTGCAGCGCCTGCGCGGCCCGGCGGCCCGCGTCGTGACCAACATGGAGGCGAGCCTCGAGGTCCCGACCGCGACCTCCGTCCGCGCGGTCCCGGCCAAGCTCATGGTCGACAACCGCATCGTCATGAACAACCACCTGGCGCGCACCCGGGGCGGCAAGGTCTCGTTCACCCACCTCATCGGTTACGCCGTGGTCGAGGCCCTGGCCGAGATCCCGGCCATGAACGCGGGCTACACCCTCCAGGACGGCAAGCCTGCCGTGGTCCAGCCCGGTGCGGTCAACTTCGGCCTCGCCATCGACCTGGCCAAGCCCGACGGCTCTCGCCAGCTGCTCGTGCCGAGCATCAAGAGCGCCGACACGATGGACTTCGGCCAGTTCGTCGCCGCGTACGAGGACGTGGTCCGACGCGCCCGCAACGGCAAGCTGACGGCCGACGACTTCGCCGGCACCACGATCACCCTGACCAACCCGGGGACGATCGGCACGGTCCACTCGGTGCCTCGGCTCATGGCCGGCCAGGGGACCATCATCGGTGTCGGCGCGATGGACTACCCCGCCGAGTTCCAGGGCGCCTCCGACGAGCAGCTGGCCCGTCTCGGCATCTCGAAGGTCCTGACGCTGACCTCGACCTACGACCACCGGATCATCCAGGGCGCGCAGTCCGGAGACTTCCTGCGCCTGGTGAGCGCGAAGCTGCTCGGCGAGGGCGGGTTCTACGACCGCGCGTTCACGGCGATGCGGATCCCCTACGAGCCCGTGCGCTGGGTCCGGGACAACACCGTCGACGCCGACACCGAGCAGGCCAAGCCCGCGCGGATCGCCGAGCTCATCCACTCCTACCGCTCGCGCGGCCACCTCATGGCCGAGACGGACCCGCTGGCCTACCGGCAGCGGACCCACCCCGACCTCGACATCCAGAACCACGGCCTGACGCTGTGGGACCTCGACCGCGTGTTCCCCACGGCCGGGTTCACGGGGAAGCCCAAGGCCAAGCTGCGCGAGATCCTCGGGCTGCTCCGGGACTCCTACTGCCGGACCATCGGCTTCGAGTACATGCACCTGCAGGACCCGCGCCAGCGCCGGTGGCTCCAGGAGCGGCTCGAGTCGGGGTACGCCCGGACCCCACGCGAGGACCAGCTGCGGATCCTGCGCCGCCTCAACGCGGCCGAGGCCTTCGAGACCTTCCTGCAGACCAAGTTCGTCGGGCAGAAGCGCTTCTCCCTCGAGGGTGGCGAGTCGCTCATCCCGCTCCTCGACGCCGTGCTGTCCAAGGCTGCCGAGGGTGGCCTCGACGAGGTCTGCATCGGCATGTCCCACCGCGGACGGCTCAACGTGCTCGCCAACCTCGCGGGCAAGAGCTACGCGCAGATCTTCGCCGAGTTCGAGGGCAACCAGGACCCGCGGAGCGTCCAGGGCTCCGGGGACGTCAAGTACCACCTCGGCACCGAGGGCACCTTCACGGCTGAGTCGGGGGCCACCACGGCGGTGTACCTCGCGGCCAACCCCTCGCACCTCGAGGCCGTCGACCCCGTGCTCGAGGGCATCGTCCGCGCCAAGCAGGACCGGATCGACCTGGGCGGCGACGGCTTCTCGGTCCTGCCGATCCTCATCCACGGCGACGCGGCCTTCGCGGGCCAGGGCGTGGTCGTCGAGACCCTCAACCTCGCCCAGCTCCGTGGCTACCGCACCGGCGGCACCGTCCACGTGATCGTCAACAACCAGGTGGGCTTCACCACCGGCCCTTCCTCGTCCCGCTCGACGCACTACTGCACCGACGTGGCCAAGGGGCTCCAGGTGCCGATCTTCCACGTCAACGGTGACGACCCCGAGGCCTGCGTCCGGGTCGCCGAGCTCGCCTTCGAGTACCGCGAGCAGTTCGACCGCGACGTCATCATCGACCTGATCTGCTACCGGCGCCGCGGGCACAACGAGGGGGACGACCCCTCGATGACCCAGCCGCTGATGTACAACCTCATCGAGGGCAAGCGCTCGGCGCGCAAGCTCTACACCGAGGCCCTCGTCAGCCGCGGGGACATCACCGTCGACGAGGCCTCGCAGGTGCTGCAGGACTACCAGAGCAGGCTCGAGCAGGTCTTCACCGAGACGCGGGACGGCGGGTACACCCCGCCCCCGTCGAGCGAGCCGATCGCCGGGCTCGAGAAGCCCGAGTCCCAGCTCGAGGACGCCGGGATCATGGTCGGATGGAAGACCGCCGTCGACCCCGAGGTGCTGCACCGCATCGGGCGGGCGCACGTCCGCCCGCCGTCAGGCTTCACCGTGCACCCCAAGCTCAGCCAGCTGCTCACCAAGCGCGAGCAGATGTCCCGCGAAGGTGGCATCGACTGGGGCTTCGGCGAGCTCCTCGCCTTCGGTTCGCTGCTGCTCGAGGGCACCCCGGTGCGCCTCGCCGGCCAGGACTCGCGTCGCGGCACCTTCGTGCAGCGTCACGCGGTTCTCCACGACCGCGAGTCCGGGTCCGAGTGGACCCCTCTGCTCTACCTCTCGAGCGACCAGGCGAAGTTCTGGGTGTACGACTCCTCGCTCTCGGAGTTCGCGGCGATGGGCTTCGAGTACGGGTACTCGGTCGAGCGCCCCGACGCCCTGGTGCTCTGGGAGGCCCAGTTCGGTGACTTCGTCAACGGTGCGCAGACGATCATCGACGAGTTCGTCTCCTCGGCTGAGCAGAAGTGGGGCCAGCGTTCCTCGGTGGTCCTCCTGCTGCCGCACGGCTTCGAGGGGCAGGGCCCCGACCACTCCTCGGCCCGGATCGAGCGCTTCCTGCAGCTGTGCGCCGAGGAGAACATGACCGTCGCGGCGCCGAGCACCCCCGCCTCGTACTTCCACCTGCTGCGACGACAGGCCTACGACCGACCGCGTCGTCCGCTGGTGGTCGCGACGCCCAAGTCGATGCTGCGGCTCAAGGCTGCCGCCTCGCCGGTCGAGGAGTTCACCTCGGGCACCTTCGAGCCGGTCCTGCCGGACCCGTACCTGCCCGACCCGGCCTCGGCCGACCGGGTGCTGCTGTGCTCGGGCAAGGTCTACTACGACCTCCTGGCGCACCGCACCAAGGTGGGCGACGACCGGACGGCGATCGTGCGTGTCGAGCAGCTCTACCCGCTCGAGGCCGAGGACCTCGCCCAGGCCCTCGCGCCGCACGGCGAGGCCGAGCTGGTCTGGGTCCAGGAGGAGCCCGCCAACCAGGGAGGCTGGACCTTCGTGGCGCAGCACCTGCCCGAGGCTCTCGGACGCGAGCTCCGTCGCGTCTCGCGGGCCGCCTCCGCGTCTCCGGCTGCAGGGTCGAGCAAGATCCACGCGGCCGAGCAGAAGAGCATCGTCGAGGAGGCCTTCGCCCGGTGAGGGCTCGGCGCGTCAGCGGGCGGCGGCAGCAGTCCGTCGCCCGACGGCGAGCGAGCTGGACCCTGCCGGGACCGCCTGGTCCGGCGCACGGGGCGTGAAGGTCCGCCGATAGGCCTGCGGGCTCGTCCCGAGGGTCCGGGCGAAGTGGTGCCGCAGGGCTGCCGCAGCACCGAACCCGGTGCGTCGGGCGATCTCCTCGACCGGGAGTCCGGTCTGCTCGAGCAGCTCCTGGGCACGCAGGACGCGCTGACGCGAGGTCCAGTCCGCCGGGGTGGTACCGGTCTGGGCGCGGAAGCGGCGCGCGAAGGTCCGCTCGGACATCTGGGCCATGCGCGCGAGCCGCGGGACGGTGATCTCCTCGTCCAGGTGCGCCACGACCCAGTCGAGCACAGGGGTCAGCTCCCCTCCCTCGCAGGGCAGCGGGTTCTCGATGTACTGGGCCTGACCACCGTCGCGGTGCGGCGGGACGACCATGCGTCGCGCCACGACGGCGGCGGCCGCCGCGCCGAGCTCGTGCCGCACGAGGTAGAGGCCCGCGTCGATCCCTGCTGCCGTCCCTGCGCTCGTGATGATCGTGCCGTCGTGGACGTACAGCACCGACGGGTCGACCTCGACCTCGGGGTACTGCGCGGCGAGCTCGTCGGAGTACATCCAGTGGGTGGTGCAGCGGCGGCCGTCGAGCAGGCCCGCCCGCGCCAGGGCGAACGCGCCGCTGCACACGCTCAGGATCCAGGCCCCACGCGCGTGAGCGGCGCGCAGGGCCTCGAGGACGGGCTCGCCGAGCTCGACGTCCGCACCGTAGGCCGGGACGGCCACCAGGTCGGCGGTCTCGGTGGCCTCGAGACCCGCGTGAACGACCAGCTCCATCCCCACCTTGGTGGGCACGACGCCAGGGGTCGGTGTGCACAGGGTGAGCTCGAAGGATGGTCCGCCCGTGTCGCTGCGGTCGATGCCGAAGATCTCGCAGACCACTCCCAGCTCGAACGGCGCGAGGCCGGGAAGGACGAGGGCGGCGACGGTGCGGAGCATGCGACGAGTCTCGCACCCCAGTGGCGGCATGTCGACGGTTGCTGTCGTTCCTGCCACTCGTGGCGGGATTCCGTGGTGCGGAGACTTTCTGCCATGCTCCTTTCTCTCGTCCTCGTCGCCCTGCTCGCCCTCCTGCTCCTCGGGGTGGTCGCCGCCGTCGTGCGGGCGGTCCACCACGACGGGTACGGCCTCCGCCCCCCGCCGCGCTCTCACCTGCCGTGGGACGGCCCACCCCCGACCTCGTGGCCCTGAGCGGCGTCCCCACCGCATCGCGTCCCGGGGCCAGGACGGCGCGGCCCGCGCGTCGGCGGGCCCTGCGGCCCCCCGGTCGGCGAGACTGTCCCCACCGGACGACCGAGGAGGACTGGTGGGTGACCGCGCGCTGCGCATCTGCGTGATCGGCGACGAGCTCGTGGCAGGGACGGGCGACCCCAAGGGCCTCGGCTGGGTCGGTCGCGTCGCCGCCCGCACCCCGGCCGACCCCCTCCCCCTCATCATGACCCTCGCGGTGCCCGGGGAGACGACGACGGCCCTGAGCGCTCGCTGGGAGTCCGAGACCACGCTGCGGCTCGGCCCCACCCCGCCCGAGGGCGGCAACCACCTCGTCGTGGCCCTGGGACGGGCCGACCTGGCGGCAGGGATCTCCCTCGCACGGAGCCGGCTCAACCTCGCCAACATCCTCGACGTCGCTGACCAGCGTCGCCTGTCGACCTTCGTCGTCGGGCCGCCGCCCACCGCTCACGAGGAGCCTGAGCGACAGGCCGAGCTCTCCGCGGCCTTCGCCGACGTCACCCGGCGCAGGCGGGTGCCCTACGTCGAGACCTACGCCCCTCTGGCCCAGCACGAGCAGTGGCTCGCCGACCTCGCGGCCGGGGACGGGGCCACGCCCGGGCAGGCAGGCTACGGCCTCATGGCCTGGCTCGTGCTGCACAGCGGCTGGCACCACGCCCTCGGCCTGCCCGAGGACGCCGCCTGACACCTGCTCGCCGTCGGACGGCGCCGTGGCGCCAGCACTGGGTGCACGCGCCGACGCAGGTCAGTGCACGATCCCCGCGGCCCGCAGCTCGACGGTGAGGTCCTGCGGGTTGCTCGCCACGGTGCAGGCCTCCTCGTAGGTGACGACCCCGTCCCCGATGAGCGTGAAGAGGTGCTGGTCGAAGGTCTGCATCTTGTAGTACTCGCCCTCGGCGATGAGGTCCCGCAGCGGCGGGGCGTTGTACGGGTCGACGATCGCCTCGGCCGTACGGCCGGTGTTCACCAGGACCTCGATCACCGCGGCACGCCCCGACCCGTCGGCCTTGCGGACCAGCCGCTGGGAGACGACGCCACGCAGGGCCTGGGCGAGGGCGCTGCGGACCTGCTTCTGCTCGTGCGGCGGGAAGAAGTCGACGATGCGGTTGATCGTCTCCTGAGCGTCGATCGTGTGCAGGGTGGACATCACGAGGTGGCCTGTCTCGGCCGCCGAGAGGGCCGCGCGCACCGTCTCGATGTCACGCATCTCCCCGACCAGGATCACGTCGGGGTCCTGACGCATGGCGGCGCGCAGCGCGACCGTGAAGTCGGCGGTGTCGTGGCGCACCTCGCGCTGGGAGACGATCGCCTTCTTGTCGTGGTGCAGGATCTCGATCGGGTCCTCGATGGTGACGATGTTCACCTCGCGGTAGGTGTTGACCAGGTCGACCATCGACGCGAGGGTCGTCGTCTTGCCCGAGCCGGTGGGGCCCGTGACCAGCACGAGGCCGCGCGGCTCGAGGGCGAGCTCGCCGACGACCTCGGGCAGCCCGAGGTCCTCGAGGGAGGTCGCGCCGACGGCCACCCGGCGGAAGACCAGCCCCTGGGTCCCCCGGGCCTGGTACGCGTTCACACGGAACCGCCCGACCCCCTCCAGCGAGTACGCGAAGTCCGCCTCGTGGGTGCGCTCGAACTCCTCGACCAGCTGGGCGGGCAGCACCTGCGCGACCATGTAGTGGGTGTCCTCGGCCTCCAGGTCGGGGACCTGGAGGCGTCGCAACCTCCCGTCGACCCGCAGCCGCGGCGCCGAGCCGACCTTGCAGTGCAGGTCCGAGCCGCCGCTGCTGGCCAGGGCGTGCAGGAGGGGGATCACGGACTGGGGTGCATCGCTCACCCTGTGATGATCGGGCGGAGGGGGTGCGGACTTGAGCCCCGAGGACGAACCCGCGCCGCCGGTGTGGGACCATGGGTGCTGCTGATCGGCCGATCGGTCTGTCTGAAGGAGTCACCCATGAGCAAGCGCGGTCGCAAGCGTCGCTCCCGCAAGGGCAGCGCCGCCAACCACGGCAAGCGTCCCAACGCCTGAGAGACGGCGTCGGGCCGGAGCGGTGGATCCCTCGGGGGTCCACCGCTCCTGTCGTCTCCGGGGACGTCCGTCCCGTGCGCGGACCGGCGTGGCCTCCCGGGGAGCCCAGACCGGCTCCGGCACGTCAGCCGCGTTCGTCGACCTGGATGCGCAGGACGGTCAGCTGCTGCCGGATCCGCAGGTGGAGCTCGACCGGGGCCGCCTCGTGGCAGGACCTGCGCACGAGCTTCTTGAGGTGGTCCTCGACGTCGTACTCGCTCAGGCAGGGCTCGCAGTCGGCGAGGTGCTGACGGATCCGGTCTCCCTCGACCTCGTCGATCTCGGCGTCGAGGAAGTCGAACAGCCGGGACAGCGCCTCGGAGCAGTCGACCGGACCGCGCTCACCCTCGGGGCTACGGTGCTCGCTCTGGCTCATGACGAGCTCCCCTCGGACGAGGCGCTCGGGACCATGCCCCGCTCGCGGGCGTAGTCCGTCAGCAGCTCGCGCAGCTGGCGCCTGCCGCGGTGCAGACGGGACATCACGGTGCCGATCGGCGTGCCCATGATCTCGGCGATCTCCTTGTACGCGAACCCCTCGACGTCGGCGAGGTAGACCGCGAGGCGGAAGTCCTCACCGATGGCCTGGAGGGCCTCCTTGACGTCGCTGTCGGGGAGGTTGTCCAGGGCCTCGGTCTCGGCCGAGCGCAGCCCCGTCGAGGTGTGCGAGGCCGCTCGGGCGATCTGCCAGTCCTCGACGTCCTCGGCCCCCGACTGGAGCGGCTCGCGCTGCTTCTTGCGGTACGTGTTGATGAAGGTGTTCGTCAGGATCCGGTAGAGCCAGGCCTTGAGGTTGGTGCCCGGCCGGTACTGGTGGAAGGCGGCGAACGCCTTGGCGAAGGTCTCCTGGACGAGGTCCTCGGCGTCCGTCGGGTTGCGCGTCATGCGCAGGGCGGCCGAGTACAGCTGGTCGACGTAGACCAGTGCCTCGTTCTCGAACCGGGCCGTGCGTGCGGCGGCGTCCTCCGCGTCGGGGGCCCGGTGGGTCTCGGAGCTCATCAGGGGTGAGCCTAGCCGTCCGTGGGCGGCGAGGTCGGGGTAGCCGACCACCGGCCACCGCGCAGGGGGGTGCGAGGTCACGACGAGCGAAGTCATGGGAGAAGAACGCACCCGGGCCGTGCAGACATTCCCGACCGCTCCGTCCGCGCCAGGGTGCCTGCGGGGCACGGAGGCGTTAGCGTGCGATGAAGACCGCCGTGACCCGCGACACAAGGAGTTCACCGATGCTCGTCCGTCGGATCGCCCGCCCACTGTTCGCGGCGGTGTTCGTCGCCGAGGGCCTCGACGCGGTACGCCGCCCGCAGGCCCACGTCGACCGCACCGAGGCCGCCTGGCAGCGGCTCGAGAAGCGCACGGACCTGCCCCCCGCTCCCCCGACGGCGCGTCTGCGGACCTTCGTGCGGGCGCACGGCGCGGCGATGACCCTCGCGGGCGCCATGCTGGCCCTGGGCAAGGCCCCCCGTCTCGCCGCCCTGACCCTCGCGGTGCTGACCCTGCCGGCCGCCGCGGTCAACCAGCCCTTCACCTCACCCAAGGCGGGCCACGGTGACGGGCCCGGCGAGAACCTCCAGCGCCGGGTGCTCCGCGAGCGCTTCGTCCGGAACCTGTCGATGGTGGGCGGCGCCCTGATCGCAGCGATCGACACCGAGGGGCGCCCGGGTCTGACCTGGCGCGTCCAGCACGCCCGGGTGGACCACGCGGCCCACGACGCCCGCAAGGCCGTCGCCTCGAGCATGAAGGACGCCCGCAAGGCCATCTCCTGATCACCGGCCACGTCGGCGGCCGCCACCTCGGTAGCCTCGGGGCATGACCGCGACCCACCTCGACTCCCCCTGGCCGGCCCCGACGGGGAGCGGCCCGCTCGACGCGGTGGTGGAGGTGCCGGGCTCGAAGTCCCTGACCAACCGCTACCTGGTGCTCGCGGCCCTCGCCGAGCACCGAGGGGTGCTGCGCGGGGCTCTCGCCTCCCGGGACACGCTGCACATGGCCCGGGCCCTCGAGAGCCTCGGCGCCCGCGTGGTCCAGGACGGGAGCGACTGGACCGTCGAGCCGATGCCGGCCGACGCCGACCTCCGGCCCGGCGACGAGCCCGTCGAGGTCGACTGCGGCCTGGCCGGGACCGTCATGCGCTTCCTCCCCGCCGTGGCAGCCCTGACACGGCGGCCTGTCCGCTTCGACGGTGGGCCGACCGCACGGGTCAGGCCCATGGGGCCGGTGCTGGACGCCGTGCGCGCGCTGGGCGCCCGCGTCGACGACGGTGGCCGGGGCACCCTGCCCTTCACGGTCACCGGCCCGGGCCGGGTGCGGGGCGGGCAGGTGGACGTCGATGCGAGCGTCTCCTCCCAGTTCGTCTCCGGGCTGCTGCTGGCCGGGGCACGGTTCGACCAGGGCCTCCTCCTGCGGCACACGGGCCCGACGCTGCCGAGCGTGCCGCACATCGAGATGACGGTCGCGGTGCTGCGCGCGGCCGGCGTCGAGGTCGACGACAGCCGCCCGTACATCTGGCAGGTGTCCCCCGGGCCGATCGCGGCCCGCGACGTGCGCGTCGAGCCCGACCTCTCCAACGCCGCCCCCTTCCTGTGCGCGGCCCTGGTGCTGGGCGGCTCCGTCAGCGTCCCGGGCTGGCCGACGCACACCACCCAGCCCGGCGGTCTGCTGCCCGAGCTCCTCACCGCGATGGGTGGGACGGCGCGCCTCGAGGACGGCGTGCTCACCATGACCGGCACCGGTGAGGTCAGGGGCATCGACGTGGACCTCCACGAGGCGGGCGAGATCGCCCCGACCATCGCGGCCCTGGCCGTCCTGGCCGACTCCCCCACACGACTGCGCGGCATCGCCCACATCCGCGGCCACGAGACCGACCGGCTGGCTGCCCTCGCGACCGAGATCACCCGCCTGGGTGGCCAGGCCGAGCAGACGACCGACGGGCTCGTCATCACGCCCCGCCTGCTGCACGGTGCCCGCGTCGAGACCTACCACGACCATCGCATGGCGACCGCTGCGGCCCTCATCGGCCTCAAGGTCCCCGGTGTCGAGGTGGTCGACGTCGGCACAACCGCCAAGACGCTCCCCGACTTCGTCGGGATGTGGACCGCGATGCTCGGCGACGCGACGCCCGGACCGCGATGACCCGACGACGGTACGACGAGAGCGACGTCCGGAGCCGCCCCAACCCCCGCGGCTCCCGGCCACGGACCAAGCAACGTCCCGAGCACGCCGAGGCCCAGCCCGCCCTGATCACCCAGGTCGACCGGGGCCGCTACACCCTGCTCGTGCTCCCTGAGACGCCGCAGGAACAGGTGGTCGTCGCGATGAAGGCCCGCGAGCTGGGGCGCGAGCGGCTGGTCTGCGGGGACCGCGTCGAGGTGGTCGGCGACACGACGGGACGCCCGGGTTCCCTCGCCCGCATCGTGCGGCTGACCGAGCGCCGGACCCTGCTGCGACGCACGGCCGACGACACCGACCCGGTCGAGCGGGTGATCGTCGCGAACGCCGACCAGCTCGTCATCGTGACGGCCCTGGCCGACCCCGAGCCCCGCACCCGGATGATCGACCGCTGCGTGGTGGCCGCCTACGACGCCGGCATGTCGGCCCTGCTGTGCCTGACCAAGGCCGACCTCGCCGACCCGGCCGAGCTCGTCGCGATGTACCAGCCCATCGGTGTCGAGGTGGTCGTGACCTCGCGGACCGAGGGGGCCGGCGCGGTGCTCGGCCTCGACGAGGTCCGCTCCCACCTGGTCGGCCGCACCTCGGTGCTGGTGGGCCACTCCGGGGTCGGGAAGTCGACCCTCGTCAACGCCCTCGTCCCGCGCGCCGACCGCGCCACAGGGGTGGTCAACCTCGTCACGGGCCGTGGACGGCACACCTCCTCCTCGGCGGTGGCCCTGCGGCTGCCCGCGCACGACGGCTGGGTCATCGACACGCCCGGGGTCCGGTCCTTCGGTCTGGCGCACGTGCAGGTCGACAGCCTGCTCGCCGCCTTCGGGGACCTCGCCGAGGTGGCCACCCGGGAGTGCCCCCGCGGGTGCACCCACGCCGCCGACGCCCCGGACTGCGCCCTCGACGCCTGGGTCCTCCAGGGTGAGGACCCCACGACGACGGCGGCCCGCGAGGCCCGCGTGGACTCGATGCGTCGCCTGCTGACCGCGCGGAACGGGGCCGACACCCCCTGACCGTCGCCGCCACGCGCGGTGACCGGACGATACGGTGCAGCCATGTCCTTGCGCTCCGGCTACGACGACGACCTTCGGCTCGCCCACGTCATCGCCGACCAGGTCGACTCGATGACCATGTCCCGCTTCCGGGCGCAGGACCTGCAGGTCGACACCAAGCCCGACACGACCCCCGTCACCGACGCCGACCGCAGGGCCGAGGAGATCGTGCGCTCGCAGCTCGGCCGGACCCGCCCTCGGGACGCGGTGCTGGGTGAGGAGCTGCCGGACACGGGGCACGGCCCGCGCCAGTGGGTGGTCGACCCGATCGACGGCACCAAGAACTTCGTGCGCGGGGTCCCGGTCTGGGCCACGCTCATCGCCCTGATCGACGAGGGGCAGCCGGTCCTGGGCGTGGTGAGCGCCCCCGCCCTCGGGCGACGCTGGTGGGCGGCCTCGGGCTCCGGGGCGTGGTCGGGGCGCTCGCTCGCCGCCGCGACCCGCCTGCAGGTCTCGCAGGTGAGCCGGCTCGAGGACGCGTCCCTGTCCTACTCGAGCCTGAGCGGCTGGGAGGAGGACGGGCGGCTCGAGGGCTTCCTCGACCTCACGCGCAGCGTGTGGCGGACCCGCGGGTACGGGGACTTCTGGTCCTACATGCTGGTCGCCGAGGGGGCTGTGGACATCGCTGCCGAGCCCGAGCTGGCCCTGCACGACATGGCCGCGCTGGTACCCGTCGTCACGGAGGCCGGGGGCCGGTTCACCTCGATCACGGGCGTGCCGGGTCCCTTCAGCGGTTCGGCCCTGGTGACCAACGGGCGTCTGCACGACCAGGTCCTCGCCCTGATCGACCCCTTCGGCGAGGGCTAGCAGCGCCGACCGGCTACCGCGGGGACGGACCGGCGAGGCCGGCCAGCTCGCTCACGTCGTACCAGAGCAGGTCACGCTCCGCGAGACGGTCGAGGGCCGACTCGTCCTCCGCGAGCGCGGCCTCGACCTCAGGCCCGGCCGCCACCTCGTCGACGTGGGCGCAGGCCACGGCCTCCCAGGCCACGGGGGCGGTCAGCCGGACGAGGCTGGGGGCGTGCTCCTCGCCTGCCGGGACGGCCTCGACATCGGACTCGGGGACGTCTGCCGCGACGACCAGGCGGCGGCGCGGTGCGGCCGCGTCCTCGGCGAGCAGGTCGAGGCTGTCGTCGGCGGCGAGGAGCTGGGCGGCGTACTCGAGGCCTTCGTCGTCCTCGTCGGGCAGGGCGGCCCGCAGGCCCGGGGTCACCGCGTGGACCAGTCGGGGCTCGAGCGTCGCGGCGCGCAGCTCGGTCACGGTCGAGGGCAGGTAGATGCGCACGCGCTCAGTGTGCCCCGGCGGGGGCGTGCCGGGCGAGCACCACGCGGGCGAGGTCGGCCATCGCTCGCCGCACCGTCGAGGTGGGGGCGTGCTCGACGAGGGTCTGCGCGGCGAGCAGGGCTCCGTCGCAGACCGCGGTGTCCTCCGGGAGGAGATGCACCTCGGCGACCCCGGCGTAGCGCCTCAGGGCTCCGCGCACCGCGTCAGCGGGCTGGGGGCCGCTGGCCGAGGCGCGCAGCCGGTTCACCACGACCACCCGTGCCTGCTCGGGAACCCCGAGCTCGGCCAGGTCCGCGAGGCCCCGCACCAGCCGCTGCAGCCCGATCGGGTCCCCCGTGCCCACCGCGACGACGACGTCGGCCTCGGCCAGGGCGGACAGGGTCGCGGCGTTGCGCCGTGGTGCACGGGTGTCGTAGCTGAGGGCCTCGTCCTGCTCGAGGCTGAACCCCACGTCGACCACGGTCCACCGGGCCAGCTCACGAGCCACCTGCCACACCACCTCGAGGCTCGAGCTCGGGAGCTCGGGCCAGCGGTCGGCCCTGCCCAGGCCCGTCAGGACCCGAGGCCCGCCCTCGAGGACCGGGCTCAGGGCGCCGAGCCCGTGCGCGTCCAGCCGCCCTGTCGCGGCCAGCCGTGCGGCAGCGGCGAGGCCGGGCGACTCGTCGAGGAGGCCGAGCCGCTGCGCGAGCGTCCCGCCGTAGGTGTCTGCGTCCACGAGGAGGACCTGCCCGGGCTCGAGTCCTGAGGCGAGCTCGCTCGCGATCCCGAGGGCCGTGGTGCTGCGGCCTGGAGCGCCCGTGGGGCCCCAGACGGCGACCAGCCCGCCACGGACGGCGAGGACGGGCACCTGCTGCGGCTCCCTCGCACCCTCCTCGGGGGACGCCTGCCCGTCACTCACGGCGCCCCGGTCGAGGTCTGCGCGCCGCACGGTGTCGACCGGGGTGGTCACCCGACCGTTCCCCGCGGCGTCGCTGACGGCGAGGGGGTGCTCGCGTCCTGCGCTCGAGGACCGGTCCGTGCCCAGAGCCCTCGACGCGGGCTCGGCCCCCCGGCTGCCAGGACGGCGCCCGGTTCGGTCGGCCTCGTCGAGGAGGGCGACCACGAGACCACCCACCCCCTCCCCTCCCGCACCGGTCACGGCGTCCGCTCCCAGGCCCCCTGGCTCCAGGGCTCCGCCGCCCCGTGGCTCAGGGACGAGCACGACCCAGGCGCCCGAGCCGTGCAGATGCCGGACCGACTCCCGGTCCAGGCCGGGGAGATCCGTCGAGACCACGGCGACGCGCCCCAGTCCTGCGGCCGCCGCTGCGAGCAGCTCGGCCAGGTCGGCGCAGCGGCGCGTGACCTCCGTCCGACCGTCCGGGCGAGCGAGCTCACGGACCACCGCGGTCTCCGTCGCGCCGCGCACCGCGCAGAGGACCCCCGCGCTCATGGGCGTCCGGCCACGCCGGGGACGTGGACGAGCTCGACGGCCCCCTCGGCCGCGAGGGCACCGAGCACCAGCGGAAGGTCGTCCACGGGGACGAGGACGTGCACCGTCGGGCCCTGCTCGACCGTGAACGCGCCCGTGTCCACGCTCAGCTCGGCGACCGTCAGCGAGTCCGCGACGCGCTGCGGGGCCCCGTCCTCCGGGACGTGCCACAGCTCGACCACGCTGCCGACCGCGACCTGCTCCGAGACGGCGCGGGCAGGCCGGACCGCGAGGGGTCGAAGCCCCAGGTCGACGTCGGTGGACAACGCCGTCCACGGCACGAGCTCCCCGGCCCCGACGGTTCGCACCACCGTGAGCCCCGACGGCAGCTCGTCGCCTGGGGCCAGGTACAGCGCACCGTCCTCCGGGAGCCGCACCTGACGCACGTCGAGATCCTCGGTCTGGACCGTGCTCCCGGGGACGAGGGCGTCGCGGGCGACGAGGACCGGAACCGTGCGGCCCGCCGTGGCCACGAGCCACGAGCCGAGGGCGACCGACAGGGCCACGAGGACGAGCCCGACGAGGAGGCGCGGGTCCCGCCAGCCGGGCCTGCGCAGCCTGACCGCACTGGGGAGCGGCGCCCCTCCGGCGTGACCGGAGCCGACAGGCTCCGGTGCGTGCACGCTCGTCGTCTGCATGGCCCCTGCTCCCCGGGGCGTCACCCACCGGGGGTGACACGCCGTGTCGGTCTGTGCTGGTCTGCGCACATCATGCCCGTTCTGCACCCCGGGCCACGAGCCGCCCTGCGCGACCCTGTGGACGACGCGTCCGAGGAGGACCTGCGTGGGAGACTTCGGGGCATGGCAGCGCGATTCCTCACCCTGGCCGACGTGACCGAGATCCTGAACATCTCGGCGGCGCAGGCCTACGCCCTGGTGCGCACCGGGGAGCTTCCTGCCATCCAGATCGGCGGCCGCGGCCAGTGGCGCGTCGAGTCCACCGAGCTCGAGGCGTACATCCAGCGGATGTACGCGCAGGCCCGCTCGCGGATCGATGCCGGCCAGATCGACGAGAGCCCCTCGACCTCAGAGACTGCTGATCAGGTCTAGGCCGCCGAAGGCCAGCACCTGGCTGCGCCCGGTCGGCCGTCCCGAGTCCTCGTAGGCGAGGGCCACGTCGAGGTGGTCCGCCCCCACCACGTCGACCCGGCCGAGGTGCTCCCCCGCCACCGTGCGGACCCGGACCAGGCTCCGGTCGCGGGCCACCGCCCGCACGGCATGGCCGAGGCCCAGCCGACGCAGCACGCCGTCCTGGGAAGCCGCCGCGCCACCAAGACCGCTCAGCCCGACCACGGCTCCCATCGGCACGAGGTGCTCACGACCCGAGGCCAGCAGGTGCACCCACGCCGGTCCCACGTCCTCGACCCGTCCGGTGAGCAGCAGGCCTGACCGCAGCGTGACCGTGAGCTCCTCGCCGCGGCTGCCTCGCAGGCGGTCGGCCAGGGACACGGTGGCCCGCTCGGCCCGCGTCAGCTCGGCGACCTCGTCAGCCCGGTCCTGCGCATCGGCGGCCGCGAGCTGCGCCTCCATGTCGGCGAACAACGACTCCCAACGCATCGCACCACCGTAGGGCAGCGCCGTATCCACATGTCGGCAACGGGACTGGACACGGACATCAGTCGTCAGACAGAGTCTCTCGACATCAGAGAGCACCAAACGCGATCAAACGTCATCACAAGCGTCCCAGGGGCACGAAGGAGCATCATGACCTCGAGCACCAGCCCGCACCCGGGTCGACGCCCCGGCGCGCTCCGGGCGGGGGCCGCGACCGGCTCCCTCGGCCTGGCCGCCCTGACCCTGGCGGGTGCTGCTGTCGACGCCGTGGCCAGGGCCTCGGCCCCCGGCGCGGGCCCCGACGCCTGGGTCGCGGCAGCAGCGATCGCGGTCGGGCTCGTCGCCGTGGCCGTGCTCGGTCTCGGCTGCGCGCTGCTCCTCGCGGCGGCGCTCACCCGGTCGGCGGCCCGGACGTCGCGGTGGCTCGAGGCCACGGCCTCACACCTCACCCCCGCCGTCCTGCGCCGCGCCCTCGCGGTCACCGTCGGCACGGGGCTGAGCCTGGGCGCCGGGGTCGGCGCCGCGACGGCGCAGGAGGTGGACCTCGGGTGGGAACCCACCGCGAGCCAGGCCACCCTCACCGCCGAGGGCGACGAGACGGTCGAGGGCTCCGGAGAGAGGGCGGCGCTCGAGCAGCCGCACTCGGCCCACGGCCCCGAGGCTGTCCCCGAGGCTCTCGGCCCGGACGCCCTCGCCCGCGCCTCCCACGCAGACGCCGCGACGGTCTCGCTCGCCGAACCCGCGCAGGGGGCGGTCTCGGTCACGGCGGAGGCGCAGACGGCGGCTCCGGGCAGCGCCGAGGCGGCGAACGTGACCGTCGCCCGGGGCGACACGCTCTGGGACATCGCCCAGGCCCACCTCGGTCCCGGGGCGACCGCCGAGCAGGTCGCGCAGGCGTGGCCAGCCTGGCACGAGGAGAACCGCGAGGTGATCGGCGCCGACCCGCACCTGATCCGCGCGGGACAGGTGCTCGCGGTCCCCACCACGGGACCGGGCGCCGACGACGCGACCTCACCCACCCCCGACACCACCCGCTGACCCGGCTCGACGCCACCCGCAGCACACGACACCCATCAGGCCCGACCCCGGAGGACCACCATGAGCACCGCCACCCTGCGCCGACCGGCCCCGCGCACCGCAGCACCGGGACTCGACAAGACCCGCCGGTCCGGACCACCACGCCGCGCGCCGCGCCTCCTCCTTCCGCCCCGGCGCGAGCCGACGGCGAGCGCCCTGCCCGCTCCCCAGCTCTCCCTGCCCGGGCTGCGCCCCGTCCACTCGGCCGTGACCGAGCAGGCCTGGGCTCACGCCCTGCGCCGACCGGGCCCGGCGGGCCCCTCGCTGCCCGACCCTGCGACCGTGTGCGGACCTGTCGTGCTCGCCGCGGTCGAGGCGCTCGTCGGCGGCCGGCCGTTGACGCAGCTGGTGCGCTGGGTCACCCCCCAGGTCTACGAGGCGCTGGGGGCCCGGCTGCGGGACTGCGGTCCGCGTCCGGGGGCCGTGCGTCGGGCCACCGTGCTGCGCTCGCACCTGTGCCGCGTCTCACCGACCGTCGCCGAGGCGAGCGTCGTCATCCACGACGGCGTCCGGGTGCGTGCGGGGGCGCTGCGCCTCGAGGTCCACCGCGGGCACTGGCGGGCGACGGTCCTCGAGATCGGCTGATGCGCCCTACTGCACCTCGGGGTCGTTCCGGCCGTGGCAGACCTTGTACTTCTTGCCCGAGCCGCACGGGCACTGGGCGTTGCGCGCCGTCCCCGGGAAGGTCTGCCCGTCCTTGTCGGCGGCCACCGCCTCGACCGTGGCGCTCGCCGGCGCCCCGGACGCGTCGCCGTCGAGGGTCGGGGCCGAGTACTGCAGCGGGACCTGCCGCTCGGGGCCGTCCAGCCCCTGAGCGATGAGGGTCGGCGCGCCCGCGCTCGGGGCGGCGGAGCCCCCGCCCGCCGGGGCTGCCGACGCTCCCCCGGCCGTCGGCGCCGCCGCTGCCCCGTCCGCCTCGCTCGCCGTGGCTGCCCCCGGAACGGTGGGCTCGGCGACCTTCACCTCGAGGTTGTGCAGGTAGGTGACCGACTCCTCCTTGATCGCCTCAGTCATCGCGCCGAACAGCTGGAACCCCTCGCGCTGGTACTCGACCAGCGGGTCACGCTGGGCCATCGCGCGCAGGCCGATGCCGTCCTTGAGGTAGTCCATCTCGTACAGGTGCTCACGCCACTTGCGGTCGAGCACCGACAGGACGACGCGCCGCTCGAGGTTGCGCATGTTGTCCTCACCGATGAGGTCCTCACGCGACTGGTACGCGTGCCGGGCGTCGGAGAGGACCTCCTCGAGGAGCACCTCGCGCGTGAGCTTCGCCTGGTCGCCGACCTCGGCCACGACCTCCTCGACGGTGATCGAGACCGGGTACACGGCCTTGAGCGCCGTCCACAGCGCGTCGAGGTCCCACAGCTCGGGGCTGCCCTCGCCGGTGGCCCCGTCGACGTAGGCGGTGAGCACGTCGTCCTGGAAGTGCTGGATCTGATCGCGCAGGTCCTCGCCCTCCAGGACGCGGCGCCGCTCGTCGTAGATCACGGTGCGCTGGCGGGAGAGCACGTCGTCGTACTTGAGGACGTTCTTGCGGATCTCGAAGTTGCGGCCCTCGACCTGTGACTGGGCGCTCTGGATGCCCCGGGTCACCATCTTGGACTCGAGGGGCATGTCGTCCGGGAACCCGGCGCGGTTCATCATGGTCTCGGCGAGGCCCGAGTTGAACAGACGCATGAGGTCGTCGGCCATCGACAGGTAGAAGCGGGACTCGCCCGGGTCACCCTGGCGGCCGGACCGCCCACGCAGCTGGTTGTCGATCCGTCGTGACTCGTGGCGCTCGGTGCCGAGCACGTAGAGCCCACCGAGGTCGACGACCTCCTCGTGCTCGGCCGCGACGGCCTCGGTGGCCGCGGCGAGGGCCGCGGGCCACGCGGCCTCGTACTCCTCGGGCTGCTCGGCCGGGTCCAGCCCCTGGCTCGCGAGGGCGTCGACCGCCATGAACTCGGCGTTGCCGCCGAGCATGATGTCGGTGCCACGGCCGGCCATGTTGGTCGCGACCGTCACAGCCCCCTTGCGCCCGGCCTGGGCCACGATCGCGGCCTCACGCGCGTGCTGCTTGGCGTTGAGGACCTCGTGCGGGACGCCCTGCTTGCGGAGCAGGCCCGAGAGCAGCTCGCTCTTCTCCACGCTCGTGGTGCCCACCAGGACGGGCTGCCCGGCGGCGTGCCGCTCGACGATGTCCGCGACCACCGCGGCGAACTTGCCCTCCTCGTTCTTGTAGACGAGGTCGGGCTGGTCGATGCGCTGCATGTCCCGGTTGGTGGGGATCGGCACGACGCCGAGGGAGTACGTGCTCTGGAACTCGGCGGCCTCGGTCTGGGCCGTACCGGTCATGCCAGCGAGCTTGTCGTACAGCCGGAAGTAGTTCTGCAGGGTGATCGTGGCGAGGGTCTGGTTCTCGGCCTTGATGGCCACCCCCTCCTTGGCCTCGATCGCCTGGTGCATGCCCTCGTTGTAGCGGCGCCCGGGCAGCATGCGACCCGTGTGCTCGTCGACGATGAGAACCTCGCCCTTGATGACGACGTAGTCCTTGTCGCGCTTGAAGAGCTCCTTGGCCTTGATCGCGTTGTTGAGGAAGCCGATCAGCGGCGTGTTGAGCGACTCGTAGAGGTTCTCGATGCCGAGGTGGTCCTCGACCTTGGCGATGCCCGGCTCGAGCACACCGACCGTGCGCTTCTTCTCGTCGACCTCGTAGTCGACGTCGACCGTGAGCCGACGGACGACCTTCGCGAACTCTCCGTACCACTTGTTCGAGTCCCCCGAGGCGGGGCCCGAGATGATCAGCGGGGTCCGAGCCTCGTCGATGAGGATCGAGTCGACCTCGTCGACGATGGCGAAGTGGTGGCCACGCTGGACGAGCTCCTCGGGCTTCCACGCCATGTTGTCGCGCAGGTAGTCGAAGCCGAACTCGTTGTTGGTGCCGTAGGTGATGTCCGCGGCGTACTCGGCGCGGCGCTCGTCGGGCTTCTGCCCCGAGACGATGCAGCCGGTCGTGAGGCCGAGGACCCGGAACACGCGGCCCATGAGGTCGCTCTGGTAGCGGGCGAGGTAGTCGTTGACCGTGACGACGTGCACGCCCTTGCCGCTCAGGGCGTTGAGGTAGGCCGGGGCCGTCGCGACGAGGGTCTTGCCCTCACCGGTCTTCATCTCGGCGATGTTGCCCAGGTGCAGCGCCGCCCCGCCCATGAGCTGGACGTCGAAGTGGCGGTGCCCGAGGGTGCGCCGGGCTGCCTCGCGCACGGCGGCGAAGGCCTCGGGCAGCAGGTCGTCGGTGGTCTCGCCCTCGGCCAGACGGGCGCGGAACCGGTCGGTCTCCTCGCGCAGCTCCGCGTCGCTCAGGGAGGTGAAGCTGTCCTCGAGGGCGTTGACCTGGTGAGCCAGGCCGGTGAGCTTCTTGACGATCCGGCCCTCGCCGATGCGCAGGACCTTGTCGAGGATCGAGGGCACGAATAGCTCCAGACTCGTCAGCTTCCCGCGCCGGACGGCGGCGGGTCGGGCCGGGTGGGCGCGCCGGTGCGGCGCGGGTTCAGCACAGACCGACGACCATCGTAGGCGAGTCGGCCACCAGGAAGGGGGCGGGGACGCACCGCGATCACGGCGAGTCCCAGGACGAGGCCCCCGAGGACGCCCGCGGGACCGAGCCGCTCGCCCAGCAGGACGGCTGCGATCACCGCCGCCGTCACGGGCTCGAGGAGTGCGACGAGGCTCGCGGTGGTCGCGGGGACCGTGCGCAGCCCGCTGAAGTAGGCCGCGTAGGCGAGCGCCGTCGGCACCAGGCCGAGGAAGAGCACGAGGAGCACGAGGCGCCCCCCGCCAGCACCTGCGCCGCCCGCGTCCAGCACGAGCCCCTCACGCGGGCCCGCCACCACCACCCCGAGCACGGCCACGGGGGCCAGGAGCACCCCGCCGACCGTGAAGGACGCGCCCGTCATCGCGAGCGGGCCCAGCCCGGGCACGCCGCGCCGGTTGACCAGGGTCAGCAGGGCGAAGCAGGAGGCCGCGCCGAGCGCGAGGGTCAGGCCCACCCCCGACGCGCGCTCCGAGGGACCACCGGCACCGGTCAGCAGCCCCAGCCCGACGAGGGCGAGCGCGAGGGAGATCAGGACCCGCGCGGAGGGCGGCCGCCGTCGCCTCAGGGCCGTCGAGAGCGCGACGAGCACGGGGGCCGCGCCGAGGGCGACGAAGGTCGCGACGGAGACAGAGGTCAGGTCGACGGCCGCGAAGTAGGCGGCCTGGTACCCCGCCGCGAGGAGCCCCACCAGGGCGACCCGGCCCACGGCCTGGCGGGTCCGTGGCAGCAGGGGCACCGGCCGGGCCGTCCGCCCCCGGACGGCCCGCAGCAGGGCGAGGAGGGCGAGCAGTGCGACGCCGCCGACTCCCAGGCGGACCGAGGCCACCGCGACCGGGGGCAGGTCGCCGGCCTCGCCGAGGCTCGCCCCCGTGACCCCACCCGTCCCCCACAGGACAGCGCCGAGGAGGACGAGGGTGAAGCCGGTGCCCCGACCCGTCCCCTCAGCCACCGGCGGGCCGAGCCCGGCGCCCCCGGCGCTCACCGTCAGCTCTCCGCCAGGTGGGTCGCCAGGGACCCGGCGAGGTCCCCGGGCGCCTCGGGGAGCACGCGCACGTGGCCCAGGGACAGCCAGGAAGCCATCTCCTCGAGCTCGGCAGCGAGCTCGGCGACGACCACACCGGTCTCGTGACCAGAACCGGGCTCGGCGAAGGCCGACCGCACCTCGAGGACCCCGGCCGCCCGGTCGGCCCGCAGGTCCACGCGCGCGGCCATCCGGGAGCCGAGCAGGAAGGGCAGCACGTAGTACCCGTGCACCCGACGGTGGGCAGGCACGTAGATCTCGATCCGGTACCGCATGCCGAACAGCTCCTCGAGCCGGCGGCGCTCGAAGACCAGGGGGTCGAAGGGGCTCAGCAGGGCCCGCCCCGAGGCACGCCGCGGCAGGGTGGCGTCGCGGTGCAGGTAGGCAGGACGATCCCAGCCCTCGACGCTCACCGGCAGGAGCTCCCCCTCCTCGACGAGGTCCACGACCGCCGTCCGGACCGCGGCAGGTCGCTTGACCCGGAAGTAGTCCGCGAAGCAGTGCGGCGTCCCGACCCCGTGGGCGCGGGCCGCCATGGCGACGAGCTCGCGGATCGCGTCCTGCTCGCTGGGCTCGGGCTGCGCCAGGACCTCGGCCGGCAGGACGCGCTCGGTCAGGTCGTAGCAGCGCTCGAAGGCCGCGTTGCGCCGGGCAGCCGTGAGCTCTCCGGTGAAGAACAGGAACTCGAGCACGCGCTTGGCGACCGTCCAGTTCCACCCCCAGTCGGTCCGCCGACGCGGGTGCTCGGCCTCGTACCGGGCGTGCACGTCACGGGCCGTGACCGGGCCCTCGGCCGTCACCAGGGCACGGATCTCGGCGAGCACCGCGGCGTGCTGCAGCGGGACCTCGCGGATGGTGCCCCAGGCCTGGTCGCGGTAGGCCCGCTGCCGCCACCCCTGCAACCGGTAGGTCCGCGGGGCGACGAAGGAGGCCTCGTGGGCCCAGCACTCGACCAAGCGCCTCGGTGCGCGCCCCGCGGCGCGGTCGAGCAGCCCGGTGTCGTAGGCCCCGAGCCTGGAGTAGGCGGGCATGAGGTGCGCCCTGGCCAGGACGTTGACGGAGTCGATCTGCAGCAGCCCGAGCCGGTCGACGACCTGCTGGAACCCGCGCATCGTCGGGCGGCCGCCCGAGACGCGGGGCCGGTCGAGGCCCTGGGCGCGCAGCGCGACCCGCCTGGCCTGCTCGAGGGTGAGCGAGGCCCCGGCGTCCGGTGGTGCGAGGGCGGGCGGCATGGTGACCATCCTGGCGCGTCCCACCGACACGGGCCCGACGGGTCCGTGCGCCCGGCCCGGCAGACGTCGGACGGCGGCCGACGCAGGGACCGTGTGCCTGCCTCGACCGCCGTCCGACGGGGCTCAGACTGCGTGCGCCGTCGTGGCCACCGGGGCGTCGAGCCGGATCACGCCGTAGCTCCAGCCCCGGCGCCGGTAGGCGACCGAGGGGAGCGCCGTCTCGGCGTCGATGAAGAGGTAGAAGTCGTGCCCGACCATCTCCATCTCGTACAGGGCGTCGTCGAGGGTCATCGGGAGGGCCTGGTGCATCTTCTCGCGGATGACCACGGGAGAGTCGCCCCAGGTCGACTCGACCGCCTCGCCGAGGGCTGGCGGGGCGGGCTCGGGCTCAGGCGTCGGCTCGGGCTCGGGCGGGAGCACGTCGACGGGGGGCGCCGTCGGGCCGCGGTGGTGGTCCTTGCTGCGGTCACGAGCACGGCGCAGCCTCTCGAGGAGCTTGGTGGTCGCGACGTCGAGCGCCGCGTACTCGTCGTCGGCGCTGGCCTCGGCCCTGATCACGGGGCCCTTGCCACGGACGGTCAGCTCGACCCGCTCGGACACCTCCGACTGCCTGGGGTTGCGCTCGTGGGTGAGCTCGACGTCGACCCGCTGGGCGCGGGGAGCGAGCTGGGTGACCTTGGAGAGCTTGTCCTCCACGTGGCGGCGGAACCGGTCGGGAACCTCGACGTGACGTCCGACGACGACGATCTCCATGCTGACCTCCTACTGGTGGGACGGCGACGCCGTCCGATGGACTGCTGGGCACGCCCTCACCGGGCGGACGAGGAGCACCACCTCCTCAGGAGACCGGAGCACGGCACGATCGGCTGGCGTCCTCGCGCGGCCTCGGTCCGGTGCTCCATGACCAGACGCTAGTCCCCCGGAACGCCCGTGGGAAACGCTAGAGGTCCCGTGTCGGGGGTGGAGTCGCCGCGAGGACCACGGCGCCCAGGACGAGTGCACCCGAACCGGACAGAGCACGCTCGCAGCCGGCCAGGGTGCTCCCGGTGGTGACGACGTCGTCGACCAGGAGGTGCGGTGCACGCCGGTCCTCCGCGTACCCGGGTCGCAGCCGCCAGGCCCCCGCGGTGTTGACGTCGCGCGCCCGCGCGCCGAGCCCGACCTGGTCCCGCCCGCCCCCACGACGGGACAGGCGGGGCACCGGATGCGCGGGCACCCCCTGCTCCGTCAGCCCCCGGGCCACCGCCGCTGCCAGGCCGCCGACCAGGTCCTCACCGCGCCGGCGCCGGGCGCGTGCCGTCGACGGGACCGGCACCACACGGACGGGCTCCCCCGCCGTCGCCGTGGCGAGGTCGGCCGCGACGCCCCTGCCCAGGTCCGTCGCCGCACGACCCAGCGGTCGGGAGAGGTCGGTCCGCCCCCGGTCCTTCCAGGCCACGACCACCCCCCGCACCGGGCCGGCGTAGTCGGTCGCGACCCAGACCGGCAGCGGCGTGGTCCCGTCCATCCGGTCCAGCCGGGGCACGTGCTGCTCGCACCGGCGCACCGGTCCGTCGCCCAGGCAGCCCCGCAGGAGCCGCTCGCAGGGCGGGCACAGGGGCTGGTCCCAGACCCCGCACCCGGGGCACTGGACGGGCAGGACGAGTCGAGCCAGGCCGACCGCCCCGAGACGGAGCAGCTCGGCGACCTCACCCCCCGACCTCCGCACGGCACCACCCTGCCCGGGGCGCCCGCCTCGCGGGGGCCGTCCACAGGCCCGGTCTCAGCCGGGGAAGACGGGATCGCTCACGTCGGTCGCGACCCTGACCCAGCTGACGTTCTGCCGCGAGTAGAGCGCGCCGTCGGCCACCGCGACGTAGAGCGCCCGGTCCCCGCGGCCCGAGGCGATGCCGACGGTCTCGTCCACCAGGGAGAGGGTCGTCGTCGGTCCCCCGAGGGGCACGGTGTGCACCGTCGGGTCGACGGCGGAGGCGCTCGTGCCCAGGACCGCCACGGTGGCCTCGTCGACCCAGGCGACCTCCCAGGCGTCGGTCAGCACCGCGCCCACCGGTGTCCGTTCCCCGACCAGGCGCGGGGTGCCGTCCTCGTCGCGGACCACGCTCGCGACGTCGACCGTCGTGCCCCGCTCGCCGCCACCGACCGACACCACGGCGATCCGGACGCCGTCCCGCGAGACCCGGATCGACCGCACCTCGCGCCCCTCGAGCCACTCGGCCCCGACGACGACGTCCTCCCCGGTCGGGGCGACGGCGGTCAGCGATGCGGTGCTCTCCTGCTCCCCCGTCCACACCCAGCCGAACCTGTCCACCGAGGGCGGGAGCAGCTCCTCGCCCTCGAGCAGCTCGACGGGGGCCGAGCCGTCGGTCGGCAGCAGCATCAACCGGTCGTCCCCGTCCAGGACGACCCGCACCGAGTCGTCGAGGCTCACCGCGGGGCTGTTCGCGTCCAGACCCGTCAGCGCCGGGGCGTCCTCGAGGGGGACGACCTCGCCGCGCTCGACCACGGCCAGCCGCCCCTCGCTCAGCACGTAGGGCCCCCGCTCGGGGGCCACGTCGCGATCCAGGGCCGGGAGGCTCTCGTGCTCCCAGGCGAGTCCGGCGACGGTGACCACGACCTCGGTCGCCGGGACGCGCCCGAGGGTCGTCTCGAGCTGGCTCTGGAGGAGGTCGCGGTCCGCATCGGCGACCCTGGTGTCGGCGCGCAGGTCGACCGAGGCGACGCCGTCGGTCACCGCGACGGCGGCGGTGCTCAGCGCGGCGTCCTCCGGGGCACCCGAGACCACAGCGTCGCGCAGCCAGGGCGCCGGGCCGGCGAGCAGCTCGGAGACCGCGTAGGTCGCGGTGCTCCGGGTCGGGAACCACCGGACGTCGGGCACGAGCTGGGACTGGTCGGGGGTCGCGAAGTAGAGCGGCGTGCGCCGGTAGACGGCGCCGAAGACCGCCGGGAGCATGAGCACGCCGTCGTCCAGGCGGGAGATCCGCCACTGGCCACCGGCGTCGCGCACGAGGTCGAAGACGAGCTCCTCGCGCGAGCCGGGCACCGCCTCGACGTAGGAGCCACTCGCGTCGACCGTGGCCTCGACCGGGACCGTGACCATCACGCTGTCGTCGCCGCGCAGCTCGGTCTGGATCCCGCCCCCGTCGTCCGAGTAGACCAGGACCCGCGAGCGCGGGCTCCACCTGGCCGAGGCCGGGCCGGTGAGGAACTTCCGCGCGACGGTGAACTCGTCGTAGAGCCCCGCTGCGCCCGCGTCCAGGAAGCCCCGGACGATCGCCTCGGGCTCCGCATCGGGCTCGGGGTCGTCGGCCAGCGGGATCGCCGACGCCGGTTCGGTGAGCTCGACCTCGCCGGTGCCGATCGGCCCCGAGGTCGGGATGACGGCGCAGCTCGCCACGACGGCGACGGCCGCGACGACAGCCGTGGCGCAGCGCAAGGACCGGCGCAGGGACCGCCGCATCATGCCTCCATCCTGTCGAGATCGGGCACCGAGGTCGGGTCCAGGGCGGGGCTGCTGCTGACCGGCGGCTCGGGCTCGTCCTCCTCGCGGGGTGGCTCGAGGGGCAGCGGCGACCCGGAGAGGGTGATGCCTGCGCGCCGCGGCAGGGTCAGGCGGAAGCACGCGCCGCGGTCGGGCCGGCCCCAGACCTCCAGCCAGCCACCGTGCAGCCGGGCGTCCTCGATCGAGATCGCCAGGCCCAGGCCGGTCCCCCCCGTGGTCCGTGCCCGGGCGGGATCCGCGCGCCAGAACCTGTCGAAGACGTGCTCGGCAGCCTCCGCCGTCATGCCGACGCCGTGGTCCCGCACGGTCACGGCCAGCGCCCTGCTGTCGGCTGCGACCCGGATCTCGACCGGCTTGCCGTCAGCGTGCTCGATCGCGTTGACCACGAGGTTGCGCAGGATGCGCTCGACCCGGCGCGGGTCGACGTCGGCGACCGCGGGCCGCTCGGGCAGGTCGACCGTGAGCCACACGCCCCGGCGCTCGGCGAGCATGCTCGCCTGCTCGACCACGAGGGTCACGACCTCGCCGACGTCCTGGGCCTCGGCGTCGAGCATGGCCGCCCCGGCGTCGAACCGGCTGATCTCGAGCAGGTCGGCGAGCAGGGCCTCGAACCGGTCGAGCTGGGTGGTCAGCAGCTCGGCCGAGCGGCGGGCGGCCGGGTCGAGCTCCTCACGCGAGGCGTGGATCACCTCGGCCGCCATCCGCACGGTGGTGAGCGGGGTGCGGAGCTCGTGCGAGACGTCCGAGACGAACCGCCGCTGCAGGTCCGAGAGCTGCTCCATGCGGAAGATCTGGTCCTCGAGGCTCTCGGCCATCTCGTTGAAGGAGCGCGCCAGGGTGGCCATCTCGTCCATCCCGCGCACCGTCATGCGTTCGCCGAGGTTGCCGTCGGCGAGGCGCTCGGCGACGCGAGCGGCCGTGCGCACGGGCTGCACGGCCTGCCAGGTGACGAGCCAGGTCATGACTCCGAGCAGGCCCACGAGGCCCAGGCCCGCGATCGCGAGGGTCTGCTGGACGAAGGCGAGGGTCTGCTGCTCGGACTCGAGGTCGTACAGGTAGTAGAGCTCGTACTGGCCGGCGGCGGGCACGGTCACGGTCGAGCCGATCAGCAGGCCGGGGTGCTCGTCGTCGGACTCGGCGTCCGGCACGGCGACCGAGACCCAGCGTTGGACGTCGGAGCCGCGCACGGCCTCGCGCATGTCGGGGGTGATGAGGGCGCCGACCTCGGGGCGGGTCGACAGGTCGTTGACGCCGTTGAGCCGCGGGGTGCCCGGAGAGCGACGCAGGAAGACCTCGGGCTGGCTCGAGGCACCGACCTGGAGCTCACGGACCAGGCTCAGGAAGAGCTCCTGGACCTCTCCCCCGGTGACCGCGGGGGCCGCGTCGAAGGTGGTGCGGGCCTGGGTCGTGGAGCGGGCGCTCTCCTCGAGGACCTCGGTCAGGCGCTGCTCGAACAGCCCGTCCCGGATGCTGTCCGCGAGGTAGCCCCCCAGCAGGCCCACCGTGACCAGGCCGGCCACCAGGGTCGAGGTCAGGACGCGCAGCTGCAGCGACGAGCGCCAGGCGGTCCACGCCGCCCGCCCCGCCCGCTGGAGCCGGAGACGGAGCCGCAGCGCCCAGCGACGCGTCCTGGCCACCGTGATCACGGCCGAGCCGTCCCGTTCACGACGGGCCGGTGCCCGCCTTGTAGCCCACACCGCGCACGGTCACGACGATCTCGGGCCGCTCGGGGTCGTGCTCGATCTTCGAGCGCAGACGCTGGACGTGGACGTTGACCAGCCGGGTGTCGGCCGCGTGCCGGTAGCCCCACACGCGCTCGAGCAGCACCTCACGGGTGAAGACCTGCCAGGGCTTGCGGGCGAGGGCGACGAGCAGGTCGAACTCGAGCGGGGTCAGGGGGATCAGCTCCCCCGCACGGGTGACACGGTGCCCCGTCACGTCGATCTCGAGGTCGCCGATGGTGAGGTGCTCGGGGGTGGGCTCGTCGGTCCGACGCAGCCGCGTGCGCACCCGCGCGATGAGCTCCTTGGGCTTGAACGGCTTGGAGATGTAGTCGTCGGCCCCCGACTCCAGGCCCAGGACGACGTCGACCGTGTCGCTCTTCGCGGTGAGCATGACGACGGGGACCCCCGACTCGGCGCGGATCAGCCGGCAGATCTCGGTGCCGTCCTTGCCGGGGAGCATGAGGTCGAGGAGCACGAGGTCGGGCTGGTGCGTCCGGAACGCGGCCAGCGCCTCGTCCCCGTGCGCGCAGAAGGAGGGCTCGAAGCCCTCGGACCGCAGCACGATGCCGATCATCTCGGCGAGCGCGACGTCGTCGTCCACCACGAGGATTCGACCCTTCATGGCCCCATGGTGTCATCCCCGGAGCCCGGCAGGACGCCGCGCGCGCCGGGGACCTTCCCAGGACGACGCCCCGAGACCTCGTCGTGGGGGCGAGGCGTGGCACGATGGGGCGCGCCGGGGACCGACCGCGAGGCCGTCGTCCGCGGCGGACCGACACCACTCCAGGACGGCAGGGGAGCACAGTGACCGACCCGAACCAGCCCGGGCAGCAGCCACCCCAGGGATGGGGGCCGGGCTCCTCGCAGCAGCCGGGCTACGGCCCGGCGGGTCAGGGCACCTCCGGGAACGAGCAGCCGACCCCGGCGCCCCCCGCCCCGGCCTACGGGCAGGGTCAGTACGGCCAGCCCCCGCAGGGTCAGTACGGGCAGGGGCAGTACGGGCAGGCGCAGTACGGGCAGCCCGGCGCGGCCCCCGGCTACCGCCCGCCGCCGGTCCAGCGCGGGATCGTCCCGCTGCGTCCGCTGGGGATGGGCGAGATCTTCGACGGCGCCTTCCGCTCGATCCGGGACAACCCGCGGGTCATGTTCGGGGTCAGCGCGATCGTCGTGACCCTCTCGGTGCTCCTCGAGACGCTCGTCCAGTGGTACAGCTTCGGGTTCCTGGGGGACTCCCTGAGCGCCCCGGTCGACCAGCAGGCCGACATGCTCCTGGGCGACGCCGTCGGGCTGCTGGGCGGCTCGGCCCTGTCCCTGGTCGTGTCCCTGGTGTCCACGACCCTCCTGACCGGTCTGCTGATCGTCTCCGTCAGCCGCTCGGTGATCGGCCAGCGCGTCTCCCTCGCCGACGCCTGGCACCGGGTGCGGCCCCAGCTCTGGCGGCTGCTCCTGCTCACCCTGCTCGTCATGCTGCTGCTCCTCGTGGTCCCGGCGGTCTGGCTCGGGATCGTGGTGGCCCTCGCCGTGGCCGAGCAGTGGGGGCCGATGTTCGTCGTCCTGCTGGTCGGCGGCGTCGGGGTGCTCGTGTGGAGCCTGTGGATCAGCGTGCGGACCCTCCTCGCGACCCCGGCCCTGATGCTCGAGGAGCAGCGGGTGGTCGCGGGGCTGAAGCGAGGCTGGGAGCTCTCCCGCGGGAGCTTCTGGCGCCTGCTGGGCATCTACCTGCTCGTCACCATCATCGTGGCGACGGTCGCCGGGATCATCGTGTACCCCGCGGCCATGGTGCCGGTCGTCATGCAGCTCGACCCCATGGGTGGGGTCTCGCTCGCGATCACGGCCGTGGCCGCGATCCTGGCCTCGGTCCTGACCACCCCGTTCCTGGCCTCGGTCGTCGCCCTGCTGTACATCGACCTGCGGATCCGTCGCGAGGGTCTCGACGTCGAGCTCGCCCGTGCCGCCGAGAGCGCCGCTGCCGAGGCCGCGACCGGGGCGGGGGGGCGTGCCTGAGGTGCTGCGCACCGCCCTGGGGGCACTGCCGTCCGCGCTGCGCGACGTCCCGGTCGAGCCCGACGCCGAGACCGCGCGCCGCTGGGCCGTGACCGAGCTCTCCGACCCCGTCTACCACGAGCGGCCGAGCCTGCTCGAGCTCGCGCTCGAGTGGCTCGTCGAGCAGCTCGCCGGGATCGAGACGGCCGCGACCGGTCTGGACGCGCGTGCCGCGGCGCTGATCATCGTCGCGGTCGTGGTCGTGGGTGCTCTCGTCGCACTCGTGGTGGCCGGTCCGGTCCGCCGGGCGCGCGCCGCAGGGCGCGGTTCGGCGACGGTCTTCGTGGACGACACGCGGAGCGCTGCCGAGCTGCGGGCCAGCGCCGATGCCCATGCCGCGCAGGGCATGTGGGCCGAGGCCGTGCTGGACCGCTTCCGAGCCTTGCTCCGCTCCCTCGAGGACCGCGCTCTGCTCGACGAGCGCCCGGGCCGCACCGCCCACGAGGCCTCGGCCGAGGCCGCGGACCGGTTGCCCACCTGCGCCGGCGACCTCCGCCGTGCCGGCCGACTCTTCGACGACGTCTGCTACGGCCATGCCGAGGCCCGGTCCGAGGAGGACGCCTGGCTGCGCGAGGTCGACGAGGCGGTGGCCGCGACCCGACCGGTCATGCCCGGCGCGGCAAGCCCCGACCGCGAGGAGGCCCTCACATGAGCCAGCTCCTCGCCCCTCCCCCACCCACGCAGCCCTCCCAGGCGGCCGCCGCCACCCGGGTGACCTCCTCCGCAGCCCCCGTGGTCGTCGGCGACGGCACGACGGGCGCCTCGCGGGCCCGGTCGCGCTGGCGCCGCGCACGCTGGCCCCTCGCGGTCCTCGGCCTGATCGTGGTCGTCGGCTCGCTCGCAGCAGTCCTGCAGCCGCGGACCTCCGAGGTCCCCCTCGCCCCGGACAACCCCGCGGGCGGCGGAGCGCGCGCGGCGGCCGAGATCCTGGGCGACCAGGGGGTCGAGGTGACGATGGTGCGGACCTCGGCCGAGGCCCTGCGGCGCGCGGCGGCCGGGACGACCCTCGTCGTGACGAGCACCTTCCTGCTCGACGACGGCCAGGTCGAGGCCCTCTCCGAGAGCGAGGCCGACGTCGTGCTGCTCGACCCCGACTGGTGGGTGCTGGACGCGGTGACCGACGGCGCGATGGACCTGGGCTGGCTCGGCACGGAGACGGTGCGGGCGGCCGAGTGCGACGACCCGGCAGCCCAGGCAGCCGGCCAGGTCCGCAGCGGCGGCTCCGGGGTGGTCGCCGTCGACCCCGCCGTCGTCGTCTGCTTCCCCACCGACGAGCCCGGAACCGGGGCCTACGCCGTCCTGGACGACGGTGACCGCCGCGTCACCGTCCTGGACGACGCCTCGATCACCACGAACGACCGGCTCACCGAGGACGGCAACGCCGCGCTCGTGCTGCACACCCTCGGTCGTCACGAACAGCTGACCTGGTGGGTACCCACCTACGGCGACACCAGCGAGGCCACGACCGGCCCCGCCGCTGGCGAGCTGCTGCCCGCCTGGGCCGGGCCGGTCGCCGCCCAGCTGGCCCTCGTCGTGGTCGTGCTGATGCTGTGGCGGTCCCGAGCCCTGGGGCGGGTCGTGACCGAGCCGCTGCCGGTCACCGTCCGCGCGGCCGAGGCCACCCTCGGGCGCGCTCGGCTGTACCGTCGCTCCCGGTCCCGGGGGCACGCCGCGGCGGCGCTGCGGGCCGGTACGGCGCGGCGCCTGGCAGCCCGTGTGGGACTGCCTCGCACCGCGGGCGCGCCGGCCGTGATCGACGCCTTGACCCGGGCCACCGGGCGTAGCAGGGAGCAGGTCGCCGGCCTGCTCTACGGACCACCACCCACCGACGACGCCGGGCTGCTCCAGCTGGCCCGACAGCTCGACGAGCTCGAGAGCGAGGTTCACCGCACGTGACCGAACCCACCTGGCAGCAGCCCCCCGCCCCCGCGGCAGAGGACCCGAGCGCCGCAGGGAACCCGCCGGTAGCCCCGGGCCCCGCCGAGACGCCCCCGGTCCCTGCCGCACCGCCTGTCGAGGGCGCGATCACGCCCTCGGCCGAGCTGCGCGAAGGGCTCGCGGAGCTGCGTGCCGAGGTCGCGAAGGCCGTCGTCGGGCAGGACGCCGCGGTCACCGGACTGGTCATCGCCCTCCTGTGCCGCGGCCACGTGCTCCTCGAAGGCGTGCCGGGCGTGGCCAAGACCCTCCTCGTGCGGACGTTGAGCGCCGCTCTCGACCTGGACACCAAGCGCGTCCAGTTCACCCCTGACCTCATGCCCGGTGACGTCACCGGGTCCCTGGTCTACGACGCCAGCACGGCGCAGTTCTCCTTCCGGGAGGGGCCGGTCTTCACCAACCTGCTCCTCGCGGACGAGATCAACCGCACGCCTCCCAAGACCCAGGCCTCGCTGCTCGAGGCCATGGAGGAGCGCCAGGTCTCGGTGGACGGCCTGCCCAAGCCCCTGCCCGACCCGTTCCTCGTGATCGCGACCCAGAACCCCGTCGAGTACGAGGGCACCTACCCCCTGCCCGAGGCGCAGCTGGACCGCTTCCTGCTCAAGCTGACGCTGCCGCTGCCTGAGCGCGACCACGAGATCGAGGTGCTGCGGCGGCACTCCCGCGGGTTCGACCCCCGGGACCTGGCCGCAGCGGGCCTGCGCGCGGTGAGCGACGCGCACCAGCTCGCCCGTGCCCGCGCCGAGGTCGCCCAGGTGCAGATCTCCGACGAGGTCCTGGGCTACGCGGTCGACGTGTGCCGTGCGACGCGCCAGTCCCCGTCCCTGTCCCTGGGCGTCTCCCCCCGTGGCGCGACCGCCCTGCTGGCCACCTCGCGGGCCTGGGCCTGGCTCTCGGGGCGCGGCTACGTCACCCCCGACGACATCAAGGCGCTGGCGCACCCGACGCTGCGCCACCGCGTCCAGCTGCGCCCGGAGGCCGAGCTCGAGGGCGTCACGGCCGAGAGCGTGCTCGACACCGTGCTCGCCGCCGTGCCGGTGCCGCGCTGAAGGGCTGCTCATGACGATCACGTGGCGGGCCGTGGCCCTCACGGCCCTCGGCCTGCTCCCGGTGCTGCTGGTGCCGGCGAGCGGTGTGGTGCTCGCGTGGGCCCTGCTCGTGGTGGTCGCCTGCGTGCTCGACGTCAGCCTGGCCGCATCCCCGCGGCAGGTCGCGATCCAACGGTCGGTGCCGACCTCGGTCCGGCTGACCGAGGGCTCGCGCTCGACCCTCGTCGTGACGAACCGCTCTCCGCGGCGGCTCCGGGCGCTGGTCCGCGACGCGTGGCAGCCCTCGGCCGGCGCCGTCGCGAACCGTCACGAGGTCGATCTGCCTCCGGGCGAGGCACGACGGCTCGTGACCTCCCTGGTGCCCACGCGGCGCGGCGACCGGCACGCCGACCGCGTCACGGTCAGGTCCTTCGGTCCGCTCCGTCTCGCCGCCCGGCAGGTCTCCCTCGAGGTGCCCGGACGGCTCCGGGTGCTGCCCGAGTTCGCCTCCCGACGGCACCTGCCCAGCAGGCTCGCGCGGCTCCGGGAGCTCGACGGGCGCACCGCGGTCCAGGTGCGGGGCTCGGGCACCGAGTTCGACTCCCTGCGGGAGTACGTCATCGGGGACGACGTCCGGTCCATCGACTGGCGTGCGACCGCTCGACGCTCCGAGGTGGTGGTCCGCACGTGGCGGCCCGAGCGCGACCGCCGCGTGATGATCGTCCTGGACACCTCGCGCACCTCCGCCGCGCGGATCGGTGACCTGCCCCGGATCGACGCCTCGATGGAGGCCGCGCTGCTGCTCTCGGCCCTCGCAGCCCGCGCCGGGGACCGGGTCGACCTCGTCGCCTACGACCGCCGGGTCCGGGCCCAGGTCGCCGGGACCGGCGGTCCGCGCCTGCTGCCCGCCCTGGCTGACGCCCTCGCCCCGCTCGAGCCCACCCTCGTCGAGGCCGACTGGTCGGGGGCGGTGAGCGCGATCCGGCAGCGTCTCTCCCAGCGCGCCCTGGTCGTCCTGCTGACCTCCCTCGAGCCCGCAGCCGTCGAGTCCGGCCTGCTCCCCGTGATCGGCCCCCTCGCGCACGACCACACCGTGGTCCTCGCCTCGGTGGCCGATCCAGAGCTGGCGACCCTCCGCGCAGGACGGGAGAGCTCCTCGGCCGTCTTCGACGCGGCTGCCGCCGAACGGGTCGAGCTCGAGCGCGCGGCCGTGGGCGTCCGCCTGCGCCAACGCGGCGTCGAGGTGGTCGACGCACTGCCCGACGACCTCGCACCGCGGCTCGCGGACACGTACCTGGCCCTCAAGGCCGCAGGGAGGCTCTGATGGACGACCGTCGCCCCACCATGATGGATCGCCGCCGGCGACGGGCGCGCATCGTCGCGATCGTCGTCGCCCTGGCGTTCGTCGCGACGGCGACCCTGCCTCTGATCGCGTTCGCCGCCCCCCAGGGTCAGGCAGGGCCCGCGCTCGCCGAGGCCTCCGGCGTCGACCCGTGGGTGGTCGGGGTGCTCGGGCTCGCGGCGATCGGCGCGGCCCTCGTCACCATCATCATCCGGATCCGGCGACCGCCCGGCGACTGATCGCCGAGGCAGCAGCCCTCAGGCCGCGACCGGCAGCGTGGCGGCGCTGTGGTCCTCGCGGAGGTCACCCGTCTCGCCCGAGCGCACCGCACGCCTCCCGAGGACCAGCGTGTAGACCCAGTAGGCCGCGAGGACGAGGGCCCCGATCACGATCTTGAGCCACCACGGGAGCGTCGACGGCGTCACGAACCCCTCGACGAGCCCCGAGACCCCGAGCACCCCCACCAGGCCGAGGGCCACCGTGAAGAGGGCACGGCCCTCCTCGGCCACCGCACGTGACCGCGGTCGACCCCGCGGGTCGATCACGGTCCAGAACAGCTTGAGCCCAGCCCCGGCCGCGACGAAGATCGCGGTCAGCTCCATGAGACCGTGCGGCAGGATCAGCTGGAAGAAGACGCCGAGACCGTCGTGCAGGGCCATCACGCCGCCCGCGGACCCGACCCCGACGGCGTTCTGCACCAGGACGAGCACGGGCCAGATGCCGCTGATGCCGAAGGCGATGCACTGCGCAGCGATCCAGGCGTTGTTGGTCCAGACCTGGGCGGCGAAGCTCTCCCCCGGGTAGTTGGAGTAGTAGTTCGCGAACTCCTGCTCGGCGTAGGTCTCGAGCTGGCTCGGGGTACCCATGGCCGCCTGCGCCTCGGGGCTCGAGTAGACGTGCACCCCGGCGACCACCGCGAGGGCGGTGAAGGCCACCATCACGCCGACGGTCCACCACCGGACCCGGTAGAACGCTGCGGGCAGGGTCAGCACCAGGAAGCGCTTGGCGTCAGACCACGCGGGCTCGTGCGATCCCGCGATCGTGGACCGCGCCCGGGCCAGGGTCTCCGAGAGCCGTGAGACCGTCCCCGGGTCGGGGGCGGCAGACCTGACGGTCGACAGGTGGGTGGCGACCTCCTGGTAGAGGCGGACCAGCTCGTCGCTCTCGGCACCCGTCAGGCGTCGCCGCCGCGCGAGCTCGTCCAGACGCGCCCAGGTCGGGGCGTGCACGGCGGAGAACGCGTCGAGGTCCACGCCCGGTAGCCTGCCACAGCAGAAGCCAGCGCAGAGAGGAGCGGACGTGTCGGACGAGATCGTCATCGGCGAGGGCGTGGTCCTCGACGCCCGTCCCGCCTCCTTCGCGACCCGCATGGTCGGTGCCGTCCTGGACGTCGCGATCCTCCTCGGCGTGGGGTTCCTCCTGGTGCTCGTCACCTCCCCGGTCGTCGAGCAGATGGACCAGGCCGCCACGGCGGCCCTGGTGATCACCCTGGTCGTGACCGTGCTCGTCGTGGTCCCCGCGACGGTCGAGACCCTCACCCGAGGGCGCTCGGTCGGCAAGCTCGTGATGGGTATCCGCATCGTGCGCGACGACGGTGGCCCGGTGCGGTTCCGGCACGCGGTGGTCCGGGCCCTGACCGGGGTCGGTGAGCTGTGGCTCACCGTCGGCTCGGTCGCCCTGATCACCTCACTCGTCCACCCCCAGGGCAAGCGGGTCGGTGACCTGCTCGCCGGCACCTACGCCGTCCGGGTCCGCGGGGGCCAGGAGGCCCTGCCGCCGGTCATCATGCCGCCCGAGCTCGCCACCTGGGCGCGGTCGGCCGACATCCGACGCCTCCCGGACGGGCTCGCCCTCTCGGCCCGTCAGCTCCTGGGGCGGGCGACGACCTTGCATCTCGCCTCGCGGGTGCGCCTGGGCAACGACCTCGCGGGGGAGATCGAGCGGTACGTGGCCCCCGGCCCGCCGCCGGGCACCCACCCCGAGCGGTTCATCTCGGCCGTGCTCGCCGAACGGCGGGACCGTGAGTACGCCTACGCCGTGCGGGTCGCCCGTCAGGTGGAGGCCGAGGGCGCCCTGGTGCACCGGCTCCCGCACGCGGTGCCCGACCCGGTCGACTGACCGGCGCGACACCCCTGACCCGGCCCCCGTGAGGGCCGCGGCAGACCATCGGCAGCCCTGGCCAGAGGCCTAGGTACGTCACAGAACAGTAACGATCCAAGAACACGCAAAGCCCCAGGTCAGCGGGGGTCTGGCGGTCGCTGCACCCCTCGCGGACCCCCTCCTCGCGCCGACCCTCGGTTGATCGCCGCGGGCATCCGCGACATGGTGGTCGACGGCCCGGCCTTCTGCTCGGGCAGTTCGCGGGCCCTGTCCCCCTCGGGCCCGCTGGGTCGGAACCGTTCCGACACACGACTCACCGCAAGGTCGCGGCCCCACCGCTGCACGCCGCGGCGCGGGCCGCCCCCCGACCGCCTGGCGCGGCCGGGCCCCCCGAGCGAGACGAGAGACTAGTGGCAGCACTGCGCGCCGAAGGCGTCTACAAGGTCTTCGGTCGACGACCGGCCGAGGCCGTACGCCGACTGCAGGCCGGAGCGACCCGGGACGAGGTCAAGAACCACGGCACCGCCGCCGTGATCGACGCGAGCTTCGAGGTCGAGGCGGGCGAGACCTTCGTCGTCATGGGCCTCTCAGGCTCGGGCAAGTCGACGCTCATCCGGATGCTCAACGGCCTGCAGCCGCCCACCGCCGGGCGCGTGGTCCTCGGCGACGCCGACCTCTCGACCGTCTCGTCCAAGGAGATGCGTCAGATCCGCCAGAAGCGGGTCTCGATGGTCTTCCAGCACTTCGCCCTCCTGCCCCACCGCACGATCATCGACAACGCCGCGTACCCCCTCGCCCTCCAGGACGTCGACCGCACCGAGCGGCGCCAGCGGGCCGGGCGGGCCCTGGAGATGGTGGGCCTGTCGGGCTGGGAGGACCACCTGCCCTCCGAGCTCTCGGGCGGCATGCGTCAGCGCGTGGGCCTCGCCCGGGCCCTGGCGGCCGACACCGAGATCCTGCTCATGGACGAGGCCTTCTCGGCCCTCGACCCGTTGATCCGCCGCGAGATGCAGGAGCAGCTCCTCGAGCTGCAGGAGACCCTGGGCAAGACCATCGTCTTCATCACCCACGACCTCAACGAGGCCATGCACCTGGGTGACCGCATCGCGATGATGCGCGACGGGCAGATCGTGCAGATCGGCACGGCCGAGCAGATCCTGTCCGACCCCGCGAACGACTACGTGGCCCAGTTCGTGGCCGACGTCGACAAGACCCGGGTGCTCACGGCCGGGTCCGTGATGGTGCGGCCCGCCGCGGTGGTCACCTCGGGGGCCGGTCCGCGGGTCGCCCTGCGCGAGATGCGCGAGGCCCAGGCCTCCGCCGCCTACCTGGTCGACAAGGACCGCACCCTGCGCGGCGTGCTGCGCGACGAGGACGTCGTGGCCGCCCAGCGTGCCGGGAGCGAGTCCCTGGTCGACCTCACCCGGGACGAGGTCACCGCCGTCGACGTCGACGCCCCCCTCTCGGAGATCTTCGCCCCCTCGGCGGAGAGCCCGCTGCCGGTGCCCGTGGTCGACGCGCGCGGCCGGCTCGTCGGGGTGATCCCCCGCGTGACCCTTCTCGAGGCCATGGCGCCCAACGACACCAGCGGCCCCGACACCTCCTCCGGTGACGTGGCCCCCGAGCCTGCCACCGGCCCCAGCACCACGGACGGAGCCGCCTCGTGAACGACCCCCTGGTCCGCATCCCGCTCGGCGACTGGGCCCGGGACGTCATCGCCTGGCTCACCTCGACCCTCGGCGCGCTCTTCGACGTGGTCGGTGACGTGCTGCGCGCGGGCTACGACGGCCTCACCTTCGTCCTGGCCGAGCCCCCCTTCTGGGCGGTGGGCCTGGTGCTCGCCGCGATCGCCCTGCTCGCCCGCCGCAGCTGGCAGCTCCCCGTGGGGAGCCTGATCGGCTTCGCGATCATCTACGGCGTCGACCAGTGGGACAACGCGATGGCGACCCTCGCCCTGGTGCTGGTGGCCAGCGCCATCGCCATCGCCATCGCCATCCCGATCGGGATCCTCGCGGCCCGCAACGCGACCGTCTCCGCGATCACGCGCCCCGTCCTGGACTTCATGCAGACGATGCCGGCCTTCGTCTACCTGCTGCCCGCGGTCATCCTCTTCCGGGTCGGCGTGGTGCCCGGACTGGTCGCCACCGTGATCTTCGCCCTCGCCCCCGGCGTCCGGCTCACCGAGCTCGGCATCCGCCAGGTCGACACCGAGGTCGTCGAGGCCGGGCACGCCTTCGGGGCGACCCCTCGCCGCATCCTGCGGCAGATCCAGCTCCCGCTCGCCCTGCCCACGATCATGGCCGGCGTCAACCAGGTGATCATGCTGTCGCTGTCGATGGTCGTCATCTCCGGCCTGGTCGGTGCGGCCGGGCTGGGCCAGGACGTGGTCCGGTCGCTGCAGAGCGTCAACATCGGTCTCGGCGTCGAGGCCGGCCTGGCCGTCGTGATCCTCGCGATGTACCTCGACCGGGTCACCTCGGCCTTCGGCAAGCGCTCGGCCGTCGAACGGGCCCGCGCCTCCGCCAAGGCCTGATCCCCCACGAACCTGTCCCCCACGTCCACGACCGAGCAGGTCTCACCCCCGAGGCCCGCTCACGAGAGGAAACGATGAGAAACGCACGACGCACGACGACCGCACTGGCCTCGGCCGGTGTCCTGGCCCTGGCCCTCACGGCCTGCGCCAGCGACTCCGACACCACGGAGGAGAGCTCCGGCGACGCGGGTGCCGCAGAGCAGAGCGAGCCGATCACGATCGGCGTGCACTCGGGCTGGGAGGAGGGCATCGCCGTCTCCCACCTGTGGAAGCACATCCTCGAGGGCGAGGGCTACGAGGTCGAGATGGAGACCGCCGACGCCGGCATCGTCTTCACCGGGCTCTCCGAGGGCGACTTCGACGTCAACTTCGACACCTGGCTGCCGCAGACCCACGCCTCCTACCTGGAGCAGTACGGCGACAGCCTCGAGGACCTCGGTGCGTGGCTCGACGACGCCCCGCTGACCATCGCGGTCAACGAGGACTCCCCGATCACCTCCCTCGACGAGCTCGCCGAGTACGCCGACGAGTTCGACAACAGGATCGTCGGCATCGAGTCGGGTGCGGGCCTCACGGCCATCACCCAGGACGAGGTCATCCCGACCTACGGCCTCGAGGACATGGAGTTCCTCGTCTCCTCGACCCCGGCCATGCTCACCGAGCTGCAGGCCGCGACCGACGCGGGCGAGAACATCGTCGTCACCCTGTGGCGCCCGCACTGGGCCTACGACGCCTTCCCGATCCGCGACCTCGAGGACCCGGAGAACGCCCTCGGGGACGCCGACAGCATCCACACCTACGCGCACCAGGACTTCTCGGGCGAGTACCCCGAGGTCGCCGAGTGGATCTCGGGCTTCCGGATGGACGCCGACCAGCTCCACGCCCTCGAGAACATCATGTTCAACGAGATGGACGGCGAGGACAACGACGCCGCGGTCGAGCAGTGGCTCGAGGAGAACCCGGACTACGTCGACAGCATCGTCTCGGGTTCCTGACCCGGCACGAGCACTGACGCACCGGCGCCGACACCGGCGCCACGCATGACGAAGGGCCCGTCCGCACACGGTGCGGCCGGGCCCTTCGTCATGCCCGACCTCGGATCAGGCGGTGCCGCCCGCGGGGTAGGCGTCGTCGACCAGGAGGACGGGGATGCCGTCGCGGACGGGGTAGGCCAGCGCGCAGGCCTCTCCGGTGCAGACCAGCTCGGCCGCCCCGTCGGGCCTGGTCCCGTCGCGCAGCTCGTCGCCGCAGGCGGGGCAGCGCAGGATCTCCCGGACCCAGGGCTCGATCTCGCTCATCTCACTCCTGCCCCTGACGCACGAGCGCCAGGACGTCGTCGCGCACCTTGACCATGATGTCCTCGTCGGCCGCCTCGACGTTGAGGCGCAGCAGCGGCTCGGTGTTGGAGGCTCGGAGGTTGAACCACCACCGCGGGTGGGCGTCCCAGTGCGAGACCGTCAGGCCGTCGAGCTCGTCGACCTCGACCGGACCGCCCCCCTGCTGGGTCACGTACGCCTCGACGACCCGCTCGCGGGCCGCCTCGACGTCCTCGACCCGCGAGTTCATCTCACCGCTCGCGACGTACGGCTCGTAGGCCTCGGCCAGCAGGGACAGCGGCACCGGAGCCCCGTCGCTGCCCCGGGCCTCGCCCAGCGCGGCGAGCACGTGCATCGCGGCGAGCATGCCCGTGTCGGCGTAGAAGAAGTCCCGGAAGTAGTAGTGCGCGCTGTGCTCACCACCGAACACGGCCTCGTGCTCCGCCATCTGCGCCTTGATGAACGAGTGGCCCACCCGGGTGCGCACCGTCCGAGCACCGGCGGCCTGGAGGAGGTCGGGCACGACCCGGGAGGTGATCAGGTTGTGGATCACCGTCGAGGAGCGTCCCGCAGCCGTCTCCCGGGCCACCTCGCGCAGGCCGACCAGCGCCGTGATGGCCGACGGGCTCACCGGCTCACCCCGCTCGTCGATGACGAAGCACCGGTCGGCGTCGCCGTCGAAGGCCAGCCCGATGTCGGCGCCGTGCTCGACCACCGCGGCCTGGAGGTCGCGCAGGTTGGCAGGCTCGAGAGGGTTCGCCTCGTGGTGGGGGAAGGTGCCGTCGAGCTCGAAGTACAGCGGCACCACGTCCAGCCGCAGGGGCTCGAGGCCTGCGGCCGTGCCCAGCACCGCGGGGGCGGTCAGGCCGGCCATGCCGTTGCCCGCGTCGACGACGACCTTGAGCGGACGGATGCCTCGCAGGTCGACCAGGGTCCGCAGGAAGGCGGCGTACTCGCCGAGCATCTGCCGCTCGCTGACCTCCCCCGGGGTCTCGACCGGGTCGGGCAGGCCGTCGTTCAGGTAGCGGGTCGCGAGATCGCGGATCGCGTCGAGCCCGGAGCCCTGGCCGACCGGACGGGCCCCCGCGTGGCACATCTTGATGCCGTTGTACTCGGCGGGGTTGTGGCTGGCGGTGAACATCGCCCCGGGGATGTCGAGGGCCCCCGACGCGTGGTACAGGCCGTCCGTCGAGCAGAGCCCGATCCGGACGACGTCCACGCCGCGCTCGGTGAGCCCCGAGGAGAACGCCTCGACCAGGGGGCCGCCGGACTCCCGCATGTCCTGACCGATCGCGACGCGCGGGCGGGTGGGGACCCCCTCGTCCCGCTCACGCGCCTCGGCGGCGTCCTTGACCACGATCTCGGCGAAGGCCGTGGCGATCGCGCGGGCGACCTCCGGGCTGAACTCGTCGGGCACCAGACCCCGGACGTCATAGGCCTTGATCAGGCGGGACAGGTCAGGGGCCGGCCGAGGGCTGCTGTTGTCGGTCACGTCGAGGAGCCTAGTTGGCCGAGGGGACGAGGCCCGCATCCTGCGGGGGCCGCGCCCTCGGCACGCGGTGCGTCAGCGGGGCTTGCGGGCCGAGCGCTCGAGCACGGACGCGATCGGGATCGAGGTCCACCCACCGGCCTCGTCCTGCGAGAACCAGGCGCGCACCTCGCAGACGTGGCACGAGATGAAGGTGACGTCGGTGCCGTCGGTGAGGACGAGAGGCAGGCGGGTCAGCACGGTGCTCCCGCACGAGGAGCAGGCCTGCAGGGCGTCGTCCGGGGCCGTCACCGCTCAGATCCCGTCCCCGCGGAGCACCCGGAGGTGACCACGACGCGCGACCTCCGTCGCGACCGGCTCAGGCAGCACGGCCTCGGCGCGGGGTCGTCCGGCCTCGCGCACGGCGTCGGCGAGGGCCACGAGGTCGTCCGGGCTGGGGCCCGTCGGGACGAACTCGGGGGTGAGGCGCACGACCTCCCACCCGCGCGGCGCGGTGAGCCGTCCGGCGTGCTCGCTGCACAGGTCGTAGGAGTGCGGCTCGGCGAGGTTGGCGAGCGGCCCGAGGACCGCCGTCGAGTCCGAGTAGACGTAGGTGAGCGTCGCGACCGCGGGGCGCCCGCAGGCGCTGCGCGAACACTGGCGGCCTGATCTCACAACGCCCGAGCGTACCTGCGCCGCCCGAGATCGCGGCAACCACCACGCCGTAGAGTGAGCGTGTGAGCCTCTCCCCCAGCACCGGGGACGCCGCGGCGTCCGGCCGGCCCGGCCCACCGGCCACCGCACCGGGTCGAGATCCGCTCGGAGCACGCCGCCGCGACCGTCGCGGTCGGGGCCTGCGCGGGCCGGTCCTGCCGCCCGACCTGCCGGGCCACCGCACCCGGGCGGACCGCTTCGACGACCACGTGCTGGCGGCGGTCGAACGGCTCGAGCGCCGGTGGGGCCCCCAGCTCGAGGGCACCGAGTTCGCCGTCGAGGAGGTCCCGCCCTCCCACCCCGCCCCGTGGGAGCACGGGGGCGTCCCCCTCGGCAGGTACTTCCCGTCCGACGTCGGGATGCCCGCCCGGATCCTCGTCTACCGGCGGCCGGTCGAGACCCGCGCCGTGGACGACGCCGACCTCGCCGAGCTGGTGCGTGACGTCGTCGTCGAGCAGGTCGCCCATCTGCTGGCGAAGTCCCCCGAGGAGGTCGACCCGCACTTCCGCGGCTGAGCCGACCTGGTGTCCCGCACTAGGCTGACCCCCGCCTGCCCCCACGCCCGAGGAGCTCCTCATCACTGCCCCCACGCCCGGACCCACCCCACCGGCCGTGCGCGTCGTCTGCGTCACGTTCAACCCCGGTCCCGAGCTCGACGACTTCGCGACCTCCTTGCGTGCCGGGAGCAGCGCCGAGGTCGAGCTCGTCCTGGTCGACAACGGCACCGAGCACGAGCGGGTGGACCGGGTGGTCCAGGAGCACGGCGCGGTGCTCGTGCGCGACGGGCACAACCACGGGTACGGAGGCGCGGCGAACCGCGGCAGCACAGGCGCGCGCCAGCGGTGGATCGTCGTCGCGAACCCGGACGTCGTCTGGCACCCGGGGGCCCTGGACCTGCTCCTCGAGGCCGGCGAGCGGCACCCCGAGGCCGGTGCGCTGGGCCCCACCCTGCTCAACACCGACGGCACGCGCTACCCCTCCTCGAGGGCCTTCCCCTCGCTGGTGCAGGGCGTCGGGCACGCCCTGCTGGGGAAGGTGTGGCCCGGCAACCCCTTCACCGTGCGCTACCGGCAGGACCACCAGGAGCCCCGAGGTGACGAGGGACCCACGGGCTGGCTCTCCGGGGCCTGCCTCCTGCTGCGCCGTGAGGCCTTCGAGCAGGTCGAGGGCTTCGACGAGGCCTACTTCATGTTCTTCGAGGACCTCGACCTCGCCGAGCGCCTGCTGGCGGCAGGCTGGTCGAGCATCCACGTCCCCGCTGCGGTGACCACCCACGTGGGCGGCACCTCCTGGCGCGCCCGGCCCGAGGCCATGATCCGCGCGCACCACCGCAGCGCGGCGCTCTACCTCTCCCGCCGCTACCCGGCCTGGTACCAGGCGCCGGTCCGCCTGGTGCTGCGCGTGGGTCTGCTCGCGCGGCAGACGGTCGAGCTCCGCGCGGCGCACCGCGAGCTGCGCTGACCACGACCGGCTAGCGCAGCCGCACCCCGACCTCGGGGCGGGCGGGCTCAGGGGCGACCGGCACGAGGACGGAGACCAGCTCACCCGCCTCGTCGTCCACCGTGAGCACCGCGCCCCACACGACCCGCGCGTCCGCGGTCCGCAGGACGAGCCCGGCGACCTCCCCGTCGACGTCCTCGGCGAGCTCCTCCGCCGTGAGGGTCGTCGTCGTCGCCTCGGCGAGACTCAGCTCCTGCGCATCCAGCACGGCGCCGTCGGGGCCCAGCAGCTCGAGCACGACCGCAGCCCGGCCCTCGGCCTCCACGTCCACGACGGCGCCGGGGACCACGGCGAGGGCCACCGTGGGCTCGGGCCCCTCCGGCAGGGCGAGGCTCCCGGCGGGGACCCCGGCACCAGCCGAGGCCACCCAGGCGCGGTCGAGCGGGTCGTCGGCCTCGACCGCGGTCTGCCCTGCCGACTCCCCTCGCGTCACCAGGGCTCCGACCACCACCGGCTCGTCCGCCTGCACGACCGCCGTGTAGGTCCCGGCGGGCAGGCCACCCAGCGGGAGGTCGAGGACCTCGCCGCCGTCGAGGTCGACCTGCTCGGTGCCCGGGAGCTCGGTCACGCCGTCCGGGCCGAGGAAGGTCACCCGCGCGCTCGTCCCGGTCTCCCCCGGGGCCAGGAGGCGCAGCTGGGCCGTGTCGGTGCCGTCGAGCTCGGAGTCGGTCACGGCGATCCCGGGGACCACCTGACGCAGGGCGGGGGCCTGCCCCGCGCTCACATGGTCCACCCCGGCGGGCACCAGCCCTCGGACCTCGCTGTCCTGCAGGTAGGCGGTGACGAGGCCACCCACGGCGGTCAGGTGCACCACGACGCGCCGCTGCTCGGCGGCGACCCCTTCGAGCAGGACGACCCGTTCGCTCCCCGGGGGCACCAGGTACTCGGGGGCCCCGGCGACCTCGGCCTGGCCGGCCGGTCCCCAGAGGTCGAGCTGCACCGTGGCGGCGGTCTGGCCAGGGTTCTGCAGCACCAGGCGGGCGCTCGACCCCAGGGCGGTGCTCCCGCCCACGAGCCACACGTCGGTCGCAGGCCGCTGGCAGGGGGCCGCTGCCAGACCGCGCAGGTCGCCCTCGGTCGTCGTCGCGGTGACGGCGCCCGCGTCCCAGGCGGGGACACCCTCCTCCGGGTCGGCCGGCTCCCCGCGCAGCACCAGCCCCTGGTCCGCCTCGTCGCGCTGCTGGACGACCGCGGGTCCCGTCCCCTCGAGCCGCGTCGAGCCCGCCCCGTCGAGCCCTGCGAGGCTCCCGCCGGCCCCGTCGACCACGAGGGCACCCAGACGAGTCACCGACTCCCCGGGGGACGGGTCGAACTGGGGGTCGTAGGCGACGTCCTCGCCCTCCTCGGGCTCGGTCGGGACGCGGACCGTGCCCGGGCAGACGAGCGTGGTCCCTGCCGCGGGAACCGCCACCGTGGCGAGCGGTGCCTCGCTGCGGACCGTCGGGGGCTCGAGGGTCCCCAGGACGGTCACGGCTCCCACGAGCCCCAGCACGAGGAGCCCGGTCCCTGTCCGGGCGAGCACCCGTCCGACGCGCGCGGCCCGCCTGACCTGCTCGCCACCGACCGGGTCCACGCGCGGCGTCGTCGGTGCGGCAGCAGCGGCCTCGGGGTCGCCGGGAGGCTCGGCCGCAGGCTGGCGCGCGGGCTCGGGCTCGGTCCCCGCCGGCGGGGACTGGGGCTCGAGCGGGTCAGCGGGCGTCACCATCGGGCGCCTCCTCGTCGGCGTCGCACGGGCAGGGCGAGCAGCACCGTCGCGAGCAGCACCGTCCCCTGGAGGACGAGCCAGGGCGTGCGCGAGGCCGGGGCGTGGCCGACCACCAGCAGGCCACCCTCCTCGCCGAGCTCGAAGGCCTGCTGCCAGGGCGTCTCGACCGCGCGCAGGGGGACACCGTCGAGGGTGGCGTACCAGCCGGGATCGGCCCGCTCAGCCAGGACCAGCAGTCGCGGCTCCCCCGCCGGGACCCGCGTCGACACGTCGGTGCCGTTCGCCGGGACCGGCTCGACCAGCGTCCCCGCAGGGCCGCCGTCGGCGTCGACGAGCCGTGCCCAGGCCGAGGTGGTGCCGAGCTCACCGGTCGCGACCCGCCAGATGATCCCGGCCCCCGTCTCGGTCATCCGCTCGAGGGCAGGGGTCGAGTCGATCCGCCCGATGAGGGCGGCGCGGGCCTGGGTCGAGCCGTCCTCCCCGGGCGGGGGGACGAGCACCGAGGCGACGCCCAGGCCGGCGAGCTCGGCCGCGACCTCCTCGGCGGTGCCGGTGGCGAGCCGCGCGGCGGCGTCGGCGAGCACGAGGTCCGCGGCGTCGGGCTCGACCGGCCGCCCTTGTCCGGGGGCTCCCCCGACCTCGCGGGCGACCACCGACCGGGCGACCTCGGTGAGCTGTCGGCCGTCCTGCCGGAGCAAGGTCGCCTCGACCTGACCGTCAGGGTCCGTGCGCAGGGACAGGACCCGCGCCGAGAGCTCGGCGGACTGCGCCTCGCGGCCGACGGCCGGCACCACAGGCCCGTCGAGCAGCTCGAGGGCCAGAGGCTCCTCGGCGGCGCGATGACTGCCGGCGTCCCGCGTGGCCCAGGTCCAGCTGCCCAGCACGAGGGCGGGGCCCGCGACCGCCGCGAGGGTCACCAGGCCCGCCGTCACCTGGCGCCAGCCGAAGGAGTGGCGTGCCATCGCCTGGCGCAGGCCGTCCGCCCCGAGGACGGCGGCCGTGAGCAGCCCGAGCAGGGCCAGGCTCAGCCCCGACCCCGGCCAGGCCGTGGCCAGGACCGTGCCGAGCCCCTCCCCCGCCGCGAGCCCCGTCTCGACCCGACCAGCGCCGCCGGCCGCGAGCAGACCCGCCGCAGCCACGGCCCAGGCGACCCGCACGGCCCGACCGCGACCACCGGCCCGGGTCAGGGCCACCGCGGCGAGGAGGACCACGAGTCCCGTCGCCGCCAGGGCCGTGACCTGCGAGGCGAGCTCGGCCCACGAGGGCGGCACGACGGGCCACCCCAGGAGCTGCTGCCACGCCGGGGCCGGGACCGAGGCCACCGGCAGGCCGGGATCGGTCAGAGGGAGGCGCCAGGCGTCGCCCCGCTGGACGGCGGCCGCGATCGTGGGGCCCTGCAGGGCGAGGGAGGGCAGTGCCACCCAGAGGAGGCGCCGGCGGCGACGCACGACGAGGGCGATCGCGGCGAGGGCCAGCAGGCAGGCGGGCAGGAGCACGGGCGCCCCGGCCGTGACGACCGCGAGGGCGAGCCCGGCGCCCGCCGTCGCCGCGAGGGATGCCTCGGTGGTCGTGGGGCGGGCGAGGGGCGGGCCAGGATCGGCGACCGCACTCGTCCCGCCCGGTTCGCGCTGCGCACCGACCAGCCCCGACTCGACCACGTCGACCCGCGCGACCCCGAGCCCGCGCGCGACCCCCAGCGCGACCCAGGGCAGGGCCACGTGGGCCAGGACGGCACCCAGGCGCAGGTCGTCGAGGGCCAGCAGCAGGGCCGGCGCCCCGGTCCAGACCAGGGCCGCCCAGGCCCGGAGCGCGGTCGAGCGGGTCGCCGCACCCGCGGCGAACCAGGCGCCGAGGGCCGAGAGCAGCAAGGCTCCGAGCAGCGTGAGGGCCGCTGCCCTCCCCACGGTGCCGAGCAGCGCCGTGAGCGGGGTCAGGGCGAGCAGCAGCGGATCGGCGGGTCCCGGCTCGCCGAGCCCGACAGCGACCCAGCCGGACAGGGCTGCTGCCCACACCCCGCCCGGTCCGGCGTCACCGAGCTCGAGGGTGCCCCCGAGCAGCCGTGCGCCGCCGAGGACCCGGGTGATCACCGGGCCGAGGGTGACCGCCGTGAGGCCGACGGCGAGCAGGAGGACGCCGGCGAGGGCTCGGCGTCGGCGTCCGCGCAGGGCTGCCAGCTCGGCGAGCTCGAGCTCGCTGGGGGCCTGCCGCGTCCGACGGAGCTCCGCCGCGGCGAGCCGACGGTCCTGGCTCTGGCGCCACACGTCCCGCCAGGTGACCTGGAGCGGACGCAGGGCGCGGCGCCGCACGCGTGCGGTGCTGGCAGCTCGGCGGCGGGCGCGGACCACCCGCACGGGACGCAGCAGGACCGCGGCCGGAGCCACCAGCTCGGCGAGGACCAGGTGCGGCTCCTTGGTCACCAGGCGACCCAGGGCCCGGACCAACCCGCTCACCACGGCGAGGACGGCGACCACGGGCACCAGGGGCAACGGCACCCCCACGAGCTGGGAGTGCAGGTAGGCCTGCCGCCGGGCCTGGGCCGAGCGCCGGGCGTCCCAGCCCGGGCGGTGGAGCACCGCGCCGCCGAGGGGGCGGGCGAGAGTCGCCTGCGCGTGGTGGACCACGGCCCGGGGGACGACCACGACGCGGTGCCCGGCGAGTCGCGCACGTCGCGAGAGGTCGAGGCCGTCGCCGTAGGGCCCGAGGGCCGGGTCGGTACCGCCCAGGTCGGTCCACACGTCACGCCGGACGAGGGCACCGGCGATGCCGACGCCGAGGACGTCCTCACGCCCGTCGTGCTGCCCCTGGTCGACCTCGGGCTCGTCGATCCCCGTCATGCGCCGGCCGAAGCGAGAGGTCGCGATCCCGACCTCGACCACCCGCGGGGTCTCGCCGGGGAGGGACCAGGTGCGCTGCTTGCAGCCCGCGACGGCTACCGAGGGGGCGAGCTCGACCGCCCGGAGCAACGCGGCCAGCGCGCCGGGCTCGGGGGCGCTGTCGTCGTGGAGGAGCCAGAGCCATCCCTCGCGCCCCCCAGCCAGGTCGGCGGCCGCCAGACCCTGCCGCACGGCCTCACCGAAGGTGCTCGCATGGGGTGCCGCGTGCACGGTGACCCGGGACGGGTCCGTAGGGCCTGCCGACCAGTGGCCTGCGACGAGGCTCCCCAGGCCGGGGTCGGGCCCGTGCGGGTCGGCATCCACGAGCACCACCTGCTGCGGGGCCCGGTCCTGGCCCGCGAGGGCCGCGAGGGTCTGCTCGAGATACTCGCTGGGGCCCCGGGTCACCACGACCGCGGTGACCGCGGGTCCGTAGGGTCGCTCGACGGGCGCGCCGCGGACCGTCGGAGCGTCAGTCATGGGTGCCGGGCGAGCGCCGTGAGAGGCCGGACGGGCCTCTCAGACGACGCGCTTCTTCAGCTTGCGGCGCTCGCGCTCGGACAGGCCGCCCCAGATCCCGAAGCGCTCGTCGTTCTCGAGGGCGTACTCGAGGCACTCGGACCGGACCTCGCAGCCGGTGCACACGCGCTTGGCCTCGCGGGTCGAGCCGCCCTTCTCGGGGAAGAACGCCTCAGGGTCGGTCTGCGCGCACAGGGCACGCTCCTGCCAGCCCATCACGGTGTCGTCCTCGGCCGTGCCGAAGAGCGGCAGCACCGGCGCGACGTCCGCAGCCGGTACCGAGTGGTCGGTCGGGAACGATGCCTCGTCGTCGAGCAGGTTCCACATGTCCGCCAGCCTTCCGTGCAGAGCGGCCCCGGTCAGAACCGCATGCATGGAATTACACGCGTGTCATCCACACCAGTCAAGCGGTGGTGTGTTAGATCCGTGTGCTCCCGGCGAGCGTAGTGGGAGAAAACGGTGCAGGACGGACATGATCTCACCCGCCCCGCGGTGGCGCGGGTGCCCCCTCACCCGGATGGCCCAGCGCTCGGCAGCATGACGAGGCACCGCGTGCCGTCGTGGTGGTGGACGCGCAGCATGCGCAGCAGGCCTGCCGCCACGAGCAGGCAGCCGGTCATCTCGAGGCTCTCCTCGACCGCCACCGCACTGATGAAGGCGGCGCGGTCACCGTGGTGCTCGAGGGCCCACGTCGAGGCGAGCTCACCCAGCACCGCACCGAGGACGAGGACCAGGACCCCCGCCGGGACCAGCCGGCCCGCCGCCGCCGGCAGCCCTCGTCCCCAGCGCACGAGCAGGGCCACCCCTCCGGAGATCAGCAGGCCGACGATCGCCCAGACCACCGGCTGGCCGACCTGGCCGTCCTCGAGGAGCAGGACGAGCAGGTCCTCGTGCCACCGAAGCATCCCGTCCAGACCCAGCAGGGTGCTCACCACGACCGTCACGACCCACCGGCGGCGGCGTCCCTGCTCGACGGCAGCCAGGACGGCTGCGGCTCCCGCGACGGTGACGAAGAGGAGGCTGCGCCACATGGCTGGGACCGTCCCGGGCTGGTTGAGCGCGAAGGCCTCGAGCCACGGACCGGGCGCCCGGTCCGGGCGCGAGACGAGGTGCAGCACGAGGCCGGTCACGACCAGCGCGCCGGAGACCGCACCCAGGGGTCCGAGCAGCAGGCGCAGGCGCAGCGGCCGTCCGGTCGGGGTCACCGAGACACCGTAGCGACGGGCACCGACGCCCGGGCCGGGCCTAGGCTGGACGGGTGACCTCGCCGACGACCGTCCCCGGGCTGCTGCAGTCCCTCGCCGCCGACGCCGGGCGCCCGCGCCTGACCTGGTACGGCCCGGGGGGCGAGCGCATCGAGCTCTCGGGGCACGTCCTGGACAACTGGGTGACCAAGACGGCGAACCTGCTGGCCGAGGAGTTCGGTGCCGGTCCCTCCCATCGCGTGCAGGTCGACCTGCCACCGCACTGGCGCACCGTCGTCTGGGCCCTGGCGGTCTGGCGCGTCGGCGCGCACCTGGTCCTCGGCGAGGACGACTCCGCAGACCTGGTCGTGACGGACCGACCCCAGTCGCACACCGGCGCGGTCGAGCTGGTCGCCGTCGCCCTGCCGGCCCTCGCCCGGAGCTTCGACGGGACGCTGCCTCCGGGGGCCGTCGACGCCGCGAGCGCCGTGATGACCTACGGGGACATGCTGACCTGGATGCCCGAGGCCGTCCCCTCGGCCCCGGCCGTGACCGTGGGAGAGGGCTCCCCCGTCCCGCACGGCGAGCTGCTCGCCTGGGCACGGCCCGCCGCCGGCTCCCCCGGGCGCCGCGTCCTGGTCGAGGTGGCCGGTGCAGGCACCGCCGAGGTGCTGCGCGCGGTCCTCGGGGTCTACGCCGACGACGGCTCGGTGGTCCTCTGGGCGACGGACCCCGACGAGCCGGCGGACCAGGCTGCTGCGCGCCGCGACCGGGTCGTCGAGAGCGAGCGCGTCACGGGATGACCGGGCGACGCCCCCACCGGGTCAGGGCACGTCCGCCTGGATCAGTCGACCGCGGCCACGGACCGTGAGCTCACCGTCCTCGGCAGGGGCGAAGGCGGTCTCGCCGCGAGCCAGGGTGAGGCCAGGTCCTCGCGCCGGCTCGACGGTCAGCTCACCCTCGAGGCACAGCAGGATCCGCGGCCCTCGGCCCGGAAGACGGTGCACGGCGTCGTCGTCGACCGTGGTGACGGAGAGCTCGAAGTCGTCCACCGGGGCGTAGAAGACCTTCGTGGCGCCGTAGAAGGTCTCAGGCGCGATCCGGATGGGTGGTGCGGCGACGTAGTCGACGTTGTCGAGCAGCTCGGGGATGTCGATGTGCTTGGGCGTCAGGCCGGCGCGGAGCACGTTGTCCGAGTTGGCCATGACCTCGACCGCCATGCCGTGCAGGTAGGCGTGGACACCGCCGACGGGGACGAACATGGCCTCGCCGGGGTGCAGCGTCACGGGGTTGAGGAGCAGCGAGGTCACGATCCCCGGGTCGCCCGGGTGGTGGCGCGCGAGCAGGGCCACGGTGCGATCGGCCCGGGGCGAGGTCGACCCGCCCTCGAGCCGGGCCCGGCAGGCGTCGACCACCTCCCCGACCGCCTCGGTCGAGGGTCGGGTCGCGGGCTCGAGGAGGCACTGGAAGACCGAGCGGATCCCAGCCGGTGACGGGTCGGCGGCCAGGGCGTCGTGCAGCTGTCGTGCGAGCGGGGCCTCGAGCCCGGCGAGGAGCTCGGCCGCGCGCCGCGGCGCGCGGAACCCGCACAGCGCCTCGAACCTCGTCAGCGCGTACACCAGCTCCGGCTTGTGGTTGCGGTCCCGGTAGTTGCGACGCGGCCCGTCGAGAGGGATGCCCGCTGCCTCCTCCTCGGCGTACCCCGCCCGGGCGCGCTCCAGGGTCGGGTGGACCTGGAGGGACAACGGCGCCTCGGCCGCGATCAGCTTGAGCAGGTACGGCAGCGCCGGGCCGAACCGGGCCATCGCCCCCTGCCCCAGGGTGCCCCGCGGGTCCCGACGGACGTACTCGTCCAGCCGGACGGGGCCTTCGGCCGTCAGCACCACGGAGGGTGCGCTGGGGTGCGCCCCGAGCCACCACTCCGCGACCGGTTCCCCGTCGGGCTCGACCCCGATCAGCTCGGGGATGGCGGACGGCGACCCCCAGGCGTAGGGCTGGGTGCGGTTGCGGGTAGGAAGCACGACGCCCTCGGCGCTCGACGACAGGACCGCGATGATCGTATTCGTCCGGGATCACCACGGGAAGCGCGCGACTAGTGATCGCCCGCCGACTAGGCCACACTGGGCGACCATGCGAGGAATCATCCTGGCCGGCGGGTCCGGCACGAGGCTCCACCCGATCACCCAGGGCGTCAGCAAGCAGCTGGTCCCGGTCTACGACAAGCCGATGATCTACTACCCGCTCTCGACGCTGATCCTCGCCGGCATCCGCGACGTGCTCGTGATCACGACCCCGCACGACGCCGAGCAGTTCCACCGTCTGCTGGGCGACGGCTCGCAGTTCGGCATCTCGATCTCCTACACGGTGCAGGCTGAGCCCAACGGGCTCGCGCAGGCCTTCGTGCTGGGTGCGGACTTCATCGGCACGGACTCCGCGGCCCTCGTGCTCGGGGACAACATCTTCTACGGCGCCGGACTCGGCAGCCGCCTCTCGCGGTTCAGCGACATCGACGGTGGCGCCGTGTTCGCCTACCGGGTCGCCGACCCCACGAGCTACGGCGTGGTCGAGTTCGACGAGAGCGGCAAGGCGCTCTCCCTCGAGGAGAAGCCCACCCACCCCAAGAGCAGCTACGCGGTGCCGGGGCTGTACTTCTACGACAACGACGTCCTGGCGATCGCCCGGGACCTCGAGCCCTCGGCCCGCGGCGAGTACGAGATCACCGACGTCAACCGCACCTACCTCGAGCAGGGGCGCCTGCAGGTCGAGGTGCTGCCCCGCGGGACCGCCTGGCTCGACACCGGCACCTTCGACTCGCTGCTCGAGGCCTCCGACTACGTGCGCACGGTCGAGCACCGCCAGGGCCTCAAGATCGGCTCCCCCGAGGAGGTGGCCTGGCGGCGCGGGTTCCTCAGCAACGACGAGCTGCGCGCCCGGGCCGAGGGGCTCACCAAGTCCGGCTACGGCACCTACCTGCTCGAGCTGCTCGAGCAGGAGGGCTGACCCGGGGGGCGGGCCGCACCCCGGGTCGGGTCAGCTGAGCGCGTCGATCGCATCCGCGATGGTGATGCTCGGCCGGGCGTCGTCGAGAGGACCTGACGAGCGGTAGCGCTCGGGGTCAGCCAGGAATGCTCGGAGACCGCGCGCCTCGAGGCGCGTGAGCACCATCGTCTGGCCCGCTCCGGCATCACGCTCGGTGTGGGCGCGGTGGACGGCGCACGGGATGCCGAGGTAGGCGCTCTCCTCCTGCAGCCCGCCGCTGTCCGTCACCACGAAGCGCGCCCCGGCGAGCACCGGCAGGAACGCGACGTAGCTGAGCTTGTCCTCGATCCGGAAGTGCACCGGGTCGAACAGATCGAGCAGGCCGTACTGCTCGAGGCGCTCACGCTCCGAGGCGCCGGCGAAGTAGATGATCGGCACCTGCAGGCTGGCCTCCTGGAGGACCTCGAGCGCCTCCCGGTAGAGGTCCTCCCGCCGCACGAGCTCGAAGCGGTGCAGGGTGGCCACGGCGTAGGTCTCCGGCAGCTCGACGGCGAGACCACCTGGTCGCGCGAGCGCGTGCCGCACGGCGTCGACGACCGTGTTGGCGCCGGTGGTCACGATCGCCCCACGGTGCCGGCGGAGGTGGCGTGCCTCGACCGGGGTCGGCGGGAAGTGCAGGTCGGCGAGCCGCCCGACGACACGGCGGTTCAGCTCCTCCGGGAAGGGGTGCAGGAGGTTCCCGCTGCGCAGACCCGCCTCGACGTGCCCGACCCGGGCCCCCAGCACGCGCCCGATGATCGCGCCCACCGGAGCCGTGAACGTGTCTCCGTGGACGAGCACGACCGGCGGGGTGCCGTCACTCGCGAGCCGCTTCACGAGGTGGGCGCGCCGACGCAGCACGGTCCCCAGCACGCGTGCGCCCCACCGAGGGACGTCAGCCGGTCGCGCAAGGTTGCGGGCGCCCTCACGGGGCACGAGCCACACCTGGGGCGCCGGGAGCCCGAGGTCCTCCAGGGTGCTCGCGAGCTCCTCGACGTGCTGACCCGAGTACCAGATCTCGACGGCACGGCCTCGTGCCACGAGCTCGCGGTGGACCGGAGAGATCTTGATGAGCTCGGCGGTCGTGCCGACGATGAACGCGATCAACGCGGTGCCGCCCCTCTGTGGTTGTCCTCCAGCGTGGTCACAGAATACGCAGACGACGCCCGCCCGCGGTGGGCCTTCCGGTGACCTCGCGCTCGGCTAGGGTTGGCCGGTGATCTCCCCCACGCGTGGTGACGCTCTCGAGATCTCCTCACCACCCGGCACCCTCAGCGTGGTCATCCCGGTCTACAACGAGGAGCGCTGGATCCGCCGCTGCGTGGCCGCGCTCGCGGACGCCGCGGCACGGGCCGGGCTGGCGCTGGACGTCGTCATCGTCGACGACGGGAGCGTGGACGGTACACCAGAGGTGCTTCGTGACCTCTCCTCCCAGCACGACCTGCGCGTCGTGACCCAGCCCAACGCCGGCCGGCTCGCCGCTCGCAGCACGGGGCTCGCGGCAGCGCGCGAGCCGTGGGTGCTCCTGCTCGACAGTCGGGTGATCGCGGAGCCGTCCGGGCTGGCCTGGGTCCGGGAGCAGATCGCGTCGCACCCCACGCGCCAGGTGTGGTGCGGCCATGTCGACGTCGACACCGACGGCAACCTCTTCGCCGCCTTCTGGTCCGGCCTGGTCAAGATCGGTTGGCGCCGGTACACCTCCGCCCCCCGGCTGGTCTCCTTCGGCGCCGAGGACTTCGACGCCTACCCCAAGGGCACGGGGTGCCTGCTGCTTCCTGCCGACCTCCTCCGTGAGGCGGTCGCCGGGTTCGACTCCCTCTACGACGTCCCGGACCTGGCGAGCGACGACACGCGGCTGCTGAGGTACGTCGCGGAGCGGCACCGCATCTGGCTCTCCCCCGACTTCGCCTTCCGCTACTTCGGCAAGCAGGGGTTCCGTGGGTTCCTGCGCCAGTCGTACTTCCGGGGCACGACCTTCGTCGACGGCTACCTCGGCCACGCCGGGGCTGTCCGGCGAGCGCTGATCACGGCGGTCCTCGGCGGGGTCGGCCTGCTCGCCCTCGCCGCTCGCAGACCGGCGTGGGGGGCCACGGGCATGGGGGTGATCACCGCAGCCCTCGCGACCGCAGTCCGCCGGGTGGGCGGCACGCGCGACGAGGTGAGGGCCGCGGCGGCCCTCACGCCCGTCTTCGCGGTCGTCTTCGGCTCGGGGGTGGTCCGCGGCCTGCTCCTCGCCGCTGCGCACGCCGTCCGTGGTGCTCGCGGCCCCTCACCACGGTGAGCTCTCCGGACACGGTGCGCCCTCCACGCGGTGGCAGCGGCCGTTCGAGCGTGATGCGGGTCGGCGTGGCGATCGCCGTCGCGAGCGCGGTGGGATACGCCCTGCTCGCGATCGTCGGGCGCTCGCTCCCCCCCGCAGACTTCGCCCTCTTCGTCGCCTTCTGGGGTGTGCTCTTCGGACTCGGGTCGTCGCTGTCGATCGTCGAGCAGGAGACGGCACGGGCCACCGCGGACGAGGGCCGGCAGGACACCGGACCTCCGGCGCACGCGGTGACGGCAGCGGCGGCCCTCCTGGCGATGCTGCTGGCGGCGACAACCCTCGTCCCGGCGCTCGCCGAACGTCTGTACGGGGACGCTGACAGCCGCATGGGGTTGCTCGTCACGGCCGCAGCCCTCGGCTTCGCGGTGCAGTTCGCCGTCCGCGGCCGCCTCATGGGGTCTGGTGCCGTCCAGAGCTACGGCTGGCTCGTGATGAGCGAGGCCCTGGCGCGGCTCGGCGCGCTGGCCGTCGTGCTGGTGATCGCCGGCATCGACCTCTGGTCGGCCGGTGTCGCCGTGGCCATCGGTTCCTTCGCGTGGCTCGGATGGGCGCGTCGAGCCCGGAGCGTCCTGCCCCGTCGAGGGCCCTCGCTGATCGTCTGGGCTGCCGCTGCCCGCCGCGCGGCGACGCTGATGCTCGCTGCCGGGCTGAGCGCAACGGTCATCACCGGGTACCCGACGATGGTCGCAGCCCTGACCGCGGAGCAGCCGGGGGCAGCAGGCGGAGCAGTGTTCGCGGCGCTCACGGTCTCGCGGGTACCGCTCCTCCTGGTCTCGCCGCTCCAGGCGCTCACCGTCCCGTACGTGGTGCGGGCGCAGGCGCAGGCGCAGACCTCCACCACGCCGCCGCTGCAGCGCGGACTCCTCGTGGGTACGGCCGCTGCCGTGGCCGTAGGCCTGCTCGGTGGTGCCGCGGGGTACCTCGCCGGGCCATGGGTCGTCCGACGCGTCTACGGGGCCGCCTACGAGGTCTCGGGGCAGGCGGTCGGTCTGCTCGTGCTCTCGGCCTTCCTCCTGGCGTGGGTGCTCCTGCTGTCAGCAGCCCTCGTGGCGCTGGCCTCGCACCGCGGGATGATCCTCATGTGGTCAGCCGGAGCAGGCTCGACCGCCGTGTGGCTGCTGGCCAGCCCGCTACCTCTCGTCGAGACGACGGCGGTCGGAGCGCTCGTCGGTCCGTGTGCGGCGGCAGCCGTGGCTCTGCCCCTCCTGTGGCGTCTCGTGCGGCCGGCTCAGCCCCGCACGGGGTGAGGCTCGTCCTCTGTCGCCGGTCGCCCCTCCGAGTCCGGTACCGTCGCGCCACGCTCCTCCATCTCGCGCGTGAGGAGCAGGACCGCACCGAGGAACGCGGCGGAGCCGAGCGCCCAGAGGCCCATCGGCGAGATCGGCAGGCTCCACCACCACTCGATCGTGCTGTCGAGGTTGAGGCCACCCACGTCGACGCCGGTGACGTACCGCCGGAGGTTCGCGTGCAGGGCGCCCGCGTTCGCCGCGCCGAGGGCGAGGGCGAGCAGGATCCGTTGCGTCCGGGTCCACGTGCCCCCGGCCTCGCCCCGACCGACGCGCAGCACGGCGATGATCACGAACAGGATCACCAGGGGGTACACGTACCGGGGCTGGACGTACGCTCCGACGGGTTGGCCCGAGAGGTACTGCACGTAGGCCGGGACGACCCACGCCGCGAGACCGATACCCAGGAGTGCCAGGCCTCGGCGGAGCTGGACCTTCCCGAGCCCGATCACGACAGCCGCGGCGGCAGCACCCACGGTGAGGGGGACGACGAGCGTCGGCATCGCGGTGTCGAGCCACCCCAGACCCGCGCCACCGAGCGCCCCCACCCACAGGGTGGGCACGTCGACCAGGATCCCGGCGGCCAGGGAGAGCTGGAAGGCGCCCGACGCCTCGCTCGTCACGGCGTCTGACTGCCCGGACGAGAGGTACGAGCCCGCGGCGGCGGCACCGAGCAGCAGCGGGTACACCGCACGCAGCAGCGACTCCCGCCGCCGCACCACCGTGCAGGTGAGGGCCGCGCACACAGCGAGAGTCGCGTACATCGCGGAGTCCGCTCTCGCCCCCGCACCGAGGACCACGGCCAGGGCAGCGACCGCACCGTGCCCGAGCATCCGCCTGGTGCCCGTCGTGGTCATGAAACCGACTAGGGAGATGAAGAGCACCACGGCGGAGATCACGGCCCAGCTGCTCGGGTTCAGCGACGGGACGATGAACGTGCCGAGGGGCACGAGGGTCACGAGCGCGCCTCCGACGAGACCCCGCCGGAGACGGGGTGCGGACAGGGCGTAGGTCCACGCCCCGAGGCCGACGAAGAGCAGCGCGTTCACGAGGCGCATGATGACCACCGAGCGCGCGAGGTCGTCCCCGGCGAAGACGCTCATCACGGCGTAGAAGACCGGCGGGTAGCTGCCCGCGAAGTTGCCGCGGTCGGAGAGGACCTGCTCCTGGTCCGCGAGCGACGGCACGCGTTCCTGGCAGCCAGCGCTCAGCGTCGGCTCGAACGCGTAGCAGGTCGAGCCGACCAGGGCCGGCGCCACCTGGCGCTCGCCGTCGCCGGTCCCCTCGTCGCAGACGCCTTCGTCGATCCCGCCCCCGCACCAGATGCTGACGAGGTGGTAGTCCTCGTCGGGCGAGGACCCGACGGGGGACGCGAAGGCCCACGCGGCCAGGGCCGTCAGGAGGAGGAGGGCGCCGATCGGCATCCCCCAGGGACGGAGCCGACGGCCGAGCGCGTCCCGGTTCACGATGCGCGAGCGTAGCAGCCGCTGCGACGGGGCAGCAGGACCGTGGCGGGGGCCTCCAGCGCCTGCCACGGCCCCGTCGACCACCGTCATCCGGGCGAGCGACCGCTCGGGTCAGGATCCGCCACCGAGGGCGGCCGAGGCGCTGCGCCCGCGGCTCTCTCGAGCCTCTCGACCCTGTTGCGCAGCAGGGCCAGCTCCTCCGCCAGGGTCTGGCTCTCCTGCTCGAGGGTGCTCACCTCAGCGCTGAGCTGGACGCACACCACCAGCAGCAGGAGCTGCCCCACGAAGAGGATCAGGTTGATCGGCACCGTGACACCGACCACCGTCGCCACCTGGTCGAGCAGTCGCGGGAAGAACGCGCCGACCAGCACGACCAGCGCGACCCCGATCCACAGGACGACGTACTTCTCCCGGAGCCGACGACGGCGGAGCAGCTCGATCATGAAGAGGAGGGTGACGACCGCGCAGGCCTCCGCGAACAGCTGCCCGCTCATGCGGCCACCTCCGTCTCGACGGCGATCTGAGACCGCCGGGTCAGCGAGATCCCGAGAGCCAGGCAGGCGCGGAGCAGGTAGACGGCTGCCTTGACCGGGTGCTGCGAGGGGCGTCCCGCGGATCGCACCCGCATCGCCACACCGACCTGCTTGACGGTCAGTCCGCTCCGGACGGCGATGACGAGGGACTCGATCGTGTCGCCGAGGTACTCGGCGGGGTAGTGCGCGGCGAAGAGACGGATCGCCCGGGGTCCCGAGGCCCGGAACCCCGAGGTCGTGTCCGTGAGGCGGGTGCGCGCGAGCCGGCTCAGGACGCCGGCCAGGACCTTCATCGCCCAGCGGCGCGGTCCGCGCACCTCGTAGGCATCACGCTCGGCGAAACGGGCACCGATGACGACGTCCGCCTGCTCGAGGCCCTCGACGAGCATCGGGACGTCCCGGGGGTCGTGCTGACCGTCGGCGTCGACCTGCACGACGGCGTCGAACCCCTCGGCCAGGGCGTACCGGAAACCGGCACGCATCGCCCCTCCCACACCCAGGTTGAACGGGAGGTCGAGGACCTCGACGTCGAACTGCCGCGCGAGGGCGCTCGTCCCGTCGGTCGACCCGTCGTTCACGACCAGGGCGGACACGCCCGGCAGGTGGGAGCGGATCTCCGTGAGGATGGCAGGGAGCGACTCCGCCTCGTTCCATGCCGGAAGCACGATCAGGACACGTCTGTCCTGCAGAGAAGCCATGGCGAGAGAGTAGCGAACCCCTCCCGCACCGCGTGCCCGCGTGGGCCGACGGCCTCGATGTCGAGCAGGAGGACCCGCTCAGCGGCGAGCGACGAGTCTCGCCACCGGGCACCCGGCTCCGCAGGGCTCGCCACCGCACCGCACAGCGTGTCGTGCGGCGTCGACGTGCAGCACGAACCACGCGACCAGCCCGACCAGCTTTGCCCCGTCCTCCCACAGGTAGGGGTCGATCCCCGCCGGGTCGATCAGGTCGAGGCCGACCGAGGCCCCGAGGAACAGCCCGGCCATCAGCAGCAGGCCGCGGCGACAGGCGAGGATCTCCCGCCAGAAGCCCAGAGCGATCGCGGCGCAGGCCACCCCGTAGCCGGCGAAGGTCACGAGCTCGGGGATGCCGATCATCGGCAGCACGGCCTCGTGCAGGAGGAAGAGGTCGTCGAGCGCCAGGACGAGGGTGAGGGTGCCGGTGGCGGCGAGCAGCGCCCGCAGGCGACGGGTCGCCGGCCCGACGCCCGACGCTGCCGCGAAGAGAGCGATCGCCGCCGTCCCGGCCCAGACGAAGATGCCGATCTGGGACAGGAAGCCGATGAAGGGCGAGGCCATGAACGTGGTGGCGGGATCCCGCATCAGCTGGGAGGTGGTGAGGTCGAGCCGCGCGCCGATCGCCAGCGTGGAGCCGATCAGCACTACCGAGAGGATCAGCACGGCAAGGTAGGGCAGTGCCTGAGGCAGGGCGCGAGGACGGGAACGGTCGTCGGCGGCGGGCATCGGGTCAACCTAGCGTCCGGCCGTTACCCTCGCCGGATGCCCCGCCGCCCCTTCCGGACCTCCTTGGCCCTCCTGGCGGTCTGCTTCGGGCTGCTGGCGAGCTGCTGGTCGGTCCTCACGCCGCCCTTCAAGGCCCCCGACGAGCCCCAGCACTTCAACAGCGTCCTGCGCCTCGTGAACGGGGGAGGATGGCCCGCACCCGGGGCCGCCTACCTGACCGAGGGGACGGTCCTGGCCACGCAGGAGGCCGGCTTCGACGCAGGGCTGGACGTGCTGGCCGCCCGCGACCCGGCGGACGTCCCGAGCCGCTCGGTCGTCACGGGGATGACGGCACCGTTCCCGGCACCGATCACCCAGAGCTACGACCAGATGAGCCAGCACCCACCGGCGTACTACCTGCTCGGGGCCGGTCTGCTGAAGGCGCTCGGGGCGCAGCACTGGACCTGGGACAGCCAGCTGCTCACCCTCCGTCTGCTCAGCGTCGCGCTCACCGTCGGAGCGGTTCCCCTCATCGGCCTGAGCGCTGAGATGCTGACCGGCTCGCGGCCCATCGCCCTCGCGGCGGCTGTCGTCCCGATGGCCATCCCGCAGGTGGCGCACATCGCTGGCGGCGCCTCGAACGACGCCCTGGCCACCTTCGCGGGCAGCGTGGTGGTCTATCTCGTCGTCCGAGCCATGACCAGACCGCCCACCCCTCTGACCCTGCTCGGTGTCGGCGGCGCCCTGGGTCTCGGCTTGCTGACCAAGGGGTTCATGCTCGCCGCGATCCCCATGGTCGCGCTCGCCCTGCTCGTCCCCGCGCACGGCCTGACCGGGCGTCGCCGGACCGCCAACGCGTTGATCGCCCTGACCGCGGCCTTCGCCGTCGGGGGCTGGTGGTGGTTGCGCAACCTGCTCCTCTACGGCGAGGTCCAGCCTGCGGGTGACCCGCCCCTGCCGCAGGGGGACGGCCAGCAGACCGTGCGCGTGTTCCTCTACCAGGCATCGGTACGCCTCTCGCAGACGTTCTGGGGGTCCTTCGGCTGGCTCGAGCTCCAGGTTCCGCTCTGGCTGGTCCGCTCGGGGAACCTCCTCGTCGCGCTCGCCCTCCTCGGCGCCGCGGTGTGGGCGGTCCGCCGTCGCCGTGCGGGCACGATGCTGGCCCTGGCCGCCTTCCCTGCAGGGGTCTTCGGCATCGTGCTCGTCGGCGGAGGGGTCCGGCACTTCCACTCGGGCCAGTTCCCCGGGCTCCAGGGCCGCTACCTCTTCTGCGCCCTGGTGGTGCTGGGGATCGCCGTCGCCGCGGCCCTCGACCTGGTGGTCAGGTCCGCGTCCCTGCGCGCGGCACTTCCCGCCGCCGTCACCGTTGCCGCCGCAGCCATCTCTCTCCACGGTCTCGTCCTGGCCGCCGACCACATGTACCGACCTGCTGGCGGCTCGCTCGACGAGGCCTGGGCGCGCTGGGGAACGTGGGGACTCGCCCCAGCGCCCGTGAACGGCACCGTCCTCGGGCTGGCGGCCGCGGCGTGGACGACGACGGTGCTGGTCCTGCTCGTCCAGGGCTGGCGCACTCGGGCTGAGGCTGCGCCCGCTCCTGGCGACGCCGCCGACCCCGGGCGACCGACCACTACTCTCCTGAGGTGAACTCCCCAGCGGCGCCGCCCGGTGCCCCCCGCGCGCGCCGCTGGCCGCGCCTGCGCCGGTACCTGCGGCCCTTCGCTCTCGCCGTGGTCGCCGTCTTCGCCACCCTCTACCTGATCGACGAGTGGGACGAGATCTCCGCCGGACTGGGCCGACTCGACCTGGGAGCCGTCGGCGCCGCCTTCGCCCTGGTGCTCCTCGGGCTCGCGTTCACGACGATGACCTGGCGAGCCGCACTCGGAGGCCTGGGGTCTCCCCTGTCCGTCATCACCGCCTCCCGCATCTTCCTCCTCGGCGAGCTGGGCAAGTACGTGCCCGGCGGCGTGTGGCCCGTGGTCGCACAGTCGGTGCTCTCCAGGGACCACGGCGTGCGCCGCACCCGGGCGATCCTCGCCGGCATGGTCCGGTGGGTGGTCTCCGTCGTCATGGGGGTCGTCGTCGCGATGGTGACCCTCGCCTTCTCCTCCCCCGAGGCCCTGCACGCCTACTGGTGGCTGACGATCCTGGCCGCGGGAGGGGTGGTGTCCCTGGTCCCGGCCGTCTTCAACTGGTGGTTCCCGGCAGCTCTGACCCTGGTGCGTCGGGGCGACAGCATCGAGCCGATCTCGGCACGCGCGATGCTCGAGGCCTGCCTGTGGACGACGGCCATGTGGCTCGCCTTCGGCCTGCACCTGTGGTTCCTCGCTCGCAGCCTGGGTGCCCCTGCCGAGGGACTGCTGCTGCTCACCACGGGCGGCTACGCCCTCGCCTGGGTCGTGGGCTTCGTCATCGTGGTGCTGCCCGCGGGCGCGGGCGCACGTGAGGCTGCCCTCGTCCTGGTCCTCGCGACGGCGCTGAGCCGCGAGGACGCCCTGGTCCTGGCGCTCGTCAGCCGCTTCCTCATGCTCCTCGCCGACGGGACGAGCGCTGGCCTCGCAGTCATGGTTGCGCGGCTGGGTGGCTGGGGGCACACCGTCGCGCAGGTGCGCGCCCAGGCACCGCGCAACGGCTAACGTAGGCCGCGCTCGCGCGACCCGGTGACGGAAGCCGCCAGTACGCAGCACCTCCACCTCGTCCGAGCCCGCACGAGCGGCACAACCGAACGGCCCTCCCCAGTGAACAGGTCCCCTGGTCACGCGGCGTCCCGCGTCGCTGGCCCGCCGCGCCACGCCCGCGCCAGAGCGACCAGGCGGCAGTCGTCCGCGGAGGCCCGCGGCCATCGGCCCGAGATCCAGGCTCTGCGCACCCTCGCGGTGATGACGGTGGTGCTCTTCCACCTGTGGCCAGACCGCCTCACCGGTGGCTATGTCGGCGTCGACGTCTTCTTCGTCATCTCGGGGTTCCTCATCACCTCTCACCTCGTCCGGGAGATGACGGCCAAGGGCAGGATCTCGCTGGGGGCCTTCTGGGCGCGCCGGGTGCGCCGCCTGCTCCCCGCGGCGGGCCTGGTCCTCGTCGCCTCGTTGCTGGGAACCCTGCTCGTCGCCCCCCGTACCCTCTGGCAGCCCTTCAGCCTCGAGATCGGCGCCAGCGCCGTGTACGTCCAGAACTGGGTGCTCGCGGGCAGCGCCGTGGACTACTTCGCTCAGGAGGTCCCCGCCTCGCCGGTCCAGCACTACTGGTCGCTCTCCGTGGAGGAGCAGTTCTACCTCGGCTGGCCGCTGCTGATGCTCGGGCTCCTCGTCCTCGCCCGCCGCGCCGGCCTCTCGTTGCAGCGCACCCTCGCCGTCGGCCTCGTCACGGTGCTGGCCCTCTCGCTCGCCCACTCGATCCACGCCACCCTCGCCACGCCGTCGAGCGGGTACTTCTCGACCTTCACGCACGCGTGGGAGTTCGCGGCCGGCGGCCTCCTGGCCCTCGCCACCAGACGCCTCGCCTCGGCTCGGTGGGCGGCAGCCCGCGGGGCGCGCGTCGTCCTCAGCTGGACCGGCCTCGCGCTCATCGTGGTCGCCGTCCTCGTCTTCGACGGAGGGACGCCCTTCCCGGGCTACCTCGCGGCGATCCCTGTCCTGGGCACGCTCGCGGTGATCGCCGCAGGCATGACGGGGAGCCCCGTGGGACCTGACCGGGTGATGACCCTCGGGGTCACGCGCGCCATCGGTAACGCCTCGTACTCCCTGTACCTGTGGCACTGGCCGCTCATCGTCCTCGTGCCCTACGCCCTGGGGCGCGATCTGACTCTCGTCGACAAGCTCGGGGTGCTCCTCGCCTCGGTGGTGCTCGCGTTCGTGACCAAGGCGATGGTCGAGGACAGGTTCCGGGGATCCGGCGGCGTGCGGACGACGTACCTCGTCGCCGGGGTCGTGACCGCGGCCATGGTCGCGGCCTGCTTCGTCGCGTGGCAGCACGTCGAGAACCGCACGACGAGCGCCTACGTCTCGGCGGAGGCAGTGGGGTCGAGCGCCCTCGCCGGTTCAGACCCGTGCCTCGGCGCCATGGCCATGGAACCGGGGGGCCACTGCCCCGACTCCCACCGTCTCCGCGAGTGGATGACGCCGGAGTTCGCGTCCGGTGACGGACAGGACGCGTGGATCGACGTCCAGGCGGAGACCGCCCCCTTCTTCCGCAGGAGCTGTGCTCTCGTCGAGGGCACCGTCGTCGAGGAGTGCCGCTTCGGGAGCCAAGACCCGAGCGCGACGGTCGCGCTGGTCGGTGACTCCCACGCCCGGCACCTGACGCGGGCCGTGGCCATGCTCGCCGAGGAGAACAACTGGGCGATCCGGGTGTACGGCGCGAGCTCCTGCCGCCCGGCGATCCAGACCTACACCACGAGCATCGACCGTGAGAACCGTGAGGACTGCCAGCACTGGAAGCGCGACCTGGTACCCCTGATCGCGGAGATGCAGGACGTCGACGTGATCCTGACCGCGGGGGCGACCAAGCGCTACGCCTACACCGAACCGGCCGAGGAGCTCCCCCGGATCGCGGAGGCCTTCGCCGCGACCTGGCGCATCTGGACCGCCGGCGGGACCCCGGTCGTGGCCGTCGTGGACGTCCCGATCTCCATGGACCGGAACGTGCCCGACTGCATCGCGGCCGCACCGGTCGACGAGGACCCCTGCACCCTGCCTCGCGCGGAGGCTGCACCCCTCGACCCGATCGTCGTCGCGATGGAGTCGGACCCTGTCCCAGGAGTCACCCTCCTGGACATGACCGACTCCTTCTGCGACGAGGAGACCTGTCACTTCGTCATCGGCGGGATCATGACGCACAAGGACACGAACCACATCACCTCGACCTTCGGGGCGACCCTCGCCCCACAGATCCGCGAGGCCCTGGTCGGGGCGATGGACCGCTGACGCGGCCTCGACCGCAGTCCCGGGGCCCTAGAGGACGACGGGGGCCGCGACCTGCCAGCGCTGGTGCCAGTCCCCGATGGGCGCCACGCCTGCCCTCTCGAGCGCGCCGTGCCCGAGGACCGAGAAAGCCGGCCTCGGAGCCGGGCGCTCGAAGGCTGCGCTCGTCGTGGTCGCCACGATCGTCGGGTCGAGGCCTGCTGCGGCGACGACCTCCTGGGCGAAGCCGTGCCACGACGTCCGGCCCGACGAGGTGCCGTGGTAGATGCCGGGCTCGGCACCCGCGAGGACCAGCCGGTGGATGAGGTCTGCCAGGTCCTGGGTCCACGTCGGCTGGCCCCACTGGTCGTCGACCACGTCGAGGCCCCCACGCTCCCGGGCGACGCGGGCGATCGTCTTGGGGAAGCAGGCCCCGTGCGCCCCGTACAGCCACGCCGTGCGCACGAGCAGGTGGTCAGGGTTCTCGGCGCGGACGGCCCACTCACCGGCCCCCTTGGTACGGCCGTAGGCCGAGGCGGGGGCGAGGGGATCGGTCTCGCCGTAGGGCTCGGTCGCCGTCCCGTCGAAGACGTAGTCGGTGGACACGTGCACCACGCGCGCACCTGCCACCCGGGCGGCCCGGGCCACGTTGGCGGCCCCGACGGCGTTCACGGAGAAGGCTGCCGACTCGTCCGTCTCGGCGGCGTCCACCGCGGTGTAGGCGGCGCAGTTCACGACCACGTCCACCTGGGGATCGATGCTCAGCGGGTGCGTCACGTCGGTGATGTCGAGCTCGGTGCGATCGACCGCGCGGGCCTCCTCGTCCCGCTCGGCGAGCAACGCCGTCATGTCCTGCCCCAGCATCCCGCCCGAACCCACGACCAACCAGCGCACGCCTGCTCCCATCACTCGCCGCAGAGGAGTCGCCAGCGTAGCCGCCAGGTAGGCTCGCGGCGTCAGTCGAGGCCTGAGAGGAACACATGACCTACCGCGAGCTCACCGTGCCTGGAGCATGGGAGATCACCCCGAAGCAGCACGGCGACCCGCGCGGTGTCTTCCTCGAGTACTTCCAGGGGGGGCCCTTCGCCGAGGCGGTCGGGCACTCCTTCGACCTCCAGCAGGCCAACTGCTCGGTCTCGGCGGCTGGCGTCCTGCGCGGGATCCACTTCGCCGACGTTCCGCCCGGGCAGGCCAAGTACGTGACCTGCGCCAAGGGCGCCGTGCTGGACGTGGCCGTCGACATCCGTGTGGGCTCACCGACCTTCGGGCAGTGGGACGCCGTGCTCCTCGACGACGTGGACCGCCGCGCCATCTACCTGAGCGAGGGGCTGGGCCACGCGTTCATGTCCCTCGAGGACGACTCGACCGTCCTGTACCTCTGCTCGACCGGGTACGCCCCGGGCCGGGAGCACGGGATCCACCCGATGGACCCCGATGTCGGCATCGAGTGGCCCACGACCGGCCGCGACGGAGCCCCGCTGACCCCGCAGCTGTCCGACAAGGACACCGCCGCCCCCGGGCTCCTCGAGGCCCGTGCCTCGGGCCTGCTGCCCGACCTCGAGACGGTGACCGCCTACCTCGGCGCACTCGGCGAGGGAACCAGCCGCTGATGGCGGATGCTGCGGCTCCAGCGCCACCGGACCCACAGCCCGCCCCCAGCGCGACCCGGCGGGAGCTGCGCCGTCGCCGAGAGCTCGACGGGAGAAGCGTCGGCGACGCGGGCACCCCTACGTCCCCCTTCCCGACCACTCTCGTCGCGGTGATCTCGGTCGCCTGGCTGGCGGTGCTCCTGGCCTGGAGCGTCACCCTGCCGACGTACCGGTCGGCCGACGAGGTCCTTCACGTCAGCGCCACGATCTCGCTGCGGGAGACGCTCGAGTGGCCGGGGTTCAAGGAGCTGCCTGCCCTCCGCGAGGTCATGGACTCCCGGGACGCCGCGGGGATGTTCAACGAGGACCGCGAGTACTACCCGCTCGCCGCCGCGGACGCCGTGCCTCGCCCCGAGCGTCCGCCGTTCACCACCGACGGCACCTTCACCGGCTTCGGGATCAACAACCTGGGTCAGCATCCCCCCGGCTACTACACGCTGACCGGCGTGGTCAGCGCCCTGACGCCCTCGACCACCCCCTTCGACCTCCAGGTGTGGCTGCTCCGACTGGTGAACGTGCTGCTCGTCGCGCCCCTGCCGTGGATCTTCGCCGGCATCGCCCGGACCTTCCGCGCCGACCGCGCAGCCGTCGCCGTCGCGGCGCTGACCCCGCTGCTGATCCCTCAGCTCGGCGCCCTCGGCGGGGCGGTCAACAACGAGAACCTGGCGATCCTCACCGGGGCCGGGATGTCCCTGCTGATCGCGCGCGTGGCGGTCGGGGACCTCCGCGCACGCACCGCCCTCCTGCTCGGCCTGGTGCTGGGCGTCGGCATGCTGACCAAGGCCTGGAGCCTGCTCTTCGTCCCGGTCATCGCCCTCGCCTACGTGGTCGCCGGGTTCCGCACGCGACGCTGGGGACGGGCCGCCGGCGGCCTGGCCGTGGCCGGACTGCTCTCGTGCATCGGAGCCTGGTGGTGGGTCCGGAACTACCTCGTCTTCGGGGCGGTGCAGCCTGCCGGTCACCTCCCCGCCCGCGAGGGCGGCCCGCTCGGCCGTCGCGAGGGGCTGCCGGACTTCGTCGACGCCGCGGCCGATCTCCTCCCGACCCGGTTCTGGGCGACCCTGTCCCTCAAGTACGGGGACGACCCGTTCTCGCCAGCCCTGACCGGCGCGCTGACGGTCCTGCTGGCCCTCCTCATGGTGGTCTTCCTGCTCCGGCGTCGTTCCTTCGAGGCACGCCGGATCGACGCCTTCCTGCTCGTCGCCCCGTTCGCGGCTGCCCTGCTCGTGCTCCTCTCCTCGACCTTCTCGCTCTACCTCGTGACCGGGGCCGCACGCGGGCTCCAGGGGCGATACCTCTACACGGGGCTCGCTGCGGTCGCGGCCTGCGTGGCCCTCGGGCTGCTCGGGCTGCTTCGGCCAGCGCTACGGCGGGCGGTCGCCATCCTCCTGAGCGTCCTCGGCGGGTGGTTCACCCTGGCCTCGCTCGCCAGGGCCCTCGAGGGGCACTGGGCAGGCGACGACCTGCTGGACCGGATGACGTCCCTGACCGCGTGGAGCCCGCTGCCGCCGATCCTCTCGGCCGGTTTCGTCGTCCTTGCCGGTGCCGCCCTCGTCGTGATGGTGATCGTCCTCGGCGTCGTCCTGGTCCGACGTGAACCACCACCGCCGCTCGACGCCGAGAAGGAGGTGCTCTGATGGTCGGCACGCCCGATCGCGCCGCCGACCTCCCACCCCGGCACCGTGCTGCTCGGCGGCCGCGCGTCACCGGCGACGGACCCCGACGCCCGCTGGCCCCCGTCACGCGACGGGTCCTCGTGGCCGTGACGCTGGCGTGGGTGGCCGTGACGGCGACCTGGTCGGTGCTGCTGCCGACCTACCGCTCCGCCGACGAGTCGCACCACATCAGCGCGATCCTCTCGATGCAGTACGACGGTGAGTGGGGTGGCTACCGGACGCTCAACCAGCTCGAGGAGCTGCGGGCGACACGGGTGGTCTCCGGATGGACCCAGCGCGAGGACCTCCGGGAGGGGTACTACCCCCTTGCGGCGGAGGGCGCGCTCCCCCGCTCCGAGCGCCCCTCCCTGGTCCCCGACGGGACCATCACCGAGACCGAGGTGGTCAACAGCCTCGGTCAGCACCCCCCGGGCTACTACGTCCTCGGCGCCGCCGTGAACGACCTCACCCCCGCCACCCTCGCCTTCGACATGGAGGCGTGGGCCCTGCGCCTGCTGAGCGTCGCCCTGCTGGCTCCGCTCCCCTGGCTCCTGGCCGCGATCGCCACCCGGCTCGGCGCGGATCCTCCGGCTGCCATCGCAGCGTCGCTGGTTCCCTTGGGGATCCCCCAGCTCGGGGCGCTGGGCGGGGCGGTCAACAACGACAACCTCCTGATCCTGAGCTGCACGGCCGTGGCCCTGCTGGCCGCGAGGATCGCCACCGGCGACCTGCGGGCCCGGACCACCGTCCTGGTCGGCCTCGCGCTGGCCTGCGCCCTGCTCTCGAAGGCCTGGGCTCTGATGTTCGTCCCGGTCGTCGTGCTGGCGTACGTCATCGGCGGCACCCGGACGCGCCGTTGGGGTCGAGCAGCGGGGAGCCTCGTCGCAGCGGGAGCGCTGAGCTGCGCAGGGGGGTGGTGGTGGGTCCGCAACTACCTCGTGTTCGGCACCCTGCAGCCCGCCGGGCACTCCCCCAGCCTGCCCGAACCCCTCACCTGGCAGGAGGGCCTGCCGACGTACCTCGAGCACGCCACGACGCGCATCCCGATGCGCTTCTGGGCGACCCTCTCGATCAAGGACGGATCCCCTCCCTACCCCTACGCACTCACGACGGGCCTCGCGGCGCTCGTGCTCGCCGGCCTCGTCATCTTCCTCGTCCGCAAGCAGTCCTTCGCCGCGGGTCGCGCTGACGCCCTCCTCCTGGTGCTGCCCTTCCTGCTGTGCCTCGCGAGCCTGCTGTACTCGACGTGGGGCCTCTACCTCGACACGGGAACCCCGCGCGGGCTCCAGGGGCGCTACCTCTTCGCCGCGATCGCGGCACCTGCCGCCGCCCTCGGCGTCGGGGTCATGTCCATGCTGACCTTCCGCGCCCGGTGGTGGGCGGTCGTGACCCTCGGCGTCGGCGCGGTGGCCTTCACGGTCAGCGCGATGCTCCAGGCTCTCGCGTTCCACTGGACGGGCGGCGGGAACGACCTCCTCTCCGCAGCTCGGGCGCTCGTCGCCTGGGCCGCGCCCGTGCCGACGGTCACCTTGTCGATCGTCGCCCTCCTCGCGCTCGCCCTCACGACCGTGCTGGTCCTGCTCCTGCACGGAGCGGCGCACGAGCTGCGGTCCGCTGCGCCCCACGAGGTCCGGGACCGCTCCCGCGGGGACCGGGCTGCGGTCGACGACGAGGACGGCGAGCCGAGCCGCCGGAGCGGGGACGAGGAGGCGCAGGACGCCACCCGCGAAAGCGACTATTCCCTCGATCGGGCATAAACAGGCCTCACCCTTGTCACGTTCACCCTGACTCGAGGGGTGGCAGCCTTGGCATACGCCCCGCGGGGTGTCATCGTCTGCCAGGACAGCCTGAGACACCGCGGAGGAACACCCATGTCCGTTCGACTCGTCGGAAGCACGGCGGCCCTCGCCCTCGTGGCGACCCTCGCCGTGCCTACGACAGCCATGGGCGCACCTCCCGCCGCGACCGACAGCATCGTGACCTCGCCGAGCGAGGTCACCGTCGAGGAGCTCGACCTCGGGGGCGTGGACGAGGCGAGCCTCGAGGAGATCGTCGAGGAGGCGACCGCACCCGAGTCCGCCCTCCGCAGCCTGCTGGAGGACGACGGGGCTCCCCCCTCCGACGGCGCTGCGCCCACCCCCGAGACCGAGGAGTCGGCGACCGCATCCCCGGCCCCGACCGAGGACGGCACCGAGGTCGAGGGCGCGACCCCCGAGCCCGGCGAGTCTGCCGCCCCCGCGGAGACGTCCGGGCCTACCGGGACGACCGCACCTGAGACCTCGGAGGCCGAGGAGAGCATCCCGACCGAGGGGGACGGCGTCGCCGGGCAGCAGGAGGAGGACCAGACCGCGACCAGCACCCCGGACTCCGGCGAGGCGCCCCCGTCCCCCGAGGGCCAGGAGAACGAGGCCGCCCCGGAGCCCACGCAGACCCCCGACCCCGCTGAGGAGCACGCCGAGGAGGTCGACCCTGATGTCCTGACCGCCGAGCTCGAGGTCGAACCGTTCGCCGTCATGGGCATCACCTGGGACCTCACCGAGGACCTGACCGACGTGGCCGTGCGCTTCCGCGTCCGGATGGAGGGCACCTGGACGGAGTGGGACGAGGTCGCGGTGGACGACGCGGTCCCCGACGCCGACACCGAGGACGGCAGCGCCCCGGTGACCCGCGGGGCGAGCGAGCCCGTGGTCGCCTTCGACGCCGACGGGATCCAGGTGTGGGCCGAGGCCGCGACCGGCACCGTCCAGGGCCTCAAGGTCGTCCTGGTCGACCCGGGTGAGGACCCGACCGGTATCCCCTCGGCCGCCCAGACCGCGGTGGGCAAGCCGGCGATCATCACCCGTGCCCAGTGGGGGGCCGTCGAGTCCCAGGTGACCTGCGACCCCGACTACTCCCGTGACGTGCGCAGCGCCGTCGTGCACCACACGGCCTCGACCAACACCTACGACGCCAACCAGGTGCCGGGCCTCCTGCGGGGCTTCATGGCGTACCACACACGCCCCGAGGCCAGCGGTGGCCGCGGCTGGTGCGACATCGGCTACAACTTCCTCGTCGACAAGTTCGGCCGCATCTTCGAGGGGCGCACCGGTGGGGTCGACAAGCCCGTGGTCGGCGTCCACGTCGGCGGGTTCAACAGCCGCACGATCGGTGTCTCCGCGATCGGCAACTACGACACCGCGCAGGCCCCGGCCGCGCTGACGGAGAGCATCAGCCGGATCATCGCCTGGAAGTTCTCGATCCAGCGGATCAGCGCAGGCACCTCGGTCTCGATGGTCTCGGGCGGTGGTGCGACGAGGTTCCCCGCGGGGACCAGCGTCTCCCTGCCGACGATCTTCGGGCACCGCGACACCCAGTCGACCGCGTGCCCCGGGCGATACCTCTACGCACAGCTCCCCGCGATCCGGTCACGGGTGGCGGCGATCGCCAACGCCACGGTGGCCGCCTCTCCCCTGGGCAACTGGGAGAACGTGTCCGCGACGGGCTCGGGCATCAACGTCAGCGGCTGGGCCCTCGAGGTCGGCAGCACCGCCACGGTCACCCTGCGGGTCTCGGTCGGCGGGCAGAACCACCTCATCGCGGCCAACCGCAACCGGGCCGACGTCGGCCGGGCGCACCCCGCCTCGGGGCCGCTGCACGGCTTCTCCGCCTCCGTGCCGGCCGGGAACGGACGCCACGCGGTGTGCGTGACCGCCATCAACCAGGGTGCCGGCAGCGACACCAACCTCGGGTGCCTCTGGGTGCGCGTGAGCAACGCGACCCCTGTCGGCAAGGTCGACACCATCCGGGCGACCGCCAACGGCGTGAACGTCTCGGGATGGGCCTTCGACCCCGACACGGCCAACCCGATCAACGTGCACATCCGGGTCGGCAGCACGCTCACCTCGATCCGTGCGGACCGCTCGCGACCCGACGTGGGCCGGGCCCACGGCCGGGGGGACAACCACGGCTTCAACGTCACGCTGCCGGCGGCCGAGGGCAGCCACCGTGTGTGCGTCAACGCCATCAACGTGCCCTCGGGCACCAACCCCGCCCTCGGCGCGTGCAAGACGGTCCAGATCGGCAACCCGCCGATCGGGCACCTCGACGCGGTGACCGTCTCCGGGAGCACGGTCAGCGTCCGCGGCTGGGCCCTGGACCCCGACACCACCGCCCCGAGCTCGGTGCACATCCAGGTCGACGGACGCTCGGTCCGCTCGGTCCGCGCCGACTCCCCGCGCGCAGACATCGGTCGGATCTACGGTCTCGGCGACAACCACGGCTTCCGTGGCAGCGTCGAGGTCCCCGACGGTGCGCGGCGCATCTGCGTCTTCGCGATCGACGCGACCGGCGGCCGCACCAACACCCTCCTGGGCTGCCGCAACGTGGTCGTGACGAACGCCGCACCCATCGGGCACGTCGATGCGGTCTCGGGCGGCTCCGGGACGGTCACCGTGCGGGGCTGGGCCCTGGACCCCGACACCACCGCGCCGATCCGCGTGCACGTCTACGTCGACGGCAGGGCGGTGCGCTCGGTCCTGGCCAGCGACCCCCGGGCCGACGTCGGGCGCATCTACGGGATGGGCAACAACCACGGCTACCGCACCACCGTCGCCGCTCCCCCCGGGCCGCGCACGGTCTGCGTCTTCGCGATCAACGCGACGCCCGGACGCAACACGCAGACCGGGTGCCGTCAGGCCACGGTCCGCGGGTGAATTCCGGTGGCCGCCGGCCACCAAAGACGGACAATCCGGGACCGAGCAGACGGCGGCACGGCCCGCGCCCAGGACACGCACGGGCCGTGCCGCCGAGCGCGGTGACCGCCGGGTTACCGTGACCTGACACCGAGGCCCACGCCTCCCGACCCCCTCGAGGACCACAGATGACGTCGCGCCGCCGTGCCCTGGTCGTGGCTGCTGCCGTCGTCGCCGTCCTCGTGATCGGTGGCGTCGCCGCTGCCGTCCTGATCGGCGGGGGGAACGACAGCAGCCCGGTCTCGACCCCGTCACCGAGCGAGAAGCCCGAGGCCTCCCCGACGCCGGACGAGGACGCGAGCCCGACCACCACGCCCACCCCCACGCCGACCGACGAGCCGGAGCCGGAGCCGACGCAGGAGCCGTCCCCGACGCCGACCAGTCCCGCCCCGCCCACCGTCGCCGAGACCAACGTGACGGTCACCATCTCCGGCTGGAACGACTCCCTGGGCGCCGCCGAGGTCGTCGGCTACGCCGACGTCGTCGAGCAGACAGGAACATGCACCCTGACGCTGACCCGTGACGGGGTCACCGCCTCCGCCTCGGGAGCGGCCCTCGCCGACGCGTCGACCACGAGCTGCGGCTCGGTCAGCGTGCCACGGTCCGAGCTGTCCGCAGGGACGTGGACGGCAACCCTGACCTACTCCTCCCCGACGTCCCGCGGCACGTCCGAGCCCGTGCAGATCGAGGTCCCCTGATGCGCACCCGCCCCGTCACCCGCGTGGTCTCCCTGATCCTCACCGTCGCGGTCGCGATGGTCGGAGCCGTCGCCGTCGTCGTCGCCCCGCCCGCGAGCGCCCCGGCCGAGGCCGCCGACCTGCGGCTCTTCGACCCCGGCATGATCATCAGCGACGCCGCATTCTACGACGCCTCGACCATGACTGCGGCGCAGGTCCAGAGCTTCCTCGTGTCCAAGGGGTCGCGCTGCACGAGCACGAGCAGCCTCGTCTGCATCAAGGACTTCCGCCAGACCACCCAGAACAAGCCCGCCACGGCCCAGTGCCAGGGGGCCTACACCGGTGCGGCGAACGAGACCGCGGCACAGATCATCGCGAAGGTCGCGCGGGCCTGCGGCATCAACCCCCAGGTCCTGCTGGTGACCCTGCAGAAGGAGCAGGGCTTCATCACCGCGACGGCCGGCAAGTCCGCTGCCACGTACAACAAGGCCATGGGCTTCGGGTGCCCCGACACCGCCGCGTGCAACACCGAGTACGCCGGGTTCTTCAACCAGGTCTACCGGGCTGCCTACCAGTTCAAGAACTACGCGCTCAACCCCAACAACTTCAACCACCGCGCCGGCATGACCAACAACGTGCGCTTCCACCCCAACGCCGCGTGCGGCAGCTCGCCGGTGTTCATCCGCAACCAGGCCACCGCCGGCCTGTACAACTACACGCCCTACCAGCCGAACCCCGCGGCCCTCGCCGCCGGCTACGGCTCGGGAGACAGCTGCTCGGCCTACGGCAACCGGAACTTCTGGAACTACTTCACGGACTGGTTCGGCTCGACCGACCAGCGCCAGCCGATCGGGACGGTCGACTCCGTCACGAGCACGGCAGGGAGCATCACCGTCCGCGGCTGGGCCCTGGACCCTGACACGACCGCGTCGATCCGGGTGCACGTCTACGTCGACGGCAAGGCGGTGCGCTCGGTCCTCGCGAACGGGACCCGGACGGACATCGGTCGGATCCACGGCAAGGGCGACCAGCACGGGTTCAGCACCTCGGTCCCTGCCGCGGACGGCCGGCGGAACGTGTGCGTCCACGCCATGGACGCCACCGGGGGCAGGGTGAACCCGCAGATCGGGTGCAAGACCGTCACCGTGGCCAACACCCGGCCTATCGGGTCCCTCGACTCGGTGACGGCCTCCGCCGGGTCCGCGACCGTCCGGGGCTGGGCCCTGGACCCCGACACCGACGCGTCGATCCGGGTCCACGTCCACGTCGACGGACGCGCGGTGCGCAGCGTGGTGGCCAACGGAAACCGCCCCGACGTGGGCCGCACCTACGGACGCGGCAACCTGCACGGGTACGCCGTCTCCGTGCCGGTGACCGACGGCCGGCGCACGGTCTGCGCCTTCGCGATCGACTCGACCGGCGGACCGAACCGACAGCTCGGCTGCCGGACCGTGACCGCGACCAACGCCGCTCCGATCGGCTCCCTGGACAGCGTCACCACCAGCATCGGTGGCTCCCTGCGGTTGCGCGGCTGGGCCCTGGACCCCGACACCGACGACTCGATCGACGTCCGGATCACGGTCGACGGGACCGTCATGAGCACGATGACCGCCGCCGCAGCCCGGGCCGACGTCGAGCGCGTGCACGGCCGCGGTCCCCTCCACGGCTTCACCTACGAGCAGGACGCCGCCCCCGGGGACTACCAGGTCTGCGCCGAGGCCCTCGACGCGACCACCAAGGTCGCACGTCAGCTCGGGTGCCGCACCGTCACGGTCAACGGCGCGCCCTTCGGCCACGTGGACTCGGTCACCGGTCTGACAGGCGAGATCCGGGCTCGGGGCTGGGCCATCGACCCGAACACCAACGACCCGATCCGCGTCCACGTCCACATCGACGGCTCGCCCGCACGGTCGGTCCTCGCGAACATCCGGCGCGACGACGTCGAGCGCGCCCACCAGCGAGGCCCCCTGCACGGCTACGACACCCGCGTCCCGGCAGCGCCAGGGTCGCGGAACGTGTGCCTCTACGGGATCGACGTGCAGCGCGAACGCAACACCCTGCTCGGCTGTCGGACGGTGACGGTCACCTGAGGGGTCGGCCGAGGCCGAGCACCCATCGCCTGCGGGTCGCGGAGAGCGCGGGGCAGGGGCCGTGGCGTCAGGCGCGCAGGGCCTGACGGTACGCCGCGACGTGCACGCTCGCGGCGGCGTCCCAGGTGAACTGCTGGGCGCGAGCGACGGCCGCAGCGGCCAGCTCCTCACGTCGTGCCGCGTCGTCGAGCAGCTGCCGCAGAGCGTCACCGATGCTCTGCTCGTCCGTCCCGCAGTAGGCCACCGCCTCACCACCGACCTCGGGGAGCGAGAGCTCACGGGAGGTGAGCACCGCGGCGCCGCAAGCCATCGCCTCGAGCACCGGGAGGCCGAAGCCCTCCCCCAGGCTCGGGTAGGCCACCACCTCGGCCCCCGACATGAGCCCGGCGAGGTCACCGAGCGGCAGATACCCGGTCCGCTGCACGTCGAGCCCGTCAGGGACAGCCTCGATCGCGGGCCCGACCGCGTCGTCCCAGCCTGGTCCCCCCGCCAGGACCAGACGCGGCGGGTCGCTGAGACCCGCGCTGGCGCGGACCCAGCCCCGGATGAGGGCAGGGACGTTCTTGCGGGGCTCGAGCGTCCCCAGGAACGCGACGTACGGCGCCGTCCCGAGGCCGAGAGAGGCGCGCACCCGGGCTTGCTCCTCGGCCGACGTCGGGTGGAAGACCGACCCGTCGACACCGTGGTAGGCGACGTGGAACAGCGGCTCGCCACCGCCCGCGAAGCGGCGGACCTCGTCCCGTGTGGCACGCGAGGGGACCACGACGGCTGCCGAGCGGCGGACGGCCGCACGGGTCGCGGCCCGGAAGAACCTCGCCTTGACCGGCGAGTGGAGCTGCGGGTGGCTGAAGAACGTCGCGTCGTGCAGCGTGGTCACCACGGGCACCGACGAGAAGCGGGGCATCGTGTAGTGCGGGCTGTGCAGGACGTCGGGGCGCAGCCGCCGGACCAGGGCCACGAGTCCGCTCTGCTCCCAGGCGAGTCGTGCCGCACGCCCGGACAGGGCCGCGGGTGCCGTCACGATCTCCGCCGCGGGGACGAGGTCGCTCGTCGCCTCCGCGTCGCGCTCCTGGCAGACGACCGCGAGGGCGACGTCCTGCCGGGCGAGGGCGGGCAGCAGGGCGTCGACGTACCGACCGACGCCACCGCGGTCGGCGGGGATCGCGGTGGCGTCGATCAGCACGCGTGGCGTCATGCGTTCGCGACGTCCTCGATCACGTCGATCTGGCGGAGTGCCTTGGCCTTGACCTGGGGCAGGGAGGCCTCGAGCTGCGAGCGCACCTGCTCCTCCTGGTCGATGAGCAGGCCGATCCGCTCGGCGAAGAGCTCGTCGGTGTAGGCGTCGTGGCCCACGGCCCACTCGGCGAGGCCGAACATGTCCAGGACCTCGCGGTACTTGTGGCTCCAGCCGATGACGAGGGTCGGGACCCCCATCGCCAGCGAGGACACCATCGCGTGGAACCGCGAGGCGACGAACACGTCGCACCGGCCGATGAGGTAGCGCAGGGCCTGCGAGGAGAGCTCCTCGTCGGGGAACAGCACGCGGTCGGGCGAGGAGAGCCCGGCGAAGACCTCGCGGCAGAGCGGGAGGTCGTTGTTGTGGGTCTTGTCCGTGGTGGACCGGGCGCTGTGCGCGACCAGCAGGACCTTCTTGCCCAGGGTGCCCGTCAGGTGGTCGATCATGCGCTGGACCTCGGCGACGTAGTCCTCCCCCGCCGCCTCGGCCGACTTGCGCAGCACCGCGCTGGGAGAGACCCCGACGACGTCGCCGCCCTCGAAGAAGGTCATGTCGACCGCGGCCTGCGCGAGGGCGGCGTCCCGGTCGGTCACCTCGAGGGTGAAGGCCAGGTCAGCACCCTCGTGCAGGTTGTCCAGCCCGAGGCCCGTGAGGTGCTCGTGGGTGACCGCGCCGCGGGAGACGATCGCCGCGACCCGCGGGAGCAGCGTCTTGGCCGCGAAGCGGTTCAGGGGGCTCGTGAAGGGACCCATCGCCTGAGCGCACTTGACCACCGGGGTGCCGACGAGGAGCGCCGGGAGGATGCTCGCCACGTTGTAGATGAGGAACTTGCCCCGACCGTCGACGAAGGTGATGCCACCCTGGTCGAGCAGGACGTCAGCCGTCGCGAGGGCTCCGACCTCCGGGACGGCCCGCTCGATGGTCTTGCGCAGCGGCGGCAGGAGGCGGTGCAGCAAGGCTGCCGAGTTGAGCAGCACCCCGAGCCGCAGAGGGGACGCGTCGAGGACCCGCAGGTTGGGGTACTCGTTCTGCTCGGCGTCCGACCGTGGGTACATGCTGAGCAGGATGAACCGCGTCTGCGCGTCACGGGCCGAGAGCTGCTGGACCCCGCTCTCGAGCATCGCGGCAGCCCCCTTGTTCCCGGAGAATGCCGAACCGATGACTGCGACCTTCATGACGCACTTCCTTCCCTGACGTCGCGGATCTTGAGGGCACCGTAGACGAGGGCCACGACGACGTCCCCGACGGTGCTGTAGAGGCGGGCGAGCAACGAGAGCACGATGGCCTGCTCGACGGGCATGTACCGCGAGGCGAGCAGGACGATCACGGACTCCCGGACGCCCAGGCCGCTGGGTACGAAGACGGCGAGGATACCAACAGCCCCGGCCAGCACGTATGTCGCCGCGAGCGGCAGGTAGGCCGTGGACGGGACGTCGAGGAACGACGCCACGATGAGCACGAACCCGAGCCCGTTCACGAGCCGGGGCAGGAGGAAGGCCAGCTGGTAGCCGATCGAGGCCCGGCCGCCGAGGAAGTACTCCTCGGGGACGTCACGCTTGAGCGCCCGGCGGGCCACCAGGTTGACGCCCCAGCGGAACACCCGACGGTTGGTCACCAGGAGCAGCGGCACGAGGGCGAGCAGGACGGGCAGGAGCATCCCGACGACGTCTGCCGAGTCCCCCACCAGGACGTCGTGCAGGAGCAGGATCACCGCGGTCGGGATGATCGAGCCGAGGAGGAGGAAGACGTTCTCGTAGACGAAGGTGATGACCACCAGGGTCCGCGAGATCCCCCGCTGCTGCGCCCACAGCACCTTGTTGGCCACCGAGCCCACCTGGCCGGGGACGTACTTGAGCAGCCACGAGGCGCACTGCACCCGGATCGCGTCAGCAGCGGTGACCCGCGTCGTCCCCAGATGGGTGACCATCGAGCCCCACAGCAGGCCCGAGACGATCACGGCGGCTCCGAAGAGCACGACCGCTCCGACCGACCAGGCGTTGACCTGGACCTCGATCTCGCGGACCGCGTCCCAGTTCGCGACCAGGGCCCGGCCGAAGAAGAAGACGACCAGGCCCAGGACCGCGACGGTGAGACCGACGCGGAGGAGGCGCCTACGACTCAAGAGAGTTGAAGCTACGCAGGACGTCGAGGTCCTTCTTCTGGGAGAAGGCCACCAGACCCGTGGGGTCCGCGTAGCCCACGGCGATGAGCATGATGACGCGCTCGTAGGGAGCCAGGCCCAGCGTCTTGGCCATCTTGGCCTCGAGGGGCTCGAAGTCCGGCCAGTTGATGACGCTCGAGCTCAGCCCCAGGGTCTCGAGGGCGTACATGAAGCCCATCGAGGCGAGGGCTGCGTCGATGTAGATCACGTGCCGGTCGCGCGGGGAGAAGTAGCTGTCCAGGCGTCCCTTGACCACGATGAGCGTGGGGATCTGGTGGGCGTACCCGGCCGCGCCGAAGGGGATCCCTGCGACCCGCTCGACCATGGCCGGGTCGTCGAAGACGAGGTACTCGTACGGCAGGCGGTTGCAGGCGGTGGGCGACTGACGACCGACCAGGAGGGCCTTGTCGAGCAGCTCGCGCTCGACCGGCTTGTCGAGGAACCAGCGGACCGACCGGCGCTGCATCGACAGTGCTGCGAGCTGCTCGTAGGTCACGTCGCTCTGCGGGATGTCGCCGTGCACGTAGGGCTTGACCGTGCCGTCCGTGGTGGAGTGCTCGAGGGAGGTGAAGACCGCCCTGGCGCGGTCGACCACCGGGTCGGCGACCGTGACCACCGCGAAGTACTCGGCGAGGACGTCGTGGGCCCAAGTCATCTCGCTGGCGTCCATGACCGGGTCCTGGGGGCCGCGGCGCAGGGCCGTGCGGTAGAAGTCGACGGTCTCGAGGATGTAGTCCTTCGCGAAGGCGTCCCGGCGCGGACGCATGAGGATGCCCTTCTCGAGCCGGTGGATGTTGCGCCTCAGCTCGACGTGGCTGCTGCGGCTCCGACGGAGGTTCTCGTAGTAGGCGCGCCGACCCGAGAGGACCGCGAACTGCTCGCGGTTGAAGGTCCCGAAGCCGGGGATCGAGTAGAGGGTCGCGCCGAGGCGCGTGGTCCCTGCCGCCGTGAGCACCCCACGGTTGGCGAGCTCGTAGGCCTTGCGGACTGCGGGGATCGCCAGGAGGTCCTTGGCGATGCGCTTCAGCTTCTTGATCACAGGAGTCCTCAGACGGGGGCGGCGGTGGCCGGACGCGGCACGAGCCCGTTGGTGGTGGTCGACGACCCGGCCCCAGGAGTGTACCCGGCGGGCCCGGGCGGCCGGGCGGGACCACGGGGTGGGACCCGTAGGCTCGCACCGTGAGCACAGCACGGGACGGCCTCGAGGTCACGATGACGGTCGAGCAGCTCTGGCAGCCGGCCCCGGGAGGCTCGGGCACCTACATCGTCGAGCTCGCCCGCGCCCTCGTCGAGGCCGGGGAGGTCGAGCTCACCGGGCTCGCAGCCCGCCGGTCCGGCGCGCCGTCGGCCGATCTCCCGACCGAGATGGCCGTGCACCACGCACCGCTCCCCCGCGCGCTGCTCTACGAGTCGTGGCTGCGGCGCAGGGGCCACGGACGACGCCGCGACGCGGCCTCTGCCGCGGTGCTGCACGCGACCACCTGGGCCGTCCCGCCACGCCGCGGTCCCCTCGTCGTCACGGTCCACGACCTCGCCTTCCTGCGGGACCCCGGGCACTTCACCCCCCGGGGGAACGCCTTCTTCCGCAGGGCCCTCGACGTCGTGCGGGGCGAGGCCGACGTGGTCGTGGTCCCCTCGCAGACCACGGCCGAGGACTGCACCGAGCACGGCATCGAGCCTGAGCGGATCCGGGTCGTGCACCACGGTGTGCGCATCCAGGAGCCGCAGCCCGGGGAGGTCGAGGAGTTCCGCCGCCGGCACCGCCTCGAGCGCCCGTACCTCCTGTGGTGCGGCACCCTCGAGCCGCGCAAGAACCTCGCCGTCCTGCTCGACGCGTACCGGGCGCTGCTCGACCAGGACCCCGACCTCGACCTCGACCTGGTGCTGGTGGGACCGCAGGGCTGGGGCGGCGCCGCGGCCGATCTCGCCCGCCGGTCGGGCACGCTGCCCACGGGTCGGTTGCGGCTCCTGGGACGGCTCGACGAGGCCGACCTGCACCGCGCCTACGCCGGGGCACGGACCTTCTGCTTCCCCTCGACGTGGGAAGGGTTCGGGATGCCTGTCCTGGAGGCGATGGCCCACGGCGTCCCGGTCGTGACCTCCGCCGGCACGTCGATGGCCGAGATCAGCACGCACGGCGCCCTGCTCGTCGACCCGACCTCGCCGACCGACCTCGCGGCCGCCCTCGCCGAGGCCGCCGGCGAGGGGCACTCGAGGCTGGCCGAGGCTGCCCGCACCAACGCCGCGGGCTTCACCTGGGCGCGGAGCGCCCAGCTCCATGTGGAGGCCTACCGTGCCGCAGCCGCCTCGGGCTGACCTGCCAGCAGCCGCGACCCGCCGCGACGGGCGCGCCTAGACTGGTCTGGTCCTCCCGGGCCGACCGGACCCCGACACCGCTCCCGTCCCTGCTCAGATTGGCAGCCGTGCCTCCCTCCGCCCCCCGAGACCAGGACTCCGTCCGGGCCCGCGGGCCCCGGGTCCGCGCGGTGGTCGTGACCTGGAACGGGGCCCACCTGCTCCGTCCGTGCCTGGACTCCCTCGTCGACCAGGACGGGGTCACCGAGGTCGTCGTGGTCGACAACGCCTCCCAGGACGGCACACGCGACCTCCTGCGCGGCGAGTACCCCCAGGTCACCCTCCTCGAGAGCCCGACGAACTCCGGCTTCGCGGGAGGGGCCGAGCTCGCGATGCGCGAGGGGGACGCCGAGCTCGTGCTCCTGCTCAACAACGACGCGACCCTGGACCCGGGCTCGGTGCTCAGCATGATCGAGGTCATGGAGACCCCTGGCAACGAGGACGTCGCCGCCGTCACGGCGAAGATTCTCCTCGCCGGGAGCTTCGTGGCGGCCGAGGCGCAGGCGACCGGGTTCACCCGGGACGGACGGACCTGGGTGCCGGCACCGCCGGGAACCCCTCAGGCGGTACGGCTGGTCAACTCGACGGGCAACCAGGTCACGCGGGCCGGCGCAGGGACCGACCGGGACTGGTTGGCCGTGGACGGCACCGAGTCCCGCGAGACGGACGTCATGGGCTTCTGCGGCGGAGCCGCGCTCCTGCGCAGCTCCGCGGTCCGCGAGGTCGGCGGCTTCGACCCGAGCCTGTTCCTTTACTACGAGGACACGGACCTGTCGTGGCGGCTCCGCGCTGCCGGCTGGAGGGTCCACTACGACGGGAGGGCCGTGGCCCACCACCAGCACGCCGCGAGCTCGGGGACCTCGAGCCCCGTGTTCCGGTACCACAACACCCGGAACTCGCTGGTGGTCTTCGGCCGCCACGCCCCCTGGCCGCTGGTGCTCCGGGCCTACCTCCGCCAGGCCGTGGGCGCCACGCTCGCCACGATCCGGCGGTCCGAGCCACGCGGGACCCTGGCTGCCCGATGGCGTGGGCTGCGCGACGCCGTGATCGCTCTACCGCGGGTGCTCGACACCCGCCGGAAGGTCTGGGATCAGGCTCGGGTCGACCGATCCACCGTGGCCGAGTACCTGAGGTGAGGACTCGGGCCGCCGGTACTGGATGGCCTTGATCCGCTCGAGCTGGTCCTCGAGGAGCACCCGGTTGGTCCGTTGCAGGTCCGAGAGCACCCCGAGTGCGAGGGACAGCAGCGCCGCCACCGCCATGATCGCCCCGTAGATGAGCGACTGGACGTTGCCCGAGGTGTCGCCTCCGGTGAGCCAGATGAACAGGAACCGCACCAGCGGGGCCGCTGCGAGGACGCCGAACAGGAGCGTCAGGGTCGTGAAGATGACGTACGGCTTGAACATCAGGTAGCTGCGGGTGATCGCAGACCCGGACTTCGCCATGTGGTGGAAGATGTTCTTGAACAGCCGCGACTCGCGCGTCTTGGCATTGGTCTCGACCGGCACGCTCTCGATCCGCAGGCGCTTGTTGCCCGCCTGGATGATCGTCTCCATGCAGTAGCTGAACTGCGTCACGACGTTCAGGTGGAACAGCGAGGCCCGGGAGTACGCGCGGAACCCGCTCGCGGCGTCGGGCAGCTCGGTGCTGGCAGCCCGGTTGACGATGTAGCTGCCGAAGCGCTGCATGACCTTCTTGAACGGCGAGAAGTGCTCGATGGTCTGCGTCTGCCGGTCCGCGATGACGATGTCGGCCGTCCCCGCGAGGATCGGCTGGACCAGGTCCCCGATCCGGTTCTGCGGGTACTGGTTGTCGCCGTCGGTGTTGACCACCACGTCGGCGCCGTGGGTGAGGGCGTAGTCGACGCCGTCGCGGAAGGACCGCGCGAGCCCCATGTTCCGGGTGTGGTGCACGAAGTGCCTGACGCCGTGGGCCCGCGCGACCTCGAGGGTCCGGTCGGTCGAGCCGTCGTCGATCACGAGGATCTCGATCTCGTCCACACCGTCGATCTGCGTGGGGATCGACTCGAGGACCGAGGGGAGCGTCTCCTCCTCGTTGAGGCAGGGGATCTGGATGAATACCTTCACTGCGTCGCTTCCTCTCAGCCAGCCCGACCGGTGATGCGGCGGACCCGCCCGGTCATCCTTCGTGCGACCTCGCGCGGGCCGCCCGCGGCGAGGTAGTCGCGGGCCAGGGCGATGTCCGCCCGCAGCCCCTGTCGCGCTCGGTACGGCTGGGCCGTGACCTCGGGCCGGCCCAGGTGGTACTCGAGGTCTGCCGCCCGCCGGGGCAGGCGGCAGAACTCGATCAGCGGCATGAGGGCCCGCGACCAGTGGTACTCCACCGCGAAGCCGCGGACGTTCTCGCGCGCGGCCCCCGCGGCCTCCTCGTCGTACAGCATCTGCTCGAGGGCCTCGACCAGCGCGTCGACGTCCTCGGCCGGGACGGCTCGACCCAGGCCGCGCAGGGCGATGAGGTCGCCGAAGGTGTCTCCCTCGGTCGCGACGATCGGCAACGAGGCCCACAGGTAGTCCAGGATCCGCGTGCGGAAGCTGAAGGCGGTCTCGACGTGCTGGAAGTGCGTCGAGACGCCGACGTCCGCGTCGAGCAGGTAGTCGGCGCGCTCGGCGTAGGGCACCCACCCCTCGTTGAAGAAGACGTGGGTGCCGACCAGGCCGAGCTCCTCGGCGAGCTGCTTGGTCTCCCACCCCATCCGCATGGCGGGCACGCCGGGGTTCGGGTGCTTGAGCCCCAAGAAGTACAGCCGCACGTCGTCGTGCCGCTCGCGCAGGCGGTCCACCGCACGCAGCAGGGTCAACGGGTCGAACCAGTTGTAGATCCCGCCACCCCAGAGGATGACCTTGTCGTCCTTGCCGATGCCCGGCACGGAGTCCCGGATGGCCCGCCGCTTCTGCACGGGCGGCACGTCGGGGATGCCGAACGGCACGACCGCGATCAGCGAGTCGAGACTCTCGTCCTCGTCGTAGACCTTCGGGTTGACCCGTCCCTGGCCGGCCAGCTGGCCGAACCAGAAGTCCCGCTGCTTCTCCGAGGCGCACAGCATGAAGTCGGCCCGGCGGAGCTGCTCGTTGAGCACCCGCGTGGTCTCCCGCACCGCGAGCACGCGCCCCTCGGGGCCCTGGTCGCGGGCCTGCTCGAGCTGCTCGAGGTGCATCGGGTCGTAGATGTCCGCGACGACGATCTTGGCGCTGTCCTTGAGCCAGGGCGCTCCCTCGAGGAGGAAGCCCTGGAAGATGATGACGTCGGCCCAGTCGGTGTGGGCCCTGAGGGCGTGGCCCACCGCGGTCACGACCTCGAAGTCTGCGTGACTCGTCTGCGCCCCGGCGGTCGACAGCAGCCGCACGTCGTGCTCCGAGGAGAGCGCCGTGGCGATCTCCCACGCGCGGATCGCCGGTCCGGCCATCCGGTCGAGCAGCGGCTCCCCCGTCACCACGAGCACCCGGTGCCGCGAGACGAAGTGCTCGGCGATGCCGAAGGCCTCGACGAGGACCGCGTGGGCGTCGAGGTAGCTCTCGATCGCGTAGGCGGGCTCGATCGCGTGCCGGAAGAGCGGGAACAGCTCGCGGTCGCTGCGTCGACGCTTCTCCTGGAGCTCGCGCCGCGACTCGAGGAGGGTCGGCAGCTGCTCGACGAAGTAGTCGATCGCGTAGGGCCCGGTGAGGGCCATCTTCTGCACCTCGATCGTGCCGACGTCGTCCCCGCCCGGTGAGCGCTGCAGGTCCAGGGCGGTCGCGTCGGTCCCGGTGCGGGCCAGCGACCGGCGGACCGCGAGGGCCATGGCGGCCGGGAGCGCCTTGGCGAGGGACTCGTCGTCCAGGTTCTTGTACATCGCGAGGAGGGCGTTGCGCTCGAGCAGGTAGCTCTCGCGGAAGTTCCCGAACTTCTTCATCGTGACGTGGTGGCGGTGGTAGGCGACGGACCGGGGCTCGTACCGCACCCGGTAACCCAGCACGTTGAGCCGCCAGCCGAGGTCGACGTCCTCGTAGAACATGAAGAAGCGCTCGTCGAAGCCCCCCACCTCGCGGTAGAGGTCGGCGCGCATGACCATCGCGGCCCCGGTGCCGAACAGCACGTCCTTGGGGTGGTCGTACTCGGGCGAGTCCGGACGCTCGGCCTCACGCTTGTAGCCCATCCCGAACCAGGTCAGGGAACCGTCGACGTAGTCGACCAGGTTGCCGTCCCAGTCCAGGACCTTGCTCGCCACGCACCCGATCGTGCGGTCCGAGGCGAGGGTGGCGACAGCGGCCGAGACCCAGTCACGACCGGGGCGGGCGTCGTTGTTGATGAAGGCGACGTACTCCCCCGTCGCGTGCTCGACCCCGAGGTTGCACCCCCCGGCGAACCCCGTGTTGGAACCCGCCTGGACGACGACGGCCTGGGGCACCTCGGCCCGGATGCGCTCCTCGCTGCCGTCCCCCGAGTCGTTGTCCACGACCAGGAGCTCGAGCTGCTCGGCCGGCCAGTCGACGTCGGCGAACGACCGCAGGCAGGTGATCGTGTCCTCGGCCCCGCGGTAGTTGACGAGGATCACGGAGACCACGCCCGGACGCGCAGGTCGATCGGCGTTCGTCCGACTCACAGAGTCCTCCAGGAGCAGCAGTCTCGGGGTGGGTGCGCCCCGGCTCTCGCGGGCGCGCGTCGGCCGCCCAGACTACCGGCTGCGCCACGCGGGCCGGCCATCGTCGCGGCGGGGCGGCGTCCCTCGGGACGAGGTCCGGACCGGGGACCCCTCCAGGGTCGGTACTGTGGACCCGCCCGCGCCGGCGAGACCTCCCCCGGCCCGACCGCATGAGAGGCCTCATGTCTGACACCGCCGTGGCCCGGACCGCCGAGCTGGCTCAGCAGCCGATGCGCATCGCCGGACCACGTCCGGGGTTCGCCCGCGGCACGCTCTCCTCGATCCGCGACATCTACCACCAGCGCGAGCTCATGGGCTTCCTGGTCCGTCGCGAGCTGAAGGCCAAGTACAAGGACAGCGCGCTGGGTTTCGTGTGGACGTTGATCCGCCCGCTCGCGATGCTGCTGATCTACTACCTGGCCCTGGGCAAGTTCCTCCAGGCCGAGCGGTCGATCCCGGACTTCGCGGTCTTCATCTACACCGGCCTCACCGCCTGGACGCTGTTCAGCGAGATCATCAACAGCGGCACCTCGTCGATCGTCGGCAACTCGGGCCTGATCAAGAAGGTCTACCTCCCCCGGGAGATCTTCCCCCTGAGCGTGGTCGGCTCGGCGGTCTTCAACTTCCTCATCCAGCTCACCATCCTGGTCGGCGCGACACTGCTCGTGCAGCGCTTCCCGACGGGGCCCCGCTGGGGCTACTTCTTCCTCGCCCTCGCCGTGCTGCTCGTCTTCGGCACGGCGCTGGCGCTGCTGCTCTCGGCCGTCAACGTCTACCTCCGGGACATGCAGTACCTGGTCGACGTCGCCCTCCTGATCTTCTTCTGGGCCTCCCCGATCGTGTACTCGTGGCGCCTGGTGACCAACGGTCTCGGGGACGCCGGGCTCGGCGGGGGCTGGGTCGAGGAGGCCTACCTGGCCAACCCGATGACCCTCGTCATCCTCGGGTTCCAGCAGACCTTCTGGGTCGCCGGCGACGGTGAGCCCGTCCCTGACCATCTCGCCACACGGCTGGGCGTCGCCCTGGTCGTCGGCCTGGTCCTGCTGTGGCTGTGCCAGCGGACCTTCGCCCGGCTGCAGAGCAACTTCGCGCAGGAGCTGTGATGTCCGACCTCGACGTGATCCGGATCGACGGCGTCTCCAAGCGTTTCGTCATCCGCAAGGAGAAGTCCCTCAAGGAACGGATCGTCAACTTCGGGCGGTCCAACCTCCACAAGGACGACTTCTGGGCGCTGCGCGACGTCGACCTGGCGATCTCCGCCGGCTCGACCGTCGGCCTCGTGGGTCCCAACGGCTCGGGCAAGAGCACCCTGCTCAAGCTCATCGGCGGCATCCTGCAGCCGACCGCCGGGACGGTCCACCTGCGCGGCCGCCTCGCGGCCCTGCTCGAGCTGGGCGCGGGGTTCCACCCCGATCTCACCGGCCGGGAGAACGTCTACCTCAACGCATCGATCCTCGGGCTGACCCGCAAGGAGATCGACAGGCACTTCGACGCGATCGTCGACTTCTCGGGCATCGAGAAGTTCATCGACACCCAGGTCAAGTTCTACTCCTCCGGGATGTACGTCCGCCTGGCCTTCGCGGTGGCGGTCCACGTCGACCCCGACATCCTCCTGGTCGACGAGGTCCTCGCCGTCGGCGACGAGGCCTTCCAGCGCAAGTGCCTCGAGCGGATCAGGGCCTTCCAGCACGAGGGCCGCACCATCGTGCTGGTCTCGCACAGCCTCGACCAGGTCGCCGAGTTCTGCGACAGGGCCGTCGTCCTCGAGCACGGCCACGTCGTGACCGACGGCAGCCCCCGGGACGCCCTGCGCACCTTGCGGGCCGACTTCGAGGCCACCCGCAAGGAGGAGCTCGACCGCGCGGAGAGCAAGCTGAGCGCCGACGACCGCCGTGCCAGGGCGAGGTTCATCGGCATCTCCCTGCACGCCGAGGACGGCGAGACCGGGCACCTGACCCTCGCCCCGGGCCAGGGCATGACCGTGCGGATGACGATCGAGGCCGAGGACCGTGTGACCGGGGACTGGATCCTGGGCATGGGCATCACGACCCCGCTCGGCACCGTCCTGCACAGCACGACGAGCCGGCTGCTGGGCACCACGCTGCCCGAGCTGCACGGGACCGCGCAGTACGAGTTCACCCTCGACGGACTGGCCCTCAACGAGGGCGAGTACGCGGTCAAGGCGACCCTCGAGTCCGAGACCGGGGCCGAGATCGACACGGTGCCGGTCGCAGCGCAGTTCTCGGTCGAGACGCCGACGACCTCCCTCGGCCCGCTGCACGTGCCGGCGACCCTCACCGCCCTCTAGCCGGGTTCGCGCCGCCCCGGCAGCTCAGGCCGTCCTCCTGGGGTGCCCCTCTCACGGGGCACCCCGCCCCTCGGCGGTCACCCCCGCCGTGGCCTCCTGAGCAGCGGCACCACCGCCAGGAGCAGCAGGCTGAGGGCGACGGCGCCCGAGATGATCAGCCCGGTGGACATCCCCGGGGCGCGGTACTCGAAGACGACCTCGTGCTGCCCCTCGGGGATGGCGACCGCCGCCATGCCGTGGTCGGCATCCACGAGCTCGGCCTCCTGCCCGTCGACCGACGCGGTCCACCCACCCCCGCGCACCGAGTCAGCCAGGACGAGCCACCCGTCCCCGTCGGCCTCGATCGTGACACGGATGTCGTTGGTGCCCTCCTCGACCGAGGTCACCCGACCGTCGGCGCCCGCCGCACCGATGAGGTCGGCGGCGTCCTCCAGGACCACGGTCTCGGTGGGCAGCTCGCCCGAGCCGAGCAGCTCGACCCGCGTCGTGGGCTCAGGCTCGACGGCCTCCTCGCCTGCCCACCGGATCCGGCTCAGAGCCGTCGTCCGCTCGAGGATGGTCACCCCTCCGGTCTGCACGACCCGGAGCCCGTCGTCCTGGGGTCGGACGACCTCGGCGGCGAGACCGTCACCGCCGTCAGCGGCGAAGACGACAGGTCCGGTCGTGCCGTCGAGCTCGACGACGAGCTCGGTCCGAGCCCCGTCGGGCACGTCGTCCGCCGCGAGGGCGATCCAGAGCTCGCCCTCGGGCAGCGAGCGGCCGAGGGTGTGCACGGTCTCCTCGATCGGCTCCCCGTCGACGACGGGCGTGACGGTCACCGTCCCGCCCGATTCCCCCACGGCCAGCCCCTCGGGGATGCTCAGGATGACGCCGCGCATCGGCCCCTCGAGGTCTGCGGTCGCTGTCCCGTCCTGGCCCACCGTGATCGTCCCGTCCGCAGGGCTGCCGACCTCGCGCGGACCAGGGACGATCATCGCCGGCGGCACCGTGGCGTAGCGCACCCCCATCCTGTCGAGGATCGGCGAGGCGAGCTCAGCCGGCATGTCCTGCCCCGTGAGAGCCGAGTAGGTCGAGGTCCGCATCACCCCGGGGTCGACCGCTCGCAGGAGCTCCTTCCAGGCATTGGTGTGGAAGGCGTGGCCGTTGGCGGCCCGGAGCCCGTAGGCCGTGCTCGTCCCGGGCATCATCGTGTTGCTCACCGAGATGAAGCGGTCGTCCCCCAGGTTCTCGGCGAGGAACTCGTGGCTCGGGGTCTCGGGGTAGAACAGCTCGACAGGCGCCTTGGGCCACCAGGTGTCAGCCACGCTGACCGCCTGGAACGACAGGAGGACCGGTGCGGCCGCGAGGAACGCCATCCGCCAGACCAGCCCGCCGTGCCACAGCACCACGAGGGCCAGCAGGCCGACGACACCGGCGCACACCGCCGCCACGAGGATCCCCCGCTCGACCTCCTCGACCCCGTGGGGCGGGACGTAGCGCGTGACCCGGTGCACCGCGACCACCGCCCCGACCGCTGCGACTGCCGCGACCCCGGTGCGGACCAGCTCGGTGCGGGACAGGCCCAGGCCGCGCCCCCTCGGCGCGGGGTCCGCAGGGGCCGGACCTCCCGTCGACGGCTCCGTCGTCGCCGGGTCGTCGACGGCGGCCTGACCGCGCCGGAGCACCGCGGCGAGGCCGAGGGCCGCCGCCACCGCACCGAAGAACCCGACCAGCACACGCATGCGTCCGATGTAGTTGTTGGAGAAGACCGGCAGGTTCTGGACGAGACCGAGGGGCAACCCGCCCACGTAGACCAGCAGCATGCAGATCGCGAGCGCGGCGAGGATGTAGGACCTCACCCCGCGCGCCCCCGGTAGCGCGGGGGCGATCGCGAAGGCCAGGAGCACCAGCACGACGGCTGCCGCTCCGAGGTAGGAGAAGGTCTCGATCGGGTTCTGGTACGAGGCCCAGTAGGCGCCGATCGGCCCCCCCAGCATCTCGGGGACCACGGCGGTCGTCAGGGCGGTCCACTCGAGATGGATGTCGGGGTTCTGCGCTCGCACCGAGAAGTCGATGACGTTGAGGGACTGGTTGACGAAGGGCAGCAGCTGCCAGGCCGTGAGCCCGACACCGGCGACCACGCCGAGCGCGGCGACCCCCAGCGGACGGACGACCTCGCGCAGGCGCGGGGACTCGCCCAGGACCCGCACGAGGGCGTACGCGGCCGCCGCGTAGAGCCCGTAGGCCGTGACGGCCGGGAACCCCCCCGCGATCAGCGCCGCGACCACCAGGGCCACGGGGACGAGGTCGCGCCAGCGTCGCTCGCAGACAGCACGGTCCACCGCCCAGAACAGCAGGGGGATGAGGGCGCCGACCCGCGTCTGCGCCCAGTTGGTCCAGGCGAACATGAACCCCGAGGCGGCGTAGATCAGCGCCGCCACCGCCCAGGAGGCCGAGGGCAGGCGCAGCCGCCGCAGGAAGAGGCTCATCCCGACCGTGATCACGGCGATCTCGAGGAGCTTGACCGCGCCCGGTGCGTAGGTCGACGGCAGCAGGAACCACGGCAGGGACATCGGCGAGAAGTTGGCGCCGTCGGGCAGAGGGGCGGCGGCGGTGCCTCCGACCGTGTACGGGTTCCACTGCGCGAGGTCCCCCGAGGCGAGCCCCTCCTTGATCAGGAGGGTGCGCGGGGTGACCGCGTCGAGGGTGTCACCGAGCCACTGGTTCTGGAACGCCGGCGGGGCCGGGTCCAGCGCGGCCCACGGTGGGAACGCCTCGAGGGTGTCGACCCCCAGGAAGACGGTGCTGCCGAGGACCGCCGACCCCACGCCGAGCACGGCGAAGGCGAGGAGCGAGAGCCACGAGATCGCGGTGGTCGCCCGCAGGAGCGCGTGCGCCCGCGAGCTGCTCAGCGGGGGGGGCGCCTCGAGGAAGCGGTTCACGACGGGGTCACCTCAGTGTCCTTCAGGTTCGATCGCGGGCAGGTAGGAGTCCCCGGTGTCGACCCGCCACCGGCCGGTGATGAGGTCCACCTCCCACTGGTGCACCTGGGGCACCCTGGTCCGGGACTCGAAGTGGTAGAGCTCGACGTCGGCGAGCCAGAGCAGGCGCCCGCCCTGGTGACGGACCTTGAGCGAGAAGTCCACGTCGTTGAAGTTGACCGGCAGCAGCTCGCACATCCCGCCGACGTCCTCGTAGGTCTCGCGGGTGAACGCGACGCAGGCCGCGGTGAGCCCCGAGGCCTCGCGGTTGACGCAGAGCTCGGAGAACGGGCCGCGGTCCTGCGGGTCCGCCCCCAGGAAGCCGTGGAAGAAGCGGTGCTGGTCGTAGATGTGGCCGCCGTGCTGGACCGTCCCGTCGGCGTACAGCAGACGGGCACCGGTCATCCCCACCCCGGGCTCGGCCAGCGGGGCGACGAGCTGCTCGAGGAAGCCCTCGGTGAGGGCCTCGACGTCGTCGTTGAGCATCACGACGACATCGCCGCTGCTGGCCAGGAAGCCCATGTTGCACTTGGCGCTGAAGTTGAAGGGGCCCTCGAAGAGGACCAGCGTGAGGAAGCGACCGGCCAGCCGCTCGAGCTCGTCCAGCACGTACTGAGGGGTCACGTCGTCGTACACGACGACGATCTCGAGGTTCGGGTGCCCGCCCCGCTCGAGGAGGGACGCCACGGCCTCGACCACGAAGCACCGCGCCTGGCCCCAGACCAGGCCCTGACCGCCCCGCGTCGGGATCACGACGCTGACGAGGACCTCGGGGTCGGCGCGGCGGATGATCCGGTACGTGCCCGGGGCCTTGCCGAGGGATGCCGTCGCGAGGATCCCCGACCTGTCGAGGTGGTCCTGGACCACGGCGCGCCCGGCCCGCCAGGACGCGTCGTCCCGCTCGACGCCGACGGCCTCGTCGCTCGCGACCCGGTCGGGCGAGAACCGGGCCGGGCCCGGGCCGAGGGTCGTGTGCAGCACCTGCGGGACGTGGACCACGTCCCGGGCCCGCTCCCCGACCCGCAGGATCAGGTCGTGCTCGCGCGCCTGCTCGTGCTGCGGGCGGTAACCACCGAGCTCGCGGACCAGCTCGGTCCGCAGGACCACGGGCCTGCCGGTGTAGAGATGGCCGCGCAGCCGCTCGGGGGACCAGACCGGCTTGCAGAAGACCGTCGGGGCGTCGTCCTCGGGACCGGCCCACTCCTCGTCGGCGTACAGGAGGTCCACGTCCCCCGCGAGGTCGTCGCGGAGCGTCGCCAGGGCCGTCGGCACGAGCCGTCCGTCGGGGTCGAGCAGGACCAGGAAGGTCCCGGACGCCTGGGTGATCGCCTCGTTGAGCTGCTCGAGGACCTCGCCGGCAGCCGCAGACGGCCGCCCGGCGACGCGCGGGTCACCCGCACCCAGCGCACGGAGCTCCTCGGCGCTCACCCCGGGAGCACCGACGACCACGAGCTCCCAGTCGTCGTCGCTCTGGGCGCGCACCGACTCCACGGCCCCCCGGAGCGTCTGGGTGCCAGCCGCGCGAGTGGCGTCGAGAAGGACCGTGAACGTGGGGCCCGTCTCGCTCATCGACGCCCCAGGAGCCGGCGCGCGACCGTGACCGGGGCGAGCAGCCGCCGACCCGCGACCCACGTGCGTGACTCCTTGACCTCGGCCAGCTCCTCCATCGCCGTCGCGTACCGCAGGTGGGCCTCCTCGGCCGCCGCCTCGGCAAGCTCGGCGTCGACGCGAGCCTTGTTCACGGCGGCCTCGGCGCCGATCGCGTGGTCACGCGCCGTGAGGACCCGGCGCCGCAGGTCCACCACCTGGGCGAGCTGGGCCTCCACGTCCGCCGGGAGCTGGGCGAGGCTGGACTCCCGCTCGGCTCGTTCCGTGTGGGCGTCGACGACAGGTGGCGGGTCGACCGCCCGGACGAGCTCGACCGGGCGTCCCCGCGTCAGGCTCGGCTGCGCGCGGGCCACGAACTGGTAGTGCAGGGCGTCGGGCTGACGGCGCACCCAGTCCACGACCGCACCGGGAAGGGCCTCGTCGTCGACGGGGACCTCGCTGGCGAGGGGGTCGAGCACGGTCGCCCGCAGGTCGGTGGGCGCGAGCCCCGCGTCGTCGAGGAGCCCGAGGAAGGAGTCGCGCGTGAAGAAGCGCAGGTGGGTACGGTCCAGGAGCCCCGTCTCGGTGTAGATCCACCGGCCCTGCAGCAGGGCGAGGCGCAGCGAGCCGTGGGCGACGTTCGGCACCGAGATCACGACGGACCCGCCCGGGGCGAGGAGCTCGGTCGCGGCGCGCAGGGTGGCGGCCGGGTCTCGGAGGTGCTCGAGGACGTCGGCCAGCACGACGACGTCGAACTGCTGCCCCGCGAGGAGCTCGGTGAGGGAGCCTCCCTCGATGTCGGCCACGAGGACCTCGTCCAGCACCTCACGGGCACGCCCGGCGGCGTCGGCATCCTGCTCGACGCCGACGACCCGGCAGCCGCGTCTGCGCAGCTCTGCACCGAGGTAGCCGGTCGAGCACCCGACGTCCAGGACGCTGCCGACCGTGCCGACGAGGTCCAGGACCACGGCGTGGGAGGTGTTCGGCTCGGTCGGGTCGACGGAGTCGAGATGGTATTGCGACACGCGAGGGATCTCCTTGGGGCGGGCGCCTTGACGTCACGGGATGCCGACGTCAGTCCGCGGGCGAGGTCGGTTGCACAGTACCGGAGAGCGTCACGGTTCCTCTGACTGCGCCCGGCACGGCTGCGGCCCTCGGACGACCGCACGCGGCCCCGCCGCGGGTCAGGGGGAGACGTGCCGCCGGCGACGTCGTGCGAGCACGACCGGGAGGACGGTCAGCAGCACGACCCCGAGCGTGGCCACGGCAGAGGTCGCGAGACCGACCATCGTGCCCGGGGCCTCGTAGAACAGTCGCACCTCGTGCCGCCCCTCGGGTACCCCCACGGCCCCCGTCGCGTGGTCGGCCGGCACCAGCTCGGCCCGCTCGCCGTCGATCGTGGCGTGCCACCCTCCCGCGCGCACCGAGTCCGCGACGACGAGCCACCCGGCGTCCTCGGCGTCGACGGTGACCTCGATCGTGTCGGTGCCGTCCTCGACGACCGTGATCCGGGCGGCCTCCCCCGTGGCGCCTCGCGCGTCTTCGGGAGCCTCGAGGACCACGGTGCTCGCGGGCAGCTCGCCGGAGTGCAGGAGGGCCACCCGAGCGGCAGGGTCGGCCTCGACGGCCTCCTCGGTCGCCGCGCCGTCCTCAGCTCGCGGCCGGCCGGTGCCGGCCGATCCGCCAGCACAGTACCGGAGCCCGACGAGCCCGTTCCCCCGCCCCCGGACCTCGGTGCTCGGCCCCGCGCCCGCTCACGACAGGTGGCCGGCGGCGCTAGCATGGCGTGCCCACCCATCCCTGCTTCGGAGGTTCTCCGTGCGTCTTCTCGTGACCGGCGGAGCCGGCTTCATCGGCTCGAACTTCGTTCACCTGACCGTGCGTGAGCGACCCGACGTCGAGGTCACGGTCCTCGACGCGCTGACCTATGCCGGGGACCGCGCGAGCCTCGCCCCCGTCGCCGACCGCATCACCTTCGTCGAGGGCGACATCGCCGACGCCGAGCTCGTCGACCGGCTGGTCGGCGCGGCCGACCTGGTCATCCACTTCGCGGCCGAGTCGCACAACGACAACTCGCTGTCGAACCCGTGGCCCTTCGTCCAGACCAACGTGGTGGGGACCTACACGCTGCTCGAGGCCGTGCGTCGGCACGGGGTGCGCTACCACCACATCTCGACCGACGAGGTCTACGGCGACCTGGAGCTGGACGACCCGGCCAAGTTCACCCCGGAGACGCCCTACAACCCCTCGAGCCCGTACTCCTCGACCAAGGCGGCCTCGGACCTCCTCGTCCGCGCGTGGGTGCGGTCCTTCGGGGTGCAGGCCACCCTGTCGAACTGCTCGAACAACTACGGCCCGTACCAGCACGTCGAGAAGTTCATCCCGCGGCAGGTCACCAACGTGATCGACGGGGTGCGCCCCAAGCTGTACGGCACCGGCGAGAACGTCCGGGACTGGATCCACGTCGAGGACCACAACACCGCCGTGTGGGCGATCGTCGAGCGCGGGCAGATCGGTGAGACGTACCTGATCGGCGCCGAGGGCGAGGAGAACAACCGCTCGGTGGTCGAGCTGATCCTCGAGCTCACGGGCCAGTCCTCCGACGCCTACGACCTGGTCAGCGACCGCCCCGGGCACGACATGCGCTACGCGATCGACGCGACCCGCCTGCGCACCGAGCTCGGTTGGGAGCCGCGCTACTCGAGCTTCCGCGACGGCCTCGCCGCGACGATCGACTGGTACCGCGCCAACGAGGCCTGGTGGCGCCCCCAGAAGGACGCGACCGAGGCCAAGTACGCCCAGCTCGGGCGCTGAGGCCGCCGCGGGCCAGGGCCACGGGCGACGTCGCCCGTCGCCCTGGCCCGCGCGATCCTCCACGACTCCTCCACGACGCAACCGGGTGAGGTCCACCAAACTGGGCCACGGCCCGCCCTATGCTCGGTCCCTGTGACCCCCCGCCACGCCTCCTCAGGGCGCGCCCGCGCCGTGCGCCACGCCCGTGGCACGCGCCGCCACCCGTTGCGGTTCGCCCTCGCCCTCGCCCTGGTGGGCGTGATGTCCTTCGCCGGGACCGGTGCCGCGACGGCCTACCTGCGCCTGCAGGGCAACATCGACTCGGCGGACGTCGACGACCTCCTCGGTGAGGACCGGCCCGAGGCCGCCCCCGCGGACCCGAACGACCCCGCCCAGGGCACCGCGCTCAACATCCTCGTGATGGGGACCGACACCCGCGACGGCATCGAGGAGATGGAGGGCGACGGGGAGTCCGGTCAGCGCTCGGACACCACCATCGTGGTCCACGTCTCGGCCGACCGGCAGCGCGTCGAGCTGGTCTCGATCCCCCGCGACTCGCTCGTCGAGATCCCCTCCTGCACACGCTCGGACGGCTCGACCTCCTACGCCCAGTCCAACGCCATGTTCAACTCGGCCTTCGTGATCGGCAGCCAGTCCGGGGAGACCACCGACGCGGCCGCCTGCACGATCCGCACGGTCGAGCAGAACACCGGGGTACGCATCGACGAGTTCGTCGTGGTCGACATGGCCGGGTTCATCGACATGGTCGACGCCCTGGGCGGCGTCCCGATCTGCCTCCCTGAGCCGATCAACTCCCCCAAGGCCAACAACCTGGTGCTCGAGGCCGGCCAGCAGACCCTCGACGGGAACACCGCCCTCAACTACGCCCGGGCTCGCACGGGCGTCGGCCTGGACGGCTCGGACACCGGACGGATCAACCGGCAGCAGCGCCTCATCGCCGCCACGGCCAACAGCGTGCTGTCGAAGAACCTGCTGACCGACGTGCCCGAGCTCGTCCGCTTCCTCAACGCCGTGACCCGCTCGTTGACCGTGAGCGAGGGGATCTCCTCGATCCCGGACCTCACCGGCCTGGCGTTCAGCCTCCGGAACGTCCCGAGTGGCAACATCACCTTCATGACGATCCCCTTCGGCGCGGCGCCCTCGGACCCGAACCGCGTGGTGTGGACCCCCGAGGCCGCCGACGTGTGGGCCCGCATCGCCGAGGACCGGCCTCTGCAGGACGAGGAGCCCGCAGCCCCCGAGCCCACGGAGGACCAAGGGGGCGCCGGCACCGACGACGGCACCGCCCCGCCTGCGGACACCCCGGCCCCCGAGCAGACGGAGGAGCCCGAGGAGACCGTCGACGTCGAGGATCGAGACCTGTTCAACGCGGCGGACCTCGAGACGGTCTGCGGCTGACCCCGATGAGCGACGACGAGCGTCCCCGCCCGCACCGACGCAGCACCCGGGGCTCGGGCGACGACCGCGGGGCCCCGCAGCAGGTCCCTCCCACCTTCGAGCCGAGCGGCCGCTCCCGGCCGGCGCCCCCCCGCCGTCACGGCGGTCCCGACCCGATCGTCGTCGGCGGGGCGGGTCGCGCGCCGGCCGCCCCCACCCACCCACCCGCACCGCGCCAGCCCTCCCGTCAGGCACCACGGCAGGCTCCCCCCGCGATCCCGCGGGCTCAGGGCGGGGCCGCACCGCCGGCCCGGACCTCCGCCCGGTCCGGCGATCTGCCGGGCGCCCCCCGCCCGCGCCGTCGCCGCCCTCGCGCGGTGGTCGTCGCAGCCCTGGTGCTCGTGCTCCTGCTCGCCTGGCCCCTCGGCCTGGTGCTGTGGGCCGACGGCCGTCTCGAGCACGTCGAGGCCACCTCGGGAGCAGCACCGACGCCCGGCACGACGTACCTGCTCGCGGGCTCCGACTCGCGCGATGACGGCGTCATCGAGGACAGCGAGACCACGGGGGCCCGCACCGACACGATCATGGTGCTGCACGTCCCCGAGAGCGGGCCGGCAGCACTCATCAGCCTGCCCCGCGACACCTATACCGAGATCCCCGGCCACGGGGCCGCGAAGATCAACGCGTCCTTCAGCTACGGCGGGGCGCCGCTCCTGGTCAGCACCGTCGAGGGCCTCACCGGGATGACGATCGACCACTACGTCGAGGTGGGCTTCGGTGGCATCACCGAGGTGGTCGACGCCCTGGGCGGGGTCGAGCTGTGCCTCGACCAGGACGTGAACGAGCCTCTCAGCGGGTTGATCTGGACCTCGGGCTGCCACGTCTCCGACGGCACCACGGCGCTCGCCTTCGCGCGGATGCGCTATGCCGACGCCCAGGGGGACATCGGGCGCGCCCAGCGCCAGCAGCAGCTCATCGCGGCGATCAGCGGCGAGGCCGCCTCACCCGCCCTCCTGGACCCGCGGCGGCAGGTCTCCCTGATCCGCGCCGGGACGGGAGCCCTCGCGGTCAGCGACGACACCTCGGTGGTCGACCTCGGACGGCTCGCCCTCGCCTTCCGTCGCGCCACCGGCCCCGACGGCATCACCGGGACCCCGCCCATCTCCTCGATGGACTACCAGCCCGGCGGGGTCGGCTCGACGGTGCTCCTGGACCCCGAGCTCACGCCGGCGTTCTTCGCCGACATCCGCGACGGCTCACTGCCCCCCGGGCCCGTCGGCGGCCTCGACTGACCGTCGACGCGGCAGCCGGTCGGCGACCCTGGTCAGGCCGCGCTCGACGCCGCGGCGCATCGGCTTGTTGACCTTCTTCTCGATCCCGTGGTGGATGAGCAGGGCGAGCAGGATCGACACCGCGAAGGCCGCAGCCAGGACCACGTAGGTCGGGAGGTACGGCTCGAGCCGGTCGATGACCCACCAGCCCCAGAACTCGTGGATCAGGTACAGCGGGTAGGTGATGGCACCGAGCCCGATGAAGATCTCGACCTTGACCCGCGCCACCCGCGTCAGGCTCAGCACGGCGACCAGCACGAAGCACCCGACGACGATCGCGCCGATGAGCCACGGGTTCGGCGGGAAGATCGTGTTGGCGCTCAGCGACCGCATCTGCTCGGGCACGATGTGGTGCACCGACAGCGCGACGTTCATCGTGACGAGCCCCCAGAGGAGCCGCGAGTGGCCGTCACGGAAGATGAGGAACAGGAGCATCCCCCCGGCGAAGAGCGGGGCGTAGGTGCCGATGAGCAGCATGTCGGCGATGCGCCAGCCGGCTTCGTGCACGGCCCACGCGACCAACGGCCACAGGGTCGCGAAGACGATGATGCGTCGTCTCGTCAGCCCGATCGCCACGAGCAGGACGATGAGCAGGTAGAACCGCAGCTCCGTCCACAACGTCCAGTACACGCCGTCGACGTGCCGTACCCCCCACGCGGACTGGGTCAGGGTGAGGTTCACGGCGACCTCGGACAGGGAGATCTGCTTGCCGTCCCGCCAGATCACCATCAGCAGGAAGCTCGTCATCAGCACCGCTGCCCAGTACGAGGGGTAGAGCCGCGCGAGGCGCGACCCCACCACCTGAGGGACCGAGCGGCCCCACGCCGTCCACAGGATGACGAAGCCGCTGATGACGAAGAAGAGCTCGGGGGCCAGCGCGAAGTACGTCGACACGTGACCCAGCACGGGGAACCGCTCCCCCGGGTCCTCCCCCCAGCCGCCGTGCCATCGTGCGGTGAAGTGGTGGAGCAGCACGCCGATCGCGGCCGCGAAGCGCAGGCCGTCCAAGGTGTAGAGACGCGCCGGGTGCTCGCGGGCCGATGCCTCGGGGCGGGTTCCCCGTCGGGGGGCGTCGCCCGAGGGCGACGGGCCAGAGCCGCCGCGGGCGTCCGGGGGCAAGACGGCCTCAGGCGTCCCCGTCGGGGTCGTCGTTACCATTCCGTGACCCTACGGCGTCACGACGAAGATCGCCCGCCGACCGGGCGCGGTGGTCGCGTCAGCGGCCGAAGCCGGTCCGCCCCTCGCCCGCCCGGCGCGAGCGCAGCCGCTCCCCCTTGGCCCGCGCCTGGTCGCGGAGACTCTCCTGGAAGGTCCTCATCCGCTCCCGGAGCGCCGCAGCGGCCTCGCCCTCGCCCGCCGCCAGCATCCGTACCGCGAGCAGCCCGGCGTTGCGCGCCCCGCCGACCGAGACGGTCGCGACCGGGACCCCCGCAGGCATCTGCACGATCGACAGCAACGAGTCCATGCCGTCCAGGTGCGCGAGCGGGACCGGGACCCCGACCACGGGCAACGGCGTGACCGCCGCGAGCATCCCAGGCAGGTGGGCAGCGCCTCCCGCCCCGGCGATGACGACCCGCAGACCGCGGTCGGCCGCCGACCGCCCGTAGTCGATCATCTCCTGGGGCATCCGGTGCGCCGAGACGACGTCGACCTCGCAGGGCACCTCGAACTCGGCCAGGGCCTGGGCCGCGGCCTCCATGACGGGCCAGTCCGAGTCCGACCCCATGACGACACCGACCAGCGGCGTCCCTGTGCTCTCAGCCATGGGTCGAGTCTCCCCTGACGACCGCTGCCGCGGCCAGCGCCCGCTCGCGCACGGCACCGAGGTCCTCGCCGCAGACCGTGACGTGGCCGAGCTTGCGCCCGGGCCGCACGTCCTTGCCGTAGAGGTGGACCTTGGCCGCGGGGTCCAGGGCGGCGACCTCGGGCAGGGCCTCGGTGAGCTCACGACGCTCGGCACCCAGGACGTTGGCCATCACCGACCACCGCGCCGTCGGCGTCGTGTCCCCGAGGGGGAGGTCGAGGACTGCTCGTAGGTGCTGCTCGAACTGGCTCGTGACCGCGCCGTCGAGGGTCCAGTGGCCGGAGTTGTGCGGCCGCATCGCGAGCTCGTTGACGAGCACCCGCGCCCCGGCCTCCCCCGCCGGACCGACCGACCGGCCCGCCACCTCGAAGAGCTCGACCGCGAGCACCCCGGTCACGTCGAGGCCCTCGGCGACCCGGGTGGCCGCGTCGAGGGCCGCGGCCTCGACCGCCGGGTCGAGGTCCGGCGCGGGGGCCAGGACCACCGAGCACACGCCGTCGGCCTGCACGGTCTCGACCACGGGCCACGTCCGGATCTCGCCCGAGGGTCGTCGGGCGAGCAGGACGGCGAGCTCCCGCACGAAGGGCACCTTCGCCTCGGCGAGCAGGGCCGGCCCGCCGATCCCCGCGGCCGCGAACCACTCGACCACCTCGCTCGTCGAGCGGACCACCCGCACGCCCTTGCCGTCATAGCCGCCGCGAGCAGTCTTGACGACGGCCTCACCGCCGTGGTCCTCGAGGAACCGGGACAGGGCCGCAGCATCCGGCAGCTCCGCCCAGTCCGGGCACGGCACACCGATCTCGGTGAGGCGGCGCCGCATCGCGATCTTGTCCTGCGCGTGGATCAGGGCGGCAGCGCTGGGCCGCACCGGCACCCCCGAGGCGAGGACCTCGGCGAGGACCTCCCCCGGCACGTGCTCGTGCTCGAAGGTCAGGACGTCGGCCCGGGGACGCTCGCCGTCGCCCTCGACCAGGGCCTGGACCGCCCCGCGGTCCTTGGGGAGGCCGACCGGGGCGTCCACGACGACCTGGGCCGCCGAGGTCGTCGGGTTCTCGACCAGCACCCGTAGCCCCAGGCCCAGGGCGGTCGCCGCCGGAGTCATCATCCGGGCGAGCTGGCCGCCGCCCACCACTGCCACCACAGGTCCCGTCACGACGGGCGAGCCTAACAAGGTCGGCAGGAGGACCGGCGCCGTGTCCAGATACCCTGCCGCCATGCGGACCCGGCTCACCGAGCTCCTCAGGTTCGGCTCCGTCGGGGCCGTGGCCTTCGTCGTCGACGCCGGGACCTTCAACCTCCTGCTGCACGGTCCCGGCCCGCTGCTCGGCGACCGCCCCCTGACCGCCAAGGTCCTCGCGGTCACCGTCGCGATGCTGGTCTCCTGGGTGGGGAACCGCTACTGGGCCTTCGCCGCGCGCCGCACCGGGGCCCACGCCCGCGAGCTCGCGGTCTTCGCCGCGGTCAACGTCGGCGGCATGGCCATCGCGGTCGGCTGCCTGGCGGTCTCGCGCTACGCGCTCGGGCTGACCTCCCCGCTGGCGGACAACCTCGCGGCCAACGTGGTCGGGCTCGGCCTCGGCACGGCCTTCCGGTACCTCGCCTACCGGCGCTTCGTCTTCACCGGCGGCTCGGTCGTCGAGGGGGTCCCCGCCTCAGCGCCGCGGCCCCCGGATGCGGCGACGACGGCCGCGCAGGGACAGGGTGGCCCCGCGCGGCAGCACGAGGTCGGGGTCCAGCGTCCGGGGCACCCCGGAGAGGAAGATCGCGAAGACCGGGGGCCGACGCTGCGCGAGCTCGAGGCGTCCGCCGTCGGCCGCGACGAGGTCCCGGGCCAGCGCGAGCCCGAGGCCGGTCCCCGCGCCTGAGGTCACCTCACGCTCGAAGATCCGCGGGGCGAGGTCGTCCGGGACCCCGGGCCCCTCGTCGGTCACCTCGATGACCATGGCCGCGCCGGGGCCCGAGCCCCGCGAGCGGATCGTCGTGGTCCCGCCGCCGTGGCGCAGCGAGTTCTCGATGAGGGTCGCGAGCACCTGGGCCAGGGCCCCGGGGGTGGCCAGGACGGCGACGTCGTCGGGCACCTCGACCTCGAGGGTCCGCCCGGCGGAACGGTAGGACGGGAGCCACTCCTCCTCCTGCTGGTGCACCACGTCGAGCAGGTGCACGGCCTCCGTGGTGCCCCCCGAGGCGCGCCGCGACCGGGTCAGGAGGTCGTCGACGACCGTGACCAGACGCTCGACCTGCTCGAGGGAGATCCGCGCCTCCTCCCGGACCTCGTCCTTGTCGGTCGCGAGGCTGATCTCCTCGAGCCGCATCGACAAGGCGGTGAGCGGGGTACGGAGCTGGTGCGAGGCGTCGGCGGCGAACTGGCGCTCGGCGGCGAGACGACCAGCCATGCGGTCGGCGCTGCGGGCGAGCTCGGCGGCGACCAGGTCGATCTCCTCGACCCCCGAGGGCTCGAGCCGTGGCCGGACCTGCCCCGAGCCGAGCTGCTCCGCGCTCGCCGCGAGGTACACGAGAGGCGCGGCGAGGCGCCGTGCCTGCCACAACGCCATGGCCACCCCCGCGAGCACCGCTCCCAGGGAGGTCACGAGCACGAGCAGCACGGCCTGCGTGGTACGCCAGACGACGTCCCAGTAGGAGATCGAGACCAGGACCACCGCCCCGGAGTCGGTGCGCACGACCGCGGGGTAGGCACGGCCCTCGATGGGCTCCCCGGCACGCACCCGGGTGCCGTCGGCGGTGACCACCGAGACCGAGGCCGGCAGGCTGCCGTCGTCCCCGCCCAGGTAGAGCTCGAGCAGCTCCTCGGTGACCTCCCGGTCGCTCGAGATCCTGGACTCGACCTGACGCGCGAGGTTCGCGGCGCGGTCGTCCCGGTTGCGCAGCTCGGCGTCCCGGATGAGCTGGGAGCTGAAGATCGCGAGGGGGATGCCGAGCAGCAGGACCGCGACCGTCACCGCGGCGACGGTCGCCTGGAGGACGCGGCGCCGCACCTCAGCCCACCGCGCTCAGGAGGCGCCGGTCTCGAACCGGAAGCCCATGCCCCGGACCGTCGAGATGTAGCGCGGGTCGTTCGCGTCGTCGCCGAGCTTGCGACGCAGCCACGAGACGTGCATGTCGAGGGTCTTGGTCGAGCCGGTCGGGTCGCTGTCCCAGACCTGGCGCATGAGCTGCTCGCGCGGGACCACGGACCCGGCCTCCCGCACCAGGACGCGCAGCAGCTCGAACTCCTTGGCCGTCAGGTGCAGCTCCCGCTCCCCCTGGAAGGCGCGGTGCGCGGCGAGGTCCATGCGCACGTTCTGGGCGTGGACCTCGTCCTCCTCGAGACCGTCGGCGTGGGTGCGACGCAGCAGGGCCCGCACCCGCGCGAGCAGCTCGGCGAGGCGGAAGGGCTTGGTCACGTAGTCGTCCGCCCCGGCGTCGAGCCCGACGACGAGGTCGACCTCGTCGGCCCGGGCGGTCAGCACGAGCACCGGGGTGCTGAGCCCCTGGCCGCGGATCCAGCGCGCGACGTCGAGGCCGTCCATGTCCGGCAGGCCGAGGTCGAGGATCACCATGTCGGCCGCCGGGGCGGCCTCGATGGCCCCTTGACCGGTGCCTTGCACGACCACGTCGTAGCCCTCGCGACCGAGGGCCCGGGCCAAGGGCTCGGCAATGGCTGGGTCATCCTCGGCCAAGAGAACGTGCGTCATGCGGACATGCTAGCCACACGAGCCGCCCGGACGGTGCAACCCGCGCGGTGCACAGGCGTCACGAGCACGACCCGCGCGTGGCGTACACCCCCAGGGGGACCGCCGCTCCGCCCGTGGGCCGACGTGGCAGGCCCCGTGCCGCCCCTAGGCTGGCGGCGTGCGGTGGTGGGAGCGCGTGAGCGCCTGGGACGAGAAGCACCGCTTCGTCATGGACGCCGTCGCGGCAGGGCTCACCGCCCTGCTCGTGGTGCCGAGCGCGTCGAGCTTCTCGGTCACGGAGAACAGCTGGATCGGGCTCGCCTCCCTCGCCCAGGTGGTCCCGCTGGCCTGGCGCAGGGTCCGGCCGACTGCCTCGGCCGTGGCGGTGTTCTCCGTGGCGCTGGTGCACTTCCTCGCCGGCGAGCTGCTCATCGTCCCGGTCGACTTCCTCGTGCTCGTGGCCCTCTACTCGGTCACCGTGCACGGCCCCGTCTGGGCCTACCGCACAGCGATCATCGGCGCCCTGACAGGGTCGGCCATGTTCGGCGGCGCGGCGGTGCTGGAGTCCGGGTCCCTCGTGACGGGCGGGGTCTTCGCCGTGGCCCTGGCCCTCCTGGCGCTGAGCACCTTCGCCTTCGGGCTGGTGCGCCGCGCGCGCCGCGAGTCGATCGACTCCCTGGTCGACCGCGCGCTGCGCCTCGAGGTCGAGCGCGACCAGCAGGCCCAGATCGCGACCGCTGCCGAGCGGGCCCGCATCGCGCGCGAGATGCACGACATCGTCGCCCACTCCCTCTCGGTGATCATCGCCCAGGCCGACGGCGGCCGGTACGCCGCCGAGAACGACCCTGCCGCCGCGACCCGCTCCCTGACCACCATCGCCGAGACCGGACGCGCTGCCCTCACCGACATGAGGCGGCTGCTCGGGGTGCTCCGGCCGTCGACCGACGACGCCACCGGGGGCCTCTCGGCGGGCGCAGCGGTCGAGACCGGTGCATCGACGAGGCCAGCCCCCCACGACACGGAGACCGGCGCCCCCGCCCTCGCCCCGCAGCCGGCCGTGGGTGACATCGACCAGCTCGTCGAGCAGGTGCGGGGAAGCGGGGTCGACGTCTCCGTGGTGCGCATGGGCACGGCCCGCCGGCTGCCCCCGGGGATCGACCTCACCGTCTACCGGATCTGCCAGGAGTCCCTGACGAACATCCTCAAGCACGCCGGCCCCTCCCCCTCGGCCACCGTCATGCTGCAGTGGAAGCCCGAGGCCCTGGTCCTGCAGGTGAGCGACGACGGGCGTGGCGCGGCCGCCGAGACCGACGGTGTCGGCCAAGGTGTGCTCGGCATGCGCGAGCGGGCGGCCATGCTGGGCGGCACGCTCACGGTCGGGCCCCGCCCGGGCGGTGGGTACCGCGTCCGCGCCGAGATCCCGATCCCCCCGCACGAGGAGCACCGATGACCACGACCGACGCCGCCCACCCCCCCGTGCGTGTCGCCCTCGTCGACGACCAGCAGCTGGTGCGCGCAGGCTTCCGCATGGTGATCGACTCCCAGCCCGACCTCGAGGTCGTCCTCGAGGCCGGAGACGGCGCCGAGGCCCTGCGCCGGCTCGCGGTGGTCGAGGTCGACGTCGTGCTCATGGACGTCCGCATGCCGACCCTCGACGGCCTGGCCGCGACCGCCCGGCTCACCGCGCCGTCGTCGGGCACGCTGCAGGGCTCCTCGGGCCCCTCGGACACGACTGGCGCGGCGGGCGCGGGGCCTGCCGGGCGTCCCGTGCCCCGGGTGATCGTTCTGACCACCTTCGACCTCGACGAGTACGTGCTCGCCGCGATCCGTGCCGGGGCCAGCGGCTTCCTGCTCAAGGACGCGCCGCCCGAGGAGATGCTCGCGGCCATCCGCACCGTCCACGCCGGGGACGCGGTGATCGCCCCCTCCTCGACCCGCCGCCTGCTCGAGCACCTCGTCACGGCCCTGCCCGAGGCCGAGGACCCCTCGACCGCCCACCCGGGGCTGGGAGAGCTGACCGACCGCGAGCGCGAGGTCCTCGTCCTGATGACCCGCGGCCGGTCGAACACCGAGATCGCCGGGGACCTCTTCGTGGCCGAGGCCACCGTCAAGACCCACGTGGGACGGATCCTGAGCAAGCTCGGTGCCCGCGACCGCGTGCAGGCCGTCGTCACGGCCTACGAGGGCGGGCTGGTGCGCCCGGGCAGCTGAGGTCGCGGCGGGCGCTGGTCGCACGACCACGTCCCGCCCAGGGGGGCCCACCGCCGCCGCCGGGTCCGACCACGGGATGACCCGAGGCGGACGAGGACCATGCCGGGGCGCGACGCCCCGGGGGCCGGCGGCTCCGTAGCGTCGAGGCACACGACGACACCCAAGGAGAACCACCCGTGCCCAGCACACCGATCACCAGCACCACCGCGGTCAGCGCACGTCGCCTGACCAAGGTCTACGGCCAGGGCGAGGCAGCCGTCCACGCCCTGGCCGGGGTCGACGTCGACTTCCAGGCCGGGGCCTTCACGGCGATCATGGGCCCGTCGGGCTCCGGCAAGTCCACGCTCATGCACCTGCTCGCGGGGCTCGACGTCGCGAGCGGCGGGCAGGCCTTCCTCGGCACCACCGAGATCACCGGTCTCGACGACAACGCCCTGACCCGGCTGCGGCGCGACCGCGTGGGCTTCGTGTTCCAGTCCTTCAACCTGCTGCCCATGTTCACGGCCCGGCAGAACATCCTGCTGCCCCTCGAGCTCGCCGGTGCACCGGTCGACGAGGCGTGGCTCGGCACGCTCACCGCGACCCTGGGACTCGACGACCGCCTGACGCACCGGCCGAGCGAGCTCTCGGGCGGGCAGCAGCAGCGCGTGGCGATCGCCCGCGCCCTGATCGCCAAGCCCGAGGTGATCTTCGCCGACGAGCCCACCGGCAACCTCGACTCGAGGGCCGGGGCCCAGGTGCTCAGCTTCCTGCGCCGCTCGGTCCGCGAGCTCGGTCGCACCATCATCATGGTCACCCACGACCCGTCGGCCGCGGCCTACGCCGACCGTGTCGTGCTCCTGGCAGACGGCCGCATCGCCGGGGACATCAGCGACCCGACCCCCGAGTCGGTGCTCGCGGGCCTCGACGCCCTGCGCTCCCTCGACGAGCCGGCGGTGCGCTGATGCTGCGCCTGACCCTGGCGCAGATGCGCCGCAGCCTGGGGCGGCTGACCGCCGCCGGGATCGCCATCGTCCTGGGCACGGCCTTCGTCGCCGCGACCCTGCTCGCGGGCAACGCGATCACCCGCACCACCTACGACGCCGTGACGAGCTCCTACGCCGAGGCCGACCTGGTCATCGACGGGGTGGAGCTCGACGACGCCATGCTCGCCGCGGCCCGCGAGGTACCGGGCGTCGACGTGATCGACCCCCAGTGGCGGACGTACGTCGAGGTCGTCGGCCGTGACGGACGCCTCTACACCGTGGTCAAGGCCAAGGCCACGCACCCGGGGCTCGAGGCCGAGACCCTGAGCGAGGGCGCGCTGCCGTCGGGGGCCGAGGAGGTGGCGCTCCCGGCGAGCCTCGCCGAGCTGGTCGGGGTCGAGGTCGGCGACACGGTCACCATGCAGCTCGAGATCTGGACCCCGGACCCTGACGACGCCGAGGGCGGGTCGGTCAGCACGACGAGCGAGGACCTCGAGGTCACGGGCCTGCTCGACGACGGGGTCTCCGCGTTCATCGGCACCGGTGGCGCCGCCGTCGCCGACGAGGGCCTGGTGCGCTCCTGGATGGAGGCGCTCGACACCGAGGAGATGGGGGTGACGGCTGCCCAGGCGCTCGTCGCCCTCGCCCCCGGGGCTGACCTGCGCTCGACCCAGGAGGCCCTGCGCGCGTCCGTGGACGGCGCCACCGTCCAGACCGTCGACGAGGCTGCCGAGCAGATCACTGCCGAGCTGACCGGCAGCTCGATGGTCTTCACCGCCATCGTGCTCGGCTTCGCCGCTGTCGCGCTGCTGGTCGCCGGGCTGGTCATCACCAACACCTTCCAGGTGCTCGTGGCCCAGCGCACCCGCACCCTGGCGCTGCTGCGCTGCGTGGGCGCCGGCCGCAAGCAGCTCCGCCGGTCGGTGCTCATCGAGGCCAGCCTCCTGGGCGTCGCCGCCTCGACGATCGGGCTGGTGCTCGGGGCCGCGGTGGTCCAGGGCGCCCTGAGCGTCCTGGGACGGACGGCGGCCGACGTGCCGCTGCCCGAGACGGTGACCATCACCCCCGTGGTCGTGCTCGTCCCGCTGCTGGTCGGCACCGCGGTGACCCTGGTCGCGGCGCTGAGCCCGGCCCGGGCCGCGACCCGGGTCTCGGCCCTCGCCGCGCTGCGCCCGGCCGAGAACCCGCAGGTCTCGACCCGGAGCGGCCGCCTGCGTGCCTGGTTCTCCGGCCTGCTCGTGGTGGGCGGTTTCGGGCTCCTGGCCCTCGGCATGGTGCTGGCCACGAACGTCGACCTCCTGCTCGGCCTGGCCGCGGGGGTGCTGGGGGGTGCGGCCTCCTTCGTCGGGTTCATGGTCGCGGCGGTGTTCTGGGTCCCGTGGCTCATCCGCGGGCTCGCCCGGCTCCTCTCGCGGGGCGGACCTGCGGCGACCCTCGCCGGGGCCAACAGCATCCGGAACCCGCGACGCACGGCCTCCACGAGCAGCGCCCTCCTGGTGGGCGTGACCCTGGTCGCGATGATGTCGACGGGGGCGGCCAGCACCCGGCACTCCCTCAACGAGGCCCTCGACGAGCAGTACCCCGTCGACGTCCAGGTCGAGACCGTCGGCAACGGGATGAGCTACCCGGCTCTGCCCGCCGCCGTCACCAGCGAGGTCAGGGAGGTCGAGGAGGTGCGGGCCATCGCTGAGACCACCAGGACGATGGTCGCCGTGGTCGACGACCTCGACGGCGCGACGACCACGCTCGAGACCTTCGAGGCGACCGCGATCGACCCCTCCCTCGCGAGGGAGGTGCTGCGCACCCCGGACTACGTGGCAGAGCTGGACGACGCGAGCGTGGTCGTCGCGGCCTCCCTCGCCATGAACCTCGGGATCGAGGAGGGTCAGGAGCTCACCCTGACCCCGGCGGCGGACGAGGAGGGCGCCTCCTCGGGGGCGGAGGTGACCCTCACCGTGGCGACGACCGAGATGCCGAGCTGGGGGGTCATGGTCACCGACCAGACCATGGCGCTGCTGGACCCGGCCGCGCCGGTCAGCGGGTTGTGGCTCGGGGTCACCGACCTCGACGACGCGAGCGCGGTGGTCAGCGCGGTCGACGTCGCGGCGGCTGCCTCCGACGTGGGGCTGAGCACGACCGGGGCGGCGATCGAGCGCGGCTTCTACCAGCAGGTGATCGACACGCTCCTGGCGGTCGTGGTGGGGCTGCTCGCGGTCGCGGTGGTCATCGCGCTGGTCGGGGTGGCCAACACCCTGTCGTTGTCCGTGATCGAGCGGCGACGGGAGTCGGCGACGCTGCGCGCCCTGGGCCTGTCCCGGCGTCAGCTGCGCGCGACCCTGGCCATGGAGGGCCTGCTCGTCGCGGCCGTCGGGGCGCTCGTCGGGTCCCTGCTGGGGGTCGTGTACGGCTGGGCCGGGTCTCAGACCCTGCTCGGCGAGATCAGCGCGGTGGGGCTGACCGTGCCCTGGCGTGACCTGGGGCTGGTGCTCCTCGTGGCCCTGGCCGCCGGTCTGCTGGCCTCGGTCCTGCCCGGCCGCAACGCGGCTCGCACCCCTCCGGTGCAGGCCCTGGGCGTCGAGTAGCTCGACACCCGCCGCGCCGGCGCGAGCAGTCCACAGCACCACGGGCCGTCCCAGCCTCCCCAGGCAGGGCGGCCCGTGGTGTGTCCCGAGAGCCCCCTCGGGCTTCGCTCAGGGGATGCGCTTCTCCCTCGCCTCGGTCGACCTCGAGGTCCCCCGCGGCCTGTCGCTGCACGACGCACGGCACGCCGCCGCGCGGCTCACGGGAGACCCCCGGGTGACGGCCCAGGCGTGGTGGGTCGAGGGCCGCAGGCTCGACGAGGACCACGTGGCGGGGGTCGTGCCGTGGGTCCACGGCGCGCAGGTCGACCTCGGCGTCCCCGGCCCCGACCCGGTCGTGCTCGCGCACCGGGCCGGCTGGCACCTGGCCGTCGTCGACGGACCCGGGGCCGGGGAGCTCGGGGTGCCGGGGCAGGGCGCGCGCCTCGCCGTCGGGCGCGGGCTCCACGAGAGGACCGTCCCGGGGCGGCTCGGGCTCGACGACACCGGGGTCTCGCGCGAGCACGCCCTGGTGCGGCGTCGAGGCCGACGGCGGCCACGCTGGACCGTCCAGGACCTCGGGTCGGCCAACGGCACCCTCCTGCGCCGCGCCGGAGGGCGGCGCGAGCGCACCGTCGGACGCCGACCCGCACGGGTGCGCCCCGGGGACGACGTCGTGGTGGGAGAGAGCGTGCTGCGGCTGCGGTCGGCCCGGTCCGTCCCCGAGCGCGCACCCGGGGGGTCCGTGCCGCGGGGCGGGACCGGACGGGCGCTCGGCAGCGGGCAGGACACGGGCCCCGGAGATCTGGGCCACCGGTCCCCACGTCCGGTCAGCACGGCGTCCTGGCTGGTGCCCGCCCTGACCTCGATCGCCCTGGCCGCAGCGATGCGCAACCCCGTCTTCCTGCTCCTCGGCCTGGTGGGACCCCTGACCGTGCTGCTCCCCACCACCCTGCACCGCGTGAGCCGACGGCGTCGCCCTGCCGGCACGAGCCCGCCCCTGGGGTCCGACGCCCCGGGGCTGCTGGTGCACCTGGCCGGCGGGGACGGCGCCGGTGGGCACGAGCCGCTGCCTGCTCCGTGGACCGCGATGGCCCGGGAGGGCCTGGCCGTCGTGGGGCCCCCCGACCGGACGCGGGCCGTGGGACGGGCTCTCGTCGCGGGCGCCCTGGCCGCCGGGCCCACCGAGCTCACCCTGCTGCACCCTGCCACCGCCGATCCGCACTGGGCCTGGGCGCGGTGGCTCGCCCCGAGGCTCGGCGGCTCGGGCGACGACTCCCCCGGACCGGACGGCGTCCGCGTGGCCCGGACACCGACCGAGGCCGCGGCGGTCCTCCAGCGGGACGTCCCCAGCCCGCACCTCGTGGTGGCCGACCAGTCCCCACGAGCTCGGCCCGCCCTGCACCGGTGGTGGCTCGACCGGCACCGGGCGCAGGACTCGGTGCTCCTGCTCGCCGAGCATCCCGAGCAGGTGCCGGGCTGGTGCCGGTGGGTCCTGCAGGTCGACGGACCCGGCCGGGGACGGCTCGCGGGCCCCGTCTCGGAGACGGCCGTGGACCTGGTCGCCGGGACGGCGACGTGGGCCGAGCGGGTCGCACGCCGCCTCGCCGTGCGTGGGGACGAGCAGGAGGGGACGGCGAGCGGCCGCGGGACCGACCTGCCGACGCGCGTGGGCCTGGTCGACCTCGACCTGCCGGACCGCCCCGAGGGGATCGCGGCGCGGTGGGCCACGCCGCGCGCCGGGCTCGTCGCACCGCTGGGAACCGGTGCCACCGGTCAGGTGACCGTGGACCTCGTCACCGACGGTCCGCACGCCCTCGTCGCCGGGACCACGGGGGCCGGCAAGTCCGAGCTCCTGCAGTCCCTCGTCCTCGGGCTCGCGCTCAGCCACCCGCCCGACCGGCTCTCGATCGTCCTGGTGGACTACAAGGGCGGCACAGGGCTGGGCCCGTGCCCGGACCTGCCCCACGTCGTCGGCCGGGTGACGGACCTCGACGCGACCGAGGCCGCCCGGGCCCTCGACGGCCTGCGGATCGAGCTCGGCCGCCGCAAGGCGGTGCTCGCGGCGGCCGGGGCCGCCACCCTCGAGGACCTCGACCCGCAGGACGCACCGCCCCGTCTGCTGGTGGTGGTCGACGAGCTGCGCGCGATGACCGAGGACCTGCCCGACTTCGTGCCCGGCCTGGTGCACCTCGCGGCCCAGGGACGGTCCCTGGGCATCCACCTGGTGCTCGCGACCCAGCGGCCCGCCGGGGTGGTCGACGCGCAGATGCGGGCCAACGTCTCGCTCCGGGTCGCCCTCCGGGTCGCCGACCCTGCCGACTCGACCGACCTGCTCGACGTGCCGGATGCGGCGCACCTGCCCGCCGACCGGCCGGGACGGGCGCTCCTGCGCCGTGGCCCGGCTCGACCCGAGCTCGTCCAGACGGCCTGGGCGGCGCTGGACCGGGCCGATCACGACCGCCCCCACCTCGCCGCACCCTGGTCCGCCTCCGGACCGAGGCTCCGTCCGCCCGAGGGTCGAGCGCCCCGGGACCACGCCACCTCGCTCGTCGAGGCCTGCCGGGCGGCCGCCGAGGCGACAGGCCACCGCCCCGGTCCCGCTCCCTGGCTCCCGGCCCTGCCGCAGCGGGTCGGCCTCGAGGAGCTCACCGGCCGCACCGACGACGCGTCCTGCGACGGACTCGTCCTGGGTCTGGCCGACCGACCTGCGTGGCGGAGCCGCGAGGTGGCCCGGTGGCGCGGGGACGGCGTGCTGATCGTCGCGGGACGCACCCGCTCGGGGCGCAGCACCACGCTCGCGACGCTCGCGCGCGGCGCCCTCGACGGCGGCATCACCGTGCACGCGGTCCACGGGTCCCCCGCCCCGGGCCTCCTGGGAGCGCAGCTCGCCGAGGACGCGCACCCGCTCGCGGGCACCGTGGTGGGAGCCGGGGACCCGCGCCGGGTCGCCCGGCTGCTGGCCCTGCTCCTGACGGAACCGCCGACGAGCACGTCGTCGACGGGCGAGAGCACCGCGGGAGCCGGGACGCCTCCGGACAGGCTGCTGGTGATCGACGACCTCGGCGAGGTCCAGCGCGGGCTCGAGCTGCTGCCGCGCGGGGCAGGGCTCGAGCTGCTGGACCGGGTGCTGCGCGGCGCGCGCCGGCACGGCACCGCTGTGGTGGTGGGCTGCCTCCCCCACGAGGCGACCCGGCTGGTGCCGCACGCGACGGCTCGTCTCGTCCTGCCGGTCGACGACCCCCACGACGCGGCCCTGCTCGGTGTCCCGACCGGATCCGCCGGGGCGTCCGGCACGACCTCGACGGGCCGACCAGCCCTCGGGGGCCGCGGCAGGACGGACGCCCCACCCGGGCGCGGCGTGCTGCTCGACGCGGGGGACGCCGTCGAGTGCCAGGTCGCGGTGGCTGGTCCGCCGCCCGCCCGACACCCGCCGCTTCCCGGGGGGCCCGCGCCGGTACGGCTGGCGCCCCTGCCCCTGCTGGTCCGGCTCGAGGACGTCGGTGGCCCCGACGGCGCGACGAGGTGCGCGCCGGCAGGTGAGCACGGGTCGGTGCTCCGGCGCGACCCGGCGCCCCTCGAGGTCGTCCTCGGCCTCGGGGGCGACCGCGCGACCCCCGTCCTGCTGCCGCTGCAGGACGGGGTGCTCGTCGTCGGACCTCCGGGCTCGGGGCGCACCACGGCCCTGGAGACCCTCGTCCACGGGGTCCGGGCCCTGGGCTGGGCGGTCCAGGTCGGCCCGCCGCCCGCTCTCCCCGCGCCGGCCGACGCCGGGCACCTCGGGACCGGTCTCGGGTCGCGCACGGCCTACCTGCTGGACGACCTCGACGTCGACCTCCGGACGGACCAGCGCCTCGCCGACCACCTCGCGGCGGTGCTCAGCGGGCCACGACCACCGGTGCTGCTCGCCTCGTGCCGGACGGGAACCGCCGCGAGCGCCTTCCGCGGCCCTCTCGCCCTGCTGCGGGAGAGCTGCGTGGTGGTGCTGAGCCCCTCGAGTCCCGGCAGCGGTGAGGTCGCCGGCACGGACCTGGCGCTGGTGACGGACCCGATGCTGACCGACCACCCGGGTCGGGGAGCCGTCGCGCACCGTGGACGCACGCTGCCCGTGCAGGTGGCCCGGCAGCGACCGGGCGGGGCCGCGGGGGCTGGCGGGACCCTCGGCCCGGGCAGGCACCCGTGACGGGTGGGTCAGACGGGCTCGGGGTCCGCGACGACCTCGTGGGTGGTGTGCGCGACGACGGGCCGCGTCATGAGCAGCACGAGGATGGCCGCGGCGAGGGCCAGCAGGGGCCAGCCCCACGCGATCCCGCCCTGCAGCAGGGTCACCGCCGTGGCTCCCTGGAGCAGCTGCCACGTGATCACCGGGCCCCGTGCTCGGCGGCTGCCGGCCAGGAGGGCGCGGGCGGCGGCCACGAGCACGGCGGCGACCCCCAGCCCGAAGAGCAGCAGGAACAGCGCGACGGCCAGGACCCGGGACCCCTCGCCCACGAGCACCACGAGCCACCACAGCGAGAGGGCGGTCAGCACGGCGGCCTCGAGGAGCACGAGGACGAGCGCCACCCGCAGCACGACGGGGGCCACGGGGCGACGGGGCGCAGCGGACACATGCCGAGCCTACGGCGTGGTCGAAGCGATGTGACAAAGACCTCATCGTTATCGGCTCGAAATCTTGACGTAACCCCTTGTGCACCTCTGGGACGCGTGTGAGGCTTGTTCTCAGACGTAGGACGACCGCACGAACCCCCCACTGTCAGCCCAGTCCCCCACCGGGGGCGGGCTCGACGCGTGCCCAGAGGAGATACAGATGGATTGGCGTCACCGCGCTTCCTGCCTGGACGAGGACCCGGAGCTGTTCTTCCCCATCGGCAACACCGGCCCCGCTCTGCTCCAGATCGAGGAGGCGAAGGCTGTGTGCCGTCGCTGCCCCGTCACCGAGACCTGCCTCAAGTGGGCCCTCGAGTCCGGTCAGGACGCCGGGGTCTGGGGTGGCCTCTCCGAGGACGAGCGCCGCGCGCTCAAGCGCCGCACCGCCCGCGCCCGCCGCGCGAGCTGAGCAGGCAGCCCCTCAGCCAGCACTCCCCGACGCCCCCGGCGCCGCCCGCACAGGACGGTGCCGGGGGCGTCGTCGTGCTCAGGGCCATGGTCGGGCTCGGTCGTGCGACCCCCGACCGGGACGGGCGGCCTGCGGCTCAGACGACCGCGCGGCGCTCACGCATGTCGAGGTCCAGCAGGACCCGCGTCCCGCCCCCCTCGCGGGCCGACCAGCCGATCGAGCCCCCCAGCTCGTTGCGGACCAAGGTCTCGACGATCTGCGTGCCGAGCCCTGTCATGGGCCCGCTCGCCCCGTCGGCCAGCCCCACGCCGTCGTCGTCGATGACCACGTGCAGGTGCTGACCGCTGCGCTCGGCGACGATCTCGACGGTCCCGACCTCGCGTCCGACGAAGCCGTGCTCGACGGCGTTCGTCACCAGCTCGGTGAGGATCAGCGCCAGCGCCGTCGCCCCCTCGGCCGGGACCATGCCGAAGGTCCCCGTCCGCACCGTGCGCACCGAGGCCCCCGCCGAGGCGACGTCGGCCACGAGCCGCAGGCTGCGGTCCACGAGGCTGTCGAAGTCCACGGTCTCGTCGAGGGTCTGCGAGAGCGTCTCGTGCACCAGGGCGATGGTCGTCACGCGGCGCATCGCCTCGTCCAGGGCGTCCTTGGCCTCGGGGGAGGTCATCCGCCGACCCTGCAGGCGCAGCAGGGCCGCGACCGTCTGCAGGTTGTTCTTCACCCGGTGGTGGATCTCCCGGATGGTCGCGTCCTTGGTGATGAGCTCACGCTCGCGGCGCCGCAGCTCGGACACGTCACGGCACAGGAGCACCGCACCGATGCGCTGCCCGTCCTCGGTCATGGGCACCGCTCGCAGCGACAGGCACACCCCGCGGGCCTCGAGGTCGGTCCGCCACGGGGCCCTGCCCATGACCACCAGGGGCAGGGACTCGTCCATCGCGGTGCTGTCCTCGAGCAGGTCGGTCGTGACCTCGGCGAGGGACCTGCCCACGAGCGAGCCGAGCACGCCGAAGCGGTGGAAGCAGCTGAGGGCGTTGGGGCTCGCGTAGAGCACCTCGCCCTCGGAGTTGAGCCGGATCAACCCGTCGCCGACCCGAGGCGCCCCGCGGCGCGGTCCGGTCGGCGCGTTGGGGGCGGGGAACTCACCCCGGGAGATCATCGCGACCAGGTCGTCGGCGGCCTCGACGTAGTTGAGCTCGAGCCGGCTCGGGGTGCGGGCCCCGCCCAGGTTCGTCTGCCGGGCGACCACCGCGATGGGGCGGCCGGCGTGGACGACGGGGACGGCCTCCTCGCGCACCGCGTAGGTGCCGAACCAGCGGGGCTCGCGCGATCGCTGGATCGACACCTCGGCCAGGGCACGCTCGAGCTGGGGCCGCTGGCCCTCGGGGGCGCTGCTGCCGACGATGTCGTCGTAGTGGACGGTCGCCCCCGTCGAGGGCCGGGCCTGGGAGACCGCGACGAAGTCCCCCGAGCGGGTCGGCAGCCACAGCACGAGGTCGGCGAAGGCCAGGTCGGAGATCAGCTGCCAGTCGCCGACCAGGAGATGGAGCCACTCGACGTCGGCAGGGGCGAGGTCGGCGTGACGGGAGACCAGATCGCTCAGGGTGGACACCCTGCGAGCCTAGGCGCAGGACGCGCGCCCGACCGCCCCGCCGACGACGCAGCGCACCGCCCCACCGCTTGTTAACCTCGACCTACCTTTCCCACCCTCGGAGGCTCCGGTGCACGTGTCCGTCCAGACCACCTACGACGCCGGCATCGACGACGTGGCCGCGATGCTCGCCGACGAGGAGTTCGTGGCCACCAAGGTCCGGGCCACCGGGGCGACGTCGCAGCAGGTCGACGTCGTGGGCACCAGCGCCGAGGCCTTCACCGTGACCACCCGCCGGCACATGCCCTCGACCGACATCCCCGCGCAGTTCCGCTCCGTGGTCGGGGCGAGCGTCGAGGTCCGACAGGTCGAGGCGTGGGAAGGCCCCGAGCAGGGGGCCCGCCGCGGCACCGTGGTGGTGGAGATCACCGGGGCGCCGGTGCGGCTCTCCGGGACCATGCGCCTGGTCGGCGAGCCCGACGGCAGCACGACCCACCACGTCGAGGGCGAGCTCAAGGCCTCGGTGCCGCTCTTCGCCTCGGCCGTCGAGCAGGCGACCGCCGGGGGCATCCGTGAGGCCTTCGCGGCCGAGGGTCGCGCCGGGGCCACCTGGCTCGCGCGCTGACCCGGTGAGCCAGGTCGAGCGCCCCGGTCGTCACGCGCCCACCCTCGAGGAGGTCGCCGAGCACGCCGGGGTCTCGCGCTCGACGGCCTCGCGCGCGATCAACGGCGGGCTGAGGGTGAGCCCCGAGGCCCAGAGCGCCGTCGACCGTGCGATCGTCGCCCTCGGGTACTCGCCGAACCGTGCCGCGCGCAGCCTCGTCACCCGCCGCACCGACTCGATCGCCCTCGTGGTGCCCGAGCCCGACGAGCGCGTGCTCTCCGACCCGTACTTCGCCCGGACCCTGCAGGGGCTCAGCGCGGCCCTGACCGACACCGAGATCCAGCTCGTCCTGATCATCGCGCGGCGCGACGACGGTACCCAGCGCACCGCCCGCTACCTGCGCAACCAGCACGTCGACGGCGCCGTGGTCGTCTCCCACCACCGGGACGACTCCCTCGAGGAGGTGCTCGCCGGCTCCCGCCTGCCGTGCGTCTTCGTCGGGCGGCCGTGGCAGTCCCCCGAGACCATCCAGTACGTCGACGTCGACAACGTCCTGGGTGGGCGCCGGGCCACCGAGTACCTCGTGCAGGTCGGGTGCCGCCGGGTCGGCACCATCGCCGGGCCGCTCGACATGGCCGCCGGGGTCGACCGGCTCGCCGGCTGGCGCGAGGCCCTCGCGGCGGCCGGCCTCCCGGACCACGCCGTGGCCCGCGGGGACTTCACCTCCTCGGGCGGGGCCGCCGCGATGGAGCAGCTGCTGCGCGAGCACCCCGACGTCGACGGGGTCTTCGCCGCCTCGGACCTCATGGCGGCGGGGGCCCTCGAGGTGCTCCGGGCCCACGGCCGCGCGGTCCCCGAGGACGTGCGGCTGATCGGATTCGACGACCTGGGCGTCGCGGCCTCGACGGCTCCCCCGCTGACGACGATGAGCAACCCGGTGGTCGAGATGAGCCGGGTCGCGGCCGAGGTGCTGCTCGACCAGGTCGCCGGCCGGGCGACCTCGCACGCGCCGCGCATCTTCGGGGCCGAGGTCGTGGTGCGCGCCTCGGCCTGAACGCCCCGGGAGGGCCGGTCAGCGCACGAGCCGGACCGCGCGGATCTCCTCCTGGTGCAGGTCGGCGGCGATGAGGCGGGCCCAGTCCTCGATCTGTGGCCACGGCCGGTAGTCCCCCTCCTCGGCGCGGACCAGCGCCACCACCGCGCGCTCGGCGATCCCGAGCCCCCCCAGGTCGAGCCGACCGGCGAAGGTCCGGTGCCCCCGGGCCCCGAGCCGGGCCATCACCGAGGCGATCTCCTCCGGATCGCCCTGCGGCGCGAGCGGCGCCCCCACCGGGCCCGAGGAGAACAGCCAGACCGGCCGACGAGACAGGCCGTGCGCGAGCCGGTCCACCAGCGCGCGGGCCGAGGCGGCCCAGCGTCCGACGTACACGGCCGAGCCCAGGACCACGGCATCCACCCCCTCGAGGCTCTCGACGTCCTCCGGGTCCGCGATCTCGACCACGTGCCCCGCACGGCGGAGCACCTCGGCGATCGCGTCGCCGACCTCCCTGGTCGCGCCGTGCCGCGAGGCCACCGTCACGAGAACTCTCATCTCCGTACCCCCGCACCAGACCGTCCCCACGACCACCGCGGTCCGGGGTGACGGGTCGCTCGTCACCGGCGACCCCTCCAGACTCAGGCACCGGGAGCACGAGCGCCTGGGCCGCAGGTCCCGCACACTGGGCCGATGAGCACCGCGATCCCCACCATCGACCTGCGCTCCCCCACGGGGCCCGTGACCATCCCGCTCCTCGGCCTGGGCACGTGGCAGTCCGAGGGCGACGACTGCTACCGCGCCGTGCGGCACGCCCTCGACGCCGGCTACCGGCACATCGACACCGCGACGGGGTACCAGAACGAGGACCAGGTCGGTCGCGGCCTGGCGGAGGCATCGGTCCCACGGGCCGACGTCTTCGTGACCACGAAGCTGCCGCCCGACGCCGCGGGTCGCGAGCGCGAGACCCTCGCCCAGAGCCTGCGCCTGCTCGGTACCGACCACGTCGATCTCTGGCTCGTGCACTGGCCACCGAACAAGCAGGCCACGCCGAGCACCTGGGAGGCCTTCCGCGAGCTCCGCGACGAGGGCCTGGCACGCGCGATCGGCGTGAGCAACTACTCGATCGCCCAGATCGACGAGCTGATCGAGGCCACCGGGGAGGCCCCCGCGATCAACCAGATCCCGTGGAGCCCGAGCGACTTCGACGCCGACCTGCTGGCCGCTCATCGCGAGCGCGGGATCGCCGTCGAGGGGTACAGCCCGTTCAAGCGGACCGACGCCGAGAGCCCGGTGCTCACCGAGATCGCCCGGGCCCACGGCCGGACCGTCCAGCAGGTGGTCCTGCAGTGGCACCTGGCGCACGAGGTCGTGGTGATCCCCAAGTCGGTCACCCCCGAGCGCATCGACGCGAACCTCGACGCTCTCGTCGACCTGACCGACGAGGAGCTCGCACGGATCGACGCCCTCGGTTCGTGAACCGCGCGCTCTCGTGGGGCGGTCGTCGTCGCCTCCTGATCCTCGCCGCCGCCGTGGCTCTGGCCGTCCTGGTCGGGGTCGTGGCGGCGGTGCAGGTTCGCGCCTCCCAGGCCGAGAACCGGACCGAGGCCGTGGCCACGACCCCGACGACCACCCCTCAGGTCACCTCGACCGAGGACGCCGAGGCGGAGGCCGCACGGCTCGCGGCCCTCGAGGAGGCTCGGGCCGAGGCCGAGGCCGCAGCGGCTGCCGAGGCGGAGGCGGCCGCTGCGGCTGAGCGAGCCGCCGCCGAGGAGGCCGCGCAGGAGGCGGCCGCCCAGGCCGAGGCCGAGGAGGCCGCACAGGCCGAGGCGGCCGCTGCCGCCCAAGCCCACGCCGAGGCCCAGGCCCAGGCCGCCGCCGGCCACGCGTCGACCTGGCCCGCCGAGGGGGCAGCCCCGGACTGCGGGGGCCCCGAGTCCTACGAGCCGCCCCAGGACGACGGCACGGCCTTCTTCACCTCGACCCCGACCGAGGCCGGCGACGGCTCGAACGGCAACATCCCGCGTGCGCAGATGGCCGCGCTCTCCTGGTGCACCGACTCCCGCGGCAACCACCAGTGGTTGCGCAGCGACGCGGCGGCCGCGGCGACCAGGCTCAACGAGGCCTACCGGGCGACCTTCGGCGAGAACATGGCGATCGACCTGAGCTATCGCTCGTACGCCGACCAGGTCGCGATCCGGGAGCACTACGGCACGATCGCCGCCCTGCCCGGCACCTCGAACCACGGCTGGGGCACCGCCTTCGACCTGTGGGAGTGGGAGGCTCACGGCTTCGGCTCGGCGCGCTACACCTGGCTCGTGGAGAACGCCCCGGCCTACGGCTGGGTCGCCCCCGGGTGGGCCCGTCAGAACGGCTCGAACCCCGAGTACTGGCACTTCGAGTACGTCGGCTGACCTGCTGGCACGCCACCACGGTCGCTGCCTCGACCGGGGCTCCCACGACCGCGCTGGCGCGTCCCCGGGCCGGTCCACGACAGGGGTGACACAGTGGGCTCGGGTCCGACGGCGTCCCCGGCGGATCTCGGCACCCCTTGGCCCACCCGTCACCAGGAGAGCGCACCGATGACCGACCACACCTCCGTCGCGGACGTCGTCCCGGACGTCGCCCCCGCAGACCTCGCCGTGCCCACCCGCGACGGCCCTCTCGCGACCGCGCAGGCCCAGCTCGCGAACGCCGTCGAGCGGTTGGGGTACGACCCCGGGATGCACGCGATGCTCGGGACCTCACGGCGTGAGATCAACGTCGCGATCCCGTTGCGCCGCGACGACGGCTCGACCGAGCTGTTCCACGGCTTCCGGGTGCAGCACAACGTCTCGCGAGGGCCCGGCAAGGGCGGGCTGCGCTTCCACCCCTCGGTCGACGTCGACGAGGTCCGGGCCCTGGCGATGTGGATGACCTGGAAGTGCGCCGTGGTCGAGCTCCCGTACGGGGGCGCCAAGGGTGGGGTGGCTATCGACCCCCGGCACTACTCCCAGGGCGAGCTGGAGCGGGTCACCCGCCGCTACACCAGCGAGATCATGCCCATGATCGGCCCCGAGCGGGACATCATGGCCCCGGACGTCGGCACCGACGCGCAGACCATGGCCTGGGTCATGGACACCTACTCGGTCAACAAGGGCTACACGATCCCGGGGGTCGTGACCGGCAAGCCCCTCGAGGTGGGCGGGTCGCTCGGCCGGGCGACCGCGACCTCCCGCGGGGTGGTGCACTGCGTGGTCGCCGCCCTCGCCGAGCACGGCAAGACCCTCGACGACGTGAGCGCCGCGGTCCAGGGCTTCGGCAAGGTCGGGTCGCACGCCGCGGTCTTCCTCGCGGAGGGCGGGGCACGGGTCGAGGCCGTGAGCGACCAGTACGGCGGGGTGCACCGGTCCGGGGGTCTGGACCTGCCCCGGCTGATGGCCCACGTCGAGCGGACCGGCTCGGTGGTCGACTTCGACGGCGGCGAACCGATCGACAACACAGCCCTGCTGGCCCTCGACGTCGACGTCCTGGTGCCGGCCGCGGTCGAGGGCGTGCTCGACGCCGAGACCGCAGGCCAGGTGCAGGCCCGGTGGGTCGTCGAGGGCGCCAACGGCCCGACCACCCCCGACGGCGACCGGGTGCTGGCCGACCGGGGCGTGGTCGTGGTGCCGGACATCCTGGCCAACGCCGGGGGCGTGGTCGTCTCCTACTTCGAGTGGGTGCAGGCCCAGCAGGCCTACTGGTGGACCGAGACCGAGATCGAGCAGCGGCTCGCCGAGCGCATGGCGATGGCCTTCGAGAGCGTCGGCAAGACCGCGCGGCACCGGGACCTCTCCCTGCGCGACGCCGCCCTCCTGCTCAGCGTGCAGCGCGTCGCCACCGCCCACCAGACCCGGGGCCTGTACCCCTGACCCACGAGGTGCGGAACGGGGGCGCGGGGGTGAGGGTGGTCACATGGACCTCACGGGCGCAGCGCGCCACCCCCTCTGGGCGGACACGGCACCGGCCGGGCACGCCACCCCGCACCGCCCGCTCGACGGCGACCTGACCTGCGAGGTCGCCGTGGTCGGCGCCGGCATCGTCGGGCTGACCCTCGCGGTCGAGCTCGCCCGGGCCGGTCGCCGGGTGGTCGTGCTCGAGGCGCGGCACGTCGGCGCGGGGACCACCGGAGGATCCTCGGCGAAGGTGAGCCTGGCCCAGGGCACCCGGTTCAGCGAGCTCGGCCGCCACCACGGGACCGACGTCCTGACCCGGTACGCCCAGGCGAACCTCGCCGGGCAGCGCTGGGTCCGCGCCCACGCCGAGGCCACCGGTGTCGAGCACGCCGTGCGTGACGGCATCACCTACGCGACCAGCCCCGAGGGCCGCTCCACCCTGGAGGGGGAGGTCGCCGCGATGCGCTCGGCGGGCCTCGAGGTCGAGCTCCTCGAGGACGCCGGTCTGCCCTTCGCCACGACCGGGGCGCTCCGGGTCGCCGGCCAGCTGCAGATCGACCCGCAGGCCTACCTCCACACCGTCCTCGGTCATGCCCTCGCGGCCGGGGTGCGGGTGCACGCCGGGACCCGGGTCGACGGCGTGAGCACCGGCTCGCCCCGTGAGGTGCGCTGCTCGACGGCGACCGGACGGGCCAGGGTCCGGGCCGACCACGTCGTGATCGCGGCCGGCTCGCCCCTGCTGGACCGGTCGGGCTTCTTCGCCCGGCTGGAGGCGGAGCGCTCGCACTGCATCGCGGTCCGCGTGGCAGGTCCACGGCCCGAGGGCATGTACCTCTCGGTCGACTCCCCCAGCCGGACCGTGCGCCAGGCCGGGCAGGACCTCCTCGTGGTCGGCGGCAACGGCCACCCCACCGGCCGCGCGCAGGACGTCGGGTCGCGGGTCGAGGACCTTGAGCGCTGGGCCGTCGAGCACCTCGGGGCGGTGCAGACGACCCACCGCTGGGCGGCCCAGGACTACCGGACCACCGACGGGCTGCCCTTCGTCGGGCGCTACGAGCCGTGGTCGACCGACCTGTGGGTCGCCACGGGCTTCGCCAAGTGGGGCATGACCGCGGGGACCGCGGCAGCCCTCGCCCTGCACGCGCAGCTCGAGGGCCGGACCGAGGACTGGGCCCAGGACTGGGACCCGTGGCGCACCGACGTGGCCGCCCAGGCCCCTCGCGCGGCATCGATCAACGGTCTCGTCGCCCGCGAGCTGACGGTCGGCTGGGCCCAGGCCATGAGCTCCCCCGCCCCGGACCCCGCCGAGGTCGGCGAGGGTCAGGGCGCCGTCGGCCGCGAGGGGCTCCGCCCCGTGGCCGTGTCCCGGGTCGACGGCGAGGTGCGCACCGTGAGCGCCATCTGCCCGCACCTGGGCGGGGTGCTCGCCTGGAACGACGGCGAGCGCAGCTGGGACTGCCCGTTGCACGGCTCTCGGTTCGGGGCCGACGGCAGCCGCCTGGAGGGGCCTGCCCGCTGCGGCCTCGCGCGGCTCGACCCTCGATGACGGGGGTGAGGGCGTCGACCCCCATCACGCGACGCGCACCCTAGGCTGACCTCCATGACCGAGACCGCGCCCCGCCGGACCACCTACGTGCTCGTCGACGGGGAGAACATCGACGCGACCCTGGGCGGGTCGATCCTGGGGGCCCGCCCGGCCCCCGAGGAGCGCCCCCGGTGGGAGCGGGTGCTCGAGTTCGCCCGCACGGTGTGGGACGCCGACGAGGTCAAGGGACTCTTCTTCCTCAACGCGTCGAACGGCTCGATGCCGATGCCCTTCGTGCAGGCCCTCGTCGCGATCGGCTTCCAGCCGATCCCGCTGTCCGGCGCCTCGTACGAGAAGGTCGTCGACATCGGCATCCAGCGCACCCTCGACGTCCTCGCGGACCGGGGGGAGGACAGCGGGGACGTGCTGCTGGCCAGCCACGACGGCGACTTCACCCCGCACATGGCCGCCCTCCTGGGGCCCTCCCGCCGCGTCGGCCTGCTCGGCTTCACCGAGCTCGTCAGCAGCTCGCTGCAGCACCTCGCCGAGGGCGGTCTCGAGATCTACGACCTCGAGACCGACGTGCACGCCTTCAACGTGCAGCTGCCGCGCCTGCGGATCATCTCCCTCGCCGAGTTCGACCCCGCGCGCTACCTCTGAGCGGCCACCCCGGGACGGACCGCAGCCGCCGGCCCTCCTAGCGCCGTCGTACCCGCGCGTGCACGGTCGCCACCAGCACGACGGCCGCGGCCACCCCGGCGGCGACGGCGGCCACGGTCGACTCGAGCTCCCCCGTGGCGCGGGCGATCGCGATCCACGCCAGGCCCCAGGTCATCGCCGCACCGATCGCGAGGCGCCCCCGGGTCGCGACCGCGAGCCCGACGCCGACCGCCGCGGCCACCGCCAGCACGAGGACCGTCCAGACCTCGGGCCCGAGCACCAGCTCGGTGTACCCGGCCGAGGTGAGCACCGCCGCGACGTTCGCCACGGTCGCGACCGAGACCCAGCCGAGGTAGAGGCCCATGGTCCCGTCGGTGACGACGGTGTCGACCAGGCCGCGCGCCGGCACCCTCTCGAGCCGCAGGAGGAGCGCGACGAGGGTCACCAGCAGCAGCACGATCACCGGGACGCTCAGGCCGAGCAGGCCGAGCTGCACCACCGTGATCCAGGCTGCGTTGAGCAGCATCGAGAGCAGCACCAGCCACCCGATCCGGCGCTGCCGGGCATCGGCCCGCTGCGCGGGCAGGGCCTGCCAGACCGCGTAGGCCAGCAGCCCGGTGTAGATCACCGACCAGATCGAGAAGGCGGGCCCGCCCGGGGCGACGAGGGTCGCGTCCGCCGCGAGGGCGCCGTCGCCCACCGAGGTCTGGTCCTCGCCCCCCGTGGCCCCCGAGCCCACGAAGGCCGCGGCGATCGCGACCAGGGAGCCGATCAGCACGACCACCTGCCTCACGAGGTCGGTGCCGGTCGCAGACTGCGTCTGGGTGCTCATCCCCCCATGATCGCCGCGGTCGACGTCGCGCGCACGGCGGGCGACCGCGCCGAGGCAGGGTTGATGTGATGCACGTAACATCGGATACTGACTCCACCGGATGCGCACCGCTCCGGCCAGGGTTAATTTTCTTCCACTCCTGAAGCCGTCGCGAGAGCGGCGGCCGGCCTCCGGGCCGACGGCGACCGCCACACCCTGTGCGGGTGAGACGGCGCCCTCCGCCCCCGCTCGCCTCGCTGCGAGCGGGGGCGCAACATGTCCGGCGAGGACCACCGCAGGAGGACACGATGGCAGCGGGCCAGGACGAGGCAGCGGCCGGCCCGACGCTCGACGGTCGGCACGAGTCGCCGATCGAACGTCTCGACCGGCACTGGTCGGAGATCCTCCACGAGCTGCGCGTCGCCCGGACCGGGATCGACGACGACGGGGCCGGGTGGTTCGTGCTGCCTGCGGTGCTCGGGCGGCGGGCTCAGGCCGGTGTGGACCGTTCCGAGGCCGAGAACACCGGCGCAGGTCGACCCAGCAGGTAGCCCTGGACCATCTCGCAGCCCGCCTCACGCAGGAGGGCGAGCTGGGCGGGCTCCTCGACACCCTCGGCGATCACCTCGATGCCGAGCTCGCGCGCGAGCGCCACGACACCCCGGACCAGCGCCAGCGAGGCTGCGTGGTCGGGCAGGCCCGCGATGAAGCTCCGATCGATCTTGATCTGGTCCACCGGCAGGGACTGCAGCCAGGCGAGGGTCGAGAACCCCGTGCCGAAGTCGTCCAGGGAGATCCGGACGCCGATCTGACGCAGCTCGACCAGACGCTCGATCACGCCGGGCAGGTCGGACAATGACCGGCTCTCGACGACCTCGAGGTGCAGACGGTCCGAGGTGAGCCCGTTGCGGCTCAGCGCCTGCCGCACGGTCGGGACCAGGCGAGGGTCCACGAGGGTGGCTCCCGCCAGGTTCACCGCGACCCGCAGCGGCTCTACCGGCAGCGCCTCTGCCGCGGGCTCGCCCGCCCCTGCGCGCGACCACCCGGCCAGGGCCTCGCAGGCCGCTCCCACCGCCCACAGGTCGAGCTCGGTGACCAGTCCCGCCTCCTCGGCCAGGGGCAGGAAGGCCGCCGGGGCCAGCAGCCCGAGACGGGGGTGAGCCCACCGGATCAGGGCCTCCGCACCCACCACGGCGTCTCCGGTCCCGGGCGAGACGTCGACGACCGGCTGGAAGAACAGACGAAGCTGCCCGGCCTCGACCGCCTGGCTGAGCTCGGCCTCGAGGGACGGGGCACCCCGGCGCGGGTCCAGCTCACCGGCCAGGAGCACCTGGTTGCGACCGCGCTGCTTGGCCTCGTACATCGCTGCGTCCGCGGCAGCCAGCAGCCGGTCCCCTCGCCCGTCGGCCCCCACGTGGACGGCGACACCGACGCTCGCCGTCGTCCTGACCTCGTGCCCGTCGACCCGGAACGGGTGGTCCAGGCCCGCCACGAGGCGCGCCGCGACGGTCAGGGCGTGCTCGTCGTCGTCGACCCCGTGCAGCAGGACCGCGAACTCGTCGCCGCTGAGACGGCCCACGACGTCACCCGGGCGCAGCTCCCCGCGCAGACGAGCGGCGACCTGCCGGAGCAGCTCGTCCCCGGCGGCGTGACCGTGCTGGTCGTTCACGTGCTTGAAGTTGTCCAGGTCGCAGAAGAGCACCGCGGTGCCTTGACCGGGTTCTGCCCGGCGCAGGGACTCGTCCAGGCTCCGGCTGAACAGGACGCGGTTGGGCACGCCCGTCAGCGCGTCGTGCAGGGCCTGGTGGCTGACCCGCGAGAGCAGGCGCGCGTTCTGGAGGGCGGTCGCCGTCTGGTCCCCGACCCCGGAGATGCGGGCCATCGCCTCGGCCCCGACCGCGAGCCGGTCGGCGGGCGTCGCCCAGCTGGCGATCGCCACCCCCATGAAGCTGTCCCCGGCGACGAGGGGGGCCACCACGACGCTGCGTGAGCCGACCCGGTCCAGCAGCGCGCCGAGGCGAGGGCTGGCGTCCTGCGCGTCGATCACGAGGAGGTCGTGCCGGGTGAGGATGTCGGTGAGCTCGGGGGTGTCGTCCGGACGCAGCCGGGTGCCCATGATCTCCAGGGCCTCGTGCTCCTCGTGCCCCGTGGTCGCCGCCGCGCGCAGGATCCCCTCGGAGGGCTCCCACATCCACACCCCGCCGGACTGGCACCCGACGATCCCGGGCATGGCGTCGGTGACCACGCGCGCCACGGCATCGGCGTCGGTCGCGGCGGCGAGCTGATGGGCGAGGTCCAGGAGCGCGGTGGCCCGGCTCGCCTCGCGACGGCTGCCGTCCAGCGCCGTCAGCAGGTCCAGCGCGGCGGCGGCGTGCCGGGCGTAGGCCTCGAGCAGGTGCTCGTCCGCGGCGAGCGGGCGGTGGCCCTCGGAGTAGATGGCGGCGAGCCGCCCGTGGTGCCGGCGCGTGGAGGTCACGTCGACCACGACGGCTGCCTGCCCGAGGGACTCGCCACGGCTCAGCGCTGCGGCGAGCTCCTCGGCCCGCTCGGGGCTCAGGCCGCGGGCGTGGACCACGGGCCCCGCCCCGGTGGCCGGGTCCCCGTGGGCGACGAGCAGGTAGGAGGGGGCCAGGACGGCTGTCGCCGCGCGGTCCACGATGCGCTCGAGCACGGTGTGCACGTCGTCGCTGCTGACCAGGTCGCTCGAGGCGCGCTGGAGCTCCTCGAGCTGGCCCCGCAGGGCGGCCAGCTCGACGTCGGCCGACCGGGCCGAGCGCTCGGAACGGGACCTGTCGAACCAGCGCCGGGGACGTGTCCACGAGATCTGGAACTCGCACTGCTCGTGCCCGTCGGCCTGGCAGGTGCTCTGGACGATGCGGGCCAGGGGCTGGCCGAAGATCTGCGGCACGGCGGCGAGCATCCCCTGCACGAGCTCGCAGTCCAGCCGCGAGCGCAGGTGCTCACCCTTGGTACGCAGGTGGACCACGGCCGAGGTGGTGGTGCTGGAGACCACCTCCATCTCGGAGCGGGTCGTGAACTTGGGCAGGGCACGGGGCACCTGCCGGTAGACCTCACGCGGGTTGCCCAAGGACCGCAGGAGCCCGACGAGGGCTGGCTGCAGACCGTTGTCCAGCGCGTGCACCCCGACGGCGAAGACGGTTCCCTCGCCGAGGACGGCGGTCGCAGCCTCGAACAGTCGCGTGCGGACCTCGTGCGCGAACCAGCTCGCACCGTCCTCGAGCTCGCTCAACGACTGCGGCACCCCGGCCAGGCGCAGCACCTCGGCCACCGCCTCGTCACCGCCCTGGGTCCGGACATGGCCCAGCAGCAGGGTCGTGGTGGCCCCGGAGGTCTCTCGCGCGTCGTTGGTCATCTCGACCTGGTGATCGACCTCGCGAGGCCGATGTGAAGGAGTTCGACCGCTCCGCGTCGGGCGACCCCGCGACCAGGCCTGGGCAGGGCGCGGGGCCGGAGGTCCCACCCGCGCCCCCTGGCCGCCTGCCTACGCTGCAGGACGACCAGGGGTGGGAGCAGAGGATGGACAGGACCGTACCGATCCGCGGCATGACCTGCCGTGCCTGCGAGGTCCGCGTGGCCCGCTCCCTGCGGCAGCTGCCGGGGGTCGAGGAGGTCGCCGTCTCGGCCGCGCGGGGCCGTGCCCGGATCACGAGCAGCCGGCCGCTCCCCCGAGCCTCCCTCGAGCAGGCCGTCCTCGGCGCGGGGTACGCGCTGGGCGACCCCGATCGCAGCTGGGTGAGCCGGGACCGACGCGTGTGGCGCGACCTCGCGATAGGGCTCGGGGTCGTCGCCCTCGCTCTGGCCGGCGCGAGGATGCTCGGCCTCGAGGAGCTGGCGGGCCGCGTGGGTGCATCGGCGGGCCCTGCTGGCACGACGGGTGCGGCAGGCCTCACCGTCGCCCTGGTCCTCGGGCTGGCGGCGGGGCTCTCGGCCTGCATGGCCCTGGTCGGCGGACTGGTCCTGGCCGTCGCGGCCCGGCACGCCGAACGGCACCCGCAGGCGAGCCTGGCGCAACGCTGGCGCCCTCACCTGGCCTTCAACGCCGGGCGCGTCGTGGGCTTCACGGTGCTCGGGGCCGTGCTGGGCGCGGTGGGCGGCGTCGTGCACGTGACCGGCGGCACGCTCGCGCTGCTGACCCTCGTCGTCGCCCTGGCGATGGTCGCGATCGGCGTCCAGCTCACCGCCGTGTCGCCGCGCCTGGCCCACCTGACGCCGGCCCTGCCCGCCGGGGTGGCCACCCGCCTGGGCCTCGAGGGGCGCGGCGCGGGCGCCTACCGCGACGGGAGCACGGCCGCGCTGGGGGCGGCGTCCTTCCTGCTGCCGTGCGGCTTCACGCAGGTGGTCCAGCTCTCCGCCCTGGCGACGGGCGAGCCGGTGACAGCCGGCCTGATGATGGGTCTGTTCGCCCTCGGGACCGCCCCGGGCCTGCTCGGCGTCGGCGGGCTCACCGCTGCCGCCCGCGGCTCGGTCGGCCCCGTCCTGCTGCGGGTCGCCGGGGTCGGGGTCCTGGCGCTCGCGGCGGTCAACGTCGGTGGCGCCGTCACGGTCCTGGCCCCGGGAGCGACGGGGAGGGGCCCGGTCGCGGCGGGCACCACCGAGGTCACGGCGAGCCTCGAGGACGGGGTCCAGGTGCTGCGCACCGCGCAGGTGGTCGACGGCTACGCACCGGCTCACGCGACGGTGCTCGCCGGGACGGAGGTGCGCTGGGAGATCGACTCGACCGCGGCGAGCTGCGCGAGCGCCCTGCACGCCCCGGGCATGGGGGTCGAACGGGTGCGGCTCCTCGAGCCCGGCGCGAACGTCGTGACCTTCACGCCCACCGAGCCCGGGAGCCTGCACTACTCGTGCGCGATGGGCATGTACACCGGGGTGGTCGAGGTGCTGCCCGCGGGGTGAGTGGACGGCACCGCAGCCCGATCCGCGAGGTGCAGGACGCACCTGCCGCCCGGCTCGGGGGTCTCGACGCGGTCGACCACCCACGGACCGGGGAGGCCGGCGAGCACGCCACGGACGAGTCCGAGGTGCAGGTTGCACACCACCTCGGGGCGTGCGCGGGCCAGGTCGCGCACCGGGCAGCTCCCGAGGCAGACCGTGCGCCCCTCGCTGCCGACCTCGGGGCTGAAGCCGAGCGCGGTCAGGTGCTCCGCGAAGGCACCGAGCTGGTCGCCCTGCGGAGGGGCGTCACGCACGAGATCGGCGCCGAGGGCCCGCCCGTCGCGCTCGGCCGTCTCGGCCGGGCAGTCCATCGGCCTGCCGTAGCCCAGCACGAGCGCGCGCTTCAGGTGCTCGCTCGCACCGACCTCAGGGACGACGGGCGCGGGGGTCTCGAGCGCGCGGTACAGCAGCCGTGGACGCCCGCGCCGGTGGCTGGCCTCGGGCTCGCTGCCGACGAAGCCCCCCGCCACCAGCCGGTCGAGGTGCTCACGCACCGTGTTGACGTGCAGCCCGACGGCCGCGGCGACCTCGGTGAGCGGCACGGGCGCCCCGCGCTCCTCGAGCAGCTCGAGGATGGCCACGCGGCTCTCGGAGGAGAGGGTCCGGTGGGCGCTGACGGAGGTGTCGACCATGTCCCGACTATTCACGGTCGTGACCGGTGGGACCCGGGACCTTCGGTGGGGGACGGCGGTCCCTCAGAAGCCTGCGCCCAGGCGGACCCCCAGCGCCTCGGTGCGGTAGGCGTCGAGGCGCGCCTCGGCGGCGCCTGCCGTGCGGCCGTCCCGGGCGCGGATCTCGCGGCCCTCGATGCGCAGCTCGGCGCGCTCGCTCAGCTCGACGATGATCGTGCCCCGCAGCCGACCGAGCCGGAGCACGGGGAGGCGGAGTCGGACGGCGCGGGAGTCGATGGTCAGGACGGTCATGTCACTGCTCCTGCTCGGGCTGGGTGGCGGGCGGGGCGAGCTCCTCGGGGTTCACGACCGCGAAGAGACGGCCGGGTCGTGCGCCGTCGGGGCGCGTCTCGGGGGCGGCGTGCCTGCCGCGGAAAGGTTCGGCGAGGGCGTTGACGGCGTTCACCAGCTCACGCATCTCGTCGGGGGTGGCCCAGAAGCTCGCCGTCGTCACGGTCACGGTGTCCTGCCAGTCGGCGGGCATCTCGTGCTGACGGGCCATGAAGTCGCGGATCCGGTCGGCCTCTCGGAGCACCGTCAGGCCGACGAGCTCGCCGATCGCCCGCAGGGAGGCGGGGTTCTCCGGGTCGACGTCGAGGCGACGACCCCCGGTGCTCACGGGCCGCCAGGGCTTCTCGCGCCCGCGGGGCTCGGCGGGTTCGATGAACCCCGCCTTGGCCAGCGTGCGCAGGTGGAACGAGCAGTTCGCGACGGTCTCCCCGGTGCGTCCGGCGCACTGGGTCGCGGTCGCCTCCCCCGACTCGTCGAGGAAGTCGAGCAGGTCCATGCGGAGCGGGTGGGCGAGGGCCCGGATGCGCTCCGGGTCGGTGATCGCCGGGCGTTCGCTGGAGTTCATGGCTCCACCGTAGAACGCGCAACATCTCTTGCGCAAGAGTTATTGCGCAAGAGATGTTGCGTGCTCGACGCCCCGCCCGGCGCCTCGACGCGCGCCCCCCCCTCCTCGCCCGGGCCACGGCGCTCCCGGCCGGCCGCGGTCCGCACGCACCTCCGGCGGGCCGCACCTCAGGCCGGCAGCGTCGCCCGGACGATCGCCCCGTGCATACCCGGGCGCACCTCGTGGGTGAAGGTGACCTCGGCGTCGACGAACCCCGCCGCAGCGAGCCCCTCGAGGTACTCCTGGCGCGAGAGGGCGCCGGCGAGGCAGCCCGCGAAGTCCCCCCGCTCGGCCCGCTCGGCCGCGGTCAGGTGATCCTCGGCAACCACGTCGGAGACCCCGATGCGCCCCCCGGGCACCAGCACACGCGCCATCTCCGCGAGGACGGCAGGCTTGTCGACCGAGAGGTTGATCACGCAGTTCGAGATCACGACGTCGATCGAGTCGTCAGGGAGGGGCAGCGCCTCGATACGGCCCTCGAGGAACTCGACGTTGGTCGCCTGCGCCTCCGCGGCGTTGGCCCGTGCGAGCTCGAGCATCTCGGTCGTCATGTCGACCCCGTAGGCGAAGCCGGTGGGGCCCACGCGCCGGGCCGAGAGCAGCACGTCGATCCCGCCGCCCGAGCCGAGGTCGAGCACCCGCTCCCCCGGACGAAGGTCGGCGACCGCGGTCGGGTTGCCGCAGCCCAGGCTCGCGAGCACCGCGGCGTCGGGGAGGTCCGCCGTCGCACCGCCGTAGAGCCCCGCCCCGAAGTCGACCCGCGGCGCCGCCACGTGCTCAGCAGCCCCGCCGCAGCAGTCCGACCCGCAGCACTCCTCACCCCCGCCCCCGGAGGCCTCGGGCTCGGCCCGCCCCCCTCCCGCGACCGTCAGCGCGGCCGCCGCGTAGCGCTCCCGGACCTGCTCGACCCGTCCCTCGTCCATGGCTCCTCCTAGATATCGACGCCTCTCGATGCCTGAGCCTCGCACCAGACATCGACAGGCGTCAATATCTCGTGGAGAATGACCCGATGACCACCGCGATCGAGACCACCTCCGGCGCCCCGGAGCAGCCCGGCGCCCTCCCGACCGTCGCCTGCTGCGCCCCTCTCGCGCGGACGCCCCTGTCCCTCGCGGAGGCACAGGGGCTGGCCGGCGTGCTCAAGGCCGTCGCCGAGCCGGCGCGGCTGCGGCTGATCTCCCTCGTGGCCGCGCACGAAGGAGGGGAGGCCTGCGTGTGCGACCTGACCGAACCCCTCGGCCTGAGCCAGCCGACGGTCTCCCACCACCTGCGAACCCTCGTCGACGCAGGTCTGCTGCACCGCGAGAAGCGGGGGGTCTGGGCCTACTACTCGTTGGTGCCCGGCGCGCTCGACGAGATCGCACGGGTGCTCACCACGACGACGCAGAGCTGACGCCGGTCACGGTCGGGCGGCACCCCCGGGAGCGCCGGCCGCGCCGCGCACCGGCCGAGATCAGCGCGAGCGGAGCGCGTCGATCAGCTCGGCCTTGGTCATCGAGGACCGCCCCCTGACCTCGAGCTCGGCGGCCCGCGAGCGCAGGTCGTCGACCGTCCAGTCCTCGTACGCGGGTGAGCTGCCACCGCTGCGGCCGACCTCGCTGCGCGAGGTCTTCGCCGCGGCGTTGGCGATGCGCGCAGCCTTCTCCTTCGAGCTCCCCTCGGAGCGGAGCTTCTCGTAGAGCTCGTCGTCCTTGACGCTGGGACCAGGGTCGCGTCGCGGCATCGTGTCCTCCTGGTGGTCGCGGGTCGATGACCTCTCGACCACTGTGCGCCCAGGCCTGCCCAGGCGCATCCGCAGGTGGCAGGGTGGTCGCGTGGACACCGAGGACGGACTGGTCGCAGCCCAGGTCGCCGCCCTCGCCGCCCTGGGGTGGCCCGGGCGGGCCCGCTGGCAGCTCGCGCCCGGCACGGCAGCCGTCGCCGCCGGGGCGCTCGTCGGTGGAGCCGCTCTCTCCCTGGCCGGGGCGCTCCGGCACGGCCGCCTGCTCACCCCGCGCGTCGCGCCACCCGCTGCCGGCGAGCTGCACGAGCACGGCCCCTACGCGGTGAGCCGCCACCCCATCTACACGGGCCTGCTGGCCGCCGCGGCGGGGTGGGCGGTGCTGCGTCGACGCCCCGAGCCGCTCGCAGCCTGGCTCGTCCTCCTGGTGGTCCTCGACACCAAGGCACGCCGCGAGGAGCAGCACCTGGTGGCTCGCTACGGAGAGCGCTACCGCGCCTACCGAGCCCGCACCCCTCGCCTGCTCACCGTCCCCGGACGCGCCGGGGCCCGACGCCCCTGAGGACGTCGGGCCCTGGCGACGGGTGCAGGACTACGCCGTGGGCGGCTCGTCCTTGCCGGCCTCCTCGAGGGCGTCGGCCTCCTCCTTGGTCGCGTGGACGGCGCCGTCGGCGTGCTCGGGCGGGCCGTAGACCGTGTAGAGGATGAGCGGGTTCTTGCCCGTGTTGACGAAGTTGTGCGTACGGCCGGCCGGGACGACGACGAGGTCCCCCGCGACGACCTTGCGGGTCTGCCCCGAGACGATCGCCTCGCCCGTGCCGCTGACGAAGGACAGGATCTGGTCGATGTCCTCGTGGACCTCCTCGCCGATCTCCCCACCCGGCGGGATGGTCATGACGACGAGCTGCGAGTGCTTGCCCGTCCACAGGACGCGGCGGAAGTCCGCGCTCTGCTCGGCGACGGTCGCGATCGTGAAGTGCTCCATGGGCTGCTCCCTGGGTTGTCGGAGACGAGGCGTGGCCGGGGTGCCGGTCGACGTCTGGGTCCTTGATACCTCCGCCGAGCGGCGACCGCGACCGCTCACGTGGCGGCCAGCGGTCCGTCGACCCGCCGAGAACCGGCGGGCCAGGACGAGGGGTCAGTCGTCGTGCGGAGCGGCCTGACGCGCCCCGGTGGACTCACGGAGCCGACGACCGCGTGCGACGTCGTCCGTGTGCTTCTTCTGCTTCTTCTCGCTCGCCGTGGTGTCCCGGGGCGGGAGCTGGATGCTCTTCTCGGCCGCGATGCCGGCCTGGAGCTCGCGACCGCGCTCGAGCTCGGCATCGAGCTCGGCCCCGAACAGCAGCGCGTTGTTTGTGATGTAGAGCCACAGGAGGAACACCACGACACCACCGAGGGCGCCGTAGGTCGCGTCGTAGTTCCCGAAGTTCGCCACGTAGAAGAAGAAGCCCACGGTCGCCAGCGCCCAGACGAGGATGGCGACCACGCTGCCCACGCTGAGCCACCGGAACTTGGGCTGCTTGACGTTCGGGGTCGCGAAGTACAGCACCGCCACGGCCAGGACGACCAGCAGCACGACGACCGGCCACTTGGCGATGTTCCAGATGGTCACGGCCTGGCTGCTCAGCCCGATCGCCGCACCGAGGGCCTCGGCGACCCCGCCCGACAGCACCAGCGCGACGCAGATCGCCACGACCAGGAGCAGCAGGACGAGGGTGACCAGCAGCATGATCGGTCGCAGCTTCCAGATCGGACGCCCCTCGTCGACCTCGTAGACCCGGTTCATCGCGCGGCCGAAGGCGTTGACGTAGTTCGACGCCGTCCAGAGGGCGACCGCGAGGCCCGTGATCAGGGCGAGCCCGGCGCCCTGCTGCCCCTCGGCCGCGGCGAGCAGCATGTCGATCACCGACCCCTCGTCGGTCGGCACGTTCGCTCCCGCCTCCTCGATCGCGTCCTCGACGATCTGACGGCTGTTGCCGAACAGGGCGAGCAAGGAGAACAGAGCCAGGGCCGCCGGCGCGAGGGCCAGCACCGCCCAGTACGTCAGCCCAGCGGCGTTGTCGGTGCTCTCGTCACGGACGAACTCCCGCACCGTCCGCTTGAGCACGTAGCCCCAGGACGGCTTGGTGAGGTCCTTCGGCGACCCGGGCTTGCGCCGGTCGTCGGGGTGCGGGGCGCCAGCCTTGTCCACCGCACGATCCCCTTCAGGGTCCGAGGCGGTCGCGGCCCGGGCCCGGCGGCCGGCGTCGTCGTGCGGGGGGCTCGCGGCCTGGTGGCGGCTCATCGGGGTCTCCTGGGGTCGTGGGTGGTGCTGCGGTCGGTCCGGACCGCGGTCACGGCCTGCCTCCCGAGCATCCCCCGGCTCGGGCCCGCTGTCGCGCGGAGATCTCGACGGGTCACGGTTCGGTCACGAGGATTGACAGCCCGGGGGCGCGGACGGGACTGTTGGGCCACCGCACTGAGACCGGTCTCATCGCCGAGACAGGATCTCCGGGCTCGACGATGAGACCGGTCTCAGTTCGATCACGTGCACGGTCGTCGTCGTCCGACGACGACCACGGGTCGGCACCGCCGCCGCCCCTGAGACGAAGGAGTCAGACGTGCGTACAACCAGGAAGCCGTGGCTCACCGCCACCGTCGGCATGGCCGGCCTCGCCCTCATCGCCACCGGCTGCTCGAGCGGCACGGCGGACGGTGACGGAGAAGGCAGCGGCACCGGAGGCGAGGCCGGGGGCAGCGACGAGCAGATCACGCTGACCGTCGCGACCTTCAACGAGTTCGGGTACGAGGACCTCATCACCGAGTACATGGAGCTCAACCCGAACATCACGGTCGAGCAGAAGAAGGCCGCCACGGCCGACGAGGCCCGGGACAACCTCAACACCCGCCTCGCCGCGGGCTCGGGGCTGTCCGACATCGAGGCCCTCGAGGTCGACTGGCTCGCCGAGCTCCTGCAGTACTCGGACAACTTCAACGACCTGAGCGACCCCGAGGTCGAGGGCCGCTGGCTCGACTGGAAGACCGAGGCCGCGACCACGGCCGACGGCAAGCTCATCGGCTACGGCACCGACGTCGGCCCCGAGGCCATCTGCTACCGCGCCGACCTGTTCGAGGAGGCCGGGCTGCCCACCGACCGCGAGGAGGTCGCCGACCTGCTCGAGGGTGACTGGGAGAACTACTTCTCGGTCGGCGAGGACTTCGTCGCCAGCTCCGACTCGGCATGGTTCGACTCGGCGGGCGCCACCTACCAGGCGATGATCAACCAGGTCGAGAACGCCTACGAGGAGGACGACGGCACGGTCATCGGGATCGACCACCCGACCGTCCAGGACATCTACACCGACGTGCTCGACGCGAGCGTCGACCGTGAGCTGTCGGCCCACCTGGGCCAGTGGAGCGACGACTGGAACGCCGCGTTCCAGAACGGTGCCTTCGCCACGATGGCCTGCCCCGGCTGGATGCTCGGCATCATCGAGGGCAACGCCGCAGGGGTCGAGGGCTGGGACATCGCCGACGTCTTCCCCAACGGTGGTGGCAACTGGGGCGGGTCCTACCTGACCGTCCCGACCCACACCGACCACCCCGAGGAGGCCAAGGCGCTCGCTCAGTGGCTGACCGCCCCGGAGCAGCAGGTCAAGGCCTTCGAGGCCAAGGGCACGTTCCCGAGCCAGATCGAGGCCCTCGAGAGCGACGAGCTGCTCGGCATGAGCAACGAGTTCTTCAACGACGCTCCCACCGGTCAGATCCTCGCCAACCGCGCCGACGCCGTGACGGCCACGCCGTTCAAGGGGCCGAACTACTTCGCCATCCACCAGACCGTCGCCGACGCCCTCACCCGGGTCGACGTCGACCAGACCGATGACGCCGACTCCTCCTGGGAGAAGGCCCTGATCGCCTACAACGAGCTCGGCCTCGACTGACCCGCCAGGTGTGGTGGGGGGGGGGGGGGGGGGGGGGCCCCCCCCCCCCCCCCCCCCCCCCCCCCCCCCCCCCCCCCCCCCCCCCCCCC
>NZ_JAGEMK010000020.1 GCF_017565425.1 Actinotalea soli
GCCACGCCCACTGGTTCCACCCCGACCCCCGCGCCCTCGCATCCGTCGCCGAGGACCGCACCCGGGTGTGGGAACGGGACCTCGAGCACGAGCAGTACCTCACCGTGCGCGCCGGCCGCGCCGACCAGCCGCTGTGCGTCGAGCTCGAACCCGCCGAGACCCCGCCCTTGGCCCAGCTCGACCCCGGCGCCGCCCCCGCGGCCCACCGGTTCCTCGTCTCGCACAGCACCCAGCGAGACCTGCCCCTCACCCTCGACCGGCGCTCCGCCGCACGGGTCGCGGTCGCCGGGGACGAGGACGGCGCCCGCGGCATCACCCGCGCCCTGCTCGCCCAGCTCGCCACCTTCCACTCCGCCGACGACGTCAAGATCGCCGTCCTCGCGGCCCCCACCGCG
>NZ_JAGEMK010000021.1 GCF_017565425.1 Actinotalea soli
GAGCTGGCCATGAACGACGACGACCCTGCCGACGTCGTCCACGAGCAGTTCGCCGCCGCGGTGCTCGCCGAGCACCCGCTGGGTCGCCCCAGCGGCGGGACCCCCGCCTCGATCCGTGCGGTGCCCCGCGACGCGGTCTGGGAGCACTACCGCGAGCACTACGGCCCGGCCACCCTCGTGGTGACCGCGGCCGGCGGGGTCGACCACGAGCCGCTCTGCGCCCCGGTGGTCGGGGCCCTCGCGCAGGGCGGGTGGGACCTCTCGGGGGGGCACGCCCCCCGGGCGCGTCGCGGTGCCGGGGCGCAGGACTCCCTGACGCTGCCGGACGGGTCCGCCCCTCGGGCGACC
>NZ_JAGEMK010000022.1 GCF_017565425.1 Actinotalea soli
TCGGGGTGGCCCTTTCTGAAAAGGTGTTCGGCGGCGACCTACTCTCCCACACAGTCTCCCGTGCAGTACCATCGGCGCAGAAGGGCTTAGCTTCCGGGTTCGGAATGGAGCCGGGCGTTTCCCCTTCGCTATGACCACCGAAACTCTATGGAGATGTCATCGGTTTCCCGACCGTATCTCGGGAACCGCACAGTGGACGCGTAGCAGAAGTAAGGTTGTGTCAAGTTATCGGCTTATTAGTACCGGTCAGCTGCGAGAGTCGTTAGTCCTCTCTTCCACATCCGGCCTATTCACCCAGTGGTCTAGCTGGGAGCCTCTCGGGGCAAGCCCCGTGGAAACCT
>NZ_JAGEMK010000023.1 GCF_017565425.1 Actinotalea soli
GTGTCGAATTGTATGGGCTCCCCTGGGAACGTTTCGGGGCCTTCGTAGATGTACTTCTGGCACTTGTCCCCTTTGATAGGGGACCTGCCAAGCCCGCCGCGGAAGCCGATCCCTGGACCGGGTCGGATCCGGTATGTTACGTCGTGGATAGAGCCTGTGTGGATCTTGTCGCCGTTTGTGTCCACGACGGCCTCCCCGTTGGAGAGCAAAGCTCCAGAGATGATGAGAGTGCCGGAGAAGAGGAAGATGAGGAGAGGGTTGTAGCTGGTGGGCGCCGTCATGGTGGAGTTGGGAGGTTTTGCTTTGCTTATT
>NZ_JAGEMK010000024.1 GCF_017565425.1 Actinotalea soli
GCAGCCCTCCCAGGCGGCCGCCGCCCCCCGGGTGACCTCCTCCGCAGCCCCCGTGGTCGTCGGCGACGGCACGACGGGCGCCTCGCGGGCCCGGTCGCGCTGGCGCCGCGCACGCTGGCCCCTCGCGGTCCTCGGCCTGAGCGTGGTCGTCGGCTCGCTCGCAGCAGTCCTGCAGCCGCGGACCGCCGAGGTCCCCCTCGCCCCGGACACCCCCGCGGGCGGCGGAGCGCGCGCGGCGGCCGAGATCCTGGGCGACCAGGGGGTCGAGGTGACGATGGTGCGGACCTCGGCCGAGGCCCTGCGGCGCGCGGC
>NZ_JAGEMK010000025.1 GCF_017565425.1 Actinotalea soli
ATCATTACCTGAAGCGAAGCTCACCAGCCGGCCCTCGTTGTGGCTGGTTGGTCCTATGAACTTCTCGCACTGGCTTTGATCGTTGCGCAGAAGGCCTAGCACACTGGTATGGCCGTCGGATCCTGTGTATTCGATTTGGTAATTGGGGCCGAGACGGACCTGATTGCCGTCGGTGTCTAGCACGGCATCTCCCTGCTGCTGGCAGAGAGCAGCTTCCGACATGATTAGGGTTCCAGAGAGGAGGAGGAAGGTGAGGACATAAGCATGTGTTGCCATGGTGAAGCTGCTGAGATGGTTGCTCTTGCTGGTG
>NZ_JAGEMK010000026.1 GCF_017565425.1 Actinotalea soli
GCCCACGCACATCCGGGCCACCGACCCCGACGACCGCGGTGCGACCCTCAAGGCGATCAAGCAGGTCGTCTACCGCGCGCACGCGCTGGACAAGGTCGAGGTCCTCGCCCGGATCCTGCAGTCCGAGGGCCGCGGCCTGACCATCGTCTTCGCCCGGACCAAGCGCACCGCCGCGACGGTGGCGGACGACCTCGCCGAGCGCGGCTTCGCCTCGGGCGCGATCCCCGGCGCCCTGGGCCAGGGCGCCCGCGAGCAGGCCCTGCGCGCCTTCCGCTAGGGCAAGATCGAC
>NZ_JAGEMK010000027.1 GCF_017565425.1 Actinotalea soli
TCGACCGGCGGGGGTGCGGCGACGGCCGCTGCCCGCGCCACGGGGCGTGCGGTGGGACGGCGGGGGGCAGGCGCACGCCGGACCGCCGCGTCCGTGCTCGGGCGAGGCCGCGGGGTCGAGGTCCGCCGCCGCTCGTCGCTCACTCCCCCACCTCCGCCGGCCGCGGGTCACCGAGGACCGTGCCGTCGGCGAGCCGCTGGTAGCCGGCGTCCTGGCTCTGCACCATCCCGAGCTCGCGGGCCGCCGCCGCGAGGTCCTCGGGCGTGCGCCCGAGGACCTCGCGGC
>NZ_JAGEMK010000028.1 GCF_017565425.1 Actinotalea soli
GAGTGCGAGCCTCCGCGCCGCTACACGACCACGTGGGAGTACGCGGGCGAGAGCCCCAGCACGGTCGAGGTGACGGTCACAGAGCACCCCGAGGGGGCCGTGCTGACCCTGCGGCACACCGACCTCGCCGACGCCGGGTATGGCGCCGGCTGGCAGGCCTACCTCGAGCAGCTGGCCCGCGACCGGCCGGCCGCGGCGTCCTCGGCGGTCGATCCCGACCGGCCGGCGGGGGTGTCCTGGGACGCGCGGTTCGCGGCCCTGCACGCCGTGTGGGGGCCGCGG
>NZ_JAGEMK010000029.1 GCF_017565425.1 Actinotalea soli
GGTTGAATCATAGTTAGTATCAGCCGTTCCGCTTAAAGTAATGTTTTTAATGGCACCAATGGTAAGGGCATCACAACTACCAGCTACACCAGTCCCGTCTGTTACGGTGAGTGTAAAGTCTTTCGTGCCTGTAGTTGAATTAGCAGCTGTAAATGCGGTATTACGGACAGTATCAAGCTGCACAGCAACATTGTTTGCTGTGCCAGTAGCACCAGCAGACCCTGTAAGTGTACAAGTACCATTAATTACTTTACCATTTATAGTAATAACACCATCTTCCG
>NZ_JAGEMK010000002.1 GCF_017565425.1 Actinotalea soli
GGCGGAACCACGCCCAGCGGGTCGGGGTCGCCGCGGGGGGGGACGCCGCGCCCAGCGTGACGTGGTCGCCGAGGTGGGGGACGCCGTCGTCGTGCAGGCGGACCTGTGCCTGGACGAGTTCACCGACCACGGGCACTGCGGGGTGCTGGACCCCCCCCGCCCCCCCCCCCCCCCCCCCCCCCCCCCCCCCCCACCCCAACGTCGGTGAGCCGGGCTGGAGGGCGGTGCGGGGCGCGGGTCCAGGCTGGGGTCAGGCGCTCACGTCGTGCAGGTGGTGGACGACGTCGTGCGCGAAGTACTGCCCGAGGGTCTCGACCGTGAAGGCCGAGCCGTTGCTGCGCAGCCCCGTCCGGGACCACTCGTCGGGGCCGACGGCGGCGAAGCGCTCGGCGAGGTGCTCCCCCGCCGCGACGAGCTCGTCGGCCACGAGGGCCGGGTCCTGCTCGGCGTAGCGGCCCTCGACCGCGGCCTCGTCCTGGTCCCAGTTGGCGAAGGTCGGCGCGTGCTCGGTGACCATGAGCCGCACCCTCTCGTCGAAGGTCAGGTAGACGTCCCGCACGTGGCAGGCGTACTCGAGGACCGACCAGACCTCGGGACGCGGACGCCGGGTCGCGTCGGGGCGGGCGAGAGCCGTGACCCAGCGTGGGCCCCAGCCGCGGACCAGGGCCGGGAGGTCGCGCCCCTCGACGGCGGCGGAGTCGAGCCCGCACTCGGGGCAGCGCTCACGCAGCACCCAGGTCCAGTCCTTGGTGTCCGGCTCGATCGCGTCGCTCATGCCGCGACCCTAGGGGCCGAGCGCCGCCCCGGTGAAGGGCCGCCCGGATCCCGGAGGCACCCGCACGGGTGAGCGCACCGGTGAGCCTGCGCGTGACCTGCGGCCCGACGGCGGGCAGCGGTGCTCCAGGTGAGAGAATGGGCCCGTGCCGAAGATCATCGGGGGCTCGCTGACCGAGCACCGCGAGCAGACCCGCAACAAGCTCTTCGCCGCGTTGACCAGCCTCATGGCCGACCGCGGCTTCGACGCGATCACCCTGGCGGACATCGCCGGTGCCGCGGGCATCGGCCGTACCGCCGTCTACAACCACTTCCCCGACAAGGAGTCCCTGCTCCTCGCCTTCATCACCCACGAGACCGAGCAGTGGGTGGCCTCCCTCGAGCGCGCCCTGAACGGCGTCGAGGACCCGGTCGAGCAGATGCGCGCCTACGTGCGTCAGCAGGCCCAGCTCAAGCGCGTGTTCCACCTGGCCCCCGGCCCCGAGCTGCGGTCGGTGCTCTCCCCCAGCACCCGCGCCCGGCTGCGCGAGCACGCCGAGCCCGTCGAGGAGCTGCTGCGCCGCATCCTGCGGACCGGGATCGCGACCGGGGCCTTCACCGACCAGCCCCTCGAGACCACCGTCGTGCTGGTCAACGCCTGCCTGTCGAGCCGCGGCGTGCCCGACGACGGCCCGGGCCGTGAGGCCGCCATCGCCGCGACCGAGGCCTTCGTCCTCCGGGCCCTCGGCGCCACCTGAGCCCCGCGTCGGCCGGGAGGGCTCCGACCCCCGCCCGACCTGCAGGTGCGCGCGCCCGAGCGGCGTTGCACCCTGGTGCTGTGGTGGAGAAGACGACGATGCGCCGGTCTGTCGACGAGAACGCCCACGCGGCGGAGCACCTGGCCAGCGGGCTGGCCGACGGGCTGGCTGCCCACGGGTGGACGGTGGCGACGGCGGAGTCCCTGACCGGTGGCACCATCGCCAGCGTGCTCTCCGCGGCCCCTGCGGCCTCGACGTGGTTCCGTGGGTCGATCGTGGCCTACTCCCCCGAGGTGAAGTTCGGGCTCCTGAAGGTCCCGCGCGGCCCTGTCGTCACCGAGGCCTGCGCCACGCAGATGGCGAGCCGCACCGCTGAGCTGCTGGGGGCGGAGGTCGCGGTCGCCGTGACAGGGGTGGGCGGACCCGAGCCGGACGAGGGCCAGCCTCCGGGCTCGGTGTGGTTCGCCGTCGTCTCCCCGGCAGGGACGCACACCGAGAAGCTCGTCGTCGAGGGCGACCCGCCCGCCGTGCTCGCCGCGACCAGCGAGCACGCGATCACGCTGCTCCACCGCGTCGCGCGGGGCGAGCTGCCCTGACGCTGGGCGGCAGCCCTCGGCTCAGCCGTGCAGCGGGAGGCTGAGCTCGGCGGGGCCGCCGTCGACCACGCGGACCGGGACGCCCCAGTCCTGCTGGTTGAGGTGGCAGGCCGGGAACTCGATCGCAGGGTCGGCGTCGCAGCTCGCGGCCTGGGCCGTCACGTGCAGCACCCCCTCGGTCACCTCGGGGTTGAGCCGCAGCACCCGCTCGAGCGGGACGTCGTCCCCCGCGCCGTCGAGGAGCAGCTCGGGCGGTGAGGCCGAGACCTGCAGGCGGGTCGAGGGGCCGTACCGGTCGTCGTACTTCTGCCCGGTCGCCGGGGTGAAGACGACGTCGAGCCGCACCTCCCCCGCGCCGATCTCGGAGACGGGGCGCGCCGTGCGGTGGGCGCCCGCGTCGAGGAGCTCCCCCGCGAGGCGGGCCGGCAGGCGCAGCCGGGTGATGCGGTGCGCGGCGGACTCGACGACCAGCAGGTCGACCGCCCCGTCCTCGTGCACCTCGACCAGCAGGCCCGAGGGCTCGGCGAGTCCCTGCGCCAGGGTCGTGACCTCGCCGGGGCCCTCGCCGTCGGGTGCGGGGGCGTAGCGGCGGACGGCGCCGTTGTAGGTGTCGGCGATGGCGACCGACCCGTCGGGCAGCACAGCCACGCCGAGGGGGTGCTGGAGCAGGGCCTGGTCGGCCGCTCCGTCGCGGTGGCCGAAGTCGAAGAGCCCGGCCCCGACCGCGGTGCCGGTGCGGGCGCCGTCGGGGGTGGCCTCGAGCCAGCGCAGGGCCGAGACCTCCGAGTCGGCGAGCCACAGGCGCCCGTCGTTCCCGACGGCCAGCCCCGAGGTCTGGGCGAACCACGCCTCAGACGCAGGCCCGTCCACGAGCCCCTCGTTCATGGTGCCTGCGAGGTGCTCGACCGTGCCGCGCCCGTCGAAGGACCACAGCGTGTGGTTCCCGGCCATCGCGACCACGAAGGATCCCAGGGCGGGCACCCAGCTGACGTCCCACGGGGAGGAGAGCTTCTGGCGGCGCGCCTGGTCGGGGGCCTCGCCCGCGGGCAGCACGTTGTCCCCCGCGCCGACCATGAACTGCTGACCGTTGCCCGCCAGCGTCGTGACGAGACCGTCGCGCAGCCGGACCCCGCGTAGGGCGTGGTTGACCGTGTCCGCGACGAGCACGTCGAACCCGAGCTCGGCGCGCAGCTCCTCGGGGACCAGGCACAGGCCGTTGGGCTCGCTGAACCTGGCCTCGTCGGGCCCGCCGTCGACCAGGCCGCGCTCACCGCTGCCGATGCGGCGCACGAGGGTCTCGCCGTCGGCAGCGAGCTCGACCAGGCTGTGGTGCCCGGCGTCGGCGACCAGCAGGGTGCCGCCGCGAGGGTCCGTGCCGTCCCCCACCCAGCCGTGACCGTCGGCCTCCGGGAGCCGGATGGCCTTGGCGGGGAAGCGCAGGGTGGTCGACGTCGGCTCGGGGGCCACGTAGGGGCCGTCACCGCGGTGCAGGGTGCCCTTGGCCTCGTGCTCGGCGACGAGCTCGCGGACCAGCACCGAGACGTTGTTCTTGTGCCCCTCGCCGGCCATGTGGGCCACGATGTAGCCCTCGGGGTCGACGACGACGAGGGTCGGCCAGGCCCGGGCGCTGTACGCGGACCAGGTGGTGAGCTCGGGGTCGTCGAGCACCGGGTGGTGCACCTCGTAACGGTCCACCGCAGCAGCGAGCGCGACAGGGTCGGCCTCGTGCACGAACTTGGGCGAGTGGACCCCGACGATCACCAGGACGTCGCGGTGCTCGGCCTCGATCTCGCGGAGCTCGTCCAGGACGTGCAGGCAGTTGATGCAGCAGAACGTCCAGAAGTCGAGCAGCACGATCTTGCCGCGCAGGTCGGCCAGGGAGACGTCCTTGCCGCCGGTGTTGAGCCAGCCGCGGCCGACCAGCTCGGAGGCGCGGACCTTGGGCAGTCGCTCGTGAGGGGTCACACCGGTAGTGAACACGACCGGGGGCCGATCCATGCCGGGGCGTCCGGACGGCGGGCGACGACGCGGGCCGGGCGGGCCCGCCTCCGACGTGATCCGCGCCACGACCGTTCGACGGGCGGTGCCCTGCGGGCCGTGTGAACATCCTCCGGGCGCAGATCGTGCCCCTCATGAAGGAGGAACCATGATCGGTTTCATCGTCGCAGGCCTGATCATCGGGGCCCTCGCTCGACTCATCAAGCCGGGCAAGCAGAACCTCGGCATCATCGCCACGCTCCTGCTGGGCCTCGTCGGCTCGGTCATCGGAGGCGTGGTCGCCAACCTGCTCGGCACCGGTGACATCTTCGAGCTCAACGTCATCGGCTTCGTCGTCGCCGTGATCGCGGCCGTGCTGCTCATCGGGACCGCCGAGGCCCTGACCGGTCGCAAGCGCTCGTAGTCGCAGGTGGCGGGCGTCCCGGACGCCCGCCACTGCTCCATACGGGTGAATCCCGTACTGATCGCTCAAGCCTTGCTGCGGTCGGGCCGATAGACCAGACATACCCCGCTCCACCCTCCAGCCGTGATCCGTCTCCTCGGGTCGCGGCTGCTGTCGTTCCAGGGCCCGCCTGCGCACCGCGTACCGTGCAGGGGCGGGCCGTCCCGGGTCCGCCCGATGGAGGTGAGGGTCTGTGCAGGTCTCGTTGTCGGTCGAGGAGGCCGTGACGCTCGCGGCGGTGGCGCAGCCCCTCCCGCCCTTCGTCTCAGGGGTCCGGGGCGAGGGCGCCCTCGTGCACGCCGAGGTCGACCTGCCCGAGGTGCCTGGCGCCTCCGGCCTCGCTCGCCTCGCCCTGCAGGCGGCCGGCACCGTCACCGTCTCCGCTCAGCTCATCGGCTACGCGGCCGGGGTCGCGACCCTCGAGGTGCACGCCGAGGCCCGAGGGCTGCCCGCCCACCGCCTGCTCAACCAGCTGACGGGTGTGCTCTCGGAGCGGCTCGCCGCGCAGGGCCTGCCCGACGGTCTCCTCGAGGTCCGCCCCGGCCCCCGTGCCCCGCTGATCATGGTGCGGGTGCAGGACGCCGTCGCGAGCCGGGTCGACGGCGTGACGCTGACCGGGCTCGTCCTGCGCGACGGCCAGGTCCACGCCGACCTCGCCCTCCGCCCCCCGGTACGCCCCCTCCCCTGACCCACCTCGTGTCAGAACCTGAGGTCGCCCCAGGTATCCCAGGTTCTGACACGAGCGTGCTGGCGAGGGCGCGCGCTAGAGGAGCACCCCGAGGAACAGCGCGACGAGGGTGAGGAGAACCAGCGCGTGGATGAGCCAGCGTCCACCCACCGCAGTCCGTCGGGCCCCGCGTTCGACCGCGGTGAAGGCCGCGGCCGGCAGGAAGACGAGCGCCATGGCGTAGGCCTGGTGGATGACGGGCCACGGGTCGACCGAGTCGCTCGGGAGCAGCCGGTGCACGGCCAGGCCGAAGACCACCCAGGTCAGGGCCGCGTAGGGCACAGCGGCGAGCACCTTGTACACCACCGTCCGCCCCCTCCCGCTCTCCCCATCTCGTGTCAGAACCTGAGGTTGCCCCAGGTATCCCAGGTTCTGACACGAGGGTGGGGGGTCACACCTTGGGGCCGACCCACACCTGCTGGGCGTTGACGAACTCGAGGATGCCCTCGCGGCCGAGCTCGCGCCCGTACCCCGAGCGCTTGACGCCGCCGCTGGGCAGCCGCGGGTCGGTCTTGACGATGCCGTTGACGGCGACCTGCCCGGCGACGATCTGCCGGGCGATGGCCTCACCGCGCTCGGTCGAGGTCCACACGCTCGCGCCGAGCCCGTACGCGGTGTCGTTCGCGACGGCGACCGCGACCTCGGCGGAGTCGACCCGCAGCACGGCGGCCACGGGCCCGAAGGTCTCCTCGACGCAGGCCGTCATCCCCGGGCGCACCTCGGTCAGCAGGGTCACCGGGTAGAAGAACCCGGGCCCCTCGGGCAGCTCGCCGCCGAGCCGGCACTCGGCCCCTGCCTCGACCGTCTCGGTGACCTGACGGTGCAGGTTGGCACGCAGGTCCTCCCGGGCGATCGGTCCGATCTGAGTGCTGTCCTCCCGCGGGTCCCCGACGACGAGGGCTGCGAGGCGCTCGTGCAGCAGGGCGACGAACTCGTCGTGCACCGGCTCCTCGACGATGATCCGCTTCGCGGCGATGCAGGACTGCCCCGCGTTGATGATCCGCATGGTCGCGATGGTCGCGGCGGCGGCCTCGAGGTCGGCGTCGGCCAGGACGATCGCCGGGTCTGAGCCCCCGAGCTCGAGCACGTGGGGCTTGATCTCCGAGGCTGCGACCGACGCGACCGCGGCCCCGGCCTTGTCCGAGCCGGTGAAGGAGACGGCCTGGATCCGCGGGTCCCGGATGGCGGCCTCGACGTCAGGGGTCTGGGCGAGCAGGGCCTGCACGAGCCCGGGGGGCGCCCCGACGGACTCGTCGAAGAGCTCGGCGACGGCCTGAGCGCACCGCGGGACGCGCGGGTCGTGCTTGAGCACCCCCGTGTTGCCTGCCATGAGCGTCGGGGCGAGGAACCGGAAGGCCAACCACATCGGCGCGTTCCACGGCAGGATGCCCAGCACCGGTCCCAGCGGGAGGTACTGCACGTAGCTGCGCGTCGCGTCAGAGGAGACCTCCTCGGTCGCCAGGTACGCCGCCGCGTGCTCGGCGTAGTGGTCCGCGGCCCACGCGGCCTTCTCGACCTCGGCCCGGGCCTCGGTGATCGGTTTGCCCATCTCGACGGTCATGATCGGCGCCAGCCGCTCCCGCTCGTCCCGGAGTCGGCCGGCGACGGCGTGGAGGACGGCGGCCCGCTCCTCGAACGTGCGCCCGCTCCACCCCCCGAAGGCCTCCTGGGCACGACCGATGACCTGCCCGATCTCCTCAGGCCCGGCAGCCGGTACCTCGTGGGCGACCTCGCCGGTTCGCGGGTCGATGACGGTCAGCACACTCATGCTTCCTCCACGGCGTCGACGGCGCTCAGCAACGGAGCGGCGCCCGCCGGCTTGACGGTGAAGTCCTCGGGCAGGTCGAAGAAGGACGCGCAGCCGTCGGCGGTGATCCTGATGGTGTCGGAGATGCCGACGGTCTTGTCGCCGTCGACCCCCCACATCCACGGGATCACGTGGAAGGTCATGCCCTCCTCGAGCACGGTGAAGTCCCCCGGGTTGAGGCTGAGGATGTAGCCCTCGTCCCAGCTCGGCGGGAAGGCGATGCCGATCGAGTACCCGGACCGCGTGACCAGGCGGGCGTCGACGTCGTTGTCCGTGATGATGTTGCGGACGATCGAGTCGGCGTCGGAGACCGTCAGCCCCGGGCGCATCTCGGCCTTGAGCTCGCGCAGGGCCATCTTCATGCGCTCCTGGGCCTTCTCCATCGAGGGGCTCAGGTCGTCCAGGATCACGGTGCGCATCATGGCCGTGTGGTATCGCCGGTAGCACCCGCCCACCTCGAGGAAGACGTGCTCCCCGGGCTGGACCTCGCGACCCTCCCAGGTGGCGTGCCCGATCATCGAACGCGGCCCCGAGGCGACGTAGGGCATGACGGCGGGCGGCTCACCCCCGGCGCGGAACATCGCAGCACTGATCGCGGCACCGATGTCGTTCTCGGTGACCCCGGGCTGCGCGGCGTCGAGCCCCGCCGCGATCCCGGCCTGCGTCGCGATCGCGGCGCGGGTCATGATCTCGATCTCGGCCGGGGACTTGCGACGGCGGCCCTCCTCGACGATGCCGAAGCAGTCGCGCAGGGTGCCGCGCTGGAAGCTCGTGTGGATGCGGTCCTGCTGGTAGGCGGGGAAGAAGTAGCTGTTCCGCTCGTACCCGATGCGCTTGGTGGCCAGCCCGAACTCCGTGAGCGCGGCGATGAGCTGCTGGATCGCGTCCCCGGTGTCCGGGTAGGGCCGGGTGACCTCGACCCAGGTGCGCTCGATGACGTTGGACTCCTCCATCGCACGCGTGATCATGAAGGGCTCGTCCTCGAGCGGGACGACGAGTGCCTGGAAGAACGAGTACCCGGTGGTCTGGTAGTCGGTCAGGTAGATGAGGTTCTCGGGGTCGGTGATGATCACCGCGTCCAGCAGACGGGCCGCCATGCGCTCGCGCAGCTCGGCGATGCGGCGCTCGTACTCCTCGGGCGCGAAGGTCATGTCCTCCCGGCGCCTCATGCCGCGACCGCCGTCGCGATGGCCTTCTCGAGCAGGTCGAGACCCTCGGTGAGGTCGTCCTCGGGGATGGTCAGCGGCGGGATCAGCTTGATCACCTGGCCGTTGGTGCCGCACGGGCCCAGGAGCAGACCGCTGTGGAAGGCGAGGCGCTGCACCTCCTTGGCCAGCGCGCCGTCGTGCAGGTCGAGGCCCTGCATCATGCCGCGGCCGCGCACCTCCCAGCCGTGCCCGGCGTGGGCGGCGGCGATGGCCTCGAGCTTGTCCCGCATGGTGGCGCCCTTGGCGTGCACCTCGGTCATGAGGACGTCGTCGGTGAAGTAGTCCAGGGCCACGGCGCCGGCCACGAAGGACAGGCCCTGCCCACGGAAGGTGCCGGTGTGGGCCCCCGGGGACCAGTGCGCGTCGACCTCAGGCTTGTTGAGGTTCATCGCGATGGGTGTCCCGAACCCGCCGAGCCCCTTGGCGAGGGTGATGATGTCCGGGTCCAGGCCCATGCCGTCGAAGCTGAAGTACGAGCCGGTGCGCCCGCAGGCCGCCTGGATGTCGTCGATGATGAACAGCGCGCCGACGTCCTTGGCGAGGGCCTGGATGGCGTGCAGCCACTCGGCGCTCGCCACGTTGACCCCGCCCTCGGCCTGCAGCGGCTCCACGAGGAAGGCCGCCGGGGGCCTCTGCCCGCTCGAGGGGTCGCTGATCGCCGTCCGGTAGGCCTCGAGCCCTGCGATGCCACCGCCCGGGGAGGTCTCGTTCGGCAGCCGCACGATGTTCTCGAGGGGCACGCCGGCCCACTTGCGGAAGGCGTCGTTCGCGGTCGCGGCGAGGGAGCCGAGGGTCATGCCGTGGAAGCCGTGGCTGAAGGCCACGACGTCGCTGCGCCCCGTGGCCAGGCGGGCCAGCTTGAGGGCGGCCTCGACGGCGTTGGTGCCGGTCGGACCCATGAACTGCATCTTGTGGTCCATGCCGCGCGGCGTGAGGATCACGTCGCGGAAGCGCTCGATGAAGTCCCGCTTGGTCGTGGTGTAGGTGTCGAGGCTGTGCGCGACACCGTCCCCCTCGAGGAAGGCGATCATCGCCCGCTTCATGCGCTCGTTGTTGTGGCCGAAGTTCAGCACGCCGGCCCCGGCGAAGAAGTCGATGTAGGACGTGCCGTCCTCGTCGACCTGGCGGGCGTTCGATGCCGTGGCGAAGACCGTCGGGTACGCGCGGCAGTACCCGCGGACCTCGGACTCCCACTGCTCGAAGGGGGTCATGTCCATGCGTGCTCCTTCTAGGACGGTGTCGTGGCCTCCTCGGCGGCCTGGACGGCGGATGAGGTGCGGGGAGGCGGCGCGGGGGCGCCGGCCAGCTGGACGTACACACGGGCGACCCGCTCGAGCAGGTCGTCGTTGAAGTCGTAGCGCGGGCTGTGGCAGGACTCGTCGTGACCCGCGCCGTCGCCGCCGCCCACCAGGGCGAAGGCCCCGGGCACCTCGTCGAGGTAGTAGCTGAAGTCCTCCGAGGCCATGACGGGGACAGGGGTGCCGGTGCTGAGCCACCCCTCCCCCAGCTCGTCTGACAGGGCGGCGCGGAGCTCGGCGGCGGGGGCGGGGGCGTTGACGGTCGCGCCATAACGCGGGGTCGGGGTGGTGACGGCCTGCACCCCGTAGGCGCTGGCGGTCGCGGTGGCGATCTCGGCGATGAGGGCGAAGACCTCGGCCCGCTGCGCGGTGTCGCCGATCCGGATGCTCCCCGAGACGACGGCGTGCTCAGGGGTCACGGTGGGCGCCCCGGCGCGCGCGTCGATCGAGGTCACGGCGACGACGGCGGCCTGGTTCGGCGGCAGGCGCCGCGCGACGACCTGCTGCAGGGCGAGGGTGATCGCCGCGGCGGCGAGCACCGGGTCACGGGTGGCCTCGGGCTGGCTGGCGTGCCCGCCCTGGCCGGTGATCTCGATGACGAAGGTCCCGTTGGCGGACATCACCGGGCCGTCGGGGCACACCGCCTGGCCGTAGGGGATGGCCGGCCAGTTGTGCCAGCCGAAGACGACGTCGACCGGGCGCGGGGCGAGGTGCCCGTCCAGGGCGCCGTCCTCGATCATGCCGCGGGCACCGTGCCCGCCCTCCTCGGCGGGCTGGAAGAGCAGGGTCACCGGGCCGGGCAGCTCGTCCTCGTGGGCCTGGAGCCACGCAGCGGCGGTGAGCAGGGTGGCCATGTGGCCGTCATGACCGCACGCGTGCATGACGCCCTCGTGCAGCGAGGACCACGGGGCGCCGGTGGACTCCTGGACGGGCATGCCGTCGAGGTCCGCGCGGAGGGCGATGTGCCGACCGGGGGCCGTCGGCGCGAGGGTCGCGAGGGTGCCGGTGCCGGCGCAGGGGCGGTGCGGGACGTTCAGCCGGTGCAGCTCGGCGCGCACGGTCTCCGCGGTGCCGTGCTCCTGCCAGGCGACTTCCGGGCGCCGGTGCAGGTCGCGGCGCAGCGCCACTCCCGCATCCACCAGAGTGGACCAGCCAACCCGCACCCAACCTCCTCCGAGGACGCCGCACGCGACCGGTCGACGTCGAGGAGTCGTCTGGTCGCGCGGCCATCCGGTGGTCTGGACAGTCCGCCGACCGTAACCCGCCCGACCGCCCCGGGTCGACACCACCAGCAGCCACGGCGCGCCCACCCCCCTCCACCGCCTCCCCCCGCCCCCGTCGAGATGTCACTCTCTGCCGTATTCCCGCCGCCGCGATCCGCCAAGACGTGACATCTCGACGGGGGTGGGCCCGGGGAGGCGGGGAGCGGGGCGGGGGGAGCCCCGGCGGATCGTGCTGAAGTCGTGACCCGGGGGACCCCCACGCGGGGCTTGGATCATCTTGACTGGGCCGGGTGGCCCCAGGGGCCGCGGACAGGGGGACAGGCATGGGGACGGCGACGACGCCATCACCGCAGGACGGAACGTCACCGGGACCGAGACCGGACGCAGCGCCGAGCGCCGAGGGGCGCGCCTCCGGGGCCGCCCGGGCCGGTGTGATCGCCCGCCGGACCGCTGGCGTGCTGCTCGGGACGGCGAGCTTGCTGGTGTCGCTGGCAGGGGTGGGTGCGGTGATCGTGCTGATGACGATCACCGCGGGCCTCGCGCAGGACCTCTTCGGCGAGGAGGAGGTCGCCGTCGTCGTCGAGGAGCCCGGCGAAGGAGGTGCGGAGGACCCGGAGGAGCCCGCGCCTGAGGAGGAGCCCGCTCCCGAGGAGGGGGCCGAGGGGGCCACCGAGTAGGCAGCCTGGTCAGGCGTGGCCGAGCTGGTCCTCGTTGAGGCTCGTGACGGTCGTGAGGAGGAAGACGGAGTCCTCGAGGGCGCTCACGGCGTGTCGCTCGTGGGTGAGGACCGTGAGCTCTCCCGCGGCGACCTCGGGCCCGTCGACGCCGGTGACCCGCACGCGCCCGGTCAGCACCTGGATGCTCGCGGCGGGCGGTGAGTTGTGCTCGGCCAGCTCGGAGCCCGCCGTCAGGGCGATCACCGACTGGCGCAGGACGCCGTCGTGCAGCACGAGCTCGGCGCTGCGGCCGTGGGGTGAGGCGTGAGCCGCCTCGAGGTGGGTGGTTGCCAGGGCCGTCAGGTCGGACATCACGTCTCCTTCGCCGTCGTGCCCCCATCAGACCATCCAGGGCCACGCGCCGCAGAGGTTCGGGTCTCCGCACTTCCCTACGTCCTTGCGCACTCACGCGACGACGCAGAGAGCCAACCGGTTCGCAACGCCCTGGCCCACCCCGCCTGTCCCAGCACGCCGCCGCACCACGGGTGAGGACCTGGACGTGCCCGGCGGCGCGCAAGAACGATCGCTCGTCGCACACAGGCCAGATGACGACGTGCTCCCCCGAGCCTCGGAGGCACTGCGATGGCATCGTCCTACCGCTCTCGGATCGCCCCTGCCGCGGCGAGCGTCCTCGCCGTGGTGGGGCTCGTCGGGTGCGCCCCCTCGGAGGCCCAGACCTGTGTGGACTGGGTCGACTTCGCATCACCGGAGCACGCCCTCGCGGATGCGGAGCTCGCGGTGACGGGCGAGGTGCTCGAGGCGGCCGGCGCCACCGACCTGTACGGCGCCCAGGCGACGGTGTGGTCGGTGCGGGTGACAGGCGAGCCGCTGGCCGGGGAACCGCCGCCGGGCGATGAGATCCGTGTGATCTCCACCCCTGTGACCTGCACGGGTGAGGAGATCTACCCCGGCGGCGACCCGCTGGACACGGCCGGACCACTGATCCTCCTGCTCACCAGCGACGAGGCCGACGGCGACTGGCGCACCATCACCCCGAGGCAGGGGGCGGTGCCCGCGGGGCCCGACGGCGAGCTGCCCCTCGCGTGGCCCGAGGACGAGGAGGCCTAGTCGATGGACGAGCGGGCATCAGAGGTGCGAACTGGGCGCAGCCTCCGAACCGCGGTCGCGGCGGTGGTCACCGGCGCTGTGCTCGGGGGCTGCGGCGTGTCGATCCCGGAGGTGCCTGACCTCGGGCCTGGGGAGTACTGGGTCATCGGGATCGGGCACCCGCGGGGGGAGTGGGGAGAGTGCTTCGAGGACGAGGCGGTGGCTCAGTGGTTGATGAGGGCGGACATGCCGTCGTCGGGCTCCACCGCCACCTTCGGCCGAGATGCCGAGCCGGCCGACGTCGACCGCGTCCTGGCCTGCCTCCGTCGATCACTCTCGGGGGGTGAGGTGTCAGTCGAGGCGACGACCATCGGCCCGGTGGTCACGACGCCGGAGCCCCCCGCTGAGTGGCCGGACCAACCCGACGAGGTGCGTGCACGGACACCAGACTGATGCGAGGGCCTAGGGGCGCACCGCCAGGCACGCGGAGGCGATCAGGATGCCCTCGGCCACCAGCACGACCCATGCACGGTGTCGGTGCCGCTCGAGGTTGGCCCCGATCACGCCGAGGACGCCGACGAGCGCGAGCGTCAGGATCCAGAAGCTGGCCCAGTACTGCCGGAGGTCGGGGTTGCATGCTCTGAACGGCGGAAGGATGGCGAAGCAGGTGTCGGGCGAGTAGGACGCGATCGACCAGATCAAGGCCCCACCACCGACCGCGAGGCCGATCAGGGCGCCGGTCAGCAAGCGTGGCGACAACGTCCTGCTCGTGGCCTCTCGGGCGGGGGCTGACATGACAGGACGATAGCGAGACGTCGGGCCACCACGAGGGCTTTCGCCGACGGAAGGCCGGGGCTCGGTCCGCGCGACGCGAAGGCCCTTGAGAGGTTGACGCTCAGCCGTCTCCGCCGAGCGCCCGGACCGGCCCGACGACGTGGACGTGTACGGAGACACCGTCGACGTCGGCCGGGATGTCGGTCGCGATGACGGTCCGCGTGACGTTGACCTGGACGCAGTAGCCGTCGCCGTCGGGGGCGAGCCCGACGCCTTCGATGCCGTCGTGGTCGGCGAGGGCCTCGCGGAGGCGCGCCTTCGCGGCCCTGGCGTGGTCCAGGTCAGCCATCGCGCACCTCGTCAGCTCGCGAGCTCGGCCCCCAGGGCCTCGAGCACCGCATCGATGGGGTTGAGGTAGGTCAACCCGGTGCCATTCTCGCCCCCGGTCTCGCTGCCGGCAAAGAGCAGGCCGAGGGCCGCGCCGTCAGAGGGGCGGTAGACGAGCGAGCCGCTGTCGCCCCCGCGTGAGAAGGGCCCGGTGCCGGTGCCCTCGACCTCGATCTGGTTGTCGAGGCTGATGTCCCCGAGTCCCGGCCCGTAGCCCACGACGACGTCGTCGAGCTCGATCGCGGTGACGCGGCCCTGGGTGAGGCCGGTGGTGCGCCCGATCTTCTCGACCTCCTCCCCACCAAGGGCCACGGCCGTGGTGCTGACAGCACCGACGGGGAAGCGCAGGTCGACCTCGGGGTCCTCGAGGCTGGCCAGGGCGGCATCGACCAGGGCGGTGCTGCCGGGCTCGAGGGCAACGAACCCCGCGAGCGCGCCGACCCTGTCCTGCGGGTCGCGGCCGCCGTCGGCCGGTCCGGGCTGCAGCACGGCGTCCCCGGCGACGCCCCGGGGGGAACCGACGAGGACGTGGTAGTTCGACAGGGCGTGCAGCACCCCGTCCACCCGGACGAACCCACCGAGGGTGCCCGCGCTGACGTCGACGTGAGCGATCGAGACCCCCGGTCGCAGCGGCCGGGCACGTCCCGTCTCGCCGACGGCCTGCGCGGTGATGACCGGTGGCCGCGGACCGGGGCGTGCTGCGGCCGGACTGATCCGCCCGGTACGCCGCACATCGAGCGCCGGCCCGGCGTGCTCGGCGACCCGCCGCACGACCATGCGCGCCGTCGGGACCCCCAGCCGGTACCGCACGGCGACCCCGAAGCCGCCGTCGGGCTGCGGGGCGAGACCCAGGGAGACCCCAGCCCGGAGGGCAGCCGGGGAGTCCACCCCCGCGGGCTCGACCCTGCTGGCGGTCGCGCGGCGGTCGAGCACCTCCCCGATGAACGACGCGAGCTCGCCCTTGCGCTGCCGTGCTTCCTGAATGTCCATCGGTGCCCCCCTGTCGTGTGGGTCGAGTCTGCACTCCCCCACCGACATCGCGGCAGGGGCTGGATCCCGTTCGCCTCGTCGCCGTGCGACGCCCCCAGGCCTCGTCGCCCACCGTGATGCCACGAGATCACCCGCCCGGGTGACAGAACCTGTGAGTTACCTGGCAATCGGGTGAGACGGGTCATCCCGACGCTTCGATACGCCGATGTATCCGGCATGAGCATTCCCCCCGTCGGCCCCGCAGCCCTCTACTCGGCCCAGACCGCCCCGGCGTCCCCCAGCCTCGAGGGCGCGCGCACCGGTGACGTCCCGGCCGCCCCGCCGGTCAGCTCACCCACCGCCCCCCGCCGAGGGCACCCCCGCCTCGAGCATCGGGCCCGGGGACGCCCTGCCCGGCTACGTCACCGCGACGGCGGGGCTGCTGGGCCTGGGCGTGGACCAGGTCCTCACGGCCCTCGGCCAGGGCACCACCCTCACCGAGCTCTTCGCCGAGCACCGCGGCAGCATCGAGGTCGGCGGGGCCGAGATGAGCCGTGGCACCGAGCAGGGCCAGCTGGTCGACCGCGACGTCTGAGGGCCACCCCGGCAAGACCCCGCGACGCCGCTCGCGAGAAACCCGGAAAGAAATCTTGATCCGGGTGCATCCAGGCGCGCCCCCTGGGCCGTAGTAGGTGTGTCAAGCAGTTCCCGTGCCCCTCGGGGCAGGAAACAGGAGGACCACCATGCGCACCCGTCTCTTCTCTGCCGGCACCGCCGGCGCCGCCGGCCTCGCCCTGGCGATGGTCGCAGCAGCGCCCGCCACCGCCGCGACCGACGACATGGCCATGCTGTCCGTGCTCCACGGCGTGCCCGACCTCACGGTCGACGTGTACGTGGACGGCGAGCTCACCCTCGACGACTTCGAGCCCGGCGACCTGGCTGGCCCCCTCGAGCTGCCCGCCGGCACCTACAGCGTCGCCATCACGGCCGCTGACGCCGCGGACGACTCCGAGCCGGCCATCGGCCCCATCGACCTGCCCCTCGAGGCCGGCATGAACTACACGGCCGCCGCGCACCTCACGGCTGAGGGCGAGCCCACCGCGTCGCTCTTCACGAACGACATCTCGGCCACCGAGGCCGGCGAGGGGCGCCTGACCGTCCGTCACGCGGCCGCCGCCCCCGCCGTCGACATCCTCGCCGGTGAGGACGCCGTGATCACCAACCTGTCGAACCCGGACGAGGAGATCCTCAACCTCCCCGCTGGCACCGTCCCGGCCGCCGTGGCCGCGACCGGCACCACCGAGCCCGTGATCGGCCCGGCCGACGTCAACGTCGCCGAGGGCGTCAACACGATCGTCTACGCGTGGGGCAGCCTCGAGGACGACAACCTGGACCTCGCCGTCCAGACCATCGAGGGCCTGCACTCCTCGCCCTCGGGCGTCCCGTCCGGTGAGCTGGGCCTCGCGGCCGGTTCCTCGACCGCTCCGTGGCTGATCGGGGGCGCGCTCCTGCTCGCCGCCGGTGGCGCCACCCTCGTCGTGCGTCGCCAGCAGCTGGCCACCGCCAACCGCTGACACCCGCACGACCCGCTGACCGCGGGTCGGCCGGCATCCGACACGACGAGCCATGGATGCCGGCCGACCCGGCCGCACGCCCCGAGAGCATCACCCAGCAGCACCCATCCCCCACCACAGCCTTGGAGTCGACCATGTCGAGGAGCACCACCCGCCGCGGACGAGCGGCAGCTGCCGTCATCTCCGCGACGGTGCTGGTCCTCGCAGGATGCAGCTCCACGCAGGACGACACCGCCGACGCCCCGGCTCCCGTGACCTCCCCGACCGCGGAGCCCGAGCCCGAGGAGACGCGCCCCCCGCTCCCCGACGTCCCCGTGCAGTCGACCGACCTCGAAGCCCTGGCCGCCTCGGCCGCCGTCGAACCGACGAGCCTGACCATCCCGGCCCTGGACATCTCCCTGCCGATCGACCCGGTGGGGGTCGAGGAGGACGGACAGATGGAGATCCCCCCGCTGGCCGAGCGGGCCGGGTGGTACCGCTACGGCGCCTCCCCCGGGGAGGAGGACGGCACCGCGGTGGTCGCCGCCCACGTCGACTCGGTCGCCTCGGCGGGCATGGGCCCCTTCGCCAAGCTGATGGACGTCGAGGAGGGCGACACGGTCGAGGTGACCCTGGCGGACGGCGCCACGGTCGAGTACTCGGTCACCGACGTGACGGTGCTCGCCAAGCCCCAGGTCACCTGGCCCGAGGTCTTCGTCCGGGACGGCGAGCACCGACTCGTGCTGGTCACCTGTGGCGGTACGTTTGAGCGCGAGGCCCGCAGCTACACCGACAACGTGATCGTCACCGCGGTGCCTGTCGGTGCATGATGAGCGTGCTCACCGTGGCCCCGGCCGCGGAGCCCCGAGCCAGACCACGACCGTCGACGACGACCGAGCCGAGGAGGAACGTCCTGAGCGCCTCTCCCCCGACCGTGCCGCTCGACGTCCGTGAGGCCTGGAGCGACGCGGACCTCGGCACGGCCTTCGCGCAGGGCGAGGAGTCGGCGCTCGCCGAGGCGTTCCGCCGCTGGTCGGCCTTCGTGCACACGTTGGCCTTCCGGGCGCTGCGGGACTCCACCGATGCCGAGGACGTGACCCAGCAGGTCTTCGTCGCCGCGTGGCGCGGGCGTACCGGGTTCGACCCCGAGCGCTCTCCCCTCCCGGCGTGGCTCACCGGGATCACCCGCAACGCGATCGCCGACGTGCACCAGCGCAGGGCCCGGGACCGGCGCAACGAGCTCGCGGTCGCGACGACCGCGGGGCCCGAGCCCGAGTCGGAGATGGCCTCGGTCGCCGACCGCGTGACGGTCGCGGACGAGCTGGCTCGCCTGGGTGAGCCGCAACGGACCATCCTGTCCCTGGCCTTCTACGACGACCTGACGCACGACCAGATCTCATCCCGGCTCGACCTGCCCCTGGGCACCGTGAAGAGCCACATCAGACGTAGTCTCACGCGACTGCGCGACCGATTGGAGGTGGAGCATGGAGCACGTCGACCCTGAGGTCCTGGCACTGGCCGCCCTCGGCGAGCCCGTCGACGACGCGACCCGCGCCCACCTCGAGGCGTGCACCACCTGCGCCGCCGAGGTCGCCGAGCTCGCCTCGGTCGTCGCGACCGCACGCACCGCCACCCCCGAGGACGCGCCCGTCCCGGCCCCCGCCGGGGTGTGGGGCCGCATCCACGCGGAGCTGGACCTGAGCCCGGGGCTCGCCCCCGACGGCGAGACGGCGCCCGTCGCGCCGGTCGCTTCCGTCCCGGTCGCTCCGGACGACCGCACGACGACGGCCTCCGGCTCGGCGCCGGCGTCGCCCTCGGCCACCCCCGAGAGCGGAGCCCCGAGCAACGTCGTGCCCCTGCGACGTCGTCGTGCGCCGTGGGTCATGGCTGCGGCCGCGGCCGGCGTCGTGGTCGGTGGCGTCGGTGGCGCGGTCTGGGGCGGCGGCCTGCTCGACTCGGAGGCCCCGGCCCCCGTGGTCGCCGAGGCCGCCCTCGACCCGCTGCCCGGTTGGGACGCCACCGGCGCGGCCCAGGTCCACGAGGCCGAGGACGGCACCCGCCAGATCGTCGTGACCCTCGACACCGCCGCCGACGACGACGGCTACCGCGAGGTCTGGCTCATCGACCGCGAGGTCACCCGGCTGGTCAGCCTCGGCGTCCTCGAGGGCTCCGAGGGGACGTTCACGGTGCCCTCCGGGCTGGACCTGGACGACTTCGCGGTCGTCGACGTCTCCGCCGAGCCCTACGACGGCGACCCGAACCACTCCGGGGACAGCATCATCCGGGGGATTCTGGACGCGTGACGAGCGCCGGCGGGTCCGCTGCTGGCCTGACCTACCCGGAGGTGGGCGGCTCCTTGAGGGAGCACCTGCCGGGTGGCTACCGGCATTTGAGGTACCGGGTGCGGGTCGGGTCCGGGCACGAGACCTTCGCGCGGTACGCGGAAGCAGTCCTGACCTGGGAGCTGCACCGCCGTGCGGGGCTCACGGTGACGCCCTCCGCACCGACCGCCGTCGCGGGTGCGGACGTCGAGGTCGGCCTGCCTCTCGGCCCGGTGCTGGTCCGGGCGCCGAACCGGGTGGTCGCGGTCGTCGACGAGGACAACCGACAAGGCTTCGCGTACGGCTCGCGCGCCGGTCACCCGGAGTCCGGCGAGGAGGCCTTTGTCGTCCGCCTCGGCCTCGACGGGGGCGTCTGGTTGCACATCGACGGCTTCTCGCGCCCCGCCCGCTGGTACGCGCGCCTGGCCGCGCCGGTGACCAGGGCCGTGCAGGACGTCGTCACCCGGCGCTACCTGGCGGTGCGGCTGGACTGACCCGAGGTCAGCTCACCGGCCTGAGCCTGCGGAGGAGGTCGCGCAAGGACGCCTCGTCGTCCTGGATCCGGGGCTCGGCCCCGACGAGGATCAGCTGGACGACGCCGTGCACGAGGGCGAAGGCGGCCAGCGCGTCGGTCCGCCGCGCCTCGGTGGACGGACCGAGACGACGCTCGAGGTGGTGCCAGGCGTCGCGGCGGGCGCGCTCGAGGGGTTCGTGCGTGCGGTCGAGGAGCTCCGTCTGCCACATGACCCCGTACAGGCCGGGGTGGCCGACGCCCCAGCGCACGTAGGCCACGCCCGCGTCGTCGAGGTCCTCCCCTGCGTCAGACAACGCCGCAGCCAGGCCTTCGAAGCCCTGGCAGGCCAGCTCGGTCAGCAGACCCGTCCGGCTGCCGAAGTGGTGGATCGGGGCTGCGTGGGAGACACCCGCCCTGCGGGCGAGGTCGCGCAGGCTGAGTGCGTGGACGCCTGAGCTCTCGAGGGTCTGCGCTGCCAGTTCGAGGAGCTCGGCGCGCAGCGAGCCGTGGTGGTACGTCTCCATCTTGTCAGTGTAACTTGTCACCGACAAGATATGCCCAGCGTCTCTCACGAGGTCACCGTGACACTCCTCATCCCTCTCGTCATCGCCACGCTCGGCACCCGCGCGGGCGCCCACCTGGCGGTGCGGCGCGGTGCCCGGCGCGCCCAGGCGTGGGACTCGTGGCCCGGGGCGTGCGGCGCAGGTCTTGCCGCGGTGCTGGGCTCTGCCGCCGTCACCCACTTCATCGAGCCGCATCGGTCCGGGCTGATCGCGATCGTCCCCGCCTGGGTCCCCCACCCCGGGGACGTCGTCACAGCCACCGGCGTGCTCGAGCTCTGCCTCGCGGTGGGCCTGGTCGTCCCCAGGACGCGCAGGTTCGCGGCCGTCGCCGCCATCCTCCTGCTCGTCGCGTTGTTCCCAGCCAACGTCGTCGCCGCCCAGGGAGTCGACCACCCGGCGGCGCCCGACACCCCCTTGCTCCCGCGCACGCTGCTGCAGGTCCTGCTCGTCGGAGTCGGGGCCGCCGCCGCGTCACGCGCCGACCTGCCACCACGATAAACATGTCGTACCCCCTGCGACTTGGACGGGTATGACGAGAACACGGTCCACGGGACCACCACGGGAGTTCGCGGCCTGGTACGCCACCGAGCTCCCCGGCATCTGCCGCGCGCTGGCGCTGGCGACCGGGGACGTGGGCCTCGGCGAGGAGGCCGCCGCCGAGGCCTTCGCCCGCGCCCTGCTCCACTGGCCGCGGGTCAGCCAGATGGACTCACCGACCGCGTGGGTCTACACCGTCGCCCTCAACGAGGTCCGGAGGTCGTGGCGACGCGGGGTCCTCGAGCGTCGTTACGTCCAACGGCTCCGCGACGAGCACCTGCCCGCCCCCACCGAGCCCGAGGACGAGCTGTGGCGCGCGGTCGCCGCCCTGCCGCCCCGGGCCCGGACCGCCATCGCCCTGCGGTACGTCGCTGACCTGCCTGAGCGCGAGATCGCCGACGTCATGAACATCTCCCGCGGCACCGTCGCCGCGACCCTCTCCACCGCCCGCCGTCGGCTCGCCGCGGCGCTCGGCCCCACTCTCGAGGAGTCCCTGCGATGAACGACGACCAGCTCCACCGCCTCGCCCACGTCCAGACCCCCCGGCCCACGGTCCAGATCGGTCAGGTCGAGCAGCGCGCCAGGGCTCTGCGCCGGCGGCACCGGGCCACGGTCGGGGCCGGGACCGCGGCCCTGGCCACTGCCCTCGTCGTCGGGGGCGTGAGCATCCCGGGCTCGCTGCAGCCTGGCGGCTCGAGCGACGAGCCCGTCGTGGCTCTCGCCCTCGGCGCCGCCCCCGCTCGGGCCGCCGACGCGGGCAAGGACTGCGACACCGGGACGGCCGCCTGGGCTGAACGCTCGACGTGGGCCCAGGACCAGGACGTCCTCGGCGCGGCGAGCCTGGTGGCCGACGCGCCGTGGCCGCTGACGGGCGTCGGGGTGCACGAGGAGACGGGCGCGTGCCTGCCCGCCGCCCCCGTGGCGGTGCTCGTCGACACCGCCCCCGTCCGTGGGATCACCGTGTGGGCCGACGTCGCCGAGCCCTGGACCGAGGACACCGAGGGCGTCGCCCCGTCCGAGGTCCGAGGCGTCGAGGGTCAGCTCCGCACCCTCGACGCGTCCTCGTACGCGACGTGGACCGAGGACGGGGTGCTGTGGATGGCGAGCGGGAGCGGGCTCCCCGCCGGCGAGCTGCTCGAGATCCTCGACGGGCTCGAGCTCGACCAGGGGCAGCTGGCGGAGGGCTCGGTGCCGCCCGGCTTCGACGTCGTGCAGCCCGGGGCCCGCCCGACCGAGCTCACGACCACCACCTGGTGGGTGCGCTACGGCGACACCGAGGCGGTCGAGGGCGAGGACCAGCCCGTCGGCGAGGGCGTCGACCTGGAGGTCACTGCGTCGTACCGGGAGCCCCCCGAGGTGGCCGCCTCCCACTTCGCGGAGGGGGTGCGGTTCGCCGAGGTCGACGGCGCCCGGGCGACCTTCGCTCCCATGGGCGACCCCGCCACCGACGTCGGCGGGTGGTTGCGCTGGCAGCGGGACGGGCTGACCTACACCGTGGTCGGCACCCTGCCGATGGAGGAGCTGCTCGACCTGGCGCGGTCGGTCGAGCCGGTCGACGTGACCGAGCCCGAGGTCATCGAGGCGCCGGACCTCTTCTGACCGGCTCCACCCCGGGCACGTCCTCGAGCCGGTAGTACACCGGCAGCCCCCGCTCGGTGGCGATGGCGACGTCCTGGTCGGCGCCTCGGGACTCCCCGGGCAACCTCAGCACGGCGTCGCAGTGCGCCAGGAGTCGCTCAGCCGTCGGGTACATCACCTGGGAGGCCAACGGGTCCAGCGGGCCGGAGGCCCCGGCGGAGCTCAGCACGGGCAGGGCCACCCACTCCCCGATCATCGGGAGGTGGCCGGCGCTGAACAGGGGCCAGGCGGCCTCCTCCAGGTGTGCGAGGTTGGCCGCCATGCGCTCGGGGTCGTCATCCGTGCCTGAGCGGTAGGGGCCGGCAATGAGGATCATCAGGGACGTGTCAGTCGTCATAGGCGCTACAGTAGCCGCAAACACGCAACACTGGGGAGCATTGTGGATGATCGTGGATTGAGCCTTCCGGCGCACCGACGCGCGCTGCTCCTCGAGCGCCTGCAGACCGAGGGGCGGATCGTCGCCAAGGAGATCGCTGCGGAGCTCGGAGTCACCGAGGACAGCGTGCGCCGGGACCTGCGCGAGCTCGCTGCCGCCGGGCTGTGCCAACGGGTCTACGGCGGGGCCCTGCCCGTCTCGCCCGCGGTCGCCGCCTACGCCGAGCGTCGCGCGGTGGCCACGACCAGCAAGCACCGGGTCGCCGTGACGGCGGCAAGCCTGGTGCAGCCCGGGGCCACGGTCATCATCGACGGCGGCACGACAGCCCTCGAGCTCGCCCGAGCCCTCCCGCCGGGCCTGGACGCCACCGTCGTCACCCACAGCCCCACCGTCGCGGCGGCCCTCGTCGAGCACCCCACGGTCCGGGTCTTCATCCTCGGGGGCCAGCTGTTCAAGCACTCTGCGGTGGCCTGCGGCGCCGTGACCACCGAAGCCGCCGCCCGCATCTCCGCGGACCTGTTCTTCCTCGGCGTCACCGGGGTGCACCCCGAGGAGCAGCTGACCACCGGGGACCCGGAGGAGGCTGCGATGAAACGCGTGCTCGCCTCCCGCGCCGCCGACACCTACGTGCTGGCCAGCGAGGAGAAGATCGGCGCGGCCTCAGCGCACCAGGTGCTGCCCTTCGCGAGCGTCACCGGCCTCATCACCGACGCCCCCGTCTCGACCGAGCTCGCGGCCGCACTCACGCGCGGAGAGGTCGGCGTCGTGGTCGCGGAGTGACCCCGCCCCTCACCCCGCCCGTCGCAGGTCGCGTGCCGGGTCGACGTCGTCCTCGTCCGCGCGACGCCGACGCGCCCTCGACGGGGGGAGGACGTCCCGGTCGGACCGGATCGCCAGCAGCACGCATCCAGCCAGACCCGCCGTCCCCGCGAGGACCAGCAGCGCAGCCTCCAGCTCGCTGGTCCCGCGGAACGCGCGCCAGGCGCTCAAGGAGCGGTCGCCGTCGATCGGGTCGTCGGTGGTCACCGGGGCGTCCCAGAACTGGGTCGCCCGTTCGGCCTCGGAGACGGTGGTGACGTCCTCCCACCACCCGCTCAGCCCGGGGGCTCGGTCGTCCCCACCGCCGAACGTCACCCCGGTGACGGTGGTGACCCCGAGGAGGGTGAAGGCTGCCGCTCCGAGCAGGACGAGGGCGATCTCCCACCCCCGGCACCGCAACCACCTGCGCACGGTCGGAACGTAGCTGTCATGACCGTCCCTCGAGCGACGTGTCGGTGAACTCGAGGCGACGTCACGAGCCTGGCACGAGCACCCCCGCCCCCTCGGCCTCCTCCGGCGTCGGTGCCGCCGTGCGCCCCCGTCGTCGGGCGATGAGCCCGTGCCGGGGGGCCAGGAACCACGCCACGAGGAAGACGGCGGTCGCGACGAGGACGATGGTGCCTCCCGCGGGCAGGTCGAGGCTCCAGGACAGGTAGAGACCCACCAGCGCCGAGGACCCGCCGATGACCGGCCCGAGCAGCATCATCACGCCGAGCCGGTCGGTGAGCAGGCGGGCCGCCGCGGCGGGCGTGATGAGCAGGGCCAGCACCAGGATGTTGCCGATGGTCTGCACCGAGATGACGATCGCGATGGTCACCAGGACGTAGAGCACCAGGTCGAGCCAGAAGACCGGCAGCCCGGCCGCGCGGGCCATCTCCCGGTCGAGGCTGACTGCGACGAGCTCCTTGTGCAGCACCAGCGCGACCAGGAGCAGGAGCGTCCCGGCGACCGCGACGACGAGGACGTCCTCGTCGGGGATGCCCGTGATCGAGCCGAAGAGGAACTGCTGCAGCGAGCCCGCGTACCCAGGGGCCGTGGAGATCACCACGATGCCGAGGGCGAAGGCCGCCACGAAGAAGACCCCGATGATCGAGTCCTCCTTGAGGCGCCGGTTCTGGGAGAACACCGCCACCAGCACGGCCGTGATCACCCCGGCGACCGCCCCGCCGATCACCAGGGAGCCCTGCAGGACGAAGGCCACCGCGAGACCGGGGAAGACGGCGTGGGCCACCGCGTCACCGATGAAGGCCATGCCGCGCAGCACCACGTGGCACCCGATCACCCCGCACACCACGCTCGACATGACGGCGACGAGCAGCGCCTTGGGCAGGAAGCCCAGGTCGGGGTTGAGCAGGTCCTGGACGAACTCGCCGATCGAGATCATGACCGTTCCCCCGCCCGGGCCGCTCGGGGGGACGACGAGATGCCGAGGGCCGTGAGCAGGGGCGAGTGCTCCGCGATGCCGAAGGCCCGCATCCACAGCGCCGGGTCGTCGAGCTCGGCCGGGGTGCCGGTGGCGATGACGGTGCGGTTCAGCAGGCACAGCCGCGTGCAGCCGTGCACGGCGCCGACGAGGTCGTGGGTCGTCATGAGCACCGCGGTGCCGTCCTGCTGGGCGAGCTCGGCGAACAGGGCGGTGAGCAGCTCCTGGGTGGGGACGTCGAGCCCGGTGAAGGGCTCGTCGAGGAGCAGCACCCGCGGGTCGAGGGCCAGGGCGCGGGCCACGAGCACACGCTGCCGCTGGCCGCCCGAGAGCTCCCCGACGGGTCGCTTGCGCAGGTGGGACATGCGGACCCGGTCCAGGGCCGCGCGGGCGGCCCGGTAGTCGACCACCCCGGGTCGGCGCAGCCAGCCGATCGACCGGACCCGACCGGAGAGCACCGCGTCCTCGACCGAGATCGGGAACTCCCAGGCGAACTCGTGCCGCTGGGGCACGTAGCCGATCGCCCGGGCCGCGGCCCGCCCCCGCGCGCCGTCGACCGTCACCTCACCGCTGCGCAGCCGCACGAGCCCGAGGATCGAGCGCAGCAGGGTCGTCTTGCCCGCACCGTTCGGACCGATCAGGCCCACCAGCTCCCCGGCCCCGACGTCGAGGTCCGCCCCGTGCAGGACCAGCCGCCCGCCCAGCTCGACCGCGACGTCCCGCACCGCGAGCGCGGGCCGCGGGGGTTCGACGACGTCGCCCGCCCCGACCCGGGCCCGGGTCGCGAGCGTCACCGGTCTGCCCGCGGTTCGTCCGGACCGCCGGCACCGCCGGACCGCGCGTCGGCCTCGGCGTCGGCGACCGCCCGTGCGCGCCGCCCCTGGAGCACGACGAACGTCACGACGCCCGCGAGGACGAGGACGGCGAGCCCCACCCAGAGCCCGACGGCGCCGACCGCGGACTCCGTCTCGGGCTGCGCCTGGGGCTCGGCGGGCTCGTCGGTGGGCTCCTCCTCGCCGGCGCCGTCGTCCTGCTCGGCCTCTGCGGCCTCGGTCTCCGTGGGGCTCGGCGACTCCTGGGGATCGTCCGCCACCGCGAACGCGTCCTGCGGGTCGGTCGCCGTCCCGATCGCGAAGCGCAGCACCCCGGCGTCCTCGACCGAGGTCCCGTCGGTGAGGTCGGCCAGGACGCTCACGTCGAGGGTGTAGACCCCGGGCTCGGTGAACACCCAGTTCGCGTGGACGTGGGTGTTGACCTCCATCCACAGGTCCTGGGGCCCGTCGACCCCCGAGTCCCACAGCAGGTTGGGCGGACCGGTGACCCCCTCCTGGAGGAAGAGGAAGACCTCCCCGGGGCCCTCCATCCCGTTCAGCCGCAGGGTCGCGCCGCGGTCGATGCGCTGGGTGACCTCCGGGTCCTGGGTGTTCCAGCCGATCCAGACGACGTCCTGGTTCTGGACCTGCGGCACCACGTAGAGGGGCTGCCCGGGCTCGACGTCGAGGAAGGCGAAGTCGGGTCCGTCGGGGGCGGGCAGGACGGACTCGTCCAGCACGTGCAGCACGGTCTCCTCGGGCGCACGCCACACCGGCGGCACCGAGCGGTCGTCGCGCGCCTGGAAGGTCCACTCCCCGTCGAGGAAGCGCGGCCCGACGTCGAGGTGGCCCTGGCTGATCACCTCGCGGCCCTCGACGGTCTCCTCGCCCGCTCCGACACGCTGGTCGAGCCCGGGGTCGACCTCCGTGCCGAGGGCGACCGCTGGGGTTCCTCCCGCGAACCCGAGGGCTGCGGTGAGCAGGACGGCGACCGCCACGGTCGGACGGCGGTCTCGCGGGCGTCGGGAGGCGGATGGCACGCGTGGGGCCGAGCGGGGTGTCATGTCAGGTCCTTGGTCGGGGCAGGCGGTTCGAGCGGGCAGATCAGCTGAGGCAGCGATGGATCGAGTCGGCGTTGGCCCGCACCATCTGGACGTAGGTGGTGACCTCCCGGTCGAAGGACTGGGAGTAGATCGGGCAGACCTCGATCCCGTTCTCGCGGGCCACCTCGGTCAGCACCGCGGACCGTGCCGCCAGGTGCTGCTCGAGGAAGACGGCGGGGACGCCCAGGGTGCGGACGGTCCGGGTGAGACGGGCGCGCTCGGCCACGCTCGGCTCGGTCGCGGCGCTCGGGGTCACGAACCCCGCGATCTCGACGTCGTAGGCGGCACCGAGGTAGGCGAAGGCGTCGTGGGTGGTGACGAGGTAGCGCCGCTCGACGGGCACGGCGGCGATGGTCCGCTGCACGTCGGCGTCGGTCTCCTCGAGGACCCGCAGGTACGCGGCCGCGTTGGCGCGGTACTCCTCGGCACCCTCGGGGTCGGCCTCGACGAGGGTGTCGCGGATGATCTCGACGTAGGCCTGGGCGTTGCGCACGTCCTGCCACAGGTGGGGGTCGATCTCCCCGTGCACGTGCTTGCCGAGCACCGCCTGGGGCAGCTGGTAGATCTGGTCCCCCGCCCGGCCGAGGAAGGCGAAGTCGGGGCCGGCGGGCACAGGGGCGAGGGCCTTGGTCGGCACCGCGATCAGCGTCTGCTCCGGGTCGGAGTAGTGGTGGTGATGGCCGTCGTGGTCACCCCCGTGATCACCCGAGGCGTCCTCGCCGTCGTGGGAGCCGTGGTCGTCCGTGGCGTCTGCCGCCAGCACGATCGCCCCCTGGTCGAGCTCGACCGCGAGGTCCGCGTGGCCGTCGTCGAGCACCGTGGCACCCGTGGCGGCTGCGACCTCGTGCGGCTCGACGCCGACCGCGAAGGTCACGGTCGTCCGCCCCAACCACACGGGGTCGGCCTCGGGCGCGGGGTGCAGCTCGGCCTCGACGTCCAGGGCGTACACACCCGGCTCGGAGAAGGTCCAGCTCATGTGGGTGTGCGCGTCGGTGGGGAGGGTCACGGCGTCGTGGTCGTCGAACCCGTCAGCCGAGTCGAGGAAGACCCGGGGCTGACCGAAGGTCTCGGTGACGTAGCCGGTCAGCTGCCCCGGCCCGTCGAGACCGACCGCCCGCAGCTCGACGTCGGAGGCCCGGGTGGCGCCGTGCCGCTCGCCGGTGCCGGTGACCGCCAGGCCGAGCCAGAGGGTGTCGAGGTTGACGTTCTCGACCAGCGGGATGATCGTCGCGGCGTACTTGACCGCGGCCTCCGCGAGCACGACGTGATCTGCCTCCGCGCGCAGGTTGGCCTCGAGGGTCGAGGTGAGCGCGGGCCCCTCGAGCAGCGCGTAGCCGGAGAACGCGACATCGGCGTAGACGACGTCCCGCACGTCCCGAAGAGAGGGCTCGTGCGAGGCCGGGTCACCGCCCCGGGGCACCAGGGAGGTCACCTGGGCACGGTCCCCGGCGACGTTCCGGGCGAGGTCGGCCAGGACCTCCGTGGTGGTCACGACGCTCAGCGGGGCGTCCGGCCCCCCCGCCGGGCCGGTGCCCGTCGTCCCGCACCCCACCAGGGTGGCGACGAGGGCACCGGCTGCGGCTGCTCGGGTCGCGCGAGCAGCCGCAGGGATGGTCCGGTCGGATCTCACGGACGGGCGACCGACCGACGTCGACGTGCCGCGAGGTGCATGGCCGAGCCGACCACGAGCAGCATGGCGACGAGAGCGAGGGGCGCGGTGGGGTCGAGCCCGGTCGCCGCGAGCTGAGCCTTCTGCTCGGCGCTCAGCTCGCAGTCCTCACCGGCCGCCGTCTTGCCGACGTAGGTCGTGGTGGTCGTGGTGCCCGAGCTGTCCCCCACCGAGAAGGTCAGGGTCGCGGTGTCCGAGGCGGTGCCCCCGGAGGCCAGCGGCACCGACTGGGTCAGGGTCACCCGGTAGACCCCGGGGGCGTCGAAGGCCCAGTTGCCGTGCACGTGCTGGTTGAGCGGCACGGACATGCTGCGCGGGAAGCCGGCCATGGTGCCGAGGTACCGCTGACCCACCCCGCCGAAGTTCCCGGTGGCGTAGATCCCGAGCCGCCCTGGGCCGGACACGCCGTCGAGGGTGTAGGTCACCGGGCCCGAGGCCGCCTCGACCAGGGACGGGTGCTGGGTGTTCCACCCGAGCCACGGCACACCGGGCTTCTGCACCTGCCCGACCGACCAGATGGTCGACCCGGGCTCCCCGAGGAAGGCGAAGTCGCCGCCTGCCGGGACCTCGTCCTGCGCGGCGTCGGCCAGACGGAACACGAAGGAGCCCGGCGCGACCCAGCTGGCCGGCTGCTGCCTGTCGTCCTTGACGGAGGCGACCATCTGGCCGCCCTCGATGCGGGAGCCGAAGTCGAAGTGCCCCCCGGTCACGCCGTCCAGGACCGGGACCTCCTCCTCAGTGGTCACCGGGGTGGGGATGCACTTCTCCTCGGTGACCACGGGGGCGGGCGCCGCCGGGGCGTCGGTCCCGCCGCCGGCCTCCGCCCCGCCCGGCGCCGGGACGGGGGCGGCTGCCGCGGCGACGGCCGTGAACGGGGTCCAGCCGAGGAGGTCCCCGGTGGCCGCGTCGTACACCGCGAGCTTGTGCGCCCCCGTGCCGACGGACACCGGGATCCGCACCCTGACCTCGCCGCCGAGGGCACGGCTGGCCCCGGCGTTGGTGGGCTCGGAGTACACGTACGAGACGACGTCCTGCCCCTCGGCGAAGTCCGGCGAGGAGACGACGACGGGCGAGCCGAGCGGGATCCTCCGGGCGTCCAGCGAGAGGTCCCCGCGGTTGGCGGAGGTCAGCTGGGCGTCGGTCAGCGGCTCCCAGTCGGGCGTGTAGGCCCCGACCCGCACGTGGTACTCGGCGGGGTCCCCGGCGATGGTGCGCCCGGCCGCGGTCCGCAGGCGCGGGGTCACGGTGAGGCTGTAGTCGCCCTGCTCGGTGAAGACCCAGTTGGTGTGCACGTGCGCGTTGGCGGTGACCGGGATGGTGCCGCCCGACGAGGTCGTGGTGTCGATGTACCGGTTGATCGGGTTGCCGAAGGAGTCGTTCTGGAAGGTGAGCACGTCCCCGGGACCGTCCACGACGACGTCGAGGGTGACCGGTGAGCCGAGGCCCGGGGTGATCCCCGTGCCCTCGAGGGAGGAGAGCAGCCGCTCGGTGCTCCAGCCGACCCACGGCAGGTACTCCTGGTCGGTGCCGGTCTGGGTGCCCATCCACGCGGTCTTCCCCCCGTGCTTGCCGAGGAAGGACCACACCCCCTGGGCCGCGGGCAGGCGCTGCTCGGCGCGCGGGTCCTCGTAGGCGATGGTCACCTCGGAGGGCTTCCGGTGCACCGACCCGGACTGGTAGATCCCGGTGTCGTCCTTGATCGAGAGCACGAGCTTCTCGCTCACGCGGTCGTACCGCGTCTCGAAGCCGTCGATGTGCCCGTGGGTGAGGACGTAGCGTCGGCCCGGGCTCGGCGGAGGCTCTACCTCGGGCGCCGTGCCCACGGTCACCGTGACGGCAGGCGACGTGCCCGCCACCCGGGTGCCGTCGAGCAGGACGGCCCGGACCCGAGCCCCGTCGTCGGCCAGGGTCATCGCACGCTGGTAGGTGCTGCGCGTGGCGCCCTGGACGGCCACGTACTCCTGCTCACCCGCGGCGCGCACCTCCCACCGGTAGGTGGTCAGCGGGGTCGCGGGGGACTGCACGACGGAGAAGCGGGCCGTGTCGCCGACCGTGTAGCTGGTGGTGGCGGTCGACACCGTCAGGGTCGTGGTCACGGGCTCGGGCTCGGGATCCGGGTCCGGCTCCGGGTCCGGGTCCGGGTCCGGGTCGGGCTCAGGGTCCGGGTCGGCAGCGCTCACCCTCAGGGTGAGGGCCTCCGAGGTGCCGGCCACCCGCTCGCCGTCGAGCAGGACGGCCCGCACCCGGGCGCCCTCGTCGGCCGTGGTGACGGCCCGCGCGTACGAGGGACCGGACTGCCCCTCGACGGCGACGAACTGGTCGCTGCCCGCGGGAGCGACCTCCCAGCGGTAGGTGGTCAGCTCCGTGACCGGCTCCTGCGCGGCGGTGAAGGTCGCGGTCTCGCCCTCGACCAGCTCGGCGGAGTCCACCGCGATCGCCAGGGCCGTGGTGACGGGCTCGGGCTCCGGGGCACGGTCCCCGACACGGACGTGGTACGTCGCCGGAGGGCCGGTGATCGTGCCGTGCTCGGTGGTCGCGAGGGACGGGGTGACGACGAAGGTGTAGTCGCCGGTGGCCGTGTAGACCCAGTTGGTGTGGACGTGGGCGTTCGCCGAGACGGGGATGGTGCCGCCGCCGGAGGTCGTGGTGTCGACGTAGCGGTTGATGGGCGAGCCGAACGAGTCGTTCTGGAACGCGAACACGTCGCCGGGACCCGAGATCTGGACGGCGAGGGAGACCGGCATCCCGGCGGCCGGGGTGATGCCGGTCCCGGCCAGCGTCGGGATCAGGCGCTCGGTGCTCCAGCCGACCCACGGCGCGTAACCCTGCTCGCTGCCCGTCTGGGTGCCGAGCCACGCCGGGGTTCCGCCGTACGCGCCGAGGAAGGCCCACACGCCGCTCGCGGGCGGCAGGGTAGCCACCAGACGCTCGTCGGCGTAGGCGAAGGTGGTGCTCTCCGGCGAGCGGTAGACGGCCCCCGAGTCGTAGATGCGGGTGTCGTCCTTCACGCTCAGCACGAGGTTCCCCGTGCCGGCGTCGTACGAGACCTCGAAGCCGTCGACGTGGCCGTGGGTCAGCACGTGCGCCCGGTCGGGGACGACGGCGGCCGAGGCCGTCGGGGCTCCTGCGGCGATCGGTACGACCAGGGCTGCCAGGAGGGCGAGAACCCCCAGGACGGCGGTCATGGGTCTGCTGCGCGCGGCAGTCGTCACGGTGATCCCTCTCCAGGCCACCCCCTGGTGGCACGTGCGTCACGCGTGCGCCGAAGGCACGCGAGCCGCACCGTACAGAATGGTTTTCATTCTCACCAAGCTGATGCGGGAAAGTCGCCCGAGAGAGGCACGAGAGGGCGGTGGTCGGGGGTCGTGGCCGGGCCCGCGATCGCGGGCCGGGTGCACGGCACGGGGGAGCCTGCCCCTCGCGGAGGCTCCCCCGTGCGGTGTGCCGGCCCGATCAGGCGGCGGGGCCTCGCTCCAGCGAGGTCAGGAGCACTTGCCGTGCCAGATCATGGAGTTGCCGTTCCCGTCCCAGATGACCCAGTCGGCCCCGTCGCACGCGCCATACCACGCGGCCGAGCTGGCACCGGCCGTCGCGGTGATGAGCCCCGCCGAGACCAGTACGGTGGCCGCTGCCCGCTTGAGTGCCCTGCGCTTCATCGTCGTCCTCCTGCGTCCGGGCGCGAGCGGTGCTCGCCGATGATGGTGGTCCACCCCGTCCGCGGCACCGCCGGTACCGCCGTCCGTGGTTGTCGACAGGCTGGCACCGGCGTGGCGGGGACGTCCGCGTACCGGAGCGTTCCCGAACGATCCCGAACGGCGGCCTAGGGTGAGCCGGACCTGACGACCGGCTCGAGGGGGCGCTGTGACCACGAGGGACGCGAGGCTGTCCGCCGTCGACACGCTCGACGACGTCGCGGCGCAGCTGCACGCCTGGCGAGCCGCCGCCGGGTCGCCGTCGTACACCGAGATCGCCCGTCGGGTCGGCGTCCTGCGCGCCGCGCGAGGTCCTGCCTCGCACGCGCCGGGCCGGGTCACCGTGTACGACAGCTTCGCCACGGGCCGCAAACGGCTCGACGTCGACCTGGTGACCGACATCGCGCAGGTCCTCGACATCGACGGCGACGAGCTGGCGCGGTGGCGCGTCCGGTGCGCCCGGGCGCAGGACGGGCGGTCGAGGAACGACGTCTTCGTGGTCCGGCGCGGGGTACCCGACCGGCAGATGCCCTTCGTCGGACGCGCCGCAGAGCTCGAGGCGTGCGTCAGCGCCGCGCGGCCGGTCGTGATCGAGGGCATGGCGGGGATCGGGAAGTCCTGCCTCGCGCGCCAGGCGATGGCGGACCTTCACGCGGCGGGCCACCTCGAGGACGTCGTCGTGGTCGCCCTGTCCGCCCGGTCGGGCGACTCGCCCTCGTGGTCGGCGATCTCTGAGTCGTTGCTGCGCACCCTCCTTCCCGACGCGCCGGTCCCCTCAGGACCGCACGAGCGGGCGAGGCGTCTCGCCGACCTCCTCACCTCGCGACGCACCGGCCTGGTGCTCGACGACGTCACGGACCCGGACCAGGTGCTCCCGCTCCTCGGGGCCGGCCCTCGCACGCCCGTGCTCCTCACGACACGGCAGTCGCTGGGCCTGCCGGGAGTCGTCGGCGTCCTGCTCTCGCCGTGGACGTCCGGGGAGACGGCGACGCTGCTGCGGGAGGTCGCCGACGACGCGCGCGTCGACGCAGACCCGGGGTCCGCGGACCGCATCGAGGAGCTCGTGGGCGGGCTGCCCCTGGCGGTGTCCCTCGCCGCCTCACGGGTCCGCGACCGCCCCGACTGGTCGCTGGCCGACCACGTGGACGCCCTCGAGGCCCGGATCTCCGCGCGCCACCTCGACATCCCGGTCGAGGCCTCGATCGCGCTCTCGTACAACGCCCTCCCCCCGGGCCCGCGCCGCACCCTTCGGTTCCTCGCGGCCCAGCCGTGCCTGGAGATCTCCTTCGACTCCGTCGCCGTGCTGCTCGGGGTCACCCCGAGGACCGCGCGCGCCGACCTCGCGGCCCTCGACCGCGCCGGCTGCCTGCTCGGGGGCCCGACCCCAGGTCGCGTCCTGCTGCATGCCCTCGTGCGGACCTTCGCGCTCGCCCGCACCTGGGAGGAGGACCCCCCGTCAGCACGGGACGAGGCCATCTCACGCTTCGCCGACGAGATGGTGCGCCGGACCCAGGACGCCGCACGGATGCTCTACCCCGGATCACTGCCCGCCGCGGAGGGCCCTGGGGCGCACGAGGACCCTCCCGCCGCGGCCCGGTGGCTCGACAGCGAGCTCGACGCCCTCGTGCAGCTCGCCTTCGCCAGTGAGCGCTCCCGACCGCGGGTCACGACGGATCTCTCCCTGGCGCTCAGCCGTCACTTCGACGGCAAGGGACGCTCCACGCTCGCCCTGGGCCTGCACCAGGCGGCAGTGCGGGCCGCTAACCTCACCGAGGACCCCGTCGTGCAGGCCTTCGCCGAGCTCGCGGTCGGGCAGTCGGCGCTGCGGCTGGGTCTCCCCGAGACCGCGGGGCACCTCCTGCGGGCGCAGGAGCTCGGGCGGCTCGGTGGCGCCGCTCGGCCCGTGTACGCGGCCAGCAACGCCCTCGCCATCCTCGCCGCGAACAACGGCGACCTGAGGGAAGCCCAGGCTCGGTTCCACGAGGCGCTCGTCCTCGCCCGCGAGGACGGCATGACCGAGGCCATCCCGCTCCTCACGGACAACATCGCCGTGATCCTGCGGCGCCTCGGTGATCTCGACGGCGCCCTCGACCACCACCGTGAGGCCCTGGCCGATGCCCGCTCGCGCGACGACCTCGGAGCCGTCGCCACCTCCCTGACGAACATGAGCGAGGTCCTGCTCCTGACCGGTGACGCGGACGGGGCCGAGGCGGCCGCCCGGGAGGGCATCGACGTCTCGCGCGCCCTCGGGGACTCGACCATGCACGGCTACGGCCTCGCGAACCTCGCCAACGCCCTCGCCCGACGGGGGCAGCTCGACGATGCCGTCGAGCTCCAGCGCGAGGCCCTGGAGTACGCGCGCGCCCACGAGATCACGGCGCTGGAACCCGCTGCGCTCGTCAACCTCGGCGAGCACCTCGAAGGGCTCGACACCGACGCGGCGGGTCGCGCGTTCGACGAAGGGCTCGAGATCGCGACCCGGCTCGACCTGAGCTTCGAGCGGTCCCGGGGCCTGCACGGACTGGCGCGCCTGGCCGCCGGCGCGGGCGACCCGGACCGCGCCCGCTCCCTGCTCCGTGACGCCCTGGCCGTCCTCGGTGCGGAGGCGGACGGCCCGGAGGCCCGCAGCATCCGCGACGCGCTGTCGTCGCTCACCGAGGACCCCGGGGCCGACGCCCCCGGATGAGCCAGGGCCCCTCGGACCGGCCTGCCGAACCTCAGACGGCCGGCGGCGGGGTGCGGTCGTCGTGGCGCTCGACGACCTCGCGGTGGCTGGTGTTGGCGCGCTGCGCGTTGAGCACCAGGGACAGGATGACGGCGAGCACCCCCGCGCCGAGGCAGATGTAGCCGACGACGGTCAGGTCGACGACGTCCCAGGAGTCGCGCACCGCGAAGGCGAGGACCGCGCCCACCACGATGAGGAAGATGCCGCTGCCGATACCCATGGTCGAACCTCCGTGTCAGCGGGTGACTGAGTCACCCGGTCAACCACGGAGCATTCCGGACCTGGGCAGGTGCCGCCTGTTGAACGGCGGATCTCACCCGGCCTGACGCGCGGACCTGGCCTGCTGCCCGGGGACCGTGGTCCCACGCGCACCGGCCGTGGCGCGCGGAGGGCGGCCGCTCGCCTCAGCCCCGGCGGGGCTGCTCGGTCGTGCCGGCCCGCGCGGCGAGCATCTCGTTGTAGGCCTCGAGCTCGGCGTCGCCGTCGCGGTCCGCAGCACGGTCGCGTCGTCGGGCGGTGCGCTCGTCGTCCCGGGTCCAGGAGATGGCGACGGCGATCGCGAGGAAGAGCATGGGCAGCTCGCCGATGCCCCAGGTGATCGCGCCGCCGATCTGCTGGTCCTCGAGGGCCGGCGGGCCCCAGGGCCGCCCGAGCAGCCCGAACCAGTCGGGGACCAGGAGGGTCTCGCTGCTCACCAGCGCCACCCCGAAGAAGGCGTGGAAGGCCATCGTCGCGAAGAGCAGCAGCAGGCGCAGGGCGTGGCTCGGGCGGGTGGGCCCCGGGTCCACCCCGACCAGGGCGTTGACGAACAGGTACCCCGCGAGGGTGAAGTGGGCGATCATCAGCAGGTGGCCCAGGTAGGTGGTCAGGGCCAGGGAGAACAGGTCGGTGTAGTAGAAGACGATCATCGACCCGGCGAAGTTCACCGCAGCGACCACCGGGTTGGCGAAGAACCCCGCCCACCGCGAGTGCACCAGGCCGAGCAGCCACTCGCGCGGGCCGCGGGAACCGTCGGTCCGGGACGGCAGCGCCCGGGCCGCCAGGGTCACCGGGGCCGAGAGCGCGATGAAGACCGGGACGATCATCACCAGCGTCATGTGCTGGATCATGTGCGCGCTGAAGAGCACGTGCCCGTAGACGGCCGCACCCCCCGAGGTCGTCCAGGCGAAGATCACGACGCCGACCACCAGGCTCGCGGTCCGCAGCACGGGCCACTGGTCACCACGGGCGCGCAGCCGGCGCACCCACCGCAGGTAGACCACGAGGGCGGCGAGGCAGCCGAGGGCCGGGACGAGGTCCCAGCGGAAGCTGGTGAGCCAGAGCTCGGCGGTCGGGGCCGGGGGCAGGGCGTGGCCGGTGACGAGCTCGGCAGGGGTCGGGTCGGTGGGCGGCTCCTGCGGGATGGGCGGGGCCGAGGACCCCAGGGCCGCGGCCACCCCGGAGACGGCACCCATCACGGCCAGCTCGACGGCGACGAGCCGCCAGAACACCCCGGGCACCCCCGCCGAGGCCTGGCGGGCTCCCGCGGGGCCGGCGGCGACCTCGTGGAGCCGGCGGACGACGAGCCGGCGGTGGGCCCACCCGAGGCCACCGAGCACCGCGAAGAGCACCACCTTGGCGACCAGCAGCAGGCCGTACCGCGAGGTCACGCCGTCGAGCCCGCCGAGCCGGATGGCCCCGTTGACCGCCCCCGAGACCGCGACCGCGACGAAGCACCAGGCGGCGATCGAGGAGTAGCGGGCGACCGTGGGCGCGAGGTCCCGACCGAGCCTGCGGGCGACCAGAGCCAGGGCCCCGAGCCCGCCGATCCAGACGGCGGCCCCCGCGAGGTGCAGGAAGAGCGAGGAGATCGCGAGCTCGTGGTTGGTGCTCCCCACGGTGTGCCCGGTCGCGGCCTGCATCGCGAGGGCCGCGGAGACGACGAGGGCCGAGCCGAGCGCCCCGACCGGCGTCGTGACCAGCAGGGCCAGGGCGCAGCTGACCGCGGCGATCATCGTGATGCCGAGCAGGGTGCGCCCCAGGGACACCTGGGTGACGAAGAGGCCGAGCTCGGAGCCGAAGCTCGGGCTGCTCAGCGGCGTGCCGGAGATGCTGCCGTAGGTCAGCACCAGGTGCACGAGGCTCAGCACGGCCCACGCCCCGGCCGCGACCGAGGCGACGAGCATCGTCGAGGGCCACGCGCGCCCGTCCGAGCCCGACCGGCCGCCACCGCGGGGCAGCACGAAGGCCGCGAGCACCAGGGCGCCGAGGGCCACCGAGGCCGTCAGCTCGACCAGGACGGTCGCGACCGGCAGGCCCCACCGCACCACGGCCCCGGGGTCCAGGAGGGCGCTCGGCAGGGCGGCGCCCGAGAAGGCAGCGGCCGCCACGACAGCGAGCAGGGCGGCGACCACCCCGCCGACGAGGCCGAGGAGGGGCAGCCGCGCGGGCACGGTCACCTGCTCCGCGCGCCCCGGGGCCGGGGCGGCGGGGGTCGTGGAGGTCGCAGGTGGGGGCACCCCGCCAGCCTAAGCCGCGTCGATCCCCCGTCAGGTGCCGGGAGTAAGGTGCGCTGGTGAGCCAGCCGACCGCCCCAGGCGCCGCTGTGACCGGGACCACCCCCGCCGTGACCAGCGGGTTCGTCCCGCCCACCCACCGGCAGATCCTCACCATCCTCGGCGGGCTGATGATGGGCATGTTCCTCGCGGCCCTCGACCAGACCATCGTCGCGACGGCCATCCGCACCATCGGGGACGATCTCGACGGGTTGTCCCTCCAGGCCTGGGTCACCACGGCCTACCTCATGACCTCGACCATCTCGACCCCGCTCTACGGCAAGCTCTCGGACATCTTCGGGCGCAAGCCCCTGTACCTCGTCGCGATCGGCCTGTTCCTGCTCGGCTCGCTGCTGTGCGGGACCGCGGGGTCGATGTACGAGCTCGCGATCTACCGCGCGGTGCAGGGCCTCGGCGGGGGCGGGCTGATGTCCCTGGCCATCACGATCCTCGGGGACCTGCTCAGCCCGCGGGACCGCGCCCGCTACCAGGCGTACTTCCTCGCGGTCTTCGGCACCTCCTCGGTGCTCGGCCCTGTGATCGGCGGGGCCCTCGCGGGGACGGAGACGCTGCTCGGGATCACCGGGTGGCGCTGGATCTTCCTGGTCAACGTCCCCTTCGGCATCCTCGGCGCCGTGGTCATCACCCGGGTGCTGCGTCTGCCGCCGATCCCCCGCCGCACGCACCGCATCGACTGGCCCGGCGCCCTGGCCCTGGTGCTGACCCTGGTGCCCCTGCTGCTCGTGGCCGAGCAGGGCCGTGGGTGGGGCTGGGCCTCCCCCGTGGCGCTCACCTGCTACGGGCTGTCCGTCGTCGGGCTGGGGCTGTTCCTGGCGGCCGAGCGCCGTGCGGGGGACGACGCCCTGCTGCCGCTCCGCCTCTTCCGCAACCGGACCTTCTCCTCGAGCGCCGTGATCAACACGATCATCGGCATGGGCATGTTCGGCGGCTTCGCGACGCTGCCCCTGTACTTCCAGATCGCGAAGGGCATGACGCCCACGGCCGCAGGACTGGCCCTCATCCCGTTGACCGGCGGGATCATGCTCGCCTCGGTCGTCGCGGGGCAGACGACCTCCCGCACCGGCCGCTACAAGCTCTTCCCCGTGACCGGCACCTTCCTGCTCACCGTCGGGGCCCTGCTGCTCTCCCAGCTGCACGCGACCTCGACCATGGGGGACGTGAGCTGGCGCACGGTGATCTTCGGGCTCGGCCTCGGGTTCTGCTTCCAGCCCCTGGTCCTCGCCGTCCAGAACGCCGTCCCCGCGCGGGACATGGGCGTGGCGACGGCCTCCTCGCTGTTCTTCCGGCAGATGGGCGGGACCCTCGGCACCGCGGTGTTCCTCTCGATCCTCTTCTCGACCGTGGGGCAGCGGATCCGCGAGGGGGTGACCGAGGCCCTCGGCACCGCACCGTTCCAGGCGGCCCTCGAGGACCCTGCCGTGGTCGAGGACCCGGCCAACGCCCCCGTGCTGCAGATGCTCGACGGCGGCCCGCTCCCCTCCCTGGACGACTCCTCCTTCATCGGCGCCCTCGACCCGCGGCTCGCCGCCCCCTTCACCGAGGGGTTCGCGCAGAGCACCTCGACCGTGCTGCTCGTGGCGGGGGCCGTGCTGGCCGTCGCGTTCCTGCTGTCCTTCGCGCTGCCCGAGGTCCCGCTGCGCCAGGTCTCGGGGATCCAGAGCCGCATGGAGGACGAGGACGAGGACGCCGCGGCCCTCGCCCGGTCGGCCGAGGCCATGGCTGCGGCCGAGCAGGGTGTGGGGCCCGACGCCGCCCGGGCCGAGGCCGAAGACGGGCCCGAGGCGCGCACATGAGGGGGCGCACCCGGGCCGCGCGGGGGCTCGCCGCGGCGGGCTTCTCGACCTTCGTCGCCTGGGCCTCGCACCTCCTCGCGGGCGGGGCGCCCCCTGGGCTCGCGGGGGTGCTGGTCCCCGTGGTCTTCGCGAGCGCCGTGTGCGTGGTCCTCGCCGGGCGGCGCCTCTCGCTCCCCCGCCTCGCCCTCTCGGTCGCCGCGAGCCAGCTGCTGTTCCACACCCTCTTCGTCCTGGGCAGCACGACGGCCGGCAGCACGACGGCGGGCAGCGCGACGGGCCACGGCCACCACGGGCTCCTCACGGACGGGAGCACGTCCCTGAGCGGGAGCGCGCTGCTGGGCGGGGGTGCTGTCGCCGACGGCAGCACGCTCACCAGCGGCGCCGTGCTCGTCCACGGCCCGCTGACGATGTGGCTCGCACACCTCCTCGCGGCGGTCGTCACGGTCGCAGCCCTGCACCGCGGTGAGCGGGCCCTGGTCGGGCTGGTCGCGCTGGGTCGGCGCGTCGTCCGTGCCGTCACCCCGGCCCGCGAGCTGCTCGCGCACCGGCCGGCCGCCGACCCTCGACGCGCCGTCCTCCCCGTCGTCGGGCAGGGTCGGGAGCACCTGCACCTGCTCCACCTCGCCGCCGCGGTGGCCCGTCGCGGTCCCCCGCGTCTCGCCTGAGACGCCACCGACCACGACGCACCCCAGACGAAGGACTGCCATGACCACCGCACGACGACTGACCCTGCGCACCGCCGCCACGGCGGGGCTGCTGAGCGCCCTGCTCCTCGCCCCGACCACCGCCTACGCCCACGACGAGCTCACCGGCAGCACCCCCGCCGCCGAGGAGAGCCTCGCGACCCCGCCCGAGGAGATCGTCCTCACCTACTCGGCGGGGATCCTCGACCTCGGCAACGAGGTCACCGTCGAGGCCGAGGGGCAGGACTGGGCCGCGGGCGACCCCGTGGTCGAGGGCCAGGAGGTGACCGTCCCCCTGACCGAGGGCATGCCGGCCGGGGAGTACACGATCACCTGGCGCGTGGTGTCCTCGGACGGGCACCCCATCGAGGGCGTGATCCCGTTCTCGGTCGAGCAGGGCGCCGCCGAGCCCGCCGAGGAGGAGCCCGCCGAGGGGACCGAGCCTCCGGCCGCGACCGCCGAGCCCACCCCCGAGGGCACACCGACGGAGGAGCCTGCCCCCTCGACCGAGGAGACCGCGACCACCGAGGACGAGGAGGAGAGCGGCGCCGTCTGGCCGTGGGTGCTGGGCATCGGCGCCGTCGTCGTGGTCGGTGGCGTGGTCGCCTGGCTCGTGGTCCGGCGCCGACGGACGCCCTGACGGCCCGCCTCAGCCCCAGACCAGGCCCTGGCCCGGCTCCTCGAGGATCGCCGCGACGTCGGCCAGGAACCGCGAGCCCAGGCCGCCGTCGATCAGCCGGTGGTCGAAGGACAGCGCGAGCTGGGTGACCTGACGGACCTTGATCTTGCCCTTGTGCACCCAGGGCTGGTCCCGGATCGCCCCGAAGGCGAGGATCGCGGACTCCCCGGGGTTGAGGATCGGGGTGCCGGTGTCGATGCCGAAGACCCCGACGTTGGTGATGGTGATGGTCCCGTCGGACATCGCCTGGGGCGTGGTGCGGCCCGAGCGCGCGGTCGCGGTGAGGTCCGCGAGGGCGACGGCGAGGTCGTGCAGGGTCATGCGGTGGGCGTCCTTGATGTTCGGGACGATCAGCCCCCGCGGGGTCTGGGCCGCGATGCCCAGGTTCACGTAGTGCTTGTACTCGATCTCCTGGGTCTCGTCGTGCCAGCTCGCGTTGACCTCGGGGTGGCGGCGTACCGCGAGCATGAGGGCCTTCGCGGCGATGAGCAGCGGCGTGACGCGCACGTCGGCGAACTCACGGTCCTGGCGCAGCCGGGCGACCAGGCGCATCGTCTTGGTCACGTCGACCGTGTGGAACACCGACACGTGCGGGGCGGTGAAGGCGCTGGCGACCATGGCCTCGGCGGTGCGCTTGCGGACGGACTTGACCGGGACGCGGGTCGCCCGGCCGTCGTCGGTCACGGTGCCCGAGGCGAGCCAGGGCTGGTCGTCCCCCGCGTAGGTGGCCAGGGTGCGCGGCTCGTTCTCGTTGCTGCGGGCCAGCACGTCCTCGCGGGTCACGATCCCACCCGGCCCCGTCGCGTTCACCGTGGCCAGGTCGATCCCCAGGTCCTTGGCGAGCTTGCGGACCGGCGGCTTCGCCAGCACCGGACCCATCCCGCCCGTCGTGGCGCGCGACGCCCCCGCGCTCGTGTCAGAAGCAGGGATACCCACAGGCCCCTGAGCGTCTGACGCGAGATCGGGGGTGGCGGCGGGGGCGGGGGGGACGTTGGGGGGGGACGTGGGGTTGGCGGGGGCGCTGCGACGCGCGCGGCGGGAGGCGCTGTGCCCGACGACGCCGTACCCGACCAGCACCGCGCCGCTCGCCGACTCCCCCTCCCCCCCACTCGTGTCAGAAGCAGGGATACCCAGAGCATCCCCAGGCTCTGACACGAGATCGGGGGTGGGCTGGCCAGAGCTCGTGTCAGACGCTGGGATACCCCCAGCACCCTGAGGTTCTGACACGAGGTCGGGGGTGGTGTCGATGGTGATGATGGGGGTGCCGACGTCGACGGTGGTGCCGGGCTCGAAGAGCAGCTCGGTGACCACGCCGGCGTAGGGGCAGGGCAGCTCGACGAGGGACTTGGCGGTCTCGACCTCGAGGATCGGCTGGTTGACCACGACCCGGTCGCCGACAGCGACCTTCCACTCGACGATCTCGGCCTCGGTCAGGCCCTCACCGGCGTCGGGAAGGCGGAACTGCTCGTACCTGGGCACTGGCGCGCTCCTCGGTCTCGTCGTCCTGGTGGACTCGTCGTCGTGCGGTCGGTGGTGCGGCTCGCGTGTGCGGCCCGTGGGTCGACGCTAGACCGCGAGGGTGCGGTCGACCGCGTCGAGCACCCGGTCCAGGCTCGGCAGGTACTCGTGCTCGAGGCGGGCCACCGGGTACGGGGCGTGGAAGCCGCCGACCCGCAGCACAGGGGCCTCGAGGTGGAAGAAGCACTCCTCGGTGATCCGCGCCGCGACCTCGCCCCCGGTCCCGTAGAGCACGGGAGCCTCGTGCACGACCACGCAGCGGCCGGTCCGGCGCACCGACTCGGCCACCGTCGCGGTGTCGAGCGGGGAGATCGAGCGCAGGTCGATGACCTCGATGCTGGTCCCGTCGGCCGCGGCTGCCTCGGCGGCCTTGAGGGCCGTGGTGACGGTCGGGCCGTGGGCGACGAGGGTGAGGTCGTTGCCACGCCGCGCGACGCGAGCCTTGTCCAGCCCTCCGCCGACGGCGTCGAGGTCGACCTCGGCCTTGTCCCAGTACCGGCCCTTGGGCTCGAAGAAGAGCACCGGGTCGGGCGAGGCGATGGCCTCCTGGATCATCGTGAACGCGTCACCCGGGGTCGCCGGGGAGACGACGCGCAGACCCGCGGTGTGGGCGAACAGCACCTCAGGGGACTCGCTGTGGTGCTCGACCGCGCCGATCCCTCCGCCGAAGGGCACCCGGATCACCACGGGCAGCTGCAACCGCCCCCGGGACCGGTAGTGCATCTTGGCCAGCTGGGTCGTGATCTGGTCGAAGGCGGGGAAGATGAAGCCGTCGAACTGGATCTCGCAGACCGGCCGGTAGCCGCGCAGAGCCAGCCCGATCGCGGTCCCGACGATGCCCGACTCGGCCAGCGGGGTGTCCACGACGCGGTCAGGGCCGAAGTCCTTCTGCAGCCCGTCGGTCACGCGGAACACGCCACCGAGCTTGCCGATGTCCTCCCCCATGAGCATGACCTTGGGGTCCTGCTCGAGGGCACGGCGCATCCCGAGGTTGATGGCCTTGGCGAGGGTGATCCGCTCGGTGGTGGGGCTCATCGGCCGGCTCCTTCCGTGGCGCTCTCCCCGTCGGCGAGGAAGGAGGCCTCGTACTCGGCGAACCAGGCGCGCTCACCGTCGACCACCGCGTGCGGGGTCGCGTACACGTTGTCGAACATGGACGAGGTCGCGGGGGCCTCGAGGGCCCGGACCTCGGCGCGCAGCCGCTCTCCCAGGACCTCGGCCTCGGCAGCCAGGGCCTCCTGGTACTCGGCGGTCAGCTCACCCTCGGCCTCGAGCAGGGCGGTGAGCCGGTCGATCGGGTCGCGCTGACGCCAGTGCTCCTCCTCGGCGGCGGACCGGTAGCGGGTCGGGTCGTCAGAGGTGGTGTGCGCGCCCATCCGGTAGGTGTACGCCTCGATGAAGGTCGGGCCGCCACCGCTGCGGGCCCGCTCGAGGGCCTCGGCGGTCACCGCGTAGCAGGCCAGGACGTCGTTGCCGTCGACCCGCACGCTCGGCACGCCGAACCCGCGCCCGCGCTCGACGATCGGCACCCGGGACTGCTTCTCGGTGGGCTCGGAGATCGCCCACTGGTTGTTCTGGCAGAACAGCACGATCGGTGCGTTGTTGACGGCCGCGAAGACGAAGGCCTCGTTGGTGTCGCCCTGCGCGGTGGCCCCGTCCCCGAAGTAGGCGACGACGGCGGTGTCGCGCGACGGGTCCCCGGTACCGACCAGACCGTCGCGCTGGATGCCCATCGCGTAGCCGGTCGCGTGCAGCGTGTGCGAGCCGATGACCAGGGTGTACAGGTGCACGTTGTGCTCGGCCGGGTCCCAGCCGCCGTGGTCCACCCCGCGGAAGAGCTTGAGGATGTCGACCGGGTCCACCCCTCGCACCTGCGCGACGGCGTGCTCGCGGTAGGAGGGGAAGACGTAGTCCTGGGTGGCCAGGGCCCGGGCCGAGCCGACCTGCGCGGCCTCCTGGCCGAGGGCCTGGGCGTAGAGGGCGAGCTCACCCTGACGCTGGAGCGAGGTGGCCTCGGAGTCGACCCGGCGGGCGAGCACCATGTCACGGTGCATCCCGCGCAGGGCCTCGGCGTCGAGGTGGGCGATGCGGGGGGTGTAGTCAGGGTGGTCCACCCGGTGCCCGGTGGGGCTCAGCAGCTGGACGAGGTCGGGCTCGTTCACGCGGTGGGGTCCTTCCGGAGTGGACGAACGAGTAACTTACGTCAGCGTAGGCTACGGCACCGTAGGTTAGGGGTTGTTCGGGCCCACAAGGTCCGGAGGGACCCGTTGTGAGCACCCTCCAACCTGCCACGGCCCCCATGACCAGGCCAACTCCCGACGTCCCTCACAACCGGCCCCCCTGCGAGAGGCGCGGTCGGGCTGGGGGCGCGGCAGGCTCAGGCCCCGCCCCAGGCCCGGGTGAGCTCGAGCACGCGGTCGTTCGCTGCGGCCTCGCCGATGCTGATCCGCATGCCCTCGCCCGCGAAGGGACGCACCAGGACCCCCTGCCGTGCGGCGGCCGAGGCGAGGTCGACCGTCCGGTCAGCCGTGGGGAGCCACACGAAGTTCGCCTGGCTCTCGGGCAGCCCCCACCCCTGCGCCCGCAGCCGCTCGGCGACCCGCTCGCGCTCGGCGACCACGGCCTCGACGCGTTCGGCGAGCTCCCCCTCGGCCTCGAGGGAGGCCATGGCGGCCACCTGGGCGAGGTGGTTCACGCCGAAGGGGGTCGACGCGGTGCGCACCGCGCGGGCGAGGTCGGGGTGGGTCACGGCGTAGCCGACCCGCAGGGCCGCGAGCCCGTACGCCTTGGAGAAGGTCCGCAGGACGACGACGTTCGGGTGCGCCGCGAGGACCTGCTCGCTGTCGATCGGGTCCTCGGACCGCACGAACTCGACGTAGGCCTCGTCGAGCACGACGAGGACCCGCTCGGGCACGGCAGCCAGCAGCTCGAGCAGCTCGGCATGGCCGATCGCCGGTCCGGTGGGGTTGTTGGGGGAGCACACGAGCATCACCCGGGTGCGCTCGGTGACCGCCGCGGCCATCGCCGGGAGGTCGTGACGGCCGTCGACCGTGAGCGGCACCGGGACGGAGACGGCGCCCTGCAGCTGGACGAGGATCGGGTAGGCCTCGAAGGACCGCCACGCGTGGACCACCTCGTCCCCCGCGTCGCAGAACCCCTGGAGCACGTGCCCGAGGACGGCGACCGAGCCGCAGCCCGCGACGATCGACCCGGCCTCGACGTGGTGCTTGGCCGCGAGGGCCTCGACCAGCTCGGTCGCGAACATGTCGGGGTACCGGTTGAGGGCGCCGGCCGCCCGGGCGACCGCGTCGCGCACCGAGGGCAGCGGCGGGAAGGGGTTCTCGTTCGAGGAGAGCTTGTGGGCCCGCCCGAGGTCGGCACGCGCCCCGGGGACGTAGGCGGGGAGGCTCTGCACGGCGGGGCGCTGGGGCACCTGGGGGCTCGTCACGCGACCAGCATGCCACCGCCCGCACCGACGCCCTGCGCGCTCCCGGCCTCCGTGGAACGATGACCGCATGAGCTTCGTCCTGCGAGTCCTCGTCAACGCGGTCGCGATCTGGCTCGCGACCCAGCTCCTCAGCGGCCTCGAGGTCGTCGGAGGGGACGACACCGGCACGACCGTGCTCGTCTTCCTCCTGGTGGCCCTGCTCTTCGGTGTGGTGAACGCCGTCGTCAAGCCGATCGTCAAGCTGATCTCGCTACCGCTGTACATCCTCACCCTCGGCCTGTTCACCCTCGTGGTGAACGCCCTGATGCTCATGCTCACCGGGTGGCTCTCGGAGATGACCGAGTACGGCCTGCGGATCGAGAGCTTCGGCACGGCCGTGCTGGGTGGCCTGATCATCTCGATCGTGAGCTTCCTGCTGAGCGTGATCATCCCCGGCCGCCGGGACTGAGCGCCGCGGGGTCCTCGGGCACCCGCACCCCGGTGAACCGCATCATCCTCGCCTCGGCCTGCCCTCCCCCGAGCACGCCCTGGATCGCCTGGTCGACCGCGCGCAGCGAGGCGTGGTCGGAGCCCGCGAGCCGGTCCGCGGTGGCCGCGTAGCGACGCGCGTCGTGCGCGGCCACCGGGGACAGAGCTGCTGCACGGTCCGCAGGGTCGGCCGCCTCGGCCAGGTCTACCGCGACGGTGGTGCGGTTGCCCGCCGTCGGGTTGGCCCGGCCGTCCAGGGTCGGCACGTAGTCCGTCCCGTGCTCGAGGTGCAGGGCCTGGACCCCGTCCTTCAGGGGCAGGTGGCCGACCGGGGACCCGGCCGTGACGACCGCCGCGATCGAGTACCTCTCGGCACGCGGGTCGCCCGCGACCTCCATCGCCGCGATCCCGCCCTGGCTGTGCCCGGCCAGGAGCACCGGCTCCCCGGGCTCGATCCGCGCGGCGGCCATGGCCCGGAGCACCACCTCGGTGGCGTCGTCGGGCCGCTCGGCCATGAGCCGCAGGTTGCTGCTGAGGTCGGCCGGGTTGCTGCCCGGCAGGGGGGACCAGTCCTGCGTGCCGGGGACCGTGACGACCCAGCTGCGGGTGCCGTCGGGATGGGTGAGCTCCTGGACACCCACCGTGCCGTCCCCACCGCCGCCCGGCGCGTAGTGGTCGGCCACCTGCCGCAGCACCTCCCCGGCGCCGTCCGGGGCCGGGGGCTGGGTCCGGTCCGGCCCCCACGGGCTGGGGGTCTCGACCTTGGGCGCGACCACCAGCGAGGAGGTGGGCACCCCGGCCAGCGGCGAGGCGATGCGCACCCCCGTGTCGAGCACCCGGGCCGCCTCGGGGACGGGGGTCGGGTCGAGAGGACGGCGTCCGGGCAGCGCACCCAGGAGGAAGCCGGCGATGCCCGCGACAGCAGGCTCGACCACCCTCGCGTCCGGCGGGGAGGTGGGCAGCCACTGCGCGGAGGCGCCCTGACCCGACAGGGTGGCAGCCCCGGACCGAGCCAGCCCGTGGGTCAGCACCGCGAGCGCGCCGACGCCGGTCAGCGCCGCGCCCGCGGCCCAGCCGACCGGCCCTGCCTCACCGAGCACCAGCCCGCCGACGGCCGCCGTCGCCGGGATCGCCGCGCCGAGCCGGGACACGAGGGCATCGGCCTGCCGGTAGCTCTCGGCCGCCAGGCGCAGGGCCGCGGCCAGGGCGCGGGCGCTGGCCGCCACCGCGAGGCAGCCACCGGGTCGGGTCGCGACCTCGGCGAGGGCCTCACGGGCAGCCTGCGCGGTGGTCGGTGACCAGCGGGCAGCGTCCTCGACGGTCGCGCCCAGGCGCAGCGCCCGGGCGCCCGCGTGCTCGAGGAGCTCCGCGAGACGGCAGAGCAGGACCGCCGCGTGCTCGAGCTCGTCGAGGTGGACCCGGGTGCTGCCGTACCCGCCGCGGACCCGGACCCCGGGCGGGAGCCCGACCAGGTCGGCCGACGGGGGCCGGACGATCTCGCTCGGTGGGGCGGCCGCGCTCATCGCGAGCCCAGCTGGTCGGCCAGACCCACGCCGAGGACGAGCCACCCCGCCCCCGCCGAGGTCGGGTCGAGGCCCTCGGGGACCATCGCTGCACGCTGCGCGACCGCGGACTCCGCGTGCCGCGCGAGGGTCTGGTCGGCCCCGAGGACGGCCTCGGTCAGCCGCCGCAGCTCCTGCTCGAGCAGGTCGAGCTCATCGCGGTACCGGGTCGCGGCCGTCGCCTGCCAGGAGTCGGTCCGTGCCGCGCGCGCCAGACCGGTGGCCTGGTCGGTCTGGGACCGGACCTCGGCGAGGACCGCGCGCCACTCGTGCGCCCAGGCGCCGTCCTCCCCCACGAACCACGCCACCGCACACCCCTCCGCCGCGCCGCCGGGCCGCACGCCGCGGAGGGCGGGCGACCCGGGCCGCCGTGACCGGCAGCGGGGAGGACGCTAGGCGCGACGGTGCCGCAACCCGGCGGAGGCCCGACCGGGCTGGGGACCCGCCGACCGGACCACGGCCTGTGGACGGGCCGTGGTGCCTAGAGCACCGCCTGGAGGAAGGCCTGGGTGCGCTCCTCCTTGGGGTCGCTGAACATCACGTCGGGGGCGGCCTCCTCGATGATGCGGCCCTGGTCGAACATGAGCACGCGGTTGGAGACGTCCCGCGCGAACTGCATCTCGTGGGTCACGATCAGCATGGTGATGTCGGTGTTCCTCGCGACCTCCCGCAGGACGCCGAGGACCTCCCCCACCAGCTCAGGGTCCAGCGCCGAGGTGACCTCGTCCAGCAGCAGGATCTCGGGGTCCATCGCCAGGGCACGGGCGATGGCCACGCGCTGCTGCTGCCCCCCTGAGAGCTGCATGGGGTGGGCGTCGGCCCGGTCGCCCAGACCGACCTGCTCGAGCAGCTCCCGACCGCGACGCTCGGCCTCCGCCTTGGAGCGGCCGAGGACGTGCACCGGGGCCTCGGTGATGTTCTCCAGCACGTTCATGTTGGGGAACAGGTTGAACTGCTGGAACACCATGCCGATCCGACGGCGGACGTTCGCCACGTCCTTGGCCTTGCGCTCGACGCGCTTGCCGTTGCGCAGCTCGTGGGTGAGCGGGTCGCCGTCGACGTAGATGTACCCGTCGGTGAGGTGCTCGAGGGTCATGAGCAGGCGCAGGATCGTCGTCTTGCCCGAGCCGCTGGGGCCGATCAGGGTGACTCGCTCGCCCTTGTCGACCGTGAAGTTGAGCCCGTTGAGGACGACGGTGTCACCGAACTTCTTGACCACGTCGTCGAACACGATCCGGGGGGTGTCCCCGCTGCCCGGAGCGCTCGTCTGCGGCTGGGAGCCGCTGTCAGTAGGCAAGTTTCTTCTCCATTCGGCGCATGAGCACGGCCGTGGGGTAGCTGGCGGCGAGGAAGATCAGCCCGGCGATGGTGAACGCCTCGACGTAGGTGAACTCGTTGGCCCCGAACCTGCGGGCCTGGGTGACCATCTCCGCGACGCCGATGACGATGAGGAACGGGGTGTCCTTGAACATCGCGATCGACCAGTTGCCCAGCGAGGGCAGGGTCGCGCGCAGGGCCTGCGGGATGATGACCGCCCGCCAGGTGCGGCCCTTGGGCAGGGAGAGGGCGGTGGCCGCCTCCCACTGCCCCTTGCGGATCGACTCGATCCCGGCGCGGTAGGACTCGGCCATGTAGGTCGAGTAGTGCACGCCGAGCACGATGTACGCGATCGTCATGACGTCGAGCTGCACGAAGACGTAGTACAAGAAGAAGGCCTGCAGCGGCAGCGGCGTCATCCGGATGACGTCGAGCACCCAGGCGAGCACCTTGGCGATCGGCGTGGGCAGCTCACGCAGCGCGAGGGCCCAGATCAGCCCGAGCACCGCGGCGATGATCGTGCCCACCACGGTCAGCAGCAGGGTGATCTCGACGAAGGAGCGGAGCAGCACGGGGAACGCCTCGCCGGCGGCCTCCCAGTCCCAGCTGAAGCTGTTCATCACGCCACCGCCCCTGCTGTCGCCTTCGTGGTCTGCGCCCTGGTGGGCTTGAGCCCGAGCTTGCGCTGGGCCCTGAGCTCGAGGGCCCGCAGGATCGAGGAGAACCCGAGGGAGATGAGGTAGTAGAGCGCGAACCCGACGCCGAAGGCGAAGTACGTGCCCTCGGTCCGGCGCAGGTTGTCGACCACGAACGTGAGGTCGTGCAGGAAGATCAGCAGCGCCAGGGCCGTGCCCTTGACCAGCATCACCATGAGGTTGTTGAGCCCGGGCAGCATGAGCGCCCAGGCCTGGGGCCAGATGATCCGGCGCATCTTGGTCACCCAGGACATCGACAGGGCGGTGGTCCCCTCCCACTGCGCCTTGGGTACGGCGTTCAGCGAGCCACGGACCACCTCAGCGCCGTAGGCGCCGTAGTTGAGGCCGAGGGCGATGATGCCGGTGAGCATCGAGTCCATGCGGAGCCCGAACTGCGGCAGGACGAAGAACAGCCAGAACAGCTGCACCACGAGGGAGGTGCCGCGGAAGAACTCCACGACGACGCGGGAGATCCCCCGCAGCACCGCCACCTCGGAGATGGCCCCCAGCCCGAGGACGACCGCGACGGCGAAGGCCAGCGCGGCGCCCCCGAGCGAGAGCCCGAGAGTGATCTGGATGCCTGACCACAGCTGTGGCCAGGCATCCAGCAACGACTCAAGGAGTTCCAAGGAACCGCTCGATCACTCGGCGTCGGGGAGCTCGCCGGCGCACAGCATCTCGGTCGTGATGTCCTCGGTGGGACGCTCGGCGTCGCTGAAGCCGTAGGGCCCGAGCACCCGCTCGAACTCGGCCGTGTCGCCGATGATCTGCGCCGAGGCCTCGTTGTAGGCCTCGCGCAGGTCGTCGTCGCCCTCGCGGAAGACGGTGGCGCCCGCGCCGACCTGCTCCTTGCCGTCGACCACGGCGACGAAGGCGTCGGTCACCTCGACCGGGGCGTCGGGGTTGTTCTCGGCCAGGGCACGCAGCGAGATGCCGGTGAGGGCGAACACGTCGGCACGGCCGCTGACGACGGCGTCCAGACCGTCGCTCGGGGAGCCGACCGCCATGACGTCGACGCCCAGGTCGCTCGCGTAGCCGTCCTCGATCGCACCGCTCATCGCGGAGAACGTGATGCCCTCGGCCTCGGCGACGTCCTGCATGTCGTGCAGGTCCATCGGGTTGCCCTCGGGGACGAGGAGCGCGGTGGTGTACATGATCTCGGGGATGCTGAACGCGGCCTGGTCGCACCGGTCCGGCAGGATCGACATGCCGGCGCTGATCGCGTCGAACCGGCCCGCGTTGAGCCCGGGGATGAGGGAGTCCCACTCGACCAGCTGGCCCTCGACGTTGTCGATGCCGAGCTCGGCGAACACCTCCTCGTGCAGGGCGATGACCGCTCCGCTGAGCTCGCCGTTCTCGTCGAGGAAGCTGTAGGGCTCCTCGCCGGCGATCCCGACGGTGATCGTGCCGGCCTCCTGCGCGGCGGCCAGCGCCCCGCCGCCGGACCCGGCGGCCTCCTCGCCGTTCGCGTCGGTGTCCGCGTCGCCGCTGCAGGCACCCAGCAGGCCCAGGGCCAGGATGCTGACCCCGGCGGTCAACGCACGGTTCCTACGAGAGTTGCTCGTCATGAAATTCCCTTCGGTTTGAACGAGGCAAGGCCCCACTGCCGAAGGCCCCAAGGCCCGCAACGCAGGATGAATCGCCCCGAATGGTCATGGCGCAACGACCAACCTAGGCACGCACTCGCGCAGGGTTCAAGGCGCGTGATGCGTCCTGTGACCACCCGGAATGTCCCCTGCGACACCCCCGGGAAAGCCGGACTGACCAGTGGCGATACCGACCCTTGACCATGTCATGATCTCGTCGTGACACCCCCCCAGGTACCCGGTGGATCGTTACTCAGCCGAGACATTGGGGCGCCGGCGCAGCCATCCCCCGGGAACCAGGAGCACCACGACGGCCACCGCCGCAGCCACCGCCACGAGGCGGACCCAGCCCTGCCCGGGGCCCGGGCCGCCCAGTCCGCTGCGGACCCAGACCACGGCCAGGAGCATCACCTGGGCCACGACCTGCACGGCGAGCACCGACCGGCCGATCCGAGCCAGCAGCCGTCCCTCGACCAGGCTGCGCCAGCCCACGTGCTGCGCCAGGGCCGCCCCGCGCAGCACCAGGTGCACCGCGAGCACCAGCAGGGCAGCGCGCACCGTCTCCGCACCTCCCGCCGCGGGCTCCGCGAGCAGGTCGGGGCCTGAGAACACCCACAGGGCCACGAGCAGCAGGAAGACCGGGGCCGCGGGTGAGCCCGGCCACCACGTGACCGCCGCAGCCGCCCCGAGGCCGAAGGTCACGCCGACCGGTCCCGGTCCGGCGAGCAGCATCGCGCCCAGCATCGCCGCGGCCGGCACGAGCCGGACCAGGGCGCCGGGCACGGCGACGGCGAGGTCGAGCCGCACCTCGGGGGCCGGGGGAACGGCCGGTTCGACGCCCGGGCGGGGCGTCATCCGGAGCAGCGCCCGGAGCCGGTCGACGACGCCCGGGCTCACCTCCCGACCCCCGCCCCGGGCCGCCGGTGCGCGCGGGCGAGCTGCAGCAGCCCGCGGGTCGCCTCCTCGGGCTCGGCCCAGCGCACCAGCTCGCTGCCCCCGGCGACCAGCTCGGCGAGCCGGTCCTCGCGGTCCATCCGCAGGATCCGCAGGGCCAGCAGCTCGCGGCGCTCGAGGCCCTGCTCGCGCAGCCGCGGCAGCACGTCGACCGCGATCACGCGGTGCCCGGCCCGGCGCCACACCTGGGCGAGCTGCGCAGGCTCGGGATCGAGGAAGGTCGAGACCAGGTAGACCAGCGAGCCCGCGGGCAGGTGCGGGGCTCGCAGCCGGCGCGCGGGCTGCCCCTCGGGGCGGAGCAGAGCGAGCTGGTGGACGATGCGGTCGAGCTGGCGCCGCCCGGCCCCGGGGCGCAGGGCGCGTCGCCGGACGCCGAGGTCCTCGACCCCCACCCGGTCCCCCGCGCCGAGGTAGCCCTCGGCGATCGTCGCGGCCGCCTGCCGCGCGAGGTCGAGGGAGGTCGCGTCGTCGGGCCGGATGGGGCGCAGCCCGGACCAGGTCGAGACGTCGGGCCCGACGTCGTCCCGGGAGTCGACCACGAGGGTGACCGGGGCCTCGGCGAGGGCGACGGTGCGGCGCACGTAGAGCTCCTCGAGCTGCGGCGAGCGGCGAGCGGTGACCCGCCAGTCGACCCGCCGCGGGCTGTCCCCCGGGGCGAAGGGGTGCACGTCGCGCAGGCCTCCGCCGTCCCCCGGGCGCCGGGACTCGTGCTGGCCGGTGAGTCCCCTCAGGCGCAGCGGCAGGGGCAGCCCGGGCATCCGGCGCCCGCGCGGCAGCACCACGACGCGGCCCGCGGGCATCTGGCCGACCGGTCCGGTGAGGTAGGTGCCGGGCCCCAGGCCCTGGTGCTCGACCGCGAAGAGCTCCTGGGCCCCGGTGCGGACCGAGGTGGCGGACACCCCGAGCACCCGGGTGAGCGGCACGTCGACCAGGGCCTCGGTGGTGCCGTGGCTCAGCCGTCCGACCCGCAGCCGCACGGCCTCCGTGCCAGGGGGTGCCGTCAGCCGTACCCGGGCCTCGAGGCCACCCGAGCCGCCGGTCCCGCCGTCAGCCCTCTCGACGTCGACCCACACCTCGCCGCGCGGCCGGGTCCACAGCCCCCACAGCGAGCCGAGCACCGCGGGCACGCCCAGCAGGGCGAGGTCCGGGCGACCGCCCAGACCGCCCAGGGTGAGCAGCAGGAGCCCCGCGGCGAGGGACCAGGCCAGCAGGCCGCCGACGGCCCACGGCGCGCGGGCGCGCTCCTCGAGCCGGGCTCGCTCGGCGGCGCCGTCCGAGGGCGGCCGCAGACCCCACGGCTCGTCGCGCCCCTCCCACGCCCCGGCGGACACCTCAGGCCCCCGGGGTCGCCGCGGGGGTCGGCACCCGGCCCAGGACCTCACGCACCACGTCCTCGGCCGCGACACCGGCCGCCCAGGTCGACGGGGTCAGGGTGATCCGGTGGGCGAGGGCCGGCACGGCGACCTCCTTGACGTCCTCGGGGGTGACGAAGGACCGGCCCGAGAGCACCGCGAGCGCCCGGGACACCAGGACCAGGGCCTGCGAGCCGCGGGGGGAGGCCCCCACCTCGACGGCGTCGTGCTCACGGGTCGCCGCCGCGAGGTCCACGCAGTAGCCCAGCACGTCGGTGTCCACGTGCACGTCCTCGACGCCGGCCTGCATCGCCAGGAGGGTCGGGGCGTCCACCACGCGCCGGACCGGGGCCTCCTCGCGACGTCGGGCCAGACGGCGGGCGAGCACGTCGGTCTCGGCCGCGTGCGAGGGGTAGCCGACCGCGAGCCGCACCATGAAGCGGTCGAGCTGGGCCTCGGGCAGCGGGTAGGTGCCCTCGTACTCGACCGGGTTGGAGGTCGCCATGACGTGGAAGGGCTCGGCCATCGGGTAGGTGGTGCCGTCGACGGTGACCTGGCGCTCGGCCATGGCCTCGAGCAGGGCCGACTGCGTCTTGGGGGCGGTGCGGTTGATCTCGTCGGCGAGCAGCAGCCCGGCGAAGACGGGACCGGGGCGGAAGCGGAAGGCCGTGGCCTCGGGGTCCCACACGGCCGAGCCGGTGATGTCCGAGGGGAGCAGGTCCGGGGTGCACTGGATGCGCCGGAACTCCAGCCCCAGGGCCGTGGCGAGGCTGCGGGCCGCGAGGGTCTTGCCCAGGCCGGGCACGTCCTCGAAGAGCACGTGGCCCCCCGCGAGCACCGCGGCCAGGGCCGTGCGCAGGGCGCCGTGCATGCCGACGACCGCGGTGCCCACCTCGTCCAGCACCTCGGTGCAGGCCGCCGCGACCTTCCCCACCGGGAGGGGCTCGGTCTGGCGGCGGGGCTGGTCGGTGGAGTCCTGGGTCACTGCGGCTGCCTTCCGTCGGCGGTACGGGTGAGGTCGGGGTGGATCTGCTCGAGGGCGCGCACGCAGTGGGTGACCTCGTGCTGGGTCGGCATCCACCCGCCGGGGGCGCTGAGCACCCGCCAGGCGCGCTGGCCGACGAGCTCCTGGGCGCGGGCCGTGTGAGAGGGGTCCCCCTGGAGGGTCTCGTCGAGAGCCAGGCCGTGCCGTGCGAGCCGGCGCCGGGCCACGGCGCGCAGCTGGCGGACCGCGGCCTCGGAGACCTTGCCCTCACGCCCGACGAAGGCCCAGGTCAGGGTGGCTATCTCGCGCCGCGTGCCGTCGACGGCCTCGTAGCGGTCCTCGGGCCACACGTACTCCTCACCGACCGTGGCGGTCAGGGACAGGGCGACCACCACCGCGGTCACCGCCCCGACGAGCAGGGCGTCCGCCGGGTACAGGCCGACCATCGCGCCGACGAGGGTCACCGCGAGGCCCACGAGCACCGGGCGGGCTGCGGGCCGGCCCGCCACGGCCCACCACCCGCGCAGCGCCGCGGCACGCACGGCGGCTGCCCCCGTCACGCGTCACCCTCGAGCCCGGCGCCCAGGGTGGTGATCGCGGCGGTGGCCGCCGCGACGTCCTCGGGCCCCAGACGCTGACCCCCGAACCTGGCGCGCAGGTACAGGGCCAGCAGGGCGCGGGTCGCCCCGGGATCGACCGCGGTCCGGTCCAGGACGGTGACCGTGAACTCGGTCGGGGTCGACGACGGCGCCCGGGGCACCCCTGAGCGGGCCGCGGCCTCCTCGAGGGCGACCCAGGCCGCGATCACGGCGTCCCCCGGGTTCTGCAGGACCCTCAGCCGGGCCCCGGCCCCGGCTACGCCGTCGCGCAGGGCCGGCAGGTCGGGCTCGGCGTCGCTGCCGACGGCGACCACGCCCAGGGCAGCGACGTCGGCGGGGTCCGGGGGGCCGGGCTCCGAGCGCCCGGGCAGTCGGCGCCGCCACCACTGCAGCACCAGGAACGCGACGCCCAGGAAGACCAGGGTCAGCACCACGCCCGCGAGCCAGCGCAGGTCCCACGGCTCGACGTCGAGCCGCTCGAGCTCGCGGAGGAAGGGGTCCGCGGTGGGCGAGGGCACGGGTGGCTGGACGGCCTCGGGCAAGGGCTGCTCGACCGGCGCGCCGCGCGAGCGGAAGGTCAGCTCCCAGGGCCCGGCCAGGGCCCCCGCGACGACGGCCACTCCGACGAGCAGGACCGCGGCGACCCCGCGGGGCGGTGGACCGTCGGGGCGGCTCCGGACAGGGGGCGGCTCACCGACAGGGTCTGGCCCCCGCGGCCCCTCGGTGCCCGCCCTCGTCGTCCGGCCCACCGCCACATCATCCCAGCCGACGCGGGCTTCGCCCGGTGGGCCGACGCCCCGTGGAAGGATTGCCCGCATGTCGCAGACCGAGCCCGGGACCTCCTCGACCCACGCCTCCCACGCCGACGGCGGCCGCCGTCGGCTCGCCGAGGTCGACCCGCCGATCGCTCTCGGCCCCCTGGACGGGCGCTACCGGAAGGCCGTCGCCCCCTTGGTGGACCACCTCTCCGAGGCGGCTCTCAACCGTGAGCGCGTGCACGTCGAGGTCGAGTGGCTGATCCACCTGACCTCGCAGCAGGTGGTGCCCGGGGCTCCGGTGCTCACCGAGGCCGAGCGCGCCTACCTGCGCAGCGTGGTCGAGACCTTCGACGCCGGGACCGTCGCCGAGCTGGCCGAGACCGAACGGGTCACCGTGCACGACGTCAAGGCTGTCGAGTACCTGCTCAAGGCTCGGATCGCCCAGGCCTCCGAGGTGCTCGGCGAGGGCACCTCGCTCCCTGCGGTGAGCGAGCTGGTGCACTTCGCGTGCACCAGCGAGGACGTCAACAACCTCTCCTACTCCCTCATGGTGCAGGGCGCCGTCCAGCAGGTGTGGCTCCCGGCGGCACGGGCCCTCGTCGCCGAGCTCGCCGCCATGGCCCGCGAGCACGCCGGGGTCCCGATGCTGGCCCGGACCCACGGCCAGCCCGCCACCCCCACGACCCTCGGCAAGGAGCTCGCGGTCCTGGCCCACCGCCTGGGCCGCCAGCTGCGACGCATCGAGGGGGCCGAGTACCTGGGCAAGATCAACGGTGCGACCGGGACGTACGGAGCGCACCTGGCCGCCGTGCCCGAGGCCGACTGGGTCGGGGTCTCGCGCAGCTTCGTCGAGCACCTGGGCCTGACGTGGAACCCGCTGACCACCCAGATCGAGTCCCACGACTGGCAGGCCGAGCTCTACGCGGACGTCGCGCGGTTCAACCGCATCCTGCACAACCTGGCCACGGACGTGTGGACCTACATCTCGATGGGCTACTTCATCCAGGTGCGCGGCCAGGGCACGGTGGGGTCCTCGACCATGCCGCACAAGGTGAACCCGATCCGCTTCGAGAACGCCGAGGCGAACCTCGAGATGTCCAGCGCGCTGCTGGACACCCTGGGCGCGACCCTGGTGACCTCACGGCTGCAGCGGGACCTCACGGACTCCACGACACAGCGCAACATCGGACCGGCCTTCGGCCACTCGCTGCTCGCGATCGACAACGTGCGGCGTGGCCTCGCGGGCCTCGACGCGGACCCGGCTGCGATGGCCCGCGACCTCGACGCGAACTGGGAGGTGCTCGGCGAGGCCGTCCAGTCGGCGATGCGCGCCGCGGGGGTCGCGGGGGTGCCCGGCATGGACGAGCCGTACGAGCGGCTCAAGGAGCTGACCCGCGGTCGCCGCATCACCGGAGAGGACCTGCGCGCCTTCGTCGCGACCCTGGGCCTGCCCGAGGACGTCGCGGCACGGCTCAGCGCCATGACCCCCGCCTCGTACACGGGGGCTGCCGAGGAGCTCGTGGGGCTGCTCGACCTCTGAGGCGTTTCACCCCCGCACCCCCTCAGACCTGCGCGAACGCGTCCGATCACATGGCATGACCCTTCCCCCTGGGGGCCGGACGACGCCGTCACCCGCCGCGTCCCGGCCTGGCCCAGCCCCGAGCACGACCGCCCCGCAGCTGAGCGGACCCGCCCGGTGGCTCCCCCGCGGGGTGCGCCTCGACGAGGCCTCGTTCCGGACCCGGCACGACGCGTTGTCCTGGGTGCTGGCCGCGCACGTCCCGGTGCTGGCGGCGCTCGCCCCGTTCTGGCACCCCGGCGGGCACCACGCCACCGGGGGCGACCACGCGTGGATGGGGTGGGTGGGCCTCGGCCTGATCCTCGCGCTCCTGGTCGTCGGGCGCGTCGGCGGCTCCCAGCTGGTGCGCGCCGCGGCCGTGAGCAGCGGGCTGGTGCTCTCGAGCGTGGTCCTGGTGCACGTCTCGGGCGGGATCACCGACCTGCACCTGCACTTCTTCGTCGTCGTGGCCTTCGTCGCCCTCTACCAGGCGTGGACGCCCTTCCTCGTGGCGGTCGCGATCGTGGCGGTGCATCACGTCGGGATGAGCCTGGTCGACCCGTCGCTGGTCTTCTCGGAGGGTGAGGCGCAGGCCAACCCGCTGCTGTGGGCGAGCATCCACGCCGTGCTGCTGCTCGCCGAGTGCGCGGCACTGGCCACGAGCTGGAAGTTCACCGAGCAGGCCGACGCCTCCCGGCGGGTCGAGCAGGCCCGTGCCGAGGCGACCGCCGCCGAGCAGCTCGCGGCCCAGGCCGAGCTCGCCGAGTCCCAGCAGCGCGCGGCAGCCGAGGCCCAGCGCGGGCTCGAGGCCCGTCAGGAGCGCACGGTCGAGCTCGAGCGTCGGCTGGTCACCCTGACCGCTGCCGGTGCGAACCTGACCGACGGCGCGGAGAACGCCGCGCAGGTCATGGACGGGCTGGTCGAGGCGGCCTCGGAGATCGGTCAGGCAGCGTCCCAGGCCTCGACCTCGGCCCAGGACGCCGCCGCGAAGGTCTCCGCCTCGGCGGCCACCATGCGTGGCCTCGAGGAGGCCACCAGCCAGATCGCAGAGATCGCCCGCACCATCACCTCGATCGCCGAGCAGACCAACCTCCTCGCCCTCAACGCGACCATCGAGGCCGCCCGCGCCGGTGAGTCGGGCAAGGGCTTCAGCGTGGTCGCCCAGGAGGTCAAGGAGCTCGCCGGGCAGACGGCTCGTGCGACCGACCAGATCGAGGCCGTCGTGGCGAGCGTCCAGAGCGGCACCCAGGAGGCCCTGGTCGGGACCAGCGGCATCGACCGGGCGATCGCCGAGGTGGTCCACGCCCAGACGACGATCGCCGCGGCGGTCGAGGAGCAGGGTGCGGCCACCGGCCAGGCCCGGTCCTCGATCGGCGCGATGACCTCCGCCGTCCAGCAGGTCACGCAAGAGGTCGCGGCGATGGCGAGCGGCTCCTAGACGGGACCGTCCGGGGCCGGGCCGTCTGTCGCTGGGCCCTCGGGCTCGATGCCGAAGACCGCGGCCAGGCCGTCGCGGTACTCCTCGGCGCGCCCCGCCCGGGCGTGCTCGCGGGCCCGGACCGTGGGCTGGTGCAGCAGGGCGGCGCTGACCCGCCGCAGCGAGCGCTCGACCTGGGCCGCTGCCTCGGGTCCCTGCCGGGCGGCGACCCGGGCGACCTCGGCGGCGACCTGGGCCTCGACGCGCGCGCGCAGGGCCACGACCTCGGGCACGAGCTCCTGCTCGGCGAGCCCGGCCTCGAACTCGGCGGCGCTGCGGGCGACGATCTCGAGCCCGGCCTCGACCGCGGGGCTCACGGTGGTGGGCGAGTGCTGCTGCACGGTCGCGAGGTCGATGAGGTGCACGCCGGGCACCTGGGCGGCCTGGGGGTCGATGTCGTGGTGCAGGGCCAGGTCGATGAGGACCACGGGGCGCGGCCGCCCGTCGTCGTCCACCGACCGGCGGCGCGCGTCGACCACCATCGCGGCGTCGACCACCGGCCCGAGGGCACCGCTGCAGGACAGCACGACGTCGGCCCGGGCGAGCTGGGCGTCGAGGGTCCCGGGCTCGACGGCCTCGAGCCCGCGCTCGGCCGCGAAGCCTGCGGCCCGCCCCGACGGCGAGTGGACGGCGACGTCCGTGACGCCCCGAGCGCGCAGGGCCGTCACGCTGGCCCCGGCGTAGGAGCCGGTGCCGACCAGGAGGACCCGGGCCTGGGCGAGCTCGAGGTCGCTCTCGACGAGGGCCTCGGCGGCGAGGTCGAGGGCGACACCGACCACCGAGCGGCCCGTGCCGCCGAGCCCGGTCTGGGCACCCACGGCCCGCGAGGTGCGCGACGCGGTCTGGAAGAGGCGCTCGAGGCGCGGGGAGGTCGTGCGCTCGGTGCGGGCGGTGTGCAGGGCGCGGCGCACCTGCCCGGCGACCTCGCGCTCACCGATGACCATCGAGTCCAGGCCCGAGGCCACCGCGAAGAGGTGCCGGCCGACCTCGGGACCCACCCGCGCCTGCAGGGAGTCCTGCACGTCGGCCTGCGGGAGGCCGCTGGTGCGGGCGACCGTGGCCGTCACGGCGTCGAGGGCGGTCTCGGGACCGGCACAGGTCTCGGCGACATCCAGGTACACCTCGAACCGGTTGCACGTAGCGAGCACGACGCAACCGGTGATCTCGTGGCTGTCCGCCACGACCTCGGAGCCGACGGAGTGCGCTCCCGAGCTCAGCTGCTCGAGGACATCCAGGTCCAGATCGCGGTGGGACGCCGTCAGGGTCATCAGCACCACAACGGCCCGATTGAACCAGGCGGAAGAATGTTCGGCACAATCGCAGGGTGAATCTCCCTCAGAACCATCCCTTGATCGACGGCCGCACGGCCGGTTCCGCGCTCGTCCGGGCATTCCGCGCGGGCCGTGACGGGCATTCTCGTGACGAAGGCCACACGGCCTCCGCGGGCCCGGTGACCACCTCGCGGACGGGGCACGTCCCGGTGTGGTTCATGCGTCAGGCCGGCCGGTCCCTGCCCGAGTACCGGGCCCTGCGCGAGGGCACCGCGATGCTCGACGCCTGCCTGGACCCGGCCATGGCGAGCGAGATCACCCTGCAGCCCGTGCGCCGCCACGGGGTGGACGCCGGGATCTTCTTCAGCGACATCGTGGTGCCCCTGCTGCTGGCCGGGGTGGACGTGGACATCGTCCCGGGCACCGGCCCGGTCTTCGCGGACCCGGTCCGCACCGCGGCCGACGTCGCCCGGTTGCGTCCGATCGACCCCGCGGCCCTCGCGCCGATCACCGAGGGGGTGGCCCGCACGGTCGCCGAGCTCGGCCAGACCCCGCTCATCGGCTTCGCCGGGGCACCGTTCACCCTGGCCAGCTACCTGGTCGAGGGCGGCCCGTCGAAGGACCAGCTGCGGGCCCGCACGCTCATGCACGCCGAGCCCGAGACCTGGCAGGCCCTCATGGACTGGGCGGCCGACGTGACCGGGGCGTTCCTGCGGGCGCAGGTGCTCGCCGGCACCAGCGCCGCGCAGCTCTTCGACTCGTGGGCGGGCTCGCTGTCCCTGGCCGACTACGAGGCGTACGTGGCCCCGGCGTCACGCCGGGCGCTGACCCACGTGGCCGACCTCGACGTGCCGGTGGTCCACTTCGGCACCGGCACGGGTGAGCTGCTCGCGGCCATGCGGGACGTCGGCGCCGACGTCGTCGGGGTGGACCACCGCATCGGGCTGGCCGAGGCCAACCGACGCCTCGGCGGGACGACCGTGGTGCAGGGGAACATCGACCCCGCGCTGCTCGGAGCCCCGTGGCCGGCCCTCGAGGCCCACGTCCGCGAGGTCATCGCGCAGGGCAGCGAAGCCCCAGGTCACGTGCTCAACCTGGGTCACGGCGTGCCCCCGACCACCGACCCCGAGGTGCTCACGCGCATCGTCCGCCTGGCCCACGGGGAGCTGTGATGCCCGCTCCCGTGGTCGTCGTCGGGGGTGGGGTCGCGGGTCTGGTCACGGCCCGAGACCTCGCGATCGCGGGACGCGAGGTGGTGCTCCTCGAGGCGCGGGACCGCCCCGGTGGCTGCATCGGCGTGCACGAGGTCGACGGGCTGCGGCTCGACGCGGGGGCGGAGTCCTACGCGACCCGCTCCCCCGCCGTCCCGCGGCTGATCGAGGAGCTGGACCTGGCCGAGGACGTCGTGCTCCCGGCCGCGGGGGCGGCGTGGGTGCACGGTCCGCACGGCGCCGCCCCGCTGCCCCGCACGGGCGCCCTGGGCATCCCAGGGACGCCGTGGGCCGCCGACGTGCGGCGGGCGGTCGGGGTGCTGGGCGCGGCCCGGGCGGGCCTGGACCGCTGGCTGCCGGCCCGCGTGGGCCTGGGCGCCGAGCCGGTGAGCCTGGGCCAGCTGGTGCGGGCGCGCCAGGGCCGTCGCGTGCTCGACCGCCTCGTGGACCCCGTGGTCACCGGGGTCCACTCGGCCCGGCCCGACGACGTCGACCTGGGGGTGCTGCCCGGGCTGCGTGAGCTGGTGCTCGAGCACGGGTCGCTGGCCGGCGCCGTGACGGCGATGCGCGCCGCCGCCCCCGCCGGAGCCGCCGTCGCGGGCCTGCGGGGTGGGATGAACCGCCTGGTCACGGCCCTGTGGGAGGACTCCGTGGCGCAAGGGGTCGACGTCCGCACCGGGACTCGCGCCGAGTCCCTCGAGCGGGCCGGGGGCACCTGGACCATCGGCACGACGGCGGGCCCGGTGGTGGCCTCGCAGGTGGTGGTGGCCCTCGACAACGACGCCGCCGTGCGCCTGCTCGCCCCGCACGCCCCGGCCGCCACCGCGATGACCGGGCCGCCCAACGGGGTGGTGCTCGCGACCCTCGTGGTCGACGCCCCGGTGCTCGACCAGGCCCCGCGCGGGACCGGGGTGCTCGTCGCCCTGGGCGCCCCCGGGGTGCGGGCCAAGGCCCTGACCCACGCGACGGCGAAGTGGGCCTGGCTCGCGCAGACCGCGGGGCCCGGGCGGCACGTGCTGCGCCTGTCCTACGGCTGGGCGGGACGGCCCGCGGGCCCCTCGGCCGAGGCATCCCCCGAGGTCGCGGCGGACCTCGGCGACGACCTGCGCGAGACGGCCCTGGCAGACGCCGCGACGCTGCTGGGCGTGCCCCTCGAGCTCGACCAGGTGCGCGGGTTCGGGCGGACGACGTGGCGCCACGGCCTCAACCCGACGCGGCCCGGGCACGGCGCCCAGGTGGCTCGGCTGCGGGCGGAGCTCACCGCCCAGCCGGGGCTGCACGCCGCGGGGGCGTGGCTCGCAGGGACCGGTCTGGCGGCCGTGGTGGCCGACGCCCGCCGGGTCGCCGCCTCCCTCGTGTGAGACCTGTCACGCGACCGGTCGGAATAGATCGAGGAGGACACCGGAAAGGCATCGTCGCCACCCCCGGGAACAGGAGGGATCTCCCTTTCTGACATGGTGTCCGAATGTTCTGACGACCTGTCATCTCAGGTGCGGGCGCCGTGGATTTTCGCATTTCCTTCTGCTCCACCAGACTTCACCCATGACCTCTGCAGCCGATGCCGTGCAGGACGTCCCCGAGCCCGGGGCCTGGACCCTCTGGACGGTGCTGCGCCGTCCCGACGCGCCGACCTACCCGCGGCCCACCACGCCCCTGCCCGACCTCGCCCACGCCGCCGTCGAGCCCGGCGAGGGTGTCGAGCTGCGCGGGGTCTACGACGTCTCGGGCATGCGCGCCGACGCCGACCTGATGATCTGGCTGCACGGCGAGAGCCCCGAGGGCCTGCAGGCCGCGATCCGCCGGCTGCGCCGCACCACCGAGCTCGCCCCGCTCACCCCGAGCTGGTCCGCCATGGGGGTGCACCGCCCGGCCGAGTTCAGCGCCAACCACCTGCCGGCCTACATGCGGGACACCACGCCCAAGCAGTGGATCACCGTGTACCCCTTCGTCCGGTCCTACGAGTGGTACCTGCTGCCGACCGAGGAGCGTCGTGCGATGCTCGGTCAGCACGGCCGCATGGGCCGTGAGTACCCCCAGGTGCTGTCCAACACGGTCGCCTCGTTCACGCTGGGCGACTACGAGTGGATCCTCGGTCTCGAGGCCGACGAGCTCGTGGAGCTGGTCGACCTCATGCGCTACCTGCGTGAGACCGACGCGCGTCGCCACGTGCGCGAGGAGGTCCCCTTCTTCACCGGACGGCGCATCGAGGTCGACGAGGTCGCGGAGGTCCTGCTGTGAGCACACCGGTCGAGTCCGGTCCTGAGTTCGTCCGAGCCACCGAGGTGGGGCCGCAGACGCTGCCCGACCGTGAGCCGCAGGCCCCCGCGCCCTACGACGCGATCCTGCTGGTCTCCTTCGGCGGCCCCGAGGGCCAGGACGACGTCCTGCCGTTCCTGCGGAACGTCACCCGCGGCCGCGGCATCCCGGACGAGCGCCTCGAGGAGGTCGCGCACCACTACCGCCACTTCGGCGGGGTGAGCCCGATCAACGACCAGAACCGAGCCCTGCAGGCCGCGCTGGCCGCCGAGCTCGAGTCCCGTGGCATCGACCTTCCCGTGCTGTGGGGCAACCGCAACTGGGACCCCTTCCTCACCGACGCCGTGCGTGAGGCCCACGCGGCGGGCCACCGGCGCCTGCTCGCCGTGGTGACCAGCGCGTACTCCTCGTACTCCTCCTGCCGCCAGTACCGCGAGGACCTCGCCGAGGCCCTCATCGAGACGGGCCTCGAGGGCGAGATGCACATCGACAAGGTGCGCCAGTACTTCGACCACCCCGGCTTCGTCACCCCCTTCGTCGAGGGCGTGCGCGAGGCGCTGCTCCGCACCCAGGAGAAGCTCCCCGAGATCGACCTGGCGCGCGAGGCCCACGTGCTCTTCGCGACCCACTCCATCCCGACGACGACGGCGGTGTCCTCGGGCCCGCCCGTCGCGAACCTCGGGCCCGACGGCGCGTACGCCGCCCAGCACCGTGCCGTGGCCGAGGTCGTCATGGCCAGCGCCGGGGCCGGCGGCGACCTGGGGACGGGTGGCTCGGCGGCCCACCTGGCCGCGGTGCCGTGGTCCCTGGTCTACCAGTCCCGCAGCGGCGCCCCGAGCACCCCGTGGCTCGAGCCCGACATCAACGACGCGATCACCGAGCTCGCCGAGCAGGGCACCAAGGCCGTGGTCATCGTCCCGCTGGGGTTCGTCTCGGACCACATGGAGGTCCTGTGGGACCTCGACGAGGAGGCCATGGAGACGGCCACCGAGGCCGGCCTGCACGCCGAGCGCGTCCCCACCCCGGGCATCCACCCGGCCTACGTGGGCGGGCTGATCGACCTGGTGACCGAGCGCCTCGCCGTCGCTGGCGAGGCCTCCGGCCCCGCCAGCGAGGTCAAGGCCCGTCCCGCGCTCACCCCGCTGGGGCCCTGGTACGACGTGTGCCGGCCCGGCTGCTGCGCCAACCCGCGCGGCCCCAAGCCGGCCCTGTCCGGGATCGCCCCCTGATCCCCGCGGGCCACCCGCGCGGGGCCCGCGCCGGGAGGGCGACGCGGCGATGAGCGCGGCCACGAGCACGGTCCGGATCGGCACCCGGGGCAGCGCCCTGGCGCTGACCCAGACCGGCCACGTCGCCGACGCCCTGCGCGCCACGACGGGCTGGGAGGAGGAGCAGGTCGAGCTGGTGCGCGTGCGCACCGAGGGCGACGTGCTCACCGGGTCCCTCGCCTCCCTGGGCGGGACCGGCGTCTTCGTGGTGGCCCTGCGCGAGGCCCTGCTCATGGGTCGCTGCGACCTCGCCGTGCACTCCCTCAAGGACCTGCCCACGGCCGAGGCCCCCGCCCTCACCGTCGCGGCGGTGCCCCGGCGCGAGGACCCGCGCGACGCCCTGTGCGCCCGCGACGGCCTGGGGCTGATGGACCTGCCGGCCGGGGCGACCGTGGGCACCGGCTCACCCCGTCGCGCCGCCCAGCTGCTCGCCTCCCGGCCGGACCTGCAGGTCGTCGACATCCGCGGCAACGTCGGCACCCGCCTAGGCCGCGTGCCCGGGCTGGGCGACGGCCCCGGGGACCTCGACGCCGTGGTGCTCGCCGCCGCCGGCCTGCGACGCCTCGACCTGGACGAGGGCGTGGTGAGCGAGCTGCTCGACCCGACCGTGCTGTGCCCCGCCCCGGGCCAGGGCGCCCTGGCCATCGAGTGCCGCACCGAGGACGCCGAGCTGCGTGACACCCTCGCGGCCCTCGACCACGAGCCCACCCGGCTGGCCGTCACCGCCGAGCGCACCCTGCTGGCCGACCTCGAGGCTGGCTGCGCGGCCCCGCTCGGCGCCCTCGGCACCCTCGACGGCGACCGCCTCTACCTCGACGCCGTCGTGCTCCGGCCCGACGGCGGGGCGCAGCTCCGTGCCTCCTCCTCGGTGCAGCTCGGGTCCGCGAGCCGCGCCGACCGCGACGCCGCCGCCCGGGGCCTGGGCTCGGAGCTCGCGCGCCGACTCCTGGCCGAGGGGGCGGCCGAGCTCGCCGGGCTCGGTCAGCACCAGGGCGGCACCCCGTGACCGGCCTCGCCCTGGAGGGGTGGCCCGTGCTGGTCCCGCACGGGGGTGAGTGGGGGGAGAAGGTCACCGGCCTGCTCGCCCGCCACGGGGCGGTCGCGACCGTGGTCCCGCTGATCGAGTTCGCCCCGCCCGAGGACGTCGCCGCCCTCGACGCCGCCCTGGTCCGCCTCACCGAGGGCGCCTACGACTGGGTCACCATCACCAGCGGCACCACGGTCACGGCCCTCGCCGGCCGCGCCGCGGGGATCGTCAACCCCACCTCCCCCGCGGCCCGCACCCCCAGCACCGCCCTCGCGGCGATGATCGGCCGCACCCAGCTCGCCGCCGTCGGGCCCGGGACGGCCCGGGTGCTCGAGCGGCACGGCCTGACCCCGCACCTGGTGCCCACCGGGGAGTACTCGGCCCGAGGGCTGGTCGCGGAGTTCCCCCCGCCGCCGCTCTCGGCAGACCCGAGCGCCCCGAGCAGCGCCCGCGTGCTGTCCCCGCACTCCGACCTCGCCGAGCCGACCGTGGTCGACGGGCTGCGAGCGGCAGGCTGGGAGGTCGACGACGTGATCGCCTACCGCACCGTGAGCGGCCCGCAGCCGAGCTGCGAGCTGCGCGAGGACGTGCGGTCCGGGGTGTTCCGCGCCGTGCTGCTGAGCTCGGCGAGCACCGTGACCAACCTGCTCGAGCTCGTGGGCCCGCCGCCCGCGCGCACCCTCGTCTGCTGCATCGGACCGCGGACCGTCCGCGCCGCCGAGGCCGCCGGGCTCGAGGTGCACGTGGTGCCTGAGCACGCCACGGCCGAGGACCTGGTCGAGGCCCTCGCGCAGCACGGCCGGGCCCAGCACGGCCGCGCCACCTCCACCGACGCCCCCTCCTCCGACGTCGTCTCCTCCCCCGAGCCTCCGAGGTCCTCATGACCCACCTGCCGATCCGGCCGCGCCGGCTGCGCACCACCCCCGCGATGCGTCGACTGACGGCCGAGACCCACGTGCTGCCGAGCCAGCTGGTGCTGCCGATGTTCGTGCGCGAGGGGGCCACCGAGCCCGTGGCGATCTCCTCCATGCCGGGGCAGGTCCAGCACAGCCGGGACAGCCTGCGGGCCGCGGTCACCCAGGCCGCCGAGGCCGGGGTCGGCGGCGTCATGCTCTTCGGCGTCCCCGCCGAGCGGGACGCGACCGGCTCGGCCGCCTGCGACCCCGACGGCGTGCTGAACCTCGCCCTGCGTGACGTGGTCGCCGAGGTGGGGGACGCCGTCGTCGTGCAGGCGGACCTGTGCCTGGACGAGTTCACCGACCACGGGCACTGCGGGGTGCTGGACCCCCGCGGGCGGGTGGACAACGACGCGACCCTCGAGCACTACCGCGCGATGGCCCTCGCGCAGGCCCGGGCCGGGGCGCACCTGCTGGGGCTCAGCGGGATGATGGACGGGCAGGTCGCGGCCGTGCGGGAGGCCCTCGACGAGGCCGGGCACACCGACGTCGCGCTGCTCGCCTACGCCGCCAAGTACGCCTCGGCCTTCTACGGGCCGTTCCGGGAGGCCGTCGAGTCGACCCTCTCGGGGAACCGCCGCAGCTACCAGCTCGATCCTGCGAACCGGCGCGAGGGGGCCCGCGAGGCGGTGCTCGACGTCGCCGAGGGGGCCGACGTCGTCATGGTGAAGCCGGCGATGAGCTACCTGGACGTGCTGGCCGACGTCGCCGCGCTGAGCGAGGTGCCGGTGTGGGCGTACCAGGTGTCCGGGGAGTACGCGATGGTCGAGGCGGCCGCCGCGCAGGGCTGGATCGATCGCCGGGGCGCGATCACCGAGTCGGTGCTGGGCATCCGGCGCGCCGGGGCCGAGGCTGTGCTGACGTACTGGGCGGTCGAGCTCGCGGGCTGGCTGCGAGAGGGGATCTGATGGACACCACACGTTCTGAGGCGCTGTTCGCCGCCGCGCAGGGGGTCATGCCCGGTGGGGTGAGCTCCCCCGTGCGCGCCTTCGGGTCGGTCGGCGGGACACCCCGCTTCATGGCCTCGGCCCGCGGGCCCTGGATCACCGACGCCGACGGCAACGAGTACGCGGACCTGGTCGGCTCGTGGGGCCCGGCGATCCTGGGCCACGCCCACCCCGCCGTCGTCGCCGCCGTGCAGGAGGCCGCCGCGCTGGGACTGACCTTCGGGGCGCCCACCGCGCGCGAGACCGAGCTCGCCCTCGAGGTGCAGCGCCGCGTGCCCGCCGTCGAGCGGCTGCGCTTCGTGTCGACCGGTACCGAGGCCACGATGACGGCGATCCGGCTGGCCCGCGGGGTGACCGCCCGGCCTCTCGTGGTGAAGTTCGCGGGGTGCTACCACGGGCACCTCGACGGCCTGCTGGCCGCAGCAGGCTCGGGGGTCGCGACCCTCGCGCTGCCCGGCTCGGCGGGGGTCACCGAGGCCGTCGCGGCCGAGACCCTCGTGCTGCCCTACAACGACCTGACCGCGGTCGAGGAGGCCTTCGCCACCCACGGGGACCGGATCGCCGCGGTCATCACCGAGGCCGCCCCCGCCAACATGGGGGTGGTGCCGCCGCTGCCCGGGTTCAACCGGGCCCTGCACGAGGTGTGCTCGCGGCACGGCGCGCTCCTCGTCATGGACGAGGTGCTCACCGGGTTCCGCGCCGGCCCCGGGGGCTGGTGGGGTCTCGAGGGCGCCGAGGAGGGCTGGGAGCCGGACCTGCTGACCTTCGGCAAGGTGGTCGGCGGCGGTCTGCCGGTGGCCGCGGTCGGTGGGCGGCGCGAGGTCATGGAGCACCTCGCGCCCCTCGGCCCCGTCTACCAGGCGGGCACGCTGTCGGGGAACCCGGTCGCCACGGCTGCCGGCCTCGCGACCCTGCAGCACGCCGATGCCGCGGTCTACGCACGGGTCTCGACCGTGGCCGATGCGATCGCCACGGGCCTGAGCGACGCGCTCGGCGCGGCAGGTGTCGCGCACTCGATCCAGCGGGCCGGGACCCTGTTCAGCGCGGCCTTCGTCGACCCGGCCGAGGGCCCCGTCACCGACTACACCCGCGCGCAGTCCCAGGACGTGTTCCGCTACGCGCCGCTGTTCCACTCGCTGCTCGAGCAGGGGGTGCACGCCCCGCCGAGCGTCTTCGAGGCCTGGTTCGTCTCGGCCGCGCACGACGACGCCGCGGTCAACCGCATCCTCGAGGCGTTGCCCGCGGCGGCCCGGGCTGCTGCTGCGGCGACCCCCGTCTCGTAGGGTTCGCGGGCGGCGGGAACTCCCGCCGCCCGAGCGGGTCGCCGACGTCATGATCACCCGCTCGGAGGGCTCAGCGACGGACGGGGGCGGCCGATGGGACGGCAACACCAGCCCCCGCGGAAGGCCCCCCGTTGCACGACAGCCCGGACAGTGCCGAGACCACCGAGCGCGTCCCTCCCCGCGGCGACGACTGGTACGTGCCGGGCGGTCGGGGTCAGCCCGTGACCGGGGATCCCGGCAGCCGGGGCCTGGGTGAGGTCCTCGACCTGCTGACCGAGCGCATCGTCCGGTACCGCGTGGCCGACCTGCGGATCCTCTACTGCAACCGCGCCTGGGCCGGCGCCCTGCACTCCACGCCCGACCAGCTCATCGGCCAGACCATGCGCACGGTGCTGCCCCCGAACGAGCTCGTGGGGCTCGAGCAGCAGGTGGCGCGCTTCTGCCCCGGCACCACCTTCCTGACCGGCAACGTCCAGCGCTCGGTGGACCGGTGGATCGAGTGGACCGACCTATTCCTCGACGCCCCCGACGGCGGCGAGGTGCTCGCCGTCGGGCGTGACGTCACCGAGCGCCGTGAGGCCGAGCTGCAGCTCGCCGCGAGCGAGGAGCGCTACCGGGGCCTGGCCCTGCGCGACGAGCTGACGGGGCTGGCCAACCGCCGCCTGCTCGACGAGCTGCTCACGAACGCCCTCGCGCGGTCCCGTCGGCAGGGCGACCAGCTCGTGGTCAGCTACCTCGACCTGGACGGCTTCAAGGAGATCAACGACGTGCACGGCCACAGCGTGGGCGACGCGGTGCTCGCCGAGCTGGGCGCCCGCCTCGCCGCCGGCATGCGGGACGCCGACGTGGTGGCCCGGGTGGGCGGGGACGAGTTCGTCGTGGTGCAGGAGTGCCCCGTCGGCATGAGCGAGCGGGTGGCCGAGCGGCTAGCCACCGTGATCGGCGAACCCATCGAGACCCACGGCCTGACCCTGCGGTGCGCCGCGAGCACCGGGAGCGTCGTCGCCGAGGCTCACCAGGACGCCGCGGCCCTGCTGACCGCCGCCGACGAGGCGATGTACGCGGTCAAGCGAGGTCGGCGGGCCGGGGTGCGTTGACCCTCAGTCGCGCGCCTTTCCGTGACTGCGCCGATAGCGCACGAGCGCTGGCCAGGCGATGAACAAGAGCAGCAGCCCGGGCACCGCCGCGAGCGGCGCACCATCAGCACTTGTGATGAGGACCACCGTTCCGATCACGATCAGCACGGTGCCGATGATGACAAGGACAGTCGCAACCCTGAGCTTGCTCATGAAAACCCCACCCCTGACCACATCCCGCAGAAGTCCCGCCTAAAAGTCCCAGAAAAGAACCAAGCCAGCCAGGGCACAACAGAAGACCATACCCGCCGCCGTGACCCAGACGGGCACTTCCTCGTGGTCCCCTTGCATCCTCCTGGAGAATGCCGTCAGACGTTGACGGAAAACGAACTGGCCAACCCCCATCGCCACCGCGAGTACCGCGATCGGAATCGCTTCAGTGTTCACTCTTCTTCCTCTGCGCTTCTCGAACGATGGTGTCGCATCCGACGAAAGTTGCGGAGTGCGAACGGTGCAATCACCAGCATGAGCGCGATACCGGCCACGGCCCCGTAGTCCATCGTCGACCTCTCTCTACTCCCAGGCACTCCATACCCTTGGCCCCAAGCTCCCCGCAGCGTCTCGTCGTCACTCGATGGCGCAGTACCGTAGGGGCGCCTCTCCGAAGCGGTGGCGCAGCCTTGGTGGGCGTCAAGACCTCATCCATCCACCGGGAACCGGGGCCACCACCCCTGACCTACCGAACCTGCGGCCGAGGACGCGGTTGGTGCAGTATTCCCCGGTATTCCTGCACGGGCATCCGTTCGCCACGTCGGATCCGCTTTCGCCATGAATTCACCAGGAGGGGGACGGCGATCGCCGTGTAGAGCGAGACGGGGACAAGCCAGTTCTCCCAGATGACTCTTCCCATGAAGAAGGCCGAGACGAGACAGAGCGCGAAGACAGCGAGCGCCGGGCCAAAGCGGTACCGAGGGCTATTGTTCGCGTCACGGTATGCCACTGCTGCAACCCGCCCTTCCTGGTGATGCCCCACCTTGCCACGGCGGCACCGAGCCCGCCAGCACTGCCCCGAAAGCCCCGCACGTGCGGTCGGCCCGAGTGCGCTAGCGCTCCGGCCCGCCCCTCCCGACGAGCCCGCACTCGTACGCGATGATCACGGCCTGCACGCGGTCGCGCGCCCCGAGCTTGGCGAACACGTTGCCCACGTGGGTCTTCACGGTGGTCTCCGACACCACGAGCTCGGCCGCGATCTCGGAGTTCGACCCGCCCTCCGCCATGAGCCGCAGGACGTCGAGCTCGCGCGGTGTCAGCGCGCTCAGACGGGGGTCCGGGCCTTCCTCGGTCACGACCTCGCCGTCGGCCGGCAGATGGGGCGCGAAGAGATCGAGCATGCGGCGCAGGACGCGCGGTGCGACGACCGCGGTGCCGGCAGCGACCGTGCGGATCGCATCGACGAGCTCGTCGGGACGGGCCGACTTCAGCAGGAATCCGCTCGCACCGGCGCGCAGGGCGGCGAATGCGAGGTCGTCGACGTCGAAGGTCGTGAGCACCAGCACGCGTGAGCCTGGGTGGTCGCCGACGACGCGACGGGTCGCCTCGATGCCGTCCATGCCAGGCATGCGGATGTCCATGAGAACGACCTCGGGCGCCAGGGCAGCCACCTGGTCGAGAGCCACCTGACCGTCGGCTGCCTCGCCGACCACCTCGAGGTCAGGCTCGGACTCGATGACCATCCGGAACCCGACGCGTTGCAGCGTCTGGTCGTCGACCAGCAGGACCGTGGTCACCGTGCGCGCTCCTCCTCCGGGGGCCACGGCAGCACCGCGTGCACCCGCCATCCGCCCTCAGGCCGTGGGCCCGCCGAGGCGTCCCCGCCGAGCAGGGCGGCGCGCTCGCGCATCCCGATGATCCCACGCCCGGTGCCGGTACCGGTGCCGGGGCGCGTGCCGCCGCTGTCGAGCACCTCCAGCTCGACGCTCGTCGCCGTGCGGCGGACGGCGACCTCGACCGAGGGGGTACCCGGTGCATGGCGCAGCACGTTGGTGAGCGCCTCACCGAGGATGCGCAGCACGGCGAGGCGCACGGTGGTGTCCTGCGGAAGGTCGGCGTCGAGGCCGGTGGCTTCGACCTGGACCCCCGCGGCTCTGAAGCGGTCGACGAGCGTCGGCAGGTCGACCTCGGTGGGAGCCGCACGGTGGTCGCCGTCGCCGTCGGCGGGCCCGAGAGCGCCCAGGACGCCCTGCATGTCGAGCAACGCCGAACGTCCCGTCTGGGCGATCTGCCGCACAGCGTCGCGGGACATGCCGGGGGCGCGCTCGAAGGCGGCGTCAGCCCCGTCGGCCAGGGTCACCATGACGGACACGTTGTGGGCGACGACGTCGTGCATCTCCCGGGCGATGTGCGCGCGCTCGGCGGCCCGCGCGAGCGCCGCGCTCTGGTCGCGCTCGCGCGCCAACGCGCGGTAGCGCTCGACGAGCTCCTGCGCATGCAACCGGCGGGACCGCGCTGCCGTCCCCACGGCCACGCCCAGCAGCAGGAGCGTGTGCAGCAGGAGGAGGGAGGTGGAGCGGCTCGCCGGCGAGAACGGCGGCTCCGCGAGGTCCCGCGCCGGCTCCCACGGCTCCGCGGTGGTGGCCACCGAGAACCACGCCACGTTCTCGATGATGCCGAGGTTCTCCCACCGCCACACCGCCACGCTCAGGACGACGAGGACGGCGCCGAAGACGCCCCACGTGACCCGCGGCTCGCGTGCCGCCGCGACGCTGTAGAGCGCGCACGCCACGCACACGCCCAGGACCCCGAGAACGTCGCCCACGAGCAGGGAGACGACGCTCGCGCCCGTGAGCAGCGCGGTCACCGTGATGGGCCGCGCACGGCGCAGCAGCAGGAGTGCGGCGCCGACGAGGACGCCACTGACCCACGTCACCGTGACGACGTCCTCGATGCGTGAGTCCTGCGGGTAGAGCCCGAGGTAGCGGGCGCCGACCGCGGCCTCCCACGCGAACAGCAACCCCACGAAGCCCACCAGCAGCACCCCGACGACGACCGCGAGGTCCATGACCCAGGGTCGGGCGACGACGAGCCGGGCGACCGGGCTGCCACCACGGACGTGCGCCTCGGTGAGCGCCGGTTCGTCCGGTGCGCCGACCCCACCGACCCACGCGCCGGGCGCTGCCCCGGCCCGCGCTCCGGGGTGCTCCCCGGTCGGCCGTCGGATCACCACGGCTCCACTGTCCCACCGCCGGTCATCGGTGCTCGGCGAGGACCCGCCGGAGGGGCCCACCGACGGCGGGGCGGTCGGTCGCCCGACCTCCCCCGCCGCCGCGTCGTCAGCGGACGTCATGGCGCGCAAGCCGGTGCGCCGCCGCGGCGAGCACCACCACCACCCACGCGAGGACGACGGCCCCGCCGCCCCACTCCCCGAGCCGTGGCCCGAGCGTGGCGGCGTCCAGGGCTGCCAGGGCGGCGTCGTCCTCGACGAGCCGTGAGCCGGACGACGGCAGGAACGCGCGGATCGTGTCCGTGACCCGACCGGGGTTCGCCGCGAGCAGCTGGTCCCCGAGGAGGATCAGCACCACACCGCCGACGATCGTGGCCGCGGGATGACGCAGCAGCGCGCCGAGGCCCACCCCGAGCAGCGACACCGCGACGGAGGCCAGCACGAAGCCCAGCAGGGCTCGGGACGTGCCCGGAACGGCGAGGTCCAACGCGGGGGCGTCCCCCGCGCGGGCCCCCGCCGTGGCGAGGTACGACGCGCCCAGTGCGGCGAGCGCCGTGGTGAGCGCCGCCACGAGCGTGACCTGGACCTGGGCGGCAAGGACAGGAAGCCTGCGGGGCACCGTCGTGAAGGTGCTGCGCGCCGTCCCGGTCACGTAATCCGACGTCCCCAGCAGTCCACCCAGCACGAGGAACCCCACCTGAGCGAGCACGAATCCCGAGGTCACGACCCACGAGCCAGACCGGCCGTCCTCCGGCCCGACGAACATCCCCAGCCCGAACGCGGTCGCTGCCGCGACGGCCACGGTGCCCAGCGCGAGCCAGGCGTTCGACCGCACGCTCGTGAGCTTGGTCCACTCGGCACGGAGCACCCGGAACCCGGTGGGAGCGGTGCGAGCCGGAGACCCGTGCGCCGTCCGCTCGGACACGGGTCCCTGCGCCACGGCGGTCACCGTACGTCCCGCGTGCGCAGTCGCACGCCCGTGGCCGCGAGCAGCACCAGGACCCAGCCACCGAGGACGAGCCCGCCACCCAGCGGGCTCATGTCGGGACTCCCGGCCACCGGCTGGTAGGAGGCGGGCACGGTCATCTCCTGCGCCGCGCCACCGGGGGAGAACGTCAGGAGCATGCCCGGGACGGTGATCGGGCCGGGTCCCTCCCCGGTGCTGCTGAAGGACGCCGGGTCGGCGGGTTCGCTGGCCATCTCGCCGGCCAGCGTCAGCATGACGGGCAGGAGCAGCACCACGACCAGCGCCGTCACCATGGCCGGGACCGTCCGACGCAGGATCACACCGAGCGCGAACCCGAGGAGTGCCAGCCCGACGACGAACAGCGTCATGGCGAGCAGCACCGCGGGCGTCTCGCCCGCGGTCAGGTCGAGCGGGATGTCACGCGACGCGGCCGCGGGCAGGACACCGAGGACGCAGGCGACCGTCGCCAGGACCCCCAGCCCGAGCGCGAACGCCGCCACGACGAGCGTCTGGGCGGCGAGCACCGGCCATCGCCGCGGGACCAGCGTGAACGTGGTCCGGAACGCACCGGTGCGGTACTCACCCGCACCGGCGAGCACGCCGAGCACGAGCGGGCCCACCTGTGCCAGCACCAGGCCCGACGACAGGGAGTCGAACGGCTGGAACCCCGGGTCGCCCGAGGACGCCTGGGCGCTCAGGTAGGTGATCGCGGCAGCCACCGCGACGGTCACCCCGGCGACCCACCACGGGGAGCGCAGCGAGGTGAGCTTGGTCCACTCGGCGGCCAGCAGACGGACGAACGTCGGGCCGGAGCGCGTGGCAGCAGCCGCGCGTGCCGTACCGGGCGTCGTGCTCGTGACACTCATCGCGCACCGCCCTGGGTGCCGGCCGCGCGGTACTCGACCGCGTCACCCGTCAGCTGCAGGTACGCCTCCTCGAGCGTCCCCGACTCGGCGCTGAGCTCGAGGACGGTCACCCCGCACCGGCGTGCCACGGTGCCGACGTCGTCGACCGATGCACCGCGCACCTGCAGGACGCCGCCCTCCTGGGGGGCTACCTGGGCGCCGGTGGCGATGAGCTCGCGGGCCAGCGGCTCCGGATCGGTCGTGCGTACCCGCACGGCACCGGCACGCTCGGAGCGGGCGACGATCTCGTGGACCGTCGCGTCGGCGAGGAGCCGTCCGCGGCCGATGATGACGACCCGGTCGGCGCACAGTGCCAGCTCGTGCATGAGGTGCGAGGAGAGGAGCACCGTGCGGCCCTCTGCCGCGAGGTCCCGGACCAGCCGCCGGATCCACAGCACCCCGTCGGGGTCCAGGCCGTTGACGGGCTCGTCGAGGATCAGGGTAGCGGGATCACCCAGCAGGGCCCCGGCGATGCCGAGCCGCTGGCCCATGCCGAGGGAGAACGTGCCCGCCCGGCGGGTCGCCACCGACTCGAGGCCGGTCTGCGCGATGACCTCCCGCACCCGCGCCTTGCCGATGCCGTGGGTCTGCGCCATCGCCAGCAGGTGCTTGTACGCGGTGCGGCCGGGGTGCACCGAGCGGGCGTCGAGCATGACCCCCACCGCGTGCAGCGGTGCGGGCAGATCCGCGTACCGCTGGCCGGCGACCTTGGTCGATCCGGAGGTCGGGCGCTCGAGGCCCACGACCACGCGCATCGTCGTCGACTTCCCCGCGCCGTTGGGCCCGAGGAACCCCGTGACCGTCCCGGGTCGCGCGGTGAACGTCAGCCCGTCCACCGCCGTCGTGCTGCCGTAGCGCTTGGTCAGCGCCTCCACCTCGATCATCGCCATCTCCTTCACCGGGTCTGCGCCCCGTGCGGGGCGTCCGTCGGCGACGCTACGGAGACGGGCAGGACGTCGAGCACCTGCTGGCGGAGGAAACCTGTGGTGCGCCCTGCTCCTCCCACGGGAGGAGGGCGGGCTGCCCCGGACGGAGGGCGCTGGGTGGACGGCGCTGGGTGGACGGCGCTGGGCTGCCGCAGCGCCGCGACGCCTCCGGTCACCCGGCGGTGAGGACCGCCCAGCCGTGGGCGGGCAGCGTGACCTGCGACTCGTCGTCGTCGTGCAGCTGCGCCTCGCCCGCGAGGACGGCGGTCGCACCGGGGACGTGAAGGCGGGCGTCGCCGTCCTCGGTGCTCAGGGCGACCAGCAGGCTGTCAATACCGTCCGGCGCGCTGCTGCCGGGTTCGCTGCTGCCGGGTTCGCTGCTGCCGGGGTCGACGACCCGGTAGACGAGCTGGGTGTTGGTGCAGGTCAGCACCTCGGCCCGGGCGCGGTGCAGCCACGGGTGGCGGCGGCGCAGGGCGATGAGCTCGCGGTGCAGGCGATGCACCTCCCACCCGCCGGGGGCCAGCTCGGTGGGCTCGGGCGGGAAGGTAGGCCGCACGGCGTCGTCTCCCCCGGCGCGCTCCTCCTTGATGCCCTCCATGCCCTGCTCGTCCCCCGCGTAGACGGTCGGGGTGCCGCCCAGGGTGAAGAGCAGGACGACGGCGTGCCCGAGGTGGCGGCGGTCGGTCAGCCGGCTCGCGATGCGCGTGACGTCGTGGTTGCCGAGGAAGGTCAGCGGGGCGAAGGTCTCGAGCCACTGGTCGTGGCGGCCCATGGTCCAGGTGAGCTCGAAGAAGTTGCGGTCGTTGAGCGAGCTCCAGGTCGCCTTCCACAGCTCGTACTGGGTCACGGCGTCGAACCCCGCGGCCTGCACGGCCTCGGTGTAGTCGCCGTGCAGCACCTCGCCGAAGATGTACGCCTCGGGGTGCGCGGCGCGGACCCGCGGCAGCACCTCGGCCCAGAAGGCAGGGGGCACGGCGTAGGCCGCGTCGAGCCGCCACCCGTCGACGCCGCGGTCGAGCCAGTAGTTCATGACCTCGACCACGTGGTCGACGACGGCAGGGTCCTGGTGGTTGAGGGTGACCAGGGCGTGGTGGCCCTCGAAGTCGACGTACTCGGGCTCGGTGCCGGGGCCCGCGCCCTCGGGCCAGGTGAGGTGGAACCAGTGGTCGGTGGGCCCGCCGGGGCCGTGGCGCAGCACCTCGGCGAAGGCCGGGAAGCCGCGGCCGACGTGGTTGAAGACGCCGTCGAGGGTCACCTGCAGGCCGCGCTGGTGGGCCGCCTCGACCAGGGCGACCAGGTCCTCCTCGGTGCCCAGCCGCGGGTCCACGCGCAGGTGGTCGGTCGTGTCGTAGCCGTGGGTCTCCGAGGCGAGCACCGGGCCGAGGGCCAGGCCCGACAGGCCCAGCTCGACCACGTAGTCCAACCACGCGTGCAGGTGACGCAGCCGCGGGACCGGTGGGGCGTCGTCGGGCAGGGCCTCGGGCTCGGCGCCGGTGAAACCCAGCGGGTAGACGTGCCACCACATCGCGTGCTCGACCCAGGCGGGCATCAGACCTCCATCGACGGTCCTGCCACCGTAACGAGCGCCGCCGACGATCTCGTCCCAGAACCAGATCTCGTGTCAGAACCTCGGATACCTAGGGGTATCCGAGGTTCTGACACGAGGTGGGTCAGTCGGTGCGGGACTCGACGGGCTCGGCGACGTGGGCGGTGGCGTGGGAGTCCTCGCCGCCGTGGCGGGTCGCGTAGAGGCTGGTCGCGGTCACGACGAGCAGGGCCACGACGATCACGCCGAGGGAGAGGACCGTCGGGATCTCCGGGACGCTCGGCCAGATGCCGTGGGCCCAGTGCAGGACGAGCTTGACCCCGATGAACCCGAGGATCGCCGCGAGGCCGTACCCCAGGTGCACCAGCTTGCTCAGCGCCCCCTGCAGCACGAAGTACAGGGCGCGCAGGCCCAGCAGCGCGAAGGCGTTGGTCGCGAACACCAGGTACGGGTCGCTCGTGATGCCGAAGACGGCGGGCACCGAGTCGACCGCGAAGACGATGTCCGTCGCGAAGATGGCCGCGACGACGACGGCCAGCGGGGTCAGCATCCGGCGCCCGTTCTCCCGGACGGAGAGCCGCGGCCCGCGGTAGTCGTCGGTGACCGGCATGACCCGGCGGATGAGGCGCACCGACCGCATCGAGGAGACGTCGACCTCGTGCCCCGTGCCCTTGACCTGGTCCCGCAGGATCTTGACGCCGGTGAGCAGCAGGATCGCGCCGAAGAGCAGGAAGGCGAAGCTGAAGCTCGCCAGCACCGCCGCCCCGAGGGCGATGAAGATGCCGCGCAGCACCAGGGCGCCGGCGATGCCGAAGAGGAGCACGCGCTGCTGGAGGGCCGCGGGCACCGCGAAGGCGGTGAGCAGCAGCATGAAGACGAAGAGGTTGTCGACCGAGAGGGACTTCTCGACGACGTACCCGGTGAGGAACTCGACCCCGGTGGTGGAGCCGTAGCGGGACCACAGGAACGCGCCGAAGGCCAGCGGCAGCGCGATGTAGAAGGCGCTCCACCCGAGGGCCTCACGCATCGAGACCTCGTGCGGGCGGCGGGTCAGGATGAAGTCCATGACCAGCAGGCCGAGGACGGCCAGGATCGTGATGCCCCACATGGTCGGGGAGGCGATCGAGGTCAGGGCGGGTTCAGCCTCGACGGCAGCGAGGACGGACGCAGGCATGGGCAGCACGGAGTCTCCAGGGGGTCAGGGCTCCGAGGTCTCCTTCGCCCTCGTCATCAAGGACCACCGCCCGAGGTCGCTGGTGCGCCGTATTGACCGGGTCGATGCTGGGAAGTACTCCCCTCGCGGTCGTGAGCATACGGCAGCGGCGGGCTACCGAGGGTCGCGGTATCGCCACATCGTCAGGGAGCCGAAGACGGCGACCAGCGCGGCCGAGGAGACGAGCGTCAGCACGATGCCGTTTCCGGGGTCCGTCCCGCCCATGAGGGCACGCACCGCGGTCACCAGGTGCGAGACGGGGTTCACCTCGACGAAGGCCTGGAGCCAGCCCGGCATGGTGGACGGGTCCACGAAGATGTTGCTGCCGAAGGTCAGCGGCGTGATGACCAGCATGCTCACGCCCATGATCGCGTTCGAGGTCCGCAGCACCAGGCTGAGGAAGGTCCACACCCAGCCGAGGCTGAACGCGAACACGAGGAGCAGCAGCACGCCGAGCGCGACCCCGACCGGCCCGCCCTGCGGCCGCCAGCCCAGGATCAGCCCCAGGGTGATGGTGACCAGCGCGGAGATGGTGAAGCGCGCGGCGTCGCCCAGGAGCATCCCGACCAGGGCCGAGGGGCGCCAGATCGGCAGTGACCGGAACCTGTCGAAGACCCCCTTCTCGATGTCGGTCCGCAGGGTGGTGCCGGTGTACATCGTGATCATGATGACCCCCTGCACCAGGATCCCCGGGAGCAGGAACTGCACGTACTCGACGGTGCTGCCCGCGAGCGCCCCGCCGAAGAGGAACGTGAACAGCAGGGTGAACATGATCGGGAAGATCGTGACGTCGACCAGCTGCTCGGGCACGTGCTTGATCTTGAGCAGGGCACGCCAGCCGAAGGTGAAGGAGGTCGAGATCGGGCCCGGGGGCTCAGGGCGCTCGGTGCTGGCGAGGGCCGAGAGGATCTTGGAGGTCTCGTGCTTCTGGGCGGTGGGGGCGGCGACGCTCATGCTGCGTCCTCCTCGGTCTCGGACTGCTCGGGTTCGGCTGTGTGGCCCGTGAGGGCGAGGAAGACCTCGTCGAGGGTGGGCTGCCCGAGGGCGAACTGGGCCAGGGTGATGCCTGCGGCGTCGAGGGAGCCCAGGGCGCGGGTCACCACGGTCGAGCTGTCGACGCTCGCGTCCAGGGCCGCCGGGTCCACACCCTCGCGGACCTCGACCCCGAGCTCGCGGACCAGGATCTGCTGGGCGGCGGCGCGGTCCGCGGGGTCCATGACGCGTACGTGGAGCGAGCCTGAGCCCACCGAGGCCTTGAGCTCGCTCGAGGTGCCCTCGGCGATGACCTTGCCGCTGTCGATCACGCTGATCCGGTCCGCGAGCTGGTCGGCCTCGTCGAGGTACTGGGTGGTGAGCAGCACGGTGGTGCCGCTGCCGACCATGGCCCGGATGATGTCCCACACCTCGTTGCGGCTGCGCGGGTCCAGGCCCGTGGTCGGCTCGTCGAGGAAGAGCAGCTCGGGGGTCACGACGATGCTTGCCGCGATGTCGATCCGGCGCCGCATGCCGCCCGAGTACTTCTTCACCTGGCGGTCCCCGGCCTCGGCCAGGCCGAAGGCCTCGAGCAGCTCGTTCGCCCGCCGGGTGGCCCCCGGGCCGGTGTAGCCGAAGAGCCGTCCGATGAGGCGCAGGTTCTCCCGCCCGGTGAGGTCCTCGTCGACCGAGGCGAACTGCCCGGTGAGGCTGACCCGACGTCGTACCTCGTCGGCCTCGCGGACCACGTCGCGACCCAGGACGCGGGCCGTACCGCCGTCGGGCGTGGAGAGGGTCGCGAGCATCCGGATGGTGGTCGTCTTGCCCGCGCCGTTGGGGCCGAGGAACCCGTGCACCCCGCCGCGCGGGATCGCGAGGTCGACGCCGTCCACGGCGCGGGTGCTGCCGAAGACCTTCACGAGCCCGTGGGTCTCGATGGCGAGGTCAGTCATGGTGCTCTCCAATCTCCACCTCGTGTCAGAAGCTCAGGTACCTCTGGGTATCTGTGGTTCTGACACGAGATCGATGGGCAGGGTGCGGGGGCGGGGGGCGTGGGGGCGGGGGGCGTGGGGGCGGGGGGCGTGGGGGCGGGCTGGGGGTAGGGCGGGGGCCTCGGTCGATGGTGGGCTCAGATCGATGGTGGTCCTCGGGGCAGACCGCCGTCGAGAGGAAAACTCATCGGACCTCCCGGCGCCGGCCCAGGGGGCGGGCCCTGCAACCGGGCGGGCGCGCTGTGGGGTCGATCAGGGTCAGATGGCGACCCCGATCGACCCCAAGCCCCGAGAGCGGACGGGACGACGCGGTCCACGGCGTGCGACGACCCACCCGGGCCTCTCCAGCCACACCCATCGTTGGGGTCGATCAAGGTCAGATGGTGACCCCGATCAACCCCAACGTTCGCCGTCCCGCAGCCACCCCTTCGGGTCCGGGTCAATGGGGTCGATCAAGGTCAGATGGTGACCCCGATCAACCCCAACGTTCGCCGTCCCGCAGCCACCCCTTCGGGTCCGGGTCAATGGGGTCGATCAAGGTCAGATAGTGACCCTGATCGACCCCGGTGTTCGGGTCCGCCGTCGGCGGAGCGCGGGTGCGGGGCGTGGGTGCGGGGCGTGGGTGCGGGCGGGCGGAGCGGGACGGCCGCTCCAGGCGCAGCCGCCCCGGGACCTCCGTCCCGACGTCCGGAATACCCATGGGGGGTATGGTGTTGAGCCTGCAGACACCGAGGAGGGACCCATGGCGGGATACACGGGCAGCAAGGACGACTACCTCAAGCGGCTGCGTCGCGTGGAGGGGCAGGTCCGCGGCATCGCGCGCATGGTCGACGAGGACACGTACTGCATCGACATCCTCACCCAGGTCGCGGCGGTCACGAAGGCCCTCGAGGCCGTGAGCCTGGGCCTGCTCGAGGACCACCTCGCGCACTGCGTCGTCGATGCGGCGCGTGAGTCCGACGAGGCCGGGGCCGCCAAGGTCCGCGAAGCCTCCGACGCGATCGCCCGCCTCGTCCGCAGCTGACCATCACCCCACCTCGTGTCAGAAGCACGGATACCCAGGGGTACCTGAGGTTCTGACACGAGACGTAGACAGGAGAGCACCATGAGCACCAGCACCCAGACCACCACCGTCGGCGTCCAGGGCATGACCTGCGGGCACTGCGTCAGCTCGGTCGACGAGGAGCTGCGCGCCCTGGCCGGGGTGACCGCGGTCGACGTCGACCTCGTGACGGGCGGCACCTCGACGGTCACCATCACCAGCACCGAGCCCCTGAGCGACGAGGCCGTCGCCGGCGCGATCGACGAGGCCGGCTACACGATCGCCCCGCCGCGCTCCCTGATCTGAGCGACTGACCGGGCCGGCCGTTCGGGCCCCCGTACGCACCGGCTTGGACGCACCGGCTTGGACGCACCGGCCCCAGGTCCACCCACCCCGCATCACACGACCTCGGACGTGATCACATGACCGACCAGACCCCCGCAGGCACCCCAGCCCCCGGCACGGCAAGCGCCTCCCCCGGCAAGGCTGACGCCGCCACCCCGTCCCCCCTCGAGCAGACGACGGCCCCCGTCGCCGTGCTCGACCTCGCCGTGAGCGGCATGACCTGCGCGTCGTGCGTGGCACGGGTCGAGAAGAAGATCGGCAAGGTCCCGGGGGCCACGGCGACCGTCAACCTCGCGACCGAGACCGCCCAGGTCCACATCGCCGACGACGTCGACGCGGCGTCCGTGGTCAAGGCCGTCCAGGCCGCGGGCTACTCCGCCACCGTGCTGCGGGACAGCCGCGCCGTCGCGAAGGCCAAGGCCGCGCGGGCGGCCGAGACCGAGCAGGGTGCGGCGGACGCGGACGGGTCCGGCACGCACGACAGCCACGACATGGCCCTCTCGGGCCACTCGATGGCCGAGGGCCACGAGATGGACCCGGACGAGGACACCTCGGCCCCCGAACGGGACCGGGGCGCGGACCTGCGCCGTCGTCTGATCGTCGCCTCGATCCTCACGCTGCCGGTGCTGGTGCTGTCGATGGTGCCGCCGCTGCAGTTCCCGGGCTGGCAGTGGGTCGTCACCGTGCTGGCCCTGCCCGTGGTGACGTGGGCGTCGTGGCCGTTCCACCGGGCGGCGGTCCGGGCAGCCCGGCACGGCTCCTCGACCATGGACACCCTGGTCTCCCTCGGCATCACGGCCGCGAGCCTGTGGTCCGTGTGGGCCGTGACCCTGGGCGGGGCGGGCGAGATCGGCATGCGGATGGAGCCCGTGCTCATCCCCCGCATGGGTGCGGGCGAGATGCACATGCCCGAGATCTACTTCGAGGTCGCCGCCGTGGTGGCGACCTTCCTCCTCGCCGGCCGTTACGCCGAGCACCGCTCGCGCCGTCAGGCGGGCGACGCCCTGCGCACCCTGCTCTCCCTGGGCGCCACCCAGGCGACCCTGCTGGTCGACGACGGCGGTCGGCGCACCGAGCGCGAGGTCCCGGTCGAGGACCTGCGCGAGGGTGACCTCTTCGCCGTCCGTCCCGGGGAGAAGGTCGCCACCGACGGCGTGGTCGTCGAGGGCACGAGCGCCGTCGACACCTCGCTGCTCACCGGTGAGCCCGTGCCGGTCGACGTCGAGCCGGGCAGCCAGGTGACCGGGGCGACCATCAACACCTCGGGCTGGCTGGCCGTCCGGGCGACCCGCGTGGGCGAGGAGACGATGCTCGCGCAGATCGGCCGGCTGGTCGCGCAGGCCCAGACGGGCAAGGCGCCGATCCAGCGGTTGGCCGACCGGATCTCGGCGGTCTTCGTCCCGATCGTCAACGTGCTGGCCATCGGCACCTTCGTCGTCTGGCTGCTGGTCGGCGGCGGCGTGCAGGCTGCGTTCACGGCGGCCGTGGCCGTGCTGATCATCGCCTGCCCGTGCGCCCTGGGCCTGGCGACCCCCACGGCTCTGCTGGTGGGCACGGGCCGCGGGGCTCAGCTCGGCATCCTCATCAAGGGCCCTGAGATCCTCGAGTCCACCCGCCGGGTCGACACCGTGGTGCTCGACAAGACCGGCACGGTGACCGAGGGGCGCATGGAGCTCGTCGAGGTGCTGCCCGGCGAGGGCGTCGAGCGCGAGGAGCTGCTGCGCTTCGCCGGAGCCGTCGAGGGCCGCAGCGAGCACCCCATCGCGCGCGCGATCGCCGCCGGGGCCCGCGACACCCTCACCACGGGTGGCGCCCCCGAGCCAGGAACCCCCGCGCCCGACGACGTCGCGGTGGGGGCGGACGGTGTGGCGGTCGGCTCCGACCAGGTGGTCGAGTTCCTCAACGAGCCCGGCCGTGGGGTCTCCGGTGTGGTCCGCACCGCCCACAGCGGGGTCGGCGTGGGTCGCCGCGTCCTGGTCGGGCGCCCGACCTGGCTGCGAGAGCAGGGGGTCAGCACCACGGCCCTCGACGGCGTCTTCACCGAGGCCGAGCAGGGCGGCGCCACCGCGGTCATGGCTGCGTGGAGCGGGGCTGCACGCGGAGTGCTCGTGCTGCGGGACCCGGTCAAGGCCAGCTCGACCGCGGCCGTCGCCGAGCTCACCGCCCTCGGCCTGCGCCCCGTGCTGCTCACCGGCGACAACGCGGGCGCGGCCCGGCACGTGGCCGACCAGGTGGGCATCAGCGAGGTGATCGCCGAGGTGCTGCCCGCGCAGAAGGTCGAGGTCGTCGAGGAGCTGCAGTCCGAGGGCCGCGTGGTCGCGATGATCGGCGACGGCGTGAACGACGCCGCCGCCCTCGCGCAGGCCGACCTGGGCCTGGCCATGGGCACGGGCACCGACGTCGCGATCCAGGCCGCCGACATCACCCTGGTGCGCGGTGACCTGCGTTCGGCCGGTCAGGCCATCCGCCTGTCCCGCCGCACCCTGAGGGTCATCAAGCAGAACCTGTTCTGGGCCTTCGCCTACAACGTGGCCGCGATCCCGCTGGCCGCGCTGGGCCTGCTCAACCCGATGATCGCGGGGGCCGCGATGGCCTTCAGCTCAGTGCTGGTGGTCACGAACTCGCTGCGGCTGCGCCGGGCGGGCTGAACCGGCGGCGCAGCAACAGGATCCCGGCGCCGTCGGCCGCGCCCGCTCACCGGAACCGGCGCCCCTGGTCCCGGCGGTACGCCGTGACCGCGAGCGCGGCCACCAGCACGGTCCACCCCACGAGCACGACGACGTCGAACACTGTCGCCCCGCTGCCGGTGGTGACGTGCACGAGCAGGTCTCGTCCGGCGCGGGTGGGGAGGAAGCCGGAGAAGGTGTCGAGCCAGCCGGGGAACATCTCCGGGGGCAGGAAGAGCCCGCCGCCGAAGGCCAGCGGGAAGAGGATCACCTGGGCGATGGGCAGCGCTGCCTTGACGCTCAGGGCATAGCCGATCGCGAGGCCGGCGAAGAGGAAGGGCGTGCCGGCGAGCAGCACCATGCCGATCCCGCCGATCAGCTGGCCCGCGCTCGGTGCGGCCTCGGTGGCCACGGCCCCGAGCACGAGCAGGGGCACGAGGGCGATGAGGGAGAACAGCCCGCCGCTGAGCAGGCGCCCGCCGAGCCGCGGCACGGGGCCGGCGGGCAGGGTGCGGATGTAGGCGTCGAAGGGCTGGGCGCGGTCCTCGGCGACCCCCACCCCGTAGGTGAAGATGCAGGTGGACATGACGGCGAAGAGCGCGAACTGCGCGACGGCCTGGGTCGCGAGCTGGGTGTCGCCGGCGATCTCCCGCTGGGGCAGCACGAAGAAGCTCAGGGCCAGGGCGGGGAACACCATGTTCCCGATCACGGCGATCGGGATCCGCACGGTCTCGAGCACCTGGAAGCGGGTGTGGGCGAGGGTCAGGCGCAGCTCGCGGCCCGCGTCGACGGTCATGGGCGTGCTCCCTCGGTGGTGACGGTGGACCGGGCCTGGTCGACGGCGGCTGCTTGCTGGGTGGCGCCGGGCTGGGTTGCCCCGGGCGGGGTGCGGGTCATGGTGAGGAAGGCCTCCTCGAGGGTGGCGCCGGCGATGGTGAGCCCCTCGAAGGGCACGTCGGCGGCGACGAGCGCGCGGACTGCGGCGTCGGCGTCGCTGACCAGGAGCTCGTGCCGCCCGTCGGCGCTGGTCTCGTGCTGGGTGAGGCCCGGGACCGTGGCGAGGGAGGAGACCGCGGCGTCGGGGACGCGCAGGCTCATGCGGCGCAGGGCCACGCGGTCGAGGATCACGTCGAGCCTGTCGTCGGCGAGCACCTGCCCGCGGTCCACGACGACGACGCGCTGAGCCAGGGCCTGGACCTCCTCGAGGTAGTGCGAGGTCAGCACGATGGTGCCGCCCTGGGCGTGGTAGCTGCGCAGCGCGTCCCACAGGGCGTGGCGGGCGTCGACGTCGAGGCCGGTGGTCGGTTCGTCGAGGAGCACCAGCTCGGGGCGGCCGGTGAGGGCGAGGCCGATCGCGAGGCGGCGCTTCTGCCCGCCCGAGAGGCCGCCGGTCTGGCGCCGAGCCAGGTCGGTGAGCCCGAACATCTCGAGCACCTCGGCGGTCGGCATCGGGTCCGGGTAGTGGCGGGCGACGAAGTCGACGACCTCGGCCACGCGCAGGGTCGGGGGCAGGCCCGTCTCCTGAGGGGTGGTCCCCAGGCGGGCGCGCGAGGCCGGGTCACGAGGGTCACCACCGAAGAGCCGGATGGTGCCGGAGTCGGGCTTGCGCAGGCCGTTGATGAGGCTGAGCAGGGTGGTCTTGCCCGCTCCGTTGGGGCCCAGCAGGCCGAGCAGCTCGCCGCGGCGCACGGTCAGGGAGACGTCGTCGAGGGCGACGGTCGCGTCGAAGCGGCGGGTCACGTGCTCGACCTCGACCACGTGGGGCGGGGCGGTGGCGCTGGTCATCGGGGCTCCTCAGCCGTGGTGGGCGTGCTCGTCGCGTGGGCGGTGGCGCTCGCCGTCGCGCCCTCGTCGGGCGGGGTGGGGTTCTCGGGTGGGGTGAGGTCGGGGTGCGGGGTGAGCAGGGCGCGGAGCTGGGTCATGTAGTTCTCGAAGGCACCGCGGCCTGCACGGGTCGCGCCGACCTGGGTGGACGGGACCCTGCCCTGGTGGCCCTTGATCGTCTCGACGTAGCCGGCGTCCTCGAGCTTGCGCAGGTGGGTCGAGAGGTTGCCCGCGGTGGCGTCGAGCAGGGACTGCAGGCGGGGGAAGGTGAGGCGGCTGCCGTCGGGGAGGGCCGTGAGGGTGGTCATGATGCGCAGCCGGGCCTGGGTGTGGATGAGGGGGTCGAGGTCCCCCGGGGTGCCAGCCATCAGGAGCCCACGGACGGGATGGCGTCACGAGCACGGGCGGCCTCGGCGCGGCGCCGCTGCACCCCTTCGACGAACGCGCCGGCCAGCAGGCCGCCACCCCCGGCGAGGGCCATGACCAGCAGCATGTGCGGGTGCCCGACGATGGCAGCGACGATCGTCACGCTCGAGATCCAGACCCCGAGCCGGAACCCGGAGCGGTCGATCCAGACGGCGGCGCCGGTCATGTAGAGGACGCCGACGAGCAAGGAGGACAGCACCGGCATGACGGTGCCCATGATCGCGGGGCTCGCGTCGAGCCGACCGAGCGCGTAGGAGAGGGCGCCGACCCCCGCGAAGGACAGGATCCACGCCCACCCGGTCATCTCACCCTGGATGGCTGCGGCACCGCGGATGCCGGCGTTGCGACGCGAGAGGTGGACGGTGGTGATGGCCGCGGCCCCGACGAGCAGCGCGAAGAACGTCAGCCCTGCCGCCAGGCGCGGGACCTCGACCGGCGGGTCCTCGAGGGCAGCGAGCCACATCATCAGGAACCCGATCAGCCACGCGACGCCCCACGAGCCGTAGAGAAGTCGACCGTCGAGGTCGGTCGCCGCCCGCACCCGGTCCTGCTGCGCGGCGATGAGCGCGGCGACCTGCGCGAGGTCGAGGGGGTCGTCGTCGGGAAGGTCGTCGGCGGGGAGCGCCTCGTCGGCCGCGCCGTCAGGGGTACCGGGTCCTGGCGTGGCTCTCCCTGGGGTGGGGTGCGGGTCGGTGGCCATGGAATCCTCCGGTGCCTTCGGGACGTCGACTGGCACTCCTGTGATCTGCCAGCAACTACTTTGCGCTGCAAACTGCTTTGTCGATGGTCCACCGCGCGTCGCCCGCCCGTCAAGCCCACCCCGGTTCGCCGACGTCCAGGGACCGTCCAGCCCGCTCCCGTAGCGTTGGCCCGTGCCCGCCGAGCCCACCACCGCCCCGGACGCTGCCCCCGCTGGTCCGAGCAGCGACGCCACCGCCCTTCCGCCCGCGCGACGGCGCCGACTGCGCGCCGAGGTCTGGATCGTGCTGGGCCTGTCCCTCGGGCAGTCGGCCTTCTACGCGGCCCTGCGGCTGGTCGAGCGGCTCACCCGCGAGCAGGCCCTCTCGCAGCAGACCGCGACCCTCAACCCGACCCGGTCGCCGCGCCCCTACCTCGACCTGACGTACCAGGTGGCCGGCATCGCCTTCGCGCTGGTGCCCGTCGCCCTGGCGCTCTACCTGCTGTCGGACCACGGCCGGTCCTCCCTGCGGCGCATCGGGCTCGACGGCTCCCGCATGGGTCGAGACCTGGGCGTCGGCGTCGGGCTCTCCGCCCTGATCGGCATCCCCGGGCTCGCCTTCTACCTCGCGGGACGAGCCCTCGGCCTCAACGTGCTGATCAACCCGGCCGGGCTGGACGCCTACTGGTGGACCGTTCCCGTGCTCATCCTCGCGGCCCTGCAGAACGCTCTGCTCGAGGAGGTCGTCGCCGTCGGGTACCTCATGGAGCGGCTGCTCGAGCTCAGGTGGTCCGTCCCCGCGATCATCGCCGCGAGCGCCCTGCTCCGCGGGACCTACCACCTGTACCAGGGACCCGGGATGGCCATCGGGAACGTCGTGATGGGCATCGTCTTCTCCTGGTACTACCTCCGACGGCGGCGCGTGATGCCGCTGGTCGTGGCGCACACGGTGCTCGACGTCGTGTCCTTCGTCGGGTACGCGGTGCTGCCGGCGGAGTGGCTCGAGGTGCTCGGGGTCGCATGAGCGAGCGGTGGCAGGGCTGGGCTGCGCGTCTGGACCACCCCGACCTGCCTCCACCCATCGCCGCGGCGGTGGCGCGTCGCGGCACCACCGAGGAGCGGCACGCCCTCGTGGCGAACCGGGCGCTGAGCCACGACGTCCTCCTCACCATCATCACGACGAACGAGCCGGAGATCGCCAGCGGGTTGCTGCTGAACTACGACCTGCCAGCGGAGATGGTCGACGTGCTGGCCGAACGACTCGCGCTCCCCGAGGAGGTCGCCTCGGGGCATCCGAACGCCTCGCTCGCGCGGAAGATGCGCCAACCGGTGGGGGAGCTCACCGGTCTCGCGCTGCACCGGTTCTTCCTGGCGGTGCGGGCGAGCGAGACCCAGCAGCGTCAGGTTCACGAGGCGATCGACCAGGACGGGGGGCAGGCACTCACGACGGTATGGGGTGCGGTGCGACCGGTGGGGTCGTAAGGATGAGGCCGATGCGATCGATCGGTCGCGTGGGCGGCCGGGCTGGAGAGACGCTGCACCATGGCGGTCCGATCACATCGTTCCGTCAAATCCCGAAAGGCCTCAGTCTTCGAGGCAATCTCCGTGAGACAGCCTCGCGGTCGAGAGCCCCCGAAACGTCACGATCGGGCCATCGCGGAGGCGAGATCGAACAGCCCAAAGCCCCATACGAACACTAGGAACGCAAGGGGAACTGACCACGCGCCCCAGACCAGTGTCCGAGCCTGCCATGTCGACACCCCAGCAATCTTTGCTTGAAAAGCGAGGTAGTCGCCTCGAATACCCAAGGGATCGACCTTCGGAAACCCCAGCGCCCCCCCGGTCGCCGCAAGATGCGCCATGTACTGGTCCGCGTGGGGTTGCGCAAGGCGCAGCAGGATCATGAGCACGGCACCGGCTACCACCCACGGGAGGGCTTGCCACGACTCTTCCTCCGCCCAGGTGGTTGCGGCAGCGCCACACGCCATCACGACTCCTCCTGATGCGGAGAGGCCTAGAGCTCGGATGCCCTCTCGCCGATCTCGAGTGGCGTCACCAACGTCACTAGCGCTCATACGAAACATCCTGGGTTCAGGAAAGGAATGACGAAGAGCGCCGCTCCACTGAGAAGCACGACGATGCTCGCGCGCGATGGGCGCACAAACCCACTGAGAACCTTGTCCCTGACATCCTTCGCGGCTGTCACAACGAACAGCGCAAACCAAGCGAGCAGCAGCCAGGCCATCTCGCCCCTTCCCGCCCCGAGCGCCGTCTTGTGAGGAAAGTGGGCGTACGCAGGATAACCCCCAGAGAACGGTGACCCGCTACACCACGTACGTGCCGCCTTGGCGAGTCCCGGAGCCCGTGGGCAGCTCACCACAGGCGACCCGTGGGTCCTGGTGCCCCTGGTCCAGCTCATCGGCCTCACTCCCTCGGCCGAGGTGCAGGTTTCGTTCACCGGGCCGTCTGCCGCGATCGGATCGCCACGACTGCGGGCAGCGTCGCCGACCTTGGCGTCGAGATCACCCGCGCGGCCCAGTGGTAGCGCCCTGGCCAGGACGTTTGCGCACGGCCGCCCAGCGCCCCTCCCTTCGCGGCGGTTGACACCGGCCCTGGTCATAGTTAACTTTCGCTCACGACTTGCCAACTGTGACAAGTCACTCATAAAAGGCAGGGGCGCTGATGGCAAGTTCTTCTTTCACCACGTTACGAGCGCGTCGAGGCGCGGCGCTGATCGCAAGTGCCGCGGCGAGCGCATTCCTGTTTGCAGGCCTCCCGGCCGCGGCGGCGGAGAACATGGAGCACGTGGGAATCCCTCCGGGGGGCGCGCCCGTCTCCGGACCGTCCGACGACGCCGAAGCGATCAGCCAGGCCGCGGACGCCTTCAGCGCCGACAACCCTTCTTCGACGGTGGCGCTAGTCGAGGCCTCCACCGCGCAAACTGCTCTGCGCCTCGTCGAGACGGCCGCGGGTACCGCTACGTCTGTCTCTGCCCCCTCCACTCTCACGGTCGCACCCGATGGCACCATCACCATGGCGGGGGCTGGTGGCGACACGATGCGGATTGACATCACCGCGGACGCGAGCGACGTGGAGATCGTCGACGGAGTGGTTGTCGCGTCGGGGGTAGCGGCAGCCACGGAGCTCGTGACACGCGCCACTGATGCGGGCGTGCAGGTCGTCGCCGTCCTCGCCGACGAGAGTGCCCCGACGGACATCTCCTTCCCCCTGGACCTTCCCGACGGTGCGGAGCTCGTCGAGCAGCCGGACGGGTCGATCTCGATCCTCGGCCCGGTCCAGTACGACGTCGCGCTGCCGGGCGAAGAGGAGCGGGTGACTGATGCCGCCGTTGAGATCATCGGGGAAGGAGTTGAATCCCTGGAGGACCTGGACAACCTGACTGACGAGCAGATCGAGCAACTCGCCGCTATCCCGGACGAGGTGACCGAGCCGATCACCGTCACCGAGACGATCGCCGAGATCGCCGTGCCGTGGGCGGTTGACGCGGACGGTGTACCGCTGCCGACGTACTACAGCGTGGAGGGCTCCACTGTCGTCCAGACGGTGGAGACCACCACCGACACGGCCTTCCCGGTGGTCGCGGACCCGAGCTGGCAGTGGTGGGTAGAGAAGGGGGCCAAGTGTGTCGGGGGCGTGATTGCCCTCGGTGCGGCAGGCTACGCCAAGGTCGCCGTCGGCATCGCCAAACTGGTCGTGAAGATGAAGCAGGCGAAGTCCACCACCGCACTGGGCAAGGCCTACACCGCCTGGAAGAAGCTCGGATCCTCCAACTCCGCGATCTTCAAGGAGATCGTCAAGCAGATCAAGGCGCTCGGCAACATGGTCGTCAAGCATGGCTCATCGGGCGTCGCCAAGCACAAGGCATCGAGCACCAAGGCCGCCGCGAGTATCACGCTCCTGAAAGAGGGGGCTCGCGTCGTAGCAGGCGTATTCGGACTTGGCGCCTGCTACGAGATGGTGATCGCGTAGTGGGGGCGTGACGGTGGATTCCTGGCCACTATCTGTGCAGTGGGCGCTGTTGTTCCTGATCGGCGGGATATTCCTCGGGTGCTCCTGGTGGCTGGCGCTCGCACGAGCGCGGGCCACCGGCGCTGAACCCACGACGCGGAAGGGACAGCTCCGGACGTTCGTCGGATCACTTCGCTTTGCCGACTGGGCGATGATCGCACTCATCGTGGCGTTCCTCGTCCCACTCGTGATCCGAACCATCTCGAGCACCTAACCTGGCCCGACCACGAGGCACGAAGCATGCACTTCGAGGGCCCCGGGACAAGACCCTGCTGGTTCTCGTCCCGGGGCCGGCGCCTCGGCCCGCGACCGCCTCACCCATCGGGGTGACCCGCACCCCGATCTGCTCACTCCCTGCACCTCCGCGCCGATGAGACGGACGTGCCTGTCCGCCGTCGCCTCGCGCGTGTCCCCCTGCTGCTGGGCACCCTCGCGCTGGCCGGGTTCGGCTACGTCGTCTTCTCCTGGCTGCATGACCGGCAGCTCGTCACGGGCGACCCGTGGGTCCTGGCGCTCCTGGTCCCGCTCATCGGCCTCACCGCCTCGGCCGAGGTGCACCGGCTCATCGGGCACGGTCCGCGTGACCAGCGGGCCGGCCTGCGCCTGACGGTCGGCATCGCCTACCTCGCGGCCTTCTGCTGGACCGCCGGCTGGAGCTTCCTGCTTCCGGCGACCGCGCTGATCGTCGCCGTGGTGCACATCAAGCGGTCGGGCAGCCGGTGGTGGCGGGCCGCGGCCATCATCACGAGCATCCTCACCGTCGCGGGCCAGGTGGGCGTCGGGCTCGGCTGGCTCGCGAGCGTCGTCGCGCCGGTCAACGGCCACGTCGGTGCGGTCTGGCTCCTCGTCCTCGCCTGGCTGGCCATCGCGAACATGGGCCGCGCCGTCGCCGAGCAGGAGCGTTCCGAGGACGCCCTGGCTCGCACCGAGGCTCGCCTGCGCGCCCTCATGGACAGCTCGGACGACGTGCTGACCGTGAGCGACCGAGCCGGGCGGCTCACCTACGTGAGCCCCGCCGTCGAACGCACCATGGGCCACCCCGGGGACGAGCTGCTCGGCTCGGCCCTGCTGGACATGGTCGACACCGAGCACCGGGAGAAGGTCGCCGCCCGCATCGCCGAGGTGGTCGCCGCCGGTCCCGGGACCCGCGCCTCGGCCGACGTCCTGGTCGTCCACGCGACCCAGGAACGTCGCTGGTACGAGTGGAACCTGCACAACCTGCTCGACGACCCGCTCGTCGAGGGGCTGGTCGTGGACCAGCGGGACATCACCGACCGGCTGCTGCAGTCCGAGGCCCTCGCCCACGCCGCCGCGCACGACGTCCTCACCGGCCTTCCCAACCGCGGCGAGCTCATGCGCAACCTCGAGATCTGCCTGCCGCAGGTGGGCCCCGGCGCGGGCATCGCGCTGCTCTTCGTGGACCTGGACAAGTTCAAGGAGATCAACGACACCCTCGGCCACGCCGCCGGGGACGAGCTGCTCGTCGTCGTCGCCCGCCGGCTGCGCTCCTCGCTGCGCCCGCACGACCTGCTCGCCCGGCTCGGCGGGGACGAGTTCTGCGTGATCCTCACCGAGATCCGCGACCAGGGCGAGGTGCAGGGCGTCGTCGAGCGGCTCGAGGTGGCCGTGTGCCAGCCCGTGGCCCTCGGTGCCGGCATGGCCGCCGTCGGCGCGAGCATCGGTGTGGCCCTCGCGGTCGACGAGGTCCGCGACCCCTCTGCCTTGTTCTCCGAGGCCGACGCCGCGATGTACGAGGTCAAGCGCGCCCGCAAGGCCGCCCGCCCGGGCACCGCGCCACGGCTGGTCGGACCGGGTGACGTGCTGCCCCAGCAACGCGTCGCCCCCGTTCCACGTGCGGCCGGTCCGCGCCGTCGGGACCTTCGCTCGTCTTAGACTCGCGATCATGTCGAACCCGTCACTCCGCGGCCGTGTCGGCCTCGGTGGACGAGGACCAGCCGATCATGGCGTCCGCATCGTCGACACCCCCGCGATCCGGGTGCACCGTCCGGTGGACCTGGTCGCCGCGGTGGCCGCCGCTCTGGGCGTCGCCCTGGTCCTCGTCCTGGCGGTCTACGCCCAGGGCACCACCACGGGCCTCACCGAGGACGTGCGCGGCTTCGCCTCGCTGCTGCGCCGCCTGCTCTTCGTCCCCGTGACGGTCCTCGAGGGGCTCATCACCTTCATCGCCCCCCTCGCGGTGCTCACCGAGCTGGTCCTGCGACGACTGGTGCGTCAGGCCCTCGAGGCGATCGCCGCGGCCGTGCTCGCCACAGGCCTGGCCCTCCTCGCGACCTGGCTGATCACCGAGCTCGGCGCGCAGGAGATGCGCGACGCGCTCAGCGTGTGGTCCCGCGGGCTGCGGGTCGTGACCATCCCCGCCCTCCTGGTCGGGACCGCGGCCCTGCTCACCGCTGCCGGGGCACGCAACCGCCGCCGGACCGTGATGTGGTCCTGGAACCTGCTGTGGATCGGCCTCGGCATCGCCGTCATCACCGGGCTCGTGACCCTGCCGGGCGCCCTCGTCACGGTGCTCCTCGGTCGCGTCGTCGGCCTGATGACCCGCTACCTCTCCGGGGTGCAGAGCGAGCGGGCCTACGGCGCCAGCCTCGTCGACGGCATCCGTCGCGCGGGGTTCGAGCCCCGTCGTCTCATCCGGGTGCGCGGCGTCTCGGCCGACCACCCAGGTGGTGACGAGGAGCTCGCCTCGGACCTCGCCGCCGTCGCGATCACCCGGTACGGCGACAACCGCGTCTACGCCATGACCACCACCGACGACGAACGCCTCGACGTCGTGGTGCTCGACGGCGACCGTCAGGTCGTCGGTGCCCTCGCCCGGTGGTGGCGGTCCTTCCGGCTGCGCGGCATCGACGGCCGGGCGGTGGTGTCCCTGCGTCAGGCCGCCGAGCGCGCTGCGCTGCTCTCCTACGCGGCGTGGTCGGCCGGGGTGTGCACCCCGCGGCTGCTCGGCATCGCCGAGGCCGAGGACTCGATGATCCTCATCCAGCGCCACGCCCACGGCGCCGTGCCCCTGCGCGACCTGCCCGTCGACGAGATGGACGACGACGTGCTCGACGCCGTCTGGGAGCAGCTGCGCGTCGCCCACGCCGCCGGGCTCGCGCACCGCGCCCTGACGGCCGACGTCGTGCTCGTGGACCGTCGCGACGCCCCCGTGGCCTTCCTCACCGGCTGGGAGTCGGGGGACGTCGCCTCCTCCGAGCTGGCCCGCCGGCTCGACATCTCCCAGCTCCTCGCCCTGCTGGCCCTGCGCGTCGGCGCCGAGCGTGCCGTCGGGGCGGCCTCCCGGGTGCTTCCCGACCCCGACCTCACCGCGGTGGGCCCGCTGCTGCAGACCATCGCCCTGCCGCGGGCCACCCGCGAGGAGGCCCGCAAGAACCGCGGGGTTCTCGCGGAGGTCCGCGAGGCGCTGCTCGCCCGGCTGCCCGAGGCCGAGGTCGAGCCCGAGCGGCTCGTGCGGTTCGGTGCCCGGACCGTGGTGACCATCGCCCTGACCGTCGCGGCCGCCGTCGTGGTGATCACGACCATCAACTTCGCCGAGATCAGTGAGGCGCTCTCCACGGCCCAGCCGCTCTGGGCCGCCCTGGCCTTCGGGCTCGGACTCCTGACCTTCCTCGGCTCGGCCCTGGCCCTGGTGGCCTTCGCGCCGATCCGGCTGCCGCTGTGGCGCGCGACCCTCGTGCAGACCGCCGCGGCCTTCGTCGCCCTGGTGGCCCCGGCCGGCGTCGGGCCCGCGGCCCTCAACCTGCGGATGTTGACCCGGCGCGGGGTCGCGAGCCCTCTCGCCGTCGCCTCGGTCGGCCTGGTGCAGGTCTCGCAGTTCATCACCACCGTGCTGCTCCTCGTCGTGCTCTCCCTGGTCAGCGGCACCGACACCCCCCTGCGCATCCCGTCCACGACGGTGATCGCCGCCCTCGGCGTCATCAGCCTCGCGATCGCCGCGGCGATGCTCGTCCCCCCGCTGCGGCACTGGGTGCTGGCCCGCGTCCTGCCTCTGTGGCGCCAGACCTGGCCCCGCCTGGTCCAGATGCTCGGCCAGCCCCAGCGCTTCGCCCTCGCCGCCGTCGGCAACATGATCATGACGATGAGCTACCTGGGGGCCTTCGCCGCGGCCCTCGCAGCCTTCGGGCGGGAGATGTCGCTCATCGACCTGGCGCTGATCTACCTCATCGGCAACGCCGCCGGGGCGCTGGTGCCCTCCCCCGGCGGCCTCGGCACCGTCGAGATCTCCCTCATCACCGGCCTCACGCTCACCGGCGGGGTGCCCGCGGCCATCGCGACCTCCGTGGTGTTCCTGTTCCGCGCCCTGACCTTCTGGGCGCGGGTGCCCATCGGGTGGTTGGCGATGCGGGCCCTGCAACGGACCGGGGAGCTCTGAGGGCGTGGGATCGCTCGGCTTCAGCTACCGCGACCGCCAGGACGGCACCGTGGTGGTGCTCCGCGACGGTGCGGCAGTGACCGTGCTGCGGGGCGGACGAGCCGCCCAGTTCCTCGACGAGGTCGCGGGCGACGAGGACCACGCCCAGCAGGTCATGGCGCGGTGGACGGGCAACTACCGGCGGGGGAACGAGCGGACGGCGCGGAACCACCCGCGGAACTCGGGACGGTAGAGGGGCAGAGCACCGCGGCGAGGCGGCTTCTCGCCCGTCACCGCCCGCCCGGTACGGTTCCCTCGGGGCGTCGCGCTCCACCCGCCAGGCCCTCGGGGCCGGCGGGCACCGCAACCTCGGGAGCCTCGTGGACATCGTCATCCTGTTCGTCCTGCTGGGCCTGGCTGCCTTCGTCCTGTTCGTCGCAGCCCTCGTCGGCGTGGCCCGCGCCCGTCACCTCGAGCCGGTTGCCAAGGCCATCTGGGTGGTCATCATCGTCGTCGCGCCGCTGCTCGGGCCGATCGCCTGGTTCATCGTGGGGGCCCACCCGCCCCGCCTGCACGAGTCCTGACGCCGGTGGCCGCGCAGCCCAAGACCCCCGACCTCGTCCACGCCAAGGGCCTCGCCGTCGGGTACGGGGCGGACACCGTCTGCCCTCCCGTGGACCTGCGCCTGCGCGCGGGCCAGGTGCTGGCGGTCATCGGACCCAACGGCGCCGGCAAGTCGACGGTGCTGCGCGCGGTGCTGGGCCTGCTCGAGCCCCTCGGCGGCACCCTCGAGGTGCTGGGCCGAGAGGTCGACGAGCGCTCGGTCGACTTCCGCGCCCGCGTGGCCGGGGTGCTCGACGACGACGCGTGGTTCCCCGGCCTGACCGCTCGCGAGCACCTGCTGCTCACGGCCGCAGGCCACGGGGTGCGGAACACCTCGACGGTCGTCGACGCGATCCTCGAGACCTTCGGACTGACCGACCACCAGCACGGGGTGCCCTCGGCGATGTCCTCCGGGCAGCGTCGGCGCCTGCTGCTCGCCGCGGCCTTCGTGCGGCCCCGTGACCTGCTGGTCCTCGACGAGCCCGAGGCCCGCCTGGACACGAGCATGCGCCACGCCCTCGCCGAGCTCATCCGTGAGGAGGCCGCCGGCGGCACCGCCGTGCTCCTCGCCACCCACGACCCCGTGCTGCTCACCGCCCTCGGGGCCGAGGCCGTGCACGTGGGAGCGACCCGCTGCACGCGTCTGAGCACCGCGAAGGCCGTCGCCACCATGTCTCGGGACTGATCGTGCCACCCGTGCAGATCGAGCTGCGGCCCGAGGGCGCCCCCGAGGGCCGGGAGATCCGCCGCGTCACGGGCGAGATCCAGGGCGCACGCGAGGGCCGCGGAGCCGGCCGGGTGGCCCTCGAGGTCTGGAACGCGGTGATGATCATCGTGCTCAGCGGCGCCTTCGTCGCGGGGGTCGCGACCGTCCTGCAGGACGCCGTCCCGGCCGAGGACGCGGCCGAGGGTGGGCTGCTCCTCGGCCCGGTGCCCGCCGGTCTGCTCCTGGCCGTCGCTGCCGGAGCCCTGCTCAGCCTCGCCGGGCGGCTCGGCCCTGTCGGCGTCCCCGGCGGAGGGTCGGCGTGGTGGCTGCCGATGCCCGTCGGGCGGCGCGGCCTGCTGCGCCCGACGGTGCTGGCCTGGCCCGCGGTCGGGGCGGCGACCGGCCTGGTGCTCGGCGCGATCGTGGTGATCCTGCTCGAGGTGCCCGACGGCGTGTCCGTGCCCCTGGGATGGGCGGCGCTGGGGGCGGGGATCTTCTCGCTCGTGGTGGCCCTCGCGCTGCTCGCCCAGCACCAGGGGCGCGGGACCGGTGGGCTGCGGGTCGCCCGGCTCGGCGAGGGCATCATGCTCCTGGCCGTCGGGGTGGTGGCCCTGCTCGCGCTGACCGGAGCCGGGTCGGCGGTCGCCGACCTCGCGTGGCCCGGGCTCGGCCTGGTGTGGCTCGCGGTGCCCTGCGTGCTGGGAGCCGTCGGGATGACCGTGGTGGCCGAGCGACGCAGCGCCGAGCTCGACGGTGCTGCCCTGCGCGCCCAGGGCTCGGTGATGTACCGGGCCCAGGCCGCCCTGCTGTCCCTCGACCTGCGCGAGCTCAGCCGCACCCTGACCACGACCTCGCTGGCCAGCTCCTCGGCCCGCACCCGACGCCGCGGCTCGCTGCGCCTGAACCCGGGCGGGCCCCGCCGCGCCGTCGTGCTCGCGGACCTGGTGCTCCTGGCGCGCACCCCGCGCTCGATCGGGCAGCTCGCGGTCGCCGTGGTGCTCGGGGCAGGGGCCGCCGGGATCGCGCTGCTCAGCTCGGGGGTTCCGCTCTACCTGACCTGGGTGGCCACCGGCTTCTGGGCGGCCGGGACCGCAGCGGCTGGTGCCCGGCACGCGGACCTGGTGCCCGCCGTCGACCGGCTGCTCCCGCTCTCGACCCGCAGCGTGCGCGTGGTTCGCGGGGTGGTGCCCCTGGTCGCGGCGACCTTGTGGTCGGTGGTGACCCTGGGCAGCCAGGCCCTGCGCACCGGCGACCCCACCTGGCTGCTGCTGGCCCTCGCGTGGGCCCCGGCCCTGGCCGCGGCGGCGATGCGCAGCGCCTACCGTCCGCCGGCGAAGTGGTCACGGGCCGTCGTCGCGACGCCCATGGGCAGCGTCCCGCCGACCGGCGGCTTCTTCCAGGGGCTCGACGTCGCGACGGTCGCCACCCTCCCGACGGCGGTGGCGCTGCTGCTCGGCGGGCTGGCGCCGGTGGTGGTCGGGATCCAGGGGGCGATGACGGTGATCGTGGTGGCGGTGCTGATCGGCGTCGCGGGGCGCAAACCCCAGAGCTGAGACCCGGATCGAAGGGCCCTCGGGAAGTCCGTGGTGAAGGACGAGAGGGCGCCGTCAGTCGGTCGAGAAGGCGGCGTCGACCTGCTCGACGTACGGCTCGACCTCCAGGGCCACACCCGCGGGGAGCGCGTCCTCGGCGAGGCGTGCCGCGAGCTCCTGGAGGGCAGGGTCCTCCGACAGCTCCGGACCCTGGATCGAGATGGCGTCGTGCTCGCGGTTGGGCGCGAGGCTGGTGACGATCACCCCCTGCTCAGTGAGGGCGAGACGCAGACGCTCGGAGGCCTCCGCCATCTCCGCACTGCTGCGGTCGAGCTGCCGGTGGGTGATCACGCTCCCCTGACGCTCCGCCTCGGCGGCGATCTCCTCGGCCTCGCTCGACAGGGGTTCACTCCACAAGAACTCGAGGGACTCGCCGTCCTCCGCGAAGCCCCCGCCCTCGAAGCCGGGCTGCTCGCTGAGGAGGCTGAACCATGGCTCGAGGCCCTCGGACTGCGCGGCTCGCTCGGCCTCGCTGGGCGCGGAGCCCGGCGTCGAGCAGGCCGTGACACCGAGCGCGAGGACGGCGCAGGACGATGCACCCACCACGCGAGCCCATCGGGACATGGTCATCGCTCCTCCGTCCGGCGGGCCAAGGACTCAGTGAACCAGGCCCTCGCCGATCTCGGCCAGGCGGTCGACGACGGTGCGCACGGCCAGGCGCGCGTACCGGTCGGGGCGGGCGAGGGCCACGATGCTGCGATCGGCGCGCACGCCGTCGAGCGGTCGGAGCACGACACCGGGCCGCGGGCGGGTGGTGAACCGCGGCAGGAGGGCGAGGCCAACCCCCTCGGCGACGAGTGCCTCGATCAGCCGGTTGTCGCGCAGGCGGAGGCGTCGCTCGAGCCGCTCCCCGGTGAGGTTCTCGACGGCGATGAGGATGGTGTCGAAGGGGTAGCCCTCGGGCACCCCGATCCAGGAGGTCCCGGCGAGGTCCTCGACCCGCAGCCGCGGGCGGGCCGCCAGCGGGTGGTCGGCGGGGAGGGCGACGTCGATCGGCTCGCGCGCGACCACCCGGCTCACCAGCCCGTCGGCGCCCTGGGGCGTGTCCCCGGCGAGGCTGTGGGCGATGACGACGTCCACGTCGAGGGTGCGCGCGGCGTAGTCGGTCTCGGCGAGGTCGAAGTCGTCCAGCTCCAGGCGGATCTCCGTGCCTCGCAACCATCCGAGCAGGCTGGGCAGCAGCGCCTCCCCCGCGCTGGGCAACGAGCCGATCGACACCACCCCGCGAGGGGCGCCGAGGCTCGCGTCGAGCCGGGCCTGCACCTCGGCGAGGGCCCGGCCCACGTCCTCGGCCCCGTCGGCCAGCACCTGACCGGCCGCGGTCAGTCGCACCCCGCGGGAGAACGGCTCGACGAGGCGGACGCCCAGCTCGCGCTCCGCCGTCCGGAGCTGCTGCGAGAGGGCCGACGGCGTGCGGTGGGTCGCGGCGGCCACGGCAGCGAGGGTGCCTCGCACGGACAGCTCGCGGAGCAGGTCGAGATGACGGAACTCCATGTAGGGAGCCTAAACCTCTAGGCCATGAAGTATCGCTGGTGCTTCACTGTCGGTGCTGTCCAGACTGGCAGGGTGCCCCTCCGCCACACCGCCCTCGCCTGTCTGGTCGCCGTCCTGTGGGGGATCAACTTCCTCGCGATCCACGCGTCCCTCGAGCAGTTCCCGCCGGTCTTCCTCGTCGCGCTGCGCTTCGCGATCCTCGCCGTCCCGGCCCTGCTGCTCGTGCCCCGGCCCCAGGTGCCGACGCGGTGGCTCATCGGCTACGGGCTCGGCTTCGGCACCCTCCAGTTCTTCGGCCTGTACCTCGGGATGGCGGCCGGGTTCCCCACCGGCCTGGCCTCGCTCGTGCTGCAGGCCTCGGCCCCGTTCACGGTGGTCCTGGGCGTCCTGTTCCTCCGCGAGCCCATGACCCGACGTCGTGCCGTCAGCGTGGGGGTCGCCGTGCTCGGCCTCGCGCTGGTGGGCTTGTCGCGGGGCAGCGCCGAGAGCTGGTGGCCTTTCTGGCTGGTGGTCCTCGGGGCCTTCGGGTGGGCCATCGGCAACCTCTCCAGCCGCCTGGCCGCACCGCCCAAGCCGCTGCACCTGATCATGTGGATGACCGTCGTCCCTCCGCTGCCGATGCTCGCGCTGTCCCTCGTCATCGAGGGCCCGGAGCAGATCCGCGCGGCGTGGAGCACTGCCGCCACCGCGGCCGCCGTCCCGGCATGGCTCGGACTGGGCTACACGGTGGTCCTCGGGACCGTCGTCGGCTCGGGCATCTGGGTGTGGCTGATGAAGCGGCACCCCGCCGGGGTCGTCGCGCCCTTCTCGATGCTGGTCCCCGTGGTGGGGATCACCGCGGCCTGGCTGGTGCTGGGCGAGACCCCGAGCGCGCTCGAGGTGGCCGGCGGGGTGCTCGTGGTGGTCGGGGTGCTGTGGGGGAACGGGACCCGCGGGCGGTGGCCTCAGACCGTCGGGCGCAGGCGCCGGCCGACGAGCACCGCGACGACCCCCGACGACACGAGCAGCATGCCGATCGCCAGGAAGATGCCCGTCGCGCCGAAGACCGACATCCACATCGCCACGTCGCGTCCGGCACCGTAGACGAAGGTCGACAGGGTGATCGGAGCGATCAGCCACGCCAGCCCGGGCAGGATGCCGTAGAGGACCCCTGCGATCACCGGGCCGATCCACGACCACGCGGCCGTGCACGCCACGGCAGCCAGGAGCAGCACGCCGAGGACGAGCCCCAGGGCGGTACCGATCCCGGCCCCCTGCATCCGCATGATGGTCTCCGTGTGACGGGTCATGCCCGAGCCACCGATGAGGGCTATCGCGATCGGCGTCAGGAAGAGCGCGAGCACCGTCCCCACGACGTGCACGAGGACGCGAGAGCCGCCCGGCCGCCCCGGGGCGCCGGGACGGGGACCGCCGGCCTGCGCCGGGCCCCCGTCCTGGCTGTACGGCGCGCTCGGCACGCTGGCGGTCTGCTGACGGAACGGTTCAGGCGTCTCGGTCATGATCGGGAGACTAGCGATCCTTCCCCGACCCCGGCACTGGAAGTTTCCGGTCCCCGGGCACGGGTGCCGCCGGCCCCGTGGCGCTGCGGCGTGCCGTCGTGGTCAGTCCAGCAGCGGGGCGATCGCGTCGAGCTTCTCCTGCTGCGGGGTGACCCAGTCGTCCTGCACGAGGCCGCCCGTGTCGCTCGAGTTCGGGTTGAAGGACCAGTACGCGAAGCTGAAGCCGCCGTCCTGCAGGTACGACACGAGCCGCGCCAGCCAGGTGCGGTCGGACTCGGACTCGTAGAAGGTCCCGAACTCGCCGACGAGGACGGGGGCGATGTCCTCGGTGACGAGGTATCCCCAGTTCGCCTCCCAGAGGGGCTCGAGGTTGTCGGGATAGTCGGCCGCGGAGAACCACGGCTGGGCGTAGACGCTCTCGGGGTACTCGTGCGTCGAGTAGACGACGCGGCCCGGGACCGCGAGATCGACGGGCCGGTCGCGCACGTCGGCCAGGCCCCCGCCCCACCAGGTGGCGGTCCCGTCCTCCATGGTCTCGACGCCCTCGACCACGACGAGCCAGTCGGGGTGCACCTCACCGATCGCGTCGCCCGCCCGGGTCGCCGCGGCGGCCCAGTCCCGCGTCTCGTCCCCGCAGCCCCAGCAGGCCGGGCCGTGCGGCTCGTTGTGCAGGTCCGCGCCGATGACCGTGGGGTCGTCCCGGTACCGCTCGGCGAGCATGACCCAGTCCTCGATCCAGACCTGCTCGGGGTAGGCGTCGGTGTACCAGAGCTCGGACTGCTGGTCCGAGCCCGGCCGGTGCCGGTCGAGCAGGATCGTCATCCCGCGGGCCTCCGCACCGGCGACGACCGCGTCCATGATCTCCAACGTGCTCTTCCCCGCGAGCGCGGGGTTCTGGTTCTCGTCGATGCTGGTCGGCGCCGCTCCCCCGACGCACTCGTTGGAGAACGGCAGCCGGATCGTCGTGAACCCGACGTCGCGGATCTGGTCGAGCACGTCGTCCAGGGATCTGGTCCACAGCCCGTGGGGCGAGCAGGTCTCCGTCTCGAGCCCGAACCAGTTCACGGCCTTGAGGACCACCGTCGAACCGTCGCTGTCCACGATCCGCGCGCCGTCGGTCCCGAGGAACCCCTCGGCGGGGAGCTGCGCGGCGGGGGCCGTGGAGGTGGGTGCGGGCTCCGAGGTGGCGGGCGTGGGGTCGGGCGGGGACGTCGCTCCGGCCGTCGCCGGGCTGCGAGCAGGAGCCGGGGCGTCCTCACCGCCCAGCACGGTCGCACCGACGGCCCCCAGGACGATCCCGAGGAGGAGGGCAGCGACCACGGCGACCGCGAACGTCGCGCGGCGCACCCCGCGGTCAGGCGCCTGGGCGGGTGGGGTCGGCTCCGTGCCGTCGTGGGTCATGGGCCCAGGCAACCACGCCTCTCGGTCCCCCGCCGGTGCAGGTCACCCCAGGAACCTCCCGACGGCTCGACGCAGCCCGAGCCCGGCGTCGTGGCGCTAGACGACGGCACCGTCGGTGCGTTCCGCCTCGCCGGTCGTCGGTGGCTTGGGCTGCTTGACCGGGGTGGGCCAGCGCTGCTCGAGGGCGATGGTGAGCGGGACCGCGACCGAGACGGTCGAGACCGTGCCGACCACGATGCCCAGCACGAGCGCGAGGGCGAAGTCCGACAGGGAGTCCCCGCCAAGCACCAGCAGCGCCACCAGGACGAACAGCGTGCTCAACCCCGTGTTGACGGTGCGCGGCAGGGTCTGCAGCACGGCGCTGCCGGCCATCCGGGAGAAGGACTCCCCCTCCTTGGCCCGGACCATCTCCCGCACCCGGTCGAAGACCACCACCGAGTCGTTGACCGAGTAGCCGATCACCGTCAGCAGGGCCGCGAGGAACACCCCGTCGAGAGGCTTGCCCGTCCACGCGAACACCCCGAGGACCACCAGCACGTTGGTCCCCAGGGCAGCGACCGCCCCGCTGCTGAAGGTCCAGCGGAACCGGATCGCCAGGTAGGCGAGCTGGGCGAGGAGCGCGATGCCCAGGGCGATCAACGCGTTGCGGCGCAGCTCGTCGCCCAGGCTGGGACCGATCAGCTCGTCGCTGACCACCTCCGCCCCGCCCGCGACCTCGGCGATGGCGTCGCGGATGCGCTCCTGCTCGGCGTCGTCGATCGGGGAGGTCCGCACGGCGATGTCGTCGTCCCCCGCGCGCTGCACCACGGCGGTGGGGAAGCCCGCGTCACCGACGGCCTCGCGCGCGATCTCGGCGTCGACGGTCGTCGAGGTCGAGTACTGGATGCTGCGGCCACCGGTGAACTCGACACCGAGGTTCACCCCGCGGACCAGCAGGCCGGTCCCGGCCACCACCACGATGAGCAGCGAGACGCCGAGCCAGCGACCGGGCCGGTCCAGGAAGCCCGACTCGCGCTCGGTTAGCCGGGTGCGCAGCCGGCCGAGGGTGTTCATGCCGGTGATGCCCGGACGCCGCTCGGCGAGGCGGGTCCGCGCGACGGTCTCGGCGAGCAGACGGGTGATGACCAGGGCCGAGAAGAACGACACCAGCACACCGATGGTCAGGGTCACGCCGAACCCGCGCACCGGCCCCGAGGCCAGCGCGAACAGCAGGCCCGCGGAGATGAGGGTCGTGATGTTGGAGTCGGCGATCGCGGGGAAGGCCTTGCGGAAGCCCTCGCGGACCGCCGTCGGGAGGGTGCGGCCGCGCACGGCGCGTTCCTCGCGGGCGCGTTCGTAGACCAGGACGTTCGCGTCGACCGCCATGCCCACCGCGAGCACGAAGCCCGCGAGCCCCGGCAGGGTGATCGTGGCGCCCACGGTCAGCAGCGCGGCGTAGGCGATGAGGGCGTAGCAGAGGAGGGCGACGACGGCGAGGAGCCCCATGAGGCGGTACACGGCCACGATGAAGATCGCCGTGAGGAGCACGCCCAGGGCGATGGCCTTGACGCTCGCGTCGATGGCGGCGGCACCCAGGCTCGGGCCGACCGTCCGCTGCTCGATGACCTCGACCGGCACCGGCAGCGAGCCGCCCTGGATGAGGGCCGAGAGGTCGAGGGCCTCGTCCTGGCTGAAGTTGCCCGTGATCTGCGTGGACCCGCCGATGATGCCCACGCCGCAGGGCACCGACTGGTTGACGGACGGGGAGGTGATGACCTCACCGTCGAGCACGATCGCGACGCGGCGCTGGGGGTCGAGCTCGGTGAAGCAGGCCGCCTCCCCGGTGAGCTGCTCCCAGGCCGTGCGTCCCTCGCCTTCGAAGTCGATGGTCACGAACCAGCCGAGCCCGGTCTGCGGGTCGGTCTGCGCCCTCGCCCCGGAGACCGCCTCGCCGGTGAGGGCCGCGGGGCCGAGGCGCAGCGGGGTGCCGGCGTCGTCCCGGAGCACGATCTCGGCGGTGGGGTCGATCTCGAGGTCACCGGGCTCGACACCCTCGTCGGTCTCCGTGCCCCCGTCGATCTCCGTGCCGTCGGGCTCGATGCCCAGCACCGGGTGGAAGGTCAGCTGGGCGGTGCGCCCGATGATCTCGACGGCCTCGCGCGGCTCGGTCAGTCCCGGCAGCTCGACGACGATGCGCCGCTCCCCCGAGCGCGCGAGGGTCGGCTCGGCCACGCCGAGGGCGTCGACCCGGCGCCGCAGCACCTCGAGGGCCCGGTCGGTGGACTCGGCGTCCGCGACGGTGGTGGCCGAGTCCTGCGTCTCGAGGACCACCTGGGTGCCACCGCGCAGGTCCAGGCCGAGGGTCGGCGAGGAGGTCAGCACCGCGAAGGTCGCCCCGGCGAGCACCACCAGGGTGACGATCGCGCGGATCAGCAACGCTCGGGAGGACCCTCCGGCGCGCGGGCCGGCGGTGCGGGGGGCGATCGGTGGCGTGGTGCGGGCGCTCATGCGGGCTCCGGGAGGACGCGGGACGGGGAGGTCACGGGCTGCAGGCCCACCCTCCCACCCGGGTCAGGGCGGGTCGCAGGCCTGCGGCCGGGGCACGACGACGGGTCGCGTCACCTGGTGGTGGTCCACCCGGGTGGGAGCGCCGCGGTCGTGTCAGAGCACCGGCGGCGCCCGGGGGCCGGCCGTTGTGGTCTCGCTCGCAGGGCGGCCCGCTGCGTGCTGCGCGTCGTGGGCGACCGGGAGCTCCCCGTGGCTCACGACGACGGGCGGCGGGAGCACCGCGGGGGGCGCGGCGTGCTGGTTCGTCGGGTGCTCGTCCTGCGGTGCCGAGACGAGGGTGGTGCCCGACGCCGGGCCGGGTCGCCCCTCGTGCGAGGTGAGGGTCACGGCCGCCGGGGAGGCCGCGGGCTCGACCGCCTGCGCGACGTCCAGCTGGACCGAGAGGCCACCGACGCCGAGCACCGTCGCGCTGAGCACGGCGAGCAGGGTCGCCACGAGTCCGCGTGGGCCACGCGTCATCACGCGACACCTCCTCGGGGCGACGGGGAGGCCAGGCTACCCGGGCCCGCGGGTTCAGCCGCCGGTCGGCGCTGACCGGGGCGGCAGCAGATCGATGCACTCGCCGCGGAGCGGGGTGAGGATGGCCTCGGCAAGGTCCTCGAGCTGATCGATCTGCTGCCCGCCGAGGAGGTCGAACACGCGCGTGCGGACCTCCGTGACATAGCCGGGCTCCACATCGGCCAGGAGACGCTCCCCGTTCTCGGTCAGTCTGGCCAGCGTCTTCCGAGCGTCCGTGGGGTCGGTGCTTCGCCTCAGGAGGCCGCGGCGCTCCAGGCGACCGACGATGCGCGAGAGGTGAGACGGCGTCACGCTCGCAGTCGCGGCCAGACGGCTCATGTGGATCTCACGGTCTTCCCCCGTCGAGAGGCAACGCAGCACTCCGTACTCGGCGTGGCTGAGGTCGGCCGCTCCCTCGAGCCACGCATCCAGCTCGGCTGGGAGCCACATCATGACGCCGACCAGGAGTGACCACGTGCGGTCCTCCTGCGGGGAGAGATGGTCGTTGGCGGGCACTCCCCCATCGTAGAGGTGCTTGCCGCGGAAAGGAATCCGGGCTACCTTTCGTTTCCGCAGCAAGTATCTGCTGCGACCCTTCCACGAAAGAGCTCATCGATCATGCGCGCTGCCCGCTACCACTCCTACGGATCCCCCGACGTCCTCGTCGTCGAGGACGCACCCGAGCCCCACGCTGGCGAGGGCTCGGTCCGTGTCGCGGTCCTCGCCACGAGCGTCAACCCGATCGACGTCCTGCTGCGTGCCGGACAGCTCGCTCAGGTCCTGCCGCTGGACCTGCCAGCAGTTCCCGGCCGGGACGCGGTCGGCGTCGTGGACGAGGTCGGACCGGGCGTGACGGGCACGCGGGTCGGCGACCTCGTCTTCGGTCTCGGCGGGGTGAGCGACACCACTGCCGAGCTCGCGGTCCTCACCGCATGGAGCACCGTCCCCGAGCAGTGGTCGACGGAGCAGGCGGCAGCGGCAGGGCTCGCGTCCGCTACTGCGGCCGCCGCCCTCGAGGCCCTCGGCGACCTCGAGGGGATGACGGTGCTCATCGAGGGGGCCTCAGGCGCCGTGGGTAGCGCCGCCGCCGCGTTCGCCGTGGCCGCTGGCGCGACCGTGGTCGGCACGGCGCGTGAGCGCAGCTTCGCCTTCCTGGAGTCGCTCGGTGCTCTGCCGACGACATACGGTCCCGGGTTGGCCGGACGTGTGGCCGCCCTCGTCCCTGGTGGCGTGGACGCCGCACTGCACACGGCGCCGTCTGACTCCCTCGCGGACGTGGTCGCGATCGTCGGCGACGCCTCCCGTGTCGTCACGGTCGTCGACACCCTAGGCGCCGCCAGACTGGGAGCGACGAGTGTCAATGCCCGCAACGACTCGGCTCTCCTGCGGCATGCGGCCGCGCTCGGGCGGGACGGTGCGTACGCACCCCGAGTCGATCACGTGCTCCCGCTGGCCGACGTCGTCCGGGCGCACTCCCTCGCCGAGAGCGGAAGCGGCAAGGTGGTCATCACGCAAGGGTGAACGCCCAGCCCTCAGGCCACCGCCCGCCACTCCTCTGCCACCGCGCCCAGGCTGGTACGGCGAGCAGGGTCGCCACGAGTCCGCGTGGGCCACGCGTCATCACGCGACACCTCCTCGGGGCGACGGGCAGGCCAAGCTACCCGGGCCCGCGGGCTCAGCCGCCGGTCGGCACGCTCTCGCCGTCGAGGCGGCGGGGGGTGGCTCGGAGCCCCTCGGCCTGCAGGGCCCGGGGCAGCAGGTGCTCGGGCACGGCCTGGTAGGTGACCGGCCGCTGGAACCGTCGCACCGAGCTCGCGCCCACCGAGGAGTGGGTCACGGAGGTGCTCGAGGGGTACGGGCCGGTGTGGGTCGTGCCCCACGCGACAGCGAGGCCGGTCGGGAAGCCGTTGTAGACCACCCGCCCGACGTTCGACGCGAGGGCGGGCAGCACGACCGCGGCGAGCTCGGCGTCCTCCTCCTCAGCGTGCAGGGTGCCGGTCAACGACCCCGGCACGCGGGCCAGGGCCGCGAGGAGGTCAGCGGTCCCGGAGTACTCGACCACGACGGCGACGGGGCCGAAGCACTCCTCGAGCACGAGCTCGGCGGCCTCGTCGAGGTCGTCGGTGGTGGTCCAGAAGAGCGCCGGCTCGGCGAGGTAGCCGGTGGGCTCGGCCACCGGTGCGGCAGGCCCGCCGGCGGCGCGGACCGGGTTCAGGTGGGGGTGCGCCGCGCGGTCCGCGACACCCGTCCGGAAGGCGCGGTGGATGCCCTCGCTGAGCAGCCAGGCCGGACCGGCTGCGCCGAGGGCCCGGCCGAGGTGCTCGCGGATCTCGGCGGCGTGCTCGCGCGGGACCAGCGCGAGTCCAGGCTTGGTGCAGAACTGCCCGGCCCCGAGGGTCATCGACCCCACGTAGCCCTCGGCGATCTCCGCGGCACGGACGGCAGCTGCTCCGGGGGCCACGACCAGAGGGTTGATGCTGCCGAGCTCGCCGTAGAAGGGGATGGGGCTGGGCCGGCTCGCGGCGAGGTCGAACAGCGCTCGCCCCCCGGCGAGGGAGCCGGTGAAGCCCACCGCCTGGATGTGCGGGTCCTGCACGAGGGCCTGCCCGGCCTCGTGCCCCTGGACCATGCCGACGGTGCCGGCCGGCAGCCCGACCCGTGCCACGGCGCGGGCCAGGCACCCGAAGGTCAGGGCCGAGGTCGCGGGGTGGGCCGGGTGCGCCTTGACCACCACGGGACAGCCTGCGGCGAGGGCGGCCGCCGTGTCCCCGCCCGGCACCGAGAAGGCGAGGGGGAAGTTGCTCGCCCCGAACACGGCCACCGGGCCGAGCGGCACGAGCATCCGGTGCAGCTCGGGGCGGGGGCCAGCAGGGGTAGGACCCGCCGGGTCGACGGCGACCTCGAGCAGGGCGCCGTCGTCGACCACGTCGGCGATGTGCCGCAGCTGGTAGCAGGTGCGGTTCAGCTCGCCGTCGAGACGGGTGGTGCCCAGGGCCGTCTCGCGGTCGGCGATCGCGAGGATCTCGGCGCGGGTGGCCTCGAGCTCCTCGGCCGCCGCGCGCAGCAGGGCGCTGCGCACCCCGCGGTCAGCGGCCGCGAGCAGGACTGCGGCCTCGGCGGCGGCCCGGCAGGTGGCTGCGACCTGCTCCGCGGTGGACTCGGCGCCGAGATCCTCCTCGACCAGGCCGGTGCGGGGGTTGATGCTGCTGACGGTCACTCGGAGCTCCTCAGGGTGGTGCGGCGTCCTCGGGCTGAACGGATCAGGGCGACCGTCACGGTCAGCACGCTGAGCAGGAGCAGGGCCAGCGGTAGCGGGTCGAGCATCCACGAGTAGCTGCCGCTGCTGATGATGGTCGCGCGGCGGAACCCGGCCTCGGCGAGGGGTCCGACGATCAGGCCGATGACCAGGGGCGCCGTCGGGAAGCCCGTCTTGATCATGAGGTAGCCGAGCAACCCGGCCCCGCCCATGACGAGCACGTCCACCACGCTCGAGCGCACGGCGTAGCTGCCGATCACGCTGAGGGCGAGGATGCACGGCCACAACAGCTGGGTGGGCACCCGGACGATCTGGCTCCAGGACCGGATCCCCAGCGCCCCGACCACCAGCATCATCACGGGCAGGATGAGCAGGGCGAAGAAGATGCTGTAGATCAGGTCCCCCGAGCCGGAGAACAGCTGCGGCCCCGGCTGCAGGCCGTGGACCGTCAGGGCCCCGATGAGGACGGCCGCGGGCGCGTTGCCGGGGATGCCCAGGACGAGAGTGGGGGCCAGGCTCCCGGGCACCGAGGCGTTGTTCGCCGACTCGGCCGCCGCGAGGCCGCGCGGGTCCCCCCGGCCGAAGTCCTCGCTGCGACGCGCGAGACGCTTGACCTCGTTGTGGCCGATGAAAGAGCCGATGTCACCGCCGGTGCCCGGCAGGGCACCCACGCCGAACCCGATCACCGAGCTGTAGGCGGTGCCGGGAGCGATCCGCCGCAGGGTCGCGAGGGACAGGCGGAAGGACCCCGTCGTCGAGAGGGCACGAGGGTCGTGGGACCGGGCCCGCTGCTCGAACCGGGTGAGGGCCTCGGCGACGCCGAAGATGCCGATCAGCACCGGCACGAACCCGAGCCCCGCGAGCAGCTCGTTCGAGCCGAAGGTCAGCCGCGGATACCCACCGATCGGGTCCGTCCCGACGGTGGCGATGATCAGGCCGAGCACACCGCTGAGGAGGCCCTTGACCATGGCCCCCTCGGACATCGACGCGATCAGCGAGATCGCGAAGAGGGCGAGCATGAAGAACTCGGCAGGACCGAAGCGCAGGGCGTACTGCGCGAGGCTAGGGGCGAAGAAGAGCAGCAGCACCCCACCGACCAGCCCGCCCACGCACGAGGCGACCAGCGAGATCGACAGGGCCTGGCGCCCCTCGCCGCGCAGCACCATGGGGTGCCCGTCGAGCACTGTCGCCGCCGAGGCGGGGGTGCCCGGGATGCGCAGCAGGATCGCGGGGATCGAGCCCGCGTAAACCGAGCCCGTGTAGATGCCGAGCAGCAGCGCGACCCCGGGCACGGGGTCGACGGCGAAGGTGAAGGGCAGCAGGATGGCGATCGCCATGGTCGAGCTCAGCCCCGGGATCGCCCCGACGAGGATGCCGCCGAGCACGCCCACGACCATGAGCAGGAGGGGCTGCCAGGCGAGGATCAGCTGGAGTCCGGCGAGCCAGTCGCTCATGGCAGGAGCCCCTCGACCGGACCGCGGGGCAACGGGATGCCGAACACGGTCGAGAACACCAGGTAGACGACGAGGCTGAAGACCACCGGCACCACGAGCAGCGCCCAGGACCGCCCGACAGCGATGAGCAGCATCGCCCCGAGCAGGAAGGCCGCGGTCGCCGTCAGGTACCCGAGGGGCTCGAGGGCCAGCGCGTAGGCGATGACCAGGACGACGGCCCCGGCCACCCGCAGCGCGCCGCTGCGGGACGGGGCGGCCTCACCCCGGCCGCGCTGGACGGCGAGGGCCACCGCGAGCGCGATGAGGACCCCGGCGAGGAGCCGTGGGTAGCCCGCCGCACCGGGGTCGCTGCCCGAGTCGAGCTCGGCGAGCTCGGCGGTCTGGGCGAAGACGGTGACCCCCGCCGCCACGAGGACCGCCGCGGCGACCAGGTTGCCCCGGCGGCCATCCGTCCGTGCTGTCTCCATCGTGGCTGTCTCCATCGCTCCACCCCTCGGTACCGGTGCGCCTGGGCGCCGGCCCCGGGTGGTGTGCCCGGGGCCGGCGGCGGGTCACTCGTAGATCGCGCTGATGACGTCGTCGAAGCGGGCGTACTCCTCGTCCATGAAGGCCTCGAACTCGGCGGCGTCCCGGCTGGCGGTCGGGAACCCGGCCTCCTCCATGAAGGACTGGAACTCCTCGCTCGCCACGGCCTCGCCGAGGCACGCGTCGAGGACCTCGATCCGGTTCTCGGGGGTGCCGGCCGGGGCGGCGACGCCGATCCAGCTGCCCATGGTCCAGTCGACGTCGAGCTCGTTGAGGGTCGGGACGTCGGGCAGGGCCGGGAACCGCTCCTCGGCCATGACGGCCAAGCCGCGCAGCTCGCCGGCCTCGATCTGCTGGAGCACCTCACCGGCCGAGGGTGAGAGCGCCTCGACCTGCCCGCCGAGCACGGCCGGGATCATCTCGGCCGCACCGTTGAAGGGCACGTACTCGGTGAACGGGGCGTCGAGCTCGAGGCCCAGACCGGCTGCGGCCATGTCCCAGGTGCCGCCGCGCCCGTTGGTCGCCGCACGGATGGTCTCCCCGGCCTCGAGGTCAGCCTGCAGGTCCTCGAAGCTCTCCCACGGGGAGTCGGCGCTGACGGCGAGCAGGGCCGGGTTGGCCGCGAGCTGGGCGAGGCCCTGGAAGTCCTCGGGGGTGAAGTCGCCCGTGCCGAGGTGGTCGAGGATCGCAGCCTCGGTGGTCAGGGTGCCCAGGGTGTAGCCGTCGGGCTCGGCGTCGGCGATGGCCTGGTGCCCGGTGGCCCCTGCGGCGCCGTCGCGGTTGCTGACAATGAACCGGGTGCCGCAGGTGTCCTCAGCGAGGGTGGCGAGCTGGCGGGTCATGACGTCGGTGCCACCACCAGCGGCCCACGGGATGATGATCTCGATCTGCTGGGTGGGGAAGTCGTCGGCCTCGGCCTCGACGTCGGAGCCCCCGTCGGCGTCGGCGGACGAGCCGTCGGCGTCCGAGCAGGCCGCGAGGCCCAGCATGAGGATGCCGACGCCGGCGGCGCTGAGGGCGCGGTGCGGTCGACGTGAGAGGTGTGCGCGGGTGCGGGTCATGTCAGGTCTCCAGTCACTTCGGGGGATCAGGGGTCGGTCGGTCGGTGGTGCCGGGTGGTGGGGCCTGGTCGTGCGAGGGAGGGTGCGGAGGCGCGGTGCGGTGCGGTGCAAGGGTGGTCGCGGGGTCAGGTCATGGCGCCCACCGGACCCACGACGTTGCGTGGCCTGCGGCCTGCGGCCACCCGCAGCACCTGATCGGCGAGCAGGTCCACCTGCAGGCGGAGGGAGGCGTGGGTGTTGCCGCCGACGTGCGGGGTGACGAGCAGGCCCGGCGTGCTGAACAGCTCGTGCCCCGGGGGCAGCGGCTCGGGGTCGGTCACATCGAGGGCCGCGAGGAGGCGGCCCTGGCGGAGCTCGGCGACCAGGGCCTCGGTGTCCACGACCGGTCCCCGCCCGACGTTCACCAGGACGGCGCCGTCGGGCATCGCCGCGAGGAACTCGGCGTCGACCAGGCCGCGGGTGGCCCCGTTCAGGGGCACCGAGCAGAGGACGGCGTCGACCCCCGGCAGCAGGGCCGTGGCGTCGGCGATCGCGTGCACCGTGCCGCCGTCCTCGGTGGTGCGGGCCCGGCTCGCGACCCGGACCACCTCGACGCCGAACCCGGCGAGGCGGGCCTCGATCGCCTGGCCGATGCCGCCGTAGCCGACCAGCATCACGCGTGACCCGAGCAGCCCGGGGGTGCGGTGGTTGGTCCACCGGTCGGCCTGGACGAACCCCGGGATCTCTCGGCGCACGGCGAGCAGCAGGGTCACCGCGAGCTCGGCGGTGGGCTGCTCCATGACGCCGACCGCGTTGCTCAGCACCGCGCCGGGGGGCAGGCACTCGACCAGGCCCTCGACGCCGATCGAGGGCGCCTGGACCAGGCGGGCCCGGGTCGCGGCGGGCAGGGTCTCGCGCAGCACGTGGGTGCTGACGTAGTCGTGGGAGGGGGTCAGGCTGGTCGAGTGGAAGGGCAGCACGACGACGTCGAGCTCGTCCACGGCCACGCCCTCGGTCGGCTCGCCCACCGCGTCCCAGCCGACCAGCCTGACGTCGCCCAGCTCGCCCCGGGCGGCCCGCTCACGCAGAGGGTCCAGGTAGTAGGGGTAGGGGACCGAGACCGTCAGGGGGCTCGCGTGGTTCAGCTCCATGCAAGCTCACCTCCTACGGCCGTGGCCAGCACGGGGATCTCGGCGATCTGCTCGGTGGGGACGGTCAGCGGGTTGGCCCCCAGCAGGCACAGGTCGGCGAGGTAGCCGCGGGAGACCCTGCCGAGGCAGTTCTCGAGGCCCGCGACCCACGCGCCGTGCACGGTGAACAGCTCGAGGGCCTCGCGCACGGTGATCGCCTCGTCGGCGCCGAGCACCCGGCCGTTCTTGCTGGTGCGGTCCACGAACGACTGGATCGCCCGCAGCGGGGAGCCCGGCAGGGGGCGGTCGGTGCTGCCGACCAGGCGGACCCCGGCATCGAGCAGGGACCTCCCCCGGTAGAGCCAGGGGGCGCGGTCCGGGCCGAGCATGTCGGCGAAGTCCGAGACCGAGTCGTAGATGAAGGAGGGCTGGGTCACCACCGCGAGGCCGAGCTCGGCCAGGGCGGGGATCTGGTCGGGGCGGATCGCCCCGCCGTGCTCGATGCGGTGCCGGGCGCCGGGGCGGGGGTGGCGCTGCTGGGCCTCGCGGAAGGCCTCGATCGCGAGGTCGACGGCGAGGTCCCCGATCGCGTGGACGGCCATCTGCCAGCCGGCGGCGTGGCCGTCGACGATCGCGTGGCGCATGGCCTCGGGGTCGTCCTGCCAGCGCCCGGCGCCGCCGGAGCCGACGTAGGGCTCGGTGAGCCGCGCGGCCTGGACCATCATCCCGCCGTCGAGCATCACCTTCTGGGCGCCCAGGGTGAGCAGGTCCCCGCCGAACCCGGTGCGCAGGCCCAGGTCGAGCCCGCGGCTGAAGGTGTCCTGCGCGTTGGTGGCGACGGGGTGCAGCACGTCCGAGGTGGGCATCACCTGCATCCGCACGGGCATCCGCCCCTGCTCGACGAGGGTGATGTAGGAGGCGAGGTCGATCCCGCTCAGGCTGAGGAACCCGCCGTTGCCCGCCTCCATGCAGAAGGTGATGCCCTCGGCCCGGGCAGCGCGACCCGCCCGCTCGACGAAGCCCGCGACGTCCTGGACCGGGTAGGGGATGCGCTGGGCACGCACGTGCTCCTGGGCGGACTCGAGCAGCAGCCCCTCGGCGACCCCTGGGATGGCGAGCACGGCGCGGTCGGTGATGCCGTCGAGCACCGAGGTCGAGACGACGGCCGCGTGGCTCGAGATGTGCCGGGCCCACACGCGCCGTCCGCCGCCCGCGCGGTCGAGCTCCTGGGCCGTGAGGTGCCGGCCGAGCACGCGCTGGTCGTACCCGACCACCTCGATCCAGGCCTCCGGACCGGCGTGCTGAGCGGCGGCGGCGATGGTGCCCAGGGCGGCCTCGACGCTGCCCTGGCCGGCGAGGTCCACGGCGGACATGCCCTGGCCGGTGAACTGCAGGTGGGTGTGGGCATCGATGAACCCGGGCAGCAGCGTGGCGCCCTGGGCGTCGACCGTCTGCTCAGCGGTCACCCCGTCGAGCTCCTCGTCCAGGCCGACCACCCGCCCGGCCAGCACGCCCACGCGGCTGGCGCTGGGCCGCGACGGGTCCATGGTCAGGACGTCGGCCTGCTCGATGATGAGGTCGATGTGCATCAGTGACCGGGCCTCCTCGGCTCTGGGGCGTCCTCCGCGGTGGCCATGAGGTCGGCCACCGCGCGCTCCTCCTCGCGGGGGGATGCCTGCAGGTGCTCGCGGGTCGAAGCGCGGTCCTCGTGGGTGCGGTTCTGGCCGAGCTTGACCTTGGCCTGGGCCTCGTCGACCTCGACACGGAAGCCCAGCACCGCGGGCAGCAGCTGGTCGATGCGGGCGTGGGCCACCTCGTCGAGCTCCCACGGGCCGTCGTCGACCGGGGCCTTGGTCTGCTCGTGCTCGGCGACGAGCTCGACGAGGTGGGCCCGGAGCTCGGTGGGTTCGGTCATGGGGCTCGCGGTGCCGCTCAGGTGGGCGACGCTGAAGTTGTAGGTCGAGAGGCCGGGGTCGCCGTACCAACCGGCGCTCACGTAGGCCCGCGGGCCGTGCAGCACGCACAGCACCCGCTCCCCGGCGGCGATCACCTCAGCCACGGGGTCGACCCGCGGGATGTGGCCGGTGAGGGTCATCCGCCCGTCGACGTCCTCGAGCATCAGGGGGACGTGTGCGGCGCGCAGCGGCTCGGCGGTGACGATCGTCGCCAGCGAGTGCGAGCGCACCAGGGCGGCCACGGCCGCTCGGGCCTCGGTCGCAAAAAGGGGGTTGACCCACATTGAGTGTCCTAGTACAGTTGGTGACCGTGTTAGCGGATGACCTGAAGGGTTCACTATCGTCACAACAGATCGCCGAGGCAATAGCCCGGGCGGTCAGTAACGGGGAGTTAACGCACGGCGACCCCCTCCCCTCGATCCGCAACATCGCGGACACGTGCGGCGTGAGCCCGGGCACCGCAGCCCTGGCCTACCGGTCGCTCCGCGAGCGCGGGATCATCACCTCAGGCCACGGCCGCCGCAGCCGCGTGGCCGACCGTCCCCCGCTCCCCCGGCAGGTGCGACTGCCCCTCCCCCCGGGGGTCCACGACCTCTCGACCTCCTCCCCCGACCCCGGCCTGCTGCCCGACGTCGGGGGGTTCCTGAGCCGCGAGGTGTACGGGGACACGCTCTACGACACCGAGCCCGTCGAGGCCTCCTTCCGTACCGTCATGGCTGCGCAGTTCGCCGCCGACGGCATCCACGGCGAGCTCAGCGCGGTCAACGGAGCCCTCGACGGGCTCGAGCGGGTGCTCGCCGCCCGGCTGCGCCCGGGGGACGCTGTTCTCGTGGAGGACCCGCAGTGGGTCTCCTCCCTGGCCCTGTTCCGCGTGCTCGGCCTCGAGGTGGTGCCCGTTGCCGTCGACGAGCGGGGCATGCGCCCCGAGGCCCTCGCCGAGGCGATCCGGTCCCGGCACTGCTCGGCCATCGTGGTGACCCCCCGGGCCCAGAACCCGTACGGCTCGGCCTTCACCACCGAGCGCGCCGAGGACCTTCGCCGCGTGCTCGCCACGGCCCCCGAGCTCATGGTCATCGAGGACGACCACGCGAGCCTCATCGCGGGCGCACCACCCACCACCCTCACCACGGGACGCGAGCAGTGGGCCGTCATCCGGTCGATGAGCAAGGCGCTGGGCCCCGACCTGCGCGTCGCGATCATGGCCAGCGACGACGAGACAGCGGACCGCGTGCAGGGGCGGCTCATGCTGGGCCCGGGCTGGGTCAGCCACCTCGCGCAGCGCCTGGTCGCGACGGTGCTCAACGACCCGGGCGCGCGCCAGCAGGTCGCCGAAGCCGAACGGACCTACACCCGGCGTCGTGAGGCCCTGGTCTCCGGGCTCGCCGAGCACGGGATCCCCAGCACGGGGAGGTCCGGGCTCAACGTGCTGGTGCCCGTGCCCGAGGAGTCAGCCCTCGCCTCCTACCTGCTCACCCAGGGCTGGGCCGTGCGGTCAGGCGAGTCCTTCCGGCTGCGCAGCGAGCCGTTCCTGAGGGTCGCTGTCGCCACGCTCACCGAGGAGGAGGCGCCGGAGCTGGCTGCTGCGTTTGCGCGGGCGCTGCCGGGGCGAAGGGCGCGGTCGCGGGCCTACTGATCGGGCGGGGCGCTGGACGCGGGTGGGACCAGCACTCAGTCAATGCTGCCGTCTTCCTTGACCTCGATGAAGGTCTCGCCGCAGACCGGCTCATCCGAGGTGTCCAGAACCTCGCTCGTGGCAGTGTCGGTCAGGACGTACCCGTCGCCCTCGCACACCCCTCTGCCGTCGATGGGCTTGCCAGCACAGACAGCCCCATGCTGGGGGGAACTCCTCCGGTTCGATCTCGGTACCCGTGATGGTGAGGGTGACTGAGCGGTCGGATCGGTTCATCACCTCGGCTGCAGGCGGTGGGCTGAACATGTCACATCCCGCTAGAGCAGCGACAGCGATCAGCGCGGGAGCGACTGCGTAGCCGCGCTTGCTCGTGTTGGTCACTCTGCTCGCCTCCTCGGCGTCTCGGGTCGCAGCTCAACTCGTGGCTTGTAGGCGAAGTTGCCGACCCTGTCGCGGGTGGGGTGCTCGTGGCTGAAGTAGTACACGTCATCGGCATTTTCGGGCCTCGCACCGGCAAGACCACCTCCCGGGCGGTCCCCGCGATCCTGGACGCCCCCGAATCGGTGCTGGTGACCTCGAACAAGCGCGACGTCGTGGACGCCATCCGCGACGTCCGCGCCGGAGCTGGCCCGGCATGGGTGGTCGACCCCGCCGGCCAAGACCTCCTCGCCGGCCTCCTGCTCGCCGCCGCCCTGGACTCCCGCCCGATCACCGCGGTCTACACCTGGCTGACACGCCCCACCGACGAAACAGCCGTGGACATCCTGCGCGAGCACGGGTTCCCCCTGACCGCCGACCAGGTCGCCGGCGTCGTCGCGGCCCCGGACAAGCAGCGCGGCGGGGTGTTCGGCACCGCCCAGCAGATGGCCTCCTGCCTGACCAACCGCCAAGTCGCCACCTGGATCACCCCCAGCAGCCCAGCTGACCCCCGCCCCCAGTTCTCCCCCGAGGACTTCGTGCGCGCCGACGGCGGGACCCTGTACTCCCTGTCCAAGGAAGGCCGCGGGACCGCCGGGCCGCTGGTCACCGCGTTGACCGTGGCCGTGGTCGAGGCCGCGGAGGAGCTCGCCGCCCGGTCGGCCGGTGGGCGGCTGGGTACGCCGTTGGTGGGGGTGCTCGAGGAGGCGGCGAACGTGTGCCGGTGGCGCGAGCTACCGAACCTGTACTCCCACTACGGGTCCCGCGGGATCGTGCTCATGACGATCCTGCAGTCCTGGTCCCAAGGCACCGAGGTCTGGGGCGAGGCCGGCATGCGCAAGCTCTGGTCGGCGGCCAACATCAAGTTCTACGGCGGCGGGGTCAGCGAAGCTGCCTTCCTTGAGGACCTCTCGCGCATGATCGGCGACTTCGACCGCCTCTCCTCTTCCACCTCCACCGGGCGAGGGCAGCGCACCGTGTCCCAGCAGCTGCACCGCGAACGCATCCTCGACATCGCCGACCTCGCAGCCCTACCCAAAGGCCGCGCCGTAGTCCTGGCCTCCGGATCACGGCCCACCCTGATCCGCACCACCCCCTGGATGGCCGGCCCTCACGCCGCCACGGTGAAGGCATCGATCGCCGCCCACGACCCCCAGGCCGCACGCACCATCCACCAAGCCCAGACCGACCTGGTCACCGTCCAGGCCAGCCCGGCGGGGGAGGGGGCACTGTGAGCGACTGGGGCCAGGACGACTACAACGACCCAGACACCACCGAGGGTGTCGACGAAGCGGCTGGCGAGGAACCGGAGCTCTACTACGGGTCGGTGGATGAGTTCGTGCGCGAGTACCTGCGCCACGTCTACAAGCGCCGCATCGACGGCCGCCACCGCTGCTGGGCCGGGGAGTGGTGGCGCTACGACGAAGCCGTCATCCGCCTCGAAGCCCTCTGGCGCGCCTGGGAACACCTACGCCACGACCCCGCCACCGGCATGAGCGTCTGGTTCCGCGACCACGCCGACCACCACATGGCGGTACTCATGGACCCCGAGGGCCCCTTCGCCCGGGCCACCGACGGCGAAGAGAACGTCTGCAAGCGCGGTGAGCCTCTTCCGTACGTCCCACCCCCACCTGGCATCTTCCAGGATCGGCCTTGAACACCCGGCCCCGTGAGCCGTGGCTCCTCTAGGGTCCGTAGCAAGCGGGCGCCTGCCGACACCGCAACCTTCACCCAGATGGGCTAAATCCCGGCGGTTTCGGCTCTATACACCCGAGTCACGCGCTGATATAACTTTCGTGAACCTGACGCCTACGGCCGCCTTCGCGGCATGGAGCTAGCCCTTGCATCGTCGCAACCATCGGGCCCTACACACCAGACCACTCCGCCGGAGGAATCCAAGCAGGGACGCCACTCTCCGCTTGTCTTCCCGACGCGCAGCAGCCGGTTCAACACACAGCTCGGCAACGACAGGGTCGAACAGCGACGATCCAGACGGGGAGTAACAGTGAACGAAGCAAAAGCACGAGATTCTCACTACCGTAGGCTCCTAGCCGTTTCCGCGAGCGTTGCCTTCCTGATCACTGGCTGTTCAGCCGATCCGGATCCAGGACCAGACGCTGACGAGCCAGCCCCTATCGCCGAGGCACCGACTGACGAGGACTCAGCAGAGAGTGAGATCGAAGCACCATGCGCTGAGTTCCCTGCTCGCGAAGCAACTGGGCCAGACTTCGAGGGCTGGTGGAGCGCGACACCTGCAGACGCTGACGGCCACACACTTGACGACCCCACGGAATGGCCAGAACAGCAGCGTCAGCACCCGCGAGTTGCACTCGTCAACACGGACACGCTCGAAGTTGTCTCCACTTGGGACCGGATAGTTTGTGGACCGGACGAAACCTTCGATCCGACCAGTTCCTCCGAATGGCCACCGGAATCCTTGGCCATAGTCGACATGGACAGCGGTGAGACGATCGAGATTCACAATCTCGAAGACGCGGCGTCATCAAACTAGAGGCTTTTCACACAGCCCCCTTGAGAACCCACGCCCTGGCGCGCAGCTTCAGCCCTGTCCAAGCGCACGAGAACCACACCGCTCAACTGGCAGATCGACCACTACGGCACACCAACAGAAACGGAACACGATGTCTAGGCGTACGCGAGTTATGCGGCAGTAGTTGGCGCTCTTGCGCTAGCCCTACTACTTCCCGTCCCAGCTAATGCCGGAACCACGGCCAACGACACGTACGTGGAAGCCGGCTCCGTTCTTGCCACCCCACAAGAAGTCGCCGAAATGGGGGGCACCGCCCGAGACGTTGCACACCAGGCTGCGGCCTGGAAGCGACTCCCGGAGGACGTAGCAAGGGCCCAACTCGCGCTCAACGCAAGTGAACGAGAGCTCGCGGCGGCGGCTTTTGACAATATCGTGGAACCATCGCCCGTGACAATCATGGTTTCACCACAGACGTGTGGAGGAGCCTACCTTCACACGTACTACAAGATTAACTCGGACAACCAGGCAATGCAGTGCTTTGCTGGAGCGGCAGGAACCTACACCCTCACAAATAAGTTCGGGCGGGATTACGGCTCAACCACCATTCGACTGCAGCCATCCAGAAAGGGTAGGGTCTACTATGACATTAGCAGCACCTACTACTGGTCGACGACGCGTGGCCCAAATGATAGCAACTGGTACCGGTTCTCGATGAACTATGACCAGAACATCATGGTGCACCGAGTGCAGTTGTACTGAGTCACATCCAGGCCTGAGCAGCCTCCCGCCCGGGCGTTAGGAGCGAGACTTATAGGCGCAGCAAGCTGCGCCATTGGTACTCTACTCGGGCTCACAACTAGTGCGCTCGAAGTGTGACCATAGGGCACCGACGAGCGGACACAATTCTCACGCGCAGAAGATCACGGATCGCGGCGCAACACTGCATTCTAGACTCTTCACGCTCACCGCAGTGTTGCGCCGCACTAGTAGGCTTCTCGTTCATACTGGTAGGCACCACCGGACTGCAGGGTAATGGCTATTCCATCACTGGTGGCCACCGCACTCGACAGAACAACGACTGGAATCGTTAAACATAGGTCAAAAGAAAACTCCAAGAGTGCCGCGTTGACAACTTCCACCATATCGGCGCGACCTGCCCCGCCGTGAACCGTGCTGGATGCCCCCGGCTCCCACCGGAGCCCGGGCGCGCCCTTCGGGTGGCGAGCGCGACCGGGCATGCCGCCTGCCCCGGTGCTGGGCTTGGGCTGAGACGCGCCCGCTGGGCGTCAGGGGCGACGTGCTGGAAGGCGCGAGCCAGGAGGCCGGCGTGGGTCTCCTCCGACCTTCAGGCCACCGCCCGCCACTCCTCGGCCACGGCGGCCAAACTCGCGATACGCCGCGTCCGGTCCAACGACGGGGTCACCAGCACCACCTCGTCGGCCTGGGCGCGCTCCTGCAGGTCCCGCAGCCCGGCGACGACGTCCGTTGCGGTGCCGGTGACCATGCGCGGGTCGAGGTGCTCCCCCGCGCGGCGCATGGCGGCGAACTCCGGTGAGCGCGCGAAGGTGGTGACCTCCTCGGGGCGGATGGGCTCGCGGATGCCGCGGCCGAGGTTGCGCATGGTCAGGGCCCAGCCGGCCTCGAACTCGAGGACGTCGTCGGGGTTGTCGCTCGCGTAGGTCAGCACGGAGATCGCCGAGTGGGGCTCGGCGCGCATGCCGGCCATGCCCTCGCCGGGCTGGAACTCGCGGCGGTACCGCTGCAGCACCTCGACGGCGATCTCGGGGCTCATGTGGTGGGCGAAGACGGCGGCCAGGCCGTTGGCCGCGGCGAACTGAGGGCCGTAGCCGCTCGAGCCGAGCATGAACACCTCGGGGCGGTCCTCGACCACGGGGGCTGCTACCAGCGGGGCGTACGGGTGGCCGTCGGCGAACCCCTCCCCCAGGAAGGACAGCAGCTCGGCGACCTGACCGGGGAAGTCGCTCGCGACGTCGACCGAGGCGCCGCGGCGCAGCACGTGCGCGGTCAGCGGGTCGGTGCCGGGGGCACGGCCCAGGCCCAGGTCGATGCGTCCGGGGTGCAGGGCCAGCAGGGTGCGGAACACCTCGGCGACCTTGAAGGGCGAGTGGTTGGGCAGCATGATCCCCGCGGCCCCCACCCGGATGCGCTCGGTGCGGCCCGCGAGGGCGGCGATGAGGATCTCGGGGGCGCTGCAGGCCAGGGACCGCATGTTGTGGTGCTCGCTCACCCAGTACCTGCCGAACCCGGCGCGCTCGACGGCCTGAGCGACCTCGGCCGCCCCCTCGAGGGCCTGGGCGGGGGTCTCGCCGTGCTCGATCCCGACGAAGTCCAGGACGGCCAGGGGCAGGGTGGGGTTCTCGGTGCTCACCTCGGTGGCAACCGGGGCCCCCGGGGCGGCATTCCGGACGTGGCGAGCGGCACACCTGTGGCAGCGTGAGGGGCATGTCCTCGTCGATCACCGACGTCCCGGGCCTGCGCGTCGGCCAGGTCCACCGCACCGGCGACGGCTGGCTCACCGGGGTGACCGTGGTGCTGCCCCCGCCGGGCACCGTCGCGGGGGTCGACGTGCGCGGCGGCGGGCCAGGCACGCACGAGACCGACGCCCTGGACCCGCGCACCCTGGTCCCGACCGCTGACGCCGTGGTCCTCACCGGGGGCAGCGCCTACGGCCTGGTCGCCGCGCACGGAGCGCAGCGCTGGTGCGCCGAGCAGGGGCGCGGGTTCCCGGTCTCGGAGGTGCCCGGCGAGGTGGTGCCCATCGTGCCCGCCGCGGCGATCTTCGACCTGGGCCGCGGAGGTCGCTTCGACGCCCGACCCGACGAGCAGATGGGGTACGACGCCGCAGCCGCCGCCGGGGCGTCGCCCGAGCACGCCGTCGTCGAGCGGGGCAACGTCGGGGCCGGGACCGGGGCGGCCATCGCGCGGCAGAGCCACAAGGGCGGGGTGGGGACGGCGTCGGTACGGCTGAGCGGGCCGTGGTCGGACGTCGTGGTGGGTGCGATCGTCGTGGTCAACGCCGCGGGTGCCCCGACGAGCGGCCGACCGAGCGCAGGGCCCGACGCCGGCTCCACGGTCACCGGGCCACCCGGCGGGGCGATGCCTGCCCCGCCGCTCAACACGACCCTCGCCGTCGTCGCGACGAACGCGGCCCTCGACCCGGCCGAGACCTCCCGCACCGCGACCACCGCCCACGACGGCATGGCCCGCGCCCTGGATCCCGTGCACACCCTGGCCGACGGCGACACCGTCTTCGCCCTCGCCACGGGCCAGGTCGCGCTGCCTGCGCCGGACGATCGCGCGGCGCGGGTCGGCGCCCTGGTCGAGATCCAGGCGGCGGCCGCCCGGGCGGTGGAGCTCGCCGTCCTCGACGGCGTCCGGTCCGCGACGGCGGTGCGCACCGAGCGCGTGGAGCTGCCGGTGTGGCCTGGCGTGACCTGACCTCGGCGTCGGTAGGTTCGACCCGTCGGGTGTCGACATCGGGGGCTTGGACCGAGCTCGGCCTCGCCAGCGGCCGGATGACCCGACGACCGTCGAGTCCTCCAGCCCGGTTCCGAGCCCCGGCGCAGCCGCCGACGACCGCGATTCTCCCTAGTGGCCGGGCACCGCGCCCGTGGTGAGGTCGTCGAGGAACTCCTCGAGCTCGGGCTGGCGGGAGTCCGCGTCGTAGTAGAAGCGGACCACGAGCTCGGAGGACGCGACGGCGCCCATGTACTGGTGCGTGGTCACCGTGCCGTCGGTGTGGGTCAAGTACCACGGGTCACCGAGGTCGCCGTGTGCCTCCGGCTCAGCCGTGCAGGTGCGGCCCTGCCCCTCGGCCAGCTCGCACAGGTGCATGGCGGTCTCCGCCGGAGGTGTCGTGCTCGTGGCCACCACGAGGTGCGCGGTCGGCCGATCGCCAGAGCCCTCGAGGGTGACGACGTCGGGGTAGGCCTCGTCCGACTCGGCGATGTAGCCCTCGGGCAGGGACGCGTCCAAGCCGTGGATGCCAGGCCAGTCCTCGCCGTCGGCTGTCGACGCCGCACCGGACGCGCACCCGACGAGCCCTGTCACAAGGGCCAGGCTGACGACAGGGAGGCGGGTCGATCGCATGGCGCCGACCGTAGGCGCAGCGCTCGGCGCCGAGGTGGCCGTGGGGTGAACGCGCGTCACGCCGAGGCCTCCGCGGCGTCATCTCCTCGGAGTAGCGTGCGGCCGAGCGTGCCTTCTCCACCGCGTCGTCAGACGCCGACCTGATCGGATCCCGCGATGCCCCAGAGCACCCCCCACGTCACGTTCGTCTGCCAGAAGAACGGCGGCAAGTCTCAGATGGCTGCGGCCCTGATGCGTCACCTGGCGGGGGACGACGTCGTCGTGACGTCTGCGGGGACCGCGCCGGGCGCCTCGTTGAACGCGCAGTCGGTGGAGGCCCTCGAGGAGATCGGGGTGGGGGTGGGGGACGAGCACCCCAAGGCACTGACCGCCGAGATGATCGAGGCCTCTGACCTCGTCGTCGTGCTCGGCGCCGAGGCTCAGGTCGAGGCGACCCCGGGCACGCGGATCGAGACGTGGATCACCGACGAGCCGTCCGAGCGCGGCATCACCGGGATGGAACGGATGCGGCTCGTGCGCGACGACATCCGCTCGCGGGTCGAGGACCTGCACAGCCGGCTCTGAGCTCGGGACCAGTCGCAGATGCCCTACTGCTCGCTGGTCGGACCGACCGCGAGCGGTATCCGCTCTCCCGCATCGCTCTCGTCATGCAGGTCGCGCCTGATGAGGTAGGCGTCGGAGCCGAGGGCCACGAGAGCTGCGGCTCTACGGGCTGCCCGAACCAGTCGAACAGGGTCCGGCCCATAGAGGTAGCAACACATCTCACTGCCCTCCTCCTCGACGTCATCGACGAGGTCGTTGTCGTCATCGAGGAACTGATGGAGCGCTGCGATCACGTCGTCACTGATCGCGTGACGATCGACGTCGAACCGCAGCTGGACCTCCCAGTTCGTCGAGCTCGGCCTCGTCGATGAGGGCACCCCCTCGTCGTCGGGGAGGTCGGCGGAGCCGGGCGAGGCGCTCGGCGTCACATAGACCTGAAGGCCCTGTCCGGCCTCTGCGCTGCCCCTGACCTCCATGACCAGGCCAAGCTTCCCGACCATCTCGTTGATGGGCATCATCAAGGTGTGGATGGACTCACTCAAGAGATCTTCGGGGACATCACTCCCGAAGGTGAGCAGGACTCCCGACCAACGACTCTGCATCTCGCCATCCCCTCAACCGATGCTGCCCAACACGTGATCGCGAACGGGTCTGGCCCACGCCCCGTGGCGGGGGTCGGAACAGGAGCTGGACGCTAGCAGCCCCCCGGTGCTGTAGAGGGTGTCAGCGCCCCGCGTCAGGATGGGGGGATGACGACCACGCCGACACCCGCCCGCGTCCTCGCCGCTCTCTCCGCCGGGGTGGCGACCACCGCCTTCTACGCGACCCCCGACGTCTTCGCGTCCCGCGCGGCGCGCGTCTGGGCGAAGGCTGGGATCGGCGCCGTGCTCCTCGCCAGCTCGGCCCCCGAGGTCGTGGCCGCGCGAGAGACCTGGCGCGAGAAGCGGGCCAGTGCCGCGGAGGCCGCCGAGCAGCTGGCCACCGTTGCCGTCGAGCCCGGCGACCTGCCGGACAACCGCCTCGACGACCCCGTCGTGCCGGTCGACCTGACCGAGGCGTGGCAGGGCATGAACACCCGGGGCAAGGCCGTCGTCGCCGGGGTCACCGTCGGGGCCGTCGCGTCCTCGGTCGCGCTCATGGTGCTCGGCGAGCGCTGGGTGTTCCGGCGGGGCGAGTCCCGGGCCGCAGCCGGCAAGACCCTCCCGCACACCGGCCCCGCCCTGCTCTACGGCGTGCTGGCCGCCGGGGTCGCCCTCCTCCCCGACCCCACGGAGGATGCGTCGGGCAGCGCCGCGTAGCGCTCGGCAACGAGCCGGCGTCAGCCACCCAGCCCGCCCAGCAGGTCCCCGACCTCCGGCAGCCGACCCAAGGCGTCGCGGGCCAGCAGAAACCCGACGATGCCCACGATCCACGCCGTCGTCTCCGCCCCGGTGCGCTCCATCCACCCCTGCAGGCGCAGCAGCGGAGCCTCCACCAGCCGGCGGGCCACCAGTCGCGCCAGGAGCAGGGCGAGGGCCGGCAGCACCATGACCACGCAGTAGGCGGCCAGCACCCCGACCTGCTCGACGACGCCCAGGCCCGAGGTCGAGAGCAGCCCGATCGCGCCGAGGTACGGGAGCATCGTCGCGACCTCCGCGGCAGCGGCCCCCAGCGCGAGGGCAAGCAGCGCACCGCCCCCGCCCTGCCCGCTCATGGCCCGCTCTCGCCACCGCATCAGCCGGCCCTGCCCCCTCCCGGGCCCTGCACCGGCGGCCTTCCCGCCAACGGGCTTCCTGCCGATGAAGAAGCTCCACACCAGCAGAGCCGCGCCGATGAGCAGCTGCCCCACAGTGCCGCCCGGGGTCTCGAGCGCACCCTGGGCGCCGTCGAGCACGGCGTCGGCTCCGGCGAGGAGCGCGACACCCACCGCCAGGTAGAACGCCGCGACGGTGCCGAGGAAGGCCAGCACCCGGCCCGCCCGCAGCCCGGTGGGGGCGAGCATGAGCCAGAGCGGGATCAGCAGCGTGCCGAAGCTCGTGCTGTCGATGAGGGCGAGGACGGCCAGCGGCCCGAGGAGCTCGAGGGTCATACGTCGAGCCTGGGGCGAGCGGGGCGGCGTCGTCGTCGGGCGAAGGCCGTGCTCGTGCGTACATCCTTCGGCTGACCTGCCCGAGCGGGCGCTGTGCTGGGATGGCGGGATGGACGGGCCGGTGGGGTGGTGGCGGCGCGAGGCCCGGGGCACCGCGCGACGGCGGGTCGTGAGCGACGCCGCGGTGACCTTCCTCGTCGGCGTGGCGCTGCTGTGGTTGGGCATGGTGGGGATCTGGACCTCCGGCCCCGGGCCGGTCGAGAACAGCTGGGTGCACCTGGCTCCCCTGGCCGTCGGCTGCCTGGTGATGCTCGCCAAGAACCGGTACCCGCTAGGGGCCCTGGCCGCCGGTGGGCTGGTGCTCGGGGTCGACGCGGCCCTGGGTGGCAGCGTCGGGGTCCTGGTGGTGCTGATCGACCTGATCTACTCGGCCGCGCTGCGCACCGGGCCCGCGGCCTTCCGGCGCCTCACCGTGGGGGTCGGCCTGACCATAGGCGCGGCCGCCGTCGCGGGCCTCGTGACCGAACGGACCGTCGCGGGGACGGTGCTGTTCGCCCTGCAGGCCTTCGCCGTGCTGGGCACACCCCTGTGGTGGGGGCTCACCGTCCGCAAGCAGGCCGAGCTCACCGCCCTGGCCGAGGAGCGGGCGGCGGACCTCGAGCGGCTCGCCGAGCTGCGCGAGCGCGAGGTCCTCGCCGAGGAGCGCACCCGCATGGCCCGTGACCTGCACGACGCCGTCGCCGGGAACCTCTCGGCGATCGCGATCCACGCCGAGGCCGCCCTGACCGCCGCGCCGGCCCCCTCCGGCCGGTCCTCCCTCGAGGCGATCCGGGCCGCGAGCGTGCAGTCCCTGCAGGAGATGCGTTCCATGATCATGCTGCTGCGGGCTGCGGGACCCCCCGGAACGACCGGCACCGTCGGCGCGACGGGGGCCACCGGTCAGGCCGTGCCCGACGACGCGACCTCACCCCCGCGGCTGGGCGAGGCACGCTCCCTGCTCGCCGCGGTCGCGGCCCAGGGCCTCGACCTGACGCACAGCGGCTGCTCCCTCGACGACCTGCCCGAGCTGCCGGCCGTCGTGGACCAGGCCGCCTACCGCGTGCTGCAGGAGGCCCTGACCAACGCGGTCAAGCACGGGGACGGCGCGGGGGTCGAGGTCACCGTGGAGCACGACGACGAGATGCTCCACCTCCGCATCACCAGCACCGGGGGTGGCGGTGAGCGCGGGACAGGATGGGGGTTGGTGACGATGCGCGAGCGGGCCGAGGCCCTCGGCGGGAGCCTCGAGGCCGGGCCGGTGGAGGTCAACGGTTGGGTCGTCGACGCCCGCCTGCCGCTCATCGCCTCCGCGGGGCACCCCTCATGATCCGGGTGCTGCTGGCCGACGACCACGCGGCCATCAGGTCAGGGCTGCGGGCCATGCTCAGCCCGCACGAGGACGTCCTCGTGGTGGGCGAGGCGGCCGACGGCGCCGCGGCCGTGGCCAACGCCCGCGCACTGCAGCCCGACGTCGTCCTCATGGACATCCGGATGCCCGGCACCGACGGGATCGCCGCGACCCGCACGATCGTCGACGCAGGGCTGGCTGACGTGCTCGTCCTGACCACCTTCGACGTCGACGAGTACGTCTTCGGGGCGCTGCGCGCGGGCGCGGCGGGGTTCCTGCTCAAGACCGTCGGTGCGGCGGCCCTCGTGGACGCGGTGCGGCGGGTGGCTGCGGGCGAAGGAGTCGTGGCCCCCGAGGTGACGCGGCGGCTGCTCTCCGCCTTCGCCGCCAGCCCGGCCCCGCCGTCCGCCCCCGCGTGGTTGACCGAGCTCACCGAGCGTGAGCGGGAGGTGCTGGGCTGCCTGGGCCGGGGCCTGTCCAACGCCGAGCTCGCCCTCGAGCTCTCCGTCTCCGAGGCCACCGCGAAGACCCACGTCTCGCGGGTGCTGGCGAAGACCGGCTGCGCCTCCCGCATGCAGGCCGCGATCGCCGCCCGTGACCACGGCCTCGCCTGACGGGCTCAGGCGATGAGGTCGACGCCGATCGCGGCGAGGACGCCGAAGGCCGTGCCCCACAAGATGATCGAGAGGATCTGCCAGCGGATGACGGCGTCCTTGGAGGCCCCGAAGGAGACCATCGCCATCGAGGTGATCTGGCTGGGCAGGACGGACTGGCCGAGCAGGCTCACCCCCGCGACCCCGTACTTGTCGAAGGCCCTGCGCAGCTTCTCGCGTCGCGGGGAGCTCTCGCGCTGCCGAGCGACCTTGCCGCGGACCGTGCTGGCCCCGAGCACCAGCGCGACCATCGAGAGGATGTTGCCGACGACGGCTGCGGCGATCGCGACCACGGGGTTGAGCCCGGCGACGACCCCGATGACGGAACCGAAGTAGGACTCGACGAACGGGATGGCCCCCGCGAGCATCACCCCGACCCACTGCAGCAGGGTCGGCAGGGTGGCGGTGAACTCCTGCAGGCTCTCGATCATGGTGACCCCCGGTTCCGGTCCGCTCAGGACCCGTTCGTCGTTCTCGTCGGGATGCTGCTCCGTGCGTAGTACTGCGTGCTAGTACGGTGTGCTGGACCCAACGCTAGCACACCGTACTAGGGTGGGCTGCGACGACAGGAGACCCCGTGACCACAGACCGACGGCAGCAGATCCTCGCCGCCGCCGACGCGATCGTCTCCGAGCGCGGGTTCCCCGCCCTGAGCGTCCGCGGCGTGGCCGCGAGAGCCGGCATCGGACCGAGCACCCTGCGCCACTACTTCCCCACCCAGCAGGACCTCTACGACGCCGTCGTCGGCCGCTCCTTCGACACCAAGGTCGAGGACCTCCGCATCACCGACGAGACCGTCGCCCCCGCCGCGCGCCTCACCGAGTGCCTGCTGCAGTTCATGCCCGAGGACGAGTCCGCCCTCCCCGCCCTCGGGACGTGGCTGCGGACCTACGCCGCGACCCTCGAGCCCGACCGCAACGAGCACGTGGTCCGGCTCCTCGTCTCCCTCACGACCCACGCCCGGTCACGGGTCGACAGCTGGCTGGCGACCCTGGAGGCGGAGGGAGTGCTCCGGTCAGGGCCTGCCGACCGGCACCGCACCGCCCTCCTGGCGGTCGTGGACGGCCTCTGCCTCGCGATGCTCACGCCCGGAGTGAGGACCCCCCTCGCCGAGGCTCGCGCCGTCCTCGCCCACGTCGTCGAGAACCTCGTCGTGACCCCCTGACCCCTCGCCCCCCTCCCGCAGGTGGCTGCCCCAGGCCGCTGGTCGGGGGCCGAGGGCAGGGGCCATCCGCGGCAGCGACTCGCGGGCCAGAGGAGGCGGCGACCGGCGGGCGGGGCGACCGGCCAGCGGGCGGGCGGGCTGGCGCAGCGGGAGCGCGCCCTGCGGGGAGGCCGTAGCGTCGGGGGCGTGACGAGCATCCTGTGGCTGCGCCGTGATCTGCGACGACGGGACCACCCGGCCCTCGGTGCCGCGGCCGAGGCGGCGGGGGACAGCACCGTCCTCCCGGTGTTCGTCGCCGACCCGACCCTGCTCGGCTCCTCGGGGCCCGCCCGCACCGCTTCCCTGCGCGACGCGCTGACCGAGCTCGACGCCGCCCTCGACGGTGCGCTCGTGATCCGGCACGGCCGCCCCGAGGACGTCATCCCGGCCCTGGCCCGCGAGATCGGCGCGACGGGCGTGCACATCAGCGCCGAGACCACCCCCTACGGCCGCCGCCGCGACGCCCGGGTCGAGGCGGCCCTGGCGGAGGTGGGCGACGGCGTCCCCCTGGTCGCGACGGGCAGCCCGTACGCGGTCACCCCCGGCCGGGTGCTCAACGGCAGCGGCGACCCATACAAGGTGTTCACCCCCTTCTCCAGGGCGTGGCGCGACCACGGCTGGCGTCGCCCTGCCGAGGAGCCCGCAGAGCTGCGGTGGCGCCGCACCGTGGACTCCGAGCCCCTCCCGGACGCCCCCGACGGCGACCTGCCCCCCGACCTCCCGCCCGTGGGGGAGCAGGCCGCCCTGGACCGGTGGCACGAGTTCTGCGAGGACGACCTCGCCGAGTACGGCTCAGCCCGGGACCGCCCCGACCTGCGCGCGACCTCCGAGCTCTCGGTGCACCTCAAGTACGGGACGATCCACCCCCGCACCCTGCTCGCCGACGTCGCGAACCACCGGGACGGCCGCACCGACGGCGCCCGCACCTTCGTCACCGAGCTGGCCTGGCGCGAGTTCTACGCCGACGTCCTGTGGCACGACCCCGCCTCGGCGTGGTCCGACCTGCGCCCCGGCCTGGCCGCCATGGCCTACGACGACGCCACGGGGCCGGCCGCCGAGGCCTTCGCGGCCTGGCAGGCGGGCCGCACCGGGTTCCCCTTCGTCGACGCCGGGATGCGCCAGCTCCTCCAGGAGGGGTGGGTGCACAACCGGGTGCGCATGGTGGTCGCGAGCTTCCTGGTCAAGGACCTGCACGTGTGGTGGCCGCACGGTGCCCGGCACTTCCTGACGCACCTGCGCGACGGGGACATCGCCTCGAACAACCACGGCTGGCAGTGGGTCGCAGGTACCGGGACCGACGCGTCGCCCTACTTCCGGGTGTTCAACCCGGTGACCCAGGGCGAGCGCTTCGACCCCGACGGCGAGTACGTGCGCCGGTACGTGCCCGAGCTGCGGCACCTGAGAGGCAAGGCGGCGCACCAGCCGTGGAAGGCCACCGACGGCTACGCCCACGGGTACCCCGAGCAGATCGTCGACCACGGTGCCGAGCGGACCGAGGCCTTGCGCCGCTACGAGGCCGCCCGGGGCTGATCGGCAGCGCCGAGGCCCCGAAAACGGCTCTGATCAGGACGTTCGTCCTGGGTTACTCCCGGACCTTGGGCCCACAAAATGGGCCTGCGGGGGCGGCAGAGTATTCACCAGAGGGCGAGAGACGCTCTCACCGAGGACCACCGGCGCGATCCCGGCCTCGCATCCTGGGAAGGGTTCACCACCATGAACGCCACCGTCTCGAACGCCAAGCCCGTCAAGATCATCGGCCTCATCGCCATGATCGCCGGCGCCGTCCTGATCATCGCCGGCGCCGCCACCGCCCTCGTCGTCCGCGACCAGCTCGTCGCCGAGAACATCACCCTCGGCGAGGACGCCGCGATGTTCCAGGGCAACGTCGTCGACGGCCCGATCGACGCCTACCTCCAGGCCGAGGTCATCGACATGCACGCCCGGGAGATGGCCGGCGGCCAGACCTACGCCGAGCTCGACCGCGAGGACCCCATCCGCGCGACCGTCATGAACGGCTCCTTCCTGCGGGCCTCGCTGTTCACCTCGATCATCGCCTTCGGCATCGCAGCCTTCGCCGCCGGCATGGGCATCCTGTTCATCCTCGTCGGATGGGCCCTGCGCAAGCTGGTCGACACCGCCCCCGTCACCACCGCCAACACCCCGGTCGTGAAGGCCGGCGCCAGCGCCTGAGAACCTCCCAGGGCTCGACGGCCCCGTCCCCCACCCGGGGGGCGGGGCCGTCGGGCGTCCGGGACCGGGGGCCTGCGCGCGGGGTGGGAGCTCTGGGGCCAAGGCCTCCCGCGACGTCTGCTCGGGCCGCTCAGCCCTTGGTCGAGGCCGTGACCGTGAACTTGGGATCGCGGCTGAGCTGCCGGGTCCTGCCCACGGCCCGCTCGAGCACGGGCCGGTACACGAGGTGCGAGTTCCACACGGCCCACAGCTCCCCGCCGGGGCGCAGCACCCGCGCCGCCTCACCGAAGAGCCGGCGTGCCACGCCCGTGTGCACCGCGGTCCCGGTGTGGAAGGGCGGGTTGAGCACGACCAGGTCCACGCTCGCGTCCTCGACCCGGCCCAGGGCGTCGTCGTGGGTCACGGTGATGCGGTCACCGAGGCCGTTGGCCGCGGCGGTGGCGCGGGCCGAGGCGGCCGCCGCGGCCGAGTCGTCCGTCGCGAGGACGTGCAGGTCCGGGCGGCTGCGGGCGAGGAGGGTCGCGACCACGCCGGAGCCGCAGCCCAGGTCGACGGCCCGCTCGGCGCGCGGGGCCATGGCGTCGAGGTGCGCGAGCAGCTGGCGGGTGCCGATGTCGATGCGCGTCCCGGCGAAGACCCCGCCGTGGGCGCAGACGGTGAGGTCGAGGTCCGCGTGGTGCTCGCGCGCCGGCCACCGGGGCGCGGACTCCCCCTCGGTGCCGCCTGTGCTGTCACCGGCGGTGGCGCTGCGGGTGCTCGCCTGCGGCTGGGACGCGACCAGCACGCGGGACTTCTGCCGCGCGAGCCGCGCCTCGACCTGACCGAAGGACCGGCCGAGCACCTCGTTCATCGAGCGGGTCATGTGCTTGATCCGACCCCCGGCGAAGACCTGCACCTCGGGGTGCGCCCACCGGGCGACGAGCTCGGCGGTCTCCTCGAGGGAGTCCAGGGCCCGCGGCAGCTGCAGGAGCACCACGCGCGCTCCCTCGAGCCCGGCCTGGTCGAGCTCGACCGAGGTCCACGCCTCGTCGAGCCCCGCGCGGGCCGAGTTCGCCTCGAGGGCGCGTCGGCCGCTGCGGGCGTCCTGGTGCACACGCAGCCCGGTCTGCCCGTGCAGGGCGGCGGCACCGAGGGTGATCGCCCCGTAGCGGTCCTCGATCACCACGACGCTGCCGGCCGGCGCGGCCACGAGGGCCTCGGCGGCGTCGTCGAGCAGCAGACGGTCGGTCGCATCGACGGCCACCAGCTCGCGGGACTCGACGTCGGGCCAACGGCGCAGGTCGTCGAAGGAGAAGTCGTTCGCGGGGGGCTCCATGGGCCCAGCCTCGCACCTCCGCGCGGGGCCGACCGCCACGGGTGCGTGGGGTGAGGTGCTTGAACGGAGGGCGCCGCACCGCGACGATCGTGCACGGAGCACTCATCCCGTGGGCGCTCCGGCCGATCACAGGAGCAGCCCGTCCCGAGAGAGGCACTGCCATGGCGCCCGAGCAGCCCAGCGCCGCTGAGACGCCCCGGCCGCCGCGGCGGCCGCGCGCGACGCGGATCGCCGACCTGCTCGACGACGCCCGCGCCCGGATCGGCCCCACCACCCCGCCCACCACGACGGGTCCGCTGCCGGTCAACGAGGTCGAGCGCTCGGTGTTCCGCGACCGCCTCACCGGCCTGCCCAACCGGCTCAGCCTCGAGCAGGAGATGACGCGCCTCGAGTCGGCTGCGGCGTCGATGACCGTCGTGGTGCTCGACGTGGACGACTTCCGCGCGATCAACGACGCCCGCGGCGCCGAGACCGGGGACGCCGTGCTGCGTGCCATCGGCTCGCGGCTCGCGGGCTACGAGGGCCTGCGGGCCTTCCACCTGGGCGGTGACGAGTTCGCCCTGCTCGGCGCGGAGGCCAAGGGACCCGCCGGGCTCGGCCTCCTGGTGTCCCGGCTGCAGACCGAGCTCGCCCGCCCCTGGCTGGTCGGCTCGGTCCCGGTGACGCTGAGCGCGAGCATCGGGGTGGCCACCGGTCCCCTCCACCAGGACATCCGCGGGCACCAGGTGCTGCGGATCGCCGACGACGCCATGCACCAGGCCAAGCGTGAGGGGCCGGGACGCGTCGCGGTGCGGGACGAGGACGCGACCCAGCGTCTCGCGCTGCGCACGCGGCTCGCCGAGCGGCTCGAGGGGGCCGAGGGCCGCGGCGAGCTCGAGGTGTACTACCAGCCGATCCTGCGGGTGGCCGACCGTACCTGGGCGACGGTCGAGGCGCTGGTCCGGTGGAACGCCCCCGACGGCGTTGTCCCGCCCTCGGAGTTCATCCCCCTGGCCGAGGAGTCCGGTCAGATCAGACGGATCGGCGCCTGGGTCCTCGAGCGGGCGGTGGCCGACCTCGCTGTGCTGCGCGCCCGCACCGGTCTGACGCCCCGGGTCAACGTCAACGTCTCGGCCGAGCAGCTGACCGACCCCCTGTTCCTCGGCTCGGCGGCCGACCTGCTGCGCTCCTCGGGCCTCGAGCCACGCTCGGTGGTCCTCGAGCTGACCGAGTCCCTGCTGCTGGTCGACCCCGAGGCGACGATCTCGGCCCTGACCGAGGCCCACACCGCGGGGCTGGGCCTGGCCCTGGACGACTTCGGCACGGGCTACTCGTCGCTGTCCTACCTGGTGCGCCTGCCCTTCGACGTGGTCAAGCTGGACCGGTCCTTCGTCACCGAGATCGCGACCTCGACCCGGGCCCAGCGCCTGGTGGGCGCCCTCGTGCAGATCGCCCACGACCTGGACATGAGCGTCACGGTCGAGGGCGTCGAGACCGAGGAGCAGCTCGCCGCCCTCGCCGCGGTGGGCTGCGACACGGTGCAGGGCTACCTCTTCTCCCGCCCCCTGCCGCTCGAGGACCTCATCGCCGCGACGACACCCCGGGCCTGAGCCCTCTAGCCTTGGCCACGACCGAACGCCCGCCTGCCCGCCCGACGACGACGTGAGGCCACCCATGGTCGACGACCTGACCACCCGAGCCCCCGGACCCCGGAGGCGCACCCCGAGCGCTCGCCAGCTGGCGACCCTCGCCCTGACCGTCACGGCCCTGCTCGCGACCGCGGGCCCGGCCGCTGCCCACGGCAAGTGGTTCGCCGAGCACGACGGCGGCGGTGACTGGGGATTCTTCTTCTCCCCGCTCCCCCTGGCCCTCACCGCCGCGGTGATCGCGGTGACCGTGGTGTGGCGGCTGGTCGCGCGACGTCTGCCCCGGCCCGAGCTCGCCGTCCTGAGCCCGCTGGGGCGGATCGCCCCCTACATCCCGCGGCTGCTCGCGATCCACATGGGTGTCTCGCTGCTGGCCTTCTCGGTGACCGGCGGCTTCCTCACGCCCTCGCTGCCCCTCGACGACGTCCCCGGCGGCGACTTCGCCGGGGTGGTCCAGGCGGCGATCGGCGTCTGGCTCATCACGGGCATCCGGCTGCGCATCCCGGCCCTCGGCGTGGTGCTGCTCGGTCCGCCCGCGCTGCTCGCGGCGGGCCCGGTGGCCCTCCTCGAGACCGCCGACACCCTTGCGGTGGCCCTGTTCCTCGCGGTGCTGCCGCCCTCCGACGGGGCCTTCGGCCGGGTGACGCCCAGCCCGGAGAAGCTGCGGTGGGCGCTGTTCTGGCTCCGGCTCTTCGTCGCGGTGGCCCTCATCACGCTGGCCTTCAGCGAGAAGTTCACCAACCCCGAGCTCGCCCGGAACCTGCTCGAGAACTACCCCGAGCTCAACCTCTTCGCCCTGATCGGCCTCCCGGTCACCGACGAGGTGTTCATCGTGATCGCGGGGACGATCGAGCTGCTCTTCGGCCTGCTGGTGCTCTCCGGGGCACTGCCCCAGATCGCCGTCCTGGTGGCCCTCGTGCCCTTCAACCTGACGCTGTTCATCTTCGGCACCACCGAGGTGATCGGGCACCTGCCCGTCTACGGGGTGTTCCTGACGCTGCTGGTCTACGGCTCGAACAAGGAGACCGCGTCGGCCGTCCCGTGGTTCCCGCGGGCGGCAGACTGGCGCGCCGCCCTCAGACGACCGTCCACCACCGGCGAGCGATGACCTCGACGCGGTCCACGACCCCGAGCTGATCGCTCGCCCCGGCCAGGCGGACGGCGGCCTCGGTCGGCAGGGCGATGGTCGAGGCCGTCGCGAGCGGCAGCAGGTGCAGGGTCACGGTGCTCTCGGGGCCGACGCCGAGATCACCCAGGTCGAGGGTCCATCGCGAGCCGTCCCAGAAGCGGTCGGCCACGGTGACCCCGTCGACCCGGATCTCGGCGACGTCCCCGGCCCAGTCGACGTGCAGCCACACGTCGCGGGGCGCAGCCAGCGCCCACGCGGGCACGGCGAGCTCGTGCACCGCGGCGAGCGCGTCGACGGCCTCCCGGCCCGGGGCGGACTGCCGACCCTCGTGCCAGCCGTGGTCGGTCGGGACCTGCCCTGCGGCCCTGACCTCGGTGAGGGCGACGTCCTCCCGTCCAGGGCCCGGGCGCTCGGTCGGCTCGACCGGCCGGTCCGACGACGGTGCGTCGGAGGGCTCGACCGTGTCCTGCGGCCCCGGCTCGAGGGGTCCTGCGAGCGCGAGCTCCACGACGCTGCGCCGTGACGGGTCGTAGCGCCGCACCTGGGGCGCCCCGGAGGCCGACCGGACCTGCACCGCGCCGTCGGCCCCCCAGGTCAGCGCGTCGGCGCTGAGCAGCAGGGCCCGGCCGCCCGGCTCGCGGACCCACGCGGTCCGCGCGGTCTCGGCATCCAGCACGAGCAGATCCACGGCGCCCTCTCCCCGGGTGATCCGGTGCGGGGTGAGCGAGGGCTCGAGGTGGAGCACGTCGTCGGGGGCGAGGGCGACCTCGACGTCGATCCCGGGCTCGGCGGTCAGCACGAGGGTCGGCACGGCGCGCGTCTCGCCGTCGCCGTCGCTGTCCGTCCCGGGGGCCGGGTCGAGGACCGTGAGGAGCGAGGCGGTGGCCCAGGCGATGCGCAGGCCCCCGACCGACCACGCGACGGGCCACCGGGCGAGGGTGCCGGGCGGGATGGTGACCGGCCGCGAGGGCAGGGTCAGCACCTCGTCGTCGAGGGTGACCTCGAAGCGCGCGTCGACGTAGGGGTCGAGGGGCACGTGGGGCTGGTGCCAGGCGAGGAACAGCACACCGCTGCGACCGTCCGACCGCAGGGCCCAACGCAGGGTGGTCACGTCCTCGACTCCCGTGGGCATCTCCTCGGGGAGGGTCGAGGGCATGTCCGCGAGGGCGGGGCCGAAGGCCGCCAGGAAGGCGTGCTGGCGGCGCAGCTCGGCGTGGCTCGGCGCGAGGTCCCCGGCCTCGCCCACGGGGGCGTGGAAGTCGTAGCTGCGGCGCGGCAGGTCGTTGGGGTAGCCGGTGGCCTGGGACTCCTGCAGGCCGGGGCCCTCGGGACCGGCCAGGCCCCAGGGGTTCGTGCCCCCCGCGTACATGTAGTAGCCCTGCCAGGCCGAGCCGTTGCCGATCTTGACGTGGGCGACGGTCGCGACGTCGAGGGCCCGGGGCCACGGGCGCCGGTGGTAGGCCGTGGCCATCCCGCCGCCGAGCTCGCAGGTCGCCGCCGGGAGGTCGGGCGAGGGGGTGCGGTCGGCGGGCGCGAGGCGCGCCTGGGCTGCCGCGCTGCGCAGGTCCGCCCCGATGCCCGGGTCGTCCCAGACGTGGGAGAACAGGTGGTGCTCGCGGAAGGTCGGGTCCCACGGCTGGTCGGCGTCGACCCAGAACCCGTCGCCGTAGCCACCGAAGAGGGGCAGCACCTCGCCGACGGGCAGCTGCGCCCCGCCCCAGGCGGTCGCCGTCCACAGCGGAGCGACGAGACCGGCCTCGCGGGCGAGCCCCTTGAGGGTCGCGACGTGCGTGGGCTGGTCGTAGATCTCGTTCTCGATCTGGATGCCGATCACCGGGCCGTCGGGCCCGCACCGGTCGGCCACCGCGGTGGCCACCTGGCTGAACCACTCGCGCACGAGCTCGAGGTAGGCGGGGTCGTCGGTGCGGTGCGCGACGTCGGCCTGCTGCACCCAGTCGGGGAAGCCGCCGTTGCGCACCTCACCGTGGCACCAGGGCCCGATCCGCAGCACGACGTCGAGGCCGGTCTCGGCGCACAGGTCGACGAAGGCCCCGAGGTCCAGCTCGCCCTCGAAGCGGGGGCGGCCGCGCTCCTCGACGTGGTGGATCCAGAAGACGTAGGTCGCCACCACGGTGATGCCGCCCGAGCGCATGAGCCGCAGTCGCTCGGCCCAGCGGTCGCGCGGGACCCGCGAGTAGTGGATCTCCCCCGAGACGGGGATCACGGGGGCGCCGTCGCGCTCGAGGTAGCGGTTGGTCAGGCCCAGGCCGGGGCGCTGGTCCTGCTCGTTGGCCATGGCCGGGCGGGTCAGAGGCCCCGTCCAGGGGCGGTGCCGGACGGCCGACGGCGCGAGGCCCTCGTGGGTCCGGTTCGTCCCGTCGTGGGGCACCTGCTCCGTCATGCGTGTCTCCTCAGCTCCACCCCTGCCGCGGACGAGGCTCTCACGACCCGCGGCGCGGCTCGACCTGAGACCAGGAAGAGGACGCTGCGCCGGGTGGGGGGCGCCGTCAGCCTGCGGTGACCTGCGCGGGGGTGGTGCCCGTGATCCGGGCGACGAGGGAGACGGCGCCCTCCCAGTAGCGGGCGTAGTGCTGGGGATCGGCGTTGCGCTGCACGGTGTGCGCGACGAGGGTCGGGGCCATGGTCTCGCGGCCCTCGACGCGGGCCAGGGCCGAGTAGAAGCTGCGCGAGCTCGCCGCGGGGTCCATGCGCTCGGCGAGGGTGCCCCAGGCGCCGTTGTCCCGCTGCTGGAAGAGCCCGCGGCTGTCCGGGCCGGCCGTGTCCCCGTGGTCGAGGACCCGCAGCGAGGACTCCCCCATCGCGGTCATCACGGCGAGGGCCTGGTCGCGCAGGGACAGACCCATGGTGCGGCCGGTCTCGACGACGGCGGCCGCGTTGCCCACCTGCTCGGCCGTGTAGCCGGGGACGGTCGGGAGATTCGCCGGGGTCGTCGGCGCAGCGGCCGCCTGGACGGGGGCGGTCTGCGTCGCGGCGGTCGGCATCGCCACCGTCTGCGTCGGCGCGGTCTGCGTCGCGGCGGTCTGCGCGGCGAGCACCGAGGCGAAGTCCACGGCGGAGGTGGAGGGGGCGGCCTGGGTCGTCCGAGCGGTCCCGCCGAGGGTGTTGAGGGTGCCCTGGAGGGTCGCGATGCGTGCACTGATCGCGGCGATGCCGTCCATGAGCCCCCTGTCCGTGCCGGATGCGGTCACCGGACCCATCGGCCGGGCGGCGGCCGGCGTGAGGGCTCCGCCAGACCTCGCCGCCAGGTGAGGATACGGCCGGCGCGGCGTGTGACATAGATCACTAATGTGATCGCTCAAGGTGTCCGAATTGTCAGACGATGAGAAGAAGGAGTCACGGACGGGGGATCACCGGGACTCACGTCACGAGAAGGGCAAACCCGCCGAGAGGCGGGGACGCAAAGCCAGGGGCCCCCTCAGGGGCCGCCCAGCCACCGAACGAGCGGACATGGACATGAACCCCGTAGCACCCCTCCCCGCAGTGCTCGCCGCCCAGGCGGCCACCACCCCCACGACCGTCACGGCCCGCTGGGTCCGCGACGGGCTCCAGGTCATCAACGGCGGGACCGGGGCCCTCGGCTCGGCCGCCGACGCGCGCGCCCTCCTGTCGGGGCTCCCGACCCAGGTGCGCTGACCCTCAGCCGTCCTCGGCCCCGCCGCCCCGAGTCGGGAAGCCCGTCTCGGGGCGCGGAGCGAGCACCGTGCTCGAGCTGACCGTCGCCGTGCGGCGCAGGATCGCCCACCGACCGTCACGCCGCGCGTAGAGATCGTCGTACTCCCCCACGCTCAGCCGCCATGTGCCGTCGGCACCACGGGTCAGCGCGTGGGCGACGCTGCGCCCCGACGCGGAGTCGCCGTCGACCTCGACCTCGAGGCCCGTGGTCCAGTGCCTGGCCAGGTCACGCTCGTCAGCGCCGCGGCAGTAGTCCACGCCCAGCCGCTGCACCGCAGCGACCGCGTCCAGGTCCGCGGGCTCAGGCGGCCTCGCGGCCGGCCTCCTCGGCGAACAGCGGGCGCAGGGCCGCGATGACGTCGAGCCGGTCCACGTCCTTGATCTGCGCGACCAGGGCCACGCACACGTTGGCGAGGGTCAGGGCGCCGTAGGCCACGGGCGTGGCCCTGTCCTCCGCGCCGGCGACGAGACCCTCGAGCTGAGCCATCGCGAGGGGCACCGCCTGGCGCGAGGCGACCCGATCGTCCGGGTCCAGGGCCGTGAGGGCGTCGAGCAGTGCGCGGGCGATGCCTTGCTGCTGCTCCGGGGTCACAAAACGACCATACGGGGCACCGGGCCACCGCCGCGCCCCCCGGAGCGCGGCTTCACCCGAAGGGGGGACCAGGGCTCGGTCCGCGCGCCGGTGGCAGACTCCGGGCATGGTTACCGGGACCACGACGACGCCGCGGCTCGTCCTCTCCCCACCCAGGCAGGCCGACCTCGCCGAGCTCCATGCCCTGCACGCCGACCCCGGGGTGTGGGCGCACTTCCCCTCCGGGCGGCACGCCACGGTCGAGGCCACCGCGCGGATCCTCACCGAGACCATCGCCGGGTGGGAGGAGCGCGGCCTGGACTTCTGGACTGTGCGCGCCCGGCTCGACGAAGGGCCCGGCGCCCTGGTCGGGATGGGCGGGTGCCGCCTGCACCGCGGTCCCGTGTGGAACCTCTACTACCGCCTCGCCCCGACGGTCTGGGGCCAGGGCCTGGCCCAGGAGCTCATCGCCGCTGCCCGCGCAGCCGCCGCCGCGCAGCACCCCGAGGTCCCCGTCGTCGCCTACCTCCTCGAGCACAACGACGGGTCACGGCGGGCGGCCGAGCGCGCGGGGCTGCAGCAGGTGTGGCGCGGGCCCGACGTCGGCAACCCCGACCCCGACGCCGTCCGGCTGGTCTACGCCGACCGGGAGGTCGACGTCGGGATGCTGGGGGTCGTCACCGGGCAGGCGTGACGGCGGGCCAGTCGATCGAGGGCGACCCACCGACCGTTCAGCTGAACAGCGCGCTGTACCCGTTGAGCGCGGGCTGACCGCCGAGGTGGGCGTAGAGGACCGTCGACCCGGCGGGGATCTCGCCGTCGCGCACCAGCTGGATGGTCGCGGCCATCGACTTCCCTTCGTAGACGGGGTCGGTGACCATGCCCTCGGTGCGGGCCGCGAGGCGCATCGCGTCGAGCGTCACCTCGTCAGGGATGCCGTAGGTGCCGGCGTGGAAGCGCTCGTCGAGCTCGACGTCCTCGAGGGTCAGCCCGCGCTCGAGGCCGATCCGCCGACCCGTGCTCTGCGCGATGCGCAGCACCTGGTCACGGGTCTTCGCCGGGTCGGCCGAGGCGTCGACGCCGAGCACCCGTCGGGGCCGGGCGCCCTGCTCCTCGGCGAGGGCGAAGCCGGCGACCATCCCGGCCTGGGTGGATCCGGTGACCGAGCAGACCACCACGGTGTCGAAGAAGACGCCGAGCTCCTCCTCCTGCTGGGCGACCTCGCGGGCCCACCCGGCGAACCCCAGGCCGCCGAGCGGGTGGTCCGAGGCCCCCGCGGGGATCGCGTAGGGCCTGCCGCCGTCGGCCTCGATCTGGGCCAGGGCGCGCTCCCAGCTCTCGCGGAAGCCGATGTCGAACCCGGCGCGGACCAGGTGCACCTCGGCCCCGGCCAGACGGGAGATGAGGATGTTGCCGACCTTGTCGTAGACCGGGTCCGGCCAGTCGACCCAGCTCTCCTGGACCAGGACGCAGCGCAGGCCGGCCCGGGCGGCGACCGCGGCGACCTGGCGCGTGTGGTTGGACTGCACGCCCCCGATCGAGACGAGGGTGTCGCAGCCCTGGACGAGGGCGTCGGCCACGAGGTACTCGAGCTTGCGGGTCTTGTTGCCGCCGTAGGCGATGCCTGAGTTGCAGTCCTCACGCTTGGCCCACACCTCGGCGCCGCCGAGCTCGGCGGTGAGCCGGTCGAGGCGGTGCACCGGGGAGGGGCCGAAGAGCAGCGGGTAGCGGGGGTGGTCGTCGAGGGTGGTCATGTCGCCTCCGGGTGGGCGCGGTCCAGCTCGAGCACGAGCGTGGTCCAGATCGCGGTGGTCAGGGCGACGGCGGCGTCGACGTCGGTCGAGCACGCCTCGATGAGGCGCGCGTGCAGGTCCACGGAGTCGTGACCGTGGGGGGCGGCGAAGCGCTGGCGCTCGAGCCGCCGGATCATCGGGGTGAAGCGGGTGACGGTGGCCTGGGCCGCGGCGTTGGCCGCGCGGTCGAGGAGCACCTGGTGCAGGTCGTCGTCGGCCGCGAGGGCCGCCTCGGTGTCCCCCGAGCGGACCGCCGCGGCGAAACGCTCGTTGGCGGCGCGCATGCGGTCGAGGTCCTCGGCGGTCAGGTGCGGGGCGGCCTCGCGGGTCGCGACCTCGTGCATCGACCGGACCACGACGGCGGCCCCGCGCACGGCCTCGGCGTCGAGCGGGGTGACGCGGGTGTGGCTCTGGGGCTTGGTCTCGACCAGGCCCTCGTCCCCGAGGGTCACCAGGGCGGCGCGGACGGGGGCGACCGAGAGGCCCAGCTGGGCCGCGAGGGCGGTGTCCTTGATGACGTGGCCCGGGGCGAGGTCCCCGTCGACGATCGCGGACCGGATGCGCGCGGCGGCCTGGTCGCGCAGCAGGACGCGGCGGACGGGGGGCAGGTGATGCATGGTTGACATCTAACATGTCAGTGGCCAGGTGAACAAGGGTCGGGCTGTGCCTGATGACGACGAGCCGCCTGGGCGGCGCTCAGCTGCTGGCTACCCTGGGCGGACCAGCATCGAGGGGACCCTGAGCGTGGACAGCACCGGAACCGCGAGCGTGGTCGAGCGGATCGCCGTCGTCTCCGACGTGCACGGCAACATGACCGCCTACGACGCGGTGCTCGCCGACATCGACGCGCGGGGCATCCGCACGGTCATCAACCTGGGGGACGTGGCCGGCAAGGGTCCGCGGGGGTCGGCGGCCGTGGCCCGGACCCGCGAGCGCTGCGCGGTCACGGTGCGCGGCAACTGGGACGACCTGCTGCCCACCAAGGAGTTCCCGCCCGGAGACCCGATGACCTGGTGGAAGGAGGAGCTCACCGACGCCGACCGCACCTGGCTCGCCGAGCTTCCTCTGGTGCACCACCTCGAGCTGAGCGGTCGCCGCATCCGGCTGCTGCACGCCTCGGCCGAGAGCGTCCACGTGCGCGTCCACGCCCGGCACACCGACGAGCAGTTCGACGGCATGTTCGCGACCACGCCACTCACGGGCGAGGGGCCCGAGCCCACGATGGTCGTCTACGGCGACATCCACGACGCGTTCGTCAAGGTCCGCGACGGCCGCACCCTGGTCAACGCCGGGAGCGCAGGCAACCCGCTCGACGAGACCGCGGCCTCCTACGTGGTGCTCGAAGGGGTTCCGGGGGGCAGCGCGACGGACGTCTTCAGCCTGCAGATGGTGCGCGTCCCCTTCGACGTCGAGGCCGAGATCGCGGTGGCCCGGGGGGTGGGGATGCCGTCGCTGGAGGCCTACGCCGTGGAGCTCCGCACCGGGGTGTACCGCGGGTGGCACGCCGAGCGGGGACTGCGGGCTCCGGACGTCCTGGGACGCTGACGAGGCGGCCTGGCTCATCGCCGCCCACCGACCCCAGCCCGAGACGCAGCAGCGGGTGAGGTGTTCATCGGGCGCGACGATCCGCGACGCGCACGGAACCACCTGTCCGAGTCGATCGACCTCTTGGTCCAGCAGGACTGGCCGGAGATTCTCGACGTACCGATCACGCGATGACCGCGACTGTGCAGCCTAGGAACCGGGTGGCCGCCATCGCGGTGACTGCCGTCCTGGTGACCACCCTCGCGACCGGGCCCGCGCAGGCGGAGGACTTCCGCGACCCGGAGGACTTGCCCGAGGCGAGCAACCAGATGGTCGCGGATGCCGTGCGGGTCTTCGACGTGCGGGACGCCGTGCGGGCGTTCACGCCGAACGACTCGGTGCAGGTCGTCAAGGAGCAGGTCCGCCGCGTGGACGGGGACACCCTCATCACGCTGTCCTCGGACATCTTGTTCGAGCCGGAGAGGGCCGAGCTCCCGGACACGGCCCCGGACAACCTCGAACCGGTCCTGCGCGACGTCCCGCGAGCCGCCGAGGTGAGCGTCACGGGGCACACCGACTCGGTCGGCGACGACGCGAGCAACCAGACGTTGTCCGAGGAACGTGCCCAGGCCGTGGCGAACGCGATCGCGGCGGCCCGGCCCGACCTCGTCCTGACGGTCGCCGGACGTGGCGAGACCGAGCCGGTCGCGACCGAGGTGGTCGGCGACAGCGTCGACGTGTCCGCGCGCGCGAAGAACAGGCGCGTGGAGATCCGCTACGGCACCTGATCCTCGCCACCCGTGATGCGGGATGCGGCCCCCGGACCCTCGGTGCGGGGGCCGCACCCGGGCCGAGGGGCGACGTCGGAGCGCTCGATCGGCAACCGCGTCCCTCGCGGGCTGAGATCAACGGCTCCAGCGGGGCCTGGTCGAGTCAGGTGAGACCTGCGCGACGCCACGAGGAGCTCTCTCGACTCACGCGCCCCCGTGCCCGACGACGTCGACCCGGCGAGACTCCGCCACGAGATCCCGAGGCCAGCGACCCGCGTCTCTGTCGGTTCCCGAAACCCCGTTCCCGAACTCGACGAAGCCCGGCACTACATCCCCGACGGAGCCATGTCGACGAAGCGGGCGTAGTGGCCCTGGAAGGCCACGACGATGGTGTCGGTGGGGCCGTTGCGGTGCTTGGCGACGATGATGTCGGCCTCGCCCGCACGCGGGGACTCGCGCTCGTAGGCGTCCTCGCGGTGCAGCAGCATGACGATGTCGGCGTCCTGCTCGATGGAGCCGGACTCACGCAGGTCGCTCATCTGGGGCTTCTTGTCGGTGCGCTGCTCGGCGCCACGGTTCAGCTGGGAGATGGCGATCACGGGGACCTCGAGCTCCTTGGCCAGGAGCTTGAGGGCGCGGGAGAACTCCGAGACCTCCTGCTGGCGGGACTCGACGCGCTTGCCCGAGCTCATCAGCTGCAGGTAGTCGATCACCACGAGCTTGAGGTCGTGGCGCTGCTTGAGCCGCCGGCACTTGGCACGGATCTCCATGAGCGACATGTTCGGTGAGTCGTCGATGAACAGCGGGGCCTGGGAGAGCTTGCCCATGGTCGAGGCGAGCTTCTGCCAGTCCTCGTCGCGCATGGTGCCCTTGCGCATGTTCTGCAGGGGCACGCGGGCCTCGGCGGAGAGCATGCGCATGGTGATCTCGTTGCGGCTCATCTCCAGGGAGAAGACCACCGACGTGAGGCCGTGCTTGATCGACGCCGACCGGACGATGTCGAGCCCGATCGTCGACTTGCCCATAGCAGGGCGCGCGGCGATGACGACCATCTGGCCCGGGTGGAGGCCGTTGGTGAGCTTGTCGAGCTCGATGAAGCCGGTGGGCACGCCGATCATGCCCTCGCCGCGCTGGCCGGCGGCCTCGATCTCCTCCATGGTGCCGTTGATGATCTCGGCGAGGGGAAGGTAGTCCTCGCTGGTGCGCTGCTCGGTGACGGCGTAGATCTCGGCCTGGGCGTTGTTGACGAGGTCGTCGACGTCGCCGCCCTCGGTCGCGTAGCCGAGCTGGACGATGCGGGTCCCGGCCTCGACCAGGCGGCGCAGCACGGCCCGCTCGCGGACGATGCGGGCGTAGTAGCCGGCGTTGGCCGCGGTGGGCACGGTCGAGATGAGGGTGTGCAGGTAGGGCGCCCCACCGATGCGCCCGATCTCGCCGCGCTTGGTGAGCTCGGCCGAGACGGTGACGGCGTCGGCCGGCTCGCCGCGCCCGTAGAGGTCGAGGATCGCGTCGTAGACGAGCTCGTGGGCCGGCTTGTAGAAGTCGGTGCCCTTGATCTGCTCGACGACGTCGGCGATCGCGTCCTTCGACAGCATCATGCCGCCGAGCACGCTCTGCTCGGCACCCACGTCCTGCGGGGGGGTGCGGTCGAAGCTTGCCTCGGGGCGACGTGCGCTCAGACCCTGCTCGAGCTCGTCGATGCTCACCGATCACCCTCCACCAGCGCTTGCGTACGTGTCGAACTGACGTTCTATCGCACGCCGCTGACACACTGCCTGCGCCGCCGACGACGAACTCCGTCGTGCTTCCTGCGCGAGGCTACGGGCAAGCTGGCGATGCCCCAAGCGGCGGGACCTCGGTCCTGTGCACGACCCTGGGGACGAGCTGTGGACAGCGTGCCCCGAAGTTGTGCACAGGCCGGGGACAACACTGTGGATAGCGTGGGAGAACTCGTGGGAACACGCGCTGAGCACCGTGTTCGCCGTACACCTGCTGTGGATAGGAACCCGTTGTCGAACCGTTCACCTGATGGACAGCCCGTCCCGTCTGGCGCGCCGTCCCTCGACCGTCAGATCCTGTCCCTCGCGGTCCCCGCGCTCGGGGCCCTGGTCGCCGAGCCGCTCTTCGTGCTGGTCGACTCTGCGGTCGTCGGGCGCCTCGGCACCTCCCAGCTCGCCGGGCTCGCCCTCGCCGGCACCGTGCTCACCACCGTCGTCGGCCTGTGCGTGTTCCTCGCCTACGCGACCACCGCGAGCGTGGCCCGCACCCTGGGCGCCGGGGACCGCCGTCGGGCCCTGGGCGCCGGGATCGACGGCATGTGGCTGGCCCTCGGGCTGGGCGTCCTGCTCGCGGCGGCCCTGTGGCTCGCGGGTCCCACCGTCGTGCAGGCCCTCGGCGCCCCGCCCGACGTCGTGCCGCACGCGGTCGCGTACCTCCGGTGGTCCGCCCCGGGCCTGCCGGGGATGCTCGTGGTCCTGGCCGCCACGGGGGTGCTGCGAGGCATGCTCGACACCCGCACGCCCCTGTGGGTCGCGGCCTCGGGGGCGGTCCTCAACGCGATCCTCTCGGTCGTGCTGGTCCTGGGCCTGGGGATGGGGGTCGCGGGCTCAGGCCTGGGGACGACGATCGCCCAGCTCGCCATGGGGGTCACCCTCGCCGCGGTCGTGGCCCGTGGCGCCCGGGCCGAGCGCGTCTCGATGCGGCCGACCCGCAGCGGGCTCCTGGCCGGGGCTCGGACCGGCGCACCGCTGCTGGTCCGCACCGTCTCGTTGCGCATCGCGATCCTCCTCGCCGTCTGGGTCGCGGCCGGCCTCGGCACCGTCACCCTCGCCGGCCACCAGGTGGTGATGGCCGTGTGGGGACTGATGGCCTTCGCCCTGGACGCCCTCGCGATCGCCGCCCAGGCCCTCGTCGGGCGAGGACTCGGAGCGGCCGACATCTCGACCACCCGCGCGGTGCTCCGACGCACCCTGCAGTGGGGTACCGGTGCCGGGGCCGTGCTGGGGCTCGTGGTGGGTGCGGCCGGGTGGTGGATCGGACCCCTGTTCAGCGCCGACCCCGACGTGAGACGCGCGGTCGCCCTCGCCCTGGTCGTCGTGGCGGTGACCATGCCCGTGGCCGGGTGGGTCTTCGTGCTCGACGGCGTGCTCATCGGGGCCGGGGACGGGCGCTACCTCGCCGTCGTCGGGCTCCTCACGCTGGCCGTGTACCTGCCGGCCGCCCTCGCGGTCCGGGCGTGGGCCGAGGACGGCGCGAGCGGGCTGGCGTGGTCCTGGGCGGCCTTCGCCGGGATCTTCATGCTCGCCCGCGCGGTCACCACCGGCCTGCGGGCCCGCGGCGAGGCGTGGATGGTCACCGGGGGCTGAGGGCGCCCTCCGGTGGTGACCCCGGGCCCCCTGCGCTGAACTAGGGCCATGCCCCCTGCGCCCCCCTCGCACCGGCCGCGGCGCCTGGCAGCCCTGCTCCGCCACCCCCGGATGGGCCTGGCCCTCAAGGCGGCGCTGGCCGCGAGCATCGCGTGGGAGATCGCCCTGCGTCTCCCCGAGCCCTTCGCCGAGTACTCCTTCTACGCCCCCTTCGGCGCGATCGCGATGATGTACCCGACCGTCGCGGGCTCGACCAACCAGGCCCTGCGCGCCCTCGCCGCCGTGGCGGTCGGTGGGCTCATCGCCGTCGGCGCGGACGCGGCCGTGGGGTCGGGGTTCCCCGTCGTGACGATCGTCGTGCTGCTGGGGATGCTCCTGGGCGGTCTGCGGATGCTCGGAGAGCACGCCGTGTACGTGCCGATGGCTGCCGTCTTCATCCTGCTGCTCGGGCAGGGTGACGAGTTCGAGTACGCGGCCGCCTACGCGGGGCTCTTCGCCATGGGCGCCGCGTTGTCGATCCTCATCAACGCCGCGTTCCCCAGCCTGCCGTTCAGGCAGCTCGATGGTGCTCTCGCCGGTCTACGGGCCGCGGTGACGGCGCACCTCGAGCACCTCGCCGAGCAGTTCGACGAGCTGGCGGAGGACGACGACGGGCACGTCGAGCGTGCTGCCCTGGGACGCCCGGACCTCGACGTGCCCACCGCCGCCGCCCGCGAGGCGATACAGCACGCCCAGCTCGCGACGCGAGGGAACCTGCGCGCCAGACGCAGTGGCCGGCGGTCGGTCGACGAGGACTACGAAGCCTTCCGCAGCCTCGAGCGTGTGGTCCTCCTCATCGACGACCTCTACGACCTCCTGGAGGACCAGCCCTGGGGGCACGACCTCAGCGCATCCCCTGAGGACCTGCGAGAGCCGGTCACCCGTGCGCTGCGCGCCCTGGTGCCCACGATCGAGCAGGTCGGCGTCGAGCCGCCCTCCGAGGACCTGCAGAAGGAGGTGGACGAGGCCATCGCCGATCTCACGCACGCGCTCCGTCGCCGGCAGAGCGACGGCGGGACCGACGCCGAGGCCTTCGTGGTCGCCACGATCATCACCTCGCTGCGGCGCTGCCTCGCCGCGACGATCTCGCCCGACCAGCTGCCGGCCTCCCCCTCCTGAACGTGCGACGAGGCCCGGCCCCCGTGGTGGGGGCCGGGCCTCGTCGGTGCTGCGTGACGCCGGGGCGTCAGGGTGCTGCGCGGGTCGAGGCTCAGGCCTCGGGGACCACGCGGACGTCGATCTGCGCCGAGACGTCCTCGTGCAGGCGGACCTGCACCTGGAACTCGCCGAGGGCCTTGATCGGCTGACCGATCTCGACCTTCCGCTTGTCGATCGAGGGACCGCCCTGGGCCGTGACGGCCTCGGCGATGTCGGTCGTGGTGACGGCGCCGAAGAGGCGGCCCGAGGCACCAGCCCGGACGGTGACCGTCACGGGCTTGGCCTGGAGCGAGTCACGCACGGCGCGCGCCTCGTCGAGGGTCGCGATCTCGCGGGCCTTGCGGGCCTTGCGGATCCCGGCGATCTGCTTCTCGGCGCCCTTGGACCACGGGGTCGCCAGGTTGCGCGGCAGGAGGAAGTTCCGGGCGTACCCGTCCTTCACCTCGACCACGTCACCGGGGGCACCGAGGCCGGTCACCTCATGGGTCAGGATGAGCTTTGCCATCTCGATCAGCCTTTCTCAGCGAGCCGAGCTCGAGTACGGCAGCAGGGCCATCTCACGGGCGTTCTTGACGGCCCGTGCGATCGCGCGCTGCTCCTGGACGGTGACACCGGTCACCCGGCGAGCGCGGATCTTGCCGCGGTCGGAGATGAACTTGCGCAGCAGCGCGGTGTCCTTGTAGTCGACCACGTCGATCTTGGCGGCCTTGAGAGGGTTCTGCTTCTTCTTGGGCTTACGGACGACGGGCTTCGCCATCGTGATGCTCCTTCGGTCTTCACCCCGCTCGCGTCGGTTCTCTCACCGTCGCGCCGCGGGACAGGTACGTGTCTGGGGTCAGATCAGAACGGGGGCTCGTCCGAGGACGCGCCACCCGCCGAGGGTCCCGGTGTGGCCCACGGGTCGTTGTCGAAGGACGACGACCCGCCCTGGCCACCCTGGCCGCCGTAGCCACCGCCACCGCCACCACCGCTGAACCCGCCACCGCCGCCGCCACCCGAGCGCTGGGCGCGGGTGACCTTGGCCGAGGCGTAACGCAGCGACGGGCCGACCTCGTCGACCTGGAGCTCGACGACGGTCCGCTTCTCGCCCTCGCGGGTCTCGTAGGACCGCTGGACGAGACGACCCTGGGCGACCACGCGCATGCCCTTGGTCAGGGACTCCGCGACGTTCTCGGCAGCCTCGCGCCAGATCGAGCAGCGCATGAACAGCGTGTCGCCGTCCTTCCACTCGTTGCTCTGACGGTCGAACTGCCGGGGGGTCGACGCGATCGTGAAGTTCGCGACCGCCGCACCCGACGGGGTGAAGCGCAGCTCGGGGTCTCCGGTCAGGTTCCCGACCACCGTGATGATGGTGTCACCAGCCATGCCAGCTCCTCGTGCTCGGATCGTGGGGGTGGATCAGTGCCGTGGGACGACGCTCAGTGGGCGTCGGGGCGCATGACCTTCGTGCGCACCACGGCCTCGTTGAGGCCGAGCTGCCGGTCGAGCTCCTTGGCGGTGGCCGGGGTGGCGGTGAAGTCGACCACCGCGTAGATGCCCTCGGCCTTCTTGTTGATCTCGTAGGCGAGGCGGCGACGGCCCCAGATGTCGACCTTGTCGACGGTCCCACCGGAGGTGGTGACCACCGAGAGGTACTTGTCGAGCGAAGGGGCGACGGTGCGCTCCTCGATCTCGGGGTCGAGGATGATCATCATCTCGTACTGACGCATGCGAGTACCCACCTCCTGTGGACTCAGCGGTCACGGTCTCTCCGTGACAGGAGGGTGTTGCGCGTCTGCTGCGCGGCCCGTGCGGTGATGGCACCGCCGTCTCCACGCAGCAACGGCGCAGTCTATCGGCTCAGACGGACCGCCACGACCACGGGGCCGGGGAGGGGTGGGCCTCCCCGGCCCCGTGGTCAGGGACGGTGGGTCAGGAGTTCGGGTTCGGCTCGGCCGGCGGGACGGGTTCCGGTTCTGGGTCCGGCTCCGGCTCCTCGGGGGCGGGCTCCGGCTCCGGCTCCGGCGACGGCCGCTCGACGACCTCCGGCGGCCCGCTCGAGACCACGATGCTGACGGTGCTGCCCGGCTCGGCCTCGCCACCGCTGGGGCTCGCGCTGATCACACGACCCTCCGCGACGGAGGTGCTCTCCTGCCGGGAGACCGACACCGAGAAGCCGGCGGCCTCGAGCCGCGCGACGGCGTCGGCCTCGGGCAGCCCGGTGACGTCCGGGACCTCCGCGGTGCTCGGACCCGTGGAGACCGAGATCGAGATCGCGCTGCCGGCCTGCGCCTCGCCCGTCGGGCTCTGCGAGATCACGGTGCCCGGGGCGGCCGCGTCGGCCACCTCGGTCCCGGCCACGGCGAAGCCGGCTCCCTCGAGGGCAGCCCGCGCCTCGTCCACGTGCATCCCGACCACGTTGGGGACGGGGACCATCGGGGGCACGTTGGGCTCGCCGACGTCGGCCCGCGGCGGGAACTGCAGCACCTCCATGCCGTCCATGGCCCGGGTCATGTAGCTCGTCCACAGGTTGATCGGGACCGAGCCACCGGTGATCTGGCTGTAGCCGCCGAACGGGGTGATGGTCTCGGCCGTCCTCCCGTCCTCGCTGACCTGGTACATCGCGACGGCGGTGGTCAGCTGGGGCGTGTAGCCCACGAACCAGGCCGAGCGGTTGTCGTTCGAGGTGCCGGTCTTGCCGGCCACGGGCCGCCCGAGCGCCTGGGCCGCGGTGCCGGACCCGCGCTGCACCACCTGCGTCATGGCGTACGTGGTGTCCGCCATGACCCCCTCCTCGAACACCCGCTCCGGGAGCTCGGCGCCCTCGTAGACCTGGCCGCCGTCGAGGTACTCGACCGTCTCGACGATGTACGGCTCGGTGCGGATGCCCTGGGCGGCGAAGGTGTTGTAGGCGTGGGCCATGTCGAGCGGGTGCGGGGAGGCCGTGCCGAGCACGTTGGCGGGCACCGGGTCCATGCCGCTCGCGTCCTCGGGCACGCCTGCCCGGACCGCGGCCTCGAGGGTCGCCTCCGGTCCGACCTCGACGTTCATCTGCGCGTACACGGAGTTGATCGAGTCGGCGGTCGCCCGGACCACGTCGACGTTGCCGAAGCTGCTGTCCCCGAAGTTGCGGACCCCCTCCTCACCGAAGCCCTCGACCCGCACCCGGTTGTTGCCGTCGTACCGCGAGGTCAGGGCGTTGCCCGCCTCGAGGTACGCCACCAGGGTGAAGGGCTTGAAGGTCGAGCCGGCCTGGGCCTCGTCCTGGGTCACGGCGTTGCGGGAGACCTCGAGGTAGTCCGGACCGCCGTACAGCGCACGGATGGCTCCGGTCTGCGGGTCCAGGGTCACCATCGCGGTGCGCAGGTTCTCGGGGGCGTCCTCGGGCAGCTCGGCCACGGAGTCGACGGCGGCCTGCTGCATGGCCGGGTCGATGCTCGTGGTGATCCGGTAGCCCCGCTGACGCAGCTCGTCCGAGCTGATCGAGGACCTGGTCGTCAGCTCGCTCTCGACCATCGAGAGCAGGTAGCCCTGCGGGCCGGCCATGGTGTCCGAGCGCGAGTACTCCACCACCTCGTCGATCGGGAAGGTCTCGGCGTCGCGCTCGGCCTGGGTGATGGCGCCGGTCTCGACCATGCCGTCCATGACGTAGTCCCAGCGCTGCTCGGCCCGCTCGGGGTTCACGTGCGGGTCCCAGTTGTTGGGCGAGGGGACGATCCCGGCGATCAGGGCGGCCTGGGCGCGGGTGAGGTCCGCCACCCCGACGCCGAAGTACGACTGCGCCGCGACCTCGATGCCGTAGGAGTCCCGGCCGAAGTAGATCGTGTTGAGGTAGTTCTCGAGGATCTCGTCCTTGTCCTGCTGCCGCGCGAGCTTGACGGCGAGCAGGGCCTCCTGGGCCTTGCCGCGGTAGTCGTCGACCGTGGTGCCGAAGTAGTAGCGCTCGGCGTACTGCTGGGTGATCGAGGACCCACCCTGGGTGGCCCCGCCCCGCACGTTGTTCCACACCGCACGGACCAGGCCCGTCGGGTTGATGCCCGGGTTCTCGTAGAAGGTGCGGTCCTCGGCCGCGACGATCGCCTCGCGCATGTGGTCGGGGATCTGCTCGCCGCTGACGAGCACGCGGTTCTGGACGCCGAAGGTGCCCATCTCGGTCGCGTCGTCGGCGTAGTAGACCGTCGTGGTCTGCGCCTCGGCGAAGTCGTCCGGCTGCGGCACCTCGGTCGAGGCGTAGGCCCACACCACGAAGCCGACCAGCAGCAGCACGAAGAAGAGGATGACCCCGAGCACGAGGCGCCACGAGGGCAGCCAGCGGCGGATCCCGGTCTTGCCCGCCCGCGGGTAGTCGATGAGACGACGGCGCGACCCCTTGCCGGCCCCTGCCGCCCCGCCCGAGCGTCCGCCGCCCGACCGTCCACCGCCCGAGCCGCCCCGACCCCCGCCCGAGCCGCGGCCGCCACGCCCGCCCGTGCCGCCCGAGGCCGCCGTCGTGCGCGTCGACGCACCTGTGGCCGTGCGCGCGCGAGCCGGGCCAGACCCGCCTGACCGTGCCGCTGCCGAGCCCGACGCGGCGGCGCCGGCCTGGGGGCTGGTGGGTGCCCACTGGGGCCGTCCGGCCGCCGGGGGCGTCCCCGGCCCGGTGCGCGCGGCGTTGCCGCCCTGCGCCCCGCTGATGACGCTGCGGCGCTGCGGCCCGGCGGGACCGCCTGTGCTCGCGGGTCCGTGGGGAGGGGGGTTGCCCGGTGCCACGCTGTGCCTTTCGACGACGGAAGTGCGGGGTCGCAGGGGGCGACCCTCGCCCAGGGTACGGATGCGGGGGGCCGACCGACGCCGGTCAGACCCGCCCCAGTATGCGGATCCGTCGGTGAAGGCCGTGTGCGTCACGGTGCAGGAACGGGGGAGATCGAGGCGTTGGTTGCGAGAGCCCGGATCGCGTCCTACTGTTCCGATGTATCAGTTCGATACATCGGGTCCGAAGGTACCGCCTGATCCCGATCATGACCATCGGCCGTGCGCAGGCACCTGGACCGAGCACGAGGAACGAGGAGGCCGAGGGTGCGAAGCCGTTCCGACGTCCTCGAGCTCGCCATCCTCGGCCTGCTCCACGAGGCGCCGATGCACGGGTACGAGCTTCGCAAGCGGCTCAACATGACCCTCGGCTCGTTCCGGGCGTTCTCCTACGGCTCGCTCTACCCCTGCCTCAAGAGCCTCGTGCAGCGCGGGCTCATCGTGGGCAGCTCGACCGTCGGCTCGCCTCCGCCGCACGCGCTGAGCGGCAAGCGGGCCCGGATCGTGTACGAGCTCACCGCTGACGGCAAGGAGCACCTCTCGGGGATCCTGGCCAGCTCCGGCCCGGCGGCGTGGGAGGACGAGCACTTCGACGTGCGGTTCACGCTCTTCGGCCAGACCGACGCCGAGACCCGGCTGCGGATCCTCGAAGGGCGCCGCACCCGGCTCACCGAGCGGCTCGAGCAGGTACGGCAGTCGGCCACCCGGACCCGTGAGCGTCTTGACGACTACACCCTCGAGCTGCAGCGTCACGGCCTCGAGCAGGTCGAGCGCGAGGTCCGCTGGCTCGACGGACTGATCGACGACGAGCGTGGCAACCGCCGCGCCGAGCACCGCGGGACCGGTCAGCCGACCGGTCCTGTCCCCGCCGACGACGCAGACGCGTCACGGCACTGAGAGAGATCTGAGGAGCGAGGATGAGTTCGATCCGCGTCGCCATCGTGGGCGTCGGCAACTGCGCCGCATCGCTGGTCCAGGGCGTCCACTTCTACGCGGACGCCGACCCGCAGAGCACGGTGCCAGGCCTGATGCACGTCCAGTTCGGCCAGTACCACATCTCTGACGTCGAGTTCGTCGCAGCCTTCGACGTCGACGCGAAGAAGGTCGGCTTCGACCTCTCCGAGGCCATCGGCGCCAGCGAGAACAACACCATCAAGATCGCCGACGTCCCGCCGCTCGGCGTGACCGTGCAGCGTGGCCCGACCCTCGACGGCATCGGCAAGTACTACGCCGAGACCATCGAGCAGTCCGACGCCGAGCCGGTCGACGTCGTCGCGGCCCTCAAGGAGGCCCAGGTCGACGTCCTGGTCTGCTACCTCCCCGTGGGCTCGGAGGACGCCGCCAAGTTCTACGCGCAGTGCGCGATCGACGCGGGTGTGGCCTTCGTCAACGCGCTGCCCGTGTTCATCGCCTCGGACCCCGAGTGGGCCAAGAAGTTCGAGGACGCCGGCGTCCCGATCGTCGGCGACGACATCAAGTCCCAGGTGGGCGCGACCATCACGCACCGCGTCATGGCCAAGCTCTTCGAGGACCGCGGCGTCGCGCTGGACCGCACGTACCAGCTGAACGTCGGCGGCAACATGGACTTCAAGAACATGCTCGAGCGGGACCGTCTGCAGTCCAAGAAGATCTCCAAGACGCAGTCGGTGACCTCGAACCTCGAGGGCTCGCTCGCAGGCAAGACCGAGGACCGCAACGTCCACATCGGCCCGTCGGACTACGTCCAGTGGCTCGACGACCGCAAGTGGGCCTACGTCCGCCTCGAGGGCCGCGCCTTCGGCGAGGTCCCCCTGAACCTCGAGTACAAGCTCGAGGTCTGGGACTCGCCCAACTCGGCCGGCATCATCATCGACGCCCTGCGCGCCGCGAAGATCGCCAAGGACCGCGGCATCGGCGGGCCCATCCTGTCCGCGTCGACGTACTTCATGAAGTCCCCCCCGGTCCAGATGGAGGACTCGAAGGGCCGTCGCCAGCTCGAGGCGTTCATCGCCGGGGACGCCGAGCGCTAGTCCCCCCAGCAGTGCACGACGAAGGCCCCGGGCGCACGCCACCCGGGGCCTTCGCCATACCCAGCCCTCGTCCCCTCCAGCCCCTCCGCCGCGGGCGGCACCCGGCCGCGGCACCGGCCGAGGTGACCGGCGGATAGCCTGCGGGGGTGAGTGCGTCGTGAGCGTCCTGGGTGACCTGCGGGTCGTCGCGGTCCATCGGGACTTCCGCAAGCTGTTCGCGGTGCGGCTCGTCTCGCAGTGCGGGGACGGCATGTTCCAGATCGGGCTCGCGACCCTGTTCTTCTTCTCCCCCGAGCGGATGGCCACGGCCTCCGACGTCGCGATCGCCTTCGCGGTCCTGCTGCTGCCCTTCACGATCGTCGGTCCCTTCGCCGGGCCGTTGCTGGACCGGTGGCGGCGCCGTCAGGTGCTGCTGCTGGGGAACGCCCTGCGGGTGGTGCTCGCGCTGAGCCTCGCGTGGCTGCTCGTGACGGTGGGCGTCGGACCCGCCGTGTACGTGCTGGCCCTGGTGACCCTCGGCGTGAACCGCTTCCTCCTGGCTGCCCTCTCGGCGAGCCTGCCGCGCGTCGTCCCGCGCGAGCAGCTGCTCATCGCCAATGCCCTGACCCCGACCCTGGGCGCCGTCTCAGCGGTGGTGGGCGCAGGGCTCGGCCTCCTCATCGGGTGGCTCGTCCCGTCGGGGGGCGGCGAGGACGGCGCGGTCCTGGTCGCCGCGGCGCTGCTCTTCGGCGGGGCCTCGGCCCTCGCCCTGCGCCTCGGTCGGGACCAGCTCGGACCGGTCGGCCGGGCCGCGCCGCTGGCGAGCGAGCTGCGCGCCACCGTCACCGACCTGGTCGACGGCGCCCGCTACCTCGTCCGGCGCCGCACCCCCGGGCTGGGTCTCGGGGTCATGGCCGTGCACCGCTTCCTCTACGGCGCGAACTTCATCGCGCTGATCCTCATCTCCCGCAACCTGCTCGCGGACCCGGCCGACGCCGACGCAGGGCTGGCGATGTTCGGGCTCCTCACCGGGATCTCCTTCGCCGGGAACGGCCTCGCGATCCTGCTGACCCCTGTGGCCCACGAGCGGATGACCCCGGCGACGTGGATCCTCGTGTGCCTGAGCCTGGGGGCGGTGAGCCAGGTGGTGCTCACCACCACCCCGACCTTCGGCGTGGTCGCTGCGAGCGCGGTGCTGCTGGGCCTCGCGGTGCAGGGGGCCAAGATCGCGGTGGACACGATCGTCCAGCGCGACACCCACGACGACTACCGGGGCCGCGCCTTCTCCCTGTACGACATGCTCTACAACGCGGCCTTCGTCGCGGCCGCTGCCCTCGCAGCGGTGGCGCTGCCGGACACGGGCTGGTCACGGGGGGTGTTCGCCGGGATCGCCGTGGCCTACGTGCTCGCGGCCGTGGGCTACCGCGTGGGCACGGTCCGCTCGGGGGCCGCGGCGGGGACCTTCACCCCGGAGCCCGAGCCCGACGACGGCGCCCGCTCGCGCTGAGCCTCGCCGTCACCGCGGGCCGGGCGCGCGCACCCGATGGCCCTCAGCCCTGCTGCTCGGCCCACCAGGCGCGCAGGTCGGCCTCGGCCTCCTCGGGGGTCCGCGGCCCGAGCTCCATGCGCAGCTCGAGCAGGTGCTTGTACGCCTGCCCGACCAGAGGCCCAGGGCTCAGGCCGAGGATCTCCATGATCTGCTGACCGTCGAGGTCGGGGCGGATCGCGGCGAGGGACTCCTTCTCACGGAGCTCGGCGATGCGGTGCTCGAGGTCGTCGTAGGCGAAGGACAGGCGATCGGCCTTGCGCCGGTTGCGGGTGGTGCAGTCCGAGCGGGTCAGCCGGTGCAGGCGCTCGAGGTGAGGCCCGGCGTCGGTGACGTAGCGGCGCACGGCCGAGTCGGTCCAGGCCCCGTCGCCGTAGCCGTGGAAGCGCAGGTGCAGCTCGGTGAGCCGGGCGACGGCCTGGACCGTCTCCTTGTCGAAGCGCAGGGCCTTGAGCCGGCGGGCGGCCATCTTGGCGCCGACCACCTCGTGGTGGTGGAAGCTCACGCCGCCACCGGGCTCGAAGCGTCGGGTCGGGGGCTTGCCGATGTCGTGCAGCAGGGCAGCCAGGCGCAGCACCAGGTCGGGGCCGGGCACGGGGCCGGTGGGCTGCTCGTGGGTGCCGGTCTCGAGGTCGATGGCCTGGGCCAGGACGGTGAGCGAGTGCTGGTAGACGTCCTTGTGCCGGTGGTGCTCGTCGATCTCGAGCCGCAGGGCCGGCAGCTCGGGCAGCACGTGCTCGGCGAGGCCCGTCTGGACCAGCACCTCGAGCCCGGGGCGCGGGTCGGTCGCGAGCATCAGCTTGACCAGCTCGTCACGCACCCGCTCGGCCGAGACGATCTCGATCCGCGCGGCCATGGCCTCGACGGCGGCGCGCACGTCCGGCGTGAGGTCGAACCCGAGCTGGGCGGCGAACCGGGCGGCGCGCATCATCCGCAGCGGGTCGTCGTCGAAGGACTGCTCGGCGGTGACGGGGGTGCGCAGGCGGCGCCCGGCGAGGTCCGCGAGCCCGTCGAACGGGTCGACGAAGGTCAGCGAGGGCAGCCGCACGGCCATGGCGTTGACGGTGAAGTCCCGCCGCGAGAGGTCGCCCTCGAGGGTGTCCCCGAAGACGACGTCGGGCTTGCGGGAGCCGGCCTCGTAGGCGTCGGTGCGGTAGGTCGTGACCTCGACGACGACGTCGGGCCTCGGCTCCGCCCCGGGGCCGGCCGGTCGGGCGTGACGGCGGGCGCCGATCGTGCCGAAGGCCTTGCCGATGTCCCAGTGGGCGTCGCCCCAGCGCGCGAGGAGCTGCTCGGTCTGGTCCGGGGAGGCCGAGGTCGCGAAGTCGAGGTCGGCGCTGACGCGTCCGAGGAAGGCATCGCGCACGGGCCCGCCGACGAGGGCGAGCTCGTGCCCCGCTGCCGCGAAGACCTCGCCGAGCTCGAGGGCTGCGGGGGCCAGGTCGGCGAGGACCTGCAGGGCACGACGCTGCAGCGTGAGCAGGTCGGAACCCGGGGAGGACGAGGAGGTGGACACGACCACGAGCCTGCCAGACACCCCGCCTCCGGCCCCACCCGAGAACCCCGCGCGGTGAGGAGGGCGCAGTGGCGGTCGTTACAGTGTCGGCATGTCCAGCGCCGCTCCTCGTCCCAGGCCGGGCCCCGTGCCCTCGCCGCCGGGTGGGCACGCGCTGCGCATCGACCCTCAGGGCTCCCGGCGCCCGAGCGCCCGCGCCCTGCCCGTGGTCGAGGAGACCTCCGCCGGCGGCCTGGTCATCGAGCACGCGCGCGGGCTGCCCCATGCCGCGGTGATCGCTCGCCGCAACCGTGCGGGTCGCCTCGAGTGGTGCCTGCCCAAGGGGCACCTCGAGGGTCCGGAGACCCCCGAGCAGGCAGCCGTCCGGGAGATCGCCGAGGAGACCGGCATCCACGGCGAGGTGGTCCAGGCCCTCGGGACGATCGACTACTGGTTCACCGGGGACGACCGGCGCGTGCACAAGGTGGTGCACCACTTCCTGCTCGACGCCCAGGGCGGCGAGCTCACGGTCGAGGGAGACCCCGACGGCGAGGCCGAGGACGTGGCGTGGATCGCGATCCTTGACCTGCCCGACAGGCTGGCCTACCCCAACGAGCGCCGACTGGCCATCGCCGCCTCCGCGGTGCTCTCCCGTCGCGCATGAGAGCACCTGCGGGTCGCTCCCGCCGGGCTGCCGTCCTGGCGGGCCTCGCGCTGACCTCGGCCCTGACCCTGGGGCCCCTCGCCGCCGTCGCCGTGCTCACCGCGGGGCCCGCGGCAGCGGGCACCTCGGGCACGCCGGGCAGCGCGGGCACCCCGAGCACCCTGCCGGCCACGGTCGAGGGTGGCGGCCTCCCGGTCTCGGTGACGGTCGACGCCATCACCCCCCAGGTCCTCACCCCTGGCGAGGACCTGCGCCTGCGGGTGACCCTGGACAACCTCGGCGGCACCACGGTCGCCGAGCCCCGCGTCCTGGTCCGCCTCGACCCCCGCTCCTTCATCTCGCGCACCTCCCTGGACCGCTGGCGCACGGCCGGCTCCGAGGACTCCCTGGGCACCGTCGTGCTCCAGGTGGACCTCGAGGCACCGCTGCGGGCCGGGTCGAGCACCTCCCAGACCCTCACGGTCCCCGCCGACTCCCACGGTCTCAGCCCGAGCGCGACCGCGTGGGGCGCCCGGGGCGTCTCGGTCCAGGTCGTCGACGTCGACGACGCGGCCCGGCGCACCCAGGGCGTGACCCGCACCTTCGCGCTGTGGTTCCCCGTCGAGGAGGTGACGGCGACCCGGGTCAGCGTGCTGGTCCCCGTCGTCGGCCCTGCACCGGACCAGAGCGAGGAGGGCTGGACGGACGAGCTCGACGAGCTCACGGCCCCCGACGGGCGTCTCACCGCCCTGCTCAAGGCCACCGGTGAGCACCGCCAGGTGACCTGGGCCGTCGACCCCTGGCTGGTGGACGCGGCGTCGGGGGCGCTCGGCGGCACGAGCGCCCAGGACCCGAGCCTCGGCGAGGACGGGGGCACGGCCGACCAGGACCTGGACGGCGCGACCAGCACCGCAGCACCCGAGGACCCCGAGGCCGGGGGCGCAGGGACCGAGGAGACCGAGCAGGGTTCCTCGAACGGCGCCACCACCGACCCCGACGACGCGGAGGCCGGTCCCGAGGAGGGCGGTGACGTCCCCTCGACCACGGCCGAGGCCTGGGCGGCGGACCTCGTCGAGGACACCACCAACCGTGACGTGCAGCTGCTGCCCTACACGGACCTCGACCTCGCGGCCCTCGCACACACCCAGGACGAGGACCTCCTGGATCTGGGCGTGGCGCGCTCCCAGTCCCGCGCGGTCGACGGCCCGCTGCCCGACGGCGCGGCGTCCTCCGTGGCCTGGCCCCTCGAGGAGTCCCCCGACCTGACGACCGCAGCGCTGGTCGCGGACCGTGGCGCCCTCGTCGTCGGCCCCGGGACGCTGCCCGCGCCGGCCGTCCTGACCTACACCCCCACGGGCCGGACCACGGTCACGACCGCGAACGGCGACGCGACGGTGCTGGTCCCCGACGAGCGCCTCTCGACGGCCCTGCGCACGGGCGGCATGGCCCTGCCCCTGCCCACCGCGGACCCCGCGAGCACCGAGGGCGGGGTCGAGGCCGGCGCGCTCGACCTCAGCCCCGCCGAGAACCTCGAGCTCGCGACGCTCTCGCCGGCCGAGGCGGCGCAGGACCTCCTCGCCGAGCTCGCGGTCATCACCCGCGAGCGGCCCAGCGACGGCCGGCACATGCTGCTGACCGTCCCCCGGGACTGGGATCCCGACCCCGCCGTGGCCTCGGCCCAGCTCGAGGCCCTCGAGACGGCGCCGTGGGTCGAGACCTCGCCGATCTCGGCCCTGGTCGGGGCCCCGGACCCCGGGCTGGACCGCGGCTCGCTGCCCCTGGACCTCGAGTCCGGCGCCGAGGTCGCCGCGAGCGAGCTCGCTCGGGTGCGGGCGGCCATCGAGGAGCGCGAGGCGATCTCGACGATGCTCGAGGACCCCGAGTCGGTCCTCGGCGACCCCGAGCTCGAGCTGCTGAGCGCGGCCTCGGCGGCATGGCGCTCGGACCCTGAGGGGCGCCAGGCCTCGATCGCGGGGGTCGAGGCGGTCACCGCGACGCTCCGCAGCGCCGTGGCGGTGGTCCCGGGCGGTGACGTCAACCTCATCTCGACCTCGGGGGAGCTGCCGATCCGGGTGGCCAACACCCTCGACCAGGCCGTCGAGGTGCGGATCGGGCTACGCCCTGGCGACTCCCGCCTGCGCTCCGACGACGACGTCGACGTCACCATCGCCGCCGACAGCGAGGTCACGGTCGCGATCCCGGTGCACGGCATCCAGAGTGCCGACGTGACGGCCGCTGTCGAGGTCCGCACCCCCGAGGGGGTCGTGGTCGACGACAGCACCGTGCTCACGGTCCGCGTGCGGGCCGAGTGGGAGAGCATCGGCACGGCGATCATCGGCGCCCTGCTGGCTGTCGGCGTCGTGATCGGCGTGATCCGGACCGTGCGCCGCGGGCGCCGCACCGGCACGCGCGCCGAGCCCCGTGCCGACTCGGGTCCGGACGACCTCTCCCCCGAGGAGCACCAGGCATGAGCCCGGGCGGGGCTGGCCTCGGCCGCAGCACCGCGGTCATGGCGGCGGGCACCGCGACCTCCCGGGTGCTGGGGCTGGTGCGCGGAGCGGTCCTCGCCGGGGCCATCGGCCTCAACATCGGGGCGGCGAACGCCTTCGCGGTCGCGAACTGGCTGCCCAACATGATCTACATGCTGCTCGCGGGCGGCGTCCTCAACGCGGTGCTCGTGCCGCAGGTGGTCAAGGCCTACAAGAGCGACCAGGGCCAGGAGTTCGTCGACCGGCTGCTCACCCTGGCCGCCGCCATCCTGCTGGGCGTCGCGGTCACCGTGACCATCGCCGCCCCGCTCGTGATCCGGGTGGCCACGAACTCGAGCGACCCCGAGTTCGTCTCCCTCGCGACGACCTTCGCGGTCTGGTGCCTGCCGCAGATCTTCTTCTACGGCGTCTACACGCTGCTCGGCCAGGTGCTCAACGCCCGCGGCAGCTTCGGCCCGTTCATGTGGGCCCCGGTGGCCAACAACGTCGTGGCCATCGCCGGTCTCGCCGTGTTCATCGCGGTGTTCGGCAGCTACGACCCCGACGCGCCGGCAAACCTCTCGGGGTGGGACACCTCGAGGGTGGCGCTGCTCGCGGGGACCGCGACCCTCGGCGTGATCGTGCAGGCGACGGTGCTCGTGGTCCCGCTGTGGCGCAGCGGCTTCCGCTACCGCCCCCGCTTCGCCTGGCGCGGCACGGGCCTGTCGAGCGCGGGCCGCGTGGCCGGATGGACCTTCGCGGCCCTCGCCGTCGGCCAGCTCGGCATCCTCACGGTCACCCGGATCACCTCGTCGGCGAGCACGGCCGGGGACGGCGGCCTCGAGATCGCCGGGAACAACGCGTACAACTACGCCTTCCTCGTCTTCATGCTGCCGCACTCGCTGGTCACGGTCTCCCTCCTGACGGCGCTCTTCACGCGGCTCTCGGGCCACGCCGTCGCCCAGGACGTCGAGGCGGTCCGCCGCGACACCTCCTACGGGATGCGCACCATCGGGGTCTTCACGATCTTCGCGACGGCGGTGCTCGCGGTCCTGGCCCTGCCGGTCGCCCGCCTCGTCGCACCGTCGGTCACCGCGACGGAGGTCGCGGCCCTGGCCCCGGTGATCGTGGCCCTGGTCGCGGGGCTGGTGGCCCTGGGCATCTGGTCCCTCGTGCAGCGCGTGCACTACGCCTACGAGGACGCCCGCTCGCTGTTCTGGCTGCAGCTGCCGATGTCCGTGCTGGTCGCCGCGGGCACCTTCGCGGGGTCCCTGCTGCTCGCCCCCGAGCGGTGGACCCTCGCCGCGGGGGCCTCGATCGCGGCCTCGTACGTGCTCGGGGCGGTGCGGGGGGTGCTCGCGGTCCGCCGCCGGCTGGGGGGCTCCGGGCGACGGGTGCTGCAGCTGCACGTGCGCGCCGGGCTGGCGGCGCTCGTCTCGGCCGCGGTGGGCTGGCCCGTGAGCCTGCTCTTCGGGGACCTCTCGCGGGCTGGCTTCGGCCTGGCGGCCGTGGTGTGCGTGGTGGTGGGGCTGGTGATGCTCGGTGCGTACCTCGGGATGCTGCGGGTGCTGCGGGTACGCGAGGTCGCGGACCTGCTGGCTCCTGCGATGGCCCGCGTGGCACGTAGCATGGGCAGGCCCGGACCCGGGGACGACGACCGTCGCGACCAGGGAGCGGGCCAGAGCCTGCGCGGAGGTGATCGTCTGGACGGCGTGGTGATCGGGCACGGCACCTTGCTGGCTGGGCGCTACCGCCTCGACCAGCCGGTGCCCAGCGACCTGCCCGGCGTCGAGGCGTGGAGCGCGCAGGACCAGATCCTCGACCGTCCGGTGCGCGCCATGGTGCTGCGCGAGGGACGGATCGTCGAGGCCCAGGACGCCGCCCGCCGGGCCGCGCTGGTGACCGACCCGCGCCTGCTGAGAGTGCTCGACGTGGGCGACCACGAGGGTGTGCCCTACACCGTCACCGAGCGTGTCGAGGGTCGGGACCTGGGCGAGCTCACCCAGCACGGCCCGATCCCCGGAGACCAGGCCCGGGCGATCATCGGCGAGGCTGCCGTGGCCCTCGAGGTCGCGCGACGCCGCGGGGTGCACCACCTGGCCCTGCGCCCCTCGAGCGTGCGGGTGACCGAGGACGGTCGCGTGGTCGTCACGGGCCTCGGGATCGACGGCGAGGTCATGGGCCGAGGCATCGGTGACGCCCGCTCGACCACCCGGGCGGACACGGTCGGCCTCGTGGCCCTGCTCTACCTGGCCCTGACCGGTCGCTGGCCCGCCCCGCACGGCGGCACCGGCCCGGCGCAGGTCACGGCCGCCCCCGTCGTCGGCGGCAGCCCCGTCGCCCCCGCCGAGCTGTCCCCGGGCGTCCCGAACGACCTCGACACCCTGTGCTCGGTGACCCTCGGCCCGCACGACGACGGCCCGCACAGCCCCGGTGAGCTCGTGCGTGAGCTCGAGCCCTGGGACCAGGTCGCGGCCGCCGAGCTGCTCCGTCGCCTGGACGCCGCGGGCCCGCCGACCAGCGTGATGCCCGCTGTCGCCCCCCTCGCCGTCATCCGGCCGACCCCCGCCGCCTCCTCGGAGGTGGTGGCGGAGAGCCCGCCCGAGCCCTCCGTCGGGCCGGGCGGTGAGGACGCTGCCGTCGACGACGGTGCCGATGACGACAGCGAGGATGCGGGCGGCGCCGACGACGCGACCCCGTCCGCCGGTGTCGAGGTGGTCAGCGCGAGCACGGCCTCGGTGGTCGCGCGGCAGTCCGTCCGCAGCGCCGTGGTCGGTCAGGCTCCCCCGGCTCCTCCCGGGACCCCCCCGCCGGCCGTGCCTCCCGTCGGGCCGGCGCGTGCGTCGCGTCCCGCCGCCCAGTCCGCGTCCAACCCCACTGCCCAGCCCGTCCACGGCCGTGCGCCCGCCTCGGGAAGCCCGGCGCGCTCGTCGGCTGCCCCCTCTCCTGCGCCGGACCGGCAGGACTTCGACTCCCTGATCGGACGGTCTCCTGCCGTGCTGACCCGCCGCCGCTTCGACCCCACCCCGTTCGTCCTGGTCCTCATCGCCCTCGTCGTGGTGGTCGGCGTGGTCATGGCCTACAACCGGCTGACGGCCCCCCTGCCCCCGATCGGCGGCTCGGACGGCTTCGGCGACGTCCAGGCCGAGGAGACCGAGGAGGGCGAGGCGCCCCCCGAGGAGGACGGCGGTGAGGGCGAGGGCGAGGCTCCCGTCGAGGAGGAGGAGGCCCCGGAGGTCGCCGCCCCCGTAATCGCCTCGGCGCAGCAGATCGACCCGCCCCCGGACGGCGACAACAACGAGCACCCCGAGGCCGTGGACCGCGCGATCGACGGGGACCCGACCACCTTCTGGTTCACCCGGACCTACGTGTCCCCCACCTACGGCTTGAAGGACGGGGTCGGCTTCGCCGTGACCCTCGAGGAGCCCGCGCTGGTCAGCGCCGTGAACCTCGCCTTCAACGGCGCGGGCGGGCGGGTCGAGGTCCGTGCGACCGATCCGAGCACGCCGACCGAGGGACCCGTGCTCGTCGAGAGCCCGCTGGGCCCTGACATGGTGCTGCAGCTGCCCGAGCCGACCCAGGCCGAGCACATCGTGCTCTGGTTCCCCGAGCTCCCGCAGACCCCGGACGGGCTCAACCGCGTCGAGCTCTACGAGATCTCGCTCTCCTGACGCGGGGCACCGGCGACCGGGTGGACCGGCCGAGGTGAACACGCGCTGAACTCGCTGAGGACCGCCGGTGGCAGGAACACGGGAGCCCTAGGATCTGTTGACGTGGTCGCAGGCGAACCTCCTGCGGCAGATCCACGACAGACAGAGGGATGCACGTGACCCAGACCCGTGACCTGGTCATCATCGGCTCAGGCCCGGCCGGATACACCGCCGCCGTCTACGCCGCACGCGCCGGCCTCGCGCCCGTCGTCGTCGCCGGGGCGGTGACCGCCGGTGGCGCCCTGATGAACACCACCGAGGTCGAGAACTTCCCCGGTTTCGTCGACGGCATCATGGGCCCTGAGCTCATGGAGAACATGCAGAAGCAGGCCGAGCGCTTCGGGGCCGAGGTCCTCTACGACGACGTGATCGAGGCAGACCTCACCGGGCCGCTCAAGACGGTCCGTACCGGCAACGGGGACACCTTCGTCGCACGTTCCGTGATCCTCGCGACCGGCTCGGCGTACCGCGAGCTGGGCCTGCCGGACGAGAAGCGGCTCTCGGGCCATGGCGTCTCCTGGTGCGCGACCTGTGACGGCTTCTTCTTCCGCGGCCAGGACGTCGTCGTCGTGGGTGGTGGGGACTCGGCCGTCGAGGAGGCCACCTTCCTCACCCGCTTCGCCAACAAGGTGACGATGGTCCACCGTCGGGACGAGCTGCGGGCCTCCAAGATCATGGCGGACCGTGCGCACAACGACCCGAAGATCGAGTTCGCCTGGAACAGCGAGGTCGTCGCGATCCACGGCGAGGACAAGCTCTCCGGCCTCACCCTGCGGGACACGGTCACCGGCGAGCTGCGCGAGCACGCGGCCACCGGGCTGTTCGTGGCCATCGGGCACATCCCGCGCAACGAGCTGCTGATCGGCCAGGTCGACCTCGACGACAACGGCTACGTGCTCGTCGGCGGTCCCGACGCCCGCGGTACCCAGACCAACGTCGAAGGTGTCTTCGCCTGCGGCGACCTGGTCGACCACGTCTACCGGCAGGCCATCACCGCGGCTGGCACCGGGTGCGCTGCCGCGCTGGACGCCCAGCACTACCTGGCGGACCTGGTCGGCGCCGTCGCGCCGCCCGCCCCTGAGAGCCTGCCTGAGAAGATCGAGGAGACCCTGTGAGCACCGTCCCCGTCACCGACGCCACCTTCAAGTCCGAGGTCCTCGAGTCCTCGGTCCCCGTGCTGGTCGACTTCTGGGCCCCGTGGTGCGGTCCCTGCCGCCAGGTCGCCCCGGTCCTCGAGGAGCTCTCCGGGGTCTACGAGGGTCGGCTGACCATCGCGAAGGTCAACACCGACGAGAACCCCGAGGTCACGGCCGCCTACGGGATCACCTCGATCCCGACGATCAACATCTACTCGGGGGGCGAGCTGGTCAAGCAGATCGTCGGCGCCCGGCCCAAGCCGGCCCTGGTCACCGAGATCGACGCCATCCTGGCCTGAGCCTCGATCGAGAGCCCTGGATCCCGAGGGGTCCAGGGCTCTTGGCGTGCCCGCTCAGGAGGGCTAACATCGCCGAGTGACGATGCTAGCGGTGGATACCGATGTGTTGCCCCACGACCCTGCTCACCTCGCGACGGCTGCCTGCCTCTTCCGCGGCCTGGGTGACGTCAACCGGTTGGCGATCCTGCAGCACCTGACCCTGGGCGAGCACCGGGTCCGGGACCTCACCGAGCATCTCGGGCTCGCGCAGAGCACGGTCTCCGCCCACTGCCTGTGCCTCGCGGACTGCGGACTGGTGACCTCACGCCCTGAGGGACGCTCGACCCTCTACTCCCTCGCCGGGCCCGAGGTGCTCGACCTGCTCGCCGCCGCCGAACGCCTGCTCGGTCTCGCGGGCGAGACCGTCCGTCTGTGCCCCCGCTACGGGACGCAGGCACCGGCATGAGCGGGGCCGTCACGCTCACCGCGGCGGTCCCGGCACCGTCCCGGCGGGACCTCCTCCGTCGTCGGGTGCGCCTGATCGTCGCGGCCACCATCGGCTACAACGTGGTCGAGGCCGTGGTGGCGATCGGCGCGGGTGCCGCGGCCTCGTCGACCGCCCTGATCGGCTTCGGCCTCGACTCCGCCGTCGAGGTGCTCTCCGCAACGGCGATCGCCTGGCAGTTCGCGGGCGGGGGCGACCACGAGGAGCGTGAGCACCGGGCGCTGCGGGTCGTGGCCTTCTCCTTCTTCGCCCTGGCCGCCCTGGTCGGCTTCCACGCCGTGCGGGCGCTGCTCGGCGGCGCCGAGGCCGACCACAGCACGGTGGGGATCGTGCTCGCCGCCGTGAGCCTGGTGGTCATGCCGGGACTGGCCTGGTGGGAGCGGCGGACCGGCCGGGAGCTGGGTTCTGCCAGCGTCGTCGCCGACAGCGCCCAGCTGCTCGTGTGCTCGGCCCTGAGTGCCGTGCTCCTCGGCGGGCTGGTCGCCACGTCGGCCCTGGGATGGGTCTGGGCCGATCCTGTCGCGGCCCTCGTGATCGCCGCGGTGGCCGTCCGGGAGGGCATCAAGGCTCTGCGAGGGGACACCTGCTGCTCCCCCGTCGCCCTCCTCGGCCCCGAGACCACCGAGCTCGCCGACGACGCCCACGGGTGCGCTCAGTACGGTCCTGGAGGTGGGTGCTGCGGCCCGGGCACGACCGTGGAGCCGTCCTGAGGTCTGCCGGAGCACCGTGAGGCCGGGCACGGACACCTCCGCCCGGCCCGCAGGGGCCCGTGGCAGACTCGGCCCATGACACCCGCGAACGGCGAGCCGATGGGGCAGGTGACTCCTGCCCCTCGCAGCGCCGCCCCCCACGCCCGCCCGTCGACCGGGACCCGCCTCGACCCGTGGATCGACTCCTACGCCGACCGTACCCACGGCATGCGGGCCTCGGAGATCCGAGCCCTCTTCGCCGTCGCCAGCCGGCCCGAGGTCGTGTCCCTCGCGGGTGGCATGCCGAACCTCGCCGGACTCCCCCTCGACTCCCTCGCCGAGTCTGCGCAGCGACTCATCGCGACCAGGGGCGCCACCGCCCTGCAGTACGGCTCGGGGCAGGGCGACCAGACCCTGCGCGAGCAGATCCTCGAGGTGATGCGCCTGGAGGGCATCGACGCCCACCCTGACGACGTGGTGGTCACCACCGGCTCGCAACAAGCCTTGGACCTGGTGACGAGACTCTTCATCAACCCCGGTGACGTCATCGTCGCCGAGGCACCGAGCTATGTCGGGGCCCTCGGCGTCTTCCGCGCCTACCAGGCCGAGGTCGTGCACGTGCCGCTCGACGAGCACGGCCTGGTCCCCGAGGCTCTCGACGAGGCCCTCACCCGGCTCGCCGCCGAGGGCCGCACCGTCAAGCTCATCTACACCGTGCCCAACTTCCACAACCCCGCCGGGGTCACGCTGAGCCTCGAGCGGCGCCCTCGCGTCCTCGAGATCGCGCAGCGTCACGGCGTCCTCCTCGTGGAGGACAACCCGTACGGGCTCCTCGGCTTCTCGGGAGAGCCCCTGCCGGCGATGCGCTCCCTCGACGACGAGGGGGTCATCTACCTCGGGTCCTTCTCCAAGACCTTCGCCCCGGGCTACCGGGTGGGATGGGCCGTGGCCCCGCACGCCGTCCGCGAGAAGCTGGTCCTGGCGAGCGAGTCCGCGATCCTGTGCCCCTCGAACGCCTCGCAGCTGGCCATCTCGACCTACCTCGCCGAGCACGACTGGAAGGGGCAGATCAAGGCCTTCCGGGAGATGTACCGCGAGCGGCGCGACGCCATGGTCAGTGCCCTGAGCGAGCACATCCCCGAGGCATCCTGGACCGTGCCCGACGGCGGTTTCTACACCTGGGTCAGGCTCCCGGACGGTCTCGACGCCCAGGCCATGCTCCCGCGGGCCATCACGGCCCTGGTCGCCTACGTCTCGGGGACCGCCTTCTACGCCGACGGTCAAGGAGCCGATCACATGCGCCTGTCCTTCTGCTACCCGACCCCGGAGCGCATCCGCGAGGGTGTGCGCCGGCTGTCCACGGTGGTGGACGGCGAGCGTGAGCTCGTCGAGATCTTCGGCACCGCCGCCACCCGCGAGGGTCGCATCGTCGAGTCCCCCTCCCCGGACCTCGCATGAGCGCCCCGAACGTCCTTGTCCTCGCCGGAGGGCTCTCCCACGAGCGGGACGTGTCGTTGCGCTCGGGGCGTCGCGTCGCCGAAGCCCTGCGAGGAGCAGGGCTCGAGGTCGCGGTGCACGACGTCGACGCCGATCTCATCCCTGCCCTGCGCCAGGTGGAGCCGAGCATCGTGTGGCCGCTGCTGCACGGGGCGAGCGGCGAGGACGGCTCGGTCCGCGACATCCTCGAGATGATGGGTCTCCCCTACGTCGGCGCGGATCCCCGAGCGAGCCGCTGCGCGTGGAGCAAGCCCGTGACGAAGACCATCGTCGCAGCGGCTGGGCTCAGCACCCCGCGCTTCGTGACCCTCCCCCAGAGTCTCTTCCGCGAGCTCGGCGCCGGCAAGGTTCTCGAGACGGTGCTCGCCAGCCTCGGGCTGCCGCTCGCCGTGAAGCCCTCACGGGGTGGCTCAGCCCTGGGCGTCACGGTCGTCCGGGAGGCCGAGCAGCTCCCACGGGCGATGGTCGACTGCTTCGCCTACGGCGACACCGCCCTGATCGAGCAGGCCGTGGACGGCATCGAGCTCGCCGTGAGCGTGGTCGACACCGGGGACGGCCCGCAGGCCCTCCCACCCGTCGAGCTGGTGACCGATGGTCCCTACGACTACGACGCGCGGTACGTCCCTGGCCGCACCGAGTACTTCACCCCGGCACGCCTCTCCGACGAGGACTCTGCGCGGGTCCGTGCCGCCGCTGTCGCCGTGCACGAGGCACTGGGGCTCCGGCACCTGTCACGCACCGACCTCATCCTCGATCGTGACGGGGTCCCGCAGTTCCTCGACCTCAACACCGCGCCGGGGATGACCGAGACCTCCCTGCTCCCCCAGGCTGCGACGGCCGCGGGGCACGACCTCGGCACGCTCTACCGCGCGATCGTGGAGAACGCCGCCGCAGGCTGAGCCTGCGGCGGCACCGAGGTCAGCGCAGCAGGCCTGGGTCCTCCGGGGAGAGCGTCTCCAGGATGCGGTTGAGGTCCTGGACCGAGGCGAACTCCACGGTGAGCCTGCCCTTGCTCTTGCCCAGGGCGATCTTGACCCGGGTGTCGAACCTGTCGGAGAGCCGCCCGGCGAGGTCGTCGAGGGCAGCGTTCCGATCCCCCGCTCGCGGTCGGCGCTGGACCGCGGGCTTCTCGGGGTCCCCTCCGAGGGTCACGATCTCCTCGGTGGCGCGGACCGAGAGTCCTTCGGCCACGATGCGCTGCGCCAACCGCTCCATGGCAGCGGCATCCGGCAGGCCGAGCAGGGCCCGTGCGTGACCGGCGGAGAGCACACCGGCAGCCACGCGACGCTGCACCAGGGGTGGGAGCCGGAGCAGTCGCAGGGTGTTGCTGATCTGCGGGCGTGACCGGTGGATGCGTCGCGCGAGGTCGTCGTGGGTGCAACCGAAGTCGTCGAGCAGCTGCTGGTAGGCCGCTGCCTCCTCGAGGGGGTTCAGCTGGCTGCGGTGCAGGTTCTCGAGCAGCGCGTCCCGCAGCAGGTCGGCGTCATCGGTCTCCCGGACGATCGCCGGCACCGTCTCCAGGCCGGCTTCCTGCGTGGCCCGCCACCGACGCTCGCCCATGATGAGCTCGTAGGTGAACCCGTCGTGCTCGGCTCCGTCCTCCCGCAGGGGACGCACGACGATCGGCTGGAGCACTCCGATCTCGCGGATGGAGCTGACCAGCTCACTCAGTGCGTCCTCGTCGAACACGGTGCGGGGCTGGCGGGGGTTCGGTCGGATCGACCCGACCGGGACCTCCGCGAAGTGCACGCCGGGGACCGGGACGAGGCCTTCGGGCAGCTCCGCTGCAGGACCATCAGCAGACCCGGCGACGGCCGGTCCCCCGGCACCGTCGTCGCTGGAGGTCGGAGCTGTTGCCCCGGTCGCCGGAGACGAGTCGGTAGAGCTGGTGGTCGACGGCCCGTCATCTGCCGTTCCCTCGTCCGTCTCGCCATCAGCCGACGGCGCGGTCGGCTGACCCTCCGGTGTGGTGATGGCAGCAGCCGAGGCTGTATCGCGCGTCGGCTCCGCGGCGGTGTGGTCCTCACCTGCAGTGTCGTCCTGCGTCGGTGGGACGTCGGCCTCCTCGGGGCTGACCTTGGCCGCCGGGCCCCCGGGGAAGAACACGTCGACGGGACGCGCATCACCCGTCGGCGCACTGGGGATGAGAGCTCCGAGTCCGCGGCCCAGGCCGCGACGCTTCTCCGCCATCAGTTGTCCTCCGTCGTCGTGCTCGGCTGCAAGGGGGCGTTCTCGGGCTGGGCGCCCTGGGGTTCGACCCCGTCACGGGACGAGGCTGCCGCGAGGACGCCCCTGTCGGCGAGCTCCCGCGCCGCTGCCAGGTAGGACAACGCTCCGGTCGATCCCGGGTCGTAGGTCATGACTGTCTGGGCGTAGCTGGGTGCCTCGGAGATGCGGACCGACCGCGGCACTGTGGTGCGGAGCGTCTGCTCGGGGAAGTGCTCGCGCACCTCGGCGGCCACCTGCTGGGCGAGGTTGGTGCGGGAGTCGTACATGGTGAGCAGGATCGTCGACACGTGCAGGGCCGGGTTGAGGTGGTTCTTGATGAGCTGGACGTTCTTGAGGAGCTGGCTCAGACCTTCCAGGGCGTAGTACTCGCACTGGATCGGGATCAGCACCTCACGGGCCGCGACGAAGGCGTTGACCGTGAGGAGCCCGAGGCTCGGGGGGCAGTCGATGAAGATGTAGTCGAGCCGGTCGAGCCCCTGATGAGCACGGTGCTCGAGGTACGCATCGATGGCGTTGCGCAGCCGGTTCTCCCGAGCGACCAGGGAGACGAGCTCGATCTCGGCACCCGAGAGGTCGATCGTGGCCGGCGCGCACCACAGGCGCGGGAGCTGCGGGGTCTGCTGCACGACTGCAGCGAGCTCCTCGTCCTCGACGAGGACCTCGTAGACCGAGGGGGTTCCCGCGCGGTGATCGATCCCGAGGGCCGTCGACGCGTTGCCCTGCGGGTCGTTGTCGATGACCAGCACGTTCAGGCCGGCCTGGGAGAGCGCCGCGGCGAGGTTCACCGTGGTGGTGGTCTTGCCCACGCCGCCCTTCTGGTTGGCGATCGTCAGGATCCGGGTCGCCTCGGGGCGCGGGAAGCGTCGGCCTGAGAGGTCGATCCGACGGCGGGCATCAGCCGCGAGCTGGGCTGCGAGGGGGGTCGAGTCGTCCACGGCCGGAAGGCTCTGGATCAGGGCCGCCCGTCGATGTTCGTCGTTCCACCCCTCCGTTTCACGTGAAACGCCGGGGCCAGGCGTCGGGTCCTGCTGCTCCACCAGATCTCCTGTCCTTGCGTGGTCACATCCTGCCATCGTCCAGCGACATCGCCGACCGCCATGGGTCGTCGAGCCGCCCGGAGAGCCGCGACGGTCCCGGCAGTGTCCGATCGCGACTGGGAGGGAGATCGGTCTGGACCTCGACGCCAGGGCACGCCGCTGCTGGTCGACGGCGTCCGCCGTCAGCTCGGGGCGCCCGCTCCCCCACGCTTCCGCCGAGGAGCGGATCGTCCACCCGCACCCCCCTGCGGGCGGCGTCCCCGACCTGGCGCGGGGCGTGTGGTGCTCGTCGGTGCGCCCTCTCCGCGCGGTGCCTCCGGCCGCACCGGAAGCGCCGGGGCCAGTCGGCGCACGCGAACCACGGTCGTCGGTTCCCCTCCCGTGACCGTCGCGGCCTCGAGCACCTCGCCGGAGTCCCCACCGAGCTCTGCGATGGAGTCCCGCGCCTGCGTCAGCTCGTCGTTCGCACGTGAACCCTTGAGCGCCAACAGCACACCACCCTGCCTGAGCAGGGGGATCGTCCACGCGCCCAGGCGGTCCATGGGGGCAACGGCGCGGGCCGTGACCGCGTCAGCGACGATCGCACCGACGAGGTCCTCGGCCCGACCGCGAACTACTCGTGCGTTCGTGAGGTCCAGTCGAGCGATCACGTCCGTGAGCCAGGTGACCCGGCGCTGCATCGGCTCGAGGAGGACGATGTCGAGGTCGGGCCGCATCGCCGCCAGGACGACCCCAGGAAGTCCCGCCCCGCTACCGACATCCACCACGACGCCTTCCGACGGGAGGAACGTGGCCACCGCCGCGGAGTTGACCAGATGCCGCTCCCACAGGCGAGGAACCTCCCGTGGACCGATGAGCCCACGGGTCACGCCCTCGTCGGCCAACAGAGCGTGGAACGCGACCATCTGCGGAAGCGCTGGTCCGAAGAGCTCAGCAACGGCGGGGGTGTCCTGATCGAGCGCTACCGCTTGGCCATCGTCGTCGGCCACGAACGCTCCCTACGGTTGATAGTCACGGACAGGGCACCACCGTACGAGGGATCGTGTTCCACGTGAAACCGAGTCGTGCATGCACTGCTCGTGACACCGCACCCGGACGTGGACGTGCCCCGGGACCGCCTCGTACCGTTGGCCGTTCTGCCGGCGGGAGGTCCCCACGATCTCCGCCCTCAGCTCGGTGCGGTGTCGTTGACCGTCGCGGACACCCAGGCGTGTTTCACGTGGAACGGAGCCCTAGCGCCCGTCGACGGTCTCGCCAGAGGCGTCGTGCACCCCACGCCCGGGGTCGGGGACGTACGCCGTCGGTCCTGTCGCCCTGCCCAACCGCGTGTCATCCACACCGGCACCCCTGCTCCGACGCTCTCGAGCCCTGGTCCCGTCCACCGCCCCCTCGGCCGGTTCCTCGCACGAGGCGTTCTCGTCTCGGTGGAGCCACCGCGAAGCGCTGACATGCTAGCCAGCGACAGGCGGCGTCTGTACAGGTCAGTCGACGGTACTCCGGGCACGGACGTGCGGGTGGGCTACCTCCTATTCACTGCCTCTCCGTGCCAGCCCTGCGTCCATGGGAACCTATCGCGGGAGATCGCACGCGACGCGTGAGGCCGCTGGTGCGCGATGGCCCCCGTCGCAGCATGCACATCGTCGCCAGCCGCGATCCACGGCCCCCGGGGACCCGCCCTCGTTCCCGAGCTCACGCGAGCGCTGCAGTGGCGGTGACCTACGCGGGTGCGTTCGCGGGACTCGACCTGCGCACCCACGTCACGTGTCGCGGGGAATCCGCGGCAGGACGGCTCTCCCCCAGCGCCGGCAGATGACCAGCCTCGCGCTACATCTCGACGTTCCACGTGAAACACGGGGGGCGCAGGGGACGAACCCTTCAGATGTGTGTGCCCCTGACCCGGCCCGTAACGCCTCCGCTCGATCCGGAAGAGGTAACGCCACGGACCAGCTACAGGCCGTGAGCCACGATCAAGCGGACGGTCGCTCCTGGCCCCTGGCGACGTGATGCGGGTTTCACGTGGAACAACGGCGGCGACCGTCGAACCTGCCACGGAGGAAGTCCCTGCCACGAGAGTGCACCGACGGTCGCACCGGCGCCGACAGGTCATGGGACGCATCCACTGGCTCCGTCACGCGGGTCCATCCCGTGGGGTGCAGTCGTGACACCACCTGAGACGAACCCATGCAGACGCGCGCCTCTGTCCGGATCCGGAAGCGCTGATACTTGCGTGCTGCTGGGCTGCGAAGGCCTCGCTGTCGCACACCCTCCGGCGCGGGATGCCACAAGGAGAAGTGAATGGCTCCGGAATGCACGAGGCCCCCGTGACCAGGTGTCACGGGGGCCTCGCTGAACGTGCTCAGGCAGGCTTGATCACGACGTGTCGAGCCGGCTCGACCCCATCGCTGTCGCTGACGAGCCCAGACTCGGCCACGACGTCGTGGACGACCTTGCGCTCGAAGGGGTTCATGGGTTCGAGGGCCACGGCCTCACCGGAGGACCGCACCTCGGCGACGGCCTTCTTGGCGACCTCCGTCAGCTCCGCCCGTCGAGCCGCGCGGTACCCGGCGATGTCGAGCATCAACCGACTCCGCTCCCCCGTCTTGGTCTGCACGGCGAGGCGTGTCAGCTCCTGGACCGCGTCGAGTACCTCCCCCTCGGTCCCCACGAGCCGCCGGAGGGCCCGCTCGGACCCTGCTTCGGCCACGATCTCCACCGCGGCGCGGCCGTGGTCCACGTCGATGTCGATGTCGCCATCCAGGTCCGCGATGTCCAGCAGCTCTTCGAGGTAGTCCGCGGCGATCTCGCCCTCCTCCTCGAGGCGTCGCGTGACAGATACGTCGTTCTGCTCCGTGGGAGCACTGCTCTCGGTCATGACGATCTCCTGATCAGGAACTGCGCAGCCCTGTTGCTGCTCACGTCGTGGGGTTCTCAGGTGTCCCCTTGTCGGGGGTGCCCTTGCCCTTGGCCCGTCCGCTGGGGGACGAGGTACCCGGCTTGCCCGTGGCGCCGTCGGGCTTGGTCCCGCTGGGCTTGGTCCGTCCCGGCTTGGCTCCGCTCGGCCGAGCGCCGCCTGTCGTCGCCCCCGAAGACTTGGTCCCGCCGGCCCTGGTCCCCGAGGTCTTCGACCCAGGGGTCTTGGCACCTGCGGACTTCGATCCCGGGGACTTCGCCCCTGTCGTCCTCGAGCCTGGCGCTCCGCCTCCGGCCTTGGTCTTTCCTGGAGCGGCGGTGTCCCCAGAGACAGACTCGCCATCCTCGGAGGACGAGCTCGCATCCGGACCATCGCCAGAGGCCGCCGCACCGGCAGCAGCGCCGCCCGTCACCGGCTTCGTACGGTGCTTGCGCTTCGGCTGCTGACGCTGGCCACGGGGCTTCTCCTCGACGGCCGGCTTCTCCTCCTCGAGCACGATGCCCTTGGCTGCCGCCTTGCGTGCCCGGCGCTCCTTGAGCTGACGCTCCGCCTCCGACCCCGGGGTGGGGTTCCGACGGATGACGTAGAACTGCTGTCCCATCGACCAGAGGTTGGTCGTGGTCCAGTAGATGAGCACACCGATCGGGAAGTTCACGCCCGTCACCGCGAAGATCACCGGCAGCAGGTAGAGCAGCATCTTCTGCTGCTGAGCCATCGGCCCCTGCAGGGCCGAGGCCGGCATGTTCTTCTGCGTCAGCTGACGCTGGGTGAGGAAGGTCGTCGCCGACATCGCGATGATGAGCAGGACGGTGACGACACGGGTCGCCCCCGTGGCCCCTGTCTCGAGGAAGAACGAGGAGATCGGCGCGCCGAAGATCGTCGCCGCGTTCGCCTCAGCAGCAAGATCCTGCGTCAGCGGACCGATCTGCAGCCGGTCGCCCCCTTGATACTCACCGCGAGCCACGTCGCCCAGGGAGTACAGCACCCGGAAGAGGGCGAAGAAGATGGGGGACTGGGCGAGGATCGGCAGGCACGAGGCGAAGGGGTTCGTCCCGTGCTTGCGGTAGAGCTCCATCGTCTCGCGGCTCATGGCTTCCCGGGAGGCCGGGTCGCTCTTGCCCTTGTACTTCTTCTGGATCTTCTGCATGTCCGGGGCGAGCAGTTGCATCCCTCGGGACGCCTTGATCTGCTTCACGAACAAGGGGATCAGCAGGATGCGGATCACGACCACCAGGCCGACGATCGACCCTGCCCAGGCCAGACCGGACTCCGAGGGGACGCCGAGGGCCACGAACAGGGAGTGGAACTGGACCATGATCCAGGCCACGGCCACCTTGAGGGGCCAGAGGATGGTGTCGAACCAGCTCATGCTGCGGTGCTCCTCGAGGGTCGTTCGTCGTTCCCGTCATGACGGGTGGTCTGAGGGTCGTTGCGGACCGGGGGGACGTCGTCCACACCACCGGCCGCCCACGGGTGGCATCGCAGCAAGCGACGAGCCGCCAGCCAGGTCCCGCGTACTGCGCCGTGACGCTGCACCGCGATGAGCGCGTAGGAGGAACAGCTCGGGTAGTACCGGCAGGTCGGCCCCGTCATCGGGGAGATCACGCTCTGGTAGACCCTCAGCGCAGCGACCAGCACCAGCCGTGGAACCGATCGGACTCCGGCGATCAGGCCGGACACCCGCGGGACCTCGGACCCCGTGGCGGTCGCCGAGGTCATGCTCGGGCCCGGGAGCTCGCTCGTCGCACCGCGCTGCTCAGCGCACCGACGTATTCGTCGCGCAGCACGCTGTAGCTCGCTCGGTGCGCCGGCGGCAGAGCGCGCAGCACGAGGTCGGTGCCCGGCGGAACGACATCCACCTGCTCGACGACCACGGCGCGCAACCTCCGTCTGACCCGGTTCCGGACGACGGCGTTACCCACCGTCTTGGCGACGACGAGCCCGACCCGTCGCTCGGCACCGCCCTCGACCAGGCGGCAGTGCACGACGAGCGTGTCACGTCCGGCCCGGGTGCCCCGTCTGATCGTCTGCGCGAAGTCCTCGGACCGGCGCATCCGCAGCGGGGCGGGCAGCACCTGGGGTTATCAGGCGGAGAGCTCGGAGCGACCCTTGCGCCGACGAGCGGCGAGGATCGCGCGGCCGGCCCGGGTGCGCATGCGCAGACGGAAGCCGTGGGTCTTGGCCCGGCGCCGGTTGTTCGGCTGGAAGGTGCGCTTCGACACGTCAGACTCCACAAAGGTTGGTTCAGGTCGCCGTCGGAGGACGGACACGAGGTTGCGCCCGTCGTCCTCGGCCCGGGATCGTGACCTGCACACGGTCACGACATCCGTCATCACGGTGTCGTGGCCGCCTGTGGGCACGCAGACTGAGGCCGTCACGAACGGCTGTGCAACGGTACGCGCGACCGGCGCGCCGGTCAAACCTGCGACCAGCCGCCGGCGGCAGAAGGACCCTTCCGTGGGCGAACCCCTGATCATCCATCGGGATCCGTCCTCGTCGTGGTCCGACACTCCGAGACTACCGAGGAGCTCCCCGGACGGTTCTGACGAGGATCGGCTCGCCGTGCGCAGGGACACCACGACGGCCCCCTCGTCCTCCGTCCGCGGATCTGGTATCGCGCGAGCCCACAGCTTGTGGACAACTATGTGGATCGTGCCGCACCATGCCAGGGTGCGAGGCGGATCCCCGCCCGCCGCGCAGACCTATGGAGCTCCCCCGTGCCAGCACAGGACGTCTCGATCGCCCAGGTGTGGGACCGAGCAGTAGGACAGATCGCCACCGATCCCTCGACCAGCGCACAGCAGCTGGCCTTCATCAGGTTGGTCCGGCCCGTCGGTCTGCTGGACGACACCGTCCTCCTCGCCGTCGGCAACGACTTCACCAAGGACTACCTCGAGTCCAGGGTGCGCAACGAGCTGACCACGGCGTTGAGCGACGTCCTCGGTGTCGACGCCCGCTTCGCGGTGACCGTCGACCCGTCCCTCGAGGATGCCGACAGCCGGACCCCGTCCGCCCAGACCGCATCGACCCATGGTGATCCTCGCGACACCGAGCCAGGTCCCGGAGACCGCTCCGACCGCGAGAGCTCGCGTCGCCGCCACGACGAGGAGCGCGACCACCGCGACGACCGCGACCATGACCGGCGATCCCGCCGGGACAGCGCCTTCGACGACGACGAGGAGGACCGCCCCCGTCGTCGCTCCTCGGCTGAGCGGACCCCCTTCGACGAAGCACCCCACGGCAGGTCCTCGTCGCAGCGGCCGCCGGTCGAGCCGGCTCGCCTCAACCCGAAGTACCTCTTCGAGACCTTCGTCATCGGATCCTCCAACCGCTTCGCCCACGCTGCAGCCGTCGCGGTGGCCGAGGCACCCGCCAAGGCCTACAACCCGCTGTTCATCTACGGGGACTCCGGCCTGGGCAAGACCCACCTGCTGCACGCCATCGGCCACTACGCCTTCTCGCTGTACCCAGGGGTCCGGGTGCGCTACGTGAACTCCGAGGAGTTCACCAACGACTTCATCAACTCGATCAGCGAGGGCAAGGCCGGGGCGTTCCAGCGCCGGTACCGCGACGTCGACCTGCTCCTCATCGACGACATCCAGTTCCTGCAGGGCAAAGAGCAGACGATGGAGGAGTTCTTCCACACCTTCAACACGCTGCACAACACGAACAAGCAGGTCGTGATCACCTCCGACCTGCCGCCCAAGCAGCTGAACGGCTTCGAGGACCGGATGAGGTCACGCTTCGAGTGGGGTCTCATCACCGACGTGCAGCCGCCCGACCTCGAGACGCGCATCGCGATCCTTCGCAAGAAGGCCGGCAACGAGAGGCTCCAGGCCCCGGACGACGTGCTGGAGTACATCGCCTCGAAGATCTCGACGAACATCCGCGAGCTCGAGGGCGCTCTCATCCGGGTGACTGCCTTCGCCAACCTCAACCGTCAGCACGTGGACCTCGCCCTGGCGGAGATCGTCCTCAAGGACCTCATCACCGACGAGGACACCGCCGAGATCACCGCAGCCGCGATCATCGCCCAGACCGCCAACTACTTCGGCCTGACCATCGACGACCTCTGCGGGTCCTCACGGTCCCGTGTCCTGGTCACCGGGCGTCAGATCGCGATGTACCTGTGCCGCGAGCTGACCGACATGAGCCTGCCCAAGATCGGCCAGCAGTTCGGTGGCCGCGACCACACCACGGTCATGCACGCGAACCGCAAGATCCGCGAGCTGATGGCGGAGCGGCGGTCGATCTACAACCAGGTGACCGAGCTCACGAACCGGATCAAGCAGCAGCACCGTGGGTGAAACCCACCCATAGGACGACTGTTCACACCTGTGGACATCCCTGTGGACGTCGGTGGACCGCCCCACAGCCTGCTGTGGACAGAACTTGGCATTTCGGTGGACGGCCGATGAACGGAATCACACGATCCACCGACCGAGCGTCCTGTCGACAGCGCCGTCCTCAAGCGCTCCACAGTCCGCCGGGCCTGGTGACCTGCACGCGGACAGGATGTCCACACACTCCACACCACCGATGACAACGACGAATCTTGTTATCCATGGAGATCCACAGCGCCTTCATGGGGACGGGGCGCGAACCCGGACTCCGGTCCCCACGCACCAGATCCCTGCGCCCGCTACGGTCGTCCTGCGCCGTACCCGCAGAACACCGGTCTCGCGTACTGTGCTCACAGATCAGGGCTCGGCAGGCCCGCACGTGTCGTGCTGCGCTGCCAGGAGCCGTACCAGCTGGGCGAGAGGGATGCGACATGAGGTTCAGGGTCGATCGTGACGTCCTGGCGGAGGCCGTCACCTGGACCGCCCGGTCGCTGCCGACCCGGCCTCCCGTCCCGGTCCTGGCCGGCGTCCGGCTCGAGGCCGACGCCAACGGGCTCGTCCAGCTCTCGAGCTTCGACTACGAGGTCTCCGCCAGGTCGGAGATCGCTGCTGACGTCGTCGAGGCCGGCACGGTGCTGGTCTCCGGTCGGCTCCTCGCCGAGATCTCCCGGGCGCTGCCGGCCAAGCCCGTCGACGTGGTCCTCGAGGGCTCGAAGGTCACCGTCACCTGCGGCGCCAGCCGCTTCACCCTGCTGACCATGCCCGTCGAGGACTACCCGGCCCTGCCGGCGATGCCCGCGGTGGTCGGGACGATCGCCGGGCCCGAGCTCACCGAGGCCGTCGCGCAGGTCACCGTCGCCGCGAGCCGGGACGACACCCTCCCGCTCCTGACCGGGGTCAGGATGGAGATCGAGGGGGAGAAGATCACCCTCCTCGCCACCGACCGGTACCGCCTCGCCCTGCGCGAGCTGAGCTGGACCCCGGCCACCCCCGGGCACGAGTCGATCGCCCTCGTCCGGGCCCGCACCCTGTCCGACGCCGCGAAGTCCCTCGGCAGCTCGGAGCAGGTCACCGTTGCCCTCTCGACCGGTGCCGGGGTCGACCTCATCGGCTTCGAGGCCGGAGGACGTCACACCACCTCGCTGCTGGTCGACGGGGACTACCCCGCTGTGCGGCGTCTCTTCCCCGACGAGACGCCGATCCACGCCGTCGTCTCCCGGCAGGCGCTCACCGAAGCCTCTCGGCGCGTGGCCCTGGTGGCCGAGCGCAACACCTCGATCAGGCTCGCGTTCTCCGAGGGTCAGGTCGTCCTGAACGCCGGGCAGGGCGACGACGCCCAGGCCTCGGAGGCCCTCGAGGCGGCTCTCACCGGCGAGGACATCACGGTGGCCTTCAACCCCCAGTTCCTGCTCGACGGGCTCGGTGCCCTGAGCACCGAGTTCGTCCGGATGTCCTTCACCCATCCCAACAAGCCTGTCGAGTTCACCGGGCAGGCCGCCCTCGACGGGGATGACGACTCGAGCTACCGCTACCTGCTGGTGCCCATCCGTTTCGCCAGCTGAGCGCTCCCGCGCCAACCGGCACCAGCAGCCGCGCACCAGGAGGTGCCCCGCATGCACATCGGAATCGTCGGACTGGGTCGCATGGGCGCAAACATGCGTCAGCGACTGCGCAACCACGACCTCGAGGTCACCGGCTACGACCCCAACCCTGAGGTCTCGGACGTCGCCAGCCTCGCCGCCCTCGTCGAGACGCTGCCCGCTGGTCGGCGCGCCGTGTGGGTGATGGTGCCCGCGGGTGACGTCACCCGGGGGGTCGTGACCGAGCTCGCGGATCTCCTCGCCGAGGGCGACATCGTCATCGAGGGTGGGAACTCGCACTTCCTGGACGACCGCAAGCACGCCGAGCAGCTCGCCGAGCGCGGCATCCGCTACGTCGACGTCGGCGTCTCGGGCGGGGTGTGGGGCCTCGAGAACGGCTACGGACTCATGGCGGGCGGCGAGAAGGACGACGTCGAGCACCTGATGCCCGTCTTCGACGCCTTGCGCCCGCCCGGGGAGAGGGCCAACGGGTTCGTGCACGCCGGGGCCATCGGTGCAGGTCACTACGCCAAGATGGTCCACAACGGCATCGAGTACGGGCTGATGCAGGCCTATGCCGAGGGGTACGAGCTGCTCGAGGCCCAGGAGATCGTCACCGATGTCACGGGCACCCTCAAGGCCTGGACCCAGGGGACCGTCGTCCGCTCCTGGTTGCTCGACCTTCTCGTCGCAGCCCTCGAGGAGGACCCGCAGCTGGGGTCCATCGACGACTACGTCGAGGACTCGGGTGAGGGCCGGTGGACCGTCGACGAGGCGATCGACCAGGCCGTTCCGCTCCCGGTGATCTCGGCCGCCCTGTTCGCGCGCTTCTCCTCGCGCCAGGTCGACTCCCCGGCGATGAAGGCCGTGGCCGCGCTGCGCCAGCAGTTCGGAGGTCACGCGGTCCGCCCCGCGGGCGACGCGTAGTGCACGTCAGCCATCTCTCCCTGACCGACTACCGGTCCTACGAGCAGGTCGAGCTCCCGCTCGAGCCCGGGGTCAGCGCCCTGGTCGGTCCCAACGGGCAGGGCAAGACCAACCTCGTCGAGGCGGTCGGCTACGTCGCCACGCTGGGCAGCCACCGCGTCTCCTCGGACGCCGCCCTCGTGCGGGCCGGCGCGTCGCGCGCCGTCGTCAGGCTCCGGGCGGACCGGAACGACAGGTCGACCCTGGTCGAGCTCGAGCTGAACCCGGGGAAGGCCAACAGGGCGCAGGTGAACCGCTCCCCCGTGCGCCGCCCCCGTGACGTCCTCGGCATCCTGCGGACGGTGCTCTTCGCCCCCGAAGACCTCGCCCTGGTCAAGGGGGACCCTGAGGGGAGGCGTCGCCTCCTCGACGAACTCGCGGTGCAGGTCTCACCACGCATCGTGGCCGTGCTGAGCGACTACGACCGGGTGCTCCGTCAGCGAGGTGCCCTGCTCAAGTCCGCCGGCGCGGCCCGGCGTGGGGGCCGCCGCGGAGGATCAGCCGAGGACTCCGCACCCGACCTGCGCACCCTCGACGTGTGGGATGCCAAGCTCGCGCAGATCGGTGCCCAGATCCTGCGGAACCGTGTCCGGCTCGTCGACCAGCTGCGCCCGCACGTGGCGCGGGCATACGAGCAGGTCAGTGACGGTCAGGGCGCCGCGGTCCTGGGGTACCGGTCCTCCCTCGAGGCCAGTGTGGACGACGGTCGTCCCGCCCCCTCCCCCCTCGACGAGCCCGGGGTCCCCCACCTGGACGTGAGCATCGAGCTGCTCGAGGCACAGCTGCTCGAGGCGATGAGCAGGATGCGGCGTCAGGAGATCGAGCGCGGGGTCAACCTCGTCGGCCCGCACCGTGACGACCTGCTGCTCCACCTGGGTGGGATGCCCGCCAAGGGTTATGCGAGCCACGGGGAGTCGTGGTCCTACGCCCTCGCGCTCCGCCTCGCCTCCTACGAGCTGCTGACCCACGGGACCCCCGAGGACGAGACGGGGATCTCGGGCTGGGGGGATGGTGCCGAGCCCGTCCTCATCCTCGACGACGTCTTCGCCGAGCTGGACTCCCGGCGCCGAGGCCGGCTCGCGACCCTCGTGGCCAAGGCCGAGCAGGTGCTCGTCACGGCGGCCGTCGCGGAGGACGTGCCCGAGCAGCTCGACGGGGCGCGGATCGACGTCATGGGTGGGCAGGTGACCCGTGTCCGGTGAGGGTGGTCCGCCCACCGACCCGACCGACCCGGCGAACCCGCCGAGCAGCGGCCCCGGTGAGGGGCCGGCAGATCGGGACGAGCACGTGGGATCGACGACCGACCACTGGGACCCGGCACGTCCCGTCGCCGAGCAGCTCGGTCTGACCCCTGCCTCCGAGGTGGCCCGGGCCTCCCTCAACCGTGCCAAGGCAGCGGCTCGGGCGAGGGGCTTCCGCCCGGGTCAGCCGGGACGACGCCATCCCGTGGCCGACCAGCGTTCGGGGGCCGGGCGAGACGGGCGTGACCCCGCCCTGCTGGGCGACACCCTCTCGCGGCTGGCGGCCGAGCGTGGCTGGCGCACCGAGCTCTCGGTGGGCAGCGTGGTCGGGAGGTGGCGGGAGGTGGTGGGCGACCAGGTCGCCGACCACTGCACGCCCGAGACCTTCGAGGACGGGGTGCTGGTGGTGCGAACCGACTCGACGACGTGGGCCACCAACCTGCGTCTGCTGGGTCCCACCCTGCTGAGCCGGCTCGCCGAGGAGGTCGGGCCCGACGTCGTCGTCGAGGTCCAGGTGCTGGGTCCGTCGGGGCCGAGCTGGAAGCGCGGCCAGCGTCGGGTCCCGGGGCGGGGACCCCGCGACACCTACGGCTGAGCTGACCGCGCCCGGTCACGGGTGGACGAAGATCGCCCATCGGCGGGAAGGCCCCTGGGAGCCTCCCGCGCGATCCTCGATACCTCCGGATCACCCTCGCGCATCCCTAGCGCGCCGGATGGGCGTGGACGCCGCTCTGAGCGGCGTCACGGGGTAGACTGACGGTTGTCATTCCTGGCGCTCGGAGACGTGCGGGGGGTGGGACGCCCGAACGACGAGCGCGCCCATCATCCGCGTGCCCGTCTCCGACGCCGCCGGGAACACCTGTGCGTGCGGCAGGGTCGGTCCCGGCCTCGCGTCCGCGCGCGCGACACCTGAAGGAGCACCCGCGCCCGTGGTTGACCAGAGCTCGACACCGTCCGGAAGCACTCCTCCGACCCCCGCGGCGAACGGCTCGAGCAACAGCTACGACGCCAGCGCGATCACGGTCCTCGAGGGGCTCGAGGCGGTGCGCAAGCGTCCTGGCATGTACATCGGCTCGACCGGACCGCGCGGGTTGCACCACCTGGTCTACGAGGTGGTCGACAACTCGGTCGACGAGGCCCTCGCCGGGTACTGCAGCCACATCGAGGTCACCCTCCAGGCCGACGGCGGTGTGCGCACCAGCGACGACGGTCGCGGGATCCCGGTCGCGATCCACCCCACCGAGGGGCGCCCGACCGTCGAGGTCGTCATGACGATCCTGCACGCTGGCGGCAAGTTCGGCGGCAGCGGGTACGCGGTCTCGGGCGGCCTGCACGGCGTGGGCATCTCGGTCGTGAACGCGTTGTCCACGCGGGTCGAGACGGTCGTGAAGCGTGACGGGCACGTCTGGACCCAGCGGTTCGCCGACGGCGGCAAGCCCGTGGGTGAGCTCGAGCGTGGCGCGGCGACCCAGGAGACCGGCACCACGCAGACCTTCTACCCCGACGACTCGATCTTCGAGACCGTCGACTTCGACTTCGAGACCCTCCGGGCTCGTTTCCAGCAGATGGCCTTCCTCAACAAGGGCCTGCAGATCACGCTGACCGACGAGCGTCCCGAGCACACGGGCACCGAGGACGAGGTCACCGAGCCCGACCACTCCCACGACGCCGAGGACGAGGTCGCCGAGACGACGGCGCCCTCGGGCGGGACCGCGCGCTCGGTGACCTACCGGTACGACGGCGGCCTGGTCGACTACGTCAAGCACCTCAACAGCGCCAAGAAGGTCGAGCTGATCCACCCGGACGTCATCGACGTCGAGGCCGAGGACACCGAGCGCAAGATCTCGGTCGAGATCGCGCTGCAGTGGACCGGTGCCTACTCCGAGTCGGTGCACACCTACGCCAACACGATCTCGACCACCGAGGGAGGCACCCACGAGGAGGGCTTCCGCGCGGCGATGACCACCTTGGTCAACAGGTACGCCCGGGCGAAGAACCTCCTGAAGGAGAAGGACGACGCCCTGACCGGGGACGACGTCCGCGAGGGCCTGACCGCCGTCATCTCGGTCAAGCTCGGTGAGCCGCAGTTCGAGGGTCAGACCAAGACCAAGCTCGGCAACACCGTGGCCAAGACTTTCGTGCAGAAGGTGGTCCACGAGCAGCTCGGCGACTGGCTCGACGCGCACCCGAACGAGGCGCGGGACATCATCCGCAAGGCGATCCAGGCCTCCCAGGCCCGCCTGGCCGCGCGGAAGGCTCGCGAGGCCACGCGGCGCAAGGGACTGCTCGAGTCCGGGGGCATGCCCGGCAAGCTGCGCGACTGCCAGTCGAACAACCCCGTCGAGTGCGAGGTCTTCGTCGTCGAGGGTGACTCGGCCGGCGGCTCGGCTGTCCGTGGGCGCAACCCCCGCACCCAGGCGATCCTCCCGATCCGCGGCAAGATCCTCAACGTCGAGCGGGCCCGGCTGGACCGTGCGCTGGGCAACCAGGAGGTCCAGGCGCTGATCACCGCCTTCGGGACGGGTATCGGCGAGGACTTCGACCTCGCCAAGCTCAGGTACCACAAGATCGTGCTGATGGCCGATGCCGACGTCGACGGCCAGCACATCTCGACCCTGCTGCTGACCCTGCTCTTCCGGTACATGCGGCCGCTCATCGAGAAGGGCCACGTCTACCTGGCGCAGCCGCCTCTCTACAAGCTCAAGTGGTCCAACGCCCCGCACAACTACGTCTACACCGACCGCGAGCGGGACGCCTTCCTCGCCGAGGGCCAGGCCACGGGCAAGCGGATCCCCAAGGAGAACGGGATCCAGCGCTACAAGGGCCTGGGCGAGATGGACTACAAGGAGCTGTGGGAGACCACCATGGACCCCGACGAGCGCACGCTCCTCCAGGTCACCCTGGACGACGCCGCCGCGGCCGACGAGATCTTCTCGGTCCTCATGGGCGAGGACGTCGAGTCCCGCCGCTCCTTCATCCAGCGCAACGCCAAGGACGTCCGCTTCCTCGACATCTGAGGCGCGAGCACGGTCCTCCCAGCAGCACCCCCCGACAGAACGAGGTAGACCAGCGTGACCGAGCAGACTCCTCCCGAGGGCGAGATCCCCGGCGAGATCCCGGTGGGTGTCATCACCGACCGGATCAGCCCTGTGGACCTGCAGCTCGAGATGCAGCGGTCCTACCTGGACTACGCGATGTCCGTCATCGTGGGCCGGGCACTGCCCGACGTCCGGGACGGCCTCAAGCCCGTGCACCGCCGTGTCCTGTACGCGATGTACGACGGCGGCTACCGGCCCGATCGTCAGTTCTCCAAGTGCAGCCGCGTCGTGGGCGACGTCATGGGCAAGTACCACCCGCACGGTGACACGGCGATCTACGACGCCCTGGTGCGCCTGGTGCAGGACTGGTCCCTGCGCTACCCGCTCGTCTCCGGGCAGGGGAACTTCGGCTCCCCCGGCAACGACCCCGCCGCCGCCCCTCGGTACACCGAGTGCAAGATGGCGCCCCTGGCCATGGAGATGGTGCGGGACATCGACGAGGAGACCGTCGACTTCCGCGACAACTACGACGGCCGCACGCAGGAGCCCTCGGTCCTGCCCTCGCGCTTCCCGAACCTGCTGGTCAACGGCAGCGCGGGTATCGCCGTCGGCATGGCGACCAACATCCCGCCGCACAACCTGCGCGAGGTCGCGGCCGGCGTGAAGTGGCACCTCGAGAACCCGGACGCCACGAAGGAAGAGCTCCTCGAGGCTCTCATCCAGCGGATCCCCGGGCCGGACTTCCCCACCGGGGCGACGATCCTGGGCCGGCGTGGCATCGAGGACGCGTACCGCACGGGGCGCGGCTCGATCACCATGCGCGCGGTGGTCACCGTCGAGGAGATCCAGAACCGCATCTGCCTGGTCGTCACCGAGCTGCCCTACCAGGTCAACCCCGACAACCTCGCGGCCAAGATCGCCGACCTGGTCAAGGAGGGTCGGGTCCAGGGCATCGCGGACATCCGCGACGAGACCTCGGGCCGCACCGGCCAGCGCCTCGTCGTCGTCCTCAAGCGGGATGCCGTCGCGAAGGTCGTGCTGAACAACCTCTACAAGCACACCCAGCTGCAGGACACCTTCGGGGCGAACATGCTCGCCCTCGTCGACGACGTGCCGCGGACCCTGAGCATCGACGCCTTCGTGCGGCACTGGGTCACCCACCAGCTCGACGTCATCGTGCGACGCACCACCTACCGGCTGCGCCAGGCCGAGGAGCGCGCCCACATCCTGCGCGGGTACCTCAAGGCCCTCGACGCCCTGGACGAGGTCATCGCGCTGATCCGCGCGTCGAACACCGTCGAGGAGGCCCGCGACGGGCTCATGGACCTGCTCGAGGTCGACGAGATCCAGGCCCGAGCCATCCTCAACCTGCAGCTGCGCCAGCTCGCGGCCCTCGAGCGGCAGAAGATCACCGACGAGTACGACGGTCTGATGGTCAAGATCGCCGACTACAAGGACATCCTCGCCAGCCCCCAGCGTCAACGGGACATCGTCGGTGACGAGCTCGAGGAGATCGTCGCGAAGTACGGCGACGAGCGTCGCACGGAGATCCTGCCCTTCGACGGCGAGGTCTCGATGGAGGACCTCATCGCCGAGGAGGAGGTCGTCGTCACCATCACCCGCAGCGGGTACGCCAAGCGCACCCGCAGCGACAGCTACCGGGTGCAGAAGCGTGGCGGCAAGGGGGTGCGCGGCGCCCAGCTGCGGGCCGACGACGTGGTCGAGCACTTCTTCGTCACCACGACCCACCACTGGCTGCTGTTCTTCACCAACTTCGGTCGCGTCTACCGGGCCAAGGCCTACGAGCTGCCCGAGGGCGGCCGTGACTCCAAGGGCCAGCACGTCGCCAACCTCATGGCCTTCCAGCCCGGGGAGCAGATCGCGCAGGTCCTCGACCTGCGGGACTACGAGGTCGCGGACTACCTGGTGCTGGCCACGCGCCGCGGTCTGGTCAAGAAGACCCGACTCTCCGAGTACGACTCGAACCGCACGGGCGGCCTCATCGCGATCAACCTCCGCGAGGACGAGGAGGGCCTGGCCGACGAGCTGGTCTCCGCGGCGCTGGTCCACGAGGACTCCGAGCTGGTCCTGGTCTCGCGCAAGGGTCAGGCCGTGCGCTTCCACGCGACCGCCGATCAGCTCCGCCCCATGGGCCGTGCGACCTCCGGGGTCACCGGCATGAAGTTCCGCGAGGAGGACGAGCTCCTCGCCATGGACGTCATCAGCCCGGACTCCTACCTGGTGACCGTGACCGACGGCGGCACGGCCAAGCGCTCCGACATGCACCGGGTCAACGCCGACGGCAACCTCGACTACCGCCGTACCAAGCGCGGTGGGCTCGGGGTGCGTGCGGCGCGGCTCCCCGACGACCGCGGGTCCTTGGTCGGGGCGCTCATGGCAGCGGAGAACGACGAGGTCCTGGTGGTCATGGAACGCGGCAAGGTGGTCCGGTCCCAGGTGGGCGAGATCCCTGTGCACGGGCGCGACGCCACCGGCGTGATCCTCGCGAAGCCCGACAACGGCGACCGCATCCTCGCGGTGGCACGCAACGTGGAGCGGAACCTCGCGCCCGATGCGGCTACCGTGGACGCGGAGACCACGGACGAGCAGCAGATCGATCAGCAGGACGAGGCCGTCGAGCCGGAAGCGAACGAGGGAGAGCGATGAGCACGGACGGGCCCAAGCCACCCTCGATCGCCCCCAAGAAGCCAGCAGGGCCCAGCGGTCGCCCGTCGACCAAGCCGAAGGAGGCCTCGACCGGCAAGACCGACGCCCCTCGTGCCCGTCCGGCGTCCGCCCCTGTTGCCGGGGCCAAGGCACCGTCGACCGGTGCGACGTCCGGAGCAGGCGGGCCGGCCGCAGGCAAGGCCGCCGGGCCGAAGGCTCCGGCAGAGCCCACCGGCGAGCAGAGCACGGGCAGCACCACGTCGACCGGTCCGTCGGTCGGCGATCGGGTCAAGAACGCTGCACGGAGCGCCGCGGAGTCGGCTCGCAGCGCCCTGCCCTCCTCGGAGAGCACCGCGCGGACGGCGACCTCGGCGACGACCGCGCGCACGGTCCGCACGACGACGGTCGAGGAGGAGCCGCAGGCCGCTGGCGGACCGCGTCGGGTGCGCCTCGCGGTCTCCCGCATCGACCCGTGGTCGGTCATGAAGCTGTCGTTCCTGCTGTCCTTCGCGATCGGCATCATGATCGTGGTCGCCTCCGCGGTCGTCTGGTTCACCCTCGACGAGCTGGCGATCTTCTCCCAGGTCAACGACACCATCGCCGAGGTCACCGGGTCTCCGGACTTCTTCAACCTGCTCGAGTACGTCGCCTTCGACCGCGTGATCGCCCTGGCGATGCTCATCGCGGTGGTCGACATCGTCCTCCTGACGGCGTTGTCGACCATCGGGGCCTTCCTCTACAACATCGTCGCGGCCCTGGTCGGGGGCATCCACCTCACCCTGACCGACGACTGACGGTTTGGGGGCGACCCCATCACTGGGGTAGTCTCGTGCGGCGCGCGCAGCATCATCGTGCGCAGGGGCCTATAGCTCAGACGGTTAGAGCGCTTCCCTGATAAGGAAGAGGTCAGAGGTTCAAGTCCTCTTAGGCCCACTCCTGACGATGGATCCGGAGGAACGATGAAGAAGCTCCTGATCGTGCTGCTCGCCAGCGCGGCCGGTTACGTCGTGTGGCGCACCTACGCGGAGGACCGCGACGAGCGCGACCTCTGGACCGAGGTCACCGACGACATCGCGTGACCTCAGATCGCTCCGGGCCTGTGGCTCGGAGACCCGCGGCCCCGGCCGCACGGGGCCATGGCGCAATTGGTAGCGCACCTGCTTTGCAAGCAGGGGGTTAGGGGTTCGAGTCCCCTTGGCTCCACCCACGGTCGGCGCCTCGAGGGTGCCGCGGGACGCAAGGAGTCGCGACCATGCCCGGTCCCCGATCCGCAGGTCGGTCGCTCACGGTGAACCGCCGCGCGGCCCAGACCGTGGGAGTCCTGCTCGCCGTCGTCCTCATGGCCGCCTGCGGAGGGGCGCGCGGAGAGACCTCCTCGCCGTCGACCTCCGGAGAGCCCGCAGCCACCCCCGCCGATCCTGTCGACCCCGCGGCCTCGGGCTCGACGGAGGCCTCGGGCGACGGGGCCTCCCAGCAGGAGGCGGCGACGGCCTGGGCCGAGGAGAGCTACGGGACGTTCGCGCCGGTCGATGCCGAGGGAGAAGGGGACGGCCAGGTCGAGCTTCCCGCAGAGGTCACCGCGGCGTCCTTCGGGATCATTCGTGTGACCTATACGGGAGGGTCCGAGCCGATCGTGGTGTGGGCCCAGGACGACGCCGGCGAGGGCTACATGATCCTGCTGGACACGTGGGCGCAGCTGCTCACGGCCGATCCGGGCGAGTTCGACGGTGAGACGGGGTGGTCCGGGATCAACGATCCGCCCTCCAGCCTGCGCATCGAGGCGGACGGCCGGTGGGAGATCACCGTGCTTCCCGCGGCCGCGGCCGATCCGCTGCCCAGCGAGGGCGAGGGTACGCGCATCTACCTCTACAGCGGGCCCGGTGGGCCGTACGTGGGCAGCAAGCCCGACACCGAGGTGGGCATGTCCATCACGGAGATCGCCTCGGGCGGTGGCCGGACCGGGGACAGCGGGACGCGCGAGACCATCGCCGAGAAGGTGGCCGAGGCGGACTTCGCCGGCGAGCTCTCCCCGGGACCGTCCATGGTGAGTGTCAACCACCGTGGTCGCTGGACCATCGACCTGCCCTGAGGACCCGGGGAGAACCCGCAGGAGTGTCGGTCCCCGGGCGTAGCGTCGCCACCATGGGACGCATCGTGTTCGACACCGCGACGACGATCAACGGGTGGATCGCCGACGAGCAGAACTCCCTGGCCTGGCTCTTCGAGGTCGAGAACGGGGACGCTCCGGACGAGGGTCTGTTTCCCTCGGACGCCGGGGTGCTCGTCGAGGGATCGACCACCTACGAGTGGATCCTCGCCGAGCAGGACGTCCTCGCCAACCCGGAGCGCTGGGTTGAGTTCCACGGGCAGAAGCCGACCTTCGTCTTCACCACCCGTGAGCTCCCGGTGCCTGCGGGAGCCGACGTCCGCTTCGTGTCCGGTGCGGTGGCCGACGCACTGCCGGCCATCCGTGCGGCAGCGGGAGCGCGGGACGTCTGGGTGGTCGGTGGTGGTGACCTCGCCGGCCAGTTCCTCGACATCGGCGCCCTCGACGAGATCGCGCTCTCGGTGGCGCCCGTGGCGTTGACCGGCGGGGCACCTCTGCTCCCTCGGCGCATCACCTCGTCCCGGTTGCGGCTCGTCTCCGCGACGGCCGTCGGGCAGTTCGCCAGGCTCGTGTACGCCGTCGAGGGTTCGGCGTAGCGCACGAGCGTCGGGAAATACACGTGTCGGGTGGCGCAGGGCCGAGCTAGCCTCGCCGAGATGCGAAACGATCTCGATGGCGTGGTGGAGAACGCCATCGCCTGGGCCACGCAACGACTCGGCTCGACCGCGTACGGCACGCGGTGCCTCGCCTTCGTCGAGGACGCCATCGAACGCTCGAACGACCTCGAGGTGTTCGGCGGTGATGATGCCCATGCGTCAGCCGTGCTGTACCACTGCTCGGACCGGCAGGATGAGCCACCCAGGGGCGTGCTCGCCTTCTACGACTGCGACGGCACCCTCGCCGGTCGGCGTCGGAACTGGGGCCACGTCGGGTTGAGCCTGGGCGACGGTCTGGTGATCCACGCCTGGGACCGCGTCCGGATCGACAGGTATGACGCGATCACGCACCTCAGCCCCGCGCCCGGATGGTCAGCCCCCGGCTGGGCCGGCTGGGTGCCGATGCTGCGCGTCCTGGAGGGCAGCGTCCAGCGCAGCTGGACGGACGACGACGCGGCGGTCACCGCCGCGCGCATGCAGCAGGCACGGCACGCCACCCTGGACGGCTAGGGCTCGAGCACGCTGTCCACCCCGCCGCGCAGGTGCGCGACGAAGGCCTCGTCCTCGTAGCTCTCGGCGGCGTGGCCCAGCGCGGTGTACCAGGTGCGACCGGTGCCGTAGCGGCCCGACCAGGCGATCGGGTGCTTCTCCCCCATGGTCCCGCCCTCGTAGGTCGACTCGTCGACCGTGAGCAGCACCGTGTGGTCCTCGGAGGGGTGCGCGACGAAGTCGTACCACTCGTCCGTCCAGGACCACCGCGCCGGCAGGTGGGCGGTCGACGGGTGGGTCGGTTCCACGACGTCGACCGTCGCGTCCTGGATCTCGGGGTGCTGGAGGAATCGTGCCCCGGCGATGCGCTCGAACTCGGGCCAGGTGGGCTCAGCCGTGGCCGCCGCGTGCACGCCGAGCCACGCCCCGCCGTCGGCCAGCCACCTCGCCAGGCAGGAGCGTTGGGCGGGGCTGAGCACGTCCCCGGAGACCGAGAGCCACAGGACGAGTCGGTAGCGGGTCAGGTCGATCGGGGTGAAGACGTCCGGGTCCTCGGTGTGGTCCACCTCGAGGCCCAGGTCGGTCAGGAGCGCCGACAGCACCGCTGCTCCGCGCTCGATCGAGTCGTGACGGTAGCCCGTGGTGGCCGTGAAGAGGAGAGCCCGGTTCACCGGGGGGACCTGTCGTCGTGGTCGGTCAGCGGGATGCGGTCCATGGGTCGAGGCTAAGGGCTCGACTCCTTCGAATCGATTCGAGGAACGTGGCATCATGGGCGCCACTCGACGAGGAGGACACCATGCGCGCACCGGTCACCGTCAGCCCGGACCCGTCCCTGAGCCACCGCACCCTGCGCAGCACGGTCACCGTGCTGGGCCCCGACGGCCAGCCCCTGCCGCAGACCGAGGTCACAGTCACCCAGCATCGCCATGCCTTCGGCTTCGGCAACATCGGGTTCGACCTCGTGGACCTCGCCGACGGAGGGCCGGCGCCGAGCGCTGCGGGCGCACCAGGTCATGACGCGGCCCGCACCGCCGAGCTCGAGCACCTCGCCTTGCTCTGGCTCGACGTGTTCAGCACCGCGACCCTGCCCTTCTACTGGGGCACCTTCGAGCCGGTGCGCGGCAGGCCGGCCACCGGACGTCTGCTGCGTGCGGCGCAGTGGTTCGTCGACCGCGGGGTCACGGTCAAGGGCCACCCGTTGCTGTGGCACACCGTCACGGCGCCGTGGCTCCTCGAGCTGAGCACCAGCGAGATCGAGCAGGTGCAGCGGGAGCGCATCCGGCGCGAGGTCACGGACTTCGCCGGCCTGATCGACACCTGGGACGCGATCAACGAGGCGGTGATCATGCCGGTCTTCGACAAGGAGGACAACGGCATCACCCGCCTGTGCCGAGAGAAGGGACGCATCGAGACGGTCCGCCTCGCCTTCGAGGAGGCGCGTGCTGCCAACCCTGATGCGACCCTGCTGCTCAACGACTTCGACCTCTCGACCGCCTACGAGTGCCTACTCGAAGGAGTCCTCGAGGCCGGGGTGCAGGTCGACGTCCTGGGCCTGCAGAGCCACATGCACCAGGGCTACTGGGGCGAGGAGAAGACCCTCGCGATCCTCGAGCGGTTCTCGCGCTACGGCCTGCCCCTGCACCTCACCGAGTCGACCCTGCTCTCCGGTGAGCTGATGCCCCCCGAGATCGAGGACCTCAACGACCACCAGGTCGACCACTGGCCCTCGACCCCGGCCGGCGAGGAACGTCAGGCCCAGGAGATCGAGCGGCACTACCGCACCCTGCTCTCCCACCCGTCGGTCGAGTCCATCACCTACTGGGGCATCACCGACGACGGCGCGTGGCTGGGCGCCCCGGCGGGCCTCGTCCGCCAGGACGGCACCCCCAAGCCCGCCTACGAGGTGCTGCGCCGGCTCATCAAGGACGAGTGGTGGTTCTCCCCCACCCCGCTGCGCACCGACGACGCCGGACGTGTCACCGTGAGCGGGTGGCGCGGGGACTACGAGGTCAGCGCCCGCGGTGAGTTCGTGCCCCTCGTCCTCGACGGCGAGCCGCAGCAGGTGCAGCTGCCCTGAGCATCACGACCTGGCGAGCCGCGCTCAGGGAGCGAGGAGGCCGAGGTGCAGGGCACGCAGCACCGCACGCGTCCGATCCCTGGTGCCGAGCTTGAGGAGCACGCTCGAGACGTAGTTCTTCACGGTCCCCTCGGCGAGGAAGAGCGCCTCGGCGATCTCCCGGTTGCTGTAGCCCCCGGCCATCATCCGCAGCACGTCCACCTCGCGATCGGTGAGGGGCTGCACCAGCCCGGCAGAGCCGTCCTCCGCGGCGGCGGGGACCTCGCCGCGACCGACGGCCCGCAGCAGCCGGTCGGTCACCGCGGGCTGGATGAGCGTCCCACCCGCCGCGAGCTGCCGGATGGCGCCGACGAGCTGGTCGAGGGTCACGTCCTTGAGCAGGTACCCCCTGGCCCCGGCGCGCAGGGCACGGAGGGTGAGCTCGTCGTCGTCGAAGGTGGTCAGGATGAGTACGGGGAGGTCCTCGCCCTGGTCACGGAGGGCCTCGAGGGTGCCGATGCCGTCCAGGCCGGGCATCCGCAGGTCCAGCAGCAGGACGTCTGGGGTGTGCTCGGCGACCAGGACCAGCGCGGCGTGCCCGTCCTCGGCCTCGGCGACGACCTCGACCCCCTCAGCGAGCTCGAGGAGGCTGCGGATCCCCTGGCGGACCAGCGTCTGGTCGTCGACGAGCCCGACGCGGATCATGCCGTCGGCACCACGGCGCTGACCCGGAAGCCATGGTCGCCGGTGAGGACGACGCGGCCGCCCAGGCCCTCGATGCGCTCGGTGAGGCCGCGCAGACCGTGACCGAGCAGAACCGGGTGCGCCCCTCGCCCGTCGTCCCAGGCCGTCAGCAGCGTGCCGCCCTGCTCGTCCTGGGCGATCTCGATCCACAGGTTCGTGGCCTCGGAGTGGCGGATCGCGTTGGTGACGACCTCCTGGGCGCACCGCAGCAGCACGGTCGTGGTCTCCTCGTCGAGGGCGGGCGGGCTCTCGACGGAGAGGTGGACGGTCGGCTCGTGCAGGTCGGCGACCAGGGCCTCGAGGGCGGCCGTCAGGTCGGGGGTCCGGCGTCGGAGCTCGCCGACGGTCGTGCGCACGTCGGCGAGGAGCTCGCGGGCGATCCGGCTCGCACGGGTCACGTGCTCGCTCGCGGGCGGTGTGCTCTGGTGGCTCGCCACCTCGAGCTCGAGGGTCAGGGCGGTCAGCTGGTGCCCGAGCAGGTCGTGCAGGTCCCGGGAGATCCGTAGGCGCTCGGCGGCGCGGGAGGACTCCTCGAGCAGCGCTGTCGCCGCCCGCAGCTCGACGTGCGCCTCGGCCAGCTCGCGTCGGGACCGCTCCTCGCGCTGGAAGGCCAGCACGCTGAGCACGCTCGCGCTCTGGAGCAGGAGGTAGAGGCCAGCGGAGAGCACGACCTCGAGCGGCCCGGCGGGCCCCGTCGAGACGGCCAGAGCCACCACCGCGGTGTTGAGCACCACCAGACCGGTGGTCTCCCGGCGAGTCAGCACGTAGCAGCTCAGGGCCGAGGTGAAGACGAGCACGATGGGCAAGAACCCCGCCCGCGGCGCGAGAAGCACGGCGGCGGCGCCGAGGATTACCTGCACCCCGAAGATCGCCCGGGCGCGCCAGCGGTGGAGCCCTCCCTCGAACCAGGTGCCCGTCACGAGGGCCGCGAGGAACCCGCCGAAGACCACGAACCACAGCGCCGGAGGGCCCACGGTGATCTCGGTGCCCTGTGCCACGAGGACCACCACGGGGACGCCCACGGCCGCGCAGATGACGGTGCCGAGGATCCCCGACCAGACATCCGCGTCGAACCGCGCCATCCCCGCACCCTACGGCGCGAGCTCCAGACCGCGACCCTGCCAGAAGTCATGCCCCGCGGAGGTGACCCCCGGCACCGGTGGCGCGGCACTGCCCGCGCCTAGCGTCGGTCCGGAGCGAAGGAGGGCACATGTCCGCGATCGAGATGCACGACCTGCACAAGACGTACCGGTCCACCACGGCCGTGGCCGGGGTGAGCCTGACGGTGCCCGAGGGCTCGATCATGGGGCTGGTCGGGCGTAACGGCGCCGGCAAGACCACCACGGTCGAGATCACCGCGGGGCTGCGCGAGCCCGACCGCGGCAGGGTCAGCGTGCTCGGCCTGGACCCGCGGCGGGACCGCCGCGCGGTGCGGCAGGTGCTCGGGGTGCAGCTCCAGGAGAGTCAGCTGCACAGCGCCCTGACCGCCCTCGAGCTCGTGACCCTCTACCGCAGCTTGTACCGGTCGGGCCTCGGCCCGGCGGCAGCTCTCGAGGCCGTCGGGCTGGGCCGCAGCGCGGGGACACGGTTCGAGAAGCTCTCCGGCGGTCAGCAGCAACGACTGTCGATCGCCCTCGCGATCATCGGCCGTCCCCGGGTGGTGATCCTCGACGAGCTCACCACCGGGCTGGACCCCGAGGCGCGCCGTGAGGTGTGGGGCCTGGTCGACGGGCTCCGGGCGGACGGGGTCACGGTCCTCCTGGTGAGTCACCACATGGACGAGGTCGAGCGGCTCTGCGACCAGGTGGCCCTGCTCGACGCCGGGAGGGTGGCCTCGACCGGCAGCCCCGCCACGATTGTGGCCCGGGCGGCGCTCCCGCAACGGGTGCGCTTCGACGCGGAGCACGGCCTCGACGCGGCCCTGCTGCGGGCCCTGCCCGAGGTCGAGGAGGTCGAGGTGCGAGGCCGCGGGGTCGTGGTGCGCGGCCGAGGCGATCTCGAGCGAGCGGTCAGCACCTCCCTGACCAGGCACGGGGTGGTCGTCACGGGAGCGAGCGTCGAGCGCCCCACCCTCGAGGACGCCTTTCTCGCACTGACCGGCCGCCAGGCCGGACCTGACACGGAGGTGGACCGATGAGCCCGACCACCGAGGCGCACCTGCGGGCCCCGGGCCTGCGTGCCTGGATGACCCTGACCGGTGCCGAGGTGCGCATGGTCGTGCGTGACACGGCCGGGCTCCTCATCCCGGTCGGATTGCCCTTGCTCATCCTCGTGATGAACGCCTTGGGCGAGACCGACCACGTGCTTCCCGGGACCGGGGGACGCACCGTGCTCGACATCTATGTGCTGCCCCTGGTGCTCACGATGGTCATCGCCGTCATCGGGGTCGTGAACATGCCGAGCTTTTTGGCGTACTACCGCCGTACCGGGGTCCTGCGCCGCCTTGCCGTCACCCCTGCCCACCCGAGCATGGTGCTCGTCGCCCAGGTGCTGACCAGCCTGCTCCAGGCGGCCGTGGGCATCGGACTGGCCCTGACGGTGGCCGTGGTCGGGTTCGGGGCGAACCTCCCGGCCCGTCCGGGGGTCGCCCTCGCCCTCGGACTGCTCGCCGCGGCGGCGATGTACGCCCTCGGGGTGCTCGTGGCGGCCGTCGCCCCGAGCGGCAACGCCGCGGTGGCCATGGGCCTGGTCCTGTTCTTCGGGATGGGGGCGACGGGAGGCATGTTCGGGCCGACGACCAACCTCCCCGACGGGGTGGCCCGCGTCGGGGAGGTGCTGCCCTTCGGGGCGACGGTCGAGGTGCTCGGCACGGCCTGGGCGGGCGGAGGGATCGACGCGACCCCGGTCCTCGCCCTCGCCGCGACGACTCTCGTCTGCTCGGCCGTGGGGGCGCGGTTCTTCCGCTGGCAGTGACGCCCTCGCGCGGGGAGGACCGCACGGCCGGCTACCCGGCGTCGGGCATCTCCATGAAGACGACCTCCCACGCGTGGCCGTCGGGGTCGGCGAAGCTGCGCCCGTACATGGGGCCCTCCTCGGTCTGGCGTCCCTCGGCGCCGCCGTGGGCCACGGCGGCGAGCACGAGCTCGTCGACCTCGGCACGGCTGGACGCGGAGAGGCAGTTGATCACCGAGGTGGCTTGGGTGGCGTCCCCGATCTCCCCGTCGACGAAGTCGGCGAAGCGGCCCCGGTCCAGGAGCATCACGTAGATGCTCTCGGAGACGACGACGCAGGCGCAGCGGTCGTCCGAGAAGTCCTCGTTCACGCCGAACCCGAGGCCGGTGTAGAAGCTGCGCGACGTCCCGACGTCCTTGACCGGCAGGTTGACGAAGATCATGCGATTCATGGGTGCTCCTCCGCTCGTGGTGGCTCGCAGTGCGCGAGACCTGTCCAAGAAGACCCTTGCCAGGGCCAGGACTCATCGGGTTACCTTCATCGGGTGACCACCACCGAGGTGACACCCCCGCTCGACGAGGCGACCTTCCTCGCCCAGGTCGAGCCGCTCCGGCGCGAGCTCCTCGCGCACTGCTACCGCATGGTCGGGTCCGTCCACGACGCCGAGGACCTCGTCCAGGAGACCTACCTGCGCGCGTGGCGGGCCTTCCACGGCTTCGAGAACCGGTCCTCCCTGCGCACCTGGATGTACCGGATCGCGACCAACACCTGCCTGACCGCCCTCGAGGGCCGTACCCGCCGTCCGCTGCCCACCGGCCTGGGTCAGCCCCCCGCCGATCCCACCGCCGAGCTGCGCGAGAGCCGGGAGACCCCGTGGCTCGAGCCGGCCCCCGACTCGCTGCTGTGGAGCTCCCCCTCCCCCGACCCCGCGAGCGTCGTCGTCGACCGGGACTCGGTGCGCCTGGCCTTCGTCGCCGCGCTGCAGCACCTCACCGCCCAGCAGCGCGCCGTCCTGCTGCTCCGTGACGTGCTCAAGTGGCGGGCTGCCGAGGTGGCCGGGGCTCTGGAGATCTCGGTGGCCGCGGTCAACAGCACCTTGCAGCGCGCCCGGGCGCACGTGGCCCAGGTCGCGGAGCAGCCGACCCTCGACGAGGCCGACCCCCGCACCCGCGAGCTGCTGGACAGCTACGTCCAGGCCTTCGAGGAGTACGACGTCGCGCGGATCGTCACCCTGCTGACCGCGGACGCCGTCTGGGAGATGCCGCCCTTCGTCGAGTGGTACCGCGGCGCCGAGGACATCGGCCGCCTCATCGCCACGCGCTGCCCGGCTCGCGGGGCGGGGGACATGCGTGCGATCCGCAGCTCGGCCAACGGTCAACCGGTGGTCGCCATCTACATGCGTGAGCCTGACGGGGTGCACCGGGCCTTCCAGCTCCAGCACCTGGTCGGCTCCCCCGACGGCGTCTCGCACGTGACGGTCTGGTTCGGGGTCGCCCTGTTCCGTGCCTTCGGGCTGCCCGTGGAGCTGCCCGTCGGCTGAGCCCCCAGATGCGGGGGGCCGCTGCGCACCGCACGATCGTGGGACGACCGTGTCCCCGACAGCTGGGAGCCCAGCCCATGACGAACGTCGCGATCATCTACTACTCCTCGACCGGCAACCTCCAGTCCATGGCCGAGCAGCTCGAGAAGGCCGCCACCGGGACGGGGGCCACCGTCCGCCGGCGCCACGTCGAGGAGATCGCCCCGCAGGCAGCCATCGACGGCAACCCGGCGTGGGCCGAGCACGTCGAGGCCATCCGGGACGAGCCGAAGGCCAGCCCGGAGGACATCGCCTGGGCCGACGTCGTGCTGCTCGGCTCGCCCACCCGGTACGGGAACGTCACGAGCCAGTTCCAGCAGTTCATCGACACCCTCGGGCCGCTGTGGGCCGAGGGCCGGCTGGCCGACAAGGTCTACGCGGGCTTCACCTCCACGCAGACCACGCACGGCGGCCAGGAGGGCACCATCCAGCAGATCTACACGATGGTCGCGCACTTCGGCGGGATCATCGTCCCCCCGGGGTACACCGACCCGCTCAAGTTCGTCGACGGCAACCCCTACGGGGCCTCGCACGTCTCCGGGGCTGAGGGCGACCTGCCGCTCGAGGACAGCACGACGGCGGCCCTCGACCACCTGGCCGAGCGCGCCATCCGGATCGCGGAGCGCCTCGCCGCCTGAGCGACGCCGCCTGAGTGACGCCGCCTCCGGGCACGCGGAAGGGCCCCACCCCTGGACGGGGTGGGGCCCTTCTCGTCATGACCTGGTGCGTCGGCCCGGACCGCGAGCCCCGCGAGCGTGGGTCCCGGCCAGGACGGCCGCGGCCTCAGGAGCTCGAGCCGCCCGTGCCCTTCGGGTTCGCCGTCTTCGGCGTGGGCTTGGACGCGGCCGAGGTGGTCGACGAGCTGCGACCGGTCTTGGCGGCGCTGGTGCCCGAGCCACCCTGCGGCTTGGCTGCGGTCGAGGTGCTGGTGGCAGCCGCGCCGGGCGTCTCGGTGCTGCCCGTGTCCGAGGCGGTGGGCACCGCGGAGGTGGTCGTCGCGTCGGCCTCGGTCGAGGACTTGCGCCGCGGCGCCGCCTTGCTGGTGGCCTCACGAGCCTTCTCGGCGGCCTTCTCGGTCGCCTCGCGCGCCTTCTCGGTGGCCTCGCGGGTCTTGGCGACGCTCACGCCGGCTGCCTCCCCGACGGCCTCGGCTGCCTCGCCGAGCTCGTCGCGGGCCTCCGCCGCCGCGGCCTTGAAGCGGTCACGCCCGCCGGCCTCGTGGCGTCCTGCCTGGTCCCAGGGCTGCTCGGCCCACGGGTCGGTGGTGGGCCGGCTCGCGCGCCAGGCCGCCACGGCGGCAGCCACGGCGGCGACGCTGGTGAGGAACCAGAAGACCTTGGCGCCCTTGTGGCTCTTCTTCTTCGGCACCTCGATGTGGGCCAGGTCGTTGAGCTTCGCCGAGGTCACGTCGCGGGCCTTGTCCGCACCGAGAGCGGCGGAGGCCGCTGCGGCGTTGAGCGCCGCGACCAGCTTCGGCAGCACGTCGTCGACGAGGCGGTCGTGGGCGGTGTCCACGACGGGCACGGCGCGCTCGGCGGCCTTCTCCACACGGGGGGCCGCGGCCTTGACGCTCTCGCGCCAGGCCTTCTCGACGCGGGGCGAGGCCCAGTCGACGGCCGCACCCACGTGCGGGGTGGCCCAGTCCTTGGCGTGCACGGCGGCGTCCTTGGCCTGGTCGGCCACCTGCGACGCCGTCTTGCCGGCCTGCTTGCCCGCGTGCGCCGAGGTCGCGGCGAGGACGGCGCCTGTCCCGGCGGCCTTCTTCTTCAGGCGCGCCTGCTTGGAACGGCTGGAACGGCGGATGTGCATCTTCGACTCCCTGTCGGTGGTCGGACGGCGTGCAGGTCCCTCAGGTACTTCTTCCCCATGTTGCCACCGTTGGGCTCGGCGCGCGCGAGGGTTCCCGCCCCGACACGTGCGCGTCAGGGGTGCGTGCGAGGATGACAGCATGTTCGCGACCCTGCACACCACCGCTGGTGACATCCGTATCGAGCTCTTCCCCAACCACGCACCCAAGACGGTGCGCAACTTCGTGGGCCTGGCCCAGGGGACCCAGGCCTGGAAGGACCCGTCCTCGGGCGCCGAGCGCACCGAGTCGCTGTACGACGGCACGGTCTTCCACCGCGTCATCTCGGGCTTCATGATCCAGGGCGGTGACCCCCTGGGCACCGGCACGGGCGGCCCGGGCTACACCTTCGACGACGAGATCCACCCCGAGCTCGTCTTCGACAAGCCCTACCTGCTCGCCATGGCCAACGCCGGCAAGCGCCGCGACCCCGTCACCGGCGAGGTCGGTGGGACCAACGGATCGCAGTTCTTCATCTCGGTCACGCCCACGCCCCACCTCAACGGCAAGCACACGATCTTCGGCTCGGTGGCCGACGACGAGAGCAAGGCCGTGGTCGACGCGATCGCCACCACCCGGACCGGTGCGGCCGACCGCCCCGTCGAGGACATCACCATCACCTCGGTCACGGTCGAGGACTGACTCCCCGGCATGACGCCCGGTCCCTCGGGCCGGGCGTCATGCCCTCGACCCGCTGGAGCCGCATGACCACGCCCCCGCCGCCCTCGTCCGCGCCCGGAGCGGGGCCCGAGCCGGGCGAGGTCCCGGTCTGCCCCCGGCACACCGACCGCGTCTCCTACGTGCGGTGCCAGCGCTGCGGCCGCCCAGCCTGCCCCGAGTGCCAGGTCCAGGCCGCCGTCGGCGTGCACTGCGTGGACTGCGTGCGCGAGGCCAGCCGCAACGCCCCGCAGGCGCGGACCGTCTTCGGCGCCACCCTGCGCGACGGCCGTCCCGTGGTCACCCTCACGTTGATCGGCCTCAGCGTGCTCAGCTTCGTGCTGCAGCAGACCTTGGGTCGCGCATGGACCGACGCGCTGATCTTCGCGCCCTTCCTCGGCGAGACCGAGCCCTGGCGCTTCCTCACGGCGGCCTTCCTGCACAGCCCGGGCTTCCTGCACATCGGGTTCAACATGTTCGCCCTGTGGATCATCGGGCCCTCCCTCGAGCAGGCCCTCGGTCGGTGGCGGTTCATCAGCCTCTACGTGCTGGCCGCGATCGGCGGGAGCCTCATGGTCACCCTGCTCGCCAGCCCGGCCACGGTCGAGTGGGGCCGCGGCCTCGTCGGCGCCTCGGGGGCGGTCTTCGGTCTCTTCGGCGCGATCCTCATCGTTCTGCGACGTCTGGGCCGGGACGCCCGGCAGATCGTCGTCATCCTCGGGATCAACGCCGTGCTCGGCTTCGTGGTCCCCGGGATCTCCTGGCAGGCGCACCTGGGCGGGTTCCTCGTGGGCCTCGTGCTCGGGGTGGCTTACGCCTACGCCCCCCGACCACGCCGCGGCCAGGTCGCGGTGGCAGCGACGGTCGGCGTCGCCGTCCTTCTGGTGGTTCTCGCGGCGCTGAAGTACGCGAGCGTCGCCGCCTGGTGGGCCGCCGTCGGCTGACGCCCCACCTCGTGTCAGAACCTCGGATACCCCTGGCACCCCCAGGTTCTGACACGAGGTTGTGGTTCGCAGCGGCTGTCCCCAGGGTTGCTCACAGCTGTGGAACTACACCCGTGTAGTTATCCACAGAGATGTCCACCGCTGGGGAGAACTCTGCCCCCGTGCACGCTCGCCGCGGCCGCCACCACGGTTGCTCCCACCTGTGGACAAACCCGTGGACAGCGAGGTGGACAGGGACGACGACGGGGAGGGCCCGTGGTCGCCGTGACGACCCGGACCCTCCCCGCGGAGGCTGTGCTGGCTCAGCGCCAGCGCGTGGTGAGCGCGAAGCCCGCGATCATGAAGACGAAGCCGATCGCCAGGTTCCAGTTGCCGATCCCCGGGACGGGGAACGCGGTGCGCGAGATGTAGGTCACCACCACCCAGGCGAGGCCCAGCAGCAGGAGGGTGAGCATCGTGGGAACGAGCCAGGCCGGGTTCGCCTGACTGGGCTTGCCCGAGGGGGGCGGCTCGTAGCTGGGCTTCTTGCGCGACTTCGACTCGGGCACGGTCCGTCTCCAAGGCAGGCGGGCTGCGGGCACGATCCGTGCCCGTCGTTCGTCAACTAGCGTAGTGGCCACCGTACGCGCAACAGCGCTGCACCGTCCGCCCGGTCCGGCGCGACGCAGAGGAGAGACATGAGCGAGCCCACGGAGGCGTCAGCGGCTGACGACCCCGCGGTCCCGGAGGCCGACGAGGGCCAGGGCCCGCCGACGGACGACGCCGTCGCCGCGCCGCGACGCCGCACGCCGACCGCCGGGGCGCTGGGCGTGGTGCTCGTGCTCGTCCTCGCCGGGGTCCTCTTCGTCGCGAACGCTCGTCTGCAGGGCGGCGACGACGCCCGCCACGCCGCGGACCTGCCGAGTCTCGTGCAGGTCGAGCTCGACCGGGCCGACGAGCTCGCGACCGAGGTGGACGGGCTCCGCGCGGAGGTCGACGAGCTCACCGATGCGGCGACCATGCAGAACCCGATCCAGGCGAGCGACCAGCAGGCCCTGGTCGAGATCGCGGCGGGGCGCACCCCGTTGACCGGCCCTGGCCTCACGGTCGAGCTCACCGACGCCCCGACCAACCGACCTCAGCCCGACTGGGTGGTCAACGACGACCTCGTCATCCACCAGCAGGACCTCCAGGCCGTGATCAACGCCCTGTGGGCTGGTGGGGCCGAGGCCATGACCCTGCAGGACCAGCGCGTCATCTCGACCACGGCGTTCCGGTGCGTGGGCAACGTGCTCCTGCTGCACGGCCGGCACTACTCACCGCCCTACGTGGTGCGGGCCATCGGTGACCCCGAGCGGCTCGAGGCGGCCCTGTATGCCTCGCGAAGCATCCAGGTGTACCTCGACTACGTCGAGAACGTGGGCCTGGGCTGGTCGGTCGAGGCCCTCGAGGCCGTCGCCGTCCCTGCCTTCGAGGGCAGCCTCGAGCTGCGTCACGCGAGCCTGCCCGAGGGCACCGCCGTCTTCCCCCTCGAAGGGGTCGACAGCGGGACCGTTCGCGTCCCGTGACCCGGACCGAGACGTCGGTGCCTTCCCGACGAGACCAGCGGGCCAGGCCGCGCGGTGCGAGCGCCGTGGGCTGGGCCGCCTTCGGTGTGCTCGGGGAGGTCTTGATGACCCTCGGCGTGCTGATCGGCCTGTTCGTCGTCTGGCAGCTGTGGTGGACCGACGTCGCCGCGGGGCAGGAGCAGGCCCAGGCCGTCGCGGATCTCGGGTGGGAGGAGCCGGTCACCGTCCCCGAACCGGTCGAGCGCACCGACGCGCCACCGGTGCTCGAGGAGCCCGAGGAGCTCACCACCTTCGCGACCCTCCAGGTTCCGCGGTGGGGGGAGGACTACGTCCAGCCGATCACCCAGGGGGTCGGCCAGGACGTGCTCGACCACCTGGGCGTCGGGCACTACCCGGGGACGGCGATGCCGGGCGGGGTGGGCAACCACGCGGTCGCCGCGCACCGGGTGACGTACGGCAAGCCCTTCAACCGGGTGGCCGAGCTCGAGCTCGGGGACCCGCTCGTGGTCCGCACCGAGGACACCTGGTACGTGTACCGGGTCACCTCGACCGAGATCGTCCTGCCCCACCAGGTCGAGGTGATCGCCCCGGTGCCGGGGGAACCCGAGGCGGTGCCGACCGAGCGCCGGATGACCCTGACCACCTGCCACCCGATGTTCTCGGCCGAGGAGCGCTTCATCGTGCACGCCGAGCTCGACCACTGGATGCCTGTCGCGGACGGCACCCCCGCCGCGCTGGACGGAGGCGCATGATGTACGGATGGTTGTGGCGTGCTCTGCCCGGCCCGACGCCGGTGCGAGCCCTGCTCGTCGCGGTGCTCGCGCTCGGGGTGGTCGCCGCCTGCTTCACCTGGGTGTTCCCCGCGATCGCCCCGCTCATGCCCTTCAACGACATCACGGTGGACTGAGATGACCCGCATCCTCGTCGTGGACAACTACGACTCGTTCGTCTACACGATCGTCGGCTACCTCGACCAGCTCGGGGCCGAGACGGTCGTGGTCCGCAACGACGCCGTGCCCTCGGCCGCCGAGCGCGCCGAGTACGACGGGGTGCTCATCTCCCCCGGGCCGGGCACCCCGCGCGCCGCGGGCAGCAGCCTCGAGGTGATCGAGGCCTGCGCCGAGTCGGGCACGCCCATGCTGGGCGTCTGCCTCGGGCACCAGGCCCTCGCCGAGGCCTTCGGGGCCACCGTGACCCACGCGACCGAGCTCATGCACGGCAAGACGAGCGCCGTCGAGCACGAGGGCGCGGGGGTGCTGGCCGGGCTCGGCACGCCCTTCACCGCCACCCGGTACCACTCCCTCGCCGTGGTCGACGGGACGGTGCCCCGGGAGCTGGTCGTCACCGCCCGCACCCACACCGCGGACGGCCCCGGGGTGATCATGGGGCTCCAGCACCGTGACCTGCCCCTGCACGGGGTGCAGTTCCACCCCGAGTCGGTGCTCACCGAGGGCGGTCACCGGCTGCTGGCCAACTGGCTCGAGCTGTGCGGCCTCGAGGGGGCCGTCGCGGCCTCGGCGGGGATGGCCCCGCTGGTGCGGGAGAGCGCCCACCCGTAGCCGCGGGCCGCGTGCGACGCGAGGCACCGGCAGCGCCCCCTGAACGCAGAACGCCCCCGGCCAGGATCTCCCCGGCCGGGGGCGTTCTCCGTCCTCGGGACGAGCGGGTCAGTCCCCGTCACCCTCGCCGTTGTTGTTGCCGTTCCCGTTGTTGCTGTTGTCCTGCGACTCCTCGGGGCCGCGGGAGACGTAGATCGTCACGGTCGACCCCTCGGGGACCGAGGCCCCGGCCGCGGGCTCGGTGCGGAAGACCCGGCCCCGGACGACGTCCTCGTCGAACTGCTCGACGATCGTCGAGTTGAGGCTGTTGTTGCCCATGCGGGCCTCAGCATCGTCCTGGAGCAGGTTGTACACGTCCGGGACCTGGACCTCCTCGGGCCCGGCCTCCTCGGCGATGACGATCGAGATGGTGGCCCGCTGCTCGACGGGTCCGGGGGAGCGGCCCTGACGGATCACGGTCCCGGTCTCGGCGTCGCTCTCCTCGCGGCTGAGGTCGATCGAGAGGCTGAGGTCGCTCAGGGCGGTCCGAGCCTGGTCCTCGGTCATGCCGACCAGGTCCGGCAGGGTGACCTGCCCGGTCGAGAGGTAGATCGTGATCTGGGCGCTGGGCGCGACGCTCTCCCCGGCGGCGGGGTCCGTGCGGGTGACACGGTCCCGTTCGATGGTCCGGTGGTTCTCGGTCTGGATGCTGATGTTCTCGAAGCCCAGCTCGGCGAGCTCGGCCCGGGCCTGGGACTCGGTGAAGTTCTCGACGGTGGGCACCTCGACGGCGTCCGGCCCCTGGGAGATCGCGACGCGGACAGTGCTGCCGACCTCGACCTCCTCGTCGGCGCCCGGGTCGGTGCTGATGACGCGCCCTTCCTCGACCTCGGTGCTCGCCTCGGCCACGGGCTCGAACTCGAGCCCGGCGTCCTCGATCTCCTCGCGGGCGAGGGCCTCCTCCATGTTGACCACGTCGGGCACGGCCACGGTCTCGGGCTCGGTCTCACCCCCGGAGGTCAGCACGAGGATGATGCCGACGATCGCGGCGACGGCGATGGCGATGAGGACCCACAGCACCCACCGCCGCTTGGGCTTCTCCTCGTCCTCCTCGGCCTCGGGGTCGGGGTCGCCGACCGCCGGCGTGGATCCGGTCTGCTGCCAGGGCATGACCTGCGTGGGCGAGCTGGCCGCACCCATGACCTGGGTCGCGTCGGCCGGCTGCGCGCCGAGGCCCGCGGCGCCGAGAAGTCCGAGCATCGGTGCGGTGACGTTGCCCCCGCGCACGGCCGCCTCGAGGTCGGTGCGGAACTCGGCGGCGCTGCTGTAGCGGTCGTCGCGGTTCTTCGCGAGGGACTTCATGGTGATGCGGTCGAGGCTCTCGGGCACGTCCGAGGCGTAGGTGCTCGGCGGCTGAGCCTCCTCGCGGGCGTGCTGGTAGGCCACGGCCACGGGTGAGTCACCGATGAAGGGCGGCCGACCGGTGAGCAGCTCGAAGAGCAGGCACCCTGTCGAGTAGAGGTCGCTGCGCGAGTCGACCTGCTCGCCGCGGGCCTGCTCGGGGGAGAGGTACTGCGCGGTGCCGATCACGGCCTGGGTCTGGGTCATGGTCCCGGCGGAGTCGGCCATCGCCCGGGCGATGCCGAAGTCCATGACCTTGACCGCGCCCGTGGGGGTGAGCATGACGTTCGCGGGCTTGATGTCGCGGTGCACGATGCCCGCGTGGTGGGAGTACTCGAGGGCCGAGAGCACCCCGGCGGCGATCTCGACGGCCTCCTCGATCGGCACGGCCGAGCCGTCCCGCAGGATGTCCCGCACGGTGTGGCCCTCGACGTACTCCATGACGATGAAGGGCACGTGGGCGACGCTGCCGCCGGCCTCGGTGAAGACGTCCTCACCGGTGTCGTAGACGGCGACGATCGCCGGGTGGTTCAGGCTCGCGGCGGCCTGGGCCTCGCGGCGGAACCGTGCCTGGAAGGACGGGTCGCGGGCGAGGTCGGAGCGAAGGATCTTGATCGCCACGGTGCGGCCGAGGCGGGTGTCGTGGCCGATGTGGACCTCGGCCATCCCGCCGCGCCCGATGAGCTCGCCGACCTCGTAGCGGCCGCCGAGGATCCGAGGTGCGCTGTCCACCACTACTGGTCCCTCGCTGTCGTCGTGTGAAGTGCCTGGTCACTGCCGGGGCGTGGGCCGATCATCCCACTTGTCCGCTCGGCACCGGGGGAGGTGACCATCGCGATGCTGACCGGGTCGGACCCCACCGGAGGTGGCGCGGAGCGCGACGGTCCCCAGAGGGTATCGGCGAACGCCGCGCCGAGGAGCGCGAAGAGCACCATGAGGATGAGCGCGAGCAGCGGCCGGGAGATCTGGCCCCAGCGCAGGCCCGTGGTCGTCGAGGTGCGGGTGGGCCCTGGGGCGGTCACGGCCCGACGTCGTCCCGAGGTGCGACCGGGGGCGGGCGGCTCGGCCGAGGGGGAGGGGCCCGGCGCGGTGCCGGTCGCTCGCGCCGGGTCCCCCGGGGGGTCCGTGGGGGCGATGGTGGGCGGCGGGGGCTCGGCCGGGGCGGCGCCGGGGGTGGCCTCCGAGCCGGGCACGGGGACGGCACGCTGGGAGCTCGTGGTGATGTCGTCGTGCAGCACGTCGACCGCGCGGGTGTGGCGGGTGGCGGTGACCGGGATCCCACCGGGCGGGGTGCCGTCGAGCAGCTCGTCGAGGGTGCGGGCCAGGGAGGCTGCCGACCGGGGGCGCTCCTCGGGCTCCTTGGCGAGCATGCGCATCACGAGGGCAGCGAGCTCGGGGTCGATCTGGTCCGGCAGGGGCGGCACCGCGGTGTTGACGTGCGCGACGGCGATGTCCACCGCCGTCGGGCCGGTGAACGGGCGGTTCCCGACCAGGCCCTCGTAGGCGACGATCCCCAGGGAGTAGATGTCCGAGGCGGGGGTCGCGGCCTTGCCGATGGCCTGCTCGGGGGACAGGTACTGCGCGGTGCCCATCACCATGCCCGAGGCCGTCATGGGCACCTGGTTGGTGGCCGTCGAGATGCCGAAGTCGGTGATCTTCACCCGGCCCGAGCGGGCCAGCAGGATGTTGCCGGGCTTGACGTCCCGGTGCACGACGCCGCCCGCGTGGGCAGCGTGCAGGGCGCGGGCGGTCTGGGCGAGGATCGGCAGCAGCCGCCGTGTGGGGAGCACCGGCTCACGGTCGAGCAGGTCGGACATCGGCTCGCCGAGCACGAGCTCCATGACGAGGAACCCCGATCCCTCCTGCTCGCCGTAGTCGTAGAGCTGGGCGATGTTGGGGTGGGACAGGCCCGCGCTGTTGCGGGCCTCGGTGCGGAACCGCTCGAGGAACCCGGCGTCCCCCGCGAACTCCTCGCGCAGCACCTTGACGGCGACGTCCCGCGCGAGGGACTCGTCGTGGCCGACCCACACCTCACCCATCCCGCCGATGGCGATGCGGGACTCGAGGCGGTAGCGGCCGCCCAGGGCGATCCCGGCGACCGGCTTCACTCGAGCACCGCCTGCATGACGGCCCGGGCGATGGGCGCCGCGACGGCCCCCCCGGTGGCCTCGCTGCCCAGGGTCCCGCCGTTCTCGACGATGACGGCGACGGCGATCTGCGGGTCGTCGGCCGGGGCGAAGCTGGTGAACCAGGCGTGCGGGGGCACGTCGGAGGAGGTCTCGGCGGTGCCGGTCTTGCCGGCCACCTGGACCCCCGGGATCTGCGCGGCCCGGCCGGTGCCGTCGGCGACGACGCCGAGCATCATCTCCTGGAGGGCGGCGGCCGTCTCGGGGGAGATGGGCTGCCCGAGCTCGCTCGGCGAGGTCTCGGTGACGACGTCGAGGTCCTGGCTGCGCACCGAGTCCACCAGGTACGGGGACATCTGGGTGCCCCCGTTGGCGATCGCGGCCGAGACCATCGCCACCTGGAGGGGGGTCACGCGCACCTCGTACTGCCCGATCGCCGAGAGAGCGGTGGACGGCGCGTCGGGGTCAGGGGGGAAGTAGCTCTCTGCTGACTCCATCGGCACGGTGAAGCGGGTTCCGAAGCCGAACGCCTCGGCCTGCTCCCCGATGAGCTCGGCTCCGAGGTCGAGCCCGAGCTGGGCGAAGGCCGTGTTGCACGAGACGCGCAGGGCGTCGCCCAGGGTCTGGGTGCCGCTGCTCGAGCAGCTGGCCCCGCCGAAGTTGCCGAGCACCGCCGAGCTCAGCGGCAGGGGCAGCTCGTCGGGGGCGGGGATCTGCTCGTCGACGGCCAACCCGTCCTCGAGGGCCGCCGCGGCCGTGACGAGCTTGAACACCGAGCCCGGCGGGTAGGTGTTGCCGGCGATGGCCCGGTTCGCCAGCGGCTGGCCGTCGGCCTCGTTGAGGGCGGTCCAGTTCTCGGTCACCTCGCTCGTGGTGTGCCCCGCGAGCAGGTTCGGGTCGTAGCTGGGCTTGGAGACCATCGCGAGGATGGCCCCCGTGGTCGGGTCGAGGGCGACGACGGCGCCGCGCTGGTCCCCGAGGGCGTCCCAGGCGGCCTGCTGGGCCGCCGGGTCGATGGTGAGCTCGACCGCCGCTCCCTGGGGCTGGCGGCCGGTGATGAGGTCCTGGAGGCGCGAGTAGAACAGCGAGTCGGCCGAGCCGTTGAGCTCGGTGTTCATCGCCTGCTCGATGCCGGACCGGCCGTAGATGACCGAGTAGTAGCCCGTCACGTGCGCGTAGAGCTCGGCCTGGGTGTAGCTGCGCTGGTACCCGAAGGGGGTGTCGACCGGGGCCGAGGAGGCGATCGAGTCCCCCCCGACGACGATCGGTCCGCGGGAGTTGTCGTACTCCCGGTACAGGGTCCGCACGTTGCGTCCGTCGCTGTTCAGGTCGGGGGCCCGGACGAACTGGACCCAGGTGCTGGTCATCATGAGGGCCAGGAACATGACGATGGTGACGTTCGCGAGCCGTCGCAGGGGCGTGTTCATCGGCGCAGCTCACCCACCCCGATGACCTCGGTCTGGTGGTCCGAGCCCCCACCCTGCCCGGTGCTGAAGCCCTGGGTGTCACCCGGCTCGGCCTCGTCACCCGGGACCTCGGGCTCGGGGGAGACGGGGCCGCCCGCCGGGGCCGCCGGTCGGCGCGCGCTGTCGGAGATCCGCAGCAGCAGGGCCACGATGATCCAGTTGGCCAGCAGGGAGGAGCCGCCGTACGCGAGGAAGGGCATGGTCAGCCCGGTGAGCGGGATCAGCCGGGTCACCCCGCCGACGACGACGAAGCACTGGAAGGCCACCACGAAGGCCATGCCCCCGGCGAAGAGCTTGCCGAAGCCGTCGCGCACGCCGATGGCGGTGCGCATGCCCCGCTCGGCGAGGACGAGGTAGCAGACCAGCACGGCGAGCAGCCCGGTCAGGCCGAGCTCCTCACCGATCGAGGCGATGATGAAGTCGGACTCGGCGAAGGGCACCAGGTCGGGACGCCCCTGCCCCCAGCCGGTGCCGAAGAGCCCACCGTTGGCCATGCCGAACAGGCCCCGGACCAGCTGGCCCGAGCCGCCGGGGGAGGCGTTGAAGACGTCGTCGTCGAAGGCGTTGAGCCAGCCCTCGAACCGTGCCGCCACGTGGGAGAACACCTGGGCGGCGAGCACCGCCCCGCCGACGAACAGCACCATGCCGATGACGACCCAGCTGATCCGTTCGGTCGCGAGGTAGAGCATCCCGACGAACAGCCCGAAGAACAGCAGCGAGGTGCCCAGGTCCCGCTCGAAGACCAGCACCCCCAGGGAGACCGCCCACGCCAGGATGATCGGCCCGAGGTCGCGCGGACGGGGCAGCTGCAGGCCCAGCACCTTGGGCCCGGCCAGGGCCAGGGTGTCGCGCGTGGTGACCAGGTAGCCGGCGAAGAAGATCGCCAGGCAGATCTTGCCGAGCTCGGCGGGCTGGAAGGAGTTCCCCGCCACGCGGATCCAGATCCGCGCACCGTTGATCTCCGCGCCCAGCCCGGGGACCAGGGGCAGCATCAGCAGGACGAGCCCCGCGACCATCGCCGTGTACGTGTACCGGCGCAGCGTGCGGTGGTCGCGTAGGAGCACCAGCACGACCGCGGCCAGGATGATGCCCAGGGCGGTCCAGCCCAGCTGTCGCTCGGCGAAGGCGCTGTCCCGCCCGCGGTCGACGTACGCCATGTCGATCCGGTAGATCATCGCCAGGCCGATGCCGTTGAGCGCGATCACCACGGGCACGATCACGGGGTCCGCGTAGGGCGCCCGCCACCGCATGATCAGGTGCAGGCCGAGGCTGAGCCCCACCAGGCCCAGGCTGTAGCCGACGATGTCCACCGGGAGGGTGTCCGCGGTCGCGAGGCCCACCAGGGCGTAGGCGCCCACGCCGATGGCCAGGGCGATGGCGAGGAGGCCGAGCTCGAGGGTGCGGCCGTTGCGCTCGCGGTGGGTCAGGACGGTGGCCATCACAGCACCCCCCGGCAGGTGCTGGCCGCCGCAGGTGCGCCGGCGGGGCTCATGAGTCCCCCGCTGCCTCGGACTCGATGGTCTCGAGCCGGTCCCGTGCGTCGTCGAGGCTGCTCGCGGGGATCGTCTGCTCGACGCGGTCCTGCACGAACCCGGGCAGGTCGGCGAGCTCGGTGGTGCCGGTCTCGACCACCGAGGACAGCTCGAGCGGGCCCACGGACTGGGGGATCCCCTGGAAGATCGCGACCCGGTCGTCGTCGACCCCGAGGTAGTACTGGTCCTGGGTCCAGCCGTAGCCCAGGTAGACCCCCGCCCCGACGGCGGCCAGCACCAGCAGCACACCCAGGGCGGTGAGGATGCGGCGCCCGGTGCGGCGGGGCGGCTCGTCGTCCTCCTCCTCGGGCAGCGGCGGCTGGTCGGCGCGGGAGCGTGCCGAGTGCTGGGCGGCACGGGCGGCGGCGCTCGACCCGCCGAGGGTGGGCCGGTTGCGGTCCAGGGCTGCGGCCCCGACGACGCTCGAGGTGGTCGCCGGCCCCGCGCCGTCGCGCATGGCGTCGACCTCGACGACGTCGCCGACCACGAGGGTCACGTTGTCCGGGGCGCCACCGCGCAGGGCCAGCTCGACGAGGGTGTCGGCGCAGGCGTCGACGTCCGCCACCCCGCGCAGGGTCTCGGCGAGCGTGTCGTTCGAGACCACGCCCGAGAGCCCGTCCGAGCAGAGCATCCACCGGTCGCCCGCGCGCGCCTCACGCACCGACAGGTCGGGGACGATCTCCATGTCGAAGTCACCCAGCACCCGCAGCAGCACCGAGCGCTGCGGGTGGTGCTCGGCCTCCTCCGGGGTGATCTTCCCGGTGTTGACCAGGTGCTGGACGAAGGAATGATCGGTGGTGACCTGGGTCAGCTCGCCCTCGCGCAGCAGGTAGGCCCGCGAGTCCCCGATGTGCGCCATGGCGAGCTTGTTGCCGGTCCGCAGCAGGGCCGTGACGGTGGTGCCCAGGCCCGCGAGCTCGGGGTTCTCCTCGGCGCGCTGGAGGAGCTCGTCGTGCGCGGTGCTGATGGCCTTGCCGAGCTCGTCGAGGGCGTCGTCGGGCCCGTGGGCCTCGTCGTCGAGGGGGGCCAGGTGCGCGACGGCCACCGAGGAGGCGACGTCACCCCCGGCGTGCCCACCCATCCCGTCGGCGACCACCAGCAGGTGGGGCCCGGCGTACGCGGAGTCCTGGTTGTTGGCGCGCACCAGACCGACGTCGGAGCGGGCCGCGTAGCGCAGGGCGATCGTCATGGGGCGCGGCTACCTCTGCAGCTCGAGGGTGCTCTGACCGACGCGGATCGGGGTCCCGGGGCGCACGACGGTCGGTTGCTCGACCTTGTCGCGGCCCAGGAACGTCCCGTTGGTCGAGCCGAGGTCCTCGACCAGCCACTCGCCGTCCTGCGGGAACACGCGGGCGTGGCGCGAGGAGGAGTAGTCGTCGTCGAGGACCAGGGTGCAGGAGGCTGCGCGGCCGATGAGGATCGCCGAGCTGCCCAGGGGGAGGGTCGTGCCGCGCAGCGGGCCGGCCGTGACGACCAGGCGACGCGGGCCGACGTCGCGCCGGGGGATGGGGGCCGACCGCTCGCTCGCCGCCGCGGGGGCGCTCGCCGCGACGGGCTTGCGCGAGCCGGGCCGACGGCGGTTCACGATCCGCGTGCCGTACAGGTCGCGGCGCAGCACCCCGATGGCCGAGAGGACGAAGGCCCACAGCAGGACGAGGTATCCCAGCCGCAGCAGGGTGATCGTGAGCTCGCTCACCCGCCGATCACCGGTCCTCGTCCTCGTCCGCCCCGGTCCAGAACAGGATCCGGGTGCGGCCGATGGTCAGGGTGTTGCCGTCCACGAGGGTGGCTGCAGGGACCTGGTGCCCCTCGACGAAGGTGCCGTTGGTCGAGCCCAGGTCGGTCGCGACCACGCCGTCGGGGGTGACGCGGATCTCGAGGTGCCGCCGGGAGATGCCGGGGTCGTCGACGATGATGTCCGCCTCGCTGCCGCGACCGATCACCGTGACCGGGCCGGTGAGCAGGTAGCGCTGGCCGTCGATGTCCACCAGGGGGTGGCGCGCGCTCGCGGCGACGGCGGTGGCGGGGGCGACGGCGCCGCGCACGGTCGCGCTGCGGATGAGGAAGCGGCCGGTCTCGAGCTCGGCGGACTCGGTGAAGGACACGGTCACCGGGCCGACGAAGGCGTACCGCTGGCTGGTGGCGTGCTCGGTGACGTTGGCCGCGAGCTCGTCGGCCAGCGGCTCGGCGCCCCAGCTCTCGACCTGGGCGTGGTCGGCCTCGGAGAGCTCGATGGTGAACTCGTTGGGCACCACGGTGCGGTCCCGCCCGACGACGGCGGCACGGTCGTCGACCTCACGGCGCAGCGCGCTGGCCAGCTCGACCGGCTTGACCTCGCTGCGGAACGCCTTCGCGAACGCCGTGCTCACCACGCGCTCGACGCCCTTCTCGAACTTGTCGAGAACTCCCATGCCACCTCCTCCCGTCTGCAGCGGCGGTGCCAGGGGGCCCGCTGAAACGTCGTTGCTGGTCGGCGCCTCGCCCTGCGGACGAGGGGCGCCCAGGGCACCACGCGTCGCGCGCGAACAAGAGGACCGGCCAGTGGTCCTGGCCGATGGTATCCGCCAGAGCCTCTCAGGGCTGCCTCCCCACGCCTGCGGGCCGGCGGCCGGATCGTGCTAGCCTTCTGCGTCGCGGAGCATGATGCTCCGCCACGCGCGAGTGGCGGAATGGCAGACGCGCTGGCTTCAGGTGCCAGTGTCCGAAAGGGCGTGGGGGTTCAAGTCCCCCCTCGCGCACAGAGGCGTCTCGGGTTCGTGGAGACGTCAGAGCTTGGAAGACCCCCGGGACGGACCTCGGTCCGCCGGGGGTCTTCTGCGTCGGTGGGATGACGCGCCGGAGGGCTCCCGGTGACGATGGGTGCGGCGTCATCCGATCCTGGATCAATGGTGGATCAGAGGAGACTCACCACCTCGGACGGTTCAGAAGTTCACCCTCCGCACGAGGTCGACGACGCGGATCGGGCGCCTCGGCCCCGCTACCCTTCGTCCACCGACGTGCGAAGGCGCCTCGGCGTGACCTAGCACGAGACGTCGAGGCGGGACCGACATGGCCGATCACCGTAGGACCCCTGCCCTCTTCCGGACCTGGGCAGGCTTGGCTGCGGCGGCCGTGTGCGCGCTCGGACTGGTCGTCCCGAGCGCGCCCGCGGGAGCTCACGCGACGGTCGGCACCGCTCGAGCGGCGGAGATGCCTGCACCCGTCTCGGTGACCGTCGAGGGTGCTCCAGTCGTCGGTGAGAACCTCAGGGCTGTGGTGGCGCAAGCGCCCGAGGGAGCGGACGTCAGCTACCGGTGGAGCCGGGACGGCGCCACGATCGACGCCGCGGACGGCCCGGTGTATGCGCTCGTGATGGCGGACGCTGGTCACGCGATCGACGTCGAGGTCGTCGCTCAGGCTTTCGGCCGCACGGACACGACGGCTCGCTCGACACCGGTGATCGCCGTGTACCCCGGTGAGCTCTCTGTGTCGACCGCGGCTCCCCGCATCGGCGAGGCCGTGACCGTGTCCATCACCGGAGCCGTCCCGTCGGACCTCCGGCACGAGATCTCCTGGCTCGTCGATGGCCGCCCGCAGGTCTACGGCGGGTCTGCGACCTGGAGAGTGAACCGGGGTCTTGGCGGGGTCCTCGCGGTCAGGGTCCGTCCGAGCATCCCTGGCGCGCCCGCGACGGACCTTGTGGTGGGCACTCTGGGCCCTGGAACCATGACTCCGTCATTGGCCATGGACGGCCACATGTACGTGGGGCAGCGCCTTGAGGCCCGGTCGAGCGACATCCCCTCTGGCGCGTCGATCACGCACCAGTGGCTTCGCGACGGGGACGCCATCGTCGGAGCGACAGGGAGGCTCTACACGGTCACGGAGGAGGACACGGGACGCGCCATCAGCGTGTCCGCGACGTTCCGGGCATGGGAGTACGAGAGCGCAACCGTGACGACCCCGGCTCGTCTCGTCGACCCGTCGGTGATCTCTGCAGACGTGAGGATCGCGGGCCATCCCAGATATCAATCCTCCCTCGAAGCTGCCGTAGACGTCTATCCGCGGACCAGCACCGCTACCTACCAGTGGCTGAGGGATGGCCAGCCGATCGCGGGGGCGACCTCCGACAGCTACGTCCCCGAGCTCGCGGACATCGGCCACGGGGTGGCGGTCCGCGCGACCTTCGACGCGCCCGGCGCGGCGACGTCGAGGGTGACGTCGGACAGCCTCACGGTCCGGCGCGGAGTCATCGTCGGGCGTTCACAGGTCGAGAACGGGGCCTTCGTCGGCGGGACGTTGAGGCAACAGTCCCTTTCTCGTCCCGCGGGGGCATCCCGGACGTACCAGTGGCTCCGGGACGGTCAGCCGATCCCGGGCGCGACCCTGGAGACCTACGAGCTGACCGTCGCAGACTTCAGGACCGGGGTCTCCCTGCGCACGACGTACACGCTCGAGGGATACGACGATGCCGTCGCCACGTCCCCGACCGTCAAGGTGGAGCCGGGGGAGATGTCAGCGATGATCGACCACACCGGTGACGACTACATCGGCGCGATCCAAAGCGCGAGAGTCACGAACCAGCGCCCGGCAGACGCAGCACGTACCTATCAGTGGCTGCGCGACGGCGTGCCGATCGCAGGAGCCTCGAGCTCTACCTACGCCCTGAGGACGGCTGACGTGGGCAAGTACGTCTCCGTACAGCTGGCGTTGACCCATCCCGCCTACCGGCCGTTCGCCGACGTCTCCATCGGTCACAAGGGTGTCGACGCGCGACCGTACGTGACCGTCGCCGGTACGGCGGCGCCGGGCAGACCGTTGCGCGTCCGGACACATGACTGGCGCACGGTCGGCTCGTTGAGGTTCCAGTGGTTCGCTGACGGCAAGCCGATCGCGGGCGCGACGCGGAGTAGCTACACGATCCCCTCGGGCGTCGTTGGAAGGTCCGTGACGGTGAGGGTGTCCGCAGTGGTGGACGGAGCTGTGACACTCACGAAGACGTCGCCTGCTGTCGCCACGACGAAGGCCGTGTCGGGCACTCGCTGGGTACGGAGGGAGGGCCCAGCACTCCGCACACGACCGGTGTCCGGCGCCGGGCGCCTCACGGTGCTCGACTCGGGGACGTCGGTCACCCTTCGCGCCAAGACGGTCGACGGATCCTGGGTCGAGGTCCGGGCGGGCACCTGGGTCGGTTGGGTCCAGGCGAGCGACCTCACGGCGACCGCGCTCGAGAACGCGAGCGGGACCCGTCACGTGGCCTCGGCGACAGCCCGGGTGACGACAGGAGTCTCGCCATCGTCGTCGCTGGCCACGACCGCGCGCGAGGGCGCCACGGTGTCCCGCCTCGCCGTCACCGCGTCTGGTACCAGAACGAAGGTGCGACTGGGTAACGGCGTCGTCGGCTGGGTCACGACCTCCCAGCTCCGACGCTGACGAACCCCTCGCCAGCACGGTCTACCCGTCCTTCGCGGTGCGGGCTCCACGCCGTCCTGGTGGACGTGCCGCGCGGCCTCCGGTGATCAGACGCCGCAACCAGAGCACCACCACCAACGGCCACACGGCCTGCGCCCCGGCGACCACCCGCTCGCTCGCCCCGGTCAGCGCCCCGCCGGTCGACGTGACCTGCTGCAGCTCGAGGACGAACCACACGAGCAGCCCGGTCAGCACGGCAGCGGCCCCCCAGGCCACCTCGCGGCGCAGCGGACCGGTGCCCTCGCGCCGCCACGCGCCGAGCGGCCACAGCGAGAGGCCCGCGAAGGCCACCCCCGCCGCGAGGCCGTGCGGCCCGCCCGCGACGTCGACCGGGAGCGCCGCGACCGCAGCCGTCGCCACGCCGCCCACTGCGAGCACCACCCGCCCGGCCCGCGGCACCCCGCGCAGTCCGAGCGCCGTGATCACGTGGCACACCCCCGTGACGGCGAGCCCGGCCGTCATCACCCCGGGGGCGCTCGCCGTCGTCGCCGCCAGGGCGCTGATGGTCTCCTCGACAGGGTCGAAACCAGCCTGGAGGGACTCGGCGAGGAGGAAGCCGCCGATCATCGCGATCGGCGCCGTCACGGCCGAGGCCACGGCCCACCAGGGGATCTGTCGGGTGCGCGTCACCGGCCGATGCTCGCACTCAACCTTCCGGGCCGCCCGAGCGTGTACTACTGAGAGACCGACGGAGAGGTGTGGTGTGCGGGACGAGAGAGATGCGGAGTTCGCGGCCTTCATGGGCGCTGACGCCGGCGCCCTCCTGCACACCGCGTGGTTGCTGTGCGGCGACGCGCACCGCGCCGAGGAGCTCACCCAGCAGGCCCTGGTGAGCACCTACCTCGCCTGGCCCCGGGCCCGCGAGACCGACCCGCTGGCCTACGCGAGGCGCACCCTCGCCAACGCCCGGATCGACACCTGGCGTCGACGCCGACGCGAGGTGCTGGCTGCTCCGGACGCCTTGCCCGAGGGGCAGGCCGACGGTCACGAGGCGACGGTCGGTGACCGTGACCAGCTGGTCCGGGCCCTGCGCTCCCTGCCGGTGCGCCAGCGACGCATCCTCGTGCTGCGCCACATGGTCGGGCTGAGCGAGACCGAGGTCGCCGACGACCTGGGCGTGAGCGTCGGCACCGTCAAGTCCACCGCCTCCCGGGCACTGGCCCGCCTGCGCAGCGAGATCGGGCCCGACGACGCCTTCCGGCGCTCTGCGGCCGGTCAGGTCCTGTCGTCCGAGGAGACGATCACGACCCAGCACGGCGAGGCGAGCATCGTCAGGAGGCACCCGTGACCGGCACCCATGAGGACCTCGGCACCACCGCCCTGCGCGCCCGTGTCCAGGCCATGAGCCCGCCGATGTCCCTCGACGCCGGGCAGGTGCTGACCGCGGCCCGGCGCAGCCGGCGTCGTCGCACGGCGCTGCGTGGCTTGGGCGCCGTCTGCGTGCTCGCCGTGGGTGGGGTGGCCACGGCCGAGGTGCTGACCCCGCACACCGCCGTCGTCGACGTCGCGGGGTGGTGGGGGGAGCCGACGGCCGAGGACGTCGTGGCACTCCTCGGCGAGCCCCCTGATGACCCGCCAGAGAGCCAGGTCGACCTGTCTGAGGAGATCCTCGGGTACCACTACCTCGCTGACCTGCCCGACGGGGTGGCGTACGCGGGGGCGGACCGTGAGGGCAACGTGTGCCTGATCCTGGTGGCCGAGGAGCTGATCGGTTCGTCCTGCGGAGAGCCGTGGCGGCTGGCACGGAGCCCGGAGGGGCAGTGGGCGAGCACGAGCGGCGGCGGCGTCCACCTCGAGGCCACCCTCGTCCCCGACGGCGCCCCTAGCCCTCCCGAGGGCTGGACCGCCGTCCACCCGAACCTCTGGGTGCCGACCGAGGACACCACCGGCCCCTGACCTGCCCAGAAGCACCCGTTCGGCCGAGTGGCATGACGTACGTCTCATCAAGGTCCACCCCGGGATGTCGACTAAGATCGTGACGCTCCCGCCAGGGCGCGACACCCGGTCACCGAGCTCCCCCCGAGCGGTGCCCACCCCCATTCACCTCGCAGCACCCTCATGGTGCTGCCCTCGTCATGGAGTACGTCGTGCAGCTGATCACCGAGGCCAGCGGGTTCCTGGCCTCGATCACCGGATTCCTCGTCTGGCTCCCCCAGGCCCGGCGCGTGTGGCGGGACCGCAAGGACCCGGCCCGCCTGGCCGGGGTCTCGATCCCCACCCAGGTGCTGTCGCTGGCCGGGAACGTGCTGTGGTTCGTCCATGCGATCGGCATCGGGTCCTTCTGGCTCGGTGCCCCGAGCGTGATCAACGTGCCGGTGATCCTGCTGACGATCTACCTGGTGCGGCGCTCGCAGACCGCGGCGATCGTCAACGAGGGCCTGCAGGCACTGGTGCCCGAGGAGATGCCCGACGGTGAGGAGCCCGTGCTCGCCGAGATGCCGGTGCTCGAGGCAGCCCTCACGGCCGACGTCGACCCGGCGGACCCCGAGGTCGCCTCGGCCGTCCAGCACGCCGAGGACTTCGCCCGCGCCGTCTGACCCTTCCCCTCCGACCTCGGGTCGGGGGCCGGGTGCCACGGTTGTGCGGGTTTGTCCGCTCGTCGGTGAACGGCACGTGAAGTCCTCACGACGGCTGCTCCCCGACCGCGCCATCGGGTCCGATCCGTGGTGACACTGGTCAGGTGACCACCACCGAGCGAGGCCCCGCGTCCCAGCCGGAGGCCCGTGGCCGGTCCGCGGCGGCGGCCGGTGCGCACCGCCACGGCGCCGACCCGTTGGCGACCTTCGACGTGTTCGAGACGGTCCTGGTACGGTCCGTGAGCCCTGCCCAGGCGGTCTTCGACGTGCTCGGGGCGCGTGCCGCCGAGGCGGGCCTGATCACCTGCTCGCCCCAGGCCTTCAGCCGTGCCCGGGTCCGGGCCGAGCAGCGCGCCCTGGCCAGCGACCCCGAGGGCACGGGCCTCGCCGAGATCCACGCCGAGCTCGGTGCCACCCTGGGCCTGACCACTGTGGCCCAGGAGCGTCTGGCCGAGCTCGAGATGGCCACCGAGGCGGACCTGCTGCACCCGGTGCCCGCCGTCCTGCCGCGGCTGCGCGAGGCCCGGAAGGCCGCCGGGCGGGTGGTCTTCGTCTCGGACATGTACCTGCCGGCCGAGTTCATCACCGAGCAGCTGCGCCGCCACGGGGCGTGGCACGAGGGCGACGTGCTCTACGTGTCCCACGCGCACCGCACCTCCAAGCGCTCGGGCACCCTCTTCGCGACGGTGGCGGCCAGCGAGGGGGTGCGCCCCCGGGACCTGCGCCACCACGGCAACGACGACGACGCCGACGTCCGCGCGGCCCGCCGTGCCGGGGCCCAGGGGGTCCTGCTGCCCGACGGCAACCCGGGCCGGTTCGAGGTCCTCCTCCAGCGGCACCGCGAGACGACCGACGGGCTCTCGGCGGCGATGGCGGGGGCCTCGCGCCTGGCACGGCTCGACGTGCGCGCGTGGACGAGCCGTGAGCGAGCCCTCATCGAGGTGGCGGCCGGGGTGCTCGCCCCGGTGCTGACCAGCCACCTGGCCTCCGAGCTGCGCAACGCCCGGGCCACCCAGGCCGCCGAGCTGACCTTCACCGACGACGCCCCCGGTCGCACCCTCATGCGCCTCGCGGTGCGGCTCGGGCCGGACCTGCCCCTGCGCATCGAGCCCGGTACCCGCCTCGACGACGCCGCGATGCCCCGGGGCCGGCGCCGCGTGCTCGAGCTGTGCGCGCCGGGCCTGGCCGAGGGGGGGCCACGGGACACGGCCCGCGACCGGGAGGTGGTGCGTCGCACGGTGGACGCCTACCTGACCCACCTGGACCCCGCGGCGTGGAGCCCGACCGCGCACCTGGACCTCTCAGCACCGGTCGACGAGGTCACCAACCTCTTCTGGGCCGTGCCGACCCGCGAGGAGGTCCACGCCTGGACCCAGCTGCGCGAGGCCGACCCTGAGGCCCCGTCGGTCAGGTGGCCCGCGGCCGAGGTCGCGCGTGGGGGCCTCGCTGCGGGGGTGGCGCGCCGGCCACGCACCGCGGTGCACCTGCTCGCCGACCGGGCCCGGCAGCACCTGCGCACCACCGTCGCGGGGAGCCCGCGGCTGCGGTGGTGGCTCGGCGTCTGAGGGGTCGCGAGGCGCTCAGCCCTGTCGCAGGTCGACCATGCTGCGGGCGCCCAGCAGCACCGTGCGTCCGACGTCACGGGCCGTGTGCTCGCGCCACGGGCGACGGTCGACCCAGGGGGTGCGGACGCGTCCGAGAGCGAGCAGGAACCCCAGCAGGAGGACGAGGAAGATGACGGTGCCCATGCCTCGAGCCTCGCTCCGTCGCGTGGGCACGCCCAGTGGCAGAGAAGACATCATGCGTCGACTTTCCGCCACGAGCCGTGCGGCAGATTCCCCGGTCCGCGCCGGGCGTGGTGAGGTGGGTCGGTGACCCTCTCCGTCCTCCTGCGCGAGGCCACCCGCGAGCAGCACGAGCGCGCCGAGAGCATGCCCTTCGTCGGGGACCTCGTCGGCGGGCGGCTCGACGTCGCCGCCTACGCCGACCTCCAGGCCCAGCTGCACCGGGTCTACACCGCCCTCGAGGAGGCCGGCCGCCGCGTCGCGGCCACCGAGGTCGGCGGCGGGATGGTCGTGGACAGCCTGCTGAGGGTGCCGGCCCTCGAGGCCGACCTCGCCCACCTGCTCGGCGCCGGCTGGCGCCACGAGGTCCGCCTGCTCCCCGCCACCGACCGGTACGCGGCCCGCCTCGACGCCCTGACCAGGGACGACGTCGGGCTCTTCGCGGCTCACGCCTACACCCGGTACCTGGGTGACCTCTCGGGCGGGCAGTCGATCCGGGTCGCCGTCGGGCGCGAGTACGGAGTGGCGGAGGAGGGGCTGGGCTTCTACCGGTTCCGGGAGATCCCCAAGCCCAAGCTCTTCAAGGACGAGTACCGGGGCCGTCTGGACGCGCTCCCCCTCGACGAGGCCGCGACCGAGGAGGTCCTGGCCGAGGCACGGACCGCCTTCGACCTCAACACCGACCTCTTCGCCGACCTCGGCGGCGTGCACCGGCCTGTGCTCAGTCCCGCGCTCAGTCCCGTCGCAGCACCACGACCGTGACGTCGTCGTCCCCGGCCGGCGCGCTGGCCACCAGGGCGTCGCACAGGGCCTCAGGTTCCCGCTCGACCCCCTGAGCCCGGGTGAGCAGGCCGTCGAGGCTGGCCATCACGCGGGTGCCGCGCTCCTCGACCAGGCCGTCGGTGAACAGGGCCAGGCACTCCCCGCGCTCGAGCTGCAGCTCGGCCTCCTGGAAGGCGGCGTCGCCCAGCACCTCGACCCCCATCACCGGGCCGCGGGTGCCTTGGACGAAGGCCTCGCCCTCGGCGGTCAGGTGCAGCACCGGCATGTGGCCTGCACGACTGACGCGCACCCGGCCGGTGCGGGGCTCGAGCTCGACCGCGATGACGGTCGCCAGCTCGCCGGGAAGCAGGGTGGCCACGAGCGCCCCCGCCCGGCGCAGCGCCTTGGCCGCACTGCCCTCGTCGATGAGGTAGGCGCGCAGGGCGTGCCGGATCTGGGCCGTGATCGCCGCGACCGCGATGCCGTGGCCGGCCACGTCACCCACCATGAAGACCACGCGGCCGTCGGGCAGGGCTGTGACGTCGTACCAGTCCCCGCCCAGGGCGTCGTGGTTCGAGGGCAGGAACCGCTGAGCCAGGGTGTAGCCCTCGGGAGTCGGCGGGCGCTCGGTCAGGACGATCCGTCGCAGCGCCGAGGCCACGCGCTCCTCCTCGGCCTTGCGTCGCACCAGCAGGTCACCCAGGTCCAGGGCCAGCTGCTCGACCGCGGCCACCTGGGAGGCGGTCCACGGCTCGGAGGTGCCCCGCACCTGCTCGACCCAGGCCGCGAAGGAGTTCCGGGGCGTCAGCCGCAGACCGTCCGGGGTGGCCTCGGTGCCCTTGGCCTCGGGGTCACCGGCCCAGTGAACCTCGCGCAGCACCTCGGGGCGGAACCACATCAGGGCGTCCCGGCTCGCCCCGGCAGCCACGCGCACCGCCAGCACCCCGGCGGCGGTGCCGGCGAGCTGGGCGGGCAGGTCGCTGCCCGGCAGGTCGTGGGCCAGGCGGTGGCTGGCGACGGTGCCGCCGCCCTCGGCCCAGAGCTGCTCGGCGAGGGCCGTGACCTGCTCGGCGTCGGGGGTCTCGCCGAGCAGCCGCAGCTGGCCGTCGAGCCGTACCGCGGCGCCGGTCGCGCCCTCCACCAGGTCGAGCACCCGGTCCTCCGCGGTCAGCGCGAGCAGGGGGGTGCGGGCCTGGGCGGTGAGCTCGCGCTGCAGCTCGGCGGCCGTGGCCGCGATGGTGAGGCTGTCGACGTACCGGGCCTCGTCCTCCTTGCCCTGGAGCAGCAGCGAGGCGGTACGCCCCAGGAACTCGGCCGAGGACCGCGCCGCGACGCCCGGGTAGTGCGGTCCGTCCACCTGGTGGCAGGCGACCAGCCCCCACAGGCGCCCGTGCACGATGAGGGACACCGACATCGAGGCGCGCACCCCCATGTTCGCCAGGTACTCCAGGTGCACGGGGGAGACGCTGCGCAGGGCCGAGCCCGACAGGTCCAGCGGTCGTCCCGTGGTGGGGGCGTCGGTGGGCAGCAACGGGCTCGGGGTGTACGTCGCGTCGGGGATCGACCGCAGCCACTGGTGGGTGTACAGCTCGCGAGCCTGGGCGGGGATGTCCGACGCGGGGAAGTGCAGACCCAGGTAGGGGTCGAGGTCCTCACGGGCCTCCTCAGCAACCACCTCGCCGTTCCAGTCGGCGTCGAAGCGGTAGACCATCACCCGGTCGAAGCCCGTGACGGCGCGCACCTCCCGGGCCACGATCTCGGCGAGCTCGGCCTGGTCCCGAGCTCCCTGCAAGGACCGTAGGGCGACGCGGGCCCGGCGCGGCCGGTCGGCCTGGGCGTCCCGCACCAGCTCGAGCTCGAGCACCAGCAGCTCGTCAGCCAGGTGCACCAGCACGTCGTAGGTCTGGGTCCGGCCCCCGGGCACGGCGAGGGTCACGCGGCGCGGCTCGAGGGCGTCGTCGCTCAACGGCAGGGCAGGAACCGTCTCCGGCCCGACGACGTCGCGCACGTCCCGCCCGAGCAGCTCCTCAGCCGTCGCGCCGAGGTGCTCGGCGACGTTCACCGAAGCCACGCGGATGGCCAGGGTCGAGGGCTCGACGGCGAGGAGCACGCCGTGCGGCTGGATCGAGCCCGGGATGCGGATCGGCTCGTCGGCGCAGTCGATCGTGGGCAGGGCGTCGGCGGGGCTGGTGTCGGTCGAGCTCATGCGTCCTCGTCATCCGTCCGTCAGGTCAGGACGCCGCACGACGACGGGGCCCACGCCGCGATCCTCCCCCGCGCAGGGCCCGCTCTCCACCGGAAGGGCAGCTCAGCCGGTCCCTGCGCTCGGCGCACGACCCCGACCTTGCGCGAGGCCCTGAGCCAGGGTGCTGATCAGCGCGGCGGCGTCCTCGGCGGTCAGGCGAACGGTGCCCACGCAGCGACCGAAGCGCCACGTGCTCAGCACGACCACGTCGCCCTCGTCGTGCCAGGTGACCTGCAGGGCGCGGTGCTGCCCACGGACGTCCGGCAGCGAGGCAGCTCCCGGTACCGGCAGGGCGATGACGTCTCCCATGGCACACCTCCTGGTCCGTCCACTGTGCTCCGGTGGGGGCAGGGTGTCCAGGGGTCCCGGGCGGGGCCAGGCTCAGGCCATGAGCCAGAGCGCCGCGACCCCCGCGGCTGCCGCGGCGAGGCTCGCCAGCAGGGAGACCAGCAGGTTCGCGACGGCGCGGCGACGTTCACCCGTCTGGAGCAGCCGCACGGTCTCGACCATCGCTGTCGAGAAGGTCGTGTACCCGCCGCAGAACCCCACGGCGAGCACCAGGTAGACGGTGGGGTCGAGGTCGTGGAACAGCAGCCCGCCGGTGAGGAGCCCGATCAGGGCCGAGCCGCTCACGTTGATCGCCGTCGTCGCGACCGGGAACACGTGGGTCCACCGGCCGCGCACCAGACCGTCCAGGACGAAGCGCGTGGCCGCGCCCAGCCCACCGAGGAGGGCGACGAGGAGCAGGGTCACCGGACCGCCCCCGGGCCGTCGACGGTCGGCCCTGCTCCCGGCGCAGGGGAGGTCGGGTGGTCTGCCCCCGCCCGCCGAGCGGCCAGGGTGACCCCCGCGAAGCAGGCCGCGAGGCCCAGGACCACGGTCGCCGTCGCGTACGCGGCTGCGATCACGAACGCGCCGTCGGTCAGCAGCCGTTCGAGCTCGAGGGCCAGGCTTGAGTAGGTCGTGAACCCGCCCAGGGCTCCCGTCCCGAGCCCGAGCCGCACGGATCGACCGCGCGGGCTCTCGGCCCCTCGGCGCACCAGCGTCTCGAGGAGCAGGCCCAGCAGGAAGGCCCCCACCAGGTTCTCGAGGAACGTCGCCGTGGGCCAGGCCCCCTCGGTGTGGGGAAGGGACGTGCTGAGGAGGAACCGGGCCGTCGTGCCCACCATGCCGCCCACGGCGACCAGGGCCACGAGCCGTGGGTCGAGGTGCGGACGGCTCACCCGGCACCCTGCCCGTGCCATCGCGCCGGTCCGGCGGCTGCCGAGGAGCTCATGCCCCCAGCCTGCCCCCAGCGGGTCGAGGGTTGCCTGCACGGTCGAGGAGGGCGGCTCGGGCCGCTGGCGCCCGCGACCGCCTGTCCCGCCGTACGGTCAGGGCATGAGCCCCGTGGTGGATGTCCTGGCCGGGTCGCCGCTGCTGACCATCTTCCTCGTCGTGGCCTTCGGCACGGCCCTGGGTGCGGTGCCCTTCGGCCCGGTGCGCTTCGGGGCGGCGGGGGCGCTGTTCGTCGGCCTGGCCGTCGGCGCCGTGGACGAGCGGCTCGGGGAGGGGCTCGAGCTGGTGCAGACCCTGGGCCTCGCGCTCTTCGTCTACACGGTGGGCCTGGCCGCGGGCAGCACCTTCTTCCGGGACCTGCGGCGTCAGCTCCCGCTCATGGGCCTCGGGGTCGCGGTGCTGCTCGTGGTCGCAGCGACGACGGCGATGCTCGGCAACGTCCTCGGCCTGGGTGGTCCGCTCCAGGCCGGGGCCTTCACCGGGGCACTGACCTCGACCCCGGCCCTCGCCGCCGCGCAGACCGCGGCGGACAGCTCCGAGCCGGCCGTCGGCTACTCGTTGGCCTACCCGGTCGGTGTCACGGTCGCGATCCTCGTGGTCGCCGCGACGGTCCGGCGTCGGTGGCCAGCCGGGAAGGACCCCGAGCCCGCAGCGGGGGTCGGCCTCGACGCGGCCACGGCCGAGGTCGAGCGCCCCACCGCCCTCGACGAGGTGCCTGGCTACCGAGAGCAGAAGGTCCGGATGTCCTACCTCGCCCGGGACGGGCGCATGCGGGTGGTCGACGAGGGTGAGGAGCTGCGCCCGGGGGACCAGGTCGTCGTCGTCGGTCCGGGGGAGGAGGTCGACGCCGCGATCGCTCACCTCGGCCACCGGGTGGAGGCCCACCTCGCGCACGACCGCACCGTCGTGGACCACCAGCGCTTCGTCGTCTCGGACCGTCGCGTGGCCGGGCGCACCGTCGCCGAGCTCGACATCCCCGGCCGGTTCGACGGCGTGGTGACGCGGGTGCGCCGGGGCGACCTGGACCTGCTCGCGCGGGACGAGCTCACCCTCGAGCTCGGGGACCGGGTGCTCGCCGTCGTGCCCCGCGACCGGCTCGAGGAGGTCACCCGGTTCTTCGGGGACTCCGAGCGGCGCGTCTCGGAGATCGACGCCGTCACCGCGGGGATCGGCCTCGCGGTGGGCCTGGCCGTCGGGCTCGTGACCCTGCCGCTGCCGGGCGGGATCGCCTTCGCGCTGGGCTCGGCCGCCGGGCCGTTGCTCGTCGGGATGGTGCTCGGGCACGTCGAGCGCACCGGGCCGCTCGTGTGGGGGATGCCGCAGGCGGCGAACCTGACGATCCGGCAGATCGGGCTGCTGCTCTTCCTCGCCGCCGTCGGGCTCTCCTCGGGGCAGGCGTTCGCGAGCGAGGCCTTCACCGGGACAGGGCTGCGGGTGGTCGTGCTGGCGCTCGCGGTGGTGGGGCTGGCCTGCGGGCTGTTCGTGGCCGGGGCGCGGTGGCTCGGGGTGAGCGCACCTCGCGCCTCGGGCGCGCTCGCGGGCTTGGTGGGGCAGCCGGCGATCCTCGCCTACGCGAGCTCGCGGGTGGTCGACGAGCGCGTCGAGGCCGGGTACGCGGCGCTGTTCGCCCTGGGGATCATCGTCAAGATCCTGCTGGTGCAGGTGCTCGTCGGGGGGTGAGGGGCGAGGCTCGGGCCGCGCGGTGCGGAGAGGGCCGGGGTCACTCGAGTCGCGGGTCGGCGCCGCCTGGGTCGCTCGCCGTGGTCCCGGGGTGGTCGTCGTCAGAGGAACTTGTCGCCCCGGACCACCTGCGCGGGGGTCACCCAGGCCACGACGGCGAACCGGGGGAAGTACTCCTGGGACAGCATCGCCAGCACCCGGTCGGCGGCGGTGGTCGACAGCAACGTCTCGATGCGGACGTTGGCCCCCTCCCAGTCGCTGGCGTCGATGTGGCTGGTGCCTCTGCCTTGGCCGGAGGTGACGGTCCAGCCGCGGACGCCGGCGGTCTCGAGGTCACGGAGCAGGCGCGCCTCGACGACGGCTTCGGCGACGATCGTCAGGCACGCGACGGGCACGGTGCGCATGCTGGTGAGCCTTTCAGCCGAGCGCTCGGGCGAGCGCGAAGTACAACGGGATACCCAGGACGAGGTTGAAGGGGAACGTCACCCCGAGGCTCGTGGTCAGGTAGTAGGCGGGGTTGGCCTGGGGCAGTGCGAGTCGGACGGCGGCCGGCGCGGCGATGTAGGACGCGCTGCCTGTGAGGACTCCCAGCAGTCCAGCCCCTCCCGGTGACAGGCCGACGGCAGTGCCCACCAGCACTCCCAGGGAGCCGTTGACCACCGGGATCACGACGGCGGCCACGACCAGGCCCGGGCCGGCGGCTGGGACGTCGCGGAGCCGGCGCCCTGCCAGGACGCCGAGATCGAGCAGGAAGAGCACGAGCACGCCGGGGAACAGGGTGACGAACAGGGGGGCCACGGTGTCGTAGGAGGACGGCGTGGCGAGGGCGCCGATCGCGAGGCCTCCGGTGAGCAGCATGATGCTGCGGCCGGTGAGCACCTCGCGGACGGCCTCTGCCCGACCCGCACCGGCGGCCGCGGCAGCCCCGCCGGCCAGCAGCAGTCCGACGAGGATCCCGGGCACCTCCAGCACCGCCAGCAGGGTGGCCGCGTAGGGCTCGTACGCGTCGCCCCTGCTGTCCAGGAGGGCGACGGCTGCGGTGAAGGTCACCAGGGACGTCGAGCCGTAGTGGGCCGTGACGGCGGCCCGGTCGACGGGGCTCAGCCGGGTGAGGGCTCGTAGCACCACCCAGGCGAGCATCGGCGTGACGATGCCGAGCGCCACGGCGGCGAGCACCGGCAGTGCTACCTCTCCGACCCCAGCCTGTCGCAACCCGGCGCCGCCCTTGAGGCCGATCGCCAGCAGGAGGTAGGACGACAGCGCCGTGTGGACGGCGTCCGGCAGACGGACGTCGCTGCGCAGCAGTGCTGCGAGGACGCCCAGGAGGAAGGCGAGGACGGCAGGTGAGGTGACGGTGTCGAGGGCGGCCTGCACGGACGCGCCTCAGCTCCGCGGGAGGAGGAAGGAGTGCATATATGAACTGTACTACGCGTAACGCGCTACGTGTATCAGCCCGGGCTGTCGTCCAGCGCATCGAGGACGTCCTCCACCGCCTGGCCCTGGTCCAGAGGGTGGCGCAACGGACCCCCCAGGACGAGGTACTCGTTCCGGCGTCCTACCCGGGTGCGTCGGACGTATCCCGCGCTCTCGAGGTCACCCAGGATGAGCTGGACGGCGCGTTCGGTGATCCCGACGGCTGCCGAGATGTCCTGCAGTCGCGCGTGCGGGTCCCGTCGCACGACGAGGAGCACGTGGGCGTGGTTGGTGAGGAAGGTCCACCCGCCTGCTGCCATGCCCTCACCCTTCCCCACCATGGCGACAGCGTAGAACGACCCGTACCCGCCAGAGTGCCGTCGTGACGCGATCGGGCCCGCCCTGCACGGCGTCCCTTCGTCAGGTCGACTCCCGCACCACCACGTGGGTCTCGAGCAGCCCACCCGCGGGCTCGTCGGTCGCCGTCCCGCGCAGCTGGGCCAGCACCGACGCCGCGGCCGCCTCGCCGAGCTGGCGGGCAGGCTGGTGCACGGTGGTGAGCAGGGGCTGGCAGCGCAGGGCCCACGAGCTGTCGTCGAAGCCCACCACGCCGACGTCCTCGGGAACCCTGCGGCCCGCGGCCCGCAACGCGTCGAGCGCCCCTGCGGCGATCGCGTCCGACGCCGCGAACACGCCGTCGACCTCGGGCTCGCGCTCGAGCAGCTCGATCATGCCGGTGCGGCCGGCGGTGTACTCGTAGAGCTGGTTCTCGACGACGAGCCGACGGTCGAAGGCCGGGCCCAGGGCGTCCCGGAAGCCGGCGAGGCGGTCGGCCCCGGAGTCGCGGTCCAGCGCGGCAGCGATCATCCCGACCCGCCGCCGCCCGGTGCCGACCAGGTGCTCGGTGATCGCGCGGGCCGCTCCCTTGTTGTCGATGCCGACCCATGGCACGCGGGAGGTCGCGGGCGGTCGGCCGACGAGGGTCGCGGGGATGCTCAGCCGCGCGATGGTGGTGAGCAGGGTGTCGTCCTGCCGCGCCGAGACGACGACGGCGCCGTCGACGAACCCGCCGCTGAGGTAGCGGGCCACGCGCCGGCTGTCCCGCTCGGAGTCGATGACCAGGCTCACCATCTGGTGGTCCGAGCCGGAGAGCACCCGGTTGGCCCCCAGCAGGATCGCCCCGATGTTCGGGTCCTCGAGGAAGAGCTCGTGGGGCTCGTGGACGATGAAGCCGATGGCCTGGGAGCGGCGGGTCGCCAGGTTGCGGGCGGCGGAGTTGGGCACGTAGCCGACCCGGGCGACCGCCCGTTCGATGGCCTCACGGGCCTGGGCCGAGACGTAGGGCTCACCGTTGAGCACGCGCGAGACGGTCCCCCGCGAGACGCCGGCCTCGAGCGCGACGTCGCGGATCGTGGCGCGACGGGGTCGCGGCCCGGCCGTGGACATGCCGGGATCGTATCGCCCATGAGCGTGGAGAACGCTCGCCGCAGCGCCGCTCGAGGACGAGAGTGTTGACACCGAGAGAAACCCGTACTTAATCTGTGCCCGGTCACAGAGCACACACCTCGTGTCGGTTTGATCCTTCTGTGAACGGTCACAGAAACCCCTGGGACATCGCGGTTCCCGAGGGCTCACGAGCAAGGGAGCACGATGAGCAGCGCAGTCCCCGACGTCCCCGCGCGGCACTGGCCCGCGGACGGGCTCGTGCTCGGGTGCGACTACAACCCTGAGCAGTGGGACCCGCAGGTCTGGCGCGAGGACATGGTCCTCATGCAGCAGGCCGGCGTCTCGCTCGTCGCCGTCAACGTCTTCGGCTGGGCCGACGTCGAGCCGCGGCCGGGGGAGTACGACTTCTCCCGCCTGGACGAGGTGCTCGACCTGCTCCACGAGCACGGCATCAGCGCCAACCTCGGCACCGGCACCTCCTCCCCGCCCCCGTGGTTGAGCACTCGGCACCCCGAGATCCTGCCGGTCATGGCCGACGGGACCACCCGCTGGCCCGGGGGTCGCCAGGCCTGGTGCCCCAGTTCGGAGGTGTTCCGCAGCTACGCCCTGGGCCTGGTCGAGCAGGTCGCCCAGCGCTACGCCGCCCACCCCGCCGTCGCCCTGTGGCACGTGTCCAACGAGCTCGGCTGCCACAACGCGCTCTGCTACTGCGACGCCTCGGCCGCGGCCTTCCGCGGGTGGCTCGAGAAGCGCTACACCGACGTCGACGCCCTCAACACGGCGTGGGGCACCAGCTTCTGGAGCCAGCGGTACTCCTCCTTCGCCGAGGTGCTCCCGCCCCGGCTCACGGTCTCGACCCTCAACCCGGGCCAGGCGCTCGACTACCAGCGGTTCAGCTCCGACGAGCTGCTCGACCACTACCTCGCCGAGGCCGAGGTGCTCCGCCGGCACAGCACGGTGCCCGTCACCACCAACTTCATGGTCACCGCGCACCGGCGGGACGTGGACTACTGGTCCTGGGCCCCGCACATGGACGTCATCGCGAACGACCACTACCTCGACCACCGCCTGGCCGACCCGACCGCCGAGCTCGCCTTCGCGGCCGACGCGACCCGTGGCCTGGCCCAGGGTGGCCCCTGGATCCTCATGGAGCACTCGACCAGCGCCGTGAACTGGCAGCCGGTCAACGTGGCCAAGCGGCCGGGCGAGATGCTGCGCAACTCCCTGGGCCACCTGGCCCGCGGGGCCGACGGGCTGTGCTTCTTCCAGTGGCGGGCCTCGGTCCAGGGAGCCGAGAAGTTCCACTCCGCCCTGCTGCCCCACACCGGCACCGAGAGCCGCACCTGGCGCGAGGTCCTCGAGCTGGGCCGCACCCTCACCGCGCTGCAGGAGGTCGCGGGCAGCCGCGTCGAGGCCGACGTCGCCCTGCTGTTCAGCTGGGAGACCTGGTGGGCCGCCGACGCCGAGAACCGCCCCTCGACCGAGGTCGAGTACCTGGACCAGGTGCACCGCGCCTACCTCGCGCTGCGGGCCCAGGGGCTCACGGTCGACGTGCTGCCCCCCGGCGCCGACCTGACCGGCTACCGCATGGTCGTGGTGCCCGAGCTCTACCTGGTGCGGGACGAGCACGCGGCGCAGATCGAGGCCTTCGTGGCCGCGGGTGGGCACGCAGCCGTGACCTTCTTCAGCGGCGTGGTCGACGAGCAGGACCGGGTGCGCCTGGGCGGCTACCCCGGGGCCTTCCGCGACCTGCTGGGCGTGGTGACCGAGGAGTTCCACCCCTTGCAGGCCCACGAGCAGGTTCGACTCGAGGACGGCGGCACGGCGCGGTTGTGGACCGAGGACCTTCGTGCCGTCACGGCCCAGGTCATCACCCGCTACGCCGACGGCCCGCTGCCCGGCGTCCCGGCCGTGACCCGCAACGAGCACGGCGCCGGGGTCGCCTGGTACGTGGCCACCGCCCTGGACGCCGAGCCCGCGGCCGCGCTGCTGGGCCGGGTGGCTCGTGAGGCCGGGGCGAGGTCGCTTCCCGGGGCCGGCGCCGAGGTCGAGGTGGTGCGCCGCCGGGGCGCCGAGCACAGCTACCTGTTCGTCATCAACCACGGGGGCGGCGAGGTCGAGCTCCCCGTGGCCGGGTTCGAGCTCACCCAGGCGGTCCGTACCGAGGCCCTGCGGGTGCCGGCCGGTGCGGTCCGTGTGATCAGGGAGGAGGCGTCATGAGCACGACAGTCCTGGACGTCCAGGCGCGCAACCGCGCCAGGGTCAAAGTGCCGCACAAGAAGGCGATCGCGATCTTCGTGGCGCCCTTCGCCACGCTGTTCACGCTCTTCTACCTGATCCCGATCGGGTACGCGGTGTGGCAGTCCATGCTCGTCATCGAGCGCGAGGGCACCTACGGCGAGCCCCGCGAGGTCTTCGGCGGTCTCAGCCAGTACGCGCAGGTCATGGACAGCGGGCCCTTCTGGGAGTCGGTGGGCCGGGTGCTGCTCTTCGGCGTCGTGCAGGTGCCGGTCATGCTGGGCCTGGCGCTGCTCTTCGCGCTGCTCCTCGACTCGCCTCTGGTCAAGGGACGGCGGTTCTTCCGCCTGGCGTTCTTCGCCCCCTACGCGGTGCCCGGGGTGATCGCGGCGATCATGTGGGGCTTCCTCTACTCGCCCAACCTGTCGCCCTTCAAGCCGCTGACCCAGGAGGTCGGGTTCCTCTCGGCGGACCTCGTCCTGTGGTCCATGGCCAACGTCGTGACCTGGGTCTACGTCGGCTACAACATGCTGATCATCTACTCCTCGCTGCTCGCGATCCCCACCGAGATCTACGAGGCCGCGCGGCTCGACGGCGCCTCCCAGGCGCGCATCGCCTGGGCGATCAAGATCCCCCTGGTCATGCCGGCGATCATCCTCACCGCGATCTTCTCGATCATCGGCACCCTGCAGCTGCTCGCCGAGCCCCAGGTGTTCCGCACCTTCACCTCGGCCGTGAGCAGCACCTTCACCCCGAACCTGCTGGTCTACACGACCTCCTCGGTGCCCAACGTGAGCCTTGCGGCCGCCTACTCGGTGGTCCTCGCGCTCGCCACGTTCATCCTGTCCTTCACCTTCCTCAAGGTGACCCAGCGGAAGGCGTTCCAGTGAGCACCACGACGGCAGCCGTCCCGCCGTCGGCCCGCGCCAGGGCCCGGACCACGGGGCGCAAGGGGAACGGCCGCAACGGACCGCGCGAGGGGTTCCTGCCGCGGACCGCCGCGATGCTCGTCATGGGTGTCTTCACGGTCTACTTCCTCACCCCCATCTGGTGGCTGCTGGTCGCCTCGACCAAGAGCCGCGGGGACCTGACCACCACCAACGCGCTGTGGTTCTCCGACATCCAGCTCGGGGAGAACATCGCGGCGGTGGCCTCCTACGGGGGCGGGGTGCTGCCCCGGTGGCTCCTCAACAGCGTGCTCTACGCCGGGGTCGGTGCCCTCGTGGCGACCGTCCTGGCGGGGATGTGCGGCTACGCCCTGGCCAAGTACGTGTTCCCGGGCCGTGAGCTCGTGTTCAACGTGGTGCTCGGCGGCGTGCTGGTGCCGGCCACGGCCCTGGCCCTGCCGCTGTTCCTGCTGTTCAGCCAGGTCAGCGCGACCAACACGTTCTGGTCGGTCTTCCTGCCGAGCATCGTGAGCCCGTTCGGGGTGTACCTCGCCCGGATCTTCGCGGCCTCGGCGGTCCCCGAGGAGCTGCTCGAGGCCGCACGGCTCGACGGCTCGGGGGAGGTCCGGACGTTCTTCACCGTCTCGGTGCGGCTCATGTTCCCCGCGCTGGTCACGGTGTTCCTGTTCCAGTTCGTCGCGATCTGGAACAACTTCTTCCTGCCGCTGATCATGCTGCGGGACGAGTCCCTGTTCCCGGTGACCCTCGGTCTCTACACCTGGAACACCCAGGTCAACCAGGTCCCCGAGCTGCGGCTGTACGTGCTCACCGGCGCGCTCCTGTCGATCGTGCCGCTGATCATCGTCTTCCTCCTGCTGCAGCGGTTCTGGCGTACGGGCCTCGGCTCGGGCGCCCTCAAGTAGCCACCCCCAGCACCACCCCCCAGCAACCCCCCACACCATCTCCATCACCGACCCACCGGAAGAAGGATCAAGGATGCGCATCACCACACGAGCGGTCAGCGTCGCCCTGCTCGCCCCGTTGGCCCTGGCCGCCTGCTCGAGCAGCGACCCGGGCGACGGGGGCGAGGGCGGCAGCACCGACGCCGGCGCCTGCCAGCCCGCCGACGGCCCCGTCGAGCTGGACTTCACCTCCTGGATCCCGGGCATCGAGGGCGTCGTCGACGTCTGGAACGAGGAGAACCCCGACATCCAGGTGTCGGTGCAGACCGGGCCCAACGGCAACGGCGGCACCTACCAGAACTTCTTCAACCAGCTCGAGGCCGGCAACGCCCCTGACCTCGGCCAGATCGAGTACGACGCCCTGCCCAACTTCCGCGTGCAGGACGGGCTCGAGAACATCGGCGTCTGCGAGGACGTCGCTGCGGCGCAGGACCAGTTCGTCGACTGGACCTGGGCCCAGGCCTCCCTCGGTGAGGAGGGCGCACTGTACGGCGTCCCGCAGGACACCGGCCCCATGGCCATGTTCTACCGCTCGGACCTCTTCGAGGAGAACGGCATCGAGGTGCCGACCACCTGGGACGAGTTCGCCACGGCGGCCGAGCAGGTCCGGGAGACCGGCGGGTACATCACGAACTTCTCCCAGGCGGACATCAACCAGTTCGCGGGCTTCGTGTGGCAGGCCAACGGCAGCTGGTTCACCAACGACGGCGAGGCGTGGACGGTCGACCTGGACAGCGCCGAGTCGACCGAGGTCGCGGCGTACTGGGACGACCTGATCGAGCGTGACCTGGTCTCGACCTACCCGGGCTGGACCACCGAGTGGGACAACGCCTACAACTCGGGCGAGGTGTGGACCTGGAACTCGGCCGTGTGGGGCGCCAACTCGATCGCGACCGGGGCCCCGGACACCGCGGGCAACTGGTCGGTCGCGCCGTCGCCGCAGTGGAGCGAGGGTGAGCAGAGCGCAGGCAACTGGGGCGGGTCGACCATCGCCGTCCTCAAGGGCTCGGAGCACCTGTACGAGGCCAGCCAGTTCGCGCTGTGGCTCAACACCTCCGAGGAGGCGCTGACCATGCTCAACGAGGAGGCCAACCTCTACCCGGCCACGACCGCGGGTCTCGAGCTCCCGGTGCTGTCCGAGGGTGTCGAGTTCTACGGTGACCAGGCCATCTACGACGTCTTCGCCGAGGCCAGCGGCCAGGTCTCCGCGGACTTCGTGTGGGGCCCGACGATGACGCAGGTCTACAACGACGTCTCGGACGGCTTCGCCGGCGCGATCTCGGGCAGCGGGACCCTTCCCGACGCCCTCACGGCGGCCGAGTCCTCGACCGTGTCGGCCCTCGAGGCGCAGGCGATCCCTGTGGCTGAGTGATCCTCGACCCTGCTGGACGGACGGCCCCTCGCACCTGCTGCGGGGGGCCGTCCGTGGTCTCACCCCCCTAGGACCTCCGACCCGTCCCGCCCCGCGGCAAGATTTGTACTGTTGAGTACACAAAGCCACGCTGAGGTGGCTCCTTGCCCCCGAAGGAGTGCGGAACGATGTTCCTGTTCGAGTCCATCCCCTGGTACTCAGCCCTCATGTGGGTCGTGGTCGTGGCGGTCCTCATCGGCCTGAGCGAGCTGACCCGCGTGAGCAAGAAGGCCGGGATCGCGCTGTTCGTCGTCCTGCCGATCGTGCTGACGATCTTCGTGTGGCCGCACACCGCCACCGGGGGGTCGGCCACCGGCAGCTGGTTCCACTGGGTCAAGGTGTACTCGGCCCTGGCCGGCTGCCTCGGCTTCATGGCCCTGCGCTACATCCCGCGGTTCGCCAAGAACCGCTACTGGCTCATGTTCCCGGCGGCGATCCTGGCCATCAACATCCTCGAGGCCGTGATCCGCGACTTCGAGGTGTACGGCCTCCAGGGCATGCACGACGGCGTGATGATGGTCGGCGGGCCGTGGAACATCATGAACGGGGTCGCGGGGATCCTGAACATCCTCACGATCTGCGGTTGGGCGGGCATCTACATCGCCCAGAGCCGCCGCGGGGCCCGCACCATGATCTGGCCGGACATGCTCTGGTTCTGGATCATCGCCTACGACCTGTGGAACTTCGCCTACGTCTACAACGCCGTCGGTGACCACGCCTTCTACGCGGGTGCCGCGCTGCTCGTCTCCTGCACCATCCCGGCCTTCTTCATCACCAAGGGCTCGTGGCTGCAGCACCGGGCCCAGACCCTGGCCTTCTGGATGATGTTCACCATGGCGGTGCCGGCCTTCGTCGGCAGCTCGACCTTCGCGGTGCAGTCCACCCACGACCCCCGCGCGCTGTTCACCCTGAGCGCGCTGGCCCTCGTGGCGAACGTCGCGGTCGTCGTCTACCAGGTGCGGCGCATCGTGGTGCGGCGCAAGAACCCGCTGACCGATGAGCTCTTCACCGACCTCGCCGCCTACCAGCGCGTGCTGCGCGACAACCCGCCGATGGTCGAGGAGGCCGACGCCGGCGCTGGGTCCGGCAGCACGGGCGGCTCCCCGCGCGGTGCCGACCGAGGGCCGGTCCCGGTGGCCTGAGCGCCGCGGCCGACGGCGGGTTGCGGGCCGCGCGCTGTAGGCCGGGCCCTCAGCCCGCGGGCTCGAGCACCGAGCGCACGCTCCCCATCACCACGCCGGTGATGTCCGGGAGCGTGCGCTCGGGTTGGAAGGTCCGCCACTCGAGCCCGGCGATCAGCGTCGCCCCGAACACCGCCGGCCCGACGACGGAGACGTCCGCGGCGGGGTTGGCCTGCGCGATGACCTCCCGGAACACCGAGACGATGCGCTCGCGCACCGGCTCGAGGGACTCCTGCCAGGTGCGGCCCATGCGGAACAGCTCGGCCGCTAGGAGCTGGGTGCCCGCAGGGTTGTCCCGCACCTCGACCAGCAGGGCCGAGACCACGGCCTCGAGGGCCGCTGCACCGGTGCGACCGTCGGGGGCCGCGGCGAGGGTCGCGCTGAAGCGATCCATGGTGTGGGCGATGAGCGCCTCGAAGAGTCGCTCCTTGGAGCCGAAGTTGTTGTAGATGCTGCCCTTGGCCACGCCGGCGAGCTCGGCGACGGCGTCCAGCGACGTGCCCGCGTAGCCCCGGTCGGCCATGACCTGGGCCGCCGCCTGGAGGATCTGCTGACTGGTCGCTGCGCGCCGGGCCGCGAAGCCGTCGGCGTGGGGGACGACGGGCTCGGGGGGCGTCGTCGTGCGGGGTGGAGGGGTGGGCACGCAGGCACAGTAGCCCGGGCCTGGGGACTACCGGTCGTCGAGACCGGGGCCTACCGGTCCTGGGCCGGCTGGGTCTGCTGGGACTGGCGGGCCCGGTAGGCCGCGGCGGCGTTGCGGTTGCCGCAGGTGACGCTGCAGTACCGGCGCGAGCGGTTGCGGGACAGGTCGAGCACGATGCCCTCGCAGTCGGCGTCGGCGCACAGGCCGAGGCGGGAGAGCTCGTCGGCGCGGATCAGGTCGATCATCGCCATCGCGGTCTCGACGACGATGCGGGTGGCGAGGGGCTCGTCGTCGTCGACAGCGTGGATGTGCCAGTCGAAGTCGTCGTGACGGACGAGGCGTGGGGTCGCGCGGGCTGTCGAGAGCATCGTGTTGACCTGGGCGGCGGCGGCCTCGGCGTCGCTGGTCAGCAGGTGGCGCAGGGCCGGGCGCAGGGCCCGGACCTCCGCGAGCTCGGCGGCGTCGTGGTCGTGACGGCCCGTGTAGAGGTACTCGGTGAAGAAGGCGTCGAGCTCGGCGACGGTGGTCATGGTGTCCGGCGGCTCGGCGCTGTTGGCCAGGACGACGGCGGCCTGCAGGGCGAGCTCGGTCTCATGAGCAAAAAGCATGTTGACACATTACTCGACGCGGCTCTAGCGTCACGACCCATGACGACTGTGGCCCCTGACGTGACCTCCTCCGGCCCGGTGAGCGCACCGCCCTCGCGCCTCGCCGCGGGGCTGGGCTTCGCCGTCGCCTCCGCTGCGGCCTTCGGCATGTCCGGGGCGTGGGCGCGAGGGCTGCTGGACACCGGGTGGAGCCCCGGGGCAGTGGTGCTGGTGCGGGTCGGGCTCGCGGCCCTCGTCGTCGTGCCCTTCGGGCTGATCGCCCTGCGGGGGCGGTGGTCGCTGCTGCGCCGCAACACCGGGCTGATCGTCATGTACGGGGTGCTCGCGGTCGCAGGAGCGCAGTTCTGCTACTTCTCGGCCGTGCAGTACATGCAGGTCGGGCCCGCGCTGCTGATCGAGTACACCTCGCCAGCCGCGGTGGTCGTGTGGATGTGGCTGCGGCACCACCAGCGACCCAGCCTGATGACGCTGGTCGGGGCCGGCCTCGCGGCCCTGGGCCTGGTCCTCGTGCTCGACCTCATCACCGGCGCCGCCCTCAACCCGGTGGGCGTGCTGTGGGCCCTGGGTGCCATGGTCGGGGCGACGGCCTACTTCATCATCTCGGCCGACGAGGGCAACGGCCTTCCGCCCCTGACCCTCGCCGCGGGCGGGCTCGTGGTCGGCAGCGTGGTCCTCGGGCTGCTCGGCCTGGTCGGCGTGCTCCCCATGACGGCCTCGACCGCCCCCGCCGTCTACGACGGCCGCACCGTCGAGTGGTGGGTGCCGCTGGTGGTGCTGGGCATCGTCACCGCAGCGATCGCTTACACCACGGGCATCGCAGCCGGACGACGCCTCGGGTCCCGGCTCACCTCCTTCGTGGCCCTGCTCGAGGTGGTCGCCGCGATCGGCTTCGCGTGGGTGCTGCTCGGCGAGCTGCCGCGCACCATCCAGCTGCTCGGCGGCCTGCTGATCATGGCCGGGGTCGTGGTGGTCAAGCTCGGTGAGCCCAAGGCCGTGCGGGCGCCCGAGCCGGTCGCCGGGGCGGTGCTCTGACCGGGCTGGCTATGCTCCTCGCGACGACGAGGGGGCGCTGAGGGGGCACGTGGACCTGGTGCTGAGACGGTTCGCGACAAGGGACGCCTCGGCATTGACCGCCCTGCTGCACCGGGCGTACGCCGAGCTCGGGGAGCGTGGCCTGAACTTCACGGCCGTCGACCAGGACGAGGCCACGACCCTCGCCCGCGCGTCCGCCGGTCAGACGTGGGTGGTCGAGGACGAGGCAGGGCTCTTCGGGAGCCTGACGATGTCGATGCCGCCGGGTGGTGAGCTGCAGGGTCTCTGTGCGGAGGCGCGGCGACCGGGCCGCGCCTGGCTCAACCAGCTGGCCGTCGACCCGTCACGGCGCGGGACGGGCGTGGCCTCGCGGCTGTGGGCCCAGGGTCGAGCCTGGGCTCAGGAGGCCGGGGCGACGCACGTCGGGCTCGACACCGCGGAGCCGGCGACGCACCTGGTTGAGCTGTACCGGGGGTGGGGGTTCGCCGAGGTCGAGCGGATCTGCTGGCCGGGCAAGCGGTATGCGAGTGCGGTGATGGTGCGGGACCTGCCTGCGCAGCCCTGACGTCAGGGTAGGTCGAGCCAGATCTTGATCCGCGCGTCGAGGTCCACCAAGAGGTCGGCTGGGACGGAGCCCACCCGTTCGACGAGTCTCCCGACGTCGACAGAACGCAGCTGTTCGGCCTGCGCCTTGGAGTCCTCGCGCAGTCCTGTGCGCCCTGCGGGCAGCAGCAGCTGGAAGGCGTAGACGCGGGACATGGCGGTGGTGACGGGGACGACAGGAATGACGCCGCGGCCCGCAGCCATCGCGCGATGAGCGGTCCCCGGACGCCCGACGACGACCGCTGGGCGAGTCTTGCTGGCCTCCGAGCCGATCACCGGATCGAGGTTGACCCGCCAGATCTCACCCCTCACGGCGCGGCCACGCCAGGCTGCGCTCCGCGCGTGAGACCGTCGCCGGCCGTGGCGTCCCACAGTGCCCCGTCTTCGGAGTCGTCCCACTCGTCCATGGCGGCGTCGTAGTCGTCCATGACGAGCTGCTCGCGAAGCGCACGCACGGCCTCCTGCACCGCGCCGGACATGCCCTTGACGTCAGGGTGGGCCTGGAGGAACGCGCGCAGGGTCGCGACGTCGTCCTCCGCGAGGCTGACCGAGAGCTTCATACCGGCGATGCTACTCCTGGTCATACCCGAAGTCTCGCAATGTGCATGACGACAGCTACAAGCCTCTGAGCAGCACGGTGAGCCTGCCTGCCGTCGGTGATCTGGCGTCGCTCGAGTCCCGTTCCTTCACGACCAAGTACGAGTACACCGCGGACGGTCAGGTTGCTGCGGTGACGCTGCCGAAGGTGACCGAGGCGGGGTCTGCGGGTGGGGCGACGGTTCTGGGCCAGGAGAAGGTCACGACCTACTTCGACTCTGCGTCGATGCCGCGGTGGATGGGTGGTGGGTTCGGCTGGGGCACGCTTGTCGCGGAGTCGCGGTACACCGCCTACGGCCAGCCGCTGCTCATGGACATGGGGAACAGCTACGGCGCCGTCGTCTCTTACCAGTACGACGACGTGACCAACCGCCTCACCCATGTCGCGCTCAAGCGCGAGCAGGTGGTGGGCACCGACCTGGCGGTCTCCTACGGGTATGACGCGGCCGGCAATGTCACGAGCGTGAAGGACAAGCCCACCAACGCCGTCCTGGCAGGGCCGCAGTTCGAGGACAACCAGTGCTTCGGGTACGACGGTCTGCGGCGGCTGACTTCGGCGTGGACGGCTGCGGACGCGGCGAACTGCGGGATGGCGCAGGGTCAGGTCCGTCCAGAGCACGTGGGTGGTGCTGCGCCGTACTGGACCCAGTACGAGTACGACCCGCTGGGAAACCGCACGCGCCTGGTGGAGCACGCGACCGATGGCACCGCCGAGGTGACCACCACGGCGTACGAGTACGGCGCGGGAAAGGCGGGCCCGCATGCGCTCACGTCGACCTCGACCGTGGGGCCGGACGGCAGCGAGTCGGCGACCTATGCGTACGACGCCGCCGGGAACCAAGTGAACCGTGACCTGCCGGATGTGCCTCTGCAGCTCCTCGGTTGGGACGCGGAGGGCGAGCTCGCGCAGGTAGACACCTCGGGCCCCGGCACGGAGGGGGAGAACACCCTCGAGGACGGCGAGGCGCGGTTCGTGTACGACGCGAACGGTGACCGCCTGGCCCGGAGTGACAACGGCGGCACGACCGTCTACCTGCCTGGGGGGCAGGAGTTCCATGTGGACCCGACCGGTGGTGTGTCGGCGACCAGGTACTACTCCTTCGCAGGCCAGACCGTCGCGATGCGCACCGACCGTGGGCTGGGTGGCGTGACCTCGTTGGTCAACGACCCGCATGCCACGCCGCTTGCCGCGGTGCCGAACACGGTGTGGACGGCCCAGAGCGTGACCCGTCTGTACACCGATCCGTTCGGGGCTACGCGCGGTGCCTCGACGCCGGACTCTGTGGCTGGCGACCGGCAGTTCCTGGGCAAGACTCGAGACAACGCCACGGGCCTGACGATGTTGGGCGCGCGCTACTACGACGAGCTGGTGGGGCGCTTCATCTCGGTGGACCCGCAGCTGGACCCGGGCACACCGGCTCAGTTCAACGCCTACGTGTACTCGGGCAACAACCCGTTGACCTGGAGTGACCCCTCTGGGCTGTCGTGGCTGAAGAGCGCGTGGAACTCGACAAAGAAGTTCGTCAAGAAGCACCAGAGCGAGATCGTCGGTTTTGTCGCCGGCGGCGTGACCTTCGCCGGGTGCATGGCGGTGACAGCCGGTGCGGGCTCGATCGGTTGTGCCGTCGCCGCGGGTGCGGTGGGTGGCGCAGCGTCGAACCTGTGGAAGTCGAAGGTGCAGAAGACGCAACCGTTCTCGTGGAGGTCCCTGGCGCGAGACACCGTCTTCGGCGCGGCGGCAGGCGCGGTCGGTGGCGCGGCGGGTGCCGTGGGTGGGACCGTCCTTCGATACACCGCCCCGACGGCCTATGGCGCGGCCTCGGCCGTGGCCTCGGCGGTGCGAGCGGTCGCGCCGAACGCAAGCGGTGCCGTGGCCGCGACCGCGCGGACCGCCGCAGCGAACGCGCGGTCGGCAGCGTCCAGCGTGCAGTCGGCTGCGCAACGCCTGAGGCCCTCCACGAACTCGCGACCAGCGGTGTCGGCTCGGTCCGGATGCTCGTTCGCGGGAATGACGGGGGTGCTGCTCGCTGATGGGTCCTCGAAGCCGATCGGTGAGCTGGAGCCGGGGGACCGGGTTCAGGCTGCAGACCCGGAGACCGGCGAGGTCGGGGCCAGGGATGTGGAGGCGGTGCACGTCCATGACGACGTGATGGTGTCGCTGGTGATCGACGGTCGTGTGGCGCGTACGACGGAGGATCACCCGTTCTGGTCGGTGACTGATCAGCAGTTCGAGCGGGCTGATCACCTTGAGCCCGGTGAGCAGGTCCTGACGGCGACCGGTGAGGTTGCCACGGTGGATGGGGTGGACACCAGTGATGTGGTGTTCGCCCCGGCTTACACGCTGACAGTGGCTGACCTGCACACCTATCATGTGCTGACCGGGCAACCCGCAACAGCAGAACCCCAGCGTGGCCCGCCCGGCGCGGCGCAGGCCGTGCTAGTCCACAACTGCGGGACGGCTGGGAGCCCTCCAGCGAACTTGTCACCGCCGGGGTCGGGCAGGCACGGTGCGTTCGGTCAGGCGAAGCGGGATAGCGGGATCCCAGTAGGGCAGCAGCCCGCGAGAGTGGGCCCGAATGTCGACCGCAGAGGCCAGGTTCAACCCGGCCGCACCTATGAGTTCGAGGTCCCTGGCCCGGCAGGTCCGAGGCGTATTAGTATCCGCGACGATGCAGGAGGTCATGCCTATCCCGACAATCCTGTCCAGAATCGGGGACCTCACTTCAACACCGAAGACGGAGGGCAATATGACTACTAGCGTCGAGTGGCAGCCTGGTGTCTTCCGTCGAACCTCGGACTGGCCGATCTTCGCCGAGGCACATCAGCGCGCGGCGGCCTACGGGCTTGAAGATGCAGGTGTTCTGACGATTTCAACGCAGGTCGGTACCAACCTCGATCTGGACCGAGCCGCGGTGCAGGCCACGCGACGGATGCTGAACTTCGTGTCACCTGAAAGGAGTCTGGGCACGGGGAGTCTCGGGCTTTTCGTGGCTGACTCGGCTTGGCAGCCAAGCGTTACCCGTGCAGAGTACGCGGACGGTTTGGCGCTTGTGCGCACTTTACTTCCGGACGTGCCACGGAAATCAGTTCTCAGCCATCACCTGAGTCGCGACGGAGAAAAAGTGAAGCGTTCCCATGTCGTCTCCCTGGACCCAAGCGATACGCTCGAGCTCGCGACAGTGCTACGTCGCTCGCGTACTGCATTTCTGCTAATTGCCGACTCGGCCGCGGAGTTTCCTCCTGCGGGCGATATTTTCGACTGGTCCTTCGGGTGTTCGGGGCAATGCTCCCAGGTCTCTTGGGGTGGTGTAATTCCTGAGCTTCTGGTCAGGTCAGTTATGCCCGTCTTCATTAGCGGCAGTTTCGACGATCCTGCCGCCGTCATCGACGTGTTCGCGACGTCGAAGCCCGGCTGCGCCGAACCGGCCCGGCAATCCGACTCCGGTCTGCCCCACCTTTCGTAGAGTTGGCGCCTTGGACTCTCGGGCCACTTGACCCTTGTGGGGTTCTTCGCAGATGAGGGTGTAGTGAGGGGCGGCTTGGCGGTGCTGGGGTAGGGGCCGAGGTCTCCCGGCAGCGCGAGTTCCTGCGGCTGGGGCACGCTTGTCGCGGAGTCGCGGTACACCGCCTACGGCCAGCCGTTGCTCATGGACGTCGGGAACGGCTACGGCGCCGTCGTCTCTTACCAGTACGACGACGTGACCAACCGCCTCACCCATGTCGCGCTCAAGCGCGAGCAGGTGGTGGGCACCGGCCTGGCGGTCTGCTATGGGTACGACGCCGTGGGGAACGTCACGAGCGTGAAGGACAAGCCCACCAACGCCGTCCTGGCAGGGGCGCAGTTCGAGGACAACCAGTGCTTCGGGTACGACGGTCTGCGGCGGCTGACTTCGGCGTGGACGGCTGCGGACGCGGCGAACTGCGGGATGGCGCAGAGCCAGGTCCGTCCTGAGCACGTGGGTGGTGCTGCTCCGTACTGGACCCAGTACGAGTACGACCCGTTGGGAAACCGCACACGCCTGGTGGAGCACGCGACTGATGGCACCACGGGGGCGACCACCACGGCGTACGAGTACGGCACCGGAACGGCCGGCCCGCACGCGTTGCCCTCGACCTCGAGCGTGGGCCCCGACGGCAGCGAGTCGGCGACGTACACCTACGACGGCGCCGGGAATCAGGTCAGGCGTGACCTGCCGGACGTGCCCTTGCAGTTGCTGGGTTGGGACGCGGAGGGGGAACTGCCCAGGTCGACATCCCTGACGGGGGTACGGAGGGGGAGGACTCTCTCGAGGATGGTCGCGCGAGGTTCGTTTACGACGCGAACGGCGACCGGCTCGCCAGGACGGACAGCGGTGGGACGACGGTCTACCTGCCGGGCGGCCAGGAGCTGCACGTCGATCCGACCGGTGGTGTCTCGGCGACCAGGTACTACTCCTTCGCGGGCCAGACGGTCGCGGTCCGCACCGACCGCGGTCTGGGCGGAGTGACCTCTCTGGTCAACGATCATCACGGCACACCGCTGGCAGCGGTGCCGAACACGGTGTGGACCGCCCAGAGCGTGACGCGGATGTACACCGACCCGTACGGCGGGGCGCGCGGTGAGTCGACGACTGAGTCGGTTCCTGGGGATCGGCAGTTCCTGGGCAAGGTCCGGGACAACGTCACAGGACTGACCCTGCTGGGGGCGCGGTACTACGACGAAGCCGTCGGACGTTTCATCTCGGTGGACCCCGTCGTTGATCTGAGCCAGCCCCAGCAGTGGCACGGGTACTCCTACGCCAACAACAACCCGCTCACGCTGACAGATCCCACCGGGTACCTCCCGGGATCCGCGATGATCGACGGCCAGTTCGGTGCGGTGTGGAAGAAGTACTCCACCAAGAAGTCGTCTGCGGGCGGTGCGCCCGCTGCGAAGGCCAGCAGTGGACCCATCACGGTGGGCAAGCCCGCACGCACGACCGTCAACTCCATAGCAATCAAGTACAACGCCGGTGACTACGCTGGAGTCATCAGGGATTGGACCCCGGCGGTCCAGAGGGAACTAGCCAACGACCCGAACGTGCAGGTCGCCTGGACGTTGTACGACGACGCCCTCTCGCACGAGAAGATCTGTAGCGAGCAGGACTGCGCACCGCCGTGCCGCGAACTCAGCTGCGAGCTCGAGGGTCTCGCGACGGCGCTAGCCACCGCACTCGGAGGGCAAGCCGGCGCCCTGGCCGCGCGAGGGATCGCCAGCGCCGTCGGCAGAGCCGCTGCCGCGTCGCGTCTGAGGAGCGCAACTGGCGCAACTGGTGGCACTGCAGTGAGTAGTAGCGTTGACGATCTACTGATGCCAGGCGGATCGCCGATTGGACGAGCTGGCACGGACGCTAGCATCCGCGTCGTTGCGGGCGGGCTCCCTGAGGCGCAAGCCGCATTCGCGCAATTGAGACAAGGGGGGGTCGTCGTGGCCCAAAACCAAAAACTGACTCGTGTCGAGTTGCCCGAGGGTGGATTCGTGCAGTTGCGGACCATTATGTCGCCAAAGAGCCCGAACACGGCGGCAACAATCGACGTCGACATCCCGGGCGTTGATATCAGGAAAGTGAAGTTCAATCCATGACGCCGTCCGAGGCGGCGGTCGTCGCAGCGGTTCGGGACGTGATCTGTCGTGAACTCGACGATGACTACGTTGGGCTGTGGGTGGTCCGGTGGCATACAAGGCGCGCCCTTGAGGGAGCTGATGACGAGCAGGTACGGAGGGTGGCAAGAGCCGTTCTGGAGAGTCTCGTCGGGTCCGCCGTACGGCTCGGGACCCTCGACGAGCGCTCCGGTTCATTTACTGCCTGGCCAATACAAGGCGGAGTCGAGCGGGCTCTTCAGGAGTGGAATGCTCTGGGTCGCGACCCGACTATTGGAGAGATCGCGTGGCTAGCCCGCGAGTGAACCTGCCTTCCTTCGCGAAGGACCCGCCCAGTGCCGATCGCTATCACGAGCGCCGTCACGTCCCGACCGCGCCACGGGCCCGACGATGATCACCGCGGTCATCGCCTCCGTCAGCCGCGGCGTCCACACCCCAACTACACCCGCGACTGTGATGAGCCTTGTCTTTGTCTCGCATCATGCTGTTTGGCGAGGGGTGCTATGGCCCGATCGCTTTCACCAGCCCTGGCACGCGTCCCCTGACCCTCGCGCCGACCTCCGCGAGCCACTCGACCTCGACCTCCCGCTTCTTCCCCCGCCCGGTCCACTTCCACAGCCCGACCGCGGCGCCGTCGTGCACGATGGTGTTGCGGAAGACGCCGTTGTTGCCGGGGACCAGACGTTGGGCGTGCTCGGGGGCGACCAGGCAGGTGCGGTCGGCGTAGCCGAGGACCGCCTCGTCGAAGCCCGGAAGGGCCAGGGTGCGGCGGGCCTGGGCGCGGTGCTCGGTCAGGCGGTCCGGCACGGCGGGGTCCACGTAGTGGGTGCGGCCGTCGGACTCGAGGGTCGTGAGCTGGTCGGTCACGGCCGCCAGACCTGCCCGGGCGTCGGCCATGGTGAGGTTCGTCCACCTGGCCAGGTCCTGGATCGTCGCGGGTCCGTGGCTGCGGAAGTACCGCAGCGCGATCTCGGCGAGGGCCTCCTCGCGGTCGAGGTGTCGAGGCTCGGGCACCCACTCCTCGAGCAGGACGAACTGGGGCTCGCCGTCGGCGGTCGGGCCCTGGCAGATCACGCCGCCCTCGGCCAGGCGGACGATCAGGTGGTAGCCCCGGCCACCGGTGGTGCCTTGGCCGGCCTCCTCCCAGAGGGCGAGGACCTGCGCCCTGGTCATCGCCCCGCCGCCACTCAGGGCGGCGACCAGCGCGTCCTGCGCACGGACCAGGTCCTGGTCGGTGAGTCCCAGCTCCGCCCGCCGCTTGGCTGCGGCTGCGAGGGAGCGCGGGGTCATCAGCGCCGCCATCCACGCGAGGTCCCGCGCGGGTGTCAGGTGCAGGGTGCCGCGCATCGGCCAGGACCGCACCACCCTCCCGGCGTCGAGGGCCGCGACGACGTCCTTCCTCGAGCAGCCCGCGCGGAGCGCGACCGAGGCCAGCGCGCCGGGGAGATCCTGGGCCTGCACCGCCGCGAGGTGCTCGACCACCGCCGTCGCCCGCTCGACCGGACCGGCAGACCCCGCGCCGTCGTCGGCCCACGGGCCTGGGCCCGCCAACCCCTGCGCGACCAGACGCAGCAGCGACAGCTCATGGCTCGACACCACCTGGGTCACCCTCACCTCCGCACGCTCTGCTGCGACGTGTGCCCCGATGCGTGATCGCCGCGGAATGCCGCCACGACCAGCCATGTTGGCACCGGCATGCCTTCAGCCCTGACCGTAGACGTGTGGTCCGACATCGCGTGCCCGTGGTGCTTCATCGGCAAGCGGAAGCTCGAGGAGGCCCTGCGCCGCTACGCCCTCACCGAGGACGCCCTCGACGTCGAGCTCACCTTCCACTCCTTCGAGCTCGCCCCGGACACCCCGGTGGACTTCGAGGGCAGCGAGATCGACTTCCTCGCCCACCACAAGGGCGTCCCCGCCGACCGGGTGCAGCAGATGCTCACCCAGGTCACCGAGATCGCCGCGGGCGTCGGCCTGCGCTACGACTTCGCGGCCCTGCACCACGCCAACACCCGCAAGGCCCACCAGCTCACCCACCTGGCCAAGGCCCGCGGCATGCAGCGCGAGTTGGTCGAGAAGCTCTTCAGCGCCTACTTCGAGCAGGGCCGCCACCTGGGCCACGACGAGGAGCTCGCCGACCTCGCCGCTGAGGCAGGGCTCGACCGCACCGAGGCCCTCGAGGCCCTGCGCGCCGGAACCTACGAGGCCGACGTCGACGCCGACATCGCCCAGGCTCGCGCCTACGGCATCACCGGGGTGCCCTTCTTCGTGATCGACGGGCGGTACGGGGTCTCGGGGGCGCAGGACCCCGCCGTCCTCGAGCAGGGGTTGCAGCAGGCAGCCGCCGACCGCGCTGAGGTGTCCGGGAGTGCCGCCGCCCCGGCCTGAGCATGTCGGTGCCCGCGCGTAGCGTGGTCCACATGGTGCACACCCATCACGCCCTGGACTACGTCGAGCTCCCTGCCCCGGACCTGGCTGCCTCGACGGCCTTCTACGCTCAGGCCTTCGGGTGGAGCTTCAACGACTACGGCGACGGCGCCTACGCGGGCATCCGGTCGGCCGACGGCGAGGGCGAGGTGGGGGGCCTGAACCCCGCGGCCCTGTCCGGCACGGTCGGCCCGCTGATCCTGCTGTTCTCGACCGACCTCGACGCCACCGTGCAGGCCGTCGAGCAGGCTGGGGGCGACGTCGTCCAGCAGCCGTACGCCTTCCCCGGCGGTCGGCGCTTCCACTTCCGCGACCCCGCGGGCAACGAGCTCGGAGTCTGGTCCGAGACCTGAGCGGCGGGACGCGGTCACTGGGCTGATGCCCGAGCCGCGGGACCAGGTCGTCGGGGTGACTCCCGGCGCGAACCAGTGCGGCCTACTCGGCGTCGTCCCCGTCGCCCTCGGTGGGGGACGCACCTTCCCAGGTCCGCGGGCCGACGTCGGGCCGGCGACGCTCGTAGTCGCTGCCCAGCAAGGGGGAAGAGATGACGTGGTCGGCTGTGGCGACGTTGGTCGCGGTCGGGACGTTCCACACGGTGCTGATGCGCAGCAGGGCGCGCACGTCGGGGTCGTGAGGCTGCGCCTCGAGGGGGTCCCAGAAGAAGATCAGGACGTCGATGCCACCCTCGGCGATCTTCGCGCCGATCTGCTGGTCCCCGCCCACCGGGCCTGACAAGAACCGGTGCACGGGCAGGCCGAGCTCGTACTCGAGCATGGTGCCCGTGGTCCCCGTCGCGTAGAGCACGTGGTGGGAGAGGGTGCTGCGGTTGTGATCCGCCCAACGCAGCAGCTCGACCTTCATGTTGTCGTGCGCGACCAGCGCGATGTGCCGCTGGATGACGGGGGCGCCAGCCCGGGGGGACTCCGTCGATGAGCTCATGCCCCTGACGTTCCCAGACCCAGGACCCGGGCGCCAGAGGCCGTGCGTGCGCCCTCGGTGCAGATGTGCGACGCCGGGCGAGCGCCAGGGACGGCTTGCGGAGACCGGGGTCGATCACGGTCACATGGTGACCCCGATCGACCCCGACCCTGCGCACCCGTCAGCTGCCACCCAGGCGCGCGCCGTCTCACGCCGAGGTCGCACCTTCGCACCGAGGACGCCCATGCACACGTGCGTCCGCGGTGCAGATGTGCGACGTCGACAAAGTGCCGAAGACCGCCCGCGGGGATCGGGGTCGGTCAGGGTCGCATGGTGACCCCAGTCGACCCCGGTCGGCCGAGGACGGCGACGGCGCCCGCATGGGAGGAAGAGGGCGTGCCGAGGACGGCTGGGCAAGGGCGGGCCTGCGGCCCGGAGGGTCAGGCGCCGCCGTCGCGGGTGACGGCCTGGGCGGTCTCGAGGGCGTCGGCGACGGCGCGCACGTAGGCGGCGGAGACGTCGGACGGCTGCAGGCCGGTCGCGAGCACCCCGGGCTCGTCGCGACGCTCGTGGGCGCGCACCGCAGCCAGCACCGGGCCGTAGGGGCCCTCCTCGGCGCGGATCGCGTCGGCCACCGCGTCGGAGACGCCGACCGTCTCGAGGATCACGTCGGCCGGGACCCCGAGCTGCACGGCGAGGCCGGAGAGCATGCCGACGGTGTACGCGGCGGAGTCCTCGGCGAGGGTCTCGCAGGCGAGGGCGCGGGCGAGGATGAACCACAGCGAGTCCATCGCGTCGGGCCGGGCGTCGAGCATGAGTGCCGAGACCAGGGTCGTGACCTCACGCACCCCGAGCAGGACGACGGCCTGGTGCACCGTGTCGATCTGGCTGACCAGGGCGAAGGCGCCGGAGTTGACCAGGTGCAGCACGCGCAGGGTCAGCACGGGGTCGGTGTCGACCACCTGGGAGACCGCGGCGAAGTCCACCTCGGGCTGGCTGAGCAGGTGCATGAGCGCGAGGCACTGGAGCTCGCCGGCGCGCAGCACGCGGGGCCCGGTGGGCGGGTCCCCCTCGGGGTCGCCCGCGGCCTGGGCGTCGGCGCGGGCGCCGTACCCGCCACGCAGGCCGTCGACCCCGGCCGCGCGGCAGTCGTTCTCGACCCGGCTGGTCTGCACGTCGGCCGCGAGCACGCGCACCCCGGCCTGGTGGGCCTGGTGGACGAGACGGGCGAGGGGCAGGTCGGGCTCGTTGGCGTCGACGACGACGAAGCTCAGGTGCGGCAGCAGCGCGGCCTGCTCGGCCTCGCCGCGGTAGTGCAGCAGGCTCAGGTGCACGCCCAGCGCACGCAGGGCAGCGGCGCGCTCGACGGCCTCGTCGCTGTGCTCGTAGCGTGCGGGCAGCTCGAGGACCAGGCGCCCGGGGGTGACCGGTCCGGGGACGAACCCGTCGAGCATGAGGGGGGTCGCGGGGAGGAACACGTACCGGTCGGCCACGAGGCTCGGCAGGTCGAGGGTCAGGTAGTGCTCGTGCAGCACGTCGGTAGGGACCGGGACCGGTCCTGTGCGGCGCTGCGCCGTCTGCTGGGTCGGCACGTGGGTCATGTCGACGCTCACGGCGACGGTGTAGCCGATCACGCGGCCGCTGAGGTCGGCCACCGGGTCACGGTGAACGGTCGACACCGCACCCGCGGGGATCTGCACGCGGGGGGCTACCGCACCTGTGGTCGCGGGGACGAGGACGGACGGGGCGGCAGGGGCGGCCGGCGGGGCAGTGTTCACGGGTGCTCCTCGAGCGGATGGGTAGCTGGCCGACCCATCGGCACGCGGGGACGGGTTGTGACGGTTTCGCCCGCTCGGGGCGCACGGCGAACGGGTGATTCGGTGATTCAGGCCGCGGAGGAACCGGCACCCAGGGGGGCGCGCAGCGGCCACTCGTCGCCGTCGAGCACGGTCTGCACGGCCCGGCCGGTGGACGGGTCCACGGCGATGGGGGCGAGCAGGTTGGCGGTCGGCGAGGCGCCGTCGTGACCGGGGTGCACGACGACGAGCAGCACGGGGTCCTCGGTGGTGCCCAGGGAGTGGCGGGCCCCGGAGAGCGCCGGTGCGTACTCGGGGAAGTAGGCCTGGGGCGGGACGACGAAGAGCCGGGTGCCGGCGTCCTCGGTGCTGCGCAGGGCGAAGAGGAAGCCGGTGTCGTCGAGCGGGGCGAGCTCGAAGCTGTGCAGCCCCGCCATGCCCGGCATCGCCTCGGCGAAGTCGAGGTTCGCGGTGACCGACCGTCGCCCGGGGGCGGCCGTGGCCGTGGTCCCGACGGTGACGGTGGCGCTCATCGGAGGAAGTCCAGCAGGCTCGGCTGCAGGACGCGTGCCGTGGCGCCGAGGGCAGCCTGGTAGGCGACCTCCTGCGACTGCAGCTCGACCATCGTCTCCGCCAGGTCGATGTCCTCGATCGCGGAGACCTGCCCCTTGAGATCCATGATGGTCTTCTGCACCCCCTGCTGGACGGTCTCGAGCCGCCCGTATCGTGACCCGACGGCCCCGAGCTCACCCAGCATGCTGTCGCGCCGGGTGTCGAGGTGGGCGATGTGATCGCTGATGGGGAGCCCGGCGCGCAGGTCCGCAGCGATCTGGTCGAGGAGGCCGAAGACCGACCCCGTCGCCGTGACCGGGTCCCACGGACCCTGGCCGTAGACCGCCGAGCCGTCGACGTCGACGCGCACGGTCGCGTCGGAGGAGATCCGCCGCTCGACCGAGGAGCCCGGTGCGCCCTGGTGGGTGTAGTCCGGTGCGAAGGCGACCCCGGTGTTCGAGGTGCCGGCGAAGACGCTGCGGCCGAGGAAGGAGGTGTTCGCCTCGGAGAGCATCGCGCTACGGATGCCCTCGATCTCGACGGCGATCGCGTCGCGGGCCTGGGCGCTCATCGAGCCGTTGGCCCCCTGGACCGTGAGGTCCCGGGCCCGGCGCAGCGAGTCGAGCGAGGTCTGCAGGGCGGAGTCGACCGTGCCGAGCCAGCCGATGCCGTTGTCGACGTTGCGTGCGACCTGCTCCGCGGCGCGCTGGCTCGCGCGCAGCTGCAGGGCGCTGGCCGTGCCGCCCGGGTCGTCGGAGGGCTTGGTGATGAGCTTGCCGCCCGACAGCCGACCCTGGAGGTCGGACATCCGGCTGAGGTTGAGCTGGAGGTTCGCGAGGGTCGACTTCTGGACCGTCTGCTGCGTGACGCGAGAGATCATGGCTACCTGCCCACCCGTCCGGTGCGGTTGATGAGGACGTCGAGCATCTCGTCGATCGTCGTCAGGACCCGAGCGGCACCCTCGTAGGCCCGCTGGTACGCGAGCATGTTGATCGACTCCTCGTCGAGGTCGACGCTCGTGGTCGAGAGCTGGAGGTTCTCGGCCGTGGCGCGGGCGGCGGCCGTGACCGTCGCTCGCTGGTCCGCAGCCTGGGTCTTGACGCCGATGTCGACGACGAAGGCCCGCCAGAAGGCGTCTGGACCACCCGGCAGGTTCGCCAGCTGGGACATCGCGTCGGCGGCGGAGCCGTCGAAGGCGCCCTGCCCGGGCGAGCCGGCGGCGATCTGGTCCGCGTTGGTGATCGCGACGGACATCCCGGCCGCGGCCGCCCCGGGGGCGAAGGCGAAGACTGCGCCACCCGGGTTCCCGGCGACGTCCACCCCGGTGGCGTGCTGGGCGTTGACCATCGTGCCGAGGGTGGTGGCCAGCTCGTTCCAGGAGTTGGCGGCCGAGGCCAGCAGCCCGCCGGGAGCGAGGTTCACGAGGTGGCTCGCGAGGGTGCCGCCCTGGGGGTTGAGCGGGACGTCGGGGCTGTTGGCCCACACCAGGCGGACCTGGTCGCCCGTCGGGGGAGTGACGGTGGCCTCCTCCATGAGCACCGAGCCCTCGAGGGCGACGGGCTTGGCGCTGATGCCGCGCACCAGGGCGTTCCCGGCGACCATGACGTCGACCGTGCCGTCCTCGCGGTGGCGGGCCTCGGCCCCGACCAGGCCCGAGAGCTTGGTGATGAGCAGGTCGCGCTGGTCGGCGAGCTCGTTGGCCGATCCACCGGAGACGGTGATCGAGCGGATCTGCTCGTTGAGGTGCGCGACCGCCTGGGCGGTGGTGTTGACCTCGGTCACCAGGGTCGAGGCCTCGGTGCGCATCTGCGACCACTGGGTCTCGGTCGCACGGTAGCCGGTGGTGATCTGACCGACGAGCGCGTTGGCCTGGCCGATCAGCACGTTGCGGGCGGCGGCGTCGTCGGGGCTGTTGGCGACGTCCTGCCAGCCGGCCCAGAACTTCGCGAGCTGGGCCGCGACGCTCGTGTCCGAGGGCTCGGTCAGGGTCGACTGGAGGCGGTTGAGGGCCTTGGCCTGGGCCGCCTGGAACGAGGAGCCCGAGGTCTCCGAGCGGACCCGGGCGTCGAGGAAGATGTCGCCGATCCGCGTGATGCCGCTGACCTTGACACCGTTGCCGGCGCTCAGGCCGGCCGAGTGCATCGACGGAGCCGAGAGCGCCTCGATGGACAGCATGTCCGCGCGCTGGCGGGTGTAGCCCTTGGTGTTGGCGTTGGCGATGTTCTGCCCGGTGACCTCGAGCGCCTGACGCTGGGCGATCATCGAGGAGAGGGCCATGGACAGGCCGGAGAAGCTCATCGGGGGATCACAGGGCCTGGTCGAGCAGCATGCTGCCACCGGTGGAACCGGTGGTCGCGCCGCGCGGGTCGTAGGTCTGGACGTTCTCCTGCAGGGTCATCAGGGTCTCCTGGGCGGCGCGGTGCGAGGTCGCGAGCAGGTCGCGGTTGCCCTCGGCCAGCGCATTGATCTGGTCGGTCAGGGAGACGAAGGCCTCGTGGTGCTCCTTGAGCAGGTCGTCCCACGGCGGGCGGGCGGCATCGGCGAGGACCAGCAGGCTGCTGCCCTCGGGGGCGCCCACCTGACGAGCGGCGTCGTCGGCCTCGACCGCGCGGCCGAGCTCGGCGTCACGGATCTGGTCCAGGACGCTCTCGACCTCGCGGGTGGCGTGGCCGAGCCACTGCGTCCGTCCGCTCGTGAGGATCAGCTGCTCCTCCTCGAGCTTGAAGAGCAGCAGCTCCAGGAGCTGGCGCTCACGCCACAGCACCCCGGACAGCTCGTTCAGGCCCATACGCCAACTCCTTCGTGTGCCGGCCCTCGGTCGTGCGCCGGTCAGAGAGCACATCGACCCGGCCCTGGTGATTGTGACGGATTCTGCTGGACCAGTTCGGTACGGGAACGTCTTGGTTCCCAGACTGTGACCTGGCTCACATCCCAAGTCGGACTTGCCCGTTCTGCGCCGATGCCATCCGGGACGAACCGGACAACGCTGCGGTGCGCGCAGGACGGGGCCGTGACCCGTTCGGCGTAACCACCATCCTTCACCCGCTCCTGGTCCTCAAGTGCTGGGCCCGCCGCGACGAAACCCGGTCTGTGAACGAGACAACCACCGCAGCCAACGAGCTCGTCGTCGAGCACCTCGCCCTCGTCGGCTACCACGTGAACTCCATGCTGAGCCGCGTGCCGTCCTACGTCTCCCGCTCCGACCTCGCGTCGGCCGGGCACCTCGCGCTGGTCCAGGCCAGCCGCGCCTACGACGAGTCCACCGGCGTCCCGTTCGCCCGCTACGCCGCGCTCCGCATCCGCGGGGCCCTCGTGGACGAGCTGCGCGGCATGGACTGGATCTCCCGCGGCGCCCGCCGCCGGGTCCGCCAGGTCAACGAGGTCTCCGACCAGCTCACCGCGACCATGGGCCGCGTGCCCTCGCGTGAGGAGCTCGCCGAGGCCATGGGCGTCGCGGTCAGCGAGGTCGACACGGCCCGCAGCGACGCCGACGTGCGCGTCCTGAGCATCGACGGTCTCGAGGCCGCCGGCGCCGAGACCGTCGTCGACGACGACCTCAGCCCCGAGGAGCGCCTCGTCGCGAACGAGAAGCTCCAGTACCTGCGTGCCGGGGTCGACAGCCTCCCCGAGCGCCTGCGCCATGTCGTCGAGCAGCTCTTCTTCCAGGACCGCCCGGTGGTCGAGCTCGCCGAGGAGCTCGGGGTCACGCAGTCGCGCATCAGCCAGCTGCGTACCGAGGCCCTCGCCCTGCTCAAGGACGGCATGAACGCGAGCCTCGAGCCCTCCCTCGTCCCGGTCGCCGCCCGTCCCGAGGGTGTCGCCGAGCGCCGCCGTCGTGCCTACTTCGCCCAGGTCGCGGCACGGGCAGCGCAGAACGCCCAGGCCGGCGCGGTCGTCGCCGTGCCCCAGCAGCACTCCGGGCAGCACGAGCAGGTCGCGCCGCTCTCCGCCGTGGGCTGACCTCAGCCCGAGCTGTCTCGACTCACCGACGAACGCCGGTCCTCCTCCAGGAGGGCCGGCGTTCGTCGTTCCTCACAGGTGTTCTCCGCGGGCGCGCGCGAGGCGGGGGTCACGGGCGCGCCCCGCGGGGTCCCGAGGTGGCGGGCGCACAGCGGCGGCACGGGTGGGGAGTGCCTCCCTCACCCGGGTGCTGGCGCCGCGGGCACCCTCCTGGTGGCCGGCGCACGGACCGGACGCCTGCCGGCCTCAGGGGTGTCGCCGCAGGTCAGGGGCCTCGTCAAGGGTCCGCGGGCCTCGATCTGTGACCCCGGACCAGGAACCCGCAGAAAAAGTTCTGCGAAAACCTCATCACACCGGCAGGGGGGCCGATCTTCAGGGTGCTCGCCCATGGAGGGGCGGCGATTTCGACCCCACATCAAGGATGGAGCACTACCATGGGTCTCTCGATCAACCAGAACATCGCGGCCGTCAACTCGTACCGCAACCTGTCCAACACGCAGAACGACCTGAGCAAGTCGCTCGAGAAGCTCTCCTCGGGCTTCCGCATCAACCGCGCCGCGGACGACGCTGCCGGTCTCGCGATCTCCGAGGGCCTGCGCTCGCAGGTCGGTGGCCTCAAGGTCGCCGCCCGCAACGCCCAGGACGGCATCTCGGTGGTCCAGACCGCTGAGGGCGCCATGACCGAGGTCCACGCCATCCTGCAGCGTCAGCGCGACCTTGCTGTGCAGGCCGGTAACGACTCGAACAACGACGACGCCCGCGCCAACATCAAGGCCGAGTCGGACAGCCTCTCCGAGGAGCTGACCCGGATCGCCGAGTCCACCAACTTCAACGGTGCCAACCTGCTCCAGGGTGGCGAGATGACGTTCCAGGTCGGCGCCGGCTCGGACGCCGGCACCAACCAGATCACGGTCGAGCTGGCCGACATCTCCGCGCTCGGCGCCACCATCGGTGCGCTCGAGTTCGACTCGGCTGCCAACGCCCTGCTCTCGATCGAGGCCATCGACACCGCCATCGCCGAGGTCTCGACCGCTCGTGCCGGGCTCGGTTCGGTCCAGAACCGCTTCGAGCACACCATCAAGAACATCAACGTCGCGGTGGAGAACCTGTCCGCGTCGGAGAGCCGGATCCGCGACACGGACATGGCTTCGGAGATGGTCAGCTTCACCCGCGCGCAGATCCTGTCGCAGGCCGGCACCGCCATGCTCGCGCAGGCCAACCAGATCCCCCAGGGCGTCCTCTCGCTCCTGCGCTGATCTGAGCGGTAGCAGTACCCAGCACGACCAGCAGTAGGTAGTACCAGCACGATTCCGGCCGGTGGCGGGGTGACCTGGACCGTCACCCGTCACCGGCCGGACCCATTCTCGTCCCGATCAGGAAGGAGCACGTTGATGGCCATGTTCGGCATCGACGGCCTCGCCAGCGGCCTCGACACGACTTCTCTGATCAGCAAGCTCATGCAGGTCGAGGCCATGCCCCAGACCCTGCTCAAGGCCAAGCAGTCCACGGCGCAGACCTTCGTCTCGGCCCTCCAGGGCCTGAACACCCGCGTGGCCTCCCTGGCCGACGCCGCGAGCAAGGCCGCCAAGGCCGAGTCCTGGCAGGCCTACGCCCCCACGAGCAGCAGCGACGCCGCCACCGCCAAGGTCGGCGCGAACGCCCAGGCCGGGAACGTCAGCTTCACCGTGACCAGCGTCGCGGCCACGCAGTCCTCGCTGCTGACCCTGCCGACCGAGTACACCTCGGCCACGCCCACGTTCAGCATCACCCGCGGTGGTGAGACCACCACCATCACGGCCTCCAGCACGTCGATCAACGACATCGCCAAGGCCGTCAACAGCTCAGGCTCGGGCGTCAACGCCTCGGTCATCAACGTCGGCACCTCCGCCGCCCCCGAGTACCGGCTCCAGCTGACCGGGGCCCAGACCGGCGCCGCGAACGCCTTCACGATCACCTCGGAGGACTCCGCGGCCCAGCCCGGGATCACGCAGATCCGTGCCGCGGCCGACGCCTCGATCATGCTCTTCCCGGGGACCGACGCCGCCGTGCCCGTCACCTCGTCCACCAACACCTTCACCGCCCTGATGAGCGGCGTCGACGTCACGGTGGCCAAGGTCACCGGGCCCACGGACGAGCCGGTCACCGTCACGGTGGCCCGCGACGACGCGGCCCTGGCCAAGCTCACGTCGGGGATCGTCGGCAGCTTCGGCGTCGTGCTCTCCGAGATCTCCTCGAAGACCGCCATCTCGACCACGCCCGGCACCGACGGCAGGTCCACGGTCAAGGGTGGGGTGTTCACGGGCGACAGCGCGGTGCGCGGGATCCAGTCCCGTCTCACCTCAGCCATGTCCCTGCCGGTGGACGGCGTCTCGCCCGCCGAGGTCGGGATCACCCTCAACCGGGACGGCAGCTTCACCTTCAACGAGGAGAAGTTCACCGCGGCCCTCGCCGCCGACCCTGCCAAGGTGCAGTCGATGGTCACCCAGATCGCCGAGCGGGTGGCCACGGCCGCCAAGGGCATCTCGGACAAGTACGACGGCACGCTGACCAAGAAGATCGAGGGTCAGCAGGGCCAGGTCCGTGACATGGGCAACCAGATCGAGAGCTGGGACCGTCGGCTCGACAACCGGCGGTCCGGGCTCGAGCGCACCTACGCGGCCCTCGAGGTCAGGCTCTCCGGGCTGCAGTCGCAGTCGAGCTGGCTCGCGAGCCAGCTGGCCTCCCTGCCCTCCTACTCGAACCGCTGAGCTGAGGACGTCATGAACTACGCCGCTCTCCGGACGCGCTACGTCGACGACACCGTCGCGACCGCGAGCCCGGCCAAGCTCCTCACGATGCTCTACGACCGCCTGGTGCTGGACCTGCAGCGTGCCGAGGCGGCCCAGCGCGAGGGGGACAAGGTCGCGGCCGGCCCGCACCTCACCCACGCGCAGGACATCGTCTCCGAGCTCGCGGCCACCCTCGAGGTGGGGTCCTGGGACGGCGCCAAGCAGCTCATGAGCGTCTACACGTACCTGTTGACCGAGCTCATCGGCGCCAACGTCGCCGGTGACGCCGAGCGCACCGCGGCCTGCCGCGAGATGGTCGAGCCGCTGCGCGAGGCATGGCACCAGGCCGCGCAGGAGATCGCCGTGACCGCCACACCCCTCGAGCCCGTCGGGACGGCCGCGCCCGGCCGCTCGCTCGGTGACCTGGGCGTGGGCTGATGGCCACCGAGACCACGGGCCCCGTCGACGACGGCACGACGGACTGGGGCACGGCCTGGGAAGAGGCCCTCGGGGCCCTCGAGCTCGACGTCGACGCCGCCGAGGCGATGCTCGCCCTCGACCATCTCGCGGACCTCCCGGCCCACGACCCGTGGTCCCCGCCGGTCCACATGGGCCCGCTGCCCGTCACCCTCGTCGAGCGTGCCAAGGCCGTGCTCGACCGTCAGATCGAGGTGGGTCGCCGGCTCGCCGAGGCCGCCGACCTGAGCCGCCGGCACAGCCGAGCGGCCCAGACCCTGCGCAGCGCCCCGCCGTCGAGCCCCGTCTACCTCGACACCCCCGCCTGACCCCAGACCCCCGGACCGACGACAGAACCCCGCGTGCCCTGAGGGCCGCGGGGTTCTGCTGTCCCCCGAACCGGATCTCGTGTCAGAACGTAGGGATACCCGGGGTATCCCACGTTCTGACACGAGATCGGTGTGGGCGTTGGGCCGGATGGGGGAACGCGGGTGAAGCCCCCACCGAACTCCTCATGCGCCCCCGACCAGGGCCGATGAGCAACCCGAGCACGGATCGCTCATCACGTAGGCCATGGATAGGCCGCTCGCAGGATTTCTCAACGGGTGGGGTGTATCCACAGGTGTTCGACTCCGTGACGTTCGTGGCGATGAACAGCGCCCTCGACGGCCTCGCGATGCGCCAGCGCGTCATCGCGGACAACATCGCGAACATCCAGACTCCCGGCTTCCTCGCCGGTCGAGTCTCTTTCGAGGCATCCCTCGCCGAGGCCGTGAGCAGCGGCTCGCGCCGCACCGGCGCCGCGACCGCCCAGGTCGACCGCTCCCTCGAGCCCACGCGCCTGGACGGCAACAACGTGAACCTCGACACCGAGACCCTGCTCAACGTCGACACCAACCTCCGCTACCAGCTCGCCACGCAGGCGGTCAGCGGCACCTTCTCCAAGATGCGTAGCGCGATGAGGAGCGCCTGATGACGACCTTTGGTGCGATCGGCGTCGCCGGCACGGGGATGACCGTGTACCGCAAGTGGCTCGACGCGGTCAGCGACAACCTCGCCAACCTGAACACCGTCCGCCCCACGGGGGAGGACGCCTTCCAGGCCCGGTACGTCGTGGCGCAGGCCATGGGTGGGGACACCGGCGGCGTGCAGGTCCAGGGCATCGCCCTCGGCTCGGCCGAGGGCCGGATCGTGTACGAGCCCGACAACCCGCTGGCTGACGCCGAGGGGTACGTCAAGTACCCCGACATCGACATGGCGAGCCAGATGAGCCAGCTGATCATGGCCCAGCGCGGCTACCAGGCGAACGCCGCCGTGGTGGACCGCGCCAAGGAGACCTACCAGGCCGCACTGCAGATCGGACGCAACTGATGAGCATCCTCCCCGTCGGCGGCGTCATGGACGCGATCGGCGCCCAGGGCGCCCTCGGCGTCCAGGCCGCCCCGCCCGCCACCGGAGCCGGCACCTTCAGCCTCGACGTCGGTGGTGCCATCGACAACCTGCAGGGGATGCAGGCGACCTCGGACGCCCTCGCGGTCCGGGCCGTGACCGGTGACCTCGACGACGTGCACGACTACACGATCGCCTCGAGCCAGGCCGCCGTCGCCCTCGAGCTCACCGCCGCCATCCGTAACAAGGCCGTCGACGCCTTCACCGAGATCATGAGGATGCAGGCCTGATGCCCGCCCAGATCAGCGGCCTGCTGGGCCGCCTCTCCGAGCGCGTGCGCGAGTTCACCCTCGCCCAGCGCACCCTCGCCATCATCGGCGTGGCCGTCCTGGTCCTGGGCCTGGTGGCCCTGTCCACCTGGGCCACCAAGCCCACCATGAGCCCGCTCTTCTCGGGCCTGGCCTCGGCGGACGCGAGCGCGATCGTCGACCACCTCGAGGCCGAGGGCGTGCCCTACGAGCTCACCGACGGGGGCTCGACGATCATGGTCCCCTCCGGGCAGCTCTACCCGATGCGCCTCGCGGTGGCCTCGGCCGGTCTGCCGGCCGCCTCGGACGGCGCGGGCTACTCGCTGCTCGACGAGATGGGCATGACCTCCTCGGAGTTCCAGCAGGAGGTCACCTACCAGCGCGCCGTCGAGGGCGAGCTCGCCAAGACCATCGGTGCGATCGAGGGTGTCGAGGCCGCGACGGTCCGTCTGGCCCTGCCCACCGAGAGCGTCTTCGTCTCCGAGCAGGCCGACCCGACGGCGTCGGTGTTCGTGCAGACCCAGCGCGGCACCAACCTCAGCAACGACAAGGTCCAGTCGATCGTCCACCTCGTCTCGGCCGGCATCGAGGGCATGTCCCCGACCGACGTCGCCGTGATCGACGCGGCCGGCACGGTCCTCTCGGCCGTCGGCACCGGGGGCACGGGCCTCCAGGACGGCCAGACCGGCGACTACGAGCAGCGGATCGCCGCCAACATCCAGTCGATGCTCGACCCCCTGGTCGGGCACGGCAACGCCGTGGTCAGCGTGACCGCGGACCTCGACTTCGACCAGACCGCCCGCACCTCGGAGACCTACGACGCCCCCGAGGACCTCCCGCCGTTGTCCTCCGCGACGACGAGCGAGGAGTACGTCGGCACCGGCGGCGCCGCTGCAGGCGTGCTGGGCCCGGACAACATCGCTGTCCCCAACGGCGCGAACGGGGCGGGGGAGTACACCAAGGAGTCCGAGACGGTGAACAACACCCTCAACCGGGTCACCGAGCAGCTCACCACCGCGCCCGGTGCCGTGCGCCGCCAGTCCGTCTCGGTCGTCATCTCCGAGCAGGCCGGCGGTGGGCTCAACCTCGCCGCCATCGAGGAGATGGTCACGGCCGCCGCCGGGGTCGACGAGGAGCGCGGCGACGTCGTCGCGGTCACGCGGCTGAACTTCGACGAGGCCGGGGCCCTCGCGGCCCAGGAGGCCCTCGCCGCTGCCGCCGCCGAGGCCGAGGCCGAGCAGACCGCCGCCCTCATCCGCAACGGTGTGATCGCCGGAGTCATCCTCCTCGCCGTGATCCTGGCCCTGGTGACCGCGGCACGCCGCAGCCGCCGGGCCCGCCGCGAGGCGATCGACCTGGGCGGGCTGGAGATCGTCGAGGACACCGTCCCCGAGATCATCGAGCTCCCCGACGAGACCCTCGCCCTGCCGGCCCCCGAGGTCGAGCCCGAGGTCGACGAGATGGACGCCAAGCGTGAGGACCTCATGGCCCTGGCTGCCGAGCAGCCGGCCGAGGTCGCCGAGGCCCTGCGCGGCTGGCTCGTGGGAGGCCGGCGATGACCGTCACGACGACCGACGCCCCCACCGCCATGCTGACCGGGGTGCAGAAGGCCGCACTGGTCCTCATCCAGCTGGGCCGCGAGCAGGCCTCCAGGGTCATGGCCCAGTTCGACGACGCCGAGATCGAGGAGCTCACCACCGAGATCGCCCGGCTCGAGCGCATCGACAGCGCCGTCGCCGACACGGTGGTCGAGGAGTTCCACCTCCTCACCCTCGGCGGCCAGAGGTTCAGCGGCCGGGGCGGACTCGCCTACGCCCAGCAGGTCCTCGAGGCCTCGGTGGGGCGCGAGCGCGCCGCCGCGATGCTCGAGCGCCTGCAGACCTCCCTCCAGGGCCAGCCCTTCGAGTTCATGCAGTACGCCGACGCCCGGCAGGTCGTCTCCCTGCTGAGCGGCGAGCACCCGCAGACGATCGCCCTGGTGCTGGCCCACCTGCGCGCCGAGCACGCCTCGGCGATCATGACCGGCCTGCCGCCGGCCACCCAGGGGGAGGTCGCGCACCGCATCGCCCTCATGGAGCGGGCCTCGCCCGACGTCGTCCAGGTGGTCGCCGAGAACCTGCAGCGCAAGGCCACCGCCGTGCTCAGCCCGACCGAGCTCTCGGCCGTCGGCGGCGTGCAGCCCCTCGTCGAGATCATCAACCGGGCCGACCCGTCGACCGAGAAGCTCATCCTCGAGGGCCTCGCGGCCCGCGACGAGGCCCTCGCCGACGAGGTCCGCAGCCGCATGTTCGTCTTCGGTGACATCACGCTGCTCGAGGAGCGCGCCATCCAGCTCGTGCTGCGCGGCGTCGAGATGTCCGTCCTCGCCACGGCCCTCAAGGGAGCCGACGAGATGGTGCGCGAGAAGATCCTGCGCAACCTCTCCGAGCGTGCCCGCGAGAACCTCGAGGAGGAGATCGAGCTGCTCGGCCCGGTGCGCCTCTCGCTGGTCGAGGACTCGCGCTCGGTCGTCGTCCAGGCCATCCGTGGCCTCGAGGAGAGCGGCCAGATCGTCATCCGCCGCGAGGGCGAGGACGAGTACGTTGCCTGAGTCCACCGTCACCACGTTCCGGCCCGCAGCCCTGCCCGGGCCGTCGAGCCGCGCGAGCGAGGACCGCGACGAGCGGTCCCGCGCCGCGGGGTACGCCGCGGGATGGACCGCCGGTGCCCGTGCGGCTGCCGAGACCGCTGCCCAGCGGGCCCGTCACCTCGAGGCGCAGGCCGCCGCCGAGCAGGCCCGTCGTCAGGCAGCCCTCGAGCACGCCCTCGCGGTGCTCTCGGCTGCCGTCGACGCCGTCGAGGCCCGGACCATCCCCATCGTCAGGGAGGCACGCGCCACCCTGCACTCGACCGCCCTCGACCTCGCCGCCGCCGTGCTCCAGCACGAGCTGCGCCCGGGGCCCGACTCGGCCCGTGTGCTGCTCGAGCGTGCCCTCGACCTGCCGGTCGAGCTCGGCGTGCACACCGTGCGCGTCAACCCCGTCGACCTCACCCACTGCGAGGCCGTGCTCCGCGCCGGTCAGGCCCGGCTCCCCGAGGGCGCGCGCCTGGTCGCCGACCCACGGCTCGCCCCGGGGGACACCGTCAGCGAGTACCCGGACGGCTTCCTCGACGCCCAGGTCCAGACCGCCCTCGACCGCGCCCGCGCGGTCCTCAGCGAGGACCAGGCATGACCACGACCACCGCGCCCACGCGCGCCACCGCCCCGGTGCCCGGCTCCCAGGACGCCGTGCTGCGGCGAGCCCTCGGTGCCGCGGCCCCCGAGCGCGTCGGCCGGGTCAACGCGGTGGTCGGTCTGTCGATCGACGTCGCCGGGGTGACCGGTGCCGTCGGCGACCTGCTGCTCGTCGGCGAGCCCGGCGCGGGGCAGGTGTCGGTCGAGGTCGTGGCCGCCACGCCCACCGTGCTCCGCTGCATGCCCCTGGGCGCCGTGGCCGGCCTGCACGTCGGCATGCCCGTGCGCTCGACCGGTCGGCCGCTCACGGTCCCCACCGGCAACGCCCTGCTGGGCCGGGTGCTCGACGGGCTCGGCCGGCCGATCGACGGCAAGGGCCCGCTCACCGGCGCCCGCCAGGTCTCGGTCGACGGCTCGGCCCCCTCGGCGCTGGGCCGCGCCCGGGTCGACACCCCCCTCTCCCTGGGCGTGCGCGCGCTGGACACCATGGTCACCGCAGGCCGCGGTCAGCGCCTCGGCCTGTTCGCCGGCTCGGGCGTCGGCAAGTCGAGCCTGCTCTCCATGGTCGCCCGGGGCACCGACGCCGAGATCTCGGTCATCGCCCTGGTCGGTGAGCGTGGCCGTGAGGTCCGCGAGTTCCTCGAGGACGACCTCGGCCCCGAGGGCCTGGCCCGCAGCGTCGTCGTGGTCGCCACCTCCGACGAGCCGCCGCTGGTCCGCCTGCGCGCGGCCTTCGTCGCGACCAGCATCGCCGAGGGGTTCCGCGCCGAGGGCCGGGACGTCGTGCTGATGATGGACTCGCTCACCCGCGTGGCGATGGCCCAGCGCGAGATCGGCCTCTCGGTGGGCGAGCCCCCCGCGACCCGCGGCTACCCGCCGTCGACCTTCTCGCTGCTCGCCCGGCTCCTCGAGCGGGCCGGCACCGCCGAGCGCGGATCGGTCACCGGCATCTACACCGTGCTCGTGGACGGCGACGACCACAACGAGCCCATCGCCGACGCAGCCCGGTCCATCCTCGACGGTCACGTCGTGCTGACCCGCGAGCTCGCGGTCGCCGGGCACTTCCCCAGCATCGACGTGCTCGCCTCCGTCTCCCGGGTGGCCGGCCGGGTCACCTCGGCCGACCAGCGCGAGGCCGCGGTCGTGCTGCGCCAGGTGATGGCGGCCCGCCGCCGTGCCCAGGACCTGCTCGACGTCGGTGCCTACGTGGCCGGCAGCAACGCCCTGGTCGACGCCGCGGTGCAGCACGCCGGGGCGATCGACGCCTTCCTCCAGCAGCCCCTCGACGACACCGCCGAGCCCGAGGACTCCTGGGCTCGTCTCGCGAGCCTCGTCCGAGCGATCGGGGGTCAGTGATGGCCCGCGCCTTCCGTCTCGGTGGCCTGCTGCGCCTGCGCAAGCTCCAGGAGGAGCAGGCCGAGGCAGAGGCCGCCCGCGCCCACGCCGAGCGTCGTGCCGCGGACAAGCGCCGCTACGACACCGCCGTGATGCTCGCCGGAGCGGCCCTGCCCCGCGAGGGGGATGAGCTCACCTGGCGCGCGGCCATCGCGAGCCGGGCCGCGCTCACGGGCCTCGCCTCGGAGTCCGTCGCCGCGGTCGGCGCCGCCCAGGCGCGCGTGCAGCAGGCCACGGCCCACTGGGCCGAGGCCAAGGCGCGGGCCACCGCGCTCGAGAAGCTCGAGGACCGGCACTCCGCCGCCCTCCGCACCGAGGAGGACCACGCCGAGCAGCTCGTGCTCGACGAGGCCGCTCTGCGTGGTCGAACCACCACGACGAACCCACCCATCGAGGGGGAACGATGAGCACGATCATCATGCTTCCGGCACCTGTGCCGACCAGCGGCCGCGGCAGCGGCTCGTCCGGCGCGGGTGCCTCCGGCTCGGGCGGCCCCGGCGACTTCGCAGCGGCACTCGAGGCCGTCGTCGAGGGCTCCGTGCGCAAGCCGGGCACCCAGCAGCGCGGGCAGCAGGAGGGCGGGGAGGCCCAGGCCGCGGCCGACGGCGCGCTGGTCACCGTCGCGCAGATCGTCCAGGCCGCCTCCGGGCTGCTCGCCGAGGTCGGCGGCACCGGGCTCGGCACCGGCGTGCCCGCCCCGGGCGTCGAGGGGACCGTCGACGGCGAGACTGCCGGAGACGAGGACGGCATGGCCCAGGTGCTCGACCTGACCCCCCGCCTGGCCGCAGCCCTGGCCGCCGAGGAGGGGACCGGCACCGTGCCCACCCAGCGATCGGCGACCCAGGCCGAGGCCGTCCAGGCCGCGCTCGCCGCCGCGACCCAGGGAGCCGGGACCGAGGCGGACGCCGACGCCCCCGGCAAGCACGCAGCCGGCAAGCACGCCGCGTCCACCCCCGCCGCGGTGCCCGCCGCCGCGGTCCCGGGCGGGGCGCAGGCCCAGCAGGCCGCCCAGGCAGCCGCCGCGGCGACCGGTCCGCTCACCCCTGCCACGACCGACGGGGAGCCGGTGGTCGCCCCGGTGCGTGTCGAGGCCGCGTCCGTCGCGCCGACGCCCACGACGACCACCTCGACCGCGCTGGCCCCCACCCCCGTCCCGACCGTGGCGACACCGACGACCGAGACCAGCGCGCCGTCGTCGACCCCCGCGCCCCCGGCTCCGGCGTCCCCCGACCAGGCCCGGCCGCTGGCCGACCAGCTCGGCGTCCGGCTCGCCGGTCTGCGCAGTGCGGGCGAGGGGCAGCACGTGCTCACCCTGCGGGTCGACCCCGAGAGCATCGGACCGATCCGGGTGGTCGCGCACATCGGGCCCGAGGGGGTGCGGATCGAGCTGCTCGGGGCGACCGAGCAGGCCCGTGAGGCGCTGCGCGGGGCCCTGCCGGACCTGCGCCGTGACCTCGTCGCTGCCGGCTTCCCCGCCGACCTCGGCCTGGGCGGTGACGGCAAGGGCGGCCTCAAGGGCGACGGGACCGGCGCCGACGCCCAGGGCAAGAAGGCCGCAGCCGGCGGCACCGACCTGACCGAGACCGACGACGGCGACGACGCCTCGGCACCCACCGGGCTGCACCGCGGCCTCGACCTCATCGTCTGACAGGGAGACCACCCATGAGCATCATGCCCACCGAGACGACCGTCCAGGCCACCTCGCTGCACGCGACCGCCACCCCGGCGACCGCGGCCAAGAAGGAGATGGACTCCGAGGTCTTCCTCGCCCTCCTGGTCGCGCAGCTGCGCAACCAGGACCCCACGTCCCCCATGGACACCAGCGACATGATGGCCCAGTCCACCCAGCTCGCGTCCATGGAGCAGCTGACCGCCCTGACGGACACCTCGCGGGAGAGCTTCGCCCTCCAGATGCGTGTCGCGGCCGCCGGGATGGTCGGCCAGGAGGTCAGCTTCGTCGACGCCGACGGCGTCACGCAGACCGGCATCGCCGAGTCCGTCTCCTTCGCCTACGAGGTGCCTCAGGTGAAGGTCGGCGAGTGGACCGTCCCGCTCGACGCCGTAGCCCTCGTGCGTGCCGCAGGCAACCAGGCCGGTGGCGCCACCGCCGGCTCCTCCGGCACCACCGCCCCGTCCACCGACTCCTCGACCACCACCTCCGGCAGCGCCGGAACCGCTGCCTGACCAGGCCGCTCCACCACTCGAAGGGAAATTCCCATGCTGCGCTCACTCTTCTCCGGCATCAGCGGTCTCCGGGCACACCAGACCATGCTCGACGTCACCGGCAACAACATCGCCAACGTCAACACCACGGGCTTCAAGGCCTCGCAGACCCAGTTCCAGGACACCCTCTCCCAGGTGCTCACCAACGCCGGAGGGGCCCAGCCCGGCCTCGGTGGCACCAACCCCGCGCAGGTCGGCCTCGGTGTGCAGGTCGCCGGCGTCACGACCAACTTCCAGCAGGGCGCGGCCCAGCTGACCAACCGCTCGACCGACATGATGATCTCGGGCGACGGGTTCTTCATGGTCCGCAAGGGCAACGAGCAGTTCTACACCCGGGCCGGGGCCTTCAGCTTCGACGCGACCGGTCAGCTCGTGACCCCCGACGGCGGCCTGGTCCGCGGCTGGGCGGCCGACGCCAACGGGAACGTCGACACCAACGGGCCGCTCTCCGACATGCGGCTGCCCATCGCGACCCTCATGGGCGCGACGGCCACAACGGCGGCGACCTTCGAGGGCAACCTGCCCTCCGAGGCGGCTGCGGGCACCGTGCTGAACCGTGAGGTCGACGTCTACGACGGCGCGGGCAACATGACCTCCCTGCAGCTCGCCTTCACCCGCACCGCAGCAGGCTGGAACGTCGAGGCGACCCGCAACGGCGCCGTCGTCGGCACCAGCGCGATGACCTTCAACGCCGCGGGGCAGCTGACCGGGGGTGGCACCCTGAACGCCGGGGGCATCGCGGTCAACCTGAGCACCACCACCGGCTTCGCGGGGCTCGACACCATCAAGGCCGCGACGCAGGACGGGCGCGCGGCGGGCTCGCTGCAGTCCTTCACGATCAACGCGGACGGCACCCTGATGGGCTCCTTCAGCAACGGCCTCAAGCAGGCCATCGGGCGCGTCTCCCTCGCGACCTTCGCCAACCCCGCGGGCCTCGAGAAGGCCGGCGGCTCGCTGTACCGCACGAGCATCAACTCGGGCGACCCGCAGGTCGGTGCCGCGGGCACGGACGGCCGTGGCTCGCTCACCGGTGGAGCCCTCGAGATGTCGAACGTCGACCTCTCGGCCGAGTTCACCAACCTGATCATCGCCCAGCGCGGTTTCCAGGCGAACAGCCGCGTCATCACCACCTCGGACGAGATGCTCCAGGAGCTCGTCAACCTCAAGCGCTGACCCACCCTCGCGCCAGGACGTGCGGCCCCTGGCCCACCCCGTCCTGGCCCCCCCCCCCCCCCCCACGCCCAGGCCCGAGGCGACCGCCCCGTTCACGCCCGCCCCGCCCGCCACCTCTCGCCGCGCGCGCCCCACCCCGACCGCCCCCTCTCGCGGCGCGCGCCCCACCCCGACCGCCCCCCGCACCCCCGGTCCACATCGTCGGGGTCGATCGGGGTCACTATCTGACCCTGATCAACCCCGATCTTGCCGGGGCACTGCCGCCGCGCGCCGCCCGCCGCATGCGACCGCCGCATGCGACCGGCGCCCACCGCGCGCCGCGCCCACCCCAGCTGCCCGCCGCGCCCACCCCAGCCGCGCGCCGCGCCCACCCAGCCGCGCGCCGCTGGGCTGCCTGATGGGTGGCTGTCGGTCACCGCCCTCGGCCCTCCCGGCCACGCGTTGGCCGGTGGGACCGTGTCGGGGGTGCGGGGAGGGCGTTCAGGTGACGAGGCAGTCCGGGCCGCAGGGTCGCGGGGTACCGCGCCACCCGCGGCTGCGCAGTGCTGCGACGACCTGGGCCGCCGTCGAGCACGGCGTGACTCGGATGTGGCGCCACCGGTAGCGCAGGGTCACCTCGCCTCGCTCCAGGAGCACCGCGTTGTCACGCCAGGTGTCCTGGTCGGTCCGGCCGCCGGGGTGGGCGAGCTCCCCGTCGAGCTCGACACGGACGCCGAGGCTCTCGTACACGGCGTCCGCGCGGATGCGACGCCCGTCCCCGAGGCGATGCTGGACCTGCCGACGGGAGCGGGGGAGTCGGTGACGTCGCTCGACGTCGCGGCGGTAACGGCGCTCCAGCGCAGACTCTGCCCCTCCCTCGACGTCCTCGAGGATCTCGAGGACGAGCCTGCGGTGGGCCATCCGGGCGCTCTGCGTGACGGCGTCGCGGATCTCGGCCGGGAGAGTCCGCGCCCGGACGGCGGCGCACAGCAGGCTGATCACCTCGTCGTCGGAGCGGGCCAGGGTGAGCAGGTCGAGGACGGTGCCAGGACGAGTGGTCGTCGGCAGCCGGTTCACCAGGTGGGCCCAGCCCTCCGCACCGAGATGGCGGCGTCGGTGCACGACGATGCCGGGGCTGCCCGCGACGTGGCGTCCGTGCGGCACGCTCACGTCGACCAGCCGGGGCGGGACGTCGGCGAACCCGTGCTGGTACCCCGCGGCCCGGTGGCTCAGGACCGCCCCGCGCCCGGCGTGGAGCAGGGCCGCCTGGGCGCGGGTCCGCCACTCGACGGGCCCCGAGTGGACCACCAGCACACCGCGGTGCAGCCGCTTCCACGGTCCGTGCCGCACCTGCCGCTTGATCCACGACGGCTCAGCACCAAGTCTCAGCAGCTGCGCCGTGGTCACCACCCCGAGCTGCCGCTCGGCCAGACGCATGATCGACGGATGAGGTGGCGACATGCGTCGACTGTGGTGCTCGTGCTGCGCTGCCGCGTGGCCTGCCCACCACCCCTGTGGACCGACCACGCCGAGGGCACCCGGTGGACAGCCCCGCGGGTCCGGGGAGTCGCGCTCATCGGGGGTGGGGGGGGGGGGGCCCCCCCCCCCCCCCCCCCCACCCCAGTACCGACCGCGCCCGCGCCAGCAACCCCGGGGCATGGGACGGCGGGCGGGCGGACGGGGCCCGCGGGCGAGGGCACGCGACGCATCGGGGTCGATCAGGGTCACTATTCGACCCCGCTCGACCCCGGACGCCCCCGGACGCCCCCGGCCGACCCCGCTCGACGCCGTCGACCCCGCCCGCCCCCGCTGACCCCGCCCGCCCCCGGACGACCGCGTGCTGGGTCTCGGGTCCCCGATCCGGGCTGTGACCGGGACAACCGGTGCGGGCCTACCCGAAAGGCTCAGTCGGGACTGCGTGCGGCCGATCAGGTAGTCATGCCGGCCCTTGGTGGGTCGGGAACCGTGCGTGGCCGCGACCCGGCCCGTGCACCACACCAGGGATGGGAACCAGTCGTGATCGTCGTGACACGCCTCAACGGGCCGCAGTTCGCGGTGAACCCTGATCTGCTCCAACGGGTCGAGACGACGCCGGACACGATCCTCACCCTGATCGACGGCACCAAGTACATCGTCGCGGAGTCGATGGAGGAGATCACCTCCCTCGTCGTGGCCTACAGAGCCCGCGTCATCGCCACGATGATGGAGATGGCAGACGACGCCCTGGGCGACACCACCGTCTCCGCGGTCACCGAGCTCAAGCGGCCCTCCCTGCGGTCGCTGCCCCCCGTCCCGGAGGCTGACTGATGGATCCGGCAACCCTGGCAGGCCTAGCCATCGCCTTCGGCATGGTGCTCATGGGCATCCTGGTCGAGGGCGCGAGCCCGATGTCCGTGGTGCTCCCGGCCCCGATGATCCTCGTGATCGGTGGAACCCTCGGCATCGGTCTGGCCAGCAGCACCATGAAGGACGCGATCCGGACGTACAGCAGCCTGCCGAAGTTCCTCTTCTTCAAGAAGCCTGATCTCGACAAGACCGTCGAGACCGTCGTCGGGCTGGCCGACCGCGCACGGCGCGAAGGCCTGCTCTCCCTCGAGGACGCCGCGCGCGACGTCGACGACCCCTTCTTGCAGTCGGGCCTCCAGGCCGCGATCGACGGGACCGACCCGGACGACCTGCGCGAGATGCTCGAGGACCGGGTGTCGAGCAAGAAGTCCCTCGACAAGACCATCGCCAAGTACTGGAACACGATGGGCGGCTACGCCCCGACCGTCGGCATCGTCGGCACCGTCGTCTCGCTGACCCACGTCCTCGAGAACCTGGCGCAGCCCGACGAGCTCGGGCACATGATCGCCGCCGCCTTCGTCGCGACCCTGTGGGGACTCCTCACCGCGAACTTCATCTTCCTGCCCCTGGGCGCACGCGTGACCCGTGTCTCCGAGCTCGAGGTCGCTCACATGGAGATGTCCATCGAGGGCCTCCTCGCCATCCAGGCCGGGGCCAACCCGCGCCTGGTCGGCCAGCGCCTGCGCAGCCTCATGCCGCCGGACCTCGTCAAGGAGGCCGCATGAGCAGCGGACGCGGCTCGGGCGGTCACGGCGGGCGCCGGGCCAAGAAGCACGAGGAGGAGGAGCACGAGAACCACGAGCGGTGGGCGGTCAGCTACGCCGACATGATGACCGTGCTCGTCGGCCTCTTCATCGTCCTGTACGCGATGAGCAACGTGGACCAGGTCAAGTACGAGCAGCTCCGCGACTCCCTGGCCGCGGGCTTCGGCAACGGCCAGCCCTCGATCCTCGAGGGCAACGTCGGCGTGCTGCACGGGGTCGAGCGCTTCGAGATCTCCCCCTCCCTGCGCGAGGACGTCGCCGCTGCCCAGGCGGGCCCGGCGGTCGAGGACCCCGACGCCCCCGAGGAGGCCGACACCACGGCCGCGGACGCGCGCACCATGCGGCTCGCGGAGGAGGAGTACGGCAGGCTCGAGGGCATCGCCACCCAGATCGCCAACGCCCTGGACGACGAGGGCCTCGCCGACCGGGTGCGGTTCCGCATCACCGAGCGGGGTCTGTTCATCGGGATGGTGGCCGACGACGTCTTCTTCAGCGCCGACGCGGCCCGTCTGACCGGCACGGCCGAGCAGGTCGTGGACACGATCGCCCCGGTGCTCGTGGGCCTCGACGAGGAGATCTCGGTCGAGGGGCACGCCAACGTCCTGCCCAGCACGCGCTACCCGACCAACTGGGAGCTCTCCTCCGACCGGGCGACCCAGGTGCTGCGGCGCCTGGTCGAGACCGGACGGGTCCCCGGGGAGCGCATCGCGGCCGTCGGCTTCGGCGAGTCCCGCCCGTTGGACTCGGCCGACGACCTCGAGGCCAACCGTCGCGTGGACCTCGTGGTCCTCAGCGACGCCCCCGAGACCGTTCGCGAGCTCCTCCCCCGAATCGCCGCCACCGACCCAGGAGTGACCTGATGCCTACCGAGCAGCGCGTCATCGCGTCCAAGCCCAAGATCGGCGCCCGCCCCACGGGTGGTGCGCCCCCCGAGCCCGCCGCCGAGGAAGCTCCCGCCAAGAGCAAGAAGAAGCTCATCATCATCCTCGCGGCCGTCCTGGTCCTGGGCGGTGGCGGTGCCTACTGGTTCCTCATGGGGCCGGGCGCAGGCGACGCCACCGCCGAGGAGGGTCACGCCGAGGAGAAGGAGCACAAGCCCGAGCCCGGCGAGATCCTGGCCGTCGAGCCTGTGTCCATCAACCTGGCCAAGGGCCACTACCTGCGCCTCGGCATGGGCCTGCAGATGTCCGCCGACGCCGGCGGTCACGGCAAGCCGAGCCCCGCCCCGGCCCTCGACCTCGCGATCGACCTGTTCTCGGGTCGTCCGATGTCGGAGGTCGCGAGCGCCGAGGGACGCGAGGCCCTCAAGGCCGAGCTCCTCACCCACCTCGAGGAGGCCTACCACGGCGAGGTGATCGACCTGTACTTCACGGACTACGTCACCCAGTGATGTAGCCCGACGGCGTGGCGGGGTGGTGAACCACCCCGCCGCAGGCCGTCCCTGGGTACGCTCAGGACTGCACTGAGCCGGCACGGATGCCGGTGCGTTCGCGGCGCCATGGAGGGCGCCACCTTGCCGCGGGGCCCAGCGACCCGCGGAGCACGTCCGGCCGTACGCGGTCCCACCCCGGGTGGTTCTCGTACTTCCTGCGCGGTTCTCCTCATCACCCTGGCGCGCGCGCCGATGAGCACCCCGTGACGGTCCAGGACACGACGGCGCCCCCCGCGCGCCGCAAGCGCTCAGCAGAGCCCGAGGCGTACGACTTCCGACGCCCCATGACCCTCGCCCGTGAGCACGGGCGGGTCCTCGAGATGGCCTTCGAGACGTACGCCAGGCAGTGGGGGACCCAGCTCACCTCACGCCTGCGCGTCGTGGCGAACGTCAACCTCCTCACGGTCGAGATGCGTTCGTACGACGAGTACGTGCGCTCCCTGCCGGACATGACCACGATGGTGCTGTGCGACGTCGACCAGGGCCGCGCGACCGCGGTGCTGCAGCTGCCGCTCGACTCCACCATGCTGTGGATCGACTACCTGCTCGGCGGGCCGGGCATCGCGACCCAGGACGCCGAGCGTGAGCTCACCGAGATCGAGTGGCACCTGCTGCGCGACCTGCTGCAGCACGCCGTCGCCGACCTGACCTACGCCTTCCAGTCGGTCGGCCAGATCGGCGTCATGGTCAAGACGGTCCAGTACAACCCCCAGTTCGTGCAGGCCACCGCGGCCTCCGAGCCGGTGATCATCGCGACCTTCGACCTCGGTGTCGCCGGTCGGGAGACGACGGCGACCTTCATGCTGCCCGCCGAGATCGTGATGGCGGCCCTGCACTCGGGGGACCAGACCGACAGCCGCTCGGCCGAGGCCCTGCTCGAGCACGCGATCGCGACCGGTCGGCTCGCCGACCAGGTGCACGACGTCCCCATGGACGTCTCGGTGCAGTTCACCCCGTACACCACCACCCCGGCGCAGATCGCCGGGCTCCAGATCGGTGACCTCGTGCCCCTGCGGCACCGCGCCGACAAGCCCCTCGACGTCGTCGTCGGCGACGTCGTCCTTGCCCGTGCCGCGCTCGGGAGCAACGGCTCCCGGCTCGCCTGCCTGGTCGTCACCTCCGAGGAGAAGCACTGATGCCTGCCCTGCCCACGCTGGACGCCGAGTCCGTCACGATCGCCCGTGCGGCGGCCACCGAGCTCGCCCGCCTGCTGCCCTCGACCGATGCTCTGACCGTCGTCGAGCACGACCCCGCCTCCGGCCCGGCCGACGACGCCGTGGCTGTGCGCGCCGCCTTCGTCGGGGCCGTCAGCGCCGACCTCCTCGTGGTCGCCGACCAGGCCGTGGCCGAGGCCCTCGCCGGGACGGACGCGACCATCTCGGTGGCCGACGCCCTGCGCCCGGCCCTCGACGCCGCGACCGCGACCCTCGGCGCCGGGGTGCTCGACGAGGCCCGCTCGGCAGCTCTCGCCGGCGGCCTCGAGGAGGAGGGCGTCATCGCCTTCGCCCTCGCGGGTGCCGACGGCACGCCCCAGGCGTGGTTCGGCCTGCGGATGCGTCAGCGCCCCGAGGCCGTCCCGCAGCAGCGCGGTGCCGCGGCGCCCGGCGCCGCGCAGGTCTCCCCGCTGCGCCTGCTGCACGACGTCGAGATGACCCTCACGGCCGAGATCGGCCGCACCAAGCTCCCCGTCCGCCAGGTCCTCGAGCTCGTGCCCGGCACGGTCCTCGAGCTCGACCGGGCAGCGGGATCCCTGGCCGACGTCATGGTCAACGGCCGGCTCGTCGCCCGCGGCGAGGTCGTCGTCGTCGACGAGGACTACGGCATCCGGATCACCGAGATCGTCGGCTCCGAGAACGCCTGATCGACCATGGACACCTCCTCCCTGATGCTCGGCCTGCGGGTCCTGCTGTCCCTGGCCGTGGTGCTCGGGCTGCTGTGGTTCCTCGCGCGCCGGCTCAGCGGGACCAAGGCGGTGCGACGTCGGGCCACGGACCTGGCCGTGATCGGCAAGCAGTCCCTGGGCGGCAAGACCGGTCTGGCCCTCGTCGAGGTCGGCGGGCGTCGCCTGCTGCTCGGCGTGAGCGAGCAGGGCGTCAACCTCCTCACCGAGGTCGACATGCCCGTCGAGCCCCCCGCCCCGGTCGCCCTCGTGCTGAGCGAGGACGACGAGCCGGCTGAGGCCGGCACCGGCCTCGGGCACGAGCGCACCCCGCTCGACCCGGCCGCGATCGAACGGCTCGTCGCCGAGGTCCCCTCCGACGTCTCGAGCCTCACCCCCCACGCCACGGACGGCGTGGAGCTCTCCCCGTCCACCCCCGCGGCACGGATGCCCGCGGTCCCCAAGCAGCGCAGCCCTCTCGAGGGATCGATCCTGGACGCCACCCTGTGGCGCCGGGCGATGGTTGCGGTGCAGGAACGGACCATCCGTCGTTGAGCCCCGTGAGCCTCCCGGGCGGCACCTCGTGCCCGCCCGCAGTGCTGCGCGACCCGCTGGCCCCTGAGGGCCCGCGCGCCGCCCGGCTGCGCGCCACCGCGCTGCGTGCCCTGGTGGTGCTGCTGGTCGCCCTGGTGGCGACCGTCCTGCTGGCCGGCCTCGCGCAGGCCGCTCCCATCGACCCTGTCGAGCCCACCGCGCCGACCGAGCCCGTCGACCCCGAGGGCGACCCGGCCGTCACCATCGACATCAACGGCGTCAACGGCACGCCCAACAGCTCGATCGTCGTCCTGCTGACCATCACGCTGCTCTCGGTCGCACCGGCCCTGCTGCTCATGATGACGAGCTTCACGAAGATCTTCGTGGTGCTGGCCCTCACCCGGAACGCCCTGGGCCTCCAGGGCGTCCCGCCGAACCAGATCCTGGCGGGCCTCGCCCTCTTCCTCAGCCTGTTCATCATGGCCCCGGTCGTGGGCGAGGTGAACGACATCGGCGTCCAGCCCTACCTGAACGGCGACGCGACCTTCTCCGAGGCCGTCGACGTCGGCTCGGGCCCGCTGCGCGAGTTCATGCTGGCCCACACCCGCGAGGAGGACCTCGCCCTGATCACGCGTGCCGCGGACATGGAGAACCCCGAGACCGTCGAGGACGTCGCGATGACGACCCTCATCCCGGCCTTCATGCTCTCCGAGCTGCGCTCGGCCTTCATCATCGGCTTCGTCATCTTCGTGCCGTTCCTCGTCATCGACCTGGTGGTCGCGGCCGCCCTGATGAGCATGGGCATGATGATGCTCCCGCCGGTGATGATCTCCCTGCCGTTCAAGCTCCTGCTCTTCGTCCTCGTGGACGGCTGGGGCCTGATCGTCACGGCACTCGTGGGGAGCTACGTCTAGTGGACACCACGGCCGTCCTCGACATCGGCTTCTCGGCCATGCTCCTCGCGGGCAAGCTCGCCGCGCCCATCCTCATCACCGCGCTCGTGGTGGGCTTCACGGTCTCCTTGCTGCAGTCGATCACGCAGGTCCAGGAGGTCACCCTCAGCTTCGTGCCCAAGGCCATCGCGGTCGCGATCGCGCTGCTCGTCTCGGGCCACTGGATGATCGCCGAGACCATCTCCTTCACCGAGGAGATGTTCTCCCGCATCCCCAGCCTGCTGGGGGGCTGACATGGGCCTGACCATCCCGCTCGCGACCCTCGAGGTCATGATGCTCGCCGGAGTGCGCGTCGCTGCCTTCCTGGTCATCGCGCCGCCCTTCTCCCACGGCGCCGTGCCCGGGCGGATCAAGGCGATGCTCGCCGTGGCGCTGGGGCTGCTGGCCACGCCGCGCGCGATCGCGGCCGGGGGCGAGACGGTCGGCACCGCGATCGCCTCGGGCACGGCCCAGCTGATCGGCGACCTCCTCATGCAGGTGGTGATCGGTGGTGCGCTGGGCTTCCTGGTCGCGATGGTCTTCGCCGCGGTCCAGGCCGCCGGGAACATGATCGACCTCTTCGGCGGCTTCCAGCTGGCCCAGGCCTTCGACCCGATGAGCATGACCAACGGGGCGCAGTTCTCCAAGCTCTACACGATGACCGCGCTGGTGCTGCTCTTCGCCTCGAACGCGCACCACGTGATCCTCGCCGGCCTGATGCGCAGCTTCGACGCGCTGCCGCTCGGCACCCCCCTGAACTTCGCGGCCATGAGCCAGGCCGTGACCGAGGGCATCACCGACCTGTTCCTCTCGGCCCTGCAGGTCGCCGGCCCGCTGATCGTCGTGCTCTTCCTCGCCGACGCCGGCCTGGGCCTGCTGACCCGTGTGGCCCCCGCGCTCAACGCCTTCGCCCTGGGCTTCCCGCTCAAGATCTTGCTCGCCCTGACCCTCGGGGCGACCGCCTACCTGGCGCTGCCGCAGATCGTGGCCGCGTTGAGCGACACCGCGGTGACCCGCGTGCTGGAGGTCGGGCGATGAGCGAGCAGAGCGGTCAGGACCGCACCGAGGACGCCACCCCGAAGCGGATGAAGGAGGTCCGCAAGGAGGGCTCCCTGCAGCGCTCGCAGGACCTCTCGGCCTGGATCGGCATCGGCACCGGCGCGATCATGCTCACGTTCGTGCTGAGCAGCGGGCAGGGCGCGGCCCTCGAGCAGATGAGCCTGGTGCAGGAGACCATCGCCAACCCCGACCCCGAGCTCGCGGTGACCGCGCTCTTCGACGGCATGGGCTCGATCATCTGGACGATGGCGCCGCTCTTCGCCGTCGTGGTGCTGGCGGCGATCATCGGCTCGGCGCTGCAGGGCGGCATCCACATCTCGACCAAGAAGCTCAAGCCGACCTTCAAGCAGTTCAACCTCGTCAAGGGCGTCAAGCAGAAGTTCGGCATGCAGGCCTGGTGGCAGGGCCTCAAGGCCGCCCTCAAGGCCTTCGCGATCGGCGCGGTCCTGTACGTCGTGGTCCAGGGGCTGATCCCCCTGCTGCTCGGCTCGGGCATGCACTCGCTCAGCCAGATCCTCGGTGCCGCGGGCTCGGGGGTCGGCAACCTCGTCCGCACCGCCGTCGTCGCCGGTCTCGTGCTCGCGGTCTTCGACCTCCTGGTCATCGGGAAGGCCAACCGCAAGAAGACCAAGATGACCAAGAAGGAGGTCAAGGACGAGCACAAGCAGTCCGAGGGCGACCCGCTGCTCAAGGGAGCGATCCGCTCCAAGCAGATCGCGATGAGCCGCAACCGCATGATCGCCGAGGTCGCCCAGTCCGACGTCGTCCTGGTGAACCCCACCCACGTGGCCGTGGCCCTGCGCTACGAGCCGGGGACGGGTGCCCCCAAGGTCGTCGCCAAGGGCGCGGGCCACATCGCGGCGAAGATCCGCGAGGTCGCGACCGAGAAGAACGTCCCCATGGTCGAGGACATCCCGCTGACCCGGGCCCTGCACGCCGCCTGCGAGCTCAACCAGGAGATCCCGGCCCACCTGTACACCGCCGTCGCGCGGATCCTCGCCTTCGTCATGGCGCTCCGCCGTCGCGGTGCCGCGACCGGCATGCACAAGCCGCCGGACGGGCCCACCAAGATCCCGGAGGCGGCGTGAGATCCCGACCCGCACGCCCGCCCCACCCCCAGACCACTGCCAGCACCACGACCCACCCCGAGGAGGCCCGAGCATGAAGGCCAAGCAGATCACCCAGCTCGGCGTCCCGGTCGGCGTGGTGGGCATCGTCATGATGCTCGTCGTCCCGCTGCCCGCGGCCCTTCTCGACTTCCTCATCGTCATCAACATCGTCATGGCCCTCGTGGTGCTGCTCACCGCCATGTACGTGAAGAAGCCCCTGGACTTCTCGGTCTTCCCGTCGCTGCTGCTCGTGCTGACCCTGTTCCGGCTCGGTCTGAACGTGGCCTCGACCCGGCTGGTGCTGCGGGACGGCTACGCAGGGGACGTCATCGACGCCTTCGGCACGATCGTGGTGGGCGGCTCGCTCATCATCGGCCTGGTCATCTTCCTCATCCTCGTGGTCATCCAGTTCGTCGTGATCACCAACGGTGCTGGGCGTGTGGCCGAGGTCGGGGCGCGCTTCACCCTCGACGCGATGCCCGGCAAGCAGATGGCCATCGACGCCGACCTCAACGCCGGCCTCATCGACGAGGACACCGCGCGCACCCGCCGTGCCGAGATCTCGGCCGAGGCCGACTTCTACGGCGCCATGGACGGTGGCTCGAAGTTCGTCAAGGGCGACGCGATCGCCGGCATCATCATCACCGTCATCAACCTGCTCGGCGGGTTCGGCGTCGGGATGCTGAACATGGGCATGTCCGCCGGGGAGTCCCTCGAGCGCTTCAGCCTGCTGACCATCGGTGACGGCCTGGTCACCCAGATCCCGGCCCTGCTGATGTCCGTCGCGACCGGCCTCATCGTGACCCGCGCGACCGCCTCGGGGGACCTGGGCGCGGCCGCCAGCGGACAGCTCACCCAGAGCCGCACGGCCCTGATGATCGCCGGCAGCGCCGCGATCGCCCTGGCCCTCGTGCCCGGCCTGCCCAAGCTGCCCTTCATCCTCGTCGGCGCGACCCTGCTGATCATCGGGCAGCGCATCGGCGCCCACGCCAAGGCCGAGGCCGCCGCGGGCGAGATCGAGGCCACGGCCGCGACGACCTCGCCGTCGGCCGACACCCCCGAGGCCCTCATCGAGCAGATGCGGGTGCACACCCTCGAGATCCTCCTGGCCCCCGACCTGGTCGACATGGTCGGCAGCGGCAGCGACCAGGACCTCCTGGCCCGGGTGCGCGGCCTGCGCCGCAAGATCGCCATGGACCTCGGCATCGTCGTCCCCCCGGTCCGGACCCGTGACTCGGTCGAGCTGCCACGCTCGACGTACGTGGTGCGGATCGCCGGGGTCGAGGTCGGCCGTGGCGAGGCCCCCGGCGGGCGCCTGCTGGCCCTGGGCGACAACCTCGAGAGCCTCGGCGGGACCACCGTCGTCGAGCCGGTCTTCGGGCTGCCCGGCAAGTGGATCCCCAGCGAGCTGCGTCACGCGGCGGAGATGGTCGGCGCCACGGTCGTGGACCGGGTCTCAGTGCTGATCACCCACCTCGGCGCCATCATCGACGCCAACGCCCCGCGGCTGCTGTCCCGGGAGGACGTGCGGGTGCTCACCGAGGGCGTCAAGCAGGTCAACCCGTCGGTGGTCGACGAGCTGGTTCCTGGGCTGCTGACCCTCGGTGAGGTCCAGCGGGTGCTGCAGGGTCTGCTCGCCGAGCGGGTGCCGATCCGCGACCTGAGCCGCATCTTCGAGGGCCTGACCCTGCGCGCCAAGGTGAGCACCGACACCGAGGGCCTCATCGAGGCCTCGCGCACGGCTCTGGGTCCCGCGCTCGCGGCCCCGTACGCCCAGGACGGCGTGCTGCGGGTCATCACCCTCGACCCGACCCTCGAGCAGAGCCTCATGGAGGCCGTGCGCCCGGCCGACGGCGGTGCCCAGCTGCTCCTCGACCCGACCAAGGCTGACCGCGTGCTGGGGTCCCTGCGGCAGATCGCCGCAGCCGGTGAGGTGTCGGGCCGCGAGGCCGTCCTGGTGTGCGCGCCGGCCCTGCGCGCCGCGCTGCGTCGCACCGTGGTGCTGGCGCTGCCCACCCTTCCCGTGCTCTCCTACAGCGAGGTGACCGGTGCGGGCCTGCAGATCGAGACCGTGGGGGTGGTGAGCGATGCCGCCGCGCTTGCTGCTTGACGGTGAGGACCTGCGCGCGTTGATGCTCCGCGTCCGCGAGGAGGTCGGGCCCGACGCCCGCATCATCAAGGCCGAGCGCATCCGCTCGGGGGGCATCGCCGGGTTCTTCGCCAAGGAGCGCTACGAGCTGACCGTCGAGGTGCCCGAGGTGCGTCCCGCGCGTCGGGCCCGTCCTCGTCGGGCGACCGAGGGCGCCGTCGGGCTCGACGCGCTCCTCGCCGCCGCGGACGCGGTCGAGGCCGAGGAGGCCGGGGCCGAGGTCACGGCCCCCGAGCCCGAGCCGGGTCCAGCGGTCTCGACCGCGAGCGACTCCTTCGCGACCGTGCTGGACTCGGTCCGGCAGATGGTCGGGGCCGACGTCACGACGGCCCCGGTCGTCGACGCCCCCGACGAGGCCGCGACGCCTGCCGCCGAGGACGACGTCACCGCGCCCGCTGGTGCGCAGGCTGAGCCCGCCCCGGCCGAGGCTCCCGTGCCCGTCGAGGGGGCCGAGCTCGCGGCCGTCGTGGGCAGCGGCGCGGCTGTCGCAGCCGAGCGGCTCGACCCGCCGGCCGCCGTGGCCCCGACGCCCGAGGTCCCCGTCGAGGCCGGAGGCTCGAGCGTCACGGCCCTGCTCGAGCTGGGCATCCCCACGCGCCTGCTCTCGGGTTTCGCCGACCCGACGGCGGCCGCCCCGCTGTCTGTTCTCGTCCGTCGCTTCGAGCGCCCGCCGACGGTGCAGCTCTCCTCCGGGGTCCTCGTCGTCGCTGGGGAGGGAGATGCCGCGCTGCGGACCGCGACCCAGATGGCCCACCGCGCAGGCCTGCCCACCCACGAGATCCTGCTGGCCGGGGAGATCGACGCCGTGCCCGGCCACGGCCGCCGTCTGCAGACCCTCTCGGCCGTCGAGCGGGTGCGGTCCCGGCTCCCCGGGGACGCCCTGACGGTCATCGCCCTGGGGGTCCCGACCGACCGCAGCCGGTGGGGTGAGTCCGCCTCGATGCTCGAGGCCCTCGCGCCGGACCAGGCGTGGGCAGCCCTCGACGCTCGCTCCAAGCCGGCCGACCTGCGACGGTGGCTGCGCTCGGTCGGGCTGCGGCGCCGGTTCGACGCCGTCGCCGCGGTGGCCGCCTTCGAGGCGCAGGCCCCGGGCATGGTCCTGTCCCTCGGGGTCCCGGTCGGATGGCTCGACGGCCTGCCCGCGACCCCCGTCGTGTGGGCCGCGGTGCTCAGCGAACGACTGGCCGACGACGCCCGCTGGGACTGATCCACCGCGCCGCGCCCTGGACGCACCGAGCCGCCCGCGACGTGAGCGACTACCCTCGCGAGCATGCTGGTCCTGAGTCGACGCGTCGGAGAGCGCCTGGTCATCGGTGACGACATCGTCATCACCGTGATCGACGTGCGCAACGACGGGGTGCGGATCGGCATCGACGCCCCCCGTGACGTGCGCGTCAACCGCGCCGAGGTCCTCGAGGCCGTCGAGAAGGCCAACACCGAGGCCGCCGCGGCCGACGACGCCGTCGCCGACGCGCTGCGCGCCCTGCGCCCCCCCACCCCCGAGGCCTGACCCCCGGGCCGAGCGCCCCCCTGAGCTCCTGCCCGCCCCTCATCGTGGCTCTTCCCCTGGCGCCCCAGCCCCCTTCGCTGCATCCTCTCCGCGAGCGGTGAGGTCGCACCTCTGCACCGAGGTCGTCCTTGCGCATGTGCGTCCTCGGTGCAGAGGTGCGACCTCGGCGGCTGGGGTGGGCCGGGCAGGGGGGTTGGGGTGGGCGGGGCAGGGTGGCTGGGGTGGGCTGGGTGGGTGGGGTGGGGCAGCCTGGGGAGTGCCGCGGCCTCACCCGGCGGGATCACTCACAAGCCTCGCGGGACGGCCGAATACACCTCCAGCATGTGACGGAGAACCGTCGCACCGTTCGGCCTGGAGGTTGACGTGGAGGACTTGGACGAGATCGTCCGCGAGTTCCTCGTGGAGAGCCACGAGAACCTCGACCAGCTCGACTCGGACCTGGTGGCCCTCGAGGGCTCGCCGGAGTCGCGCGAGCTGCTCAGCAGCGTGTTCCGCACGATCCACACGATCAAGGGCACCAGCGGGTTCCTGGCCTTCGGCAAGCTCGAGAAGCTGACCCACGCGGGGGAGAACCTCCTCGTGGAGCTCCGCGACGGCCGCCGCTCGATGGACCTGCCGACGACGGACGTGCTCCTCGAGATGGTCGACGGCGTGCGCTCCATCCTGCAGGCGATCGAGTCCACGTCGACCGAGGGCGACGTCGACGTCGCCCCGACCGTCGAGCGGATCCGCGTGGTCCTCGAGCAGCGAGACCAGGTAGAGGAGACCCCCGTGCCCGACCCGACCCCCGCCCCCGAGGCGCCGGCCGACCCCACTCCCGTGGCCGAGGTCGCCCCGCCCGTCGCCGAGCCGGTCGCCGCCCCGGCGCCCGAGCCGGCCGCCGAGCCGGCCGCGAAGGCCAAGGCGCCGCGCAAGATCCGTGCGGTCAAGCGCCCGGCCGCCGCCAAGGCCCCGGCCGCGCCGTCGGTCGAGGCCACCGTCGAGCCGACCCCCGAGCCGACGCCGACCCCGGAGCCTGCTCCGGTCGCCGAGACCCCGGCCGCCAAGCCGACCCCCGCCAAGGCCACCCCGGCCAAGGCTGCGGGCAACGAGTCCGCCGGCGAGCCCAGCCGCTCGGCCGCCGACGCCTCGATCCGCGTGGACGTCGACCTGCTCGACGCCCTGATGCGTCAGGTCGGCGAGCTCGTGCTGGCCCGCAACGCGATCACCCGCCTCGCCGACGACAGCGCCGGCAGCGACCTCGTGCGTGCCTCGCAGCGCCTCAGCCTCATCGCCTCGGAGCTGCAGGAGGGCGTCATGAAGACGCGCATGCAGCCCATCGAGCACGTGTGGTCCAAGGTCCCGCGCATGGTCCGCGACCTCGCTGCCGCCTGCGACCGGCAGGTCCGGCTCGAGATGGTCGGTGGCGACACCGAGCTCGACCGCAGCCTCCTCGAGGCGATCAAGGACCCGCTGACCCACCTCATCCGCAACGCGATCGACCACGGCATCGAGTCCGCCGTGGACCGCACCGCCGCGGGCAAGACGGCCCAGGGCCTGCTGTCCCTGCGCGCCTACCACGCGGGCGGCCAGGTCGTCGTCGAGGTCACCGACGACGGCAAGGGCATCGACCACGAGCGGGTCGCCACCAAGGCCGTCGAGAAGGGGCTGCGCACCCCCCAGCAGGTCGCGGCCATGGCCCCGGCCGAGCTGCTGCAGCTGCTCTTCCTGCCCGGCTTCTCCACGGCTGAGGCCGTCACGAACGTCTCGGGCCGCGGCGTGGGCATGGACGTGGTGCGCACCAAGATCGAGGGCATCGGCGGGACCGTCGACGTCGACTCGAGCGTCGGCAAGGGCACCACCTGGCGCCTGCGCATCCCCCTGACCCTCGCGATCATGCCTGCGCTGACGATCGTCTGCGACGAGCAGCTCTACGCGATCCCCCAGGTCAGCCTGGTCGAGCTCGTGGCGCTGGACGCCCAGACCAACGAGAGCTCGATCGAGTACATCCGGTCCGCGCCGGTCTACCGCCTGCGCGGGGACCTGCTGCCGCTGGTCGACCTGCGTGAGGTCTTCGGCTCCGGGCCGCGCGAGGAGGGTGTGCGCACCGTCATCGCCGTCCTCCAGGCCGACACCCAGCGCTTCGGCCTGATCGTCGACCGGGTCCTCAACACCGAGGAGATCGTCGTCAAGCCGCTCTCCGCGCGTCTGAAGTCCATCGGTCTCTACGCGGGCGCCACGCTCCTGGGCGACGGCAGGGTCTCGCTGATCCTCGACGTCCAGGCGATCGCCCGCCGGTCCATGGCCGGGGAGATCGGCGAGGCCGAGCGTGGCTCGCGGGCCAGTGCCACGGTCGAGGCCGTCGAGACGGTCCAGGTGCTCGTGGCCGGGGTCGGCGACGGCCGCCGCGTCGCGATCCCCCTCTCGGCCGTCACCCGGCTCGAGAAGATCCCTGCGACCGCCATCGAGCACGCCGGTGGGCGCGAGGTCGTCCAGTACCGCGGCTCGATCACCCCGGTGGTCCGCCTCGGCTCCTCCTACGGCATGGCCGTGGCCGAGGACGACGAGCTCACCGTCGTGGTCTACACCCGCGGTGCGCGCAGCGTCGCGATCGTCGTCGAGGAGATCGTCGACATCGTGGACGACGACGCCGCCAAGCACTACGACCTGGGCGACCACGGGCTTATGGGCTCGACCGTCCTCAAGGACCGCGTCACCGAGCTGCTCGACATCCAGTCGGCGGTCGTGGCCGTGGACCCGTACTTCTTCACCGACGTCGAGGTCCCGTCCCAGCACGGGCCCCTCGACCCGGACGACATCAACAGCCCGGCCGCCGGCCGTGGCGCACTGGTAGGGGTGTGAGATGAGTCGACAGCTGGCGACCTTCGTGCTGGACGGCGCGCACTACGGCGTCGACGTGCTGCACGTCCAGGAGGCCCTGCGCTCGCAGGTCCGTACCCCCGTGCCCGTGGCTCCGCCCGGCATCGCGGGCCTGGTGAACCTGCGCGGCCAGGTGGTCCTGACCGTGGACCTGCGCGTGCGGCTGGGGCTCGAGCCCCTCGCGCCCGACGCCGAGCCGATGATGGTCGTGGTCCAGGTCGACGGGGAGCCGGTGAGCCTCCTGGTCGACGAGATCGGTGACGTGATCGACGTCGAGGACTCGCAGTTCGAGACGCCGCCGGACACCCTCGACGGTGGACTGCGCGACGTCGTGGTCGGGGCCTACAAGCTCGACCGCGGCCTCCTGCTCGCCCTGGACGTCGACGCCGCCACCGCGGCATGAGCGCGTCGGGCGGTGCGCGCGGCGTCCGCCTCGGCCTGCGGGGCCGGATCCTCCTGGTCGGTGCGGTGGGCTTCGGCGCGGCGCTCCTGGTGGGGATCGGGGCCACGTTCTCGAGCCAGGGCCTCATCGCGAACGTCGAGCAGGTCCAGGACCTCGCCGTTGCCCAGGCGGCCGTCCAGGAGGTGCGTGTCTACAACTCTGACGTCACCGGCTGGCAGGTGGCCTATGCGGCTGACGCCCACAAGATCGGTGGGGCCGAGGCCGTCGCGGCGGACAACCTCAACCGGGCGGGCTACCTCGCCTCGGCGGACGGGCTGCGCGCGGCTCTCGCGTCGGTGGACCACTCGGTACTGACCCCGGCCGAGGCCGAGACCATGGCGCAGATCGAGACGCTCTGGGCCGACTTCTTCGTGGCCGACGACGACGTCGCGGCCATGTACGCCCTCGACTCCGACGCGAGCATCGCGGAGGCCGACCGGCAGATCATCGACGTCGTCTACCCGATCTACGACCAGATCGGTGCGCTGACCACTGAGCTCTTGGCCTCCCTCGACGCCCGCAGCGATGCGCTCGTCGCAGCCACCGAGGCGTCGCAGACCGCGGCGATGATGGGTAACGCCCTCGTGGTGCTGCTTGCCGGCACGGTCGTCGTCGTCCTCGCCCTGGTGACCGCTCGTCGGGCGCGGAACTCCCTCGCCGGGGTCCAGCGCACCGCCGAGGCCTTGGCCCGCGGTGACATGACCGTGGCTCCGGGGGTGACGAGTCGTGACGAGATCGGCCATGTCGCGGCCTCCCTCGAGACGGCGCAGGTCGGGCTCCGGGCGATCCTGTCGGGGGTCCGGGAGACCTCGGAGGCGGTTGCGGCTGCCTCGGAGGAGCTGTCGGCGTCGAACGCGCAGGTGGCGAGCGGCTCGGCGGAGACCTCGGCGCAGGCTGGTGTGGTGGCGGCTGCTGCGGAGCAGGTGTCGCGGAACGTGCAGGCGGTGGCTGCGGGTGCCGAGCAGATGGGTGCCTCGATCCGGGAGATCGCTCAGAACGCGAACGAGGCGGCCAAGGTCGCCTCGCAGGCGACCGGTGTGGCTGCCACGACCAACGACACGATCGCCAAGCTGGGGGTCTCCTCCCAGGAGATCGGCAACGTGGTCAAGGTCATCACGACGATTGCTGAGCAGACGAACTTGCTGGCCCTGAACGCCACGATCGAGGCCGCCCGCGCTGGTGAGGCGGGGAAGGGCTTCGCCGTCGTGGCCGGTGAGGTCAAGGAGCTGGCGCAGGAGACGGCTCGGGCCACGGAGGACATCGCGCGTCGGGTGGAGGCCATCCAGGGCGACACCACCGGTGCGGTCGCGGCGATCGGTCAGATCAGCGACATCATCGCCTCGATCAACGACTACCAGCTGACCATCGCCTCGGCCGTCGAGGAGCAGACCGCCACGACCAACGAGATGTCCCGCGGGGTGACCGAGGCTGCCACCGGCTCGGGCGAGATCGCCACGAACATCACCGGTGTGGCCAGCTCTGCGAGCACCACCAGCGAGGTCACCGGGCAGATGGGTTCGGCGACCGACGACCTGGCCCGCATGGCCCAGGACCTGCGCACCCGCATCGGATCCTTCACCTTCTGACCGGGCGCCCGCTCGGGTCGGCAGCACCGACCCAGCGCCAGGTCCTTCGTCCCGAGCCGCGGCCGGGGTGCCCTCACATCGAGGGCACCCCGGCCGATCTGCTGATCGACGTCGCCCCGGCGTCCGCGAGGCCGCACATCTAGGAGCTCTTCATGTCTACCCCCTCGACCGGTCCACGCACGTGGTGGGCCGACCGCGCCGTCCGGACCAAGATCCTGACCTCGGTCGCGGCGATGGCGGTCGCGACCGTGGTCGTGGGCGCGGTGTCCGTCGCGTCCGTGTCCCAGCTCGCGGCGAGCACCGAGGACCTCTACGTCGACGACGTCGTCCCGATGCAGCAGCTGACCGAGATCCAGCGCTCCTACCAGGGGGACCGGGCGCGGGTCATCCAGTACGCGATCGCCGACGACGCCACGCGCGCCGAGCTCGTCAGCGAGCTCGTGGAGCGCGAGGCCGACCTCGACGCGCAGATCGAGACCTACCGCGCCGGTGAGGCCGTGCCCGGCGGGGTCGACGCGATCGTCGCCGCCCTCGACGCCTACTACGCGGCGGCGTACGACGACCTCTTCCCCTTCGCCGACGCGGGGGAGGACGAGGCCTTCGCCAGCTACTTCAACGCCACGATCCGGCCTCTGACCACAGGGGTCGTCGAGGCCATCCAGGTCGAGACGGTCGCGCAGCAGGAGCAGGCCGCGCAGCGGCGTGCTGACAACAACGCCATCGCCAGCTCCGTGGTCCGCGAGGTCGTCATCGCGGGGGTGCTGGGCCTTCTCATCGCGTTCGGCCTGGCCTTCGTGGTCTCGCGCTCGATCTCCCGGCGCCTGGACGCCGTGCAGGCCGGTGTGACCGCCCTGGGCGACGGCGACCTCACCCACACGGTCGAGGTCGCGGGCCGGGACGAGCTCGGGCGCCTCGCGGAGTCCCTCGGCGAGGCCCAGGAGCGTCTGCGCACCCTCGTCTCGGACATGGTCGAGACGGCCCAGACCGTGGCAGCTGCCTCGGAGGAGCTGTCGGCCTCGAACGCGCAGGTGGCCAGCGGATCCTCCGAGACCTCGGCGCAGGCTGGTGTGGTGGCGGCTGCTGCGGAGCAGGTGAGCCGCAACGTGCAGGCGGTGGCTGCTGGTGCGGAGCAGATGGGTGCTTCGATCCGCGAGATCGCGCAGAACGCGAACGAGGCCGCGAAGGTCGCGAGCCAGGCGACGGGTGTGGCGGCGTCGACGAACGAGACGGTCGCCAAGCTGGGCACGAGCTCGCAGGAGATCGGCAACGTGGTGAAGGTCATCACGAGCATCGCCGAGCAGACGAACCTGCTGGCCTTGAACGCCACGATCGAGGCTGCCCGCGCTGGTGAGGCGGGCAAGGGCTTCGCGGTCGTGGCCGGTGAGGTCAAGGAGCTCGCCCAGGAGACTGCGCGGGCGACCGAGGACATCGCTCGTCGGGTGGAGGCCATCCAGGGAGACACCACCGGTGCGGTCGCCGCGATCGGTCAGATCAGCGACATCATCGCCAGCATCAACGACTACCAGCTCACGATCGCCTCGGCGGTCGAGGAGCAGACCGCCACGACGAACGAGATGTCCCGCGGGGTCACCGAGGCCGCGACCGGGTCGGGGGAGATCGCGGTCAACATCACCGGTGTCGCCACCGCAGCGAGCACCACGAGCGAGGTCACCGGCCAGGTCGGCGCCGCGACCGCCGAGCTCGCGCAGATCGCTCAGGACCTGCGCACCAAGGTCGGCGCCTTCCGCGTCTGACCGTTCGGCGTCCGACGGGACCGGATGAAGATCACTCGTCTGCCCGGCCGGGATGCCCTCATCGCGAGGGCATCCCGGCCGATGTCGTCTCCGGCGCCAGGAGGGCGCCCGACCTCGCGAGGAGCACGGATGACTGCGCAGACCGGTGGCCAGGACGGCCCCACCACGACCCCCCGGGGGTCCTGGTTCTCGAACCGCTCGATCCGCACCAAGATCCTGACCTCGGTGGCGACCCTCGCCGTGGTCGCCCTGGGCTCAGGAGCGCTAGCGGTGACGTCGATGGCGGCGACTGCTGCCTCGACGCAGACCGTCGTCGACGTGCAGTCCAGCGTGGGCAAGGACCTCTCGCTCATCGAGGCCGAGGTCAACGAAGCACGTCTGATCATGGCCCAGGTGGTCGGCGCTGCCAGCGGCGGTCAGAAGCGTCAGTGGGCGGACATGATCCCGGAGCAGGACGCCGTGATCGACGACGCCATCACCCGCGTGACCACGTTGGTCGGCGACGCCGAGCCGTCCTGGCCCGTCTTCGTCGAGAACTGGGAGGCCTGGAAGCAGGTCCGCGACACCCGGCTCGTGCCGCCGGCCCTGGCCGGGCAGGTGGGGGTCTACGAGACCGCTCGTCTCGCCGAGGCCCAGCCCTTGATCGATGCTGCTGTCGCCGCCCTCGACGAGTCCGAGGCCGGGCTCGATGCCTACGTCGGTGGCATCGCCAGCGAGGCCGCCAGCACCTCGAGCCGGGCAATCACCGTCTTCGTGAGTCTGCTGCTGGTGGGCGTCGTGGTCGGTGTCGGCGTGGCCCTGCTGGTCACGCGCCAGATCGTCCGCCCGGTCAACGAGGTGGGGGCAGCCCTCGAAGCACTCGCCGCGGGTGACCTCACGGCGAACCTCGACGTCCGCAGCCGTGACGAGGTGGGCCGGATGGCCTCGGCCCTCGTTGCCGCCCAGGGGTCGCTGCGGTCGACCCTGTCCTCCGTCGGTGAGGCTTCGGCCACCATCGCTGCCGCCTCGGAGCAGATGTCGAGCGCGAGCTCGCAGGTCGCCGCGGGGGTCGACGAGACGTCGTCTCAGGCTGGTGTGGTGGCTGCTGCTGCGGAGCAGGTGTCGCGGAACGTTCAGGCTGTTGCTGCTGGTGCGGAGCAGATGGGTGCCTCGATCCGGGAGATCGCCCAGAACGCGAACGAGGCCGCGAAGGTCGCTTCGCAGGCCACGGGTGTGGCGGCGACGACGAACGAGACGGTTACCAAGCTGGGTGTTTCCTCGCAGGAGATCGGCAACGTGGTGAAGGTCATCACCTCGATCGCCGAGCAGACCAACCTGCTGGCGCTGAACGCGACGATCGAGGCTGCCCGCGCCGGTGAGGCCGGCAAGGGTTTCGCGGTCGTCGCGGGTGAGGTCAAGGAGCTGGCGCAGGAGACGGCTCGGGCGACTGAGGACATCGCTCGTCGGGTGGAGGCCATCCAGGGCGACACCACGGGGGCGGTGGCGGCGATCGGTCAGATCAGCGACATCATCGCCTCGATCAACGACTACCAGCTCACGATCGCCAGCGCGGTCGAGGAGCAGACGGCGACCACCAACGAGATGTCCCGCGGGGTGACCGAGGCTGCCGCCGGCTCGGGGGAGATCGCGGTCAACATCACCGGCGTCGCGAGCTCGGCGTCGAGCTCGAGCGAGGTGCTCGGCCAGGTCGGCACCTCGATCGCCGAGCTCGCCCAGATGAGCGCCGACCTGCGGGCCAAGGTCTCGACCTTCCGCTACTGAGGTCCTCGCGTCGGCCCCCCGACGCCGGCGACGCACGCACCAGCGCCCCTGCCCGGACCGGGCAGGGGTGCTCGTGCGTCCGGGCCCTTGGTCCTGAGTGCCCGGTGCGTACCCGTGCCCTGCGACCCGATCGTGACCCTCGGGTCCAGCCGTCCCCCTCATCACGGGGTCGCGGTGGCCGATCCAGCATGTGGTCACCGAGGACCGCCGAGGGTGGGTCGCACCGCTGACCCGTCCTCGAACGCTCCTCCATCGAGCTGTCGAAGGAAGAGGAACCGTGAGCAGAGCAAGGACCGCGGCCGTCGCCGTCGTCGTGGGTGGGCTGGCCGCAGCCCTCGGCGGGTGTGCCGTCGCCGGCGTGGACGAGGGGTCCACCGCGACCCAGCGCGTGGGCGTCGCCATGCCGACCACGACCTCGCTGCGGTGGATCGCCGACGGGGAGAACGTCACCGCCCAGCTGGAGTCCCTCGGCCACGAGGTGGACCTCGTGTACGCCGAGGACGACGTGCCGACCCAGGTCGAGCAGGTCCAGGCGATGGTGGATGCGGGGGTCGACGCCCTGGTGATCGGTGCGATCGACGGGACGGCGCTCAAGGGCGTGCTCGCCGAGGCCGGCGCCGCGGACATCCCGGTGATCTCCTACGACCGCCTGATCCGCGACTCGGCGGACATCGACTACTACGCGACCTTCGACAACGCACGGGTCGGTGTGCAGCAGGCCACCTCGCTGCTCGAAGGGCTCGGCGCGGTCGACGCCAACGGTGAGGACACCGACCAGGACGGCCCGTTCGCGGTCGAGCTGTTCGCCGGCTCCCCGGACGACAACAACGCGACCGTCTTCTACGAGGGCGCGATGAGCGTCCTGCAGCCCTACCTCGACGAGGGGGTGCTCGTCGTCCCCTCGGGGGAAACCGACTTCGCGGCGATCGCGACCCAGGGCTGGAGCGGTGACACCGCAGCCGAGCGCATGCAGACCCTGATGCCTGCCTACGCGGACCTGCGGCTCGACGGCATCCTCTCGCCCTACGACGGCATCAGCCTGGCCCTGCTCGGCGTCACGGCCGAGGCCGGGTACGGCACCTCGGCCCAGCCTTACCCGGTGGTCCCGGGGCAGGATGCGGAGGTCCCCTCCGTGAAGTCCATCATCGCGGGTGAGCAGCACTCCACGATCTACAAGGACACCCGCCAGCTCGCCGAGGTCGCGGTCTCCATGGTCGACGCCCTGCTGCGCGGTGAGGAGCCCGAGACCAACGACGTGACCTCCTACGACAACGGCGTGATGGTCGTGCCCTCGTACCTGCTCGCCCCGCAGGTCGTCACGGCCGAGAACTACCAGCCCGTCCTCGTCGAGAGCGGCTACTACAGCGAGGAGGAGCTCCGGTGAGCGCCCAGCAGAAGGACCAGCACCAGACGTCCACGGACGTCGGGACCGGCACGACGCCGCGGGTCAGGGCGGCGTGGTTCTGGAACCGCCCGGTGGCCGTCAAGGTGGGGGCCGCTGTCGCAGTGCTCGGCCTGGCCTTCGCCGTCGTCGGCGGTCTCGGGGCCGTGGCCCTGGTCCGTGCGGGTGACAACCTCGCGACCATGCAGCGGCTGACCGGAGAGCTGCAGACCTCGATGGCCGAGCTGCGCACCGCGCAGGCCCAGAGCCACCTCCTGGTGCGCCGGGCGGCCTCGGCCCCCGACGACGCCTCGCGCGAGCAGGTGCTGACCTCCTCGGCGTGGAACGACCGCACGGCCGCCGACCTCATCGGTACCGTCAGCAGCTACCCGGAGTCCGACACCCAGCAGTGGGCCGACTTCGTGACCCGGTGGGAGGCCTGGACCGCCTACCGCGACACGACCGTCATGCCCCTCGTGATGGACGGAGACCTCGCCGGCCTCGAGGCCGCGCTGCGTGGCTCGGCCGCGGGCGACCCGGACCACGCGGGCCGGGCGCTGAGCCTGGCCGACAGCCAGATCAGCAACCGGGTCGAGCAGATCATGGCCGACGCACGGGCTGAGATCGCGATGGCCCTCGTGGCCCTCTCGGTGGGCTTCGTGGTGGCCGCCGTGGCCGCGACCCTCCTCGCGGTGCAGGTGACGCGCCGCATCACCCGGGGCCTGCGCTCGGTGAGCGCGAGCCTCGACGCCATGGCCACCGGGGACCTCACCGTGGTCGCCGAGGTGCACGAGTGCGACGAGCTGGGCCAGATGGCCGCCTCCTCCGCGAAGGCCCTCGCCTCGATGCGCGAGACCCTCGGCGGGGTCATCGAGACCGCCGAGACGGTCGCGGCAGCCTCCGAGGAGCTCTCGGCCTCGAACGCCCAGGTCGCGGCGGGGTCGGAGGAGACGAGCGCCCAGGCCGGGGTGGTCGCTGCCGCTGCCGAGCAGGTCAGCCGCAACGTCCAGTCGGTCGCCGCGGGCGCCGAGGAGATGGGTGCGTCGATCCGTGAGATCGCGCAGAACGCCAACGAGGCCGCGAAGGTGGCCGCCCAGGCCGTGGAGTTCTCGCACTCGACGGCGACGACGGTCAGCGAGCTCGGGGCCAGCGCCAAGGAGATCGGCGCGGTGGTCAAGGTCATCACCTCGATCGCCGAGCAGACCAACCTGCTGGCCCTCAACGCGACCATCGAGGCAGCCCGCGCGGGGGAGGCGGGCAAGGGCTTCGCCGTCGTCGCGGGGGAGGTCAAGGACCTGGCACAGGAGTCCGCCCGCGCTGCGGAGGACATCGCCGCGCGGATCGCGACCAACCAGAACCAGACGGCCTCGGCCGTCGCGGCCATCGGCGAGATCTCCACGATCATCGCCGCGATCAACGACTACCAGCTCACGATCGCCTCGGCGGTCGAGGAGCAGACCGCGACCACCAACGAGATGAGCCGCGGGGTCGCCGAGGCCGCGACCGGCTCGGGGGAGATCGCGATCAACATCACCGGGGTCGCGAGCTCGGCCTCGACCTCGAGCGAGGTCGTGGCCCAGATGCAGGACGCGATGGGCGAGCTCGCCCGCATGGCGGCCGACCTGCGCGGACGCGTCTCGGGGTTCACGTACTGAGGTGATCCGGGCGCCGTGGGGCGCCGAGGGACGACGAGGCGGTGGAACCGGGTGACATCGGTTACCACCGCCTTGTCGCATCTCACAAGCCGCCGTCCGGGGCCGATGAGAGAGGCAGTCCCCCTCAACGAACAGCTTCGAAGGAGCCCCGATGTCCAGCACGTCCTCGTCTTCCGCCACCGTTGCGGATCGCACCCCTCGGCGTGGGTTCCGCCGCCTCACCGACCTGGGGGTGGCGACCAAGGTGCTCGCCGTCGTCGGGGTGCTCGCGCTGACCTCGATCGTCGCGGGCGTGGTCGCGGACACGAACCTGCGAGGGGTGGCCGCGGACGCTGAGAGCCTCGCCGACATCCAGGTGGGTCTCAGCACCAACATCGCTCTCGTGCACCAGGAGGAGCTCAAGGCGCGCATGCTCATCGCCCAGGTCGCCGCCGCGGCGAGCGAGCAGCAGCGCCAGGAGTGGATCGGCCGCATCGACGATACCGATGCCGACCTCGAGACCGCCGCCACCGATGTCACGACGGCGCTGGACGCCGCCGACGCGCGGATGCCCGAGTGGGACAGCTTCCTGGCCAACTGGGAGGCGTGGAAGGCCGTCCGTGACCAGCAGATGATTCCCGCCGCGCTCGCGGAGGACCGGGTGACCTTCGAGGAGGTTCGGCTCGCCGAGGGGCAGCCCCTCATCGATGCCTTCGTGGCCGACCTCGAGTTCGTCGAGGACGGTCTGGCTGGCTACATCGGCATGGTGGCGGCCGAGGCACAGGCGACGGCGACCCAGGCGCGCATCATGAGCCTCGCCGCGATCCTCATCGGCCTCGCGATCGCCATCCCGCTCGGCGTCGTCGTCGCGCGCAGCATCGCCCGCTCGGTGGGCAAGGTGAAGGTCTCGCTGGACGCCCTCGCTCAGGGGGACCTGACCGTGGCGCCCGGGGTGGACTCGCAGGACGAGATCGGTCAGATGGCGCAGAGCCTGGTGACGGCCCAGACCTCCCTGCGGGGGATCCTGTCGGGGGTGGCTGAGGCGTCGCAGACGATCGCTGCTGCCTCGGAGGAGCTGTCGGCCTCGGGGTCGCAGGTCTCGGCGGGTTCGCAGGAGACCTCGGCGCAGGCCGGTGTGGTGGCGGCTGCGGCGGAGCAGGTGTCGCGGAACGTGCAGGCTGTTGCTGCGGGTGCTGAGCAGATGGGTGCTTCGATCCGGGAGATCGCGCAGAACGCGAACGAGGCGGCCAAGGTCGCGAGCCAGGCGACTGGGGTCGCTGCCACGACGAACGAGACCGTGGCCAAGCTGGGGGTCTCGTCCCAGGAGATCGGGAACGTGGTGAAGGTGATCACGAGCATCGCCGAGCAGACGAACCTGCTGGCCCTGAACGCCACGATCGAGGCCGCCCGCGCCGGTGAGGCCGGCAAGGGCTTCGCCGTCGTCGCGGGTGAGGTCAAGGAGCTGGCGCAGGAGACTGCGCGGGCGACCGAGGACATCGCTCGTCGGGTGGAGGCCATCCAGGGCGACACCACCGGTGCGGTCGCGGCGATCGGTCAGATCAGCGACATCATCGCCAGCATCAACGACTACCAGCTCACGATCGCCAGCGCGGTCGAGGAGCAGACCGCCACGACGAACGAGATGTCCCGCGGGGTCACCGAGGCCGCGACCGGCTCGGGCGAGATCGCCACGAACATCACCGGCGTCGCGTCCTCGGCGCAGACCTCGACCGAGGTCCTGGGGCAGATGGGCTCGGCGATCTCCGAGCTCGCCCAGATGAGCGCCGACCTGAGGACCCGGGTCTCGGCCTTCACCTACTGAGGACCGTCACCGACTGTCAGGACCACCGCAGGGAGCCCGTGCCGGGCACCCTGACACCCGCAGGGCCCCGCGTCTCCGTTCGGAGGGCGGGGCCCTGCGCCGTGCGCCCGCCGAGCAGCGCGCCTCGGGGCGCTCTGTGGCACTCCTCACGCGCCTGGGGCGGCGGGGCGCTCAACCCCCCGGCCACCGGACCGATGGAGGGGATGACAACCGCCCGGCTCGTGCCGGACGTCCGATGTGAGGAGCAGCATGCCCGAGAACACCACGTCCGCAGGGACCCGGCGTCGAGGGCGCCTGTCCGACGCCTCCGTCGGTCGCCGCATCGGCGCGTCCTTCGCGATGCTCGTCCTCCTCCTGGCGGTCGTGACCGCGGTCGGAGCGGGGTCGATGCGTCAGGTCGGGGACAACGCGGCGAACCTCAACGAGACCGCGATCACCCCCCAGGTGCACCTGAACGACACCCAGCGCTGGTTCCAGGCCAGCCGAGCTCGGGTGCTCGAGTACGGGCTCGTGGCCCCCGCGGACCGCGCCGGCATCCTCGACGACATGGCCGGCTTCGACGCCGACGCTCTCGCGGCCATCGCCGCGTACGAGCCGTTCGTCACCGACGCGGTGGCCTACTCGGCCCTCGAGGAGGCCTACACCCAGTACCAGGAGAGCGCCGCGGCCATCCAGCCCCTCGTCGAGGACGGCCCGACCGTCTACCACGACGCCTACGTCGCAGACGTCCGTCCGCTCACCTCCGCGGTCGGCGACGCGCTCCAGGGCGTGATCGACTCGGTGGACCTCGCCGCTGACGAGGTGATCGCCGAGTCCGACGCCGAGGTCGCCCAGGCCACCGCCGTGATGATCGGGATCGGCGTCGTGGGGGTTGCCCTCGCGATCGTTCTCGGCCTGGCGCTCTCGCGCGGGATCGTGGGACGGCTGCGGCCGATGCAGGAGGCCCTCGAGGCCCTGGGCGAGGGTGACCTGACCCGCGAGGCGAGGGTCGACGGACGCGACGAGATCGGTCAGATGGCTGACAGCCTGCGCACGGCCCAGACCTCCCTGCGGGGGATCTTGTCGGGGGTGGCTGAGGCGTCGCAGACGATCGCTGCTGCCTCGGAGGAGCTGTCGGCCTCGGGGTCGCAGGTCTCGGCGGGTTCGCAGGAGACCTCGGCGCAGGCCGGTGTGGTGGCGGCTGCGGCGGAGCAGGTGTCGCGGAACGTGCAGGCTGTTGCTGCTGGTGCTGAGCAGATGGGTGCTTCGATCCGGGAGATCGCGCAGAACGCGAACGAGGCGGCGAAGGTCGCCTCGCAGGCGACCGGTGTGGCTGCCACGACGAACGAGACCGTGGCCAAGCTGGGGGTCTCGTCTCAGGAGATCGGCAACGTGGTGAAGGTGATCACCTCGATCGCCGAGCAGACGAACCTGCTGGCCCTGAACGCCACGATCGAGGCCGCGCGGGCCGGTGAGGCGGGCAAGGGCTTCGCCGTCGTCGCGGGTGAGGTGAAGGAGCTGGCGCAGGAGACCGCGCGGGCGACCGAGGACATCGCTCGCCGGGTGGAGGCCATCCAGGGCGACACCACGGGGGCGGTGGCGGCGATCGGTCAGATCAGCGACATCATCGCCAGCATCAACGACTACCAGCTCACGATCGCCTCGGCGGTCGAGGAGCAGACCGCCACGACGAACGAGATGTCCCGCGGGGTCACCGAGGCAGCGACCGGGTCGGGGGAGATCGCCACGAACATCACCGGCGTCGCGTCCTCGGCGCAGACCTCGACCGAGGTCCTGGGGCAGATGGGCTCGGCGATCTCCGAGCTCGCGGAGATGAGCGCCGACCTGAGGACCCGGGTCTCGGCCTTCACCTACTGACGCAGGACGGGTGGGGGCCTGGCCCCCGTGCCGGGGAGGCCTGGCCCCACCCGCGCCGACACTTCTCGATACACACCCGTATCCCATGCGTCCCTGTATCGAACGCCTTGTCGCATTTCACCCGTGCGCGGCAGGGTTCGGCTCACAAGCCTGCAGCGCTCGCCGATGGGAAGTGCACGTCCGCCGGGCCCTCGCCGGCGCCAGTGATGAAGGAGCTTCCCATGACCACGACCACCAGCGCCGCCCAGGCAGGCGCCCCCGCTGCGCCTGCGACGCATGGTTCGTGGTTCGGGAACCTCAAGATCCGTACCAAGATCCTGAGCGTCATCGGCATCCTCGCCGCTTCGGCGGCCGTGACCGGTGTCGTGTCGATCGTCCACCTTCAGGACTTGGACGGGTACACGGGAGAGCTCGCCTACATCAACAGCGAGGTAGGACGCCCGGTCCAGCTGGTCCACCAGAACCAGCTCAAGGCCCGCATGATCATCGCCCAGGTCGCCGCGGCGGACACCGACGCCCAGAAGCAGTCCTGGCTGGACTCCCAGGCGGAGAACGACGCGGAGATCGCCGGGGACATCGCCCTCGTCGAGGCTCAGGCGGACGCCATGTCGGAGAACTGGCAGGTCTTCACGACGGGGTGGGCCGAGTGGCTCGACATCCGCGACAGCAAGCTGGTCCCCGCGGCCCTCGCGGGGGACGCGGCCACCTTCCAGGAGGTGCTGATCAACGAGGCTGAGCCTGCGAAGAACGCCTACCTCGACGGCCTCGACGCGATCGCCGAGGAGATCATGACCGAGACGGACAGCGTCACGGAGGGTGCGCACGCCGAGGCCCGCGAGGCGACCACCCTGGTGATCGGCCTCCTCGTCGCCTCGTTCATCGGTGTCGTGCTCCTCGGCTTCTTCCTCGCCCGCTCGATCCGCAACGGCATCAGCACGGTCAAGGACTCCCTGGACGCCCTGGCCGAGGGGGACCTGACGGTGGTCCCCGCGGTGAGCAGCCGCGACGAGATCGGTCAGATGGCCGACAGTCTGGTGACGGCCCAGACCTCGCTGCGAGCCATCTTGTCGGGGGTGGCTGAGGCGTCGCAGACGATCGCTGCTGCCTCGGAGGAGCTGTCGGCCTCGGGGTCGCAGGTCTCTGCCGGGTCGCAGGAGACCTCGGCGCAGGCCGGTGTGGTGGCGGCTGCTGCGGAGCAGGTGTCGCGGAACGTGCAGGCTGTTGCTGCTGGTGCTGAGCAGATGGGTGCTTCGATCCGGGAGATCGCGCAGAACGCGAACGAGGCGGCGAAGGTCGCCTCGCAGGCCACGGGTGTGGCGGCGTCGACGAACGAGACGGTCGCCAAGCTGGGCACCTCCAGCCAGGAGATCGGCAACGTGGTGAAGGTGATCACCTCGATCGCCGAGCAGACGAACCTGCTGGCCCTGAACGCCACGATCGAGGCCGCGCGGGCCGGTGAGGCGGGCAAGGGCTTCGCCGTCGTCGCGGGTGAGGTGAAGGAGCTGGCGCAGGAGACCGCGCGGGCGACCGAGGACATCGCTCGCCGGGTGGAGGCCATCCAGGGCGACACCACGGGGGCGGTCGCGGCGATCGGTCAGATCAGCGACATCATCGCCAGCATCAACGACTACCAGCTCACGATCGCCTCGGCGGTCGAGGAGCAGACCGCCACGACGAACGAGATGTCCCGCGGGGTCACCGAGGCAGCGACCGGGTCGGGGGAGATCGCCACGAACATCACCGGCGTCGCGTCCTCGGCGCAGACCTCGACCGAGGTCCTGGGGCAGATGGGCTCGGCGATCTCCGAGCTCGCGGAGATGAGCGCCGACCTGAGGACCCGGGTCTCGGCCTTCACCTACTGAGACCAGCGGGGCTCCCGACCCCGCGCAGCGACCACGGCCCGGCCCCGACCCCCGGGGGCCGGGCCGTCCTGCGTCCGCACGCACGGTGCGGGCCGCCCCCGGGCATGATCACCCGTTCGCCAGCCGTTGATCTTCGCAGAACGGTCACATCCCGAGCCCCGGCGTCGATGGCACACGGGAGAGGGAGGCCCAGGCCGCTCCGCGTCCGGCCCTGCCCTCAGCTGCACTCGCGACGACGCTAGGGGTAGTCATGCTGATGAAGGGCCGCCGACGCTCGGGGACGCGCGGGATCGATGTCGACCCTGCCCCCGAGAACCCTGGCGCGCGTGACGAGCTCCGCGAGCCCACGCCGCGGCGCCGTCTCGGCTCGTGGTTCGCCGACCTGTCGATCCTGGTCAAGATCCTGGCCCTCGTGGCGATCTTCGCCGTGGTCGGCGTCGGGCTCGGGGTCCGGGCGGCCTCGGGCATGCAGGAGCTGGCCGGCGGGACCGCCGAGCTCTCACGCATGCAGCAGGAGCTCGCCCAGCCCATCACCCGGATCCGTGAGGACCAGGCGCACAGCACCGGCATCGTGGCGCAGGTCGCGGCCGCCGAGTCCGAGGGGCTGCGGGGACCCTGGCTGGCGCGCCTGGACACCACCGACGCCCGGGTCGAGGAGTCGATCGCCGCGGTCGAGGCTGCCGGGGGCGCCGAGCTCGAGGGCTGGTCAGAGTTCGTCGAGGCCCGTGCCCAGTGGGTCCAGGTGCGCGACACCGAGCTGCTGCCTGCCGCCCGCGGCGACGACCAGGGTGCCTACGAGCGGGTGCTCGGCATCTCGGCCGAGCCGCTCACCTTGCGCTACCAGAACGCCCTGGACCAGGTGCTCGCCGACCTGACCGTCCGCATGGACGCCATGGCTGACGCCGCCGCGGCCCGGGCTGCGCTGAGCCTGCGCATCATCAGCGCCACGGTCGGCATCGCGGTGCTCATCGTGATCATCTACGGCGTGTCCACCGCCCGCTCGATCCGGCGGTCGGTCAGCAGCGTCCAGCGCTCCCTCGAGGCGATGGCCGACGGTGACCTGACGGTCCCGGCCGACGTGTCCACCCGCGACGAGATCGGGCGTATGGCCACGGCCCTCACGACCGCCCAGGCCTCGTTGCGTGCGACCCTCGCCGGGGTCGTCGAGCGGGCCGCCGCTCTGGACGGCACCTCGCGCGAGATGGCCTCCTCGGCCCACGAGGTCTCCTCGGGGGCGGCCGACCAGCAGGTCCGCACCGAGATGGTGGCCGCGTCGGCCGAGGAGGTCAGCCGGAACGTCCAGTCCGTGGCCGCCGGCACCGAGCAGATGGGCGCCTCGATCCGGGAGATCGCCCAGAGCGCCGACGACGCCGCGACCGTCGCGAACGAGGCGGTGGCCCTCTCGGGCAAGGCCTCGACGACCGTGGCAGACCTGGGAGCGAGCTCGGCCGAGATCGGCGACGTGGTCAAGGTCATCACCTCGATCGCGGGTCAGACGAACCTCCTCGCCCTCAACGCGACCATCGAGGCCGCGCGGGCCGGTGAGGCGGGCAAGGGCTTCGCCGTCGTCGCGGGGGAGGTCAAGGAGCTCGCGCAGGAGTCCGCCCGCGCCGCGGAGGACATCGCCCAGCGCATCGCGGGGAACGCCGAGCGCACCGAGGCCGCCATCACCGCCATCGAGGACATCACCCAGGTGGTCAACCGCATCAGCGACTACCAGACCACCATCGCCAGCGCGGTCGAGGAGCAGACGGCGACCACCGCCGAGATGGCCCGCTCGATCACCGAGGCGGCCACCGGATCGACCGAGATCGCGGGGACCATCGCCGAGGTCGCGGGCGGGGCGAGGGCCTCCTCGGAGCACGCCGAGCACATGGGCGGCCGGTCCGACGACGTCGCGACGATGGCGGCCCAGCTCCGTGAGCAGGTCGGTCGTTTTCGGTTCTGAGACACCCCCGCCGAGCACTCACATCCACCGCCCTGCGGTCGATCAGTAGGCGGACCGGCAGACAGCAGGTCTCAGCAGGTCCCCTCAGCCGAACGGGAGGTGTGATGGCACGCATCAGGGTGCTCGTGGTCGACGACTCGGTCGTCGTCCGCCGGCTCGTGACCGACGCCCTCTCCTCCGACCCCGTCATCGACGTGGTGGGGGTCGCGGCCAACGGTCAGATCGCCCAGACGAAGGTCGGCCAGCTGGCCCCCGACCTGGTCACCATGGACATCGAGATGCCCGTCATGGACGGCATCGACGCGGTCCGCACGTTGCGCGGCGCGGGCCACCGCATGCCCATCATCATGTTCTCCACACTGACCGAGCGTGGGGCGACGGCCACCCTCGACGCCCTCTCGGCCGGTGCCACGGACTACGTCACGAAGCCCGCGAACGTCGGCAGCGTGACCGAGTCCCTCCAGCGGGTCGCCAGCGAGCTGATCCCCCGGATCAAGGCCCTGGTGCCCCGCCCCGCCGGCGCCCCCGAGCGCCCCGGTGCGGGAGCCCCCCGCACCGCCCCGGCGCCGCCTGCCCGCCGTGCCGTGGTGCTCCGCCCCCGCCCCGAGGTCCGCAAGGTCCGCGCGGTGGTCGTCGGCTCCTCGACCGGCGGTCCCGAGGCCCTGTCGCACGTGATGCGCGGCATCACCGCGCCGCTGCCCGTGCCGGTGGTCGTCGTGCAGCACATGCCGCCGGTGTTCACCCGGCAGCTGGCCGCACGCCTCGACCGGCTCGGCGGCAGCACCGTGGTCGAGGCCACCGCGGGCCAGGACCTGCGCCCGGGCACCGTCTACATCGCCCCCGGCGACCTGCACCTCACCCTCGAGCCCTCGGCCTCGGGGGCCCGCACGGTCCTCACCCAGGGCCTGCCGGTCAACTTCTGCCGCCCCTCGGTCGACGTCATGTTCCGGTCGGCGGTCAAGGTGTTCGGCGGTGACCTCTTGGGCGTGATGCTCACGGGCATGGGATCCGACGGTCGCGCCGCCACCGAGGACCTGGTCCTGGCCGGGGGCACGATGCTCGTCCAGGACGAGCCTACGAGCGTGGTGTGGGGCATGCCTGGTGCTGTGGCAACCGGGGGGCTCGCGCATGCCGTGCTGCCCCTCGACGAGATGGCTGCCGCCATGGTGCGCGGCGTCGAGGCGGGGGTGACGGTGCGATGACTCTCGCGAACGACAGCTTCTTGTTCGTCTCCGACCTCGTGCGGCGGCGCAGTGCGATCCAGCTCGAGGCCGGCAAGGAGTACCTGGTCGAGAGCCGGTTGCTGCCCCTGGCCCGGACGGCCGGAGCGGCCGACGTCGACGCCTATGTGCGCTCGTTGCGTGCCGCGCCCAGCCCCGCGGCCCTCGAGGCCGTGGTCGAGGCGCTCACGACCAACGAGACCTCCTGGTTCCGTGACGCCCAGCCCTTCCAGGCCCTCACCGGGCACGTGGTGCCCTCCTTGCTCGAGGGCGGGCTCCCGGGGTTCGCCCCGAGCCTGCGGGTGTGGTCGGCGGCCTGCTCGAGCGGGCAGGAGCCGTACTCGATCGCCATGGCCCTCGCCGACGTCGTGCCCCCGCAGTCGCTGCGGATCACGGCCACCGACCTCAACGAGAAGATGCTGACCCGCGGCCGTCAGGGCCGCTACTCCCAGCTCGAGGTCAACCGCGGTCTCCCTGCTCCGATGCTCGTCAAGCACTTCGTGCGGGTCGGCGCGGACTGGGAGATCGCTCCGCAGCTCAAGCAGGCGGTGACGTTCCAGCGGCACAACCTGCTCGACGCGCCGCCGTCCGGAGGGCCGTTCGACGTGGTGTTCCTGCGCAACGTCCTCATCTACTTCGACATCGCGACCAAGCGTGACGTGCTGCGGAAGGTGCAGGGAGTCCTGCGCCCCGGCGGCTACCTCCTGCTCGGCGCGGCTGAGACCACCATCGGCGTCGACGAAGGCTGGGAACGTGTCCCGGTCGGTCGTGGCTCCGTCTACCGGCGCACCGCGCGGAGGGCAGCATGAGAGCACTGGTCATCGACGATTCACGCACGATGCGGCGGATCGTCTCGGGGGTCCTCGGATCCATGGGCTTCGAGACGGTCGAGGCCGGCGACGGCCGCCAGGCCCTCGACGTCCTCGAGTCGGGCACCGAGATCGACCTCGCCTGCATCGACTGGAACATGCCCGTCATGAACGGTCTGGAGTTCGTGACCTCGGTCCGCCAGAACCGTGAGTGGCGGGACATGACTCTCATGATGGTCACGACCGAGAGCGAGCAGGGCCAGATCGTCCGCGCCCTCGCGGCCGGGGCCCATGAGTACCTGATCAAGCCGTTCACCCCGGACGCCGTCCGCGACAAGCTCCAGCTCCTGGGGCTGGTCGACCTCGAGGAGTCAGCATGAGCATGGACATCGACCTCGCCGCCTTCGCGGGGACAGACCCGATCTACGTGATCACCGAAGAGGTGTTCACCGCGATGATCGACGGTGAGGAGGGCTACCTGCGTCACTGGGACGGGCCCGACCCCGTGTTCGTCGACCCGATGCACGCCTGGGTCGACGTCAACGGCACGACCTCGGGTCGGGTGCTGCTGACGACCGAGCGCGGCACCGCCGACAAGCTCGCCCGGGCGCTGCTCCAGATGACGCCCGACGAGCCGGTCTCCCCGGAGGACTTCGTCGACGCGTTGGGCGAGGTGGCGAACGTCGTCGGGGGTAACGTCAAGTCGTTGGTCCCCGAGCCCGGGGTGCTGACGCTGCCCCAGGTCACCCAGGACCGCCCGCCGACGCTGCCGGACGCCCTGATCTACGAGCTCGCTCTCGACTGGCGCGGAAGTGCCCTGGTCATCAGCCTGTGGAAGCTGCCGTGAACCCGCGACCTTCCCAGCACGAAGCACGAACGAGGTGGAACCGATGAGAGTCCTGGTCGCTGACGACAGTCGCGTGATGCGGCAGATCGTGATCCGTACCCTGCGTCAGGCAGGCTACGACTGGTGGGAGATCAGCGAGGTCGCCGACGGCGCCGCTGCCCTCGAGCACGTCAAGACCGAGCAGCCCGACTTCGTGCTCTCGGACTGGAACATGCCCGAGATGACCGGCATCGACATGCTGCGACGCATGCGCGCCGAGGGCATCGAGACCCCGCTGGGCTTCGTCACCTCCGAGGGGTCCACCGAGATGCGTGAGCAGGCCGACGCCGCGGGCGCGCTGTTCCTCATCGCCAAGCCCTTCACCGCGGAGATCTTCCGCGACACGATCGATCCCTTCCTCGCATGAGCGCCGGCGAGGTCACGCGTCCGACCCCGCTGCCCGCGGCCCTCGAGGTCCGCGAGCTGCTCGAGGGCTTGCTGGGGCGCGACGTGGAGGGCACCGTCGGCACGCCCGTGGTGGACCCGCACAAGGACCCGGGTGCCGTGGTGGGCGTGTACGTCGACGACCTGCTCAAGCTGCGGGCCATCGTCGTCATGGAGATGCCCCTTGCGGCGTACACGGGGGCGGCCATCGCGCTGATCCCGGCCCGCACCGCCCAGGACTCGGTCGAGGCCGGGCTCATCTCGCCCATGCTGTTCGACAACACCACCGAGATCCTCAACGTGGGCGCCTCGCTGTTCAACCACGACGGCTGCCCGCACCTGCGGCTGTACGAGACGTACGCCCCGCGCGAGACCCTGCCGGCCGACATCGACAAGTGGGTCCTGGCCTACGTGCAGCGGCTCGACATGGAGCTCGACGTGACCGGCTACGGCAAGGGCAACATCTCGGTCCTGGTCGTCTGACCCCTGCCTGAGGGCCGGTCGTCCCGGCAGCCGGGCACCACGGACGCACGAGCCCCCGCCTCGACCTCGGTCGGCGGGGGCTCGTGCTGTGCCCGGTGCGGCTCGCCCGTGCCCGGGGTGGTGCGGGGGCAGGCGGAGGTGCTGCGGGTCAGACCTTGTGCGGCTTGAAGGCCCAGTGCCAGGGCTCGCGCGGGACGTCCTCGACGAACCCGTAGTCCTTGGCGTTGGCGCGCATCCACGCCTGGGCCTTGGCGTCGAGCCTGAGGTCGACGGCGATCCCCCAGCCGTGGTCGCTGGTGCCCGGCACGGCCGCGAGGCCGCCCTGGGAGTACAGGCCCTTGCGCTGGACCAGGTCCACCTGGGACGCGTACGTCCGGTAGGAGTCGGTCATGCCGATGGTCACGCCGTCGCGCTGGGCCGCAGCCTGCAGGGCCTCGTAGGACCGCGCAGCGGGGGACCAGAGCTTGTGGCCGCTGCCCGCGATCTGGCTCAGGGCCTCGTCGGGGATCTTGCCGTTGCCGTACTGCTTGAGCTCGAGGGGGATGCCCTTCTCGTCCACCCTGCCGGTGGTGCTCGTGCCGGCGGCGCCCGCCGTCGCGGCCACGCCGGTCGCACCGGTCGCGTGGGTGATGACGTTGTTCTGGGTGGCGACGGCCTTCTCGAGGGCAGCGCCGAAGGAGCCCGCGGACGAGCTCGTCGTCGCGGTGCTGACCGTGCCGAGCACGGGGGCGCCGCGCACGGTGGGGGCGGAGATGGTCGCGATCTGCGACTGGATCTGGGCGATCCGGCTGGTGATCCCGGCGATGGCCTCCACGCGGGTCCTTCCTGTCGGGGGGCGGACCTCTCTCCCATCGGCCGGTCCCGGGACGCTGTGAGGGGTGGGTGGGTGAAAAGGCTCGTCCGAACGGGTGGTCGGCGCCCGATCTCGGCGTGGCGCGGCCGATCCGTCCTACGCTCGTCCCGTCAGCGACAACGGCAAACCCGTCGAGAGGCGGGGACGCAAAGCCACGGGACCCATGCGGTCAGCCGGGCTACCGAACGAAAGTGGTGCGCCATGCAGGACAACACGCTGGGCCAGTCCGTCTACCGGTCCTTCGACGAGGACCGCTCGGTCCTCCTGCCGGACGCGGCTCCCGTTCCGCCGCAGATCCTCGCCCGCTGGGCGGCGCTCGCCAGCCAGCGCTCGTACCAGGGCTTCCTCCCGCAGCAGACGGCCTAGCGGCCCGAGCCGCAGCGAACCCGGCGCGGCGGGGCGGCCAGACCTACTGGTAGCTCACGAACCGTGGGGTCGGCTGCACGTCGCGGAAGGTCTCGGTCGGGGTCAGGGTCGGGGTGTCCTCGTCGATGAAGTTCTTCCAGCCCCAGGTGACCCCTTCCGGGGCGCCGGCCCGCAGCGCCCGCCAGGTGTCCTGCTTGGCGGGCTGGCTGCCCTGACCGTCCGCGTGGATCAGCACCGCGACCTCGTCGCGGGAGGTGTCCAGGCGCTCGCGGTCGCGGATCATCGACAGCCGGAACTGGTGCAGGACCAGCAGCTTCTGCGGCAGCGCCTCCTCCCTGGTGAGGTCGGCGAGGTAGTCGACCACCTGGTTGACCTCGTCGATCTCGACCGAGCCGATCTGGCGCAGGTGCACCTGGTCCGGCTCGAGCCGCCACTCGGGGTCCAGGGCGAGCCCGACGTTCGGGTAGCGCAGCAGCTCCTCGTAACGCTGTGCCTGGGTGAGGAAGTCGGTCCGCCCCGGCTGGAGGTCGATGACGACGTAGACGCCGGCCTCCTGCGCCGCCTCGACCCACGGGACGAAGCTCTCGACGGGAAGCTCACGCGTGTAGTTGCCGTCCTCGCCGGGCTCCGCGGAGGCCACCGTCACGATGATCTCGAAGGCCGGCACCACCGTGCCCGTGGTCAGCGGCTCGTAGCGCGCGGCGATGTCCTGCACGCGGCGGATGCTCTGGTCCAGGTCCTGCTCCCCCAGCAGGCCGAGCGCGGGGGTGCCCGGGGTGCCGTAGATCGCGATCATCCGCCGCCCGGGGAAGAGGACCTGCCCGCCGCCCGGGAGCTCGACGCCGGTCGCGGCGGTCTCAGCCTTCCAGGCGAGGGTCCTGGCGCCGACGAAGGTCTCGCTCAGGCCGATCACCGTGCTCGGAGCGATCTCGGCCATGGCCTGGACCACGCTGCTCTCGCGACGCGGGTCGCCGTCGGGCACGGTCACCACGGGGACGCCGGCGGCGCGGGCGGTCGCGACCGCGGCCACCTGGGCGGGCTCGCCGGTGGTGAGGACGACGCCGCCCTCGGTGGGCTCGGCCAGCTCGGTGGGCGGCAGAGGGCCCCCCGGTGCGGAGTCCTCGGGGCCGGGAGGATCCTCCGGGGTGGGCTCGCTCGTGGTGGGCTCGGCGCTGGGGGAGGGCTCGTCGTCGGTCGGTCCGTCCTCGGCGCCTCCCTCCCCGCCGAGCAGGGTGCGCACCTCGCGGTCGAGGGCGATCACGGTCGCGACGCCCTCGGTGCCGTCGGTGGGGTCTTCGGCGCCGTCCTCGGGGTCCTTCTCCTCGGTGGCGTCCTCGGCGGCGGCACCCTCGTCGTCGGTGGCCGCCTCCCAGCCCAGCAGGGAGCGCAGCTCGGCGTCCTCCGCGGGGGCGGCGACGGTCTCGATGTCGCCGAGGGCCTCGGCAGGCACCTCGCCCACGGTGACGACGGCGAGCGCCCCGAGCCGCTCGATCTCGGCCTGGGCGGGCGAGGCCCCTGCGCCATCGGCCTCGGCGTCCGCCAGGAGCAACGGGGCCCCCAGCCCGACGGCGATCGAGGCAGCGCGCAGCTGGGCGTCCTCGTCCTGGGCGGGGGCGACGACCGCGACCGGGGCCGAGGCGTACAGCGCGGTGCTCGTGGCGGCGGCCAGCTCGTCGGCACCCGGTCCGTCGAGGACCACGGCGGGCTTCTCGGGCAGGCTCAGCTCGGCGGTGCGCACCGGCTCGGGGGACGGCGTGGGGGTGGGGTCGGGCGTCTCGTCGTCGGGTCCCTGGTCGGGCGTGCAGCCGAGCAGGAGGCCTCCGCTCAGCGCGAGGCAGAGCAGGGCGGCACCGGTGGTCGAGGAACGCATGACGCCTTTCAGGGCAGGACGGGGAGGCCCCAACCCTAGGCCGGTGCTCCTGGGGCCGCAGCCGGGTGGTCGCTCCGCACCGCCGCGAGGAGGCCGACCCGGCGTGGGCCTGCGGGAGGAGCCGCGAGACGCGGCGGAAAACCCCTTGGCAGGCGGGGGACGTCGTCGTACCGTCGTCGGACACGGGAAAGGAGGTGGTCCAGAACATGAATTCTTCTTGGACGCGTGAGGTGACTGTCCGCTAGTCGCCCGATCAGCTCGGACGGATTGCACCGGTCCCGAACCGCTCCTGCGGCAGCGAGACCACGGCAGTCACCGCAGCCCGTGGGCGCCGTGCCCCGTCCAGCACGGCACGCCGATCCTCCTGACCGGCAGCCCACGGGCTGTTCCATGCCCGGACGCAGCCGTGCCCGTGCGTCGGCCCGGCACCATCAGGTGCTGCTCGCCCCTCCCGCGTCACCGCGCGCCGGTACGGTGGCGAGGACGGCGTGAACCACGCCTCCCCCACGCCCGGAGGAGATCCCATGAGCATCCCTGTCGACATCGGCATCCCTGATGAGCAGCGGGTCCAGATCGTCCACGGCCTGTCGAGGGTGCTGGCCGACTCGTACACGCTCTACCTCAAGACGCACAGCTACCACTGGAACGTCGTCGGCCCGATGTTCCACTCGCTGCACGCGATGTTCGAGGAGGAGTACACCGAGCTCGCCCTCGCGGTCGACGAGATCGCCGAGCGCATCCGCGCCCTCGGCGCCCCGGCCCCCGGTACCTACCGACAGTTCACCGAGCTGTCCGTGCTCGTCGAGGACACCGACCAGCCCGAGGCCCGTGAGATGGTCTCGCGCCTCGTGGCGGCCCACGAGGCCACGGCCCGCACCATCCGCGAGGCGCTGCCCGTCGCCGAGGGGGCGCCCGACCAGGTGTCGACCGACCTGCTCACCCGCCGGCTCGAGGTCCACGAGAAGGCGGCGTGGATGTTGCGGAGCATGCTGGCCTGAGGGGCGCCGCTCCTTCCTCGCCCGCCGTCACCCTGCTGCACCCCGGAGGCCCGTCCGTGTACAAGGTCATGACCGTCTGCACCGGCAACATCTGCCGCTCTCCGATGGCCGAGGTCGTGCTGCGCGCCCGGTTCGAGGCCGCAGGCCTGGGGGACCAGGTGGTGGTCGACTCGACGGGCATCAGCGCCGAGGAGCACGGCAACCCGATCGACAGGCGTGCCCAGCGGGTGCTCGCCGACCACGGCTTCGAGGTGCCTGGGGACCATCGCGCCCGGCAGGTGAGCGCGGTGGACCTCGCCTCACGGGACCTGGTCCTGGCGATGACGGCGACCCACGCCCAGGCCCTGCGCCGTCTCGCTCGTGGGGACGCCCAGCTCGAGGGCCGGGTCCGCATGTACCGGAGCTTCGACCCCGCAGCCCCGGAGGGCGGCCCCGAGCACCAGCTCGACGTCGACGACCCCTGGTACGGGGACGAGGACGGCTTCGTCGTCACCCTCGCCGAGGTGGAGGCTGCGGCCGACGCGATCGTCGACCACGTGCGTGCCTCTCTCGGTCAGGCAGCATCCCGGGGATGAAGGTCTCGGCCCGGGCGCAGGTCCCGCCCTTCGCGGTGATGGAGGTCCTCGCGGCCGCCAACGCCCGGCGGGACGCGGGGGAGTCGATCATTAACCTGTGCGCGGGGCAGCCCTCGGGCGGGGCCTCGACGGTCGTGCGCGAGCGGGCCAGGGAGCTCCTCGCCGCGGGGGACCACGGCTACACCGAGGCCCTCGGCATCCCGGCCCTGCGCCGTGGGATCGCCGAGCACTACGGCCGCTGGTACGGCGTGGACCTCCCTCCTGAGCAGGTGGCTGTGACCACGGGCTCCTCGGGCGGGTTCCTGCTGACCTTCCTCGCGGCCTTCGACCCGGGCGACCGGGTGGCCCTCGCCCGGCCCGGCTACCCGGCCTACAAGAACATCCTCGCCTCGCTCGGCTGCGAGGTCGTCGAGCTGGCCTGCGGCCCCGGGTCCCGCTACCAGCCGACGGTCGAGCACCTCGAACGGGCCCACGCCCAGGCCCCCCTCGCCGGCCTGGTCCTGGCCAGCCCCGCCAACCCGACCGGGACCATGGTCGACGCCGCGGGGCTCACCGCCCTCGCCGACTGGTGCGCGGCCCACGGCGTGCGCCTGATCAGCGACGAGATCTACCACGGCATCACCTACCCCGACGCGGCCACCCAGCAGGCCACGGCCGCGCACCACCTGGATCGGGGCGCCGTCGTCGTCTCCTCCTTCTCCAAGTACTGGGCGATGACCGGGTGGCGGCTCGGGTGGCTCGTGCTGCCCGAGGACCTGCGCGGCCCGGTCGACGCCCTCGCGGGCAACGTGGCCCTGTGCCCGCCCGCCCTCGCCCAGCACGCAGCCCTCGCGGCCTTCAGCCCCGAGGGGTACGCCTCGGCCGAGGCCGACGTCGCCCGGTACGCGGCCACCCGCGCGGTGCTGCTCGAGCGGCTGCCCGAGCTCGGCTGGGGTCGCGTGGCCCCGCCCGACGGCGCCTTCTACCTCTACGCCGACATCGCAGCCTCAGGGCTCGACGCCGTCACCTGGTGCGCCCGGCTCCTCGACGAGGCCGGGGTCGCGATGACCCCCGGGACGGACTTCGACGGGGTCGACGGCGGGCGCTGGGTGCGGTTGTCCTTCGCATGCACCCCCGAGGAGATCGACGAGGCGATCGACCGGATCGTGGCGTGGCAGCGCGGGCTCCTCGACGCCACCTGACAGCCCGCAACCTCCCCGACACCTGCCGCGGCTAGCCTCAGCAGGTGGACGTAGCGGTGCTGGGCGCGACGGGGGACGTCGGACGGCAGGTGTGCACCCAGCTCATCGAGCGGCGGGTGCTGCCCCGGGCCTCGCGCCTGCAGCTGGTCGGCCGTCCCGGCGGCAGCTCGGGCCGCGCGGTCTACGGCCTGCGCGAGGACCTCGTCGACGCCTTCGACGAGCACGCCCCGCTGATCGACGTCGCACTCAGTCCCGAGGAGGTCGTGGCCGACGTCGTGATCCTCACCGCGGGCCGCACCGCCCCGGCGACCACGGGAGCGCCCACCGACCGCGCCGCGCTCGCGGCCGACAACCACGCCGTCTTCGCCTCGTACGCGCGGGCCCTGGCCGAGCACGGGTCGGGGCACGAGGTCGTGGTGGTGGTCTCCAACCCGGTCGAGCTGGGCGTGGCGGTCATGGCGCGCGAGCTCGGCCGGCACCGCGTGATCGGCATGGGGGCCTGGCTCGACACCCTGCGCTTCCGCCGTGAGATCGCCGTCTCCCTCGGCCTGCGACGGCACCGCATCGGTGGGTTCGTCGCGGGGCAGCACGGCGCCGACCTGGTCCCGCTGTGGTCGACCGTGCGCATCAGCGGGCTGGACCCCGAGGAGCGCCGTCGGGCCGTGGACGGGCTGCGGCGCGGACGCTCCCTCGCGCACTTCGGCGACGAGGTGGCCCGGGCCCAGACCGAGCTGCTCGACCGCGCGGCGCGGGACGTGGGCGCGGCCTTCGACCTCATCGACACCTGGCCGCCCGACGTGCGCGCGGTGGCGCGGCCGTGGATGACCCACCAGAGCGGCGCGAAGACCGCGACCGGCACCGCCAACGCGACCGTCGACCTCGTCGACACGGTCTTGGACGGGCGCGAGATCGTCGTCGCCGGGCAGCTGGCCCTCGAGGGGGAGGTGTCCCTCGGCGGGGTGCCGCTGCGCGGGGTGATCGGCGCCCCCGTGGTCCTCGGCCCCGAGGGGTGGACCCGGGTGCTGCTGGACGAGCCCGCCCCCGACGAGCTCGCCCGGCTCACCGAGTGCGAGCAGCACATCGACGCCGGGCTCCGGCCGTGGGGCCTGGGCCGCGAGGTGCCCGCATGAACCCCGGCCCCGAGGTGCCGGCCGAGGCCAGCCCCAGCCCCAGCCCTAGCCCTGAGCCCGAGCAGCGCTGGGTGGCCCTGATCCGCGGCGACGACCGCCCGGGCACCCTCACCGCCCTGAGCAGCGTCTTCTCCACCCGCGGCGTCAGCTTCACGTCCCTGGCGACCGGGGGCGTGGACGGGGACGTCGGCAGCATCGCGGTGACCTTCTGCGCGACCAGCCGGCGGGCGCGGCTCCTCGCCCGCACCGTCGAACGCCTCTCGGTGGTCCGTTCGGTGGTCGCGCGCCCCGTCGAGGACCCGCAGGTCCGTGCCGCCGGCGTGGTCCGCATGCCCGACGGCGTGCCGTTCTCCCCGGCCCCCGCGGCCGACCTCGAGTGGTCGGGGGACGCCTCGGCCGGGCGCCCCGTGCTCGTCGAAGGACCGTTCACCCAGGTGACCACCGTCGTCGAGCGGGCCCGCCGCGAGGGGGCCGTCATGACCGCGGTGATGGTCCTCGGGATCGCCGGGGTCGACCGCTGAGCGGGCTGACAGCCACCCTGTGCCTCTGCTCGGTCCTAGCCGCGCGAGGTCGGGACGAGGGTGAAGAGGTCCCCCGGCTCGCATCCGAGCGCGTCGCAGACCGCGGTCAGGGTCGAGAACCGTACCGCCCGGGCTCGGTCGTTCTTGAGCACGGAGAGGTTGGCCACGGTGATGCCGCTCCTCGTCGAGAGCTCGACCAGGGTCATGTCGCGCTCGGCCAGCAGCTGACCGAGATGACAGATGACCCGGTGCGTCGCGGCGTCCTCCGCACTCACACCAGACCTTCCGCGTCGTCGGCCAGGCGGGTCCCTCGAGCTACGGCGGCAGCCAGGGCCCCCAGCAGGAGGGCGACGAGCAGCGGCCACCAGGCAACCTGAGGGTCAGGCACGATCCAGCCCGCGGGCACGGGCGCGGTCTCTCCGGTCGCGGTGGGCGGGGTGGTCCAGGCTGCGAGGAAGGATGCGACGGCCCGGGGTGCTGCGAGGGCAGGCAGGGCCGTGGCCATGGCCCAGGCCGTGGCCGTCGCGGCCGAGGCGACGGCGAGGCGTCGTGCGTTGCCCGGAGCGAAGGGGCGGGCCTCTGCGGTTGACCGCAGGACGGGGACCAGCAGCAGGATCACCAGACCGCTGGCCAGCAAGGTTGCCCACGGGCCTGCGCCCGCCATCAGGCCGATCGCAGGGGACTGGTGGTCCCCGTAGATCGTCAGCGGTCCCGACCGGTGGACCGGTAGGGGCTCGCCGCCGGGCCAATCCTCGGCCGAGACGGCGGGGGCGCACCCGCTGATGCCGTCGATCGACCAGCCCTCGACGCACGGCAGGACGACCTCCTGGCGCGCCGGTGCCATCACCTCGACGGGAACCGGCGCCCCGCCACGGGCGACCATCAGCGCCGCGACGATCCCGGCCCCGATGAGCAGGCAAGCGACGACCACCAACGTACCCACAGCCATCGCTGAGCCGATCAGCTGCTTGGCAGCTGCGTGCTCCTCCTGTGTCGCGGCATCCATGGCGTCTCCATCTCGATAGTCGATGTGCTCCTGTTCCAGGCATATCGACAGTCGATGCGCAGACTTGAGGCCGCAAAGCCTCCGTCCAGGGAGGTCACCCCCGCTACGCGCCCCGCACCCAGTACGGAACCCATCCCGGGTCCGTGTGCCGCACGAGGGCCTCGAGGTAGAAGTAGTCGCCCCACAGGCTGCCCTCGTCGACGCCGATGCCCTTGGGGGCGTCGTAGACCGAGTGCAGCAGGAGGGCGTCGCTCTCGACCCCCTCGGCGGCCGGGGTGTAGCCGGCAACCAGGGCGCGCAGCATGTCCAGGCCCGCGGTCGCGTACCGCTCGCGTCGGGCGGGGTCGGTCTCGACGGCGGCGAGGTGGTGCAGCCCGCAGGCGGCGATCGCGGCGGCCGAGCTGTCCCGTGGGGCGTCGCTGCCGTCGGTGTAGACGAGGTCCCAGTAGGGCACACCGTCCTGCGGCAGGTCGGCGAGGAAGCGGTCGGCGCAGCGTTCGGCCGAGCGCAGCAGGGCGGGGTCCCCGGTGGCCTGGTGGTTGAGGGCGAAGCCGTAGATCCCCCAGGCCTGGCCCCGCGCCCAGCACGAGTCGTCCCCCGCCCCCTGCTCGGTGGCCCCGTACAGGGGCGCGCCGGTCACGGGGTCCCAGTAGAAGGTGTGGAAGGTGGTGCCGTCGGGCCGCAGCACGTGCTCGCTCAGCTGGGCCGTGTGCCGGCGGACGGCGTCGGGGTAGCGCTCCTGCCCGGTCTGCTCACCGGCCCAGGTCAGCAGCGGCATGTTCATCAGGCTGTCGACGATGGTGCGGCCGCGCTGGGCCGGGTCGGAGACGTCCCCCCAGGCCTGGAGGATCCCCGCGGGCTCGAGGAACCTGACCATGAGGTGGTCGGCCGCGGCGAGGGCCGCCTGCCGGGCCTGCTCGTCCCCGGTGAGCCGCCACGGAGCCACACCGGACAACGTGTACAGGAAGCCCAGGTCATGGGTGTGCAGGTCCTCGCCCTGCTCGACGCGCCGGGCGAAGTCCACGACGTGCTCGCGGCCCGCCGCCCGGAAGGCGTCCTCGCCGGTCAGCTCGTAGGCCAGCCACTGCGTCCCGGGCCAGAAGCTCGTGGTCCAGCCCCGGTTCGCGCCCTCGGCGAAGCGGTCGGTCGCGGGCCGCGGCAGGTACCGGCCGTCGGTGGTGGTGTCGTCGGGGTAGCGGCGGCCGAAGGCGGCGATGTTCCGGCGGACGGTCGCGATCGCGGCGTCCACGGCAGGGGCGAGCTCGGTCGCGAGCCCGGTGGCGAGGGTCATCAAGGTCTTCCGATCTGCCCGTGCACCGGTGAGCCCGGGTGCGGGGCGGGTGGAGCGGGTGGTCTGTCCGGGTGGTCAGGTGGCGCGCGGGCGCGGCGGGCCGGGAGCGGTGAGGGTCACGTGCAGGGCATGCCTCGAGCCGCCCCACACCACGTAGAGCAGCGGGGCCGCGGCGAGCCCCAGCCCGAGGGCAGGGTGCTCGGCCACGACGGCGAGCAGGGTCCCGAGCACGACGAGGGCCGCGAGCGTCAGGTACCAGCGCCGCAGCGCCGCGAAGAGCGAGGCCTTGAGGAGCGCCCGCAGCCGGACCTCGGGGTGGTCGGGGAGCGCGGCCAGCGCCACGACGGACGTGAGGGCCACCACGACGAGGAGCACGGCGAGCACGGGGATGGCGACGGCGCCCACGGTCAGCCCCCACACCACGCGGATGTCGACCGCGAGCACCAGCACCGCCGTGGCGGTGAGCAGCCCGATGGCCAGGGCTCGGCGGGCGTGCCTGATCAGGCTGCGCACGAAGGTCCGCACGATCGGTGCCGACGGGTTCGCCGAGAACGCCCCGAAGACGGCGAAGGCGGCGACCACCCCCGGGGCGCTCAGGCCTGTGGCGAGCACGAGCGCGGGCCAGGACTGCGCCGGGTCCGTGGTGAGCAGCAGCAGGAGGAGCGGGGCGGACGTGATCACCAGCAGCAGGTTCGTGGCGAGCCCGGCGTAGGCGGTGCCGAAGACGAGCAGGTAGGTCTCGTGCGAGACGAGCGGCTTGCGGCTCGAGGCCGTCGTCACGGCGCTCATCCCTTGAGCCCGGTGGTCGCGATGCCCTGGACGAAGTACCGCTGACCCAGGAGGAAGACGATCGCGATCGGCAGCACCGACAGCACCGACCCCGTCATGATCAGGGCGTGCTCGGCGTTGTACTGGCTGATGAACGTCTTGAGACCGATCTGGATGGTCCACAGCTCGGGGCTGCGCAGGTAGATGAGCGGCCCGAGGTAGTCGTTCCAGGTGTTGACGAAGGTCAGCAGGGTCAGGCTCGCGATGGCCGGCACGGACAGCGGCATCATGATGCGCCGCCAGATGCCGTACTCGCTCAGCCCGTCGATGCGCGCGGCCTCGCTGAGCTCCTCGGGCACCGTCTCGAAGAACTGCTTCATGAGGAAGACGCCGAAGGCACTGAAGGTCTGCAGGGCGATGATCGCCCAGAGGGTGTTCGACAGGCCCAGCTCGGACAGCATGATGAACTGCGGGATCATGTAGGACTGCCACGGCACGGCGATCGTCCCGATGTAGAGCAGGAAGAGCGCGTCCCGGCCCTTGAACCTGACCTTGGAGAACCCGTAGGCCGCGAAGCTGCCGGTGATCACCTGCAGCGAGGTCACCGCGACCGACAGGATCAGGGTGTTCTTGAGCCAGGTGGTCATCTGCGAGCGGGACCAGATGTCCAGGTAGTTCTGCCAGACCACAGGGTCCGGGATCCACTGCACCGGCACGGTGAAGACCTGGTTGTTCGTCTTGAGGGAGGAGATCACCATCCAGACGAACGGCAGCAGGATCGCGGCCGCTGCCACCAGCATCACCAGGTAGCCCAGGGCGCGTCCGACCGTCAGGCGCTGGGCGTCGGGGCGGGGCGGACGGGGGTCGTCGGCGATGGTCGCGGGCACCGGCGCCGCTGCGGGGGAGGCGGTGTCGAGGGTGGCCATCAGGCGTCCCTCCTCATGTTGACGAGGAACTGGACGACCGTGATCGAGATGCACAGGAGGAACAGCGCGACCGAGATGGTCGAGGCGTAGCCGAACTGGTTCTCGACGAAGCCCTTCTGGAAGATGTACTGGCTCAGGACGAGGGTCGACTGACCGGGCCCGCCGTTGGTCATCACGAGGATCAGGTCGAAGACCTTGAAGCTCTGGATCGTGAGCATCACGGTGACGAAGAACATCGTCGGGCGCAGCCCCGGCAGGGTGACGTTGAGGAACCGCTGCCACGCGTTGGCGCCGTCCATCCGCGCCGCCTCGTAGAGCTGGGCCGGGACGGTCTGCAGGCCCGCGAGGAGCAGCAGCATGTAGTAGCCCATCTCGCGCCAGACGCTCACGAGGATGATCGCCGGCATCGCCCACGTCGAGCTCGTCGTCCACCCCGGCGGGTCGGCCAGGCCGATCGCCCGCAGCAGCTGGTTGATCGGACCGAACTCCGGGCTGAAGAGCATGTTCCACACCACGGCGATCGCCACGACCGAGGTGATGTAGGGGAAGAACGCCACCGTGCGGAAGAAGGCCACCCCGCGCATCTTGCGGTTGAGCAGCAGGGCCAGCCCGAGGGAGGCCGCCAGGGTCAGCGGGATGTGCACCCCCGCGTAGTAGAGGGTGTTGAGCAGGGCGCGGTGGAAGCTCGCGTCCCCGACGAGCCGCGTGACGTTGTCCAGGCCTACCCAGGTCGCGACCCCGAAGACGTTCCAGTCGGTGAAGGAGACGTAGAAGAGCGTCACGACCGGGACGAGGGTGAGCACGGCGAAGCCGAGGAAGTTCGGCAGGATGAAGCTCCAGCCGATCAGGGTGTTGCGCAGCGCGAGCCTGCTCCCGGGCCGACGGCGGGCCGGGGGACGCTCGGGCGCTGCCGGAGCGGGCGCGGTGGGCCGCGGCCTCTCGTCGGCGGCGAGGGTCGACATCGTGGGGCTCCTTGGTCGGGGGACCGGGTGGCTGGGTCGGAGGACCGGGCGTGGTGGTCGCAGGACGGGCGGGTCCCGGGGTGCCCGCGTGGCGGGCACCCCGGGAGGAGGGGCCGGGTGCACACCCCGGCCCGTGGTGGGTCAGCCGAGACCGGCCTCCGAGGCGGCGCGGTTCTCGGCCTCCTCGATCGCGGCGGCGATCCCTGCCGAGTCCGACATCACGGCCGAGTGCATGTCGTTGAGGATGTTCTGCACCGTGGCCGTGCTCTCCGCGACCGGGTTCTCCGGGCGGGTGTCATGGGTGGAGTAGGCGAACCGGGAGAGGTCGTCGCCGGGCACCCCCTCGAGGGCGAAGTAGGTCTCCACGACCGTGTCGCTGAGCAGGGCCGGGGTGATGCCGATCTCGGCGAGGGCCGTCGCGCCGCCCTCTCCGGCGGCGAAGGCGAGGAACTCCTTGGCAGCGGCGGCCTTCTCCTCGTCGATGGCCGGGTTGATCCCCAGGCCGGTCGGGTCCCCGAAGGTGACCGGGGTGCTGCTGGTCCCGGTGGTCGAGCTGTCCGACTGCGGCGCGGGGGCCAGGCCCCAGGCGAACTCCTCGGCGTCGCCGGACTCCTGCTGGGCGATGAGGGTCGCGACGTACCAGGTCCCCATCGGCATCATCGCGGCCTGCTGGGTGCCGAACTGCGCCTGGTAGGTGAGCGAGTTCGTCGTGATCGTGCCGTAGCCCACCTGCGCCCCGGCCTCCTGCAGGTCGAGCACCCGCTCGTAGTACGGCTCGTAGAACCCGTAGTCGGCGCTCGCCAGGTCCGCGCCCTCGGTCTGGGCGAGGGCGAAGCCCTGGAGGGTGGACTGCCAGTTGTGCTGGTAGGTGCCGAGGGCCTCGCTGCCGGCTGCCTCGAGGCCGTCGGTGAGCTCGGTCGCGGCCGTGGCGTAGTCGTCCCAGGTCCACGAGCCGTCGGGCTCGTCGACCCCGGCCTCCGCGAAGAGGTCCTTGTTGTAGTAGAGGACCCACGCGTCCTGGCGGTAGGGGACGGCGTAGCTCGCACCGTCGACCTCGTAGAACTCCGCCCCGCCGGTGCCCTCGTCGAGCTCGGCGACCACGTCGGAGACGTCGAGGAGCTGGTTCCCGGACTGGTACGTGTAGAAGTTCCTGAGGTTCTTCTGCACGTACACGTCCGGGGCGGTGCCCGCGGCGAGGTCGGCGGTCATCTGGGTGTCGTAGTTGGTGGCGTCGTACTCCTGGAGCTCGACGGTGATGTCCGGGTTCTCCTCGTGGAACGCATCGGCGAGGGTCTGGAACTCGGGGGTCGTGGACAGGCTCCAGCCCGCGAGGGTCAGGGTGACCGGGCCCTCGGCGGCCGCGCCGTCGGTGCCCGGGCTGTCGCCCTCGTCGGTGCCGCCGCATGCTGTCAGGGTCAGGGCGACGACGGCCGTGAGACCGATCGTGGCGGGGGTGATGCGCTTCATTCCTTACTCTCCTTCGAGTTCGGCGGCCCGTCGTCGGGCCTGGTCCACGGCACGGGCCGGAGGGCGCGTGCAGGGTCGGGGGTCAGGGCAGGGCGGTGCGGGTCCGTTCGCCGTCCGGCCAGTGCACGGCAGCGGTGCGGTCTGCTGCCGTGAGCTCGAGGGTCGCGGTGGGCCGCGGGACCCGCGTCGGTCCCGGAGCGGGCCTCGGCCGTTCGAGGGTCACCAGGGCCGCGACCCAGGTGCCCGGACGGACCGCCGTCTCGACCCAGGGCACCTCCGCGGCGGGGCCGAGCATGCTCGCCTCGGCGCGATGGACGCTGCCTGCGCGGGCGGCGCCGAGCAGGGGCAGGACGGCGGAGTGCAGCCCGTCCCCGGGAACCGTCGGCCATCCGCTCAGGCGCAGGCGCAGCGCCTCGGGGTCCAGGCCTGCGGCGAGCTGGTCGACCCGGCACAGCCGCACCTCCCACGGCCCGCGGACCAGGGAGACGGTCGTGAGGGTGCCCGCCTCGGTGAAGGTGCCGTCGAGGCCCGAGCCGTGGTCCCGCGGCTCAGGGCCGGGGGCGAGCCACCGGGCCTGGGCCGTCGAGGCTGCGACCCCGACCGGCACCTGCCCCTCTGTCGTGTCGATGCGGGCGCCCAGGGCCCGCCACCCCGCGCGGTGCGTGGCCCGCCCCGCGTGGTCGACCAGGACGGCGCCCTGGTCCGACGGCGAGGCCTTGCTCGCGGGGTCGGTGAGCGGGCTCGTCGCCGTCGAGTACCCGAGACGGGCGTACAGCGGGGCGTCGCCCACCACGTCGCCCTCCTGGGCGTGGTCGGTGCCGTGGTTGACCACGCGCACCACGCCGTCGGCCCGGGTGCCGCTGACGATCCAGCCCGGTGCGCGCACGGCCCGCAGCTGGTCCCCCCGCTCGACCGGCAAGGGCTCCTCGACGGCGGTCCACGCGGGGTGGTCGGCGGGCAGGGCCAGGCCGAGGAGGCCCTTGCTGGCCCAGTAGGGGGAGCCGGGGCCGGTGTAGGTCTGCGAGATCGCGGGCCACTCGTGGTGCCAGCCCTGGGTCAGCAGGCCACGGTGGTCGGGGGCTCCGTGCTCGACGAAGTGCGACAGCACCCCCGAGGCGGCGCGCCGCAGCTCCCCGAGGGAGGAGGAGGGCACCTGGGCCATCGCGCCGACCCAGAACGGCGCCGCGGCGGCGAACCGGTAGGTCAGCGAACGGCCCTGCAGGAGCGGTGAGCCGTCAGCGCCGACCAGGGCGAGCGCGTCCCGCAGGTAGCGGTCCAGGAGCTGCACGTCGCGCTCGCGGCGCGGGGCCGCGAGGTCCTCGGCGCCACGCATCCGGGCCCACAGGGTCGGGTACAGGTGCAGGGCCCACCCGGAGTAGTGGTCGAAGGACCGCTGGTCGCCGTCGGCCAGCCAACCGTCCTCGCGGACGAACCCGTCGTGGGTGGCGAGGTCCTCCTGCATCTCCGTCAGGGAGTGCGGTGCGCCCACCGAGCGCAGGAACGTCTGCACGACGAGCCGGAACCACACCCAGTTGATCCGCGGGTAGGTGTCGTCCCCGACCGCCACGGCGAGGTAGTCGACGAGCTGCTCCTGGACCAGCGGGGCCAGCCCGTCCCAGAGCCAGGGGCGGGTGAGGTCGAGCACCAGGGCCAGGGAGGCGGCCTCGACCTTGGCCTGCGCGTGCTCGGAGAGGCGGGGCCACCGGCCGGGGGCGTGCGGGTCCGTCCCGGCCGCGAGGCCCTCGGCGTACCACTGGGCGTCGCCGCGCGGGTCTGCGCCGCGCTCGCCGGCCATCCGGAACCCCGCGAGCAGGAAGGTGCGGGCGAAGCCCTCGAGCCCGTCGACGTCGCGGCCGTACCCGCCGGCCGGTCCGGGCAGCTCGATGCGTGCGTGGTCGGGGGAGGCGTAGGGGCGCACCGCGGTGAGCAGGTCGTCCGCGAGGGAGGCCCAGCGGGTCCGGTCCCACCCGGTCAGCGGGCTGCTCGCCGACCGGGACGGCGTCGTGGACGCGGCCGGGAGCGAGGACGCTGACCCGATGCCCTCGACGCGCATGGTGCTCCTCCGCGATCTGCCGGGGCGCCGTCTCCGTCGTCGGGAGCTCCCGGGTCGGGTGGCCATTCACCCGACCTGAGGGAGTCAAGCGCTCACAAACCCACACCGTCAAGCAGATGTGCATTCTGTTATGATCACTTCTGATCGTTTGTCCAAAGTTCTTGGCGCATGGCTCGGATGGATCGCCGTGCTCGACGAACCACCTTCTCGATGGAGAGAGATGTCCGACGACGCGACGGGTCCGCTCGCCCGGGCCTTCGCGCGCCGGCTGGGGCTCGGAGGGCGACGAGGCCAGCAGAGCGCCGCGGAGGCGCTGGTAGACCTCCTGCTGCCGCCCGACGGCGCCCTGCCCGTCCCCCCGGCCACGACGCGGGCCGTGTGGGCGCTGGGGGCGGGCACCGCCGACCAGGCGACCCTCCGGGCAGGGCTGGCGAGGGCGCAGGGGGACCTCGCCGAGCCCTGGCTGACGCCGCGGGCCAGCACCGCGGCACGGGTGCACCGTGACGGGGACCGCGCCGAGCACGAGGCCCTGGTCCTCGACCGCCAGCACCGGCTCTCGCGCGCGACCCTCGCCGCGGCCACGACCCTCGAGGACCGATGGCTCGACGAGGTCGCCGACGGCGTGTGGCAGCTGTGCGAGCAGAGCTCGTGGTGCTGGCCCGCGCACGACGAGGCGGCCGCGCGCCGCGGGTGGGTGCTCCCCGCGACGGACCTGCCCGTGCTCGACCTGGGAGCCGGTGAGGTCGCCGGCCAGCTGGCCTGGATCGACCACCTGCTGGGCGGCGCCCTGGCCGAGCGCTACCCCGGCCTGCGCGAGCGCGTGCGGTCTGAGGTGCGCTCGCGGGTGCTCGACCCCTTCTGCGAGCGACGGGACTGGCACTGGATCGGCCTGGACGGGGACGTGCACAACTGGAACCCCTGGATCCACGGCAACGTGCTCGTCGCGGCGCTGCGCCTCCTCGACGACCCGGCCGAGCGCGCCCTGCGGGCCGTCGTCGTCGGCCTCGTGATGGAGGGGCTGGACCGCTACGTCGCGGTGCTCCCCGAGGACGGGGCGATCGACGAGGGGTACGAGTACTGGTGGAACGGGGCGTGCCGCGCGGTCGAGGCCCTCGACCTGCTCGCCCACTCCACCGGGGGAGCTCTCGACGCCCTGGCCCCCGAGGCCGCCGTCCCGAGCCTGCGGGCCACCCTGGCCTTCCCGCACCGCATGCACCTGGGAGGCCCCTGGTACGTGAACCACGCCGACGGCCGCGCCCGCCCCCCGGCCGACCAGCCCTGGCACGCCCTGCACCAGGCCGCGCGGCGGGCGGGGCAGGGCGAGGCCGAGCAGCACGCGGCTGCCGCCCGGGTGCCGGGCACCCCGGTCGCCGAGGAGCGCGAAGGGCTCGGCCGGCTGCTGCGGGCCGTGACCGACGAGGCCTGGTGCGCCGCCGGGCCCGCCGCCCCGCCCCTGCCGCGTGAGGTCTGGCTCGGCTCGACCCAGGTGCACCTCGCCCGCGAGCACGCCGGCAGCCCGCGCGGGCTCACGGTCGTGACCAAGGGCGGGCACAACGGCGAGCACCACAACCACAACGACGTCGGCTCGGTGGTCGTCGCCTCGGACGGCGTCCCCGTGCTCGTCGACGCCGGTCGCCCGACGTACACCGCCCAGACCTTCGGCCCCGACCGGTACGAGGCGTGGATGATGCAGAGCTCGTGGCACACGGTGCCCGAGGTCGCCGGGGTCGCGCAGGGGGTCGGGAGCCGGTACGCCGCACGCGAGGTCGTCGTCGACGGCCCGCAGGTCTCCCTCGACCTCGCTGCCGCCTACCCGGTCCCCGGTCTGCGGGCCTGGCACCGCGAGGTGCGCCTCGACCGGGACACGCCTGCGCCCCGCGTCGCGGTCCGGGACTCCTGGGACCTCGACCCGTCGGCAGGCCCCGGGACCTGCGTCCACCTCGTCCTCGCCGGCCAGGTGAAGCTCGCGCCCGACGGCGCCACGGTGCGGCCCCTCGACGATGCCACCCCCGTCCGGGTCACCTGGCCCGAGGGTGCGCGGGTCACGCTCGAGCACCGGACCCTCGAGGACCCGATGCTGACGAGCGTGTGGGGTGAGAGCCTCACCAGGGTGAGGATCGACGCCGACGACCGCAGCGAGCTCACCGTCGAGATCACCCAGACCCCCGAGCGCGAGGAGCGCGCATGAGCGAGGACCTGACCGCGCGCGCGCCCCTCGCGGCCGAGCGGCGTGCGCACCTGCTCGCGGCCCTCGAGCGGGACGGCGCCCTGCGGGTGACCGAGCTGACCGAGAGCCTCGGGGTCACCGCGGTGACCATCCGCCGGGACATCGCCCAGCTCGAGCGGCAGGGCCTGCTCACCCGGGTCCACGGCGGGGCCGTCGCCGCCGCGGGGGACGCGGCCGGGTCTGGCACCGAGCGGTCCGGGCCGACGGCCGCGATCGGCGTGCTCGTGCCCTCCCTCGACTACTACTGGCCCGGGGTGGTCCGGGGCATGGAGGCCGAGGCCCAGCAGCACGGCATGCGGATCGTGCTGCGCGGCTCCTCCTACGAGGCCGCCGACGAGCGCCCGGCCCTCGCGCGCCTGGTGCAGACCGAGAACCTGCGCGGGCTCGTCCTGGCCCCCCGCACCGACGGACCGCACGCCCAGGACCTCGTCCAGTGGCTCAGCACCCTCGACGTCCCGCACGTCCTGGTCGAGCGGGAGGCCGCGCTCGCCCCCCACCGTGAGGCCCTCGAGTCGGTGGTCTCCGACCACGCCCTGGGTGCCCTCATGGCCGTGCACCACCTCGCCGACCTGGGCCACCGGCGGGTGGGCCTGGTGCTCTCGCGCCGGTCCCCGACCTCGCGGAAGATCGCCGCGGGGTGGCGGGCCGCGTGCAACGAGCTCGGCCTGGCCAGCGAGGAGCACTTCGAACGGCTCGCCCCCGACCGCCACAAGCCGGCCTTCGGCAACGCGATCGCGGAGGTCCTCGAGACGGCCCTCGGCTCGGGCACCACGGCCCTGCTGGCCCACTCCGACCCCGAGGCGTCCGCGATCGTGCAGCTCGCCCAGGACCGTGGCCTGTCGGTCCCCGGGGACCTGTCGGTGGTCTCCTACGACGACGAGGTCGCGGGCCTGTTCACCCCCGCCCTCACCGCGGTGCGACCACCACGCGCCGCCGTCGGGCACGCCGCGGTGGACCTGCTCGCGAAGCGGATCGCCGACCCGGACCGCCCGGTGCACCGCATCGCGATCAGCCCGCAGCTGATGGTCCGCGAGTCGACCGGGCCGGTGAGCCCGCGGGGCTGACCGACGCCGGCCGATGGGCTGAACGTCGTGGTCGATCGTGTGCCGTCCAAGCCTGAGTTCCTCGAGCCGCGGCGCGAACGACTCGGCTGCTGTGCGTGAGTGGGCCCGGGCGAACGGCTACAAGGTCACCGACCGTGGCTGCATCCCTAGCGAGGTCCGCACCGCCTACGACAACCGCTGACGTCCGAGGACGGCCCAGCCACGGAGCTCCCTTTCGCCAAATGTTTGTCATGACAGGGGTTGTGCCGGCACGGGCGGTGTGCTCGATACAGTCGCGCATTGGGCCGATTGGCTGATCATGGGTTCCGGGGGTGTTGTAGATCACACTGTGACTGTTAGTCATGGTGCTTGATCGGTCGCGCACTCCGTCGTGGTCGGCATTTCCTCGGGGGCTAGGGATGCGTGCACGGGTGGGTTTGATCGCTGCTGTTGCTGCGGGGTCGTTGATCGGTGGGGCGTTGCCGGCGGTGGCCGCGGTCCCTGGGGATCCGACGGATCTGGCGTTCGAGCGGGCGGTGTCGCACACGCCGGTGCTGGCGGCGGTGGTCAGTGATCCTGATGGTGGGGCGGTGACGGCGAAGTTCTTCGCCCGCCAGGCCGGCACGTCGGGATGGGGCCTTGCTGACGGGGCTGAGGTGGAGGTGGCCTCGGGGCAGGTCGCGCGGTTCACCTTGCCGGCGGTCTCGGCGGGGGATGAGGTGCAGTGGACGGTTCAGGCGTGTGACACGGTCAGCTGCTCGGACACCGCACCGGAGCGCAGCGACGTGGTCTCGGGCCTGTTGGGCGCAGGCCAGCGCAAGGGCGCGACGGGGTTGCCGTTCGAGCTGGGTGACCGGGTGCAGGGCCGGGTGGATGTGGGCACGGGGAACCTGCAGGTGGTGGCCACGGGGTTGTCCGCGCCGGGGGTCAACGGTGATCTGCCGGTCAGCGCGGTCTACAACTCGTTGGCGTTGCGGGGGGAGAACCCGCAGGTCCAGGGCCCGTTGGGGCATGGGTGGACGCACACGTTCAGCGACCAGGTGCGCCTGCTGGCCCAGGACGACGGGTCCCAGGTCTACATCGGGCCCGGTGGGGTCTCGGGCACGTTCGTGCCGACCCCGGGCGGGTTCACCGCCCCGGCGGGGATGACGGTGGACCTGGTGCACGTGTCGGGCACGACGTACACGTTGACCGATCACGCCTCCCAGCAGCGGTTGGGGTTCACCGACACGGTCCTGACCGCGGTGGCCGACCGCAACGGCAACCAGACCACCGTGAGCACCTCGCCGTTGACGGTGACCGGCACCGCAGGCCCGGCGGCCGCACGGGCGATCACCGCGACGGAGTCCGGGTCTCGGATCACCGAGCTGACGCAGGGCGCGACCGGTGGCGGGTCGCGGTCGGTGACCTACGGGTACGACGGCGCGGGGGACCTGGTCTCGGTGACCGACCCGGCCGGACGGGCCACGACGTTCACCTACGACGACCACCAGCTGGTGCAGGTCGTGGCGCCCGGGGGGATCACCACGCACTTCGCTTACGACGATCGGGCGCGGGTGACCTCGGTGCGTCAGGTCAATACCGCGGCGGGGGCGCCGGGGGACACCTGGACGCGCCTGGCCTACCCCTCGACTACCGAGGTATTGGTCTCTGACGGGGCCCAGGAGCAGGCCGACTCACCGACCTCGGGCCCGCGCACGACCTACACCCTGACCGAGGACATGACCGGGCGGGTCAGTGACGTGGTCGACGCCGAGGGCCGAGAGCAGTCCACGACGTTCACCCCGAACTTCGACCCCGAGACCGCCACGATCGGCACCGGCACCGAGGCGTCCACCACCACAGGCACCTACGGCGCGAACGACGGGGAGTCCTTGACGGGCGTCACCAGCCCTGGCGGGGCGGGTTCGGCGTTCGGGTATGACAACACCGACGACGCGACGCGCTTCTTGGCGACCTCGAGCACCGACGACGCGGGCAACCAGAGCCTGTACACGTTCAACGGCGCCGGCAACCAGCTGAGCACCGCCGATGCGATGGGCGCCCAGGCGGACCTGACCTACAACCCCGACGGGACCGTGGCGACGGCCACGGCCCCGGGCAACGGCACCAACGCCACGGCCTACTCCTACGCCGAGGGGCGCCTGACCCAGGTCACCCCGGTGTCGGGCTCGAGCCTGGGGGTGCGCGAGGCAACCTATGACGGGTTCGGTCGGATGGCCACGATCAGCAACGGCGCCGGGGTGACCACGACCTACACCTACGACGCGTTGGACCGCACCACCGGGATGGACTACTCCACCACCACCGCGAGCCCGGACGTGGCCTTCACCTACGACACCGCCGGGCGCACCGCGACCCGCACCGATGCCTCGGGCACCACGACGTATGCCTATGACGACCTGGGCAACCTCACCTCCCGCACCCACTCCCTGGATGACGTGACGGTCAGCTACGCCTACGACAAGGCCGCGCGCCTGGCCGCGACCAGCGACGCCCGGGGGACCACGAGCTACGACTACGACCAGGGCGGGGCGTTGGTCGCGATGAACTACGAGATCGGTGGCCAGACCCGCACCACGCGGTTCGCGATCGACGACAAGGGCCGGCGCACGAACACGTGGATGGACACCAACGCGAACAACACCGACTGGTCAGCTCACTCGGGTACCGAGTACGACTCCTCGGGGCGCGTCACCCGGGTCCTGGGCCAGTACGGGTACATCCGCAACGGTGAGCTCTCGCCGGTGACGGTGGTGGACCACAACTACTGCTACGCCGCCGGATCGACCTACCCCGACTGCTCCATGTCGGCCGGCGATGACCGGTCCCTGGTGCAGTGGATGGCCGATGAGGTCACCGGGCAAATCTCGACCTACACCTACGACGGCGCCAACCGCCTGACCGGGGTGGACACCACCGCCGGGCAGGACGTGGAGAACAACCCCCTGCCGGCGGTGACCCACGCCTACACCTACGACCCGCGGGGCAACCGCACCACCGCGGTGACCACCACCGGCACCGGGACCGAGGCGGTGACCTCGACTCAGACCCGGGAGCACAACGCCGCGAACCAGACCACGACCACGGGGTTCAGCTACGACGGGGCCGGCAACCAGCTGACCGACCCCGAGGCCGGGACGATCACCTACACCGCCGGTGACCAGACCGCATCGGTCACCCGCGACGGGGACACCTACGACTACACCTACGCCGGGGTCGGGCAGAACGAGCTCGTCCACCAGACCACCCCTGAAGGTGACTACACCTACACCTACGGACGCACCGACCAGGTCGGCCGGCCGATCATCGAGCAGGTCCAGGTCGACTTCCAGCGCGCGTTCGTCGAGAACGACCCCACCGGTCAAGCGGTGATGCTGCGCTCGCACTCGGCCAACCAGCTGCTCTACGTCCACGACCACCTCGGCTCACCGATCGCCTTGATCGCCGACTCACGGTTCCACGCGTTCGGGTGGAAGTACGACCCCTTCGGTGCCCACCAGTCCATCCGCGACTCCGGCGGGACGGCCGATGAGTTCGCCCCGCACCGGTTCACCGCCGGGACGTTCGACCGGTCCACGGGGTGGATCAAGAACGGGGCCCGCTACTACAACCCCACCGAAGGCCGCTGGACCCAGCACGACACCCTCGACGCACCCCTAGACCCCGCCAACGCCAACAGGTACGCCTACGCCGCCAACAACCCCATCAACTACATCGACCCCACGGGAACCGTGACGCTTGCCGAAGGGCTCGGCTACGCGGCCACTGCAGTTGCGGTAGCGGGCCTCGCGGCGACGGGGTTCGGGGCGCCTGCGGCAGTCAGTGTGGGTCTTTCGATCGCTGGCACCGGCCTCAGCGTAGGCTCTCAAGCGGCGGCAGGTGACACGCAAGGAGCCGCCGTGACTGCCGTGATCGGCGCGACGACAGCAGGCTTCGGGGTGGCAGCATCCCAACTTGGAGTCAGTAGCGCGGCGGCATTTGGGGTCGATCTCGGCTATACCGGGATTGCTTCGCTCGCAAGCTCTTCATAGTTGGGATTTCGAATGGTTGGGATATCTGGCATCTTCAATACACCACTTGGCGGAATTGGCGCGGCAGTGTTCTTCATTGTTGCAATTGGTGTCTGGATTTGGCTGGTGCGAAAGGGGAAGTAGGGAGGCGCTGAAAGGGTTGGTCCATCAGCCCATCCCTGAGGGGGACTGCACCTACACCTACGGGCGCACCGACCAGGTGGGCCGCCCAGTGATCGAGCAGGTCCAGGTCGACTTTCAGCGCGCGTTCGTTGAGAACGACCCCACCGGTCAAGCGGTGATGCTGCGCTCGCACTCGGCCAACCAGCTGCTCTACGTCCACGGGCCGTGTGGTTCACGCAGGGCTAGGGCATCTACGGCGGTATTGGTGTTTCTGCAATACATCACTAGACGTCGCTAGACGGACCCGGCTCTGAACCCGTACAGCCCAGGCTCTGGTCGGCGACCGCCCGAGCTGGTCGGTCGCACGGTCGAGCTCGAGGCGTTCGACACGCTACTTGCCCGTGCGGGCAACCGGCTCACCGACCGGGGGATCGTCCTGACCGGACTGCGGGGTGTGGGCAAGACGGTCCTGCTGAACGAGATGCACGCCCAGGCCGACGGGTACGGCTGGTTGACCGTGCGCCTCGAGGCCCGCCGAGACAAGGCCGGGGTCCTGGCCGTACGCCGTGCCCTGGCCCGCGACCTGGTGGCTGCGGCCCGCAAGCTCACGCGGACCTCACGAACCGAGCGGATGCGTCAAGCCCTGGCGACCATCGGAGCCTTCAACGCCAAGATCGGCGCCACCGGCGTCTCCCTGGGCGTGGACCTCGCGGACGGCCGGGCCGATTCCGGTGACACCGAGCTGGACCTGGTCGAGCTCGTCGAGGACGTCGCGATCGCTCTGGGTGAGCAGGGGAAGGCCTTCGGGCTGTTCATCGATGAGATGCAGGACCTGGACGCCGAGACCATGGGTGCGGTGATCGCAGCCCAGCACCTGGCCGGCCAGCGAGGATGGCCCTTCTACGTCGTCGGCGCCGGCTTGCCGAACCTGCCTCGGGTGCTGACCGAAGCGCGCTCCTACGCCGAGCGGTTGTTCACCTACCGGTCGATCGGTCGACTGCCCGAGACCGAAGCGGCGCGGGCTCTGGTGGACCCGGCCAAGCGCCTGGGGGCCGAGTACGTCCCGGATGGGCTCGCGGTGATCTTGTCCGCTGCTGGTGGCTACCCCTACTTTCTGCAGGAGTACGGCCGGGACTGCTGCAAGGTCGGTTGACACCGGGTGAGTGGTGATCATGCCGCAATGGCTGCGGTCTGGGCAGTGAATGCTAGTTCGAACTCGACGGGAGTGAGCTTGCCGAGAGCTCGCTGGCGTCGGCGGCGGTTGTAGGTGCGCTCGGTCCAGAACACGATCGCCTGGTGCAGTTCCTCGCGAGTGCGCCAGCGCTGGCGGTTCAGGACGTTCTTCTGCAGCAGCGCGTTCCAGGACTCCATGGCGGCGTTGTCCCCGGCGGAGGCGACGCGACCCATCGAGCCCTGCAGCCCTGCTGCGGTCAGGACCGCCCGGAAGGTCCGCGCTCGAAATTGCGACCCTCGATCCGAATGAACCACCACGACACCGGTCGGGGCGCGCCTGGCGACGGCCGTGCGCAGCGCGGTGACAGCGAGCTGGGCGGTCATCCGCTCGTCGATCGCGTAGCCGACGATCCGGTTGCTGAACAGGTCCTTGATCGCGCAGCAGTAGAGCATGCCTTCACCGGTGGGGTGCTCGGTGATATCGGTGGCCCAGACCTGGTCGGGCCGCTGCGCGGTGAAGTCCCGCTGGACGTGATCGTCGTGGACCGCCGGCCCCGGAGACTTCCCCGCGCCGCGACGGCCCTTACGGACCGTCGCTGACCACAGCCTCTGCTGCGAGCACAGTCGCCAGACCCTCCGCTCGCCGACCTCGTGACCGGCGCGCTCGAGCTCGTCGGCCAGGAACCGGTAGCCAAACTCCGGGTCGTCGCCGTGGGCGTCGATCAAGGCGTTGGTCAGGTAGGCGTCCTCCAGCTCACGCTGGCTGATCGGGTCGGCCAGCCAGGCGTAGAACGCCTGCCTGGAGTGGCCCAGCACCCCGCAGGTCAACCGCACCGGGATCCCCTCGGCGGCCAGGTCACGGACCAGCGGGTAGCTCATTTTGGGAGCGATCCAGCGGCGAAGTAGGCCGCCGCGCGGCGCAGGATCTCGTTCTCCATCTCCAACCGGCGCTTGTCCCGGCGAAGTTGGACCAGCTCGTTCTGCTCGCTGGTCGTCTGGCCGTCCACGACGCCGTCGTCGATGTCGGCCTGGCGCACCCAGCGCCTGACCGACTCCACGGAGATGTCGAAGTCGGCGGCGACCTCGGGGTGGCTCAGGTCGCCGCGACGGGTGACCCGCACGACGTCACGCTTGAACTCGGGAGGGAACTTCTTGGGCGCAGAGACATCCTTCCAGCGGGACCAAGTCCCACAGATGGAGTGTCAACCAGGCCTGCAGCAGTCCCCTTCGCGTAGCGCGGCGCGGTGGTCGTCCAGGGCGTGCACCAGGGCGTTGCGCCGGTCGGCGGGGTCGTGGTGGGCGGCGTTCAGGGCGTCGAGGTTGACGCCGAAGCGTGAGCCGAGCTGCTCGCGGATCACGTTGTGGGCTTCGCGGCCGCGGGCATCGTGGGGGGCGATCGCGGTGGTGAACGTGGTCAGGTCCGCGATCTGCTGGGGGCTGGCTTGCTGCCAGAAGTCCTCGCGGCGGACCCGGTCGTAGACGAGCTGGGTGTGCTCGCGGTGCTCGGCGACCGCGGCGGTCATCTGCTGCTGCTGGGCCCAGGCGTTGGTCTGGCCGTGGCGGGAGGCCTGCTCGCCGATCTGCCCGGCGGCCATGAGCGCGGACCGCACCAGGCGGTCGACGTCCTGGCCGACCTCGTCCTCACTGCTGGTGATGCTCATCGCTTCATCCTCTCCTTGGCGCTCAGGTCACTGCTCGGCGGGGTGGTCCGCGGCCCGGAACAGCCCGGCCGGTGGCGGGTCGTGGGGCCACTGCTCGGGCAGGTCACGGTCCTGGACGTCGGAGAGCCTCCAGAACGGGCCTTCGGGACTGGTGATCTCGCGCATGGCCGGGTCGAGGTAGTCGCGGAAGAACACCGCCAGGCCGGTCATGCCGTCGGTGCGCTGGTACTCCCAGGCCTGCCACAGGGCCTCCAGGCGGGCGATGATCTCGGTGTACTCCCACCAGCGCGGGTCCCAGCGGTGGGTGCGCAGGTCGCGCTTGTAGTGCGGCAGGAGCCACTGCTCGACCCAGGTGGCGAGGTGAGACGTCGAACAGGCCCTGACGTTGGACGGAGGTGCGATTCTGCGGGCGCCCTTGTGCTGAGCGGCGCTGCCCCTGGCCCGTGCTTCGGGCCTATAGTCGACCCCACAATCGAACACGCTGCTCGAACCACGGCGGGAGAGTCCTTCCCGCACGTCGGCAAGGCGCCGAAGGAGCAACCCTCCCCGGGAATCTCTCAGGCCCACGTACCGCCGTGGCGAAGCAACTCTGGAAAGCGGCCGTGCCCTCGGGTGCGGCTCACCGACGGTGCAAGTCGGCGCGCCCCGGTGCCTCACGAGGCACACGGCGGACCGGCAAAACTCTCAGGTCGCCTGCCTCCGGGCCGGTGGATGACAGAGCGGGGAGGTCCCTGACCCCGTCCGGCGCGCGCCGGGCACGTCCCCCCGGAGCGTTCGTGAACCTGCCGCACACCTCAGCCGCCGAGGGCTTCGTGGACCGCCACGTCGGCCCCCGCGACGCCGAGACCGCTCACATGCTCGCGACCGTGGGCGCCGAGTCCCTCGAAGTCTTGATCGACCAGGCCGTCCCCGCGAGCATCCGCCAGCCGCGCCCCCTCGACCTGCCTCCCGCCCGGGGCGAGAGCGAGGTGCTGGCCGAGCTGCAGCGCATCGCGGGCCGCAACGAGGTGCTCACCTCGATGATCGGGCAGGGCTACCACGGGACCACCACCCCGCCGGTGATCCGGCGCAACGTGCTCGAGAACCCGGGCTGGTACACCGCGTACACCCCCTACCAGCCCGAGATCAGCCAGGGCCGCCTCGAGGCCCTCCTCAACTTCCAGACCGTGATCAGCGATCTCACGGCCCTGCCGGTGGCCGGTGCCTCGCTGCTCGACGAGGCCACGGCGGTGACCGAGGCCGTGCTGCTCATGCGCCGCGCGGTCAAGGGCCGGCCCGAGGGCGTCGTCGTCGTCGACGCGGACACCCTGCCGCAGACCCTCGCGGTGCTGCGCGGCCGCGCCGAGGCCATCGGGTTGCCCCTGGTGGTGACCGACCTGAGCGACGGGCTCCCGGCCGACCTGCCCGAGGAGGTCGTCGGCATCGTCGTCCAGCAGCCCGGCGCCTCGGGGGCCGTGCGGGACCTGGCCCCCCTCGTCGAGCAGGCCCACGAGCGCGGGGCCCTGGTCACGGTCGCGGCCGACCTGCTCTCCCTCACCCTGCTCACCCCGCCCGGGGAGCTCGGGGCCGACGTCGCGGTCGGCTCGGCCCAGCGCTTCGGGGTCCCGATGTTCTACGGCGGCCCGCACGCGGCCTTCATGTCGTTGCGGCAAGGCCTCGAGCGCATGCTCCCGGGTCGGCTCGTCGGGGTCAGCACCGACGCCGACGGCGCCCCCGCCTACCGGCTGGCCCTGCAGACCCGCGAGCAGCACATCCGCCGCGAGAAGGCCACGAGCAACATCTGCACCGCTCAGGCCCTGCTCGCCGTCGTCGCCTCCTTCTACGCGGTGCACCACGGGCCCGACGGGCTGCGCGCCATCGCCGAGCGGGTGCACGCCCGTGCCGTGACCCTCGCCGAGGGGGTGCGGGCGGCCGGGGTCGAGGTGGTGCACGAGCAGTTCTTCGACACCGTGCTCGTGCGCGTCCCCGGCAAGGCCGACCAGGCCCTGGCCGACGCGCTGCAGCTCGGCATCAACCTGCACCAGGTCGACGCCGACCACGTCTCGGTCACCACCGACGAGACCACCACCGAGAACCAGATCGAGACCGTCCGCTCCGTCCTCGCCCACGCCGGCGAGACCAGCTCCCAGGACGGCCGGCCCGCCCGCGACGAGGGCGAGCTCGGGCTGGGGGCGGCCCTGCGGCGCACCAGCAGCTACCTGGAGCACCCCACCTTCCACCGGTACCGGTCGGAGACGGCGCTCATGCGGTACATGCGACGGCTCGCGGACCGGGACCTGGCGCTCGACCGGACGATGATCCCGTTGGGCTCCTGCACCATGAAGCTCAACGCCGCGGTCGAGATGGAGCCGATCTCCTGGCCCGGGTTCGCGAACCTGCACCCCTTCGCCCCCGCGGACCAGACCCGCGGCTACCAGGAGCTCATCACCGAGCTCGAGACCTGGCTCGCGGAGATCACCGGCTACGCCGCCGTCTCGGTGCAGCCCAACGCTGGCTCCCAGGGCGAGCTCGCGGGCCTGCTGGCCATCCGTGAGTTCCACAAGGCCGACGGCCACGGCGAGCGGGACGTCTGCCTCATCCCGGCCTCGGCCCACGGCACCAACGCGGCCTCGGCCGTGCTCGCCGGGATGCGCGTGGTCGTGGTCAAGACCGCGGCCGACGGCGAGGTGGACATGGCCGACCTGCGCTCGCAGCTCGAGGCCCACGCGCAGGACGTCGCCGCCATCATGATCACCTATCCCTCGACCCACGGGGTCTACGAGGAGCACGTGCGCGAGGTCTGCGAGCTCGTCCACGCCGCGGGCGGTCAGGTCTACATCGACGGGGCGAACCTCAACGCCCTGGTCGGCCTCGCGCAGCCCGGTGAGCTGGGCGGCGACGTCTCCCACCTCAACCTGCACAAGACCTTCTGCATCCCGCACGGGGGTGGAGGCCCCGGCGTCGGGCCGGTCGCGGTGGCCGAGCACCTGGTGCCGTTCCTGCCGGGCCGCGGGGTCACCCAGGTCTCCGCCGCGCCGCAGGGATCGGCCGGGATCCTGCCGATCTCCTGGGCCTACGTCGCCCTCATGGGGGGTGAGGGCCTGCGCCGCGCGACGGAGATGGCGGTGCTGGGCGCCAACTACCTCGCGACCCGCCTCACCGAGCACTTCCCCGTGCTCTACACCGGGCCCGGCGGGCGGGTGGCCCACGAGTGCATCCTCGACCTGCGCGCCCTGACCAAGGCCACGGGCGTGACGGCCGAGGACGTCGCCAAGCGGCTCATCGACTACGGCTTCCACGCCCCGACCCTCAGCTTCCCGGTGGCGGGCACGCTCATGGTCGAGCCCACCGAGAGCGAGGACCTCGCCGAGCTCGGCCGCTTCTGCGAGGCGATGATCGCGATCCGTGCCGAGATCGCCGAGGTCGAGGCCGGCACGTGGTCCCTCGCCGACTCCCCGCTGCGGAACGCGCCGCACACGGCCACGATGGTCACGGGTGAGGAGTGGTCGGCCCCGTACAGCCGGCAGACCGCCGCCTTCCCCGTGGCGGGCCTGCGCCAGGACAAGTACTGGCCGCCGGTGCGTCGGATCGACCAGGCTGCGGGGGACCGCAACCTGGTGTGCTCGTGCCCGCCGATCGAGGAGTACGCATGACGACCACCACCGACGACGCCGTCGAGCTCGGTGAGGAGCAGCCGCGCCGCTCCCCGCTGCACGAGGAGCACCTGGCCCTCGGCGCCACGCTGACCCCCTTCGCGGGATGGCAGATGCCGCTGCGCTACACCTCGGACCTCACCGAGCACCACGCGGTGCGCTCCGCGGCCGGGCTGTTCGACCTGTCCCACATGGGCGAGATCCGCGTGGCAGGGCCCGGTGCCGGGCGTGCCCTGGACCGCGCCCTGGTCGGCACCCTCTCCTCCCTCGCGGTGGGCCGGGCCCGCTACACGATGCTGTGCGCCCCCGACGGCGGGGTGCTGGACGACCTGGTCGTGTACCGCACCGGGCCCGAGGGCTACCTCGTCGTGGCGAACGCCTCGAACGTCGAGACGGTCCTGGCCGAGCTGCAGGAGCGGTGCAGCGACGTCGAGGTGACCGACGAGTCCGCCACCACGGCCCTGGTGGCCGTCCAGGGGCCGGCCGCCGCAGGGATCCTCGAGAGGCTCATCAGCGAGGACGGCCGCAGCGGGGTGAGCGGCCTGCGCTACTACGCGTGCACCGCCGCCCTGGTGGCCGGGGTCGAGGCGATCGTCGCGCGCACCGGGTACACGGGGGAGGACGGCTTCGAGCTCTACGTCAGTCCCGAGGACGCGCCGACCCTGTGGCGGGCTCTGCTCGAGACCGGTGCCGAGGACGGGCTGGTGCCCGCGGGGTTGGCCTGCCGCGACAGCCTGCGCCTCGAGGCGGGCATGCCCCTCTACGGCAACGAGCTCGACACCACCACCACCCCGCACGACGCCGGGATGGGACGCGTCGTCCGCCTGGACAAGGTCGACGAGGACGGCGAGCCGCTGGACTTCGTCGGTCGCGGCCCGCTCGAGGCCCGGGCCGGGTCGCAGCCCTCGCGGGTGCTGGTCGGCCTGCAGGGACTCGGCCGTCGGGCCGCGCGGCACGGCTACGCGGTGCTCGTGCCGGACGGCCCCGTCGTCGGCGAGGTCACCTCGGGGGCGCCGTCCCCGACCCTCGGCTACCCGATCGCCATGGCGTACGTGACCCCCGAGGTCAGCGGCGAGGGCACCGAGCTCGCCGTCGAGGTGCGCGGCCGGCCCGAGCCCGCCCGCGTCGTCCCCCTGCCCTTCTACCGCCGTCCCTGACCCGTTCCTGCCCTGATCTCGTGTCAGAACCTCGGGTGCCTGGGGCACCACGAGCTTCTGACACGAGAGTGATCTGAGGAGATCGTCGTGAGCAACGTGCCTGCTGAGCTGAAGTACACCGCCGAGCACGAGTGGGTCCGTGAGGGCACCCCCGTCACCATCGGCATCACCGAGAACGCCGCCGAGGCCCTCGGCGAGCTGGTCTTCATCGAGCTGCCTGCCGTGGGCGACCGCATCACCGCGGGGACCGTGTGCGGCGAGGTCGAGTCGACCAAGTCCGTCTCGGAGATCTACGCCCCCGTCACCGGCACCGTGGCCGAGGTCAACCAGGCCGTGGTCGACGAGCCCCAGCTGGTCAACAACGAGCCCTACGCGGCCGGCTGGCTGCTGCGGGTCGACGTCGAGGACGCCACGGGGCTGCTCAGCGCCGAGGAGTACTCGGCGCTGCTCGACGCCTGAGCCGAGGCCCCGCGCGGGGGCGCCCCGAGCCGTCGCCGGCCCCCCGCGCACGCCCCGGACGCGGCAAATCCACTGCTCCGATCAGGTGAACCTCTCACTCGATACGGTGATGTATCACGCTCCCGTGACCTGCGGCAACGCCCGTCCGGGGGGTTGAAATCTCACGGTGATCATGGTCCGCAACCCCAGAGTCGCGAAATCGCGGGTGAAAACCGCGTCATGGCGGGTGAACTCACCGCTCTCTTCAGGTGTCAGCACGATTCGCGGAGCCCCCCAGCGCCGCCGCCCCCTGGAGATTCTCATGACGATGGAACTGCAGCACATGCTCCCCACGCAGCGTTCGGCCGAGCCCCTCACCCGCCGTGAGCGCGTGATCCTCTCGAACCTCGACGAGGACGTCACCCTCGAGGAGATCGCCTCCAAGCTCTTCGTCACGCGCAACACCGTGAAGTCGCAGGTGCGCAGCGTCTACAAGAAGCTCGGCGTCTCCACCCGGGCCGACGCCGTGGCCTGCGCCCGCGAGTTCGGCCTCCGCTGATCGGCTGCCTGGCGGTCCGGCGACCGGCCGTCACGGCCGGAGCGACAGCGGGCTGCAGGCGTGTCTGCGAGGCCCGTCACGCGGACCGACGACGGCGCGGGTAGTGTCGAAGCGCTCAGTCTCCGGCCCGCCACGGGCCTCGTCCGAGGCAGGTGAACGTGGACCGTCCGGCCGTCCCGTCGCCGGGCGATGAGCACTGGGCGCCGGACCTCCTGGTCCTCGCCCGACGCACCCTGACCTACGCGGGTCGGCTGCTGGTCGAGCTCGAGCCCGACGGCACCGTGTTCCAGCACTCCCCGCTCGCCGGCATGGCGGCGGTCGAGCAGCGCTACCCGTCCTGGGCGATGGGGCCCTTCGGACGGATCGAGCCCGAGCACGCGCTCCCCGCGGCTGCCGGCGTCTTCGCCCTGGTGCAGGGCGGGACGGTGCGATACGTCGGGGCCTCGACGCACCTGGAACGAACCTTCGGCGTACGTCACGGTCTGGGGGACATCTCGCGCCGGGACTGCCAGCAGGCCACCGCCGAGGAGCGGTGCCGCCTCAACCGGCTCGTGGTGGCCGAGGCCCGTGCGGGGCGCACGGTCGACCTCTACGTCCTGGCCACCGGCCGGGTCAGCCGGTGGCGGCGCAGCACCGGTGAGGACCCCACCCTCCTCGCGGCCGAGCTCGCCGAGGCCGCCCACGGGTCCTGGCACCTGCCCCGCTGAGGCGGCACGTCAGCCACACTGGTCCCATGAGCCGCGCAGACCGCCCCGTCCTGGTGGTCGCCGCCGCCCTCGTCGACGACCTCGACGCCCCGCGCCGCCTGCTCGCCGCGCGTCGTCACCGCCCGACCGCCCTGGCAGGCCGCTGGGAGTTCCCGGGCGGCAAGGTCGACCCGGGTGAGGGCCCGGTCGAGGCCCTGCACCGGGAGATCCGTGAGGAGCTCGGGGTCGAGGTCGAGCTCGGTGCCGAGCTGCCCGGACCGGAGGACGGCGCCTGGCCCATCTCCACCCGGTACCGCCTGCGTCTGTGGGCCGCCCGCACCGACGGCGAACCTCAGCCCCTCGTCGAGCACGACGCGTTGACCTGGCTCGAGCCGGGTGCATGGCTCTCGGTCGACTGGCTGGACGCCGACGTCGCGATCGTCGAGGCCCTCGCCGAGCGGGCCCGGCTCGCGGGAGGGCTGCGCTGACCATGGTCAAGGACCCGCTGCGCCGCCAGGCCGACGCGATCGGCGACCGAGCCGTGGTCGAGCGCACGGGCCGTGGGCGTGCCGAGTGGTTCGAGCTGCTCGATGCCGCGGGGGCGCGCACCTGGGGCCACACGGCCATCGCCCGCTGGTTGACCACCGAGCACGAGGTCGACGGCTGGTGGGCCCAGTCGGTGACCGTCGCCTACGAGCAGGCCCGGGGCCTGCGGGCGCCCGGGCAGCGCCCCGACGGCACCTTCGAGGCGAGCGTGAGCCGGGCGATGGACGCCACCCCCGAGGCCTGCCAGGCCTGGTTCCTCGAGGAGGAGCGACTCGCCCGCTGGCTCGACGTCGTCCCCGAGCTGCGCGGGGTGAGCCGCACGATCCGCTGGACGTGGACCGACGGCACCCGCGTCACCGTCTCCTTCCAGCCGCTGCCGCAGGGCCGCACCCGCGTCACGGTGACCCACCACGGCCTGCCTGACGGCGAGGCGCTGGTCGGCCTCAAGGACTCCTGGTCCGCGAGGCTCGACGCCCTGCGGGAGCTGATCGCCGGCTGAGGGCCGGGCTCAGGCCACCCGGTCGGCGAGGGTGTCGTTCGCCTCGCACCAGGCCTCGACCATGCGCGGGCCGCCGTGACCCTCGTCCTCGACCACCACCAAGGTGCTCGCGGGCCACCGCTGGTGCAGCAGCCACGGCGTGCTCGCGGGTCCGCTCACGTCGAGCCGACCGTGGATCAGCCACGCGGGGAGGTGCGCGATCTCGGCGACGCGGTCCAGGACCGGCGGCTCGAGGAAGCCGTCGTGGGCCCAGTAGTGGGTGACCAGGGTCGCGAACGGGACCGCCCAGGCCTCGTCCTGCCAGCTGGGGTCCCGGTGCAGGCCGCCCGCACCGATCGACACGTGCGTGTCCTCCCACGCGCCCCACGCGCTCGCGGCGGCCCGGCGGACGGCGGGGTCCGGGTCGCGCATCAGGGCCGCGTAGGCCTCGACGAGCCGACCCTGGCCGCGACGGTACCCGGGGGCGGCGAGCTCGGCGTGGGTGGCTAGCCGGTCCCACGCCTCGGGGTACAGGGTGCCCACACCCTCGGTGATCCAGTCGACCTCAGCCCGGCGGGTGGTGGTCACCGCCATGAGCACGAGCCCGAGGGTGCGCCCGGGGTGGGCCTGGGCGTACGCCAGGGCCAGGGTCGAGCCCCAGGAGACGCCGTTGAGCACCCAGGCCTCGACCCCCCGGTCCCGCCGCAGCAGCTCCATGTCCGCGACCAGGCGTGCGGTGGTGTTCGCGTCGAGGTCGTGCGCGGGGTCCCCGGCCCGTGGCGTCGACCGCCCGCAGCCGCGCTGCTCGAAGGCCAGGACGCGGAAGCGTTCGGGATCGAGCTTCATCGTGTAGCCGCCCGCGCCCAGCCCCCCACCCGGGCCGCCGTGGACGTACAGGGCGGGGATGCCCCGGGGGTTCCCCGACTCCTCCCAGTAGACCGACTGACCGCCGCCGACGTCGAGGAGCCCGGAGGTGTGCGGAACGGCCCGAGGATGCATGGCGCCGACCCTAGCGAGGGCGGACCGGCAGACTGTCGCCATGATCACCGCACAGGAGCTGCTGCACGTGCTCGAGGAGCTCACGCAGCACCACGGTCAGATGGAGCTCACCCGCGACGCGCTGCTGGCTTCGCCCCGGTGACCACCGGGCACCCCGCCAGGTGGTCGTCGACGAGCCCGCAGGCCTGCATCGCCGCGTAGGCCGTGGTCGGGCCGACGAACCGGAACCCGACCGCCTTGAGCTCGCGGGCCAGCGCCCGGGACTCCTCGGTCTGAGCGGGCAGCTCGGCGAAGGTCTCGAGCCGGTGGGTGCGAGGCTCAGGGGCGTGGGACCACATCAGGTCGGTCAGGGTCCGGTCGGCCTCCCACAGCGCGAGCAGGGCGCGGGCGTTGGCGATGGTCGCGTGGATCTTGGCGCGGTTCCGGACGATCCCTGCGTCGGCCAGCAGCCGGGCGACGTCGTCCTCGTCGAAGCGGGCGACCTGCTCGGGGTCGAACCCTGCGAAGGCCGACCGGAAGGCCGGGCGCTTGCGCAGGATCGTGATCCAGGCGAGGCCTGACTGGAAGGCCTCGAGGCACACCCGTTCGTACAGCTCCTGCTCACCGCGGACCGGCAGGCCCCACTCGGAGTCGTGGTACTCGGCGTAGAGCGGGTCACCGTCGCCGAAGCAGCGACCGGTCACCTCCGCGGGAGGGGCGTCGGGCACGGGGGTGGGGGTCAGAGCCCGTCCCGGCGGCGGACAGCCATCTGGGGGTAGGGGTCCTCGACGGTCACCTCGGCCGGGGCGTCGTCGGCGTCGACCGCCAGGAGCCCGTGGTGGACGGCACCGAGCACGCGGGCGTCGGGGGCTGCGGTGGGCGTGCGAAGTGCGTGGCGGGCCTCGGCGACCGCAACCTCGTCACCGGTCTGGGGACGATGATGGCTGAGCATGTCCAAAATGTACCCACCACGAGGGGGTCAAGGGCACCCCACGTCCGATCCTCGGCGTGGCGCTCGTCCCGTGGCCCCCGACGCCGTCGCCGCGGACGGGACACCGTCGGGCTTGTGGCGTCACCTACGGTGGCGGTCATGAAGCGGTGGCAGAGGGTCCGGGTCGTGGTGCTGAACACCGTCATCCTGCTGCTAGGCCTCGCGGGGATCGGGTGGCAGGTCTACCGGAACCTCGCGCAGGACGTGCCGTACGTGTGGCCCCCGCTGATCTTCAACGGGGTGATGGTGGTGGTCGCCCTCGGGCTCCTCGCCTACGTGCTGCGGACCCCCGCGGAGTAGCGGCCGGGTCCGGACCGCAGGCTGGAGCGAGTGCGCGGAGGGGTGTCCGGGTGGTGCATCCTGTGTCCCGCCCGCCTCACCTGCCGACCTCGGAGCTGACACCGTGACCCGCCATCGCCTCCTCCTCCCCGCGGCTGCGATCGCGCTGCTCGTCGGTCTCGCCGGCTGCACCGACGCGGACAGCACCGACGAGGCCCCGGCGCCCACCGACTCCGCCGCCGCGGAGTCGGGCGAGGCTCCGGACGAGGCCGGTGACGCTGGCCAGGAGGGGTCGGGCGAGGACTCTGGCGTGCGGGGGACGACGGACGCCGTGCTCGCGGAGCAGACCTTCGACGCGGGGGCCGAGGGTGAGGGGGAGGACAATCCTGGCGGCACCGTGACCGCGATGGTGCGTTCGCTCGAGGTCTCCGGGGAGACGATGACCCTGCGCTGGGCGATGCGCTGGGACCACGACGAGGCCGCCGACGACGCGGCCGTGAGCATGTACGACCTCGGGATGTCGGCGCTGCCGCAGCTGACCGACACCGTGAACCTCAAGCAGTACCTGCCTCTGTGCACCAAGGGCTCGTGGCAGGGCGGCATGCTCGACAGCCAGCAGTGCGGCTACAACGCGCTCGTGTCGCCGCGGAACGCGATCTACGCCGAGCTGCCCAACCACGCGGTCGTCGAGGGCTGGGCCGTCTTCGCGGCCCCGCAGGACGACGGCGCGTCCTTCGACCTCCCCATCTCGGAGAAGACGCCCAGCTTCGCAGGCCTGACCCCGCTCGAGGTCGACTGATGCGGCGACACCTCGTGGGACCCGGGCTCGCCGCGGTGCTCGTGCTCGCCCCGATGGCCATGCCCGCCGCGGCGACGACCGACCCGGACCTCGACCGGCTCGAGGAGGCCGAGATCACCGGTGCGATGCTCGACGACGCGGTCGTGGACCTGGCCGGCACGGCTCGGGACGCGGTGCTGCCCCTGGTCGTCGAGGGTTCGGTGACCGGCGTCGAACGGACCGTCGAGACGGAGGAGGAGACCGTCGTGACCCTCACCAGCGATCTCCTCTTCGCGTTCGGGAAGGCTGACCTGACACCGGCCTCCTCCGCCGCGATCGCCGAGCTCCTGGACGGGGTGCCCCAGGACGCCGCGGTCGAGGTCGACGGCTACACCGACTCCCTCGGTGGGGACGAGATCAACCTCCCGCTCTCGGAGAGCCGGGCCCAGGCCGTCGCCGACGCCATCGCTGCCGCGCGCCCCGACCTGGTGCTCACGGTCGAGGGGCACGGCAGCGCGGACCCGGTCGCGCCCAACGAGGCCGACGGCGCGGACAACCCCGGTGGGCGCGCCCAGAACCGGCGGGTCGAGCTGACCTACCCGACCTCGCCGGCCTGAGACCCGACCCGTCGACCCGAGGGGTCGGCGGACAGGACCACCGTCGCGCCCCCGGCCTCGACGGCCTGCAGGGTGCGCAGCTGGAGCAGCCCGGGGTGCGCGTCGACGAGCTTGGCGGCGTTGGCCAGCGCCCGGGTGGCGGCGACCTCGGACCGCGCACGCTCGAGGGCCGCCAGGCCCTGCGCCCGTGCTGTCGCGAGGTCGGTGGCCGCCCGGCGGACCTCGGCCGGGACCACGACGTCGCGGAGCACGGCCGCGTCGACGGCCATACCGACCCCGGCTGCCGACGCCGCGACCGCGGGGAGAAGTTCGTCGGGGACCTGCGCGCGCTCGGCGAGCAGCTCCTCGAGGGTCCGGCTCGTGACGGCCTCACGGAGGGCGACCTGCAGGGCCGTGTACACGAAGCCCTCGGGCCCCTCGACCGCCTCGTGCCAGGTGCGCGGCGCGGCGACGCGGGTGACGGCCGCGAGGCTCACCCTGACCTGCAGGCCGTCCCCGGTCACGACCTCCTGCAGAGGCACCACGACCTGCTGCGGGCGGATCGTGACCCGCACGACCCTCCGCCGCCACCGGCGGACCTGGTGCGCGCCGGGGTCGAGCTCACGCTCGAAGCCCCCGTCCCGGTACACCAGGACCCGTTCCCACTCTCGAACGACCACACGCACTGCTCGACCCTCCTTCCCGTCCGGTCCGCCGTCCCTCGGTCGGTCCCGTCCTGCCGCGGCGCGCGCCGACCGCGTGCCGGCCGACGCGCGGTCGGGCAGCCGCGGGGGACCTCCCGGCGAACCGGGGGCCGCAGACCACGGCTGCGCCGGGTGACCGCGCGCCGGACGGCGTCGGGAGTCGAACCCGAGCGCGTGAGAGGCGCTGCTCCTGGCAGAGCCCCGGGTCGACGCGCAGGACCCGCGACGGCGACGCCGCCCGGCTGCTGACCCGGAGCGAGAAGGACCGTAGCCCGGAGCGGGCGCGGGAGGCGCGGGATTATCCGGATGGTCACCGGGGCGGTGGGGCCGTCGGCCCGCGGCCCTCACACCCCGAGCGCGGTCCGGATCCGCTTCGCGCTGACCGGCTGCGCGGTCCCCATCTGCTGGGCGAACAGGCTCACCCGGAGCTCCTCGAGCAGCCAGCGGACCTCGACCAGGGTCGCCTCGCGGCCCGGGTCGGGCGCACCGGCGCGGGCGGCGGACACGGCGTCCTCGTAGGCCTGCGTGAGCTCGTGCACCTGCCAGGCCAGGCCCTCGTCGCGGGACGGGTTCTCGGCGGCCTTGGTCAGGCGGTGCCGCGCGGCCCGCAGGTAGCGGGCCAGGTGCGGCAGGCGTGGGGCCCCGGCCTCGCTGACGAACCCGTCGTGCACCAGTCCGGCCAGCTGGTCGCGCACGTCGGTCACGGTGTTGAGCAGGGCCAGGCTGCTCGAGCCCCGCACCTCGCCGTCGAGCTCGCGCGCTGCCCCGAGCACGACGGCGACGTCCGCGGCGACCTGGGCCGTGCGGTCCTCGAGGCGGTCGCGCAGCCGGTCGCGGAGCCGCGCGTACGTCGTGGCGTCGCGGACGGTCGTCGGGGCGTCGGTCTCGGCGACCAGGGCGGCGACGGCGGCGCGCTGCAGGTCGGTGACCAGCGCGTCGGTGCTCGGGTAGGGGCTCGCGGCGAGGGTCAGGGACTGGGTGCCCGACCAGCGGCTCGTGATCCGCGCCGTGGGCAGGGCGAGCTCGGTGAGCAGCAGCTCGACCACCGCCGCCGGGTGCTGGCGGGCCTGCTGAGCGGCGTCGGCCAGCACCCGCAGGGCCACGGGCCGGGGACCCTGAGCAGGCTTCTTGCCCTTGCCGACCGCTGTCGGGGCCTTCTCGACCACGAGCGACGGGTACGCCTCGACCGTGTGCCCGCCGGCCCGCGTGCTGACCACGGCCGGGAGGGCGCCGTCGGGCAGGCCTGTCGGCCAGGTGCGCAGCGCGGCCTGCTCGGGGAGGGCCGGCGCGGCCGGTGGCGCGGCCGGGGCGCTCGGCCCAGCCGCGCCGCCGTCGGGCGCGGTGCTCGCCGTGGCCCCGCCAGAACGGTCGACGGCGGTGCCCCGGGCCCCGCCCGCCTCGGCCACGGCGGCCCGGACCGCGTCGCGCACGGCCGAGCTGACGGCCCGCTGGGTCTGGGCGGCGAGGCGGCGCTGCAGGGCCAGGAGGTTGGTGCCCTCGTCGACCATCGAGGTCGAGGCGCCGCGGGCCTCGGTGACCCGGTAGGTCATGCGCAGGTGGGCGGGGAGGCGCTCGTCGTCCCAGGCGTCCTCGGGGACCTCGACGTCGCGCAGGGCGCGGACCGCCTGGGTGAAGGCCTCGCGGAAGCTGGGCGCCATGTCCGCCGCGCGCACCACGTCGGCCCAGGTGGGCATGTGCTGGGCGATCCAGGCGGTGACCTCGCGGGCGACGTCGGGGGCGGGGACCAGCTGCACGCGCACGGGCTTGGGCAGGGAGCGGATGGTCGCGGTGACGAGCTCCTCGCGCAGGCCGGGCACCAGCCAGTCGAAGCCCTCGGGGCGCACCCGGTTGAGCACGCCGACGGGGACGTGGACGGTCACGCCGTCGGCCTCGGTGCCGGGCTGGAACTGGTAGGTCAGCGGCAGCTCGAGGTCGCCCTGGGGCCAGGTGCTGGGGAACTGGTGCGGGTCGGCCGCGGCGGCGTGGGCCTCGTCGTCGGCCACGAGCATGGCCAGGGTGAAGGTCAGCAGGTCCGGCTCGTGGCGTCGGGCGCCCTTCCACCAGGTGTCGAAGTGGCGGGCGGAGACGACGTCGGCGGGGACGCGCTCGTCGTAGAAGGCGAACAGGACGTCGTCGTCGACCACCAGGCCGCGGCGTCGGGTGCGGTGCTCGAGCTGCTCGGCCTCGTCGAGCAGGGCCCGGTTGTCGTGGAAGAAGGCGTGGTGGGTGCTCCACTCGCCCTGCACCAGGGCGTGGCGGATGAACAGCTCGCGGGCGTGCTCGGCGTCGACCTTCGCGTACAGCACGCGGCGCTGGGCGACGATCGGCACCCCGTAGAGCAGGACCTTCTCCGAGGCCATGGCCGCGCCCTGCTTGGTGGACCACGCGGGCTCGGAGTAGGTGCGCTTGACCAGGTGCCCCGCGAGCTCCTCGGCCCACTCGGGCTGGATGCGCGCGGCGTCCCGGCCCCACAGCCGCGAGGTCTCGACCAGCTCCCCGGCCATGATCCAGGCGGGGGGCTTCTTGGACAGCGGCGAGCCGGGGAAGATCGCGAACCGGGCGCCGCGGGCCCCGAGGTACTCGTTGCGGGACTGCTTGCGTGCGGGCTTGCCGCCCTTGGCCTGCGGCGCCCCGCCCCGCGCCCCGACGCGGACCTCGGTGACCTCCTGCATCCCGATCTGGCTCAGCAGCCCGGCGAGCAGCGACTGGTGGATCCGGTCCGCGTCCCACGCCAACCTCAAGCTCGTGTCAGAAGCCTGAGTACCTGGGGCACCCTGAGCCTCTGACACGAGGTTCGAGGTGCGGGCCGGGGGGCGCAGGGTGATGCCCAGGGGCTTGGCCATCTCCTTGAGCTGGGTGACGACGTCCTGCCACTCGCGCAGGCGCAGGTAGTTGAGGTACTCGGCCTTGCACAGGCGCCGGAACGCGCTGCCGGACAGCTCGCGTTGCTGCTCGCGGACGTAGTTCCAGAGGTTGAGGTAGGTGAGGAAGTCCGACGTCGGGTCGGCGAACCTCGCGTGGGACTGGTCGGCCTGGGCGCGCAGCTCGGCCGGGCGCTCCCGCGGGTCCTGGATGGACAGGGCCGCCGCGATGATCATGACCTCGCGTGCCACGTCACGCCGTCCGCCCTCGACGATCATCCGCGCCAGCCGCGGGTCCATCGGCAGCAGCGCGAGCGCCCGCCCCACCTCCGTCAACCTCGTGTCAGGTCCGGATCTCGTGTCAGAACCTGAGGTTGCCCCAGGTATCCCAGGTTCTGACACGAGATTGGTGGGGCGGGGGCGGGTCTCGAGGGCGCCGAGCTCGGTGAGGAGCTGGACGCCGTCGCGCACGGCGCGGGTGTCGGGGGGCTCGACGAAGGGGAACCGCGCGACGTCGTCGGGGCTGCCCGCCACGCCCACCGCGACCATCTGCAGGATCACCGAGGCCAGCGAGGTGCGCAGGATCTCGGGCTCGGTGAACTCGGGCCGCGAGCCGAAGTCCTCCTCGGAGTACAGCCGGATCGCGATGCCGTCGGCCACGCGCCCGCAGCGGCCCGAGCGCTGGTTGGCGCTGGCCTGGCTGATCGGCTCGATGGGCAGCCGCTGGACCTTGGTGGCCTTGGAGAACCGCGAGATGCGCGCGGTCCCGGGGTCGACGACGTAGCGGACCCCGGGGACGGTCAGCGAGGTCTCGGCGACGTTGGTCGCGAGCACCACCCGCCGGGTCGAGTGCGCCTCGAAGACGCGGTGCTGCTCGGCCGAGGACAACCGCGAGTACAGCGGCACGATCTCGACCGACCGCGGCGACACGGCCCGGCCCGAGCCGACCGCGCGTTCGCCCAGGTGCCCGCGCAGCGCGTCCTCGGCGTCACGGATCTCCCGCTCCCCGGAGAGGAACACGAGGACGTCCCCCGGTCCCTCGACGGACAGCTCGTCGACGGCCTCGCAGATCGCCGTCATGAGGTCCCGCTCCTCGCCCTTGGCCTTCGCCGGGGCGTCGGGGTCGACGTCGGGGGAGAGCGGGCGGTAGCGGATCTCGACGGGGAAGGTGCGCCCGGTGACCTCGACCACGGGGGCCGGGACGCCGTCGGGGTGCTCGTCGGTGGGCGGGCCGGCGAAGTGCTGGGCGAAGCGCTCGGAGTCGATGGTCGCCGAGGTGATGACGACCTTGAGGTCGGGGCGCTTCGGCAGCAGCTGGGTGAGGTACCCGAGGATGAAGTCGATGTTGAGGGAGCGCTCGTGGGCCTCGTCGATGATCAGGGTGTCGTAGGCCCACAGCTCGGGGTCACGCTGGATCTGCGCGAGCAGGATGCCGTCGGTCATGACCTTGACGAGGGTGTCCTCCGAGGACTGGTCGGTGAACCGCACCTGGTACCCGACCACCGAGCCCAGGGCCCCGGCCCCGCCGGTGATCTCCTCGCTGATGCGCTCGGCGACGGTGCGGGCGGCGATCCGGCGGGGCTGGGTGTGGCCGATCTGCCCGTCGCGGCCTCGGCCCAGGTCGAGCAGGATCTTGGGCAGCTGGGTGGTCTTCCCGGAGCCGGTCTCGCCCGCGACGATGACGACCTGGTGGTCGCGGATGGCCTCGGCGATCTCCTCGCGCCGGGCCGAGACGGGCAGCTGCTCGGGGTAGGTGATCGGCGGCAGGTCGACGGCGTGACGTGCTTCCGCCCGGCGGGCGCGACGCTCGGCCTCACGGCGCGGATCCGGTGCGCGGCTGCCCCGCTCGGCCCCGCGCTGGCGGTTGGCGTTCTCCGGCTGGTCCGGCCCACGGCCCTGACCCGCGCCCCGGGTGCCGCCCCGGCCGCGCCCGCGCGAGGACCGCCGACGTCGGTCCGACGACGGCTGCTGCTCAGGGGGCCCAGGAGTCACGAGGCACCATTGTCGTCGACGGGGCGCGGGCGGCGCACCGGGAATCTCGGCACCGGCCCGACGGCGGGTGGTCCTACCCTCGTGCGGTGACCCGCACCGCCGTTCGTGCCACCCTCCGCCCGGCCGCCGTCATGCTCCTCCTCGTCGGCCTGACCGCCTGCGGGGGTGCCCCCGCGGACGTGCCCGTCGCCCCCGCTCCCACCCAGGCCTCGCTCGAGCCGACGGCGGAGCCCAGCCCCACCCCGGCCGCGGCCGAGCTCACCGACGCGGAGGCCGGGCAGCTCACCGCAGCCTTCGCCGAGCTCGAGGACCGGTACGACGCGCGGCTCGGCCTGCACGCGGTCGACACCGGCACGGGCCTAGAGATCAGCCACCGGCCCGAGGAGCGCTTCGCCTACGCCTCGACCCACAAGGCGCTCACCGCGGGGGCGGTCCTGGCTGCGGTCGGTGTGGACGGGCTCGACGAGGTCATCACCTACGGGCAGGACGACCTGGTCAGCTGGTCCCCGGTCACCGAGCTGCACGTCGGCGCGGGTCTGAGCGTGGGCGAGCTCGCCAGGGCCGCCGTCCAGGAGAGCGACAACACGGCGGCGAACCTCCTCCTCGAGGTGCTCGGCGGGCCCCAGGGTCTCGACGACGACCTGACGGACCTCGGCGACACCACCACTGAGGTGGTCCGCACCGAGCCCGACCTCAACGAGGCCACCCCCGGGGACGCCCGCGACACCAGCACGCCCCGCGCCCTGGTCGAGACCCTGCGGGCCTACGCCGTCGACGACGCCCTGCCCGCGGCCGAGCGCGACGTGCTGCTCGAGTGGCTGCGCGGCAGCGTCACCGGCGACGACCTCATCCGCGCCGGGGCGCCCGAGGGCTGGGTGGTCGGCAGCAAGTCCGGGGCCGCCGGGTACGGCACCCGCAACGACCTCGCCGTCGTGCACCCGCCCGAGGGCGCACCGGTGGTCATCGCGGTGCTCTCCTCACGGGACGGCGTCGACGCTGGCTATGACGACGCGCTGGTCGCCGAGGCCGCCGAGGTTGCCCTCGAGGTGCTCAGCTCCCACCGCGCCGCTGGATGATCACGACCGTCATGGTCGTGTCGGCCCAGGAGGTGTGCTGCTCGCCCGGCTCCCACGTCACGGCCCACCCGGCCGAGACCGGGTGCTCGACGCCGTCGTCCGCCGCCACGCGCCCCTCGCCCGTGACCACGTAGAAGACCTGCTCCTGACCCGCGGGGTGCTTGGGCAGGCTCGCCCCGGGCTGCAGGACGGCGAGGTCGACCCGGACGTGCTCGGCGGTGGTACCGCGGGAGAGCAGACTCATGGCCACGCCCGGGGCGCCGTCCAGGTCGGTCAGGGGCCGCTGGGCCAGGCGCATGGTGGCAGCGTAGGCGTGGCGGCGCGCTCCCGGCCGTTGCTCTCCGTCGGCCTCGCTTCTACGGTCGGACGATGAGTCGCCGACGAGTCCTCGCAGCGGTTCCTGTGGTCGCGATCGCGCTCGCGGGATGCGCCTCGTCAGACCCCACCGTCGACCTCGCGATCGAGGCCGCCGAGACCCTGCGGACCGGGGAGCACGGCGAGCCGGTCGTCGAACCGCGTCTCGGTCGCGGGCCTGAGGTCATCGAGTTCACACCCGACGGCCCGTGGGGTGCTCAGATCCGGTGCCTGGACGCTGAGATGACGATCGCGTTCGCCATCGACGGCGAGGAGGTCGTCGAGCAGCAGGACTGCAGCGAAGGGATGCTCGGCTTCCACCGCCGGGTACCCGGGGGGGAGCGGGTGCACCTCGCCGTGCAGACCGAGGCGCAGGGCACCTGGGTCCTGCAGGTCACGCAGGGCTGAGCCGGCGGCTATCCTCGCCAGGCGCTGCCGCCGGTGGGCGCGGTGCCAGGGCAGGGGGCCACGCGTGGGGCTGGGAGTCGAGTACCGCCGCATCTGGCGTGGTAACGCGGCGTCGAACCTGGCCGACGGGATCACCTTCATCGCCCTGCCGCTGCTCGCGGCCACGCTGACCGACGACCCTCTCGCGATCTCCGGCCTGGCGATCGCCTACTCGGCCCCACGGGTCCTCACGGTCCTGGGCATCGGGGTGCTGGTCGACCGGGTCGACCGCCGACGCCTGCTCCACCTCGCCAACTTCTCGCGTGCGGCGATGTTCGCGCTGCTGAGCGCGCTCGTGCTGGCGAGGCCGCACCGCTGGTGGCGCTCTACGTCGTCTACGCAGCGATGGGGATGCTCGAGTCGGTCTCGGACGGGGCTGCGGTGGCCGTCCTGCCCCAAGCGGTGCCTGCGCACCGGCTGGACCGGGCGAACGCGCAGATCGCCGGGACGCAGACCGTCGTCGACGAGTTCGTCGGGCCCCCGCTCGGCGGCTTCCTCTTCGCGATGGCTGCCTTCGCGCCGTCGGCTGTCACCGCGGGTGCCTTCCTGGCTGCTGGCTTCGCGTACTGGAGGCTGCAGGGCCCCTACGTGGTGCCTCCCGACGAGAGGCTGGCCCGCCCCGAGGGTGTGGTCGCAGCGATCCGGGAGGGCGCGACGTGGACGGCCCAGCATCGCGTCGTGCGGCTCCTCGTGGTCGTCGGTGGCCTGGCGAGCGTGGCGTACATGATCCCCTTCTCCTACCTCGTGCTCTGGGCTCGTGACGAGCTGGGGCTGAGCGCGGCCGGGTACGGGCTGCTGCTGTCCTTCTCGGCCCTCGGTGGCCTGCTGGGCAGCGTGGTCGCCTCACACCTGCGTCGACTGCTCGGGTACGGCGGGGCGATCGTGGCGGCGCTGACCCTGGGGGCGGCCTCCTTCGCCGTGATCTCCCTGACGACGAACCTCGTGGTCGTCGCGGTGGCCCTCGCCCTCTACATCGCCCACGCCGTCGTGTGGCACGTCCTGGCGACCTCGGTCCGTCAACGGGCCACGCCGGTCGCGATGATGGGGCGGGTCGGCGCGCTCAGCCGCCTCGTCGGGCTGCTCGGGCTCACCGCGGGGGCCGCCGTCGGCGGGGTGCTCGCCAGCGTGCTGGGGTTGCGCACCCCGTTCGCCGTGGCCGGCGGGCTGTTCCTCCTCGCGGCGGGGCTGTGCCTCCTGCAGCTCGGCAGGTTCCGCGCGTGGGAGGACGAGCAGACCCGAGAAAACCCCTAGCCACACCGTGCCGCCCCACCTACGGTCGACCTCATGTGGATCTGACCTGCCCCGAGTCCCGTCCCGACTCCCGTGCGCAGGTGTCCCATGCCCCGATCCCTCCCTTCCGCCGCGTCCGCCGGTCTGCACAGCACCGGCCCGTACAGCGCTGACCCGCTCACGCCGACCACCGGCCCCGTCCTCCGTGCCGAGGGCATCAGCGTGTCCTTCGCCGGCCGTCCTGTCCTGACCGACCTGAGCCTCGCTGTCGACCCCGGTCACCGCGTCGGCCTGGTCGGGGAGAACGGCTCGGGCAAGTCGACCCTGCTCCGCGTCCTCGCGGGGGACCTCGACCCCGACGTCGGTGAGGTGCACCGCCCGCCGGATCTCGGCTGGCTGCGCCAGGAGGTCCCGCTCACCACCCGCACCACCGTGGCGAACCTGCTTGACGACGCCCTCACCCAGGTCCGCGCCCTGGTCAGCGTGGTCGAACGGGCCGGCCTCGCCCTCGCAGACCCCGCGCTCGCAGACCCCACGGCCGACGACGCCGCGACCCACGCCTACGACCTCGCCCTGCGCCGTGCCGAGCTGGCTGACGCGTGGGACGTCGACCACCGCCTCGACCTGCTCCTCGAGGGGCTCGGTGTCGCGGACCTCGCCCGGGACCGCCGCCTGCTCGAGCTCTCGGGCGGCGAGCGTACCCGCATCTCCCTCGCGGCCCTCCTGGTCCGGCGCCCGGGGGCACTGCTCCTCGACGAGCCCACCAACCACCTCGACGACGAGGCCGCGGAGTTCCTCGCCGCCCAGGTCCGCGCCCTGCCTGGTGCGGTGCTTCTGGCGAGCCATGACCGGGTGCTCCTCGACGAGGTGTGCACCAGCGTCCTGGATCTTGACCCCACGCCGGGTGGCCCGGTGCTGACCCGCGGCGGCTACGGCGACCACCGGAGTGAGCAGCAGGTGCGCCGTGAGCAGTGGGAGCAGCGGCACGCCGCCGAGCAGGAGGAGCTGGCTGACCTGCGCCGTGCGGTGACCGGCGTCGCGCGGCGGGTGGCCCCCGGTCGTGGCCCGACCGACGGCGACAAGATGCAGTTCGACTTCAAGGCGGGCCGCGTGCAGCAGCAGCTCTCACGGCGGGTGCGCAACGCCCAGCGCCGGCTCGACGAGCTCGAGGCCGCCCAGGTCCGCAAGCCTCCACCGCGGCTGACCTTCCGGTCCCCGACGGGCGGCGCCCCGAACCCCGACGCCGCCGGCGAGCTGGTCGTCTGGCTGCGGGACGTCGTCGTCCCGGGTCGGCTGGTGGCGCCGCGGCTCGAGGTCGCTGCGGGGCGGCCGCTGCTCGTCACAGGGCCCAACGGCTCGGGGAAGTCCACCCTGCTGGCGGTGATCGCGGGGGACCTCGAACCGGCTCAGGGCACGGTGCAGCGCCGTCGCGGGGTCGAGGTCGCGCTGCTCGAGCAGGACGTCCACCTCGCGGCCGAGGAGCGCACGCCGCGCGAGCTCTACGCCCTGGCCACGGCTGGGCTGCCTGACGCCCCGCGCCTGGTCGAGCTCGGGCTGATCCCGCCCCGCGATGTCGACCGCCCGGTCGGGACCCTCAGCGTCGGGCAACGACGGCGGGTGGTCCTCGCCATGGTGGTGGCGCGGCGCCCGGGGCTGCTGCTGCTCGACGAGCCGACCAACCACATCTCCCTGGCCCTGGCCGACGAGCTTCAGGACGCCCTGCAGGTCGGACCCGGGGCGGTGGTGGTCGCGAGCCACGACCGGTGGTTGCGACGGCGGTGGGTGGGGGAGGAGGTCGTGGTCCGGGACGGGCGGCTCTAGTCAGTCAGGGGGATCGGCCGGGCACGCGGCCGGGTCGGGGAGGGCTGGGTCGGCGGCGCACTCCGTCGGCGCAGGGTCGGCCGAGCAGGGCGCCTCGGGCCCCTCGTTCGTGACGGCGAGACGACGGTCCGGGTCGAGCTTGGTGAGCACGGCGTAGGCGAGGTCGGCCAGGCGGCCGACCCCCTCCTCGTCGAGGCCGTCGAGGACCATCCGGCGCACGGCGTCGTCGTAGACCGGGCGGCCGTCCCGGTACGCGCGGCCACCGGCCTCGGTCAGGACGGCGTTGGTCGCGCGCCCGTCCACCTCGCAGGCCATGCGGGCGACGAGGCCCTTGCGCTCGAGACCTGTCACGACGCGGGAGAGCCGCGGGAGGGTCGCGTTGGTGCGTGAGGCGAGGGCGCTGAGACGCAGCCGGCCGGCGTCGGCCTCGTGCAAAGCCTCGAGCAGCGTGAACTCGAAGGAGGTCAGGCCGGTCGCGGCCAGCTGACGGTCCAGGGCCGTGGGCAGGAGCTCGAGCAGGGCGTGCAGGCGCGCGACAGCCACGCGCTCGTCCTGCCTCAGCTCCGTCACGGGCCCATCCTACGAGGTAGTTGCACTTACAAGCAATTGGTGTATGGTTGCGCCTACAACTAACCGTCGCCAACCCTGGCGCCGCACGAGAGAAGGCAGGCCATGACGAGCTTCACCATCATCGGGACCGGGAACATGGGCGACGCGATCGGTGGCGTCCTCGCTGCCGGCGGGAGCGACGTCACGCGGATCGCCCACGCCGAGGCCGGCACCGCGCCCCTGACGGGCGACGTCGTCGTCCTCGCGGTGCCCTACGGTGCCGTCGACGGGATCATCGCGGCCTACGGCGACCAGCTCGCGGGCAAGACGGTCGTCGACATCACCAACCCCCTGAACTTCGAGACCTTCGACTCCCTCGTCGTGCCCGCTGGCAGCTCGGCCGCCGCGCAGATCCAGGAGAAGCTGCCCAGCAGCAGCGTCCTCAAGGCCTTCAACACGACCTTCGCGGGGACCCTGGCGAGCAAGCAGGTCGGCGGCCTCCCGACGACAGTCCTCATCGCCGGCGACGACACCGCCGCCAAGGACGCGCTCGCCGCGGCGATCACGGCCGGTGGCGTCACAGCGATCGACGCCGGTGCCCTGGCCCGCGCCCACGAGCTCGAGGCCCTCGGCTTCCTCCAGCTGACCCTCGCGGCCGGCGAGAAGATCGCCTGGACCGGCGGGTTCGCCGTCGCCCGCTGACCACCCACGGGTGGGGCCCTCGACGAGCCCCACCCCCGCCTCACCAGGAGCCCCTCATGACTGACGCCGTCGACGAGCGCATCCTCCACCCCGAGACCTCCATGAGTGCGGTGACCCTGCGGGTCGGCGACCTGGAGGGCATGTCCGACTACTACGCGCGGGCCTTCGCCATGGAACCCCTCGCCGAGGACGCCCGGCAGCGCGAGGTGCACCGGGTGCTCGGCCGCGGAACCACGCCGCTGGTGCGCCTGATCCACACCCCCGACCTTCCGGGCGTCGACCCGCGCCAGCCGGGCCTCTTCCACACCGCGTTCCTCCTCGAGGACCCCGCGAGCCTCGCTGCGACCGTGTACCGCGCCGCGCAGGACCAGCGCAGCCGCTTCGTCGGCTCGAGCGACCACCTGGTGAGCGAGGCCTTCTACTTCACCGACCCCGAGGGCAACGGCGTCGAGCTCTACGCCGACCGCGACCGCAGCCAGTGGGTCCGGCGCGGCGGGCAGATCGCGATGGACACGCGCTACCTCGACCCTCAGCAGTACCTGGACCGGCACCTCAGCCAGGACGCCCTCGACGCCGGGCCCGCCGCGGCCGGGCGCGTGGGCCACGTGCACCTGCAGGTCGGCGACATCGAGACCGCGCGGGCGTTCTACGTCGACGCGCTCGGGTTCGAGGCCACCCAGACCGACTACCCGGGGGCGCTGTTCGCCTCAGCAGGGGGCTACCACCACCACATCGCGATGAACACGTGGAACAGCCGGGGGTCCGGCCCCCGCGCCGCGAGCCTCGGGCTCGGCGACGTCGCGGTCACCGTCCCGGACACGCAGGAGCTCGAGGTCCTCGCGGGGCGGCTGCGCGCCCGGTCGATCCCGTTCCGCGCCGACGGGCGGAGCGTGGGCGTCGTCGACCCGTGGGGAACACAGGTCACCGTCGCGCTGCCCGACCTGTCGACCGAGGAGCTGATGGGTCGGTGAGCGGCGCCCTGCGTGATGTCCGGTCACCCGGTGGGCTCGAGGGCCCCGGGCCGGTCATGCTCCTGCTGCACGGGTACGGGTCGCACGAGAACGACCTGACTCCGCTCGTCCCGGAGCTCGGCCTCGACCTGCCCTGGGCCTCCTTGCGCGCGCCGATCGGCCTGCCTGGTGGGGGCGCGGCCTGGGTCCCGATCACGACCCCCGGCCGCCCCGACCCAGGGCTCGTCCTCGAGGCGACCGAAACGATCTGGGCGTGGGTCGACGCTCACCTCGACCCGGCAGCGCCCGTGGTTCCTGTCGGCTTCTCCCAGGGCGGGCTCATGGCCACCCAGCTGCTGCGCACCCGGCCCGAGCGGGTGCTCGCCGCGGTAGTGCTCGGCGGCTTCGTGCTGGACGCACCCCAGCCCGCCGACGAGGAGCTGGCCCGCCTCCGACCCGCGGCCTTCTGGGGGCGCGGCGCCGAGGACCAGGTCATCGCCGCGCAGGCGGTCGAGCGCACCGAGAGGTGGCTGCCGCAGCACACCACGTTGACCGCCCACGTGTACCCGGGGCTGGCCCACGGGATCAATGCGGACGAGGTCGATCACGTCCGGGAGTTCGTCGCGAGCCAGGTCGTCGTAGGCGGCTGAGCCGATTGAGTCTGCAGGCAGGTGGATAGATGGCAACTGTTCGGTGTTTGGTTCGGACCGAACACCGAACACCGAACACCGAGGCCCGAACTCGCGCCAGCGGCGAGTGGCAGTGCGCGGCGGCTATCGAACACTCAGGCATCGACTGATGCCCCTGGTAGCAGTTCTGTAAGGAGGAAGTCCAGAGGCTTGCCCGTCAGGTTCATCTCACTCTCCGGGAGCCCGTTGCTCCGAACGAGTGACATGTCATTGACGTGATCATCTTCAGTCAAGAACTCAGTAGGTTCCCCCTGTCGGTCAGCGACTGATGGCGGGGCGTGAGTTTCCATGGGCGTCCGGTGTGGATCGTTCAAGGGACTCTCGTGAAGCTTCTCATCGGTCTTGCTGGCGTCCCTGGTGCGTGGCGACGGCGTGTGCTCGGGGTCGCGGCGCTGTGCTCGACGACGCTGATCGTTGCTGGTGCACCACTTCCACAACCGGCGGGTGCGGCGGTCCCGGCTACGGTCGACGAGCAGGCGGCAGCGAGCGCGACCGCCGCCACGGAAGGCAGCGAAGCGGGCCAGGCACTCACGGCTCTGGCGCGCACGTTCGGGTAGGCATGAACGGCAAGCCTCTAAAGAACAATTCGGAGCTGTCGCGAGTTCAGCGGGAGGTTGTCACGGCAAATATCAGAGTTGTCCGTCACGCGGTAAAGCATCAAATCGGCACGCTTAGGGCGGTGTAGTGATAGAGAAAGGTGATCGATCCCAGGGATGGTCGATCCAGCGTCTGGTGACCTGTGACCTAGACAGCAGGCCCTTGGACAGCTATGTGCCGGATGAGCACGAGCGCTGGCGGATATACCGCGAAGCAATCAAGGGCGGAGAGCTGGAACACGTTCTGGCTGTTATTGCTGTTGAGCCAGTACCGGCTCTGGTTCGTGCTGTCGTATGGGAGGTTGTGGAGATCCCAAGCTTGAGGCGAAGGGCCCTGCGTCTCCTCCCAGAGGGGGGTGATCATGAAGACGTTTCGCGCCATATTTGCGATCTCGAACTGCGCGACCTGGCGAGGTCCGGCGATTGTCTCTCATCTGTACCAGTCTCAGACATGAGCGTCTTTCTTCAACGAGCATGCGCGCTCGAGAGTACGTGCTTGGAGCTCCTGCAAAGGCTCGCCAGTTCGGGGACTCGAAGAGTGCGTCACGATGCCCGATTGCGGCTGTCGGCGGTCCGCGCGCAGGGCTCCTGATAAGAGGATGCAGGGCCGTAGAGGAGCCTGCCGTCCATTGTTGGCGGGATCGCGCCCGCTCTTGAGGGGACAGCGAACAGCGTCCGAGGTGGGGGAGGCCTCGCCACTGCCGGTGACCTGGTCAACCGCGGGTTCCACCGGGTGCGGCCGAACGAGCTCCGGGTCACCGAAATCACCGAGCACCCCATCCGTAAGGGCAAGCTCTACTGCTTCCGCGTGCTGCACGCTAAAGCCGCAAGGTTATCGGGCTCTTCCCAGTTGAGGGTGTAGTCGCGGCCAGGTGGCGCGGGGAGCGGTCGGCGCGTCGGTGCCCGGGTAGAGGTCGAGAGTTTGCGCAAGATGCGATCACCTTGCGCTTTCTGGAGGTCTTTGGTCGTCAGTCCTGGAGTTTGCCGGCGGGCGCAGGTGACAACCTCGAGGTGCTGCACTCCCTCGCCCCGTGCAAGGGAATGCTTCCTGTCGCATCGGTGACCGGGTTGCGGTGCCTGGCGCTTCGGACGGCACGTTCGCTGGAGGGCGGCCTCGCGCAGCTTCCGACTCTGTCCCAGCCTGTGCTCGGGAGTTTTGCTGACGAGAGCCTGGCGATACTCGAGGGGTGTCACAACCTTGAGGTCGTCAAGCTCACGGGCGGGGGCAGGTCGTCCAAGCGGGTCCGGGGGCGCTCCCTGCCTCCCTGGACTACTTCGCGCTGCATGGGGCGTACTTGGGAGGCCTCGAGGCCTTCGTGGAGACGCCCGCCCTGCGCGCGCTCATCGTCGATGTCCCGAACCCGCGCCGCGCGCGTCCGGTGCTCGACCTGCGAGACCTGCGCCACTGCCGTGAGCTGGACTGGATCGAGCTGTGGCGCGCCGCGCGGCTGCGTGGGGTCGACGTGGTCGCCGGTCTCCCGCGACTGGAGGACCTGGTCGTGCAGTCCGGGAACTGCGAGCCGACGGACGTCGAGGGGCTGCCGATCACGGTCACGCCTGCCACACGGAGGCATCCCGGCGAAGGTGTCTGACGCTCGGTTCAGACTGCGCACCACCATGTGAGGGGGTCGCCTTGGCGCCCGGCGGCAAGGCCCCTCCCCCTTCACCGGGAACGCCCCGTCCCTCCCACCCGTTGGGCCCGGGGAGCGCCCCCGTCGCCGGGGTGGCACGATCGGAGCGGGCGAGGCGCGGCCCGGAGCGCTTCACGAGAGGGGTGTGGTGTGAAGGGCAACGCGACGTCGGTGCACCGCAATGCGGCTCTGCTGTCCTTGGCGACCACGACGGCCGACCGGGTGACGACCTCCGCGGACATCGACCGTCGGCTGGCCCCGGTGCTCGAGCGTCTGCGGATGCCCGAGGGTCTGCTGCAGCGGATCGCCGGGGTCCACGAGCGCCGGAACTGGGCCGAGGGGCAGACCTTCGACGCCGCCGCGGTCTCCGCCGGGGAGAAGGCCCTCGCCGAGGCGGGGATCGACCGCAGCGACGTGGGCATGGTCATCAACACCTCGGTGACCCGCAAGCACCTCGAGCCCTCGGTAGCCGTCCGGCTGCACCACGGGCTCGGCATGCCGCCCTCGGCCGTGAACTTCGACCTGGCCAACGCCTGCCTCGGGTTCGTCAACGGCATGACCCTGGCTTCCCAGCTCATCGACGCCGGGCAGATCCGCTACGCCGTGGTCATCGACGGCGAGGACGCCGACGAGATCCAGCACGCCACCATCGACCGGCTCAACGGCCCGGGCGTGACCCGCAAGGACTTCATGCGCGAGTTCCCGACCCTGACCCTCGGCTCGGGGGCCGTGGCCGCGGTGATCGGCCCGGCCGACGCCCACCCCTCGGGCCACCGCATCCTCGGTGGGGTCACGCGGGCCGCCACCCAGTTCAACGAGCTGTGCGTGGGCAGCGTCAACGGGATGTTCACCGACGCCAAGGCCCTGCTCAAGGGTGGGCTCGAGCTCGTCATGTCAGCCTGGAAGGAGGCCAAGGAGGACTGGAGCTGGTCCGCGATGGACCGCTACATCCTCCACCAGGTCTCCGACGTGCACACCGACGCGATCATCAAGGCCGCGAAGCTCGACCGCACCCGCGTGCCGCTCACCTACCCGATGTACGGCAACGTGGGCCCGGCGTCGATCCCGATGACCCTCGCGCAGGAGGCCACCACCCTCGAGCCCGGCAACCGGGTGCTCCTCATGGGCGTGGGCTCAGGCATCAACACGGCCATGATGGAGATCGCCTGGTGACCACCCCCCTGCCGAGCGCAGTCGGCTCGACAGCCCCGGCCTCCCTGCCCCCCGACGGGCTCGACGGCCTCGACCCGACCTTCTCCCGCCTCGTCACCGCGGGGGACCCGGGCCGCACCTGGCACCTGCTGGACAACGCCGACCACCTCGCCCGCCTCGGCGTCGAGCCCGTCGGCACCCTGCTGTGCGTGCACGGCAACCCCACCTGGTCCTACCTGTGGCGCCGCCTGGTCACCGCGGCGACCGCCCAGGCCGCGGCCGACGGCGTGGCGTGGCGCGTGATCGCCGTCGACCAGCTCGAGATGGGCTACTCCGAACGCACCGGTGAGCTGCGTGGCCTGCCCCGGCGCGTCGCCGACCTCGACGACCTGACGACGGCCCTGGGCGTGACCGGCCCGGTGGTCACGGTGGGCCACGACTGGGGCGGGGTCATCAGCCTCGGCTGGGCCGTGGACCACCCCGACCAGCTCGCCGGGGTGGTGCTGCTCAACACCGCCGTCCACCAGCCCGAGCACCTGCGCATCCCCGCCCCGTTGCGCCTGGCCCTGCGGCCCGCCGTCCTAGGACGGGCCACCGTCGCGACCCCCGCCTTCCTCGAGACCACCCTCGCCCTGGGCCGCCCGCGCCTGACCGCCGCGGTCAAGGAGGGCTATCGCGCCCCGTACCGGGAGGCCGCGCGGCGTGGGGGCATCGGCGGCTTCGTCGCGGACATCCCCGTGGACGCCGCCCACCCCAGCGCCGCCGAGCTCGACCGCATCGCGACCGCCGTGAGCGGGCTGCAGGTGCCCGCGCTCATGCTCTGGGGGCCGAGCGACCCGGTGTTCGGCGACCAGTACCTCGAGGACCTCGTCGGCCGGCTGCCCCACGCCGACGTGCACCGCTTCGAGGGCGCCAGCCACCTCGTTGCGGAGGACGTCGACTACGCCGCCGCCGCCCTGACCTGGCTGGGAGACCTGCCGACCGCGGGGTCGGACGACGCCGGGGCCGAGGCGGCCTCCGCCTCACCACGCCCGGCCCAGCCCACGTACCACCCGCTGTGGCACCAGCTCGACGAGCAGCGCCACAGCACCGAGACCGCCCTGGTCGAGATGGCCCCGCCCGGGGGTGACTCCCCGCGTGTGGTCACGTGGTCCTTGCTGGCGCGCCGGGTCCGCGAGCTCGCCGCGGGGCTGACCGCTGCGGGCGTCCGCCCCGGGGATCGGGTTTCCCTGCTCGTCCCGCCCGGGGCCGACCTCACCGCCGTCCTGTACGCGTGCCTGCGCATCGGTGCCGTCGTCGTGGTGGCCGACGCCGGGCTCGGCCTGCGTGGCCTGACCCGCGCGGTCCGCGGCTCGAGGCCCCAGCACGTGATCGGCGCCCTGCCCGGGCTGTCGGCGGCACGGGCCCTGGGCTGGCCTGGGCGGCGCATCTCGACCACCCCCCTGCCCCGCGCGACCGCCCGCGCCCTGGGCGTCCGGTACGCGCTGGTCGACCTGGTCGACCTCGGGCAGGGCGTCGACACCCCGGCCGAGCCCGCCCCGGACGCGACCGCCGCGGTGCTGTTCACCTCGGGGTCCACCGGACCGGCCAAGGGAGTCGTCTACTCCCACCGCCAGCTCGCCGCCGTCGCCGGGGCCCTGCGCGACCAGTACGACCTGGGCGTCGGCACCGGCCTGGTCGCCGGCTTCGCCCCCTTCGCCCTGCTGGCCCCGGCCCTCGGCGCACGGTCGGTCACCCCGGACATGGACGTGACCTCCCCCCGGACCCTCACCGCCCCCGCCGTGGCCGCCGCCGCGGCAGCGGTCGACGCGACGGTGCTCTTCCTCTCCCCGGCGGCCCTGGCCAACGTCGTCGCGACCGCCGACTCGCTGACCCCCGCTGACCACGAGGCCCTCGCCCAGGTCCGCATCTTCCTCTCCGCGGGCGCCCCCGTCCCCGAGCCCCTGCTGGCTGCCGCGGGCCGCCTCATGCCGAACGCCGAGCCGCACACCCCCTACGGCATGACCGAGGGTCTGCTTATGACCGACGTCACCCTCGACGTCATCCGCGACGCGACCAGCACCCGGCCCGACGGCGACCGGGGCGGGGTCTGCGTCGGACGCCCCACCCCGACCACCGAGGTGCGCATCAGCCCCCTCGACGCCGACGGCGCGGCCACCGGGGAGCCGACCACCGACCCCGGCCGCACGGGCGAGATCCTCGTGACGGCCCCGCACCTCAAGCGCGGCTACTTCCGTCTGCACCTGACCGACCGCGCCGCCACCCGTGGCGTGCCCGACGACCGCTGGCACCGCACCGGGGACGTCGGGCACCTCGACGAGCAGGGTCGGCTGTGGGTCGAGGGCAGGCTCGCGCACGTGATCACCACGGCCGACGGCGTGGTCACCCCGGTGGGCCTGGAGCAGGCGGTCGAGCAGGTGGACGGCGTGGTCCGCGCCGGGGTGGTGGGCATCGGCCCGCAGGGCACCCAGCTGCTCGTCGCCGTCGTCGAGACCACGACGCCGGCCCGCCGCGTGGCCCTCGCCGACCCCGAGCTCGCCGAGGAGGTGCGGGGCGCCGTCGGGCGGCCGCTCGCCGCGGTCCTCGTGGTCCCCGACCTGCCCACGGACGTGCGGCACAACTCCAAGATCGACCGGACCCGGCTCGCCCGCTGGGCCGAGGGCGTGCTCTCCGGGGGGCGGGTGAGGCGACCGTGAAGGTCCTGGTCACCGGCGCGAGCGGCCTCCTCGGCCGCGCCGTCGCCGCGCGCGTGCTGGCCGCGGGCCACGAGGTCCGCACCTTCCAGCGCAGCCCCAGCACGGTGCCCGGGGTCGAGGACCTGCGCGGCTCGATGACCGTGGCGGCCGACGTCGAGCGGGCCGTGGACGGGGTCGAGGCCGTGGTCCACCTGGCCGCGAAGGTCTCCCTCGCGGGGGACCCGGCGGACTTCGAGCGGGTCAACGTCGGCGGCACCGAACGCCTGGTGGCCGCCGCGGCGCGCGAGGGCGTCGCGCGCTTCGTGCAGGTCTCCTCCCCGTCGGTCGCGCACAGCGGCAGCTCGATCGTCGGCGACGGCGCCCTGCCCGCCGACCCCGTCCATGCCCGCGGGGACTACGCCCGCACCAAGGCCCAGGCCGAGCTCCTCGCCCTCGCGGCCGACGGCGACGCGATGCGGGTGGTCGCCGTCCGCCCCCACCTGGTGTGGGGCCCGGGGGACACCCAGCTGGTCGCCCGCATCGTCGCGCGGGCCCGGGCCAGCCGGCTGCCCCTCCTCGACGGTGGTCGGGCGCTGATCGACACCACCTACGTGGACAACGCCGCCTCCGCGATCGCCGCGGCCCTCGAGCGCGCGGCCGACGACGCCGTGCACGGCAACGCCTACGTGGTGACCAACGGTGAGCCCCGCCCCGTGGCCGAGATGCTCGCGGGGATCTGCGCGGCCTCGGGCGCCCCGGTCCCGCGCTGGAGCGTCCCGGCGGGCCTGGCCCGCGCGGCCGGGGGAGCGGTCGAGGCCGTGTGGCGGGTGCGCCCGGGGCAGGACGAGCCACCGATGACCCGGTTCCTCGCCGAGCAGCTGTCGACCGCCCACTGGTTCGACCAGCGCCGCACCCGTGCCGACCTCCGCTGGACCCCCGAGGTCACGATCGACGAGGGCCTGGCCCGGCTCAGGGCCGCAGGAGCGCGCGGAGGCTGAGGGGCGGCTGGCCGGTGACGCGCTCGACGTGGTCGGTGACGGCGGCCATCTCGCCGGCGGCGATCGCGGTGTAGGTCGAGACCCAGGCGTCGACCTGCCAGTCGGGGGCGCCGTAGCTGCTGCGCGAGGCGTAGGCCTCCGCGAGGGTCTCCGGGACGTAGCGGACCTCGCGGCCCGTGACCTCGGTGATCGTCGCGGCGACCTCGTCGAGGCTCAGGGCCTCGGGGCCGGTGAGGTCGTAGGTGCGCCCCGCGTGCCGTCGAGGGTCGAGCAGCACGGTGGTCGCGACGCGGGCGACGTCGGCCCGGGCGACCGCCCCGAGGCGACCGTCCCCGGCCGGGCCGCGCAGGGCTCCGTCGGGCCCGACGAACTCGGGGAGCACGTCGAGGTAGAGATTGTCCCGCAGCAGGGTGTGGCGCAGGCCCGCGCGGCGCAGGTGCTCCTCGGTGGCGGCGTGGTCGCGGCCCAGCAGGAAGGTCGACGTGGGGCTCGCGCCGAGGAAGGACGTGTAGACCACGTGGTCGACCCCCGCCTCGGCCGCGTCGTCGATGAAGGCCCGGTGCTCGGCGACCCGGTCGGCGGACTCCGCGCCCGAGACCATGAAGAGGACCTCGACCCCCTCGAGGGCGTGCATCGCGTCCTGCCCGTAGGCGACCTGACGGACCTCGGCCCCGGGCAGGTCGGGGGCGCGGCGTGGGTCGCGGACCAGGAGGCGCTGGGGCACTCCGGCCGCGGCGACGGCGCGGGCCACCAAGCCCCCGACCTTCCCGGTCGCCCCGGTGACGGCAAGGGCGGGTGCATCGGTCACGGGGTCACCTCCTCGAGCCACGCCAGGGCCCGGGCCGCGACCTCCTCGGTGCGGTCGAGCAACGCGTGCTCCCCGCCCGAGAGCACCTCGAGCCGGGAGCCCTCGGGCAGCAGGGGCAGGCCGATGCGGGCCTGGGTCAGCAGCGGGTGCTCCTCGCCGTCGACCAGGGCCCCGCCGTGCAGCAGCAGCACCGGGCAGGCCACCGTGCCGAGCAGCTCGGCCTGGTCCACCTCGGTGAAGTCCGCGAGGGTCTGCTCGGAGATCTCGAGCTCCTCACGCCCCGAGGGCCCGTCGTCGAGCACCGTGGTGCGGCCCGTGCTCGTGAGCTCGGCCATCTTGGCGGGGGACAGCACCTCCTCCCAGGGGTGCTCGATCGGGCCGGACACCGCACCGGTCAGGACCATGGCCCGCACGTGCGGGGAGCCCGCGCGGAGGGCGACCAGCGCCCCCATGCTGTGCGCGTGCACCACCTGGTGGGTGTACCCGGCCGCGGCGAGGTGGGTGCTCGCGGCCTCGAGGTCCTCGACCTCGTGCGACACCTCGACGACGTCGTCCTCGGAGTCGCCGTGCCCGCCGAAGTCGAAGGCCAGGGTCGCGTAGCCAGCCGCGCGGTAGGCCTTGGCCAGCCCGTCGGTGCGGCCGCGTGAGGAGCGGTCGGCGAGGAACCCGTGCGCGAAGAGGACGGCGCGGGCTGGAGCGGTCGCAGTGCGACCCTCGGCGGGGTCGGCCGAGGTGCCCGCGCTGACCTCCGCGGCGTCGAGGGTGCCCGACAAGGCGACCCCCCGCGGGGTGGTGATGCGGATCTCGGCCATCCCCCGACCGTAGGCCCCCCGGGTGACACCTGTGTGAACTTGAGCGCCCCGGTCCTCGGACGCGACGGTTGGCGCAGCGCGTCCGACACACTCGACCCCGTGGCGGACAGGTAGAGGTATGAGCGACGGACCAGGCGCCCCGGAGCGGGAGCGCACCTTCAGATCGCTGTACGAGGCGGTGTACGCGGACCTCGTGCGCTTCGTGCAGCGGCGGATCCATCCCGACCACGCCGAGGACGTCGTCGCCGAGGCCTTCCTCGTCGTGTGGCGTCGTCTCGACGACCTGCCCCGGTCCGAGGACGACGCCCGCGCGTGGGTCTTCGGTGTCACGCGCAACCTGCTGCTCAACGACCACCGTGGCGAGCAGCGTCGTCGCGCACCGGGGGGTCCGCCTGGCGGACGTCACGACGCTCTCCGCCCCGGACGAGGTCGACGGGGTCGCCAGCCAGGTGGATCTGACCAGGGCGTGGCGCCGCCTGCCCGACACCCACCAGGAGGCCCTCGCCCTCGCGGTGTTCGACGGGCTCGACGCGCCGCGCGCCGCTGCCGTGCTCGGCATCTCACCGGTCGCGTTCCGCCTGCGCCTGAGCCGGGCCCGCCGGGCCCTGCGCCTCCACCTCCTGGACCACCGTGCTGCTCGCAGACCCGGACGGGTTCTCGGCCCTGTGCGTCACGGACGAGTCGGCGGGCCTGTTCACCGCCGGGATGATCGGGTCCATCGGGACCCCCGCCGACGACGCCCCTCCCGGCCCCCGCGAGCTGGTCGCCACCGACCTCGGTGCGGGGACCATGAGCGCCGGTGACATCTCCCTGGTGGCCGGGACCGCCGGGGCCGAGGTCGTCGCGGTGGCGTACCGCAGCACGACGCACGGCGAGGTGCACGCGACCGTGAACGGCGGGCACTTCGCGCTCTGGTTCCCTGGCGACGAGCTCCGCGACGGGGCGACCGAGGGAGTCCAGCTCGAGGCGACGTTCCGTGACGGGTCCACGGCGACCGCAGTGCTCACTCTCACGTGAGGACCCCGCCGAGCACCACTGGCACCCAGGACAACTGACACCCAGGACCACCGACCCTCGCCGTCCAGCCCCGGCGGTGCCAGGCTCGGGGTCGGGACGAGTCTGCCGCGTCCCATCGCTCCGCAACGGTGAGGAGAGAGTCCGATGGATGAGTTCGACGTCGTCGTGGTCGGTTCGGGGACGGGGATGGCGGCCGCGCTCGCGGCGGTCGACGCCGGGATGTCGGTGCTCCTGGTGGAGAAGGGGCCGACGGTGGGCGGCTCGACGGCCTTGTCGGGCGGTGGGTTCTGGATCCCCGGCAACTCGATCCTGCGGGAGAGCGGACAGCGCGAGGACCCCGAGCGGTTGCAGGCCTACCTGCGTGCCGTGACCCGCGGTGAGGTCGAGGACGAGCGGTGGCAGACGCACATCGACGAGGGCCCGGCGGCGGTCGACATGATCCGGCGCCTCACGCCGTTGTCCTTTCAGTTCATGGCCGAGTACGCCGACTACTTCCCCGAGCTCGAGGGCGGGTCGGCCACGGGCCGTGCCTGCGAGCCCAAGCCCTTCGACGCCAAGACCCTCGGTGTGCACCGCGACAAGATCATCGCCCCGGCGCTCGCCGCGCCCTTCCCGATGCCGATCACCTCCCGCGGCTACAAGTGGCTCAACCTAGTCGCGCGCTCGCCGCGCGGTGTCCTCACGGCCGCGCCTCTGGTGGGTCTCGGTCTCGGCGGGCTGGCCCTCAAGCGGGAGTACGTCGCAGGTGGCCAGGCCCTCGCCGCGGGGATGCTGGCCGGTCTGCTGGCCCGTCGCATCCCCATCTGGACCGGCACCGCCCTCAAGGACCTGAGCCTCGAGGACGGGCGCGTGGTCGGAGTCGTGCTGGACCAGGACGGCACCGACCTGATGGTGCGGGCGAGGCGCGGGGTGATCCTCGCCTCGGGCGGTTTCGACCGGAACCCCGCGATGCGCAAGGAGTACCAGTCGGACGTCGTCGACGGCTCGTGGAGCTTGGGGACTCCCGGCGACACCGGAGAGGTCATCCAGATCGCGCAGGGTCACGGTGCGGACCTGGCGTTCATGGACGCGGCATGGTGGTTCCCCGCGATCCCCGTGCCCGGCCCCATGCCCGGTGTCCTGCTGGCGGAGCGTTCCCTGCCCGGCCAGATCATCGTGAACGGCCACGGCCACCGGTTCATGAACGAGCGATCAACTACATGAGTGCCGGGCAGATCATCACGGCCAAGCACAGGCCCGAGGATCCGCACGTCCCTGCGTGGCAGGTCTTCGACCAGCGCTACCGCAACCGGTACCTGTACGGCGGCGGGCTGTTCCCCCGGCAACCCCTGCCCCAGGAGTGGTACGACGCCGGCATCGCCATGAAGGCCGACTCGATGGACGGGCTCGCGGCCGCCCTCGGCATGCCTGACCTGCCCTTGACCGTCGAGCGGTTCAACCTCCTGGCGAACGCGGGGCGTGACGACGACTTCGGTCGCGGCGACTCGGCCTACGACCGCTACTACGGCGACCCGTCGGTGACACCCAACCCCTGCCTGGGGCCGATCGACCGCGGCCCGTTCTACGCGGTGCAGGTGGTCCCTGGTGATCTGGGGACCTGCGGCGGGGTGCGCGCCGACCGGTACGCCCGAGCGCTACGCCCGGACGGTTCGCCGATCGACGGGCTGTACGCGATCGGCAACGCGGCAGGCAACGCGTTCGGCAGGGTCTACCCCGGGCCCGGGGCGACCGTCGGCCAGGGCATCACCTTCGGCTACGCGGCCGCCCGGCACGCCGCGGGCCGGCTGGGGTAGGGCCGGCGTCGCCCCTGGTCCGCGTCTTCGAGGCCCCTTGCTCGGCAGAAGGCCGCCGCTAGTGTTCGAGCGGGCGAGAGGAGCGCGTATGACCGACCACCTGGATCCGCAGGCCCCAGCCGTCGCGGTGGGTCTCGGGGTGCTGTCGGTCGTGGCGCTGCTCGAGCGCGGGGGGCTCACGTCCTCGGTGATCCTGCTCGCGATCGTCGCGTCCTACGTCGTCGTTGGCGCACGCACGTACCTGGCCCTGCGGGGCTGACCCCCTCGAGGCCGCTCCCCTCACACCGCCGGCGGAGCCTCCCGCGTGAGCTCCGCGGCACGGGTGAACCGGCGTCCCCAGTCGGCGACGAGGTCGACGAGCTCGGGCGGGGCGACCACCTCGAAGTCGGCACCGACGGCTCCGAGCATCATCGCCGGCCAGTCGAGGCTGTCGGTGCTCATCCGCAGCCGGCAGCGGTCGTCGTCGAGGTCCTCGACAGTGCCCCAGCGGTCGGCCTCCGACCGCACGGTGGCGCCGGGCGCGTGCACGAGGACGTCGACCGAGTAGCGCTGCGGGAGGGTCTCGATCCCTGCGCGGACGAAGGCTGCGGCGTCCTCGGCGGGGAGCTCGCGGGGCCGGAAGCGGACCCCGGAACGGTGGGGTTCGCTGATGCGGTCCAGGCGGAAGCTGCGCCAGTCGTGCCGGGTGAGGTCGTAGGCGACGAGGTACCAGCGGCGCCCGAGCGAGACCAGGCGGTGCGGTTCCACCTGACGCACCGTCCTCTCGCCGGACCTGGCGGCGTAGCTCACGTCGAGGCGTTCGTCGTCACGGCAGGCCTGAGCCACCGTCACCAGGAGGTCGGGGTCGACCATCGTCTCCCCGGGTGGGCCGGGGGCGCCGGGTCCCCATGTCCCGCGGACCGTCACCGCTCGCAGGGCCTCCACCCGGTGCCGCAGCCGCGCAGGCATGACCTGCACCACCTTGGCCAGGGCCTGGACCGCGGCCTCCTCGATCCCGGCGATCGATCCGTGCGCTGCGGTCTGCAGGCCGACGGCGATCGCGACGGCCTCCTCGTCGTCGAGGACCAGCGGAGGCAGGGCCGCCCCCGTCGCGAGCTGGTACCCGCCGCCGACGCCCCGGTCGGCGTCGACCGGGTACCCGAGGTCCCGCAGCCGGTCGACGTCGCGGCGCAGGGTCCGAGGGCTGACCTCGAGCCGGGTGGCCAGCTCGTGCCCGGGCCAGTACCGGTGGTTCTGCAGGAGGGCGAGGAGCTGCAGCATCCGTGCGCTCGTGGACATCCCGTCACGCTACCGAGGATTGAGGTCATCAACTGACCGGAATCCGCTGGATCGTGGAGGACATCACGACACCGAGGAGCCAGACATGACCATCCTGATCACCGGGGCGACGGGCACCGTCGGCCGCCACCTCGTCCAGCAGCTCACGGAGGCCGGCCACGAGGTCCGCGCCCTGACCCGGGACCCCGCCACGGCAGAGCTGCCGGCCGGCGTCGAGGTCGTCGCCGGGGACCTGACCGACCCCGCGACCCTGCCGCTGGCCTTCGACGGCGTCACCGCGGTGCACCTGATCACCTTCGGTGGAAGCGACGGGGCTCCGTTGACCACCGGGGCGGAGCTGGTCCGGCTCGCGTCCCGGGCCGGGGTGCGACGCGTCACGGTGCTCGGGGGGTGGGAGGAGAGCACGGTCGAGCCGGCCCTGCGCGCGAGCGACCTCGGGTGGACGTCGCTCGAACCGGTCGAGTTCATGTCCGGTGCCCTGGAGTGGGTCGGCTCCGTCCGGGAGCACGGTGCGGTGCGACTCATGGCCGGGTGGGCGAGCGCCGTCGTGCACGAGGCCGACATCGCGGCTGTCGCGAGGGTGGCCCTCACCGAGGACGGGCACGCCGGCATGACCTACCCGATCACCGGGCCGCAGGCCCTGACCCCTGCCGAGAGGGCCCGTCTCCTCGGCACAGCCGCAGGGCGGCACATCGGCTTCGAGCAGCTCACGGAGGAGCAGGAACGAGAACGGCTGCGCGCCTACGGGTACCCCGAGGAGTACGTCGAGTTCGGCATCCAGCTCGCCACCCAGCCACCCGAGCAGGCCGCCGTGGTGCACCCGACGGTCGAACGGGTCACCGGCCGGGCCGCCCGCACCTTCGCCCAGTGGGCGCAGGAGCACGCCGACGCGTTCCGTGGTGCCTGAGGCGCGGGGTCGCCGTCGTGCCGGGGACCATCGGCCCTGGCCCCGGCCCACCCCTCAGGAGGAGCCTGGGAGGGCAGCGAGTCGGTGCGGGTCCCCGCACCCCCACATGGTCGTGCGCCCGCCCCGCGCGGGAGGAGGACGGCCATGTCCCGGACCATCATCGTGGGCGTCGAGGGGGGCACCTCGAGCCATGACGCCGTGCTGTGGGCGGCCCACGCCGCACACGACCGTGGCGAGGAGCTCGTGCTCGTCCACGCCACCGGGTTCCCGACCATCGCGGTCGAGCTGTACGACGACGCCGTGCAGCAGGGCGCCCGGAACCTCCTGGCCCAGGAGGCCCAACGGGTGCGCGAGGCGGTGCCGATCGTCCCGCGGATCGTGCTCGACCCGAGGCGTCCGGCCCACGCCCTGTGCGACCGCTCGCACGACGCGGACCTCGTCGTCGTCGGCTCGCACCCGTTGACGCCCCTCGAGAGGGTGATCATCGGCTCGTTGAGCTACCAGGTGGCGGCCGGGTCCTTCTGCCCGGTGATCGTCGTCCCGCACCTGCCCGACCCATCTGCCACCCGGGTGGTGGTCGGGGTGGACGGGTCGCCCGACTCCGTCGCTGCCGTGGCCTTCGCCGCGGCCGAGGCGGACCGGGCCGGCGCCGAGCTGCACGTGGTCCACACCTGGGAGCAGCCCGCGGTCTACGTGTCGGTCGAGTACCTCGCCGGGGGGTTCGACGAGCAGATGATCGAGAACGAGCAGGTGGTGCTCGCCGAGTCCGTCGCGGGGCTCGCCGAGCAGTACCCGGACCTCGTCGTCGAGCAGCACCTGGTCCAGGGGCAGCCGGCCACGGCGCTGATCGAGGCGGCTCAGGGGGCCAGGCTCCTCGTCGTCGGGACCCACGGTCGGCACGGCGTCGCGCGGATGCTGCTGGGGTCGGTCGCGCACACCGTGGTGCTGCACGCGCCGTGCCCCGTGGCCGTGGTGCGCATCCGTTGAGTGCCGAGCGCCGGGCGCCGAGTGTCCGTCGTCACTTCACCCCCACCGGGGTTGCGGGCCTGGACCTGGGTGGGGTGAAGTTGACCCGTGGACGACGGCGTACCGGAACCCGAGGCGCGGGCGCTCGCGGCCCTCGAGGCCAGCGGGCTGCGGCACCGCATCCTGCGGCACGGTCCGGTGAGCAGCCTCGCCGAGGCGGCCAAGGCCCGTCGGGTGAGCCCCGCCCACCTGGTGAAGTCCCTCGTGGTGCGTCGCGGCGAGGAGGACTACCTCTTCGTGCTCGTGCCGGGGGACCGGACCATCTCCTGGCCCAAGCTGCGCGAGACCCTGGGCGTCTCACGCCTGTCCATGCCCGACGCCGCGACCGCCCGGGACGTCACCGGCTACGAGCGCGGCACCATCACCCCCTTCGGCTCGACCCACCCGTGGCCGGTGGTCGCCGACGCCCGGGTCCCCGGGCACCCGGTGTCGATCGGTGCGGGGGGCCACGGGGTGGCCGCGACGGTCGACGGCAGCAAGCTGGTCCTGGCCCTGGGGGCGACCGTGGCCGACGTGACCGATTCCGAGGGCGGGCCGCCGGACGAGCCCGCGGATCGCCCCGGACCGGGAACATCCGAGCCCTCCCGCACGTAGTACCCAGAGGTGGGTCTGATCTTGCGCCCCACCGTCACGACGATGAGAGGTTCCGTGGACCCCCACGATCAGCAGTCCGACCAGCCCCTGCCCGGGAGCGTCGCGGTGCGGCACGACGAGCAGGGCTCGGTGGTCACGTTGCGCGGCGAGGTCGACGCCTCCCTGCGCGACGACGCCGGTCTCACCATGGCTGCCGTGCTCGCCCACGGCGGCCCTGTCCTGGTCGAGATGTCCGGCGTGACCTTCATCGACTCCTCGGGCCTGGCCTTCGTCATCCAGCTGCACCGCCTGGGCGTCGAGGACGAGACCCAGCCCTGCACCCTGCTGAACCCGCCGGACCTGGTCCTGGAGATGCTCGAGATGGTCGGGCTCGGCGGGGAGATCCCGCTGGCCTTCACCCCGGGGGACGGCGATCCTGAGGACCCGTGGGCGGGCATCGCGGCCGCCGAGGCCGAGGATCTCGCCTCCTCGACCGCGTAGCCGTTCGACCGCATAGCCGTTCGACCGCACGGCCGTTCGACCGCACAGCCGCTCGACCGCGTCGAGGGGTGCGGCCCGACGGTTCGGCAGCAGCACAGACACAGCAGGGGGCCAGGGATGACGCACCGCACGACGACCACGCTCCGAGGGGTGGCGGTCGCCGTCGGGCTGGCGCTCCTCGTCGGGTGCACCTCGACCGAGCCCGACCCTGAGCCCACGGATCCTGCTCCCACGAGCACGGCGGAGCCCGAGCCCGGGCCCGAGGAGGTCGCCCTCCCGGACCACGCCGCCGGGCGGGCCGCCGCCTGGGTCATGAGCCTGCTCGACGACGAGCCGGGGGCGCCGCTGCCCGAGGCCGAGGAGCGCTTCGCCCCGGAGTTCCTCGAGGAGCTGCCCGTCGAGGCCCTCGCCGAGGTGATCGACCAGCTGCGGACCTTCGGGCCGTGGACGGTCACCGCGGTCGAGGGCACCGAGAGCGAGCTCGTGGCCCGGATCGAGGGGGTGCAGTCCTTCGACCTGCAGCTCTCCCTCGACGAGGACGAGCTCATCCAGGGCCTGTTCTTCGCCACCCCGGCCCCGGACCGTGAGCCCGCGGCCTCCTGGGAGGAGCTCGTCGAGGAGGTCGAGGACCTGCCGGGCTCGGTGTCGATGCTGGTCGCCCGGCCCGCGGACCAGGGCTGCGTCGCCCTCGACGGCGGCCCGGCGGGTCCTGTCGGCTCGGCCGCGGGGGAGCAGCTGCCGGTCGGCTCGGTCGCCAAGCTGTACGTGCTCGGCGCCGTGGTCGAGGCCGTCGAGGCCGGTGACCTGGCTTGGGACACGGACCTCACGCTGACCGACGACCTGCGCTCCCTGCCCTCCGGGGAGCTCCAGGAGGAGCCCGCGGGCACCACGGTCACGGTCGAGGCCGCCGCCGAGGCGATGATCTCGATCAGCGACAACACCGCGACCGACCTGCTCATCGACGCCGTCGGGCGCGAGCAGGTCGAGGCTGCCCTCACGTCCATGGGGCACAGCGACCCGGCGGCCAACACCCCGTTCCCGAGCACCCGCGAGCTCTTCCAGCTCGGCTGGGGCGGAGGTGCCGAGCTGCGCAACCAGTGGCGCGACGCGGGGACCGAGGAGCGCCGTGCCCTCCTCGAGGAGCTGCCCGACGGCGAGATCGACATCGACGTCGTCGAGGTCACCCGGGCGACGGTGTGGCACCGCGACGTCGACTGGTTCGCGACCGCGGAGGACCTCTGCCTGGCCCATGCCGCTCTCGCCGAGCTCGCCGGCACCGAGGCGGGCGCGCCCGTGCGGGACATCCTCGCCCTGAACCCCGGCGTGGTGCCGGCCGACGCGGGCGCTCCCGCCTACCTGGCCTTCAAGGGTGGCAGCGTCACGGGCGTCATGGCCGGGGCCTGGTACGCCGAGGACGCGGAGGGCGACCCGGTGGTCGTCACCCTCCAGTCCGCCTCGCGCGACCCCGCGGGCGGGCTGCCGGTGACGACGATGGTCGGCATCGCCACGGACGCGCTGCGCCTCGCGCTCCAGGACGACTGAGGAATCACGAACGAGGGAGAACCCATGTCCGACACCCGTGCCGTCGGGGTGATGCTGCCCCGTGACCTGCCGGCCGCCGTCGTGCTCGACTACGCCCGCCGCGCCGAGAGCCTCGGGTTCGACGAGCTCTGGGTCGTCGAGGACCTCGGCTTCCGCGGGGGTGTCGCGCAGGCCGCCGCGGTGCTCGCCGTGACCGAGCGCATCCGGGTCGGCGTCGGCGTGCTCCCCGCCGCCGTGCGCAACGCCGCCTTCACCGCGATGGAGGTCGCGACCCTCGCCCAGCTCTTCCCCGGCCGGGTCGACGTCGGCATCGGTCACGGCATGCCGGGCTGGATGCGGTCGGTCGGGGCCTGGCCGGCGAGCCCGCTGCGCCTCCTCGAGGACCACCTGCGCAGCGTCCGGGCCCTGCTGGGAGGGGACGCCGTCGAGGGCGGCCACGGGTACGTCGAGGCCGAGGGGGTGCGCCTCGAACCGAGCGCCGTCCCTGCGGTCGCCCCCCGGGTGCTCGCCGGCGTGCGCGGCCCCCGCTCCCTGGCCCTGGCTGGCCGGGCGGCCGACGGGACGGTCCTCGCCGAGCCCTGCGCCCCCGAGTACATCCGCCAGGCGATCGCGCAGATCGATGCGCCCGGCCCGCACCGGGTGGTGACCTACGACGTCGCGGCCGTGGACGAGGACGGCGCCGCGGCGCGGGACGTAGTGCGGGGCGGGCTCGAGTGGATTGGTGAGACCGACTGGTCCCCGCACCTGGACCCGCTGCCCTTCGCCGAGGAGTTCCGTGCCCTGCGCGCACGGTCGGTGACCCGCGAGGAGTTCGTCGCGGCGATGCCCGACGCCTGGGTGCAGCGGCTCGCCCTCGCCGGAACCCCGGCCGAGGTGCGCGGGCAGATCGACGCCCGCCACGAGGCCGGGGCCACCGTGGTCGTCATGGTGCCCATCGGGCCCGACCCGATGGCGGCGCTGGAGGCTGTGGCGCGGGTGCTCTGAGCGCCCCCGTCGCCGGACCGCTCACGGCGCGGGCGACCGGGGTGGTCGCCCGCGCCGGGTGAGCGTGGCGGGTCAGCCCAGGGAGTCGGGAAGCTCCGGGGCGCCCTGGCCCAGCACGTGCTCGGCGAGGAACCCGCTGACCACCTGGTACCAGACCTTGGCGTGCTGGGGGCTGAGGATCCAGTGGTTCTCGTCCGGGTAGTACAGGAACCGGTGGGCCGTGCGGCCCTCGTCGTCGGCGGCGAGCTTGGAGGAGGAGAGCAGCTCGTACCAGAGACGCAGGCCCTCGCCGATCGGGACGCGGTAGTCCTTGTCGCCGTGGACCACGAGCATCGGGGTGGCGATGTTCTCGACGTTGGCGTGCGGGGAGTACTTCGCCGCCATCTCGGGGGTCATCTCGCGGCCCCAGTAGAACGAGGCGTCGGTGGTGGGGCCGAACTGGTCCAGGGCCCACAGGCTCGCGTGGGTGACGATCGCCTCGAAGCGGTCCGTCTGCCCCGCGACCCAGTTGGCCATGTACCCGCCGAAGGAGCCGCCCATCGCCGCGGTGCGGGTCTCGTCGATCTCGGGACGGGCCACCGTGGCGTCGGTGATGGCCATGAGGTCGGTGTAGGGCTCGGCGCCCCAGCGACCCCAGCCGCGCTGGATGAACTCCTGGCCGTACCCGGTGGACAACGCCGGGTCGGGCAGCAGCACGGCGTAGCCCTGGGCGACCAGCAGCCACGGGTTCCAGCGCCAGGACCACGAGTTCCACGAGCCGAGCGGCCCGCCGTGGATCCACAGCAGCAGCGGGGCGGGGTGCTCGGCGTCGGCGGCGTCGGGCAGGGCGAGCCAGCCACGCACCTCGGTGCCCTCGCCGCCGTCCGCCACCGGGGCGCCGTCGGGCCCCACGAGGGTGCGGACCTCGGTCAGGGTGCCCGGCAGGGTGGGCGGCGGGGCCGGTGCGCGCAGCACGGTCACGGTGCCGCGCGGGCGGTGCTCCTCGCTGACCAGGTGGATCCGCACGGGGTGCGCGGGGGCCAGGTAGGAGGCGCGCATGGCGTAGACCACCGAGGCGTCGGGGGCCACCTGCAGGTCGGTGTAGGTGTAGTCGTCCTGGGTGAGCTGCTCGACGGTGTCGGCCTCGAGGTCGATCGCGAAGACCGGGCCGCGGCCGTCCTGGTCGGCGGTCACCAGCAGGCCCGAGCCGTCGGGGAGCCACTGGGTGCAGCTGGTCCAGCGGTCCCAGTGCGCGACGACAGGGCTCGGCTCGGCGCCCTCGACGTCCAGGGGCAGCAGGTGCAGGGTGCGGCGCGGAGCCTCGGTCGGGCTCGAGACGGACTCGCGGACGAAGACCACCGCGGCGCCGTCGGGGGAGATGACCGGGTCCCCCAGGTCGGCCGACGGGTCGTCGACCAGGACCGTGCGCTGCTGGGTGTCGAGGTCGATGCGCACCAGGATGCTGCGGTGCGCGCCCTTGGCCTCAGGCACCTGCCAGGTCGAGACGACGAAGGAGCCCGCGGGGGACAGGTCGTAGTCGGCGTTGCGCAGGGCGTGGCCCGGGGCGGGGGTCAGGTCGGTGACCTTGAGGTGCTCGATGCTCTGGCTCGCCACCTCGACGGACCGGGCGACGTCGTCCCCGGTGCGGAAGTGCCAGCCGAGCAGGTGCGGGGCGTCGGGGCCGAGGTCGTGGTCCCAGTACCGCACGGGGTAGCCGTCGTGCAGGATCGCCGAGACCTTGCGCTCCTTGCGGCCCTTGCGGAGCTTCTCGTCCGAGGGGCCGTCGGTCGCGCTGGGCAGCATGTCGGTCGCGAAGACCACCGCGGCCGAGGAGCGCGCGGTGCGCACGCCCTGCACGCCACCGGGGCGGGTCGCGACGATGCGCGCCTCGCCACCGCCCGCGGGCAGCACCCACAGGGCCGGCTTGTCGAGGGGCTTCTCGGCGTCCTCGGGGGCGTCGGCGTTGGGGCGCGAGGAGGTGAAGAGCAGGTCGCCGTCGGGGGTGAACGCGGCCCCGGACTCGCCCTGGGCGCTCCGCGTCAGACGGCGGGCCGGCCGGGCGCGGGTCGGGTAGACCTCCCACAGGGCGGTGTGGACCTTGGTCGCGTCGTGGTTGACGGTCGACACCTGGGTGACCAGGCGCGAGCCGTCAGGGGAGAGCACCAGGCCGGACATCCGCGGCAGGGCCACGTACTCGTCGAGGTCGTGGAAGGCCGTGGTGAGGGTGGGGAAGGTGCCGTCCTCCTCCGAGGTTGTGCCCGGGACGAGCCGCAGCCCGGGACCGTTCTCGTGGGTGGACGTCATCTGTACCTCCGGTGTGCGACGGGCAGGGCTGCGTTCTGTATCGGCGCGCACGGGCCAGCCTTGACCTCGTGCGCTGGATCTCACCCGGAATCCTGCCACCTCGGCGAGGGCCGTGGGTGCGCGAGACTGACCGTCGTGCGCCCCCTCCTGCCCGGCCTCGGGCTCCTGGTCCTCGCGGCCGCGGCGAGCCTCCTGGTCGCCGCGCCCTTCCCTGCGGTCTCGGCCCTGCTGGTCGCGATCGTGCTCGGGGTGGTGCTGCGCAACGCCCGGCTGCTGCCCGCCGTCGGCGTGCCGGGGGTGGTGTGGTGGTCCAAGAAGCTGCTGCGCACCGGCATCGTGCTGCTGGGCCTGCAGCTCTCGATCCCCGCGGTGCTGGCCCTGGGCGTGGGCGGGGTGCTCGTGGTGGTCGTGACCGTCGCGGTGACCTTCGCCGCGACCCTCCTGCTGGGCCGGCTGCTGCGCGTCCCGGGACCGATGACCCTGCTGATCGCGACCGGCTTCTCGATCTGCGGGGCCGCGGCCGTCGCGGCGATGTCCGCCGTGGTCGACCCCGACGGCGAGCGCGAGGAGGACACCGCGACGGCGATCGCCCTGGTCACCCTGTTCGGCACCGTGACCCTCGTGGCCCTGCCGCTGCTGGTCCCGGTGCTCGGCATGGACGACCGCGCCGCCGGGCTGTGGATCGGGGCGAGCGTGCACGAGGTCGCCCAGGTGGTGGCCGCGGGCGGGCTGGTCTCGAGCGTGGCCCTGAGCGCCGCGACCCTGACCAAGCTGGGGCGCGTCGTGCTGCTCGCTCCACTCGTCGCGGGGGTGGGGGTGGCCCGACGGCGGACTGGGGTTGGCTCGAGGGGGAACGGTGAGGTGGGCGAGGGCGCAGCGACCGGGAGGCCAGCGCGGTCCCGACCGCCGCTCGTGCCGTTGTTCGTGGCGGGGTTCCTCGTCATGGTCGCGGTGCGCTCGACGGGCTGGGTGCCCGCCGGGGTGCTGGACGTCGCGCAGCTCGTGACGACGGCGCTGCTGACCGCGGCGATGGTCGGCCTGGGGACGGGGGTCGACGTTGCGCGGCTGGTGCGGACCGGGGGGCGGGCCGCGGTGCTCGGCGCGGGCTCGACCCTCGTCGCGGCGGGGGTGGCCGGAGGTCTGGTGCTCGCGGTCTCCTGACCGGCGGCACCTGGGCCACGGCGCCGGCCCTGCCTGGTCGTCGGGGTCTCGTTCCTACTGAAGGGGCAGGACAGCCTGGTCGCCTTCGAATCGAGGTGTGATCCCTTGGGTCGTGAGCCAGTTGACCAGGCGGGCACGGCTGGTTGCGTTGTACTTGACGAAGCTCATGATCTGAAGGGTCGTCGCGTCTTGGGTGAGGCACAGCCGCTGGACGCCGTAGCTGTAGACCTGGAAGGCGGGCGGCTCGTCGACGAGCCGAACAGTGATCTCACCAGGCTCTAAGGTGACTCGCTGCTCCGGGTGGCCGAGCATCCCCCACGGACTGGCTAGCACGACCCTGCCGCGCGCCGTGGGGCGCCCGTACAGGCTCGCGATGAGGCCGAGACCGACCGCGATCTGGACTACCGCGAAGGTCAAGAACGCAAGAGCGCACAGCGCGCCCACTACTACGAAGACGGCCTTGGCGGTTGGGTCGGCGTACGCGCGAGCGGCGTCAGGGTTCTGGAGAATCCACGGCACTGCGCCGACGAAGATACCGAGGACGATGGCACCGAAGGCGGGAAAGATGAGCGTCTTCGCAGCCCTCGGGCGCGCGCTAATCAACCTGGTGTACCTCATGCTCCCCTCCTTGCCTTGTACCGTGCGGGCTCACCATCATCCGGAGGGAAGAAGCGCGCGCGCGAACTAGTTGCTGATGATCAATGTTGCGACTAGGACCACGCTGATGATTGGAAGCGCAGTGAGCCTTCGACGCCGGTTGGGGTCCCTGCTGACGCTCCGCCGAGACACGTCGCTGGAGTCGCCGCGGATACGCCTGAGCGGATATCGAACGGCGACGAACACTACGCTAGCGGCCACGAGGGCAGCGACGGTAGATGCCAGCGGTTCGTCAGCTGTGCGCGCGGCAAGTGCGCCGGCGATGACGAGCGCGAGGGGCGAGAACCACCACGTCCAGCGGTACACCAACGGCGGACCTGTGACGCCGTAGGGGCCTGCGTGAGTGACGGTCTCCCATGCTGCTGCAAGGCCCACGAGAACCAAGGCTTCGATCATCGTTTCACCACCTGCCGCAGAAGTCCCAGAGTCGGTCGAGCCCCCATACTGCCGTCTCGGCCTCGCCAACGAGTCACCGCCAGAACGTTCGCCTCGCGTCGTTGGCGTGGCGGGACAGGTGGGGACTGCTGCAGGTCTAGCTCCGGGTCGTCGAGGTGGGCGTCGAACGGCACGTTGGCCAGGTATGCCTCCTCGAGCTTGCGGGCGGTCACCGGTGCGGCGAGCCACCGGTAGTAGGGCTGTCTGGCGAGCTTGAGGACCCGGCACGTCACCGCGACGGGGATCCCGTCACCGGCGAGCTCATCACGAGCGGACCGATCGCTTTCCCGGCAGATGCGCCTGGGCGCAGTAGGCCGCCGCTCGGCGCAGAATCTCACTCTCCTGCTCCAGCAGCCGGGTGCGGTGCAGCAGACCCGGACGCTACCAGTTCCGGTGGACAATCTGTTCTCACTAGAAACTAGAGCCCTACGTTCAGGAAGAAGAGGGCGAAGAGAGCGCAGGGTGGTGCGGCGAGAACGAAGTCGGTTGCTCCGGGTTGCGACCCACGGGAGGGCGCAAGCCGCTGCTGCCGGAGATCGCGGCGGGCCAAGATCCAGCGCACCGACCACACGCAGCCGACGGCAAGGACTGGCGCCGTCATTAGGGCAAAAAGTAGTCGCATGATCGAAACAACTGCGTCGCCTCCCGTGACTTCGAGCGCCGCAGCTCCGACGAGCGCGATGATGATCGTGATGGCCGTACCGAAAGCAACAGCCACACTTGCCAATATCCCCAGCAGCTCCGCACGCTGGTGCATATCAGGTTCGTTCCCTAAGGAGCGCGTGAGGGCGGCGTCGGCCGCCTCTCGCGCGGTCTTCTCTCCGGACCGGACCTGACTATTGCGCCGGAAGAAGGGTTTGACGACGAGGCGCGCACAAGACCAGACGAAACTCTCCGGACGGACGGGGTGATAGGGGCGTGTCATCTACTTGCCCTGCAGGGTGCAAAGAGGTTGGACTGCTGTGAAAGGTGCGGTGAGGCCCCATATCCACGCGTCGGCGGGGATGCTGGTCGTGTCCAGGGTCACCGCCAGGACGGTCAGCGCGGAGAGCAGGTGGGCGGTCCAGGCTCGACCGTTGATCGCGAACACGTATCCCCCTGCGTCAGCCAGAGCGGGATATCAGGTGCTGTGTGGCTCCTACAGCGCGCGTAGCGCTGGTCAAGTACCGCGTGGCCCTTCGCGCCACCAGGCGCGCTCGTCGTCGTGCTCCCCCGCTGGTCGCTAGTGCGACCGCTTGGACCGTAGAGCCCACGCCAGGTCTGTAGGGGTGACGATGCTGATCTTCACCCAGATGGCTCTGAGAACGAGGCGAACAGCACCTCGGGAGGAGGAGCACGATCCCCCGGGACCCGTAGTGGGAGTACAGGTCGGGTAGATGGCGCCACCGGCACACACCACAGCCTCTACGGAAGCCGGGGCAGTTCAGTGAGATGAGCCACGAAGTCTGACGGCAGAGTGCCATGAGACACGGGTCGGCGGTAGGTCCCGTCGGAACCTAGGCGCCGACGTGTGTCACGGCAGCGGCGAGGATGGCGATGCCCACGAGAATCCCGACCGCCTGACGCCGCCACGCTGCCGCGTCTCGGATGGGTACGGGTACCGCGGCCCGCATCGTCGCCAGCCACTGGGGCACCCAGAGGTCTTCAGCTCGCGCAGGGCGCCAGTGCCAGGAGAGTGTCGCCTCGATGATGGTGACGACGAGAAGCAAGGTGACGATCGGAGGGTTCGTGCGTAGCGCCCAACCTGCGCCAGCGCCGGCAGCCACGAGCAACAGTGGGCTGACCCACCATGTGACCCGAGACAGCTTCCGGAATGTGGTGTCGCTCGGTATCGGCGAGATTCCGCGGACCATACCTCCGGCGATGAACTCGAAAGCCAGGGCGAGAAGTACCAGCGTCAGAGCCCAGTCGAACCAGTCGATCGGGATCATCACCTGCACTCCGAGTATGCGAGGACGCCGAGTTCGTAGGCTCCCACCGCGCCGCGAGCAGCGATTCTGGATCTGGCCGCGACGTGGGCACCAGAGAGCATGGTACGACCGAGCCCAAGGCCCGACGTAGGAGCGCCTGTCCGGAACCCGCGGCCACCGTCCTCGGCCAGCCGTGTGGCGCGGCCCTCGTCGGTGACGTCGGGCAGCGGGTTCCACCACCAGGGCGGTTCCTCCAGGGCGATGGCGCGGGGGTCGAGCACCCGCTCCGGACCGGCCGCGCCTTCTCGAGGTCACCCGCACAGATCCGGGGCGTCCAGGATCGCGGGGACCGCCCGGGAGGTTCGACGCACGGGGACGGGTGCAGGGTCGTGTCGGTGGTCCGAGCTACCGTCGGCCCCATGCGGATCCTGCACACGAGCGACTGGCACCTCGGTCGCACGCTGCACGGCGTGGATCTGCTCGGGCACCAAGCCGAGTACCTCGACCACCTCGTCGAGCTCGTGCGCAGCGAATCGGTCGAGGCCGTCGTGGTGTCGGGGGACGTGTACGACCGTGCGGTGCCCCCGGTCGAGGCTGTCCAGCTCCTCGCCAATGCGCTGGACCGTCTGTCTGCCCACGCCCAGGTCGTGGTGACTCCGGGCAACCATGACTCCGCGATCCGCCTCGGCTTCGCCTCCTCCCTCTTGCGCGACGGCGTGCACGTGCGGGCCCGTGTGGCCGACGTCGGGCGCCCGGTCGAGCTGCACGGGGAGGACGGTGCCCCGACCCTCGTCTACGCCCTGCCCTACCTCGACCCCGACGTCGTCCGCCGCGAGCTGGCCGAGGAGGACGACGAGGACGGCTCCGTGCGTCCCCTGCCTCGCTCGCACGAAGCCGTCATGGCGGCCGCGATGCGCCGGGTGCGCGCGGACCGCGCGGCACGGAGCACGGGCTCCGGCACGGCAGGGCCGGTACGTTCGGTGGTCATGGCCCACGCCTTCGTCGTGGGGGGTGAGGCCTCGGAGTCCGAGCGGGACATCCGCGTCGGCGGGGTGGACTCGGTGCCCGCGGGCGTGTTCGCCGGGGTGGACTACGTTGCGCTGGGGCACCTGCACGGACCGCAGCGGCTTCGCTCCCCCCAGCAGGCCGAGGGTGACCGCGGGCCCGTGCTGCAGTACTCAGGCTCACCCCTCGCCTACTCCTTCTCCGAGCGGAACCAACGCAAGGCCTCGGTGCTCGTCGAGCTCGGCGCCGACGGCGTGGTGGGCGAGCCCGAGCTCATCCCCGCTCCGGTCCCGCGCCGTCTGGCCGAGGTCACCGGGACCCTCGAGGAGCTCCTCGGTGCCACCGGCGAGGCTCACGTCCAGGACTGGGTACGCGTCGTGGTGACCGACGCGTCCCGGCCGAGCGAGCTCTACGCCCGTGTGCGGGACCGCTTCCCGCACGCGCTCGCGGTCGAGCACCGACCGGCCGGCGGAGCCGTGAGCGACCGCGCCACGGTCGTCACCGCCGCGCGGGACCCCCTCGAGGTGACGGCCGACTTCGTCGAGCACGTGACCGGCACCGCACCGACCGAGGCCGAGCTCGCGGTGCTGCGCCGCGCCTACGAGGACGTCCTCGCCGCGGAGCGGAGCGCCTGATGTACCTGCACACCATGACCTTGCAGGCCCTCGGTCCCTTCGCCGGCACCCACACCATCGACTTCGCCGAGCTCGGCGCCTCGGGGATCTTCCTCCTCGAAGGGCCCACCGGGGCCGGGAAGTCGACCCTCATCGACGCCCTCGTCTTCGCGCTCTACGGCAAGGTCGCCTCGAAGGACGCGAGCGACGAGCGGCTGCGCTCGGCCCATGCGAGCCCCGCCGACGAGACGGTCGTCGACCTCGTGTTCGAGTGCGGCTCAGGGATCTACCGGGTCCGCCGCACCCCCGCCTACCAGCGGCCCAAGCAGCGGGGCTCGGGAACCACCCTCCAGCAGGCCTCGGTGCGCCTCTGGCGGCTGAGCAGCCCCGACGCCCCCGAGGACGGCGAGCTCCTCTCGGCGCGCCTCGACGAGGCCGGGCTCGAGCTGCAGCGCATCGTCGGGCTCGACAGGCACCAGTTCGTCCAGACAGTCGTGCTGCCCCAGGGCGAGTTCGCCGGGTTCCTGCGGGCCAAGCCGGAGGACCGCCGCGGACTGCTCCAACGCGTTTTCGGCACCGCGGTCTACGAGCAGGTCGAGCAGCGCCTCGTGCGCATGCGGGCCGAGGTGGGACGCGCGGTCGAGGACCGCCGCGAGGCCGTCGCGCGCAGCACCGCCCACCTCCTCGGTGCCGCCGGGCTCGTCGAGGAGGAGGCCACCGCCCTGCAGGCCGCGGGCGGCTCCCTCGAGGACCCCGACGGCGAGGGCGGGCTCCTCACCCTCGGACGCGCCCACGCCGACGCCCTCGAGGAGCGGGCACGGCGGGCCCGGACCGTCGCGGACCAGGCGAAGACCGCGTGCGCCGGCACGCAGCAGGCCCTCGACGACGGGCGCCGCCAGCTCGACCTTCTACGCCGCCGCACCGTCCTGCGCACCGAGCTCGCGAGCCTCGAGACACGCGCGGAGGAGCACCAGCAGGAGGCCGACCGGTGCTCCGGCGGACGCCGAGCCCAGGCCGTGCACCCCCTGATCACCGGCCTCGAGCAGGCCCGGCGCGCGCTGACCACAGCCCAGGAGGCCGAGCGCGCCACAGCCCTGGGCGCCGAGGCCGAGCTCCAGGCCCTCGTCGTCGACGTCACCGACCCGAGCGTGCGACGCAAGACCCTCGGCGTCGAGCGCGACCGGTGCACCACCCTGCGCGGGTCCCTCGACCGGCTCGTCACGATCGAGCACGGGCTCCCCGCCCGCCGGGCCGAGGTCACCGCCGCCCACGCCGCCCGGGTCGCCCAAGAGGCCGAGCGAGACCGGCTCGCCCAGCAGGTCGCCGCGCGCCCCGCCCTCCGGAAGGCCCTCGAAGAGGAGCTCGCCGAGGCCCGGTCCGTCGCCGCGCAGCTCGGCGGGGCCACCCAGCGGATCGAGCTCGCGCAGGGCCGACTCCGAGCAGCCCGCGAGGTCGTCGACCTCGCTGCGACCCTGGCCACCGCCGAGCAGGCCGTGGCCGAGGCAGCAGCGTCGGCCACCGCAGCCGTCGAGAAGGCCGCGCGGACCCAGCAGGCGCGCATCGCGGGGATCGCCGGAGAGCTCGCCCGCGGCCTCGAGCCCGGCGCACCCTGCGCGGTGTGCGGCAGCACCGAGCACCCCGCCCCCGCGCCCCTCGACCCCGAGCACGTCACCCCCGAGGCCGTCGAGGCCGCGGAGGCTCGTCGCCTCGCCGCCCAGCAGCACCTCGAGGCGGCCTCGACCGCACGGTCCCAGGCGCGCGAGCAGCTCGGTGCCCGCTCGGCCGCGGCCGAGGGCCTCGACGTCCAGCAGGCGCAAGCGGCCCTCGACGCCGTCCGCGCCGAGGTCGCGACCGCGCAGGCCGCCACCGACCGGACCGTCGTCCTCGAACGGAAGGTCCAGGAGCACGACGGCGAGACCCGACGGCTCGAGGCGCACGTCCACGAGCTCGGCACCCAGATCGCGACCCACGTCGCCGAGGCCGCCAGCCTCAGCACCCAGATCGCCGCCGACGAGGCCGAGGTGCACGCCGCCCGCGAGGGCGCCCCCACCGTGCACGAGCGGGTCGCCGCCCTCGACGATCGCGTCCGCAGCCTCACGGCCTGGATCGACGCCCTCGCCGAGGTCGAGGACCGGCTCACCCAGGAGGCCGACCGGGCCGACGAGCTCTCCATGGGACTCGCCGACCACGGCTTCACCGACGCGGACGCCGCCCGCGCGGCCCACCTGCCCGCCGCCGAGCTCACCGCCCTCGACGCCGGGGTCAGCCGGTACCGCTCAGCCCTCGAGCGGGTCACCACCGGGCTCGCCGAGCCCGAGGTGCAGGACCTCCCCGAGCAGCTCGAGATCAACCTCGACACCCTGCTCGAGGCCCACCAGGTCGCCGACACGGCCGCCACCCAGGCCGCCGCCGAGGCCGCGCGCCTCGAGGACCGTGCCACCTCGACCGCGCGGGCCCTCGCCGAGCTGGTCCGCGCCGTCGAGGCCTACCGCGAGGTCGCCCTCGAGGCCGAGCCCGTGGTCCGGATGGCCAACCTCGCCTCCGCGAACGGCGGGGACAACACCAAGCGGCTGACCCTCGGCACCTTCGTGCTCGTCCGCCGCTTCGAGGACGTCGTCGCCGCCGCCAACGCGCGCCTCGTCGCGATGTCGAGCGGGCGGTTCGAGCTGGTCCGCAGCGAGGAGCGCGAGGCCGTCCGCACCCTGCGCACCGGCCTCGCCATGAAGGTCATCGACCACCGCACCGAGACCGAGCGAGACCCCCGCACCCTCTCCGGCGGCGAGACCTTCTACGTCTCACTGTGCCTGGCCCTCGGCCTGGCCGACGTCGTCACCGCCGAGGCCGGCGGCATCGACCTCGGCACCCTCTTCGTCGACGAGGGATTCGGCTCCCTCGACCCCGAGACCCTCGACGTCGTGCTCGCCGAGCTCGGACGGCTCCGCGACGGCGGGCGCATCGTCGGCGTCGTCTCTCACGTCGAGCAGCTCAAGCAGTCCATCGCCGAGCGCATCGAGGTGCGGCGCCTGCCCAGCGGCTCCAGCACCCTCACCGTCCGCGCCTGAGCCCCTCGACCGGCGCGGCTCTCACGGAAGAGCGCTCATCGACAAGCACTCACGGACGAGGGCTCACCACGACCAGCCGCGCTCGGTGAGCGCGAGCTCCTCACGGAAACGCTCCGCCTCGTCCACCGGCAACCCCGCCTCGCGCAGCGACGAGCCCCCCTCCGCCGACTCGGCGATCTCGACATCCGCCAACCGGCACGCCTCAGCCAGCAGCGCGTCGTACGCGGCCTGCACCGCGAGCTGGCGACGCCCCCGTGCCCACGGGTGCGGATCGGCGTCCAAGGCCCGCAGCTGTGCTGCCAAGGCCCCCAGACGCAGCTGCAGCCTCAGCACCGCAAAAGGGTCCGGCGGGGGAGCAGGAGGCGGAGCCTTGCGCTTCTCGCGCTCGGCGGCCCGACGGCGCCAGCGCACCCGCCACCGCGCCGGTGGCCCAGGGCCCGGCAACCACGCAGCCAGGACCCCGTAGACCACCAGCGGCAGGGCGACCCACATCAGCGACTGGATGACCATGGCCGGACCTCGTCCTCGAGGTCTCCAGCCTACGACCGGGACGGCCGCCCCGACAGTCGACCGACAGGCCGTTGTCAGCCAACCTCCGTACAGTGCGCGCATGGGAGCGCGCGCCGTCATCGGGACCGTCGTCGTCGTGGGAGTGCTCGTGGGCGGCGCGTACGTCGCCGACGGCTTCGCCCGGGGTGAGGCCGAGGACCGCGTCGCCGAGGAGCTCCGCACCGGCCTCGACGGCCTCGACGAGAGCCCCGAGGTCACCATCGGCGGCTTCCCGTTCATCACCCAGTACCTCGCCGGGCGGATCAGCACGGTCAACGCCACCGCCCAGGAGGTGACCGTCGACGGGGTGTCGCTGCAGGACGTCGTCGTCGACCTCGAGGGCGTCACCACCGAGAGCCCGATCACCGCCGAGGACGCCCGCATGACGGCCCACGTGCCCCTCGCCGGCCTGCTCGAGGCGGTCGACCTGCCGCTCGAGGTCGCGATCGTCGACGGGGCCCTCACCGCCACGGCCGAGGTCTTCGGCCTGCCCCTCGACGCCGAGCTCGTCCCCCGCGCCGAGGGGCGGTCGATCGGGATCGACATCGAGACCTTCACCCTCGCCGGGGCGACCATCGCCGCGGAGGACCTGCCCGCGGGGATCAGCGACCAGCTCGACGCGATCGCCATCCCCCTCGACGGCCTGCCCGAGGGCATCGAGCTCACCGAGGTGGTGGTCGACCGGGACGGGTTCGCGGTCACGGCGACCGGGAGCGACGTCGTGCTCGAGCGGGCGACCGCCGGCTGAGCCGCGCCGAGGCCCACCACCGAGCCCCCACCACCGAGTGATCGGAACAGCCTGATCAGGCCCGCGGGTCGGCAGGCGAGACCCGCCTCGCCACCGGGTGGTCGTGGCGCTATGTTCCTTCGGCACGTTCACCGGCCGAGGATCGAGGCCCCGCATGTCCGCCACCCCGTCTGACAGCCCGACGCCCGCCGGGGTGCACCCCGGGAAGGGCGGCTCGGTCGAGGGCCACGCCCCGCGCGAGCAGTGGTCCGGCCAGCTCGGCTTCGTGCTCGCCGCGATCGGCTCAGCCGTCGGCCTGGGCAACATCTGGCGCTTCCCTGGGGTCGCGTACGAGAACGGCGGCGGGGCCTTCCTCATCCCCTACCTCGTCGCCCTGCTCACCGCGGGCATCCCGATCCTGCTGCTCGACTACTCGATCGGGCACCGGTTCCGGGGCTCGGCCCCCACGGCGTTCCGACGCCTGCACCGCCGCGCCGAGCCCCTGGGCTGGTTCCAGGTGGGCGTCTCCTGCGTGATCATCCTGTACTACACGGTGATCATCGCCTGGTCGGCCAGCTACCTGGTGTTCTCCTTCACGCGGGCCTGGGGTGATGACCCGGGTGCGTTCCTCGAGACCGAGTACCTCCAGGCCACCAAGCCCGGCATCAGCCTCGACGTCGTGCCCCAGGTGCTCGTCCCGCTGGTGCTCGTGTGGGTCGTGACCATCGCCATCCTCGCCCTGGGTGTGCAGAAAGGGGTCGAGCGCGCCAACAAGGTGTTCATCCCGCTGCTGCTCGTCATGTTCCTGGGCCTGGTGATCCGGGCGGTGACCCTCGACGGCGCGATGGACGGCCTCAACGCCTTCTTCACCCCGGACTGGTCGGCGCTGAGCGACCCCGGGGTGTGGATCGCGGCCTACAGCCAGATCTTCTTCTCGCTGTCCATCGCCTTCGGCATCATGATCACGTACTCCTCGTACCTCAAGCGGCGCGCGAACCTGACCTCGACCGGGTTCGTCGTCGGGTTCGCGAACTCCTCCTTCGAGCTGCTCGCCGGGATCGGGGTGTTCGCGGCCCTGGGTTTCATGGCCTTCCAGACGGGGGTCGACGTCTCCGAGGTCGAGAACATCGCCGGGGTGACCCTGGCCTTCGTGGCCTTCCCGCAGATCATCTCGATGATGCCCGGGGGCCCGGTCTTCGGCGTGCTGTTCTTCGGCTCGCTCACCCTCGCCGGGCTCACCTCGCTGCTGTCGATCTTGCAGGTGGTCTCAGCCGCTGTGCAGGAGAAGCTCGGCATCACCCCGCGTCAGGCCGCGCTGCGGATCGGCGGGGTCGCGGCCGTCCTGTCGATCGCGCTGTTCTCGACCACCACGGCGCTCTTCCTGCTCGACACCATGGACAAGTACATCAACGAGGTCGGCGTGGTCGGCTCGGCCGTGGTGATGACCCTCGTCCTGGGGCTCGTGCTGCGTCGGTTGGGCGAGCAGCGCGCCCACCTCAACGACCGGCCGGGGCTGCGCCTGGGGGCCTGGTGGTCGGTGCTCGTCGGGGTGGTGGCCCCCGCCGTCCTGGCCTTCATGCTGGTCCAGGGCATCAGATCCCTGCTGGGTGAGCCCTACGAGGGGTACCCGTGGTGGTTCCTCAACGCCTTCGGCTGGGGGGTGGTGGGGCTCGCGCTGCTCGTCGCCGTCGTCATGACCGCGCTGCGGTGGCGACGCTCCCCGGACGACTTCACCCCCGCGGAGCTGTCACCCAGAGCCCTGCGACGCGCGACGAGCGCCGGCCCGCCGAGCCCCGTCACGAGGGACCGGACACCCGAGCAGGGGGAGCAGCGATGACGACGACGGCCGTGCTGGTGATGGTGGTGTCCCTGCTGGTGGTGTGGGGCGGGCTCGCCCTGAGCATCTGGCGGCTGCGTCGCGACACCCGGCAGGACGCCGACGCCGACGCCGACGCCGACGCCGACGCCGACGCCGACGCCGGCGCCGGCGCCGATGCCGGGACGCCTGGGCCCTCAGCCCCACCCCCGGGCGGGGCGCCGCAGCCGTGACGGACGCCCAGGTCGCGGCGTGGACCGACGTCCCGCGGCCAGGGGCGAGCCGGGAGCAGTGGGTCGACTGGGCGAGCCGCTACAACGGCTACGAGCTGCTGGCCTCCCACCCCGCCCACCTCGCGGCCGTGCTGGCCCCGGCCCGCGAGGAGTTCCAGGCCACGGGGCAGGTCCCGACCTGGGCCGGGGTGCACCTGCTGCGCGGCTGGCTCTTCCTCGTGCTGCGCGCGCACCGGCACGCCGGCGTCGACACGTTCGCCCCCGAGCACTCGGCCGAATGGTTCGCCGTCGCGGACCGTCTGCGCACGCTGGGCCGCGGGGCGAGAGCGGGCGTCACGGGTCGGGGTTAAGGTCCCACCCATGGCTACGCCGCACATCGACGCCGCGCCCGGAGACTTCGCCCCGGACATCCTCATGCCGGGTGACCCCCGGCGCGCGACCCGCATCGCCGAGACCGTCCTGGAGGACGCGCGCCTGGTGACCGAGGTCCGCGGGATCCTCGGGTACACGGGGACCTTCGACGGCAGACCCGTCTCGGTGCTGGCCTCGGGGATGGGGGTGCCGTCCATCTCGATCTACGCGACCGAGCTGTTCCGTGAGTTCGGGGCCCAACGCATCGTGCGCATCGGCACCGCCGGGGGCATGGCCCCGCACCTGCAGGTCGGTGACGTGGTCATCGCGAGCGCCGCCCACACCGACAGCGGGCTCAGTGCGAACCGGGTGCCGGGGGTGCACTACAGCCACGCGCCGAGCTTCTCCCTGCTCGCCGCAGCCGCGACCGCCGCGGGGGCGGGCAAGCGCGACGCGAGCGGCCGTGCGCGGGCCAAGGACTCCGGCTCCCGGGCCCAGGCGGCGGGCAGCGGCGCCTCGGGGACGACGATCGCCACCGTGACCAAGGGGTCATCCGGCGCGGCGGGCACCGAGCCGACCCCGAGCCGTCGTCGTCGGCGGGGCAAGACCTCCAAGGCCTACGTGGGCCCGGTCTTCACCTCGGACGCGTTCTACGCCGACCGTCCGCAGACGATGGAGGCCCTGGTCGCGCACGGCACCCTCGCCGTGGAGATGGAGGCTGCTGGCCTGTACGCGACGGCTGACGCCGAGGGTGGTCAGGCGCTGGCGATCTGCACGATCTCCGACCTGCTGTTCTCCGACGCGTCCCTGTCGGCGGCCGAGAGGGAGCTGCTCTTCGACCGCTCGGTGGCCTACGGCCTGGCGGCCTTCGCGGCCGGCTGAGGACAGCCCGCGCGGTGACCCGTCAGGGGGTGGGGTCGGACCGCGGGTCGAGCACGGTCCCGATCGGGTTGGGCTCCTGATCGGCCGAGGGGACGGCCTGGGTGGACTCGGTCCCGAAGCGTGCCCATACGTTCTTGGTGTCTTCGGTCTGGTACCAGCCGACGCTCAGGGAGAGCTGGTCGGCGAGGAAGAGGCCGAACCCGCCCTGCCCGGGCGCGCGCTGCCCAGCGATGTAGGGTCGCCCGTCCACGTCGTGGTCGGCGACGTCGAGCAGCCAGTCCGTGCCGTCTGACAGGAGCCGCACGATCGTCGGCGGGATGCCGTGCTTCAGTGCGTTCGTGGCGAGCTCGCTGGCCACGAGCACGAGCTTCTCCGGGATCCGCGCCAGGCCGGTGCCCTGCTCGAGGGTCTTGCCCGTGAGGGCCTGGTGGAGCGAGGCGCGCAGGGTCGTCAGCTCACCCGGCTTGTCGAGGATCCACTCGTCGACCTGGTGGAAGTCTTCGGGTGGGAGGGAGGAGGGGATCTCTTCCATGCGGCAACTCCTAGTCCGACGTCGGGGTGGCGGTCCGGGCCATGGCCCGGGACCTGCTCCGGACGGGGACCGTGTTCGGCCCGTGCAGTTGTAGCAGGGATCTGTCTGTCGTGCAGGACCTCACCACGGCGGGTCACTCGTCCTCCTTTGGCCGGGCCTCATGGTGCGGGCGCCCGTGGGTGCGGTTGCGTTCCTTGAGCTGAGCCTCGTAGACGTGGCGTCTGCCTGCCATGAGCTCCTCGCGCACGGTCCGCTCCCAGGTGCGGAAGGGCTCCCAGTAGTGGTCGTCGTAGTCCTCGACCACCTGGAAGGTCCAGCGCTTGGCCAGGACGTTGCGGCCCATGAGGTCGGCGCGCATCCGCTCCGCGAGCTCCCCGTGCCCGGCCTCGGCCAGGGCGTCCAGGGCAGCGGCGAGGTCGTTGTCCCCCCGGCCGGTCATGCGGTGGAACCCGTAGAGCATCCCGCGTGCCTGCTCGACGACCTCGAGGGCCGCGGTCAGCTGGCCGACGGCCTCGACCGTCTCCTCGTCGACCCCGTCGGGGACCTGGTGGGCGGCGTCGGGCCCGTCCAGGGTGGGCTCAGAGGGTGGGTCGTCCTGGGGCTCACGGCTCATGAACAGATCCAACGTCGACCTGGGCGGTGCGGCAACCGGAACGGGGCGGGCCGTGCCCCAGGGCGAGGAAGGCCCCGAGCTCCTCGAGCAGGTCGGGGCGCCCGGGGAGGTGGTCGGTCAGGGCGGGGGAGCGCACGACGACGGCGCACCACTGGCCCCGGGAGATCGCCACGTTGATGCGGTTCCGGTCCAGGAGGAACTCCATGCCCCGGGGGACGTCCTCGGCGGAGGAGGCCGCCGTCGTGAGCAGGACCACGGGTGCCTGCTGACCCTGGAACCGGTCGACCGTGCCGACCCGCACCTCGCCCAGCCCCGCGGCGTCGAGGGCCTGGCGCACGGTCCACACCTGGGCGTTGTAGGCCGCGACGACGATGACGTCGGAGGGCTCGAGCGGGCGGTCCACGTCGGCGACAGGGTCCTGCCAGCGCCGGCCGACCAGGTCGCGGGTCAGGCGCACCACGGCCTGGGCCTCCTCGGGGGAGGCGATCGCGTTGCCCTGGTGCGGGACCAGCTCGGTGCGGACGCCGGGCTCGATGCCCTCGAGGGACCGCTGCGCCGTCCGGGGCTCGCTGCCGAGGCGGCCCTCGTAGGCCAGGCGCGAGACCGCGGCGCACAGCGCAGGGTGCATGCGCCAGGTGCGGTCCAGGAAGTAGCCGAGCTCGGGGGGCAGGGTGTCGTGCCCGTCGGTGAGCCAGCCGAGGGCCGACCGGTCCACGGGTTCGGGGTGGCGTCCTTGGCTGACCTGGGGGAGCTGCTGGGGGTCGCCGAGCAGCAGCAGGGTGCGGGCGCTCTCGGCCACGGCGAGGGTGCCGGCGAGGGAGAACTGCCCGGCCTCGTCGACCACGAGCAGGTCGAGGGGGGCGGTGGGCAGGCGCCCGGGGTTGGTCAGGTCCCAGGCGGTGCCGCCCAGCACCGAGCCGCCGTCCTGCTCGTGGAAGGCGGCGAACTGCCCAGGCGTGGTGAGCCAGGTCCACGGCGCAGGCGCGGGGTCGGCGCCTGCGGGTCGTTTGCCGATGCAGTGCTCGGGGACCCCTGCGTCCGCGACCCCCCGCAGCAGGTTCTCGACGACGGCGTGGGACTGGGCGACCACGCCGATCCGCCAGCCCTCGGCCACGAGCCGGGCGATGACCCGCGCCCCGGCGAAGGTCTTGCCCGTGCCGGGCGGTCCCTGGACCGCGAGGTAGGAGCGGTCGAGGTCGCGCAGGGCGGCGAGGATCGCGTCGACGTACCCGGAGTCCTCCGGCCGGGGCAGCGGGCTCGCGGTGCGGGGCGGGACCCGTCGGAGGAGGTCGAGGGCGGGGTGCCCGGGCAGCGTGGGTCCGTCTGCTGCGGTGAGGTGGGCCAGGGTCCGTTCGCCGAGGGCGCGCAGGGCCGCCTCGATCGAGGCGGTAGCCGGGGGGCGGCCCGGGCACAGGGCCATGGGCAGGTGGTCGTGCGGCTCCTCCTCGCGCCGCAGGGCGTCCTCGACGAGCAGCACGTCCCGCGGTCCGTCGGGGCCGGCCTCGGTGCGGACGTCGAGCACGGTGATGCGTTCGGTCCAGCCGCGGGTCCCGGTGCTCGAGGTCTTGGCCCCGGCGGGCAGAGGTGCCTCGTAGAGCGCGAAGGCCGCTGCCCCGGGGCGCAGCTCGCTGCCGGGCTCGAGCCGGCCCACCAGGCGCAGGTGTCGTCGCGGGAGCTGGCGGGAGGTGCGCCGGTGCCAGTCCTCGACCACGCTCGCCTGCTCGACGAGGAGGGTGCCTCGCGGGTCGGTCCACTCCTCCGGCGGGCTCGTCAGCCGGTCGAAGTGCCCCCACCAGAAGGGCTTGCGCTCACGCCAGTGGTAGCCGAGGGCCGCCGCGACCATGGCGACGGCCTTCCGGTCCCGGGGCTCGAGCCCCGCGGCGGCCTCGAGCAGGGCGGGGACGAGGGGGTCCTCCTCGGGAGCCGGACCGCCGTCGGCCAGCTCCTCGTCCAGGGTGGTCGGGCGGGGCGCCGGGTGGACGCCGTGGCGGGCGGCCTCCTCGAGGAGCCAGTCCCGCAGCAGCAGGGTCGAGACGCAGTCGTCGGTGTTGTAGTCCGCGATCTGCTGCAGCCGCTGCTCCCAGGCGGCGGTGCGGCCCTCGTCGCGCAGGGCGCAGGCCTCGGCGTACTCGACGATCGAGTCCCCCGCGGTGGTCACGGCCCCGGTACGGGCCGGCATGTAGAGGGGCTCGAGCTTCTTGATCGAGTACGAGCGCTGGCCGGTGCGCAGGCTCGCCCGCACCGTCGCGTAGAGGTCGACCAGCACGCCGTCGCGCAGCAGGTCGTCGACCGCCTCCTCGCCCACGCCGTGCCGCCCGGCGAGGCCCAGCAGGGCCGTCTTCTCGTACGGGGCGTAGTGGTAGACGTGCATCCCGGGGTGCTCGGCACGACGACGGGCCAGGTACGCGAGGACGTCGAGGAGGGCCTGCCGCTCCTGGGCCCGGTCGTGGGCCCAGAAGGCACGGAACACCGGGGCGGCGCCGGGCGTGGACGGGGCCTCGACCAGGCCGATGAGGTACTCCAGGCCCCAGTCCGTGCCGCCGGACTCGGTCCACAGCGGGTCGCCCTCGAAGTCGAGGATCACGTCCCCGGGGTCCGGGGCGGGCAGGGCGCCGATCACCTCGGGGGCGAAGAGCTCGTGCACGACGGCGGCCGGGCTCGAGCCCGCCGGTCCCGCGTCCCGCGCCGGGAGGGTGGCGTCCTGCTCGGCCTGGAGCCTGGCCTGGGCGCGCAGGGCGCCCAGGGCGTGGCCGCCGATGCCCTCGACGGGGCCGGTGCTCGTGGCGAGGTCCTCGACGGTCGTGAGGCCGGCGGCCAGCAGGCGCGCCCGCTGGGTGGTGCGCATCCCCGCGACGAGCAGCACGTCCCGGCGGGCCTCGACCTCGGGGGCGCAGACCTCGCAGCGTCCGCAGGCCCGGTAGCGAGGGTCCCCCCAGGCGACCGGGGTGCCAGCGGCCTGGTGCTCGTCAAGCATGCGCTGCAGCCGGGCCTGGCGGTCGCGGAGCACGGGCAGCAGGTCGGCCAGGCGGTGGCTCGTGGTGGTGCGGTCCCCGAGCACGAGGTGCACCTGCGGGGCGGGTCGCAGCCCGGCCATGATGAGCTGGTCGGCGTAGGCCGCGAGCTGGAGCAGGGCCGTGACCTTGGCGTGCCGCGCGAGTTTGGTGTCGTGCACGGCGTACACCGGGCTGGCCGTGCTGCCGGCGGCCCCGGGCGCGCCCGAGCCCTCGGCGTCGTCCTCGCGGACGAGGAAGTCGGCCCAGCCCCCGAAGCGCCCGTCGAAGAACCCGGCCTGGAAGACGACGTCGGCCCCGGTGCGCAGCACCTGCAAGGTCTCGGCGTGCTTGGCCTCGAGGCCGGCGCGGGTGGTCCCCACGGCGCGCTCGGGCCGTTCGATGACGGCCACCCCTCGACCGGTGGTCGGGTCCCACGGCCCGTAGCGGTCGAGGTGCTCGGCCAGCACGCGCTCCTCGTGCCGGTCCCCCAGGTGCGCGGTCCGCTCGAGCATCGCGTCGGAGGGCAGGTCCAGCGGCGGGATCAGTCCGAGCCGCACGTCGAAGGTGCGCAGGAGCGCGAGCTCGCAGGCAGCAGCAGCGGCGAGGTCGGTCGCGCTGTGGACGACGGTGCCGTCGTCGAGGAGGAACATGGTTCGACGCTAGTGGTCACCCCGGACACGCGACCCGCCGGCCCGGACGGCTGCCGGAGCGGCGGGTCGTGGTCGTGCTCAGCCCTTGAGGGCCTCGGTGAGCTTCATCCGGCCGCCGGTGTGCAGCACGCCCCGCTGGTAGACCCGCGCGGAGAGCCAGATGAGCACGGGGATCGTGACCAGGCACAGCCCGATCGAGACGCCCAGCTCCCACAGCGGCAGACCGCCCAGGGCGTCGCGCACCGGGACGACGAAGGGTGCGAAGAACGGGACGAAGGTCAGCACCCGGGCGAGGGTGCTGTCGGGGTCGTTCACGACGACGAACATCGTCACGTAGTAGGGGACGAAGAGGAGGAACATCAGCGGGGTCGTGACCGAGCCGATCTCCTCCTGCCGGGAGACGAGGGCTGCGAACCCGCCGAAGAGCAGGGCGTAGATCGTGTAGCCGAGCAGGAACCACACGATGAGCAGGCCGAGGGCCGCGCCGACGTCGACCGCGATGTCCTCGGTGAGTCCCAGGGCGGTGACGGCGAGGGTCAGGGCGCCGCCGAGCACGACGATCTGGAACAGCGCGTACGCGCCGATGCCCAGGATCTTGCCCGCGAGGAGCTGGGTGGGCTTGATGGTGGACAGCAGCAGCTCGACCACGCGCGAGGTCTTCTCCTCGACCACGCCCATGGAGATCATCGACCCCCCACCGATGAGGGCGAAGAGCAGCAGCGAGATCATCACGACGGAGACCACGAAGGCCGGGCCGTCGAACTCGCTCTCCTCGGGGGCCACGAGGGACTCGACCTGCGGGGCGGCGGTGGCCAGGGCGGTCCCGACGTCGGCCGGGTCCCCGCCGAGGGCACCGATCTGCTCGGTCAGGACGTACGCGTTGACCGCATCGGTCACGAGCTCGACGACGGCGGGGTCGGCGTTCTCGGCCACGAGCATGCGGGGCGCGGACGGGTCGCCCGACAGGTACGCGTCGAGCGGGTCCTCCTCCGCGATCAGGGCCTGCTCGGCCTCGTCCGTGGTGAGGGTGCTGAGCTCGAGCGCGAGGCCCTGCTCGGAGGCGGCCTGCTCGAGGTGGGGCTGCAGGTCGGTGACGCCCTGCTCGACGGCGACCGAGGAGCTGGGCCCCTCGGTCTCACGGTCGAGGAAGAAGCTCGCGACGACCGCGCCGACGACGATCACGGCCAGCATGATCGACAGCGAGATGATGTTCGACTTGGTCATCATCCGCGTGCGGAACTCGCGCTTGGTGACCATCCAGACGGGGCTGCTCATCGCGCGCCCTCCTTCGCGTCGGAGGCCGACGGGTCGACGGCGGGGTCCTCCCCGGCCGAGACGACCCCACGGAAGAGGTCGGCGAGGGACGGGCGGACCGGGCTGAACTCGCGCACGGCGCCGAGCTCGAGCGCAGCGCGCAGGATCGCCCGGGGGGCCTCGGCGTCGCGGGTGGTGGCCACGACGTGGAGCTGGCCCGGGTGCTCGGTGACCGGGGTCGTGGTGAGGCCGGGCAGGGTCGCGAGGCTGGCCATGACGGCATCGGGCGCGGCGTCGACGTCGAGCAACCAGGTCGGGTGGTCGGTGGCGCGCAGCTCGTCGATGCTGCCGAGGGCCTCCATGCGGCCCGCGCGGACGATGCCCACCCGGTCGCAGAGCCGCTCGACCAGCTCGAGCTGGTGGGAGGAGAAGATCACCGGGACCCCCGCCTGGGCGCGCTCGCGGAGCACCCCGCTCATGACGTCGACCGCGACCGGGTCCAGCCCCGAGAACGGCTCGTCGAGGACGAGGACGTCGGGGTCGTGCACCAGGGCGGCGGCGAGCTGGACCCGCTGCTGGTTGCCGAGGGAGAGCTTCTCGACGTCGTCCCCGCGCCGCTCACCGACGCCGAGGCGGTCGGTCCAGTGCTCGACGGCGCCCTTGGCTGCGGTCGGGCTCATGCCGTGCAGCCCGGCGAGGAACTCGAGCTGCTCCCCGACCTTCATCTTCGGGTAGAGGCCTCGCTCCTCAGGCATGTACCCGACGCGGCGGCGGGCCTCGAGGTCGAGCTCGCTGCCCTTCCACCGGACCTGCCCCGAGTCCGCCGCCAGGACACCGAGCATGATCCGCATGGCGGTCGTCTTGCCCGCACCGTTGGAGCCGACGAAGCCGAAGATCTCCCCGGCGTGGACGTCGAAGGTCAGGTCGGTCAGGGCTCGGAGGCTGCCGTAGGCCTTGTTCAGGTGGTCGATCTCGAGCGCGTTCACGCGCGTTCCCCCAGTGACGTCGGTCGTGGACCACGCGTCAGCGAGAGCGCTGCGCCCTCGCCCGACGGCCCGCAGGCGCGGGAACGTGGTGCGTGATCAACGTATCAAGAGGCGTCGTCCCGCCCGAGGAGCCAGCCGACGGGGCTCGCGAGGTCCTCGGCCGCGGCGGGGCCCCAGCTCCCGCGCGGGTACGGGTGGACCTCGGGCCGGTCCTCGCCGAGGAGCGGGGCGAAGGCCTGCCACGCGTGCTCGAGCCCGGTGGGGGTGGTGAAGAGGGTCCGGTCCCCCTGCAGCACGTCGACCAGGAGCGAGGCGTAGGAGGGCAGCGGGTCGCCGTCGACATCGTGCAGGTCCAGCCGCGCCGTCCCGGTCGCGAGGGCGAGGTCCGGCCCGGGACGCTTGACCGTGGTGGTGATCTCGATCGCGCCGTCCCCGGCGAGGGACAAGGTGATCACGCCGTGCTCCACCTCGTCGCCGAAGAGCTTCTCCGGGTCGCGGCGCAGCACCAGGCTGACCCGTTGGGCTGACGCCGCCATCTGCTTGCCGGTGCGCAGCAGGAAGGGCACGCCCTGCCACCGCGGGTTGTCGATCCACAGCCGCGCCGCGATGAACGTGTCGGTGGTGGAGTCCTCGGCGACGCCATCGATGTCGCGGTAGCCCTCGAACTGCCCGAGGACCACGTCCTGCGTGGGGTCCAGCGGCCGGAAGCAGCCGATGACCTCCTCACGGGCGCGCACCAGGTCCGTCGAGGCGAGGTGTCGCGGGGGCTCCATCGCGACCTGCGCGGCGACCTGGAACAGGTGGTTGACCACCATGTCGAGGGCGGCGCCCGTGCCGTCGTAGAACTCGGCCCGCTGGGCGACGTCCAGGGTCTCGGGGACGTCGATCTGCACCTGCTCGACGTGGTGCCGGTCCCAGACGGTGCCGAAGAGGTCGTTGGCGAAGCGCAGGACGTGCAGGTTCTGCGTGGCCTCCATGCCGAGGAAGTGGTCGATGCGGAAGACCTGCTCCTCGTCGAAGGCCTCGTGGACCACGGCGTCGAGCTCGCGGAAGGACTCGGGGGACTCCCCGTAGGGCTTCTCGTAGACGATGCGCACACCGTCGGTCAGGTCGTGCGCGGCAAGAGCGCGGGTCGCGGGGATGAAGGCCGCCGGTGGGATCGCCAGGTAGTGCACGACGTTCACCTCGCCCTCGCTGCCGGCCTCCTCGAGGGTGCGGTGCAGCTCGTCGAGGACGTCGGGCAGGGTGCCGGGGTCCTCCTCGGTGACCTCCTGGGCGTACCGGGTGTGGCGGGTGAGGACCTCGGCGTCGTCCTCGACCTGGTCGTCCCCCGCGCCGAACTCGTCGAGGGCCTCGCGGATGACCTCGGCCATCTCCTCGTCCGTCTTGGCCCCGCGGCCGGTGCCGAGGAGGGCCCAGTGCTCGGGGAGCAGGCCGCGACGGTTGAGGGTGGCCAGGGCGGGGAAGACCAGGCGACGGGAGAGGTCGCCCCGGGCGCCGTGGAGCACGAGGATCAGGGGCTTCTGGTGGCCCTCGGCGTCGCTCCCGGTCGAGGTGCGGTCGGTGTCGTGCGGGCTGGTCGTGCTGCGGTCGCTCACGGTCAGGACCCTCGGCTCGGTGTCGGTGGACCCTTGCGACGCTACGACCGCCACGCGCTCGTCGCCCGTCGAGCGCCCGTCGAGGTCCTCACCCGGCCCACGGCGCGCTCGCGACACCCTCCACCTGCCACCCAGCCTCGGTGAGGGAGAGGGCGATGGTGAGGTCGCGGTCGTCCAGGTGCGTCACCCGGGCCGCGGTCGAGCCGTCGGTCGAGGGCTCCCACACCAGCACCGAGACGCCGACCTGGACGCGGTGGTGCGGGTAGGTGCCGTCGGGGAGCGCCTCGCTCAGCCGCCACGCGACCAGCGAGACCTCGGCGGACCCGGCGACCGGGGCGCCGTCCGTGCGGTCCGCCTCGGTGACGCAGTAGCTGCAGCCCGGTGCGGCCAAGGTCCGCAGGTGCTCGGGGTCCCCGGAGGCGAGGGCCTGGCGCCACGCCATGAGGAACAGGTAGGTCGCACCGACGGCACCGAGGTCCGTCCGGTCGGCGCGCAGGGTCGCGACCTCCTCGGCGGTCAGGGGGACGTCCCCCACGTCGATGCCCTCGCCGAGCTCCGCCGCGAGCCGGGACCCGGCAGCGCGGGCCAGGGCGTTGGCGTCGGGGGAGGGGTTGCCGTCGGAGGCCTGCTCAGGCCCGGCCGGACGCGTCGTCGTGGCCTCGGACCTCTCGACCTCGCTGCCCCCCGCGTCGGCCCGGGCCTCGCCCGTCGGCCGTGTCGGCGCGGGGTCTCCGCCCGCTGAGCACGCGGTCGACGTGAGAGCCACGAGGAGCACCGTGGCGAGGAGGCGGAACCGATGACGGGGATGCTGAGCCATGACCCCCATCCGACCCTGCCGGGGGCCGCACGGCCGCGCGCGGACCGTGTCACCTGTGGACGAGGGGCGGGACCTGTCCCTGTGGACGAGGTGGATCACCTGAGCCTGGCGGGCCCGCGGCCGATCTCACCCTGTCGACACGTCACGTGGCGGGTGGAGGTGCCGATGTCCTTCCTAAGGGCGACGCAGGAGGCGGGGCCCGGTTCCAGGGAGGTCATGATGACCACGCTCAGCCACGAACCTCGTGCGGTCGCATCCGCCGTCGTGCTCTACGGCATCCACCCGCTGCGCGGGTACGCGGTCACCTGGCACCTCACCCCTCTGCCCACGGTCCCCGCACGCGCCGGCCGGCGCCCCGCCGGGGCGCAGTTCGTCGTCGAGCGCGCCGACGGGCACATCACCGACGACCTCGCCTGGCAGCTCGCCGAGAAGGAGGTCGCCGTGCTCGGCGTTCCCGAGGTCTCTCGGCTCGTCCGCGCGGCCACGCACCGGCGGCGCTGAACCCGGCTGGCGGACCTCGTGCCACGGCTGAGCAGCCCTCGTCAGCCTCCGCGCCTCGCCCGCAACCACCGGGGCAGGAGCCAGCGAGGCAGGGGCAGGAACAGCCAGGCCCACATCGCCATCACCCCGCCGACCGCGAAGACCAGGCTGAACCACAGCTTCCAGGCCTCGCCCTCGTAGGTGCCCATGGGGCCGGCGGCCACCAGCATCAGGGCGAAGCCGGGCAGTCCCAGCAGGACGCTCCGCTCGTTGAGGTCCATGCCGGTCCACCAGCGAGTTCGGCCCGGGGCCGGAGCCGCGCGCCACCAGAGCGTGAGGGCCAGCAGCACCAGGCCGCACAGCGAGAGGGTGAGGCCCACCGGTCAGCCCGCCACGGTCGCGACCCGGGCGTCGGCCGGCTCGGAGCAGCCCATGGCCTCCCGGAGCGTCCGGACCATCAGCGCCGCAGCCTCGGCCGTGTGCGTGGCCTCGGCATAGGTGGCCCCGCGCTCGGGCACCCACTCTCGCTGGTAGCCCGGCACGACGTACCCGGGGCGGCGTCGGTCGCCTCGATCACCACGGACGCACCGTCCTGGAGGCCTTGCAGCGTGACCGCCAGCTCCTCCTCGAAGGCGGACCAGGTGGCTGGGCTCGTGGGAGTCGGCACGAGCCCAGCCTGTCACGCCCGGCTCAGGCCTCGACGAGCGCTGCGCGGAGCCCGTCGACCAGGGGAGTGGTCGGTCGGCCGAGCAGCGTCGAGAGCGCGCCACCGGTCCCGGCGAGGAGCCCGTCGCGGATGTTGCCGTCCAGGGCCACGAGGAAGCCGGCGGTGCCTTCGTCGAGGCCCGCAGCCAGCAGCCCGGCCCGGTGCTCCTCGGGCGAGACGGGGCGGTAGGTCACCGGGGTTCCGGTGACCTCGGTGATCGCGGCCGCGAGCTCGTGGTGGTCCCAGCTGGTGTCGCCGGCGAGCTCGAGGACGGCGCCGTCGTGCTCCTCGGTGCGCAGCACGGCCGAGGCGCCCTGGGCGTAGTCGATGCGCGAGGCGCTCGCGACCCTGCCCTCGCCCACGCTCGCGACCAGCTCGCCGGTCTGGGCGGCCTGCTGGGCGGCGGCCACGTAGTTCTCGGTGTACCAGCCGTTGCGCAGGACGACGGTGACCAGGCCCGACGCCGCGAGCAGCTCCTCGGTGGCCTTGTGCTCGGGGGCCAGGATCAGCGCGGAGGTGTCGGCCTCGGTGGCGCTGGTGTAGACGACGCGTCGCACGCCGGCAGCCTTCGCCGCCTCGATGACGTTGCCGTGCTGGGCGACCCGCTGACCGACCTCGCTGCCCGAGACCAGGAGCACCGTGTCGGCGCCCTCGAACGCCGGGGCGAGGGTCTCGGGCCGCGCGTAGTCGACGGTCGCGGTCCGTACGCCACGGGCGGCGAGCTGCTCGAGGGCCTCAGTGCGGCGGCCGGTGGCGAGGATCTGCTCGGGCGGGGTGCCGTGGGCGAGCAGGTCCTCGACGACGAGGCGTCCGAGGTGGCCGGTGGCTCCGGTGACGACGACGGTCATGGGTGATCTCCTTCAGGTGCGGGGCACCGGGTGGTGCCTCGACGGGGTCAACGAGCCCCGTCGTCCAACCCTTCCTCCTGGCAGGTACCCACTTCTGGGTAAGGTACTGACATGACGGTGAGTTCCCAGGTCAGTGACGGTACGACGACGGCGAGCAGTGTTGATCTGCTCCTGCCCCGCGGCGGTGGCGGTGTGCTGGCGGCCCAGTGCCCCAGCCGCGTGGTCTTGGATCACGTGACGAGCAAGTGGGGGGTGCTCGTCCTCGTGGCGCTCTCCCGCGGCACCCTGCGCTGGGGCGAGCTGCGGCGGGTGGTCGAGGGGATCAGCGAGAAGATGCTCGCCCAGACCCTGCGGACCCTCGAGCGCGACGGGATCGTGCTCCGCGAGGCCTCGCCCACGATCCCGCCGCGGGTCGACTACTCGCTGACGGACCGCGGGCGCGAGCTCACCGAGCGCCTGCTGCCGCTCATGGACTGGGTCCTGGCCAACGCCGACGAGATCCTCGCCGACCAGGGCTGAGGACCTCGGCGCGGTCCCCAGCCCTCTCGGCTCCTCAGCCCCGCGGGTGGTCGAACCGCTCGCCGTCCTGCCAGGCCGTGGTCGAGGTGCCGTGGGCCGGGATGCCCCCGGAGCGCTTGAGCATCGCGGCCATGTGCATGAGGTTCCACGTCATGAAGGTCAGGGTCTGCTGGGTGAAGTCGCTCTCGGGGCCGTCGGAGCCCTCGTCGGCGTAGGAGGGGCCAGGCCCGGCCTCGCCGACCCAGCCCGCGCTGGACTGCGGGGGCACGGTGTAGCCGAGGTGCTGCAGCGAGTAGGTCAGGTTCATGCCGACGTGCTTGTACCCGTCCTCGTTCCCGGTGATCACCGAGCCGGCGACCTTGTTGTAGAAGACGTACTGTCCGGCATCGTTGGTCTCGGCCGAGTGCGCGTAGAGGCGCTCGACCACACGGGTGCACACGCTGGACTTCTCGCCGAGCCAGATGGGCGAGCCGAGCACCAGGATGTCGGCGCCGAGCACCCGGTCGCGCAGCGCGGGCCACCCGTCGTCGGGGAAGCCCGCCTCGCGCATGTCCGGCTGGACCCCGGGGGCGATCGCGTGATCGACCGCACGCAGCTCGTCGACGACGACGCCGTTCGAGCGCATGATCGCGACCGAGTCGGCCATGAGCGCCGCGGTGTTGGAGGGCTCGGGGGAGGGCTTGAGCGTGCAGTTGATGAACAGGGCCGTCAGGTCGGAGAACTCGGTGGATGCCATGTCCCCAGGGGACAACCGCACCCGATGACCCGCAAGCCGGGGCGTCGTCGTCGTGCCGTGGCGCTGTGCGGCGCTCGGTCCCACCGCCTCCGGGTGGCGATCCTCGGCCGAGCCGAGCGGGGGTCTGGCTACCTCACGTCCCAGACGGCCGGAGCGGCGTCGGGGTCCTGGGTGTCGGTGACGACGACCTGGACCTGCCTGAGCCGCTCCTCGGGCACGTCGAAGCAGACCGCGTAGAAGGTCTCCACGGTGGGGTCGAGGGTGATCTCGGGCTGGTCCCCCGGCAGGAGGGAGGCGTGGCAGCTCGATCGCTCGTACCTGACCTGCTCGTTCGTCACGAGGTGGACCTCATGCCCCTCGCGGAGGCCGACCGGCTCGGTCGAGTCGTTGCGGACGTCCAGGCTCACGAGGACGTACCCGTAGGCGGCCCCCACGTTGTGCTCGCTCGCGTCCTGGATCGCCGCGTCGGCGTCGAGGTTCGCCGAGGTGACGGTCACCTCGTGGGTCCCGACCGTCGCGTGGTCCCACACCGAGAGCGGCGAGGCGGCCGCGAGGGCGTCGCGCTCCTCCGGGGTGAGGGGGACCCCGGTGTCCTGGCGCCCGAGCTCGTCGTCCGTCGGGGGCGGGACCGGGTCCGTGGCCGGGACCGATCGCTCGCCCTGCCCCATCTCGAAGGACCACTCCTCGTCGACCGAGAAACTGCCCTGGTTGACGAACCAGACCCCCAGGGCGGTCGAGGCGACGCCAAGGAGGACGGCCACGGCGCCGACGACGACCCCGGCGAGGGCCATGCCCGGGCCGCTCGCCTCGCCACGTCGGGCGCGCCGTCGGGCGGTGACGCCGACGAGCACCGCGACGACCCCGCCGACGAGCCCCAGGATCCCGACGAAGGGCACCCACGCGCCGAGCAGCGAGAGCACCGCGACCACCAGGGAGACGACGGCCAGGGTGCTGCTGGGGCTCCCGGCCCCCGCGCCGCCGAGCCTGTCGCCCCCGGCCTCCGCCGTCGCGCCGTAGCCGGCGTACGCCCGCGGCACGTCGGGCTGCTGCACGGACGACGGCGGTGCGTACGGGCCCGCGGGGTGGTCCTTGCCGGGTGGGTGGTTCGTGGTGCTCATCGACGAGATCCCTTGCTGGACGACCTCGTCGAGGCTACCTACGGACCGCGAGCCTCGCCCGGCGGCCCTGCGCCCGCCCTTGCGTGCTCGTCCGGCATCGATAGCCTCGACGAGATGACGTCCGAGGTGAACGACGAGGTCGGCACCGTGCTCTCCATCCCGGGGACGACGTGGGGGCCGCAGCTCGCGGCAGCGCTGATCTACGTCGGGATCGGCCTGGCGTGGCTCGTGCTCGAGGACGGACTGCTCGGGTGGGTGTTCCTGGCCCTCGGTGTCGCTTTCGGCGTCAACACCTGGCGGCGGGCGAGCCTGCGGGTGCGCATGACCTCGGAGGCGGTCGTCGTCGAGCGGCACCGGCGCAGCACGAGGATCCCGTGGGGCGAGGTCCGGGCCGTCGTCGTGCGACGCAGCTTCTGGAGCGGTGACGTCGTGATGCTCGTACCGGAGGGCGGCGAGCCTGTCACCGCCCTCATGAAGTCCTCATGGTTCGACGACTCCTTCGAGCGGAACCTCGGGGTGCTCCGACAGCGCTGGCGGAGCCAGACCGGGACCGAGCCGCGGGTCGGGGACGAGAGGCGGGACGGCTACTCCGCCGCCCAGAACACGGGCAGCGCGTCGTAGTCGTCGTAGTCGGTGACCATGATCTGGGCGCCGTCGAGGCGTTCGGCCGGCACGTCGAAGCAGAGCTGGTACGCCGCGCTCTCCCCGGGGCGCAGGTCCGGCAGGTCCCAGGACTGCCCGCCCGGCAGATACGTCGCGTAGCAGCTGGAGGGTCGGTACACGACTTCGTCGGTCGTCACGAGCTGCACGTCGTAGCCCTCGTCCACCCGGGCGAACTCGTCGCCGTCGTAGCGGCTCTCGATGTCCACCAGGACGTAGCCGAAGGCCGGGGCGGGGTTGTACTCGCTGGTGGCGGCGAGCTCCTCGTCGGCGTCCAGGTCGACACCGGTGACGGTCACGGTCGCCAGGGCCAGCGTGGCCGCCTCACCCAGCGCGAGGGGTGAGCTCGCCTCGTAGGCCTCGCGCTCCCAGCTGAAGAGCGGGATGCCGGCGTCCTCTCGCTCGAGGTCGTCGCCTTCGGGGGCGGGGACGGGGTCGATCTCGGTCGCGTAGTCGTCGGGGTCGTAGCCCGAGTCGAAGTCTTCGAGGTCGAAGTTCTCGGGGTCGAGGGTCCAGTCCGAGGTCGCGGACCCTGCCTCTTCGATGACCCAGAACGCGAAGGCGGTCGAGGCGACCCCGATCAGGATCGCCACGGCTCCCACGATGATCCCCGCCAGGGCCATGCCGGGGCTGCCCGCCTGTCCGGTCCGTGCGCGACGACGGGCCACGATGCCCACGACCACGGCGATGATGCCGCCGATCAGGCCCAGGATCCCGATGAAGGGCACCCACGCACCGAGGATCGAGAGCACGGCGACGACGAGGGCGGTGACCGCCAGGGCGCTGCTGGGCCCGCTCGGCGCGGTGCCGGCGTAGGGCTGTCCGTACTGGGGGCCGAAGCCTGCCTGGGGATAGCCCTGCTGGGGGTAACCCTGCTGGGGAGGACCGGCCTGGGGGTAGCCCTGCTGCGGGTGACCTGGCTGGCCGTAGCCGGGCTGGGGGTGGGGCTGCTGGGGGTAGCCCTGGGTCGGATAGCCCTGCGGCGGGGGCGGCGGCTGGTCGGGGTCGTGCTGCCCGGAGGCCTGCTGCGCGTACGGGTCTGCCGGAGCGGCGGGCTCGGCCGCCGAGGCCGAGGTGTCGGGCTGGTGCTGCGGCTGGTCCGAGGGCTGCGAGGTGTCGGGCGTGGCCGACGGCGCATCGCTGTGCACCCCCGGTCCGAGGGTCCACGCAGCGGTGGGCGCGTCGGTGCCGGGTGCGCCGTCGGCCGGAGCCTGCTCAGGACGCTCGTCCTCAGGCTGGCCGTCGGTGGGCTTCTCGTTCTCGTTGCTCATGCGCGTGCTCCCCAGCTGGATGTCGACCCGGAGAGTAGCGAACGCCACCCATACCGGGCACCCACCGTCCACGCCTCCACCGCTCCACCGCGGACGGCATCCGTCGAGATGTCACTTGTTGTCGGAACGCCGCCGAAACGAGGCGACAAGAAGTGACATCTCGACAGCGGGCTGGGCTGGATGTCTCACAGGAGGTTGGATGCCACCTGGCCGACGTGAACGCCCAGCTCGGGGGCGCAGTGGGCCAGGTAGGCGAGCCACACGGAGCCCGTGCGGGCCCGGACCCAGCCGAAGAGCAGTCCCAGGACCCCGGTGACCAGGACCTGGCCGGGGGAGACCACCAGGCCGTCGGCGGTGACGAGTAGTCCATGACCCAACCCGAAGCTGAGCGTGGTCAGCACCAGTCCCCATCCGACGCGGGCGCCGAAGAACCGCCTCGGTGTGCCCAGGGCGCGGTCGAGCAGGGCGAGGAGCGCCCCCCGCCACAGCAGCTCCTCGACGAGGTTGGCGTGGCCGGAGTCGTACAGGAAGCCCTCGGCGGAGACCTCGCCGGTGGTGCCCTCGCCTGTCACGTGCGCGAGGACGACGAGGCCGGCAGGGACGAGGAAGATCCCGACGATCACCGGCAGCACGCGGGCCGAGGTACCCGGCAGCGGCCTGCGCACGCCGACCTCCTCCCGGGCCCATCCCGCCAGGAGCATCAGCAGGACGGTCAGCCAGACGAGCTCGATGGTCTTGCCCTGCCAGTTCCAGTCCAGGTCGGCGAAGGGCCCGACCCTCGGCAGGCCGTGAACCACGAAGGTGACGCACAGCAACCCACCAGCTGTCACGAGCGCCCGCCGCGCCCCGGGCTTGCCACGCGCAGCGATCAGAGCCAGCGGCGCCAGGAGCGCGAGGTGGAGCAGGGCGGAGGCAAGGTCGATCCCCGCAGACCAGGCGACCTCCACGGGACCGACGACAACGGCGACCGCCACGACCGCCACCGCGACGACGCCGAGCACGGGACCTACCCAACGCAGGGTGTCGACGGGCGACTCCGGCAACCGCCGAGGGAAGGACAGGGCGTGCTCCACGAGATCGGACTCCGGTCGACGGGGAAAGTGACCGCCTCGACGCTAGACACCACCCCGCAGACCCGTGAGTGCCACAGGTCACGACCACGCCCCACCGCCCGACCGCCCCACGCCCCTCCGCCCCACGGTCGAGATGTCACTTGTTGTCGGAACGCCGCCCAAACGAGGCGACAAGAAGTGACATCTCAACGGGGAGGGGGGAGGGGGGAGGGGGGAGGGGGAGTGGGGGCGGGACTGGTCAGTCGAGGTCGGCCTCGTGGACGCAGCGGGCGATCTGGACGCGGTTCGTCGCGTGGAGCTTGGTGAACAGGTTCCCCACGTGGGTCTTGACCGTCGCGAGGCCCAGGTAGAGCTGCTGGGCGATCTCCGCGTTGGACAGACCCCGGGCCACGGCGACGGCGATCTCGCGCTCGCGGGGGGTGAGCTGGGCGAGGCGCTCGCGGGCCTGGCGCCGCGGGGCGTCGTCCTGCCCGCCCTGGGTGGCAGCCGCGATCACCTGGGCCGTGACGCTCGGCGAGAGGATCGGCTCGCCGGCGGCGACCCGGCGCACGGCCTCGACGAGCTGGGGGGCTGGGGTGTCCTTGAGGAGGAACCCCGCAGCCCCGTGCCGCAGGGCGGTCAGCACCATCTCGTCGGTGTCGAAGGTGGTCAGCACGATGATCCGGGACCGGGTGCCCGCCTCGGTCAGGCGCCGGGTCGCGGTCAGCCCGTCGGTGCCGGGCATGCGGATGTCCATGAGCACGACGTCGGGCGCGGTCGCGGTGACCAGCTCGATGCCTCGGGCGCCGTCCCCGGCCTCGCCCACCACCTCGATGAGCGGGTCCCCGCCCAGGATCAGCCGCAGGCCGGTCCGGACCAGGGCGTCGTCGTCGACCAGCACCACCCGGACCGCGCCGCTCACGGCGCGCTCCACGGCAGGGCGGCCGTGACAACGAACCGACCCGCGGCGTCGACCCCGTGCTCCAGGACGCCGCCGGCCAGGGCTGCGCGCTCCTCGAGCCCGGTGAGCCCCATGCCCGCGCCCGGGGGACCGGCCGGCGTGTGCTCGGGCACCTGGTTGCTGGCCCGCAGGCGCAGGTCGTCACCGGGGGCCCCGGCCAGGCTGAGGCTCACCGCGGCGCCGGGGGCGTGCTTGCGGGCATTGGTCAGGACCTCCTGGACGATGCGGAAGGCGGTGCGGGACAGGGTCGGCGGCGGCAGGGCCAGCGGGTCGACGTCCCCCTGGGCGAGCCCGCGGAGGTCGAGGTCGACGACCGTCCCGGCCTCGGCGTTCTCGGCCAGGAGAGCGGGCAGCTCGCGCAGGCTCGGCTGGGGTGGCTCGGGTGGCCCCGGGTCGTGGGCGCCCGCACCGCCCAGCCCCGCGCGAGCCGGCCCTGTCCCGGCCGACCCCGTACCGCTGTCGGCCCGCAGCACCCCCAGCACCTGACGCAGCTCGGCCAGGGCGCTGTGGGCGTTGTCCTGGATGATCGTCGCGGTCTGCGTGGTCTCGGCCGGCGTCAGGTCGGTGCGGTAGGCCAGGGCCCCGGCGTGCATCGCGACCAGGGAGATGCGGTGGGCGAGGACGTCGTGCATCTCGCGGGCGATGCGGGTGCGCTCGGCCTCGCGGGCGGCGTCGGCCTTGAGGGACTGCTCGCGCTCGGCGGTCTCGGCGCGCTCACGCAAGGTCTCGAGCAGCTCGCGCCGGGCGCCGATGTAGAAGCCTGTCGAGACGCACGCCGCGTACGCGACCAGGGCCAGGGAGCCGGCGAGGACGAAGTACCCGGTCGAGGTCTCGATCCCCGGCAGGGACGGGCGGTACAGCCCCTCGTAGATGATGGCCGCGACCAGCCAGGCCGCACCTGTCACGATCACCCCGCGCCACCGGCGGTGGGTGCTCATCGACACGGCGGACAACGCCGCGGCCCCGACGGCGGCCCCCGAGAAGGCGGACAGCGCACCGGTGACCGAGGCGATGGCCGTGGGGTAGCGACGGCGCAGCGGCAGGAGGGCGACCCCGATCACGCCCAGCACGAGGTCGAGCATGATCGCGGCGCCGAGCGGCCCGACGACGTCGTCGGGGGCCTGCTCGTCCTGCGGCATGAGGTCGACCGTCACCGCGACCCACGTAGCCAGCCCGACGCTGATGACCACGAGGTAGCGCCACACCCGTGACCAGGGGCGCAGCGGTGGCGGGGCGGGGGCGGGCATGCCGTCCAGGCTAGGCCGCGCGGGCCCCCGCGCCCTCCCCCGGACGGCTCTGCGGCGTGCGACCAAAGGTGGAGGCAGGTCGAGGCCGACGGCGGATCCCCTCGCGGCTCGCGGCGCGGAGGCTGGAGCCATGATCACTGCACAGCACCTCACCAAGCGCTACGGCGACCACGCCGCGGTCGACGACGTGTCCTTCACCGCCCGACCGGGACGCGTCACGGGGTTCCTCGGTCCCAACGGGGCCGGCAAGTCCACGACCATGCGGATGCTCTGCGGCCTCACCGCCCCGACCACCGGGCAGGCGACCGTCGTGGACCGGCCGCTGCGGTCGATGGCCAACCCGGGCCGGACCGTGGGGGTGCTGCTCGACGCCTCCGCCCAGCACGCCGGGCGCACCGGGCGCGAGGTCCTGAGCCTCTCGGCCCAGCTCATGGGCCTGCCCAGCTCGCGGGTCGGCGCGGTGCTCGAGACGGTCGGGCTGACCGACGCCGAGTCACGCAAGCGCACCCGCTCCTACTCCCTGGGCATGCGGCAGCGGCTCGGCCTGGCCCACGCCCTGCTGGGCGACCCCACGGTGCTCGTCCTCGACGAGCCGGCCAACGGCCTGGACCCCGCGGGCATCCGGTGGATGCGGGAGCTGCTCCGCGGGTTCGCGGCCGACGGCGGCACCGTGCTGCTGTCCTCGCACCTGCTGCGCGAGATGGAGGCCGTGTGCGACGACCTCGTCATCATCGGCGGGGGGCGCATCCTGGCCCAGGGGTCTGCGAGCGAGCTGCTCAGCGGCCCGAGCACCCGGGTCCGCAGCGTCGACGACCGTGCGCTCACGGCCGCCCTGACCGCGGCGGGTCACACCGTCGAGCGCACCGACGAGGGCACCCTCGCCACCGCCGCCTCCCCCGAGGAGGTGGGCCGGGTGGCCCTCGCCGCGCAGGTCGTCCTGACCGAGCTGCGCGCGGCGACCAGCACGGGCCTCGAACAGCTCTTCTTCGACACGACCGCCCAGCACGGGCGAGAGGGGATCGCCGCATGAGCGCCGCGACCACCACCCACGTCCCCACCCGCCCGTCCGGCGCCCGGCCCGACGACGCCGCGCGCGCCGCGGACGCCCGTCGGGGGATCCCGTTCCTCCGGCTGGCCCGTGTCGAGCTGCGCAAGCAGCTGGACACCCGCGCCGGCGCCTGGCTGCTCGGGGTGATCGTGCTGGTCAACGCCGCGCTGATCACGCTGATGCTCACCACCGCCGAGCCCGGGGCCCTCACGTGGATGGGCCTGACCGAGACGGCCTCCTTCGGCCAGATCATGCTGCTGCCGCTGATCGGGATCATGGCGGCGACCAGCGAGTGGTCCCAGCGCACCGCCGTGACGACCTTCGTCCTCGAGCCGCGGCGGAGCCGGGTCAACGGGGCCAAGCTGCTGGCCGCCGTCGTGCTCGGGCTCGGCGTGATGGTCGCGACCCTCGCGGCCGCGGCCCTGCTCAACGTGGTGGGGCTGGTGGCCCGCGACGGCGACGGCGCGTGGACCCTGGACCTCGCCCTCGTCGGCGGCACCGTCCTGGCCCTGGCGATCCTGGTCACCCAGGGCGTGGCTTTCGGGCTCGCCCTGCTGAGCACCCCGGGGGCGATCGTCGCCTACCTCGCCCTGCCCACGGCGTGGACGGTGCTGAGCGCCCTGGTCGAGGGTCTGCGCGGTCCGTCCGAGTGGCTCGACATCAACATGACGATGCTGCCCCTCATGGCCGGGGAGATGGGCGACGGCGACTGGGCCCGGCTCGCGGCCTCCGTCGGGGTCTGGGTGGCCCTCCCGCTGGCCATCGGCCTCTGGCGCACCGCCCGCCGAGAGGTCGCCTGACCGACGCGCGCCGGCGCGGAGACCTCGTCACGACATCCGTGACGAGGTCTCCGCGCGTCGGCGGGCAGGCCTCGGCGTCTACCAGCCGAGGGTGCCGGGGGCGCCCTTGAGGGGGCCGACGACGCGGTCGGTGATCCAGCCGCCGTAGAAGCCGCCCTCCTGGGGGCGGACCACCTCGCCGTCGACGGTGCACTCGGTCATGCGACCCGGGTAGAGGGCGATGTGGCCGGCGATCGCGGCGAAGGCCGGGGTCGGGTCGAGGTAGGTCCAGGCCGCGCCGGGCACCACGACCCGGTCACCGCCCTCGTCCACCCCGACGACGTCGAAGTACGCCGCCCGGCCCTTGAACTCGCAGAAGCTGCTGCCCTCGGCCGGCACCAGGACGCCGTCGGGCACGTCCTCGCGCGGGAGGTAGTAGGTCGGCGGGTGGGAGGTCTCGAGCACCCGCACCGCACGCCGGGTGTCGGCCACCACGGTGGTGCCGAGGCGGACGACGACGTGCTCGGTGCTGGGCTCGACGGCGGGCGGGCGCGGGTAGTCCCACGCCGACTCCTGGCCCGGACCGGGGGGCGTCGCGGGGACGCCCCCCGGCGGCGGGGTCCGCGGCCGCCACGCGCCGCCGTCAGGAGACACGGATGACGACCTTGCCCTGCACGTGGCCCTCGGCGCTCAGCGCGTGGGCGGCGGCGGTCTCCTCGAGGGGGAAGGTCTGGGCGATCTCGACCCGCACCTTGCCCTGGTCGACCAGGCCGGCGAGGGCCGCGAGGTCGGCGCTGTCGGGTCGCACCCACATGTTGACCCCGCCCAGCTCGGCGACCTCGGGGTCGGCGATCGAGGCGACCCGCACGTCGGCGGTGCCCACCTCGGGCGTGGAGCGGACGACCCCGCCGCCCACCAGGTCCAGGACGACGTCGACCCCCTCGGGGGCCAGCTCGCGGACGGCAGCGACCATCGGGTCGCCGTAGGGGACGGGCTCGGCGCCGAGGCTGCGCACGTACTCGTGCCGGGCCGGGGAGGCCGTGCCGATGACCCGGGCCCCCAGGGCTCGGGTGATCTGCACCGCGAAGCCACCGACGCCCCCGGCGGCGTTGTGGACCAGGACGGTGTCACCGGTGCCGACCTCGAGCCGGGCCAGGGCCTGGTAGGCGGTCAGGCCGGCGAGGGGCAGGGCCGCGGCCTCCTCGAAGGAGACGGTGGTGGGCTTGCGCGCCAGGGTGCGGACCGGGGCGGCGACGAGCTCCGCCGTCGTCCCGCCGTGCACGACGTCGGTCCGCACGTAGCCGTAGACCTCGTCGCCGACCTCCAGCTCGGGGGTGTCCAGGCCCACCTGCTCGACGACGCCCGCGACGTCCCAGCCGGGGACCGCCGGGAAGACGGTCTCCAGGATCTGGTCGAGGTAGCCCTCGCGGACCTTCCAGTCCACGGGGTTCACGGAGGTCGCGTGCACGCGGACGAGGACCGAGTCGGGGCCGACCTTGGGGGTGGGGAGGTCGGTCAGCTCGAGGACGTCAGGGCCGCCGTAGCGGGAGAAGGTGATGGCTCTCATGCTCGGGGAACGTCACGGGGGCGCGGGGATGTTCCGCAGACGGAGGAGCATCCGTCCCGGGTGAAAATCCTCGTCAGGCTGTCATGCGGGAGCCTTCCCCGGCCGATAGAGAGCCACCGGCCCAGACGTAGGGCCCTGGAGAAACCTCAGGAACCCCTCATGCCGGTCTCACGTCGCGTCGTCGCGCTCGCTGCCCTCGCCACCCTCGTCCTGTCCGGGGTTCCCGTCGCGACGGTGCAGCCTGCGTCGGCAGCGCCCAGCAACAAGGTGACGATCTGCCACCGCACCCACTCCGTCAGCAACCCGTATCGCCGGATCACGGTGGCGAAGTCGGCGGCCGACGGTCGGCAGAACGGTGACCACATGTACCACACCGGTGAACCGTTCAACCCGTCCGTCGCCTACTCCGGGAACACCAAGCGGTGGGGGGACATCATCCGACCGCTGGTGCAGGGGAACATCAGCCACGCCGGTCTCAACTGGCCGGCAGGGGCCTCGACCATCGAGCAGGCACTGGCCGGGAACGGGCTCGCGCCGACGCACTGCCGAGGGATGACCGCGCAGAAGTTCTACAACGTCGAGGCCGACGCCGGAGTGCCGCACGCCGAGATCATCGCCGACCTGCAGGAGCAGGGCACGCTCGACGACCCGCCCTCGACGGCTCTCGCTGCGATGACCTACGACCCCACGCTGGGACCCGACGACGGGTACATCACCGTCGTCGAGGAGACCGGCGCGGACACGCCTGACCCGGACCCGAGCCCGGCCCCGAGCCCGGCGCCCGAGCCGAGCCCGGTGCCTGACCCGGCCCCGGTGCCTGACCCGGCCCCGGTGCCTGACCCGAGCCCGGTGCCTGACCCGGCCCCGGTCCCCGACCCGGCCCCGGTCCCCGACCCGGACCCGACCTCGCCCCCGACTCCGGACCCGACGCCGACCTCACCCCCGACCCCCACGCCGACCCCGACCCCCACGTCGCCTCCGACGCCTACCCCCACTCCGCCCCCTGCGCCGGCGGTGACGCAGGTCATCGACGGCTCGGTCTGGCTGGACCTGGACCGTGACGGGGTTCGCGGCGGCCGGGAACCGGGCTTCCCGGGGGTGCGGGTGCAGCTCTTCCGGCTCGACCGCGGCCTGGCGGGCCTTCCTCGTGGGGGCGCTGGTCTGGGGCGCGTCGCGACCCAGGCGCCGCGTTCCGGGCGCCCGACGGCCATCGCGACGCGGACCACGGACGCCTCGGGTGCGTTCTCGTTCGGCGCGATGCCCGCGGGCGAGTACCGCGTCGTCGCCACCCAGCCGCAAGGACTGAGCGTCACCTGGGACTCGGAGGGTGCGGCCGACGCCTCCGCGGACCTGTCGCTGCTCGAGGGCACCGGCCAGCAGGCCCACGTCGGGCTCGCAGGTGACAGCTCGATGCAGGTCGACGTCCGGCTGCCGAGCGGTGCGCCCGTGAACGGCGACGTGGTGCTGCGGTGGGCCGGCGTGGACGGCGTCCTCGGGACCGACGACGACATCCTCGTCGTCGCGACGGTCGTCGACGGACGGCTCGTGGTCGCCGGCCTCCCGAACGGGTCCTACGTCCTCGAGCTGCCCGACGGCACGCAGAGCTCCTCCGTGTTCACCCTGGAGCCGGGGGCGGCCTACACGACCGCTGTCGTCCTTGACGCGGTCACCACCCTGCCGACGCTCGTCGCCGCCGCGGTCGTCCCCGCTGCTCGAGCACTGGCCGTGACAGGCGCGGACCCCGGTCCCGTGGGCGGGCTCGCTGGCGGGCTCGTCGTGGTCGGCGCGGTGCTCCTGCTCGTCTCCCGGCGGCGCCGCTCGGTCCTTGGGCTCGCCGGTCGCGGTGCGGACGGTGCGCCGGGCGGTCGGTGAGCGGCGGTCGGTGAGCAGGCGGTCCTCACCGCGCTCGACCAGCCTCGTCCCGCCCGGGCGGGGGGTCACGACGCCGGGGGCGGGCTCATCTGCTCGTGGAGGGTCTCGAGGTCGTCGATGAGGGCCTCGATGCGGTCACGCTCGGCGGCGATGGCCGCGTCCTCGACGTCGAGGTCGGCCCCGCGGGAGGTCAGGGCGGCCTCGTCGCGAGCGAGGAGGTCGGCGGCCGAGGCGAGGGTGGTCGCGGCCGGGGCCATGGGCAGCTCGGTGCCGTCCCACCACGTCCAGGACAGCTCCAACCGCTGCTGCTCCTCATGGGGGAGCGCCGCGACGTCGGTCGTCTGCTCCTGGTGCGCCTGGCGGTAGTAGTCCACCGCGGCGAGGTCGGTGTCGAGCTCGGCGCGCTGCTGCGCCGCCGCCTGCCGGCGCTCGGCGAGGTCCGCCTGGGCGGCGCGGATCTCCTCGGTGGTCTCGGTCAGGGTGGTGCGCCACCCGGTGTGCACGGCGACCAGGGCGGCGCGGTCGGCGACGAACCGTGCATAGGTGCGCTCGAGCTGGGGGGCGAGCCCGCCGTCGCGCCACACCTGGGTGCCGACGTAGGCGAACATCTCGGTCGGGCGGTGCTCGGCGGAGGAGCCCACCGACCCCGCGACCTGCTCGTGGATGAGGGCGTCCTCCGGCAGCGCGGCCAGCTCGGCCTCGAGCAGGCCCGTCAGCTTCTGCTGCGCGTCCTCCTCGAGCTCCTCCCAGGCTGCGTGCAGGGTCTCGTGGGCGACGGTCTCGACGAGGAACCCGCGCAGGCGCGGGTCGGTCGGGGCGTAGGCGAGGATCTCGCCCGTCCCGGTGTTGAAGCAGCCCACCGCCCCGGTGATGACCCGTGCGCGGTGCTGCTCGCAGCGGCCGGCGAACTCCGCCGCGCCGAGGACCTGCGGCTGCGCCCGGTACAGCAGCTCGCGTCCTTCCGCGGCGAGATGGGCCTCGTCGGCGAGGGCGACCACCTCGGCGGTCGGCGGCACGACGACGCTCGGCTGCTCGATCGTCTCGGCCCAGGGAGCGCCCGCGAACATGATCCCGAGGCCGGTCCCGGTCCGCTCCACGCTCCACGAGCTCGCCGCGCCGGCGGTCGCTACGGCGACGGTGGCCAGGCCGAGCGCCCCGAAGGCCTTGGTGGAGAGGCGCCCCGGGGTGCGTCGTGGCTGGGCGTCGGCGGACCGGCGTCCGGCATCACGGCGCGACATGTCGCGGGGGTGGGTGGGCACGAGAGGCGCATCGACCGTCGCGGGCGGTGATCAAGGGCTCGGCCCCCGATTCCACCCGTTCGCCGTGAGGGCGGGGCGCACAGCGCGCGACGAGCGAGGCGGCGGAGGCGGGCACTGCCGGCTCGGCGGCCGCGGTCATGGCACGAGGGTGAAGGCCTGCGCGGTCCCGGTGAGGGTGAGCAGGTCGTGCATGGACGGGGGCACGTGCAGCAGCCGCGGCGGCTCGGCGGCCACGTTCGCCAACCACAGCAGCGCGCTCAGGCCGCTCGAGTCGATGAACGCGACGCCGGTGCAGTCCACCTCGACGGGCAGGGCGAGGTGCGCCGCGCCGTCGAGGGCGTCAGAGAGCGGCTCCTTGACGGTGGTGTCGATCTCACCGCGCAGGACGACGTGGACCCGTTCGTCCTGCACCTCGAGCCTGACGCTGCCGTGCGGCGTGCTCGGCGGCGGCGCAGGCATGAGAGGCGGTGCGGCTGGTGTCGCGCCAGCATCGATCGGGTGCAGCTCCACGGCGGGCCCCTTTGCTCGCTCGAGTGCAGTGGGATGAGCGTAGGCGTGGGGGCCCAGGGCCGCCAGGTCAGCGACGGGAGGGGCGTGGCGGGGGAGGCGCGGCGGGCGGTGTGCGGCCCCGACGCCGCCGTCGGGCCGTGCCGTGCGGCCCTTCCGGGGAGATCCCGTCCAGCTCACGGCTGGCCGTGCGCAACGGCCCCCACCCCAGCAGGAACGAGAGCCACGCGACGCCCATCGTGGACATCGCCACGGGCCCCAGGACGCGGACCTCACCCAGGGCGACGGCGACCACCAGGCCCACGACGACGGCGGCCTGGAGGGCGAGGAGGAGGACGGTGCCGGGGAACCGGCGCAGGGTCCGCCACGCGAGGAGCAGGATCGTGCGGTCCATCGGGCGCTGCCGGTGCCACGAGTGCAGCACGAGGGCGAGGCCGGCGAGGCTGGCGATCGCGGCGCCCCGGGTGGCCGTCGCCTGGGACTCGCCCAGGACGATCCCGGCGAGGACGAGCGGGGCGACCGTCGAGAGCAGCTGCAGGTAGATCAGACGCCGATGGGCCCTGCCGAGGCAGAACAGCGCCATCGGCCGGTTCCCCGCCCTGCCGGGGTCGAGGCGCATCGCGTCGGCCGCCGCGCCGAACCCCAGCCACCAGCGGTGCGCCTGGGTCCCTCGCGCGGCGAGCATCTGCAGCACCGCCGGGTCGCCCGGGGCGAGGGCGGCAGCCCGTCGCGCGGCACGGAGCATCGCGCGTCGGTCGGACCGTCGGTGGCTCAGGACGGAGGCGCTCGCGACCTCGAGGGTGACCTGGTCCTGCCCGGTGGGGTCGGCGACCTCCGCAGCGACGGCCAGCTCGACGTGGGCCTCGTCGAGCCGGCCGAGGTCGCCCAGCGCGACGGCCAGCAGGCAGTGCACGGCGGGGTCGTCGGGCGCGAGCTCGGCGGCGCGACGGGCGCCTGCCTCGGCGCCGTGGTGATCGCCCAGCACCGAGCGGCAGCGGGCCCAGGTGATGGCCATCGCGGGGTCGTCCGGGGCGAGGCCCACCGCGCGGCCGACGACGTCGCTCGCAACCTGTGCCTCGCCGAGGCTGAGCCGCGCTCGGGCCAGCTCCACGAGGGCGTCGGTGTCGGTCGGTGCGGTCGCGAGGTGCCGCTCGAGCATCTCGATCCCGACGCGGGCCTGGCCGGCCTCGATCAGGGCGGCGGCCCGCTCGACCGGCGAGGCGTCCGCACCGGGCTGTCCGCCCGCACTCACCACAGACGGTTCTTCTTGAGGTAGGCCTTGAGCTGGCGGAAGGTGCCGTCGTCGCTGCCGTAGGTCACGGCGGTGCGTGCGGTGTCGAACCACGCCCGGGTCGAGGGGGTGGTGACGTCGAGGGCCTGGTAGAGGTCCTGCATCCGGATGGGCCGGGCCTGGCCGGTGGTGAGCGAGTCGAGGAGGGCGTCCTGGGCGGCGACCTCGCACACGTACTGGATGTCCGCGCCGGAGAGCCCGTCGCTGCGCTGGGCGAGGGAGGGCAGGTGGATTCCCTCGAGGGGGCGGTCGCGCAGGTGGACGGCGAAGATCGCCTCTCGGGCGGGGGCGTCAGGGGGCAGCACGAGCAGGGTGCGGTCCAGGCGCCCGGGCCGTCGCAGGGCGGGGTCCACGTCCCAGGGCTGGTTGGTCGCGGCCAGGACGTAGACGCCCTCGTTCTCGGCCCCGACCCCGTCGAGCTCGGCGAGCAGCTGGTTGAGGGCGTTGCGCAGGCCCGGCGAGTGCCGCATCGTCGAGCGACGTCCACCGAGGCCGTCGATCTCGTCGAGGAACAGCACGCAGGGGGCGGCCGCGCGGGCCTTGCGGAAGTACTCGTGGATGAGCTTCTCGGAGGCGCCCATGTAGACGTCGAGCAGGTCGGCCGTGGTCGCGGTGAGGAAGGAGGCGCCCAGCTCGCCGGCCACCGCGCGGGCGAGGTACGTCTTGCCGCAGCCGGGCGGGCCGTACAGCAGCAGCCCGCCCTTGAGGCTCTTGCGGTAGAGGCGGGTGAGGGCGGGGTTCTTCATCGGGGCGAGGAAGGAGGCCATGAGGTGCTTCTTGACCTCCTCCAGGCCGCCGACGTCGGCGAGGGTGATGGTCGGGGCCTCGGCGTCGAGGTCGGGCGGGCCGGCGGGCGCCTCCTCGACGGGCAGGCGGGGATCCTCCTCGCTGACCTCGGCCGGGGGATCAGCAGGGGCCTCGTCGACGAAGGCGGGCTGGGGCCCGAGCTGGGCTGCGGCCGCCGACCAGTCGAAGGCCGTCTGCTCGGCGAGACGGGCGGTCAGGGCCGCGAGGTCTGGGTGGTCGGGCTGGGCGTGCCGCGCCTCCGTGAGGTGGTCGCGGGCTTCCTCGGCGCGGTTCGCGTCGAGCAGCAGCGCAGCCAGGTGGAGGCGGAGGTCGACGTCGGCGGGGCTGGCCTGCACGGCGCGCTCGAGGGCGGCCAGCACGGGGTCGGGGCTCATCGGACTCCTCGTCGGGCTGGGCGAGGCACCATCGTAGGGCGGGGCCCTCGCCGACCCGCGGCGGGGGCCGGCCGGGGCCGGCCGGTACGGTGACCGACCGTGTCCACCCGCACCTCCTGGCTACCGACCTGGGTCCAGCCCCTCGCCGCGGCCCTGGTGATCCTGCTCGGCCGCGCGGCGTACGAGGACTACCCGGCAGGTGAGTCGGGGGAGACGGTGCTCCTGGTCTTCCTCGGGCTGACCACGCTTCCGGGCCTGGTGGCCGCTGTCGTCGACGCGGTGCGCGCCGCGCGTCGCACCCCGCCGGGCACGAAGCCCGGCTACCAGCGCATGCTCGACACGGTGGCCCCGCGCGGGGAGACCCCGGTGATGCCCGCATCGGTGGCCGCGGACGTCGCGACGCGGGTGATCACCTGGGGCCTGGCCCAGGCAGGGTTGTCTCTCGCCCTCGGCCTGCTCCTCATGCCGCTCCCTGGGGACGAGGGCTGGCGCACGCTCGCGCTCTTCCCCGCCGTCGGAGGGGTCGTCGCCGCCCTGGTGGTGCTGCTGGGCGGGATCCTGTGGCTCGGGGTGATGGTGCTGGTCATGGCGACGCGGTCGGGCGGGGACGAGCCGCTCGTCGACGTCCCCGCCGCGCCCGAGGAGATGAACCAGCGCCGCCCCGTGGTCTTCCGCGCCATGCTCGTGGCCCTCGGCACCTCGTTGATCGGCACGGCGACCTTCGGTGTCCCGTACATCGTCCTGACCTGGGACGACGCCGTCTACCTGCCGCGGGGCGTCTGGAGCGCCGTCCTCCTCGGTGAGGACGCCATGCAGGTCGAGGATGCCTTCGTGGGGTGGGTCTGGTCCTTGCGGGTCACCGTCGCGATGATGCTCGGCGGGCTTGCTGTCGTCGTCGTGCTGTCGCCCGTCGCCTTCTGGTGGATGGTGCTCCGGCCGAGGCGCGCGGGCTCTGCGCGGGACGGCACAGCGCCGGACGGCCCGGCCCCGGACTGACCGAGGCCGGGCCGAGGAGGCTGGACGAGGGATCAGGCGGGGGCCGAGGTCACCCTGGTGGTCACCGGCGTGGTGCCGGTGAACAGGTCCAGCACGGGGCAGTGCTCGTCGACGGCGCGGTGCAGCTCCGCGTAGCGCTCGGCGCTCTCCGGCCCGGTCAGCCGCACGTCCAGGCGGATCTCGCCGAAGCCCGGGCGCACGCCCTCCTCGAGGCCGAAGAACCCGCGCACGTCGAGGTCCCCCACCGCCTCGATCTGGACGTCCTCGAGCTGGATGCCCAGGCGCGTAGCCCAGAACCGGTAGGTCACCACCTGGCAGCCGATCAGCGCCCCGAGGGCGTACTCGACCGGGTTGGTGGCCGAGTCGTCCCCACCCAGGGAGGCGGGCTCGTCGACGACGAAGGTGTGCTGGCGGGTGCGGACGTCGGTCGCGACCGAGCCGGTGGCGGTACCGCTCGCGCTGAACTGGACGGCGGCGCGGGTCGGGTCCTCACCCACGGCGCTCGTCGTGGCGGAGAGGATCGCACCGAGGGTCTGCTCACGGTGCTCCGCGAGGGCGGCGGCGGTCTGGGTGGTCTGCGGGGTGGATGCGGTGGTGGTCATGGGAGTGCTCCTGCGTTCGACGGGCCCCGCACGGTGGTCCGTGCCGGGTGGGGGCGTCGACGGCGCGACGTCGGGTCGGCCGTCGTGGAGCGGGCGCGACCGTGGCTCAGGGAGCATGCCCACGCGCACCGACCGGCCGGCGGGCAGCCGGACGGTGGGGTGGGGCGTGGGACGGCGCGCGCCCTACGGCATTCGGCGTCGGAGCGAGGCACGGGCAGGGGTGAGCGCTGCGCTCACGATCGCCTCACGTGCCATGCGCACGATGGAACCAGGGTGGCGGGCTGAGCCCAACCCCTCGTCCAGCCGCCGAGACGAGAGCCGTCGTCACAGGGTGCAGGCGTGGGCGCAGCGGATGAGCTCGGCCCACACCACGCTCGAGTGCGCGGCGTCGAGGTGGATGTCGCCGGGGGTCTCGGCGGGCCGCACCTCGACCATGCCGGTGCGGGTGGTGCGGAGCATCTCCCGGACGGTCGGTCCGGCGGTGACGCGCAACGTCCACCGGGTCCACGTCTGGTTCCACACGTGGCGCAGGTGCGGGTCTGCGTCGGGCGGTGGCGGGGCCGTGGGCGACCGGAGCCGGTCGTCGAGGTAGTGGCGGGGGAACGTCGCCGGCTCGGTGGCCAGGCTCCACGCCGGTCGGAGCCCGATCCACGCTGCGAGCACCCCGGGCACCTGCGCGGCGTCGACCACGTCGACGAACGGGTCGACGTCGTACCGCTGGCCCCTGGGCTGAGGGGCCAGGGGGGAGGGGGTGGCGAGCACTGCGGCGTAGCCCTCGCGGAACGAGGCCTCGAGGTGTCCGGCCTGGCCGTCCGCGGTGGTCGCGTCGACCCGCAGGCGGTGGTCGGGGCTGCGGTGCAGCCGGGACAGGTGCTGCCCGATCGGGGTGAGGGCACCGCTGCGCTGCGCGAGGCCGGCCTCGACCAGTGCCGGTGGGGTGCGGCGCAGGCGCAGCGTCGGGCCCAGCTGGTCGAGGAGCTCGGCCGGGACCTGGACCCCGCTCGGTGCGAAGGGTCGCTCGGGAAGGATCTCGACGAGGTCCTCGACGGGTTCGTCGACCTCCAGGAGGTAGGTGTCGAGGGGGACCTCGCTCATGCTCCCTCCCCGAGCTCGATGCCGCCGAGGACGGTGCTGGTCGTCGCGCTGGGGTCCCCGAGGTCCCCGACGGGCCGGGTCGCGGTGATGCTGAGGGCGTGGCGGTCGGTGACCGCGAGGACCTGGGTGATCTCCACCGGCAGCGTTCCCTGCGTCGCGCTCACGATCAGCCGCCGGCTGCCGAGGGCTCGGGGCAGGGGGAGCACGTCGTAGGCGATCGGCAGGCTGCCCGGGTCGAGGGTGGCAGCGGCGAGGGCGGCGTGGCCGAGGGCGTGCACGTCGGTGCTGGTCCCGTCGGCGTGGGGGTGGGCCGTCACCACGACGCTCGCGCGCATCTCGGTGCCGTTCCGCGCCGCCTGTCGGGGTGGGCCCGCGAGGGCGAGGGTGCAGCCGGGTGCGTCGACCTGCTCCCAGCCAGGCGGGACGGGCAGCGTCACGCCCGTCGTCGGGCAGGTCACGGTCGGCATCGCTGTGGTGGTGGTCATGGGGCCTCCGGGGGTGGGGGGAGTGACGGGCGGCGGGCCTCCTTCATCCAGGCGGGGCGGAGGAAGGGCGGCATCCAGAAGAGCCCGAGCACGCCGACGGACATCACCGCGACGGTCGAGGCGTGCAGCACCGCGAGGGTGCCGAACATCACGGCGACCGCCCCTGCGGCCCACGGCTCCTCGATCCCGAGGACCAGGGGGGCCGAGAGGGGGATGAGGAGGCCACCGCCGATCCAGGCGAAGGAGAGGGACTCGTAGCGATGGATCTGCACGTGGCGCATCAGGAAGCGCAGGCGCCCGGCGTAGTGGCCCAGCCCCAGGCCCAGCATCCCGAAGGCAAAGGCGTAGGCAAGGATCATCCGGAGCATGAAGACCTCCCTCGTGAGGACGCGAGGGCGGGCAGCATGTCGCCATCATCGCGGAGGTGCATCGCCAGCGAGGATCTCGCGGCCTTGGGCGGTTGCCTCCGCGGCCAGCCGACCTCCGACGAAAGCCCCGATGGCAGCCCCGATCAGTGCTCCCCCCACCGTGCCGACCACGGGGATGGGGAAGAACGAGCCCGCCGCAGCGCCGAGCTTGGCACCGACCCAGGCCCCTCCAGCCGTGGCCCCGCCCTCGACCGCGGCTGTCGTCGTCGCGCTGAGCACCCGTTGGTCCTCGGTCCATCCGGGGTGGGCCAACCGGTCCTCCTCCCACTGCCTCGCGTAGGCGTCATAGACCGTGAGGCCGGTCCCAGCGGCCCCCAGCGAGCGACCGCCCACACGCGCCCAGGTCGGAGGACGGCCCAGGCCGGCGTCGGTCACGAGAGTCGGTCGGTCGAGGCGGTGGAACGTCGGCCCCTGGGAGGCCTCCTTGAGCTGGAGGACCGCCGGGTCGGCCGAGGAGTACTGCGGCAGGAAGAGCCCGGACCGGTGCTGGACGAGCGGGATGCCGAGCTCGGTGGTCACCGCGGGCCGCGGGACGATCGAGATCATGGGGGCGTCGGCCCTCGGGACCAGGAGCGGGAAGCGCCGATACCGCGCGAGGGCGTCCTTCGAGGGCTGGAGCACGAAGGCCCCGAACACGTCGGACCGCACCACCCCCGCAGCGAGCGAGGTCCCCCCGTCGGGCAACAGCTCGGCCACCGAGGGCAACCGGGCCTGCTCCGCCGAGCGGAGGGCCTCGACGAGCTCCTGCCGCGCCACCTCGAGGTCGCCCCGAGCCCGGTCGACCTCGGCCCGGGTGACCGCGTGCGCGGCCTCGAGCAGCGTCGCGACCGCTGGCCCGCCGACGAGCTGGGCCCCGACGGTGACCGGTGCCGCAGCAGGGGCCAGCACGGCGCTCGCGGTCACGGTGAGGCCCGCCGCCGCGGCCGCGTCGCGGGCACCGTCGATCGCGGCACGAGCGCACCGGGCCGCGTCGCCGAAGGTCTCGATCGCGCTCGCGGAGCTCTCGCACCAGGCGGCGGCCGAGTCGAGGTGGGTCACGACCGTGGCCATGCGGCTGCGGTAGGCGTCACCTGCGTCACCGTCCCACTCGGTCTGCCGGGCGGTGGCGACCACGGTGCCCGCCCCCTCGAGCTCGCCGGCGAGGGCGTGCAGCTCCTCGGCGGCCGCCGAGCAGCCCGGGAGGTCCACCTCGAGGACCGTGGAGATGCTCATGCCACGCTCATGCGGTGCGAGGAGGCCGTCACCTGGCCCTGCTCGAGGTCGAGCAGGCGGGTCCAGACGCTCGTGTCGGTCTCTGAGTAGGCGGCCCGGGTCTGCTGCAGCTTCTCGACCGTCCCCTCGAGGACGGCGACGAGGGTTCGGCCTTCCTCGCGGTGCAGTCCGAGGAGGGTCGCGATCTCCTCGCTCCCGACCCCGCTGATGGTGGGCCCCGCGTCGCTGATGCCCCCGCGCAGGGTGTCCGCCCCCGTGGCCACGCGGTCCTCGACCCGCCGGAGCTCGTCGGCGCTGACCGCCATCTCGTGATCCACGTGGTCCCCCTGCTCGTCGTTGGCCGTCTGGTCTGACGGAGACCGAAGCTAGCCAGGGGGTGAGGGGGCCGTGGGGCGGGACCGCATACCTGTGGAGGACGGCCGCGAAGAGCGGCCTGTGGACGGTGGGCACGGGCCCGCCCGTCACGATCGGGATGGCCCTCGGCGGGCTCGCCGGCCGAGGTCGTCGTGGTCCTGCGCCCCGCTCGTGGTCCGGGTAGGCCAGGATGGCGCCCAGCCGACCGCAGGAGGGCACGTGCAGGGACGATGGAACGCCGGGTGGTATCCCGATCCGCACCGCATCACCGCCATGCGCTGGTGGGACGGTGCGCAGTGGACCCCCTGGGAGTCGGACGGCGCCCGTGTCTGGGACGGTCGCCCTCCGGCCTTCGGCCCTCAGCACCTGGAGAGCCTGCGCTTCGTCCGGGACACCTACCTGCCCGAGGCCCGACGACGCGGCGCAGCCACCGACGCGGTCGTGCACGCCCTGGCGCGGTTCACCGACGAGCTGGCGACCGAAGCGCGACACGGAGGGGAGCACGCCGCCGCCCCGATGGCCGCCCCGGCCGCCCCCGCCCCTCCGAGCCCCACCACTCCGAGCCTTGCCACTCCCACGGCTCCGCCCACCGCAGACCCGTCGACCACGCAGGCCCAGCCCGCGTTCGCTCCGCCGACCCCTCCGGCCCAGCCCACGGCGCCGGCCCAGCCCTCGCACGCCCAGCAGCCCCAAGCCCAGGCGCCAGCCCCGTCGCTGCCCCTCCCGGGTACGGTCGCGCCCGCTGCCTCCGGTGCTGCTCCCGCCCCAGCCCAGGCCCTCCCGCCTGTGCCCGCCGGGCGGGGTCCCGCCCTGCCGCTCGCACCGCGCCCACCGGCCGAGCCGGGCCCGGCGGCGCGCTGGTGGGCGACGGTCCGTCGGCGCCTGGACCTCGACCTCACGGTGCACGGCCTCGCCTACCTCGGGGTGCTGCTGCTCTTCGTCGGGGTGTTCGGGTTGGTGGCTTTCGCCTTCGGTGACGTCGCTCCGACCATCCGACCCGTGGCCGAGCTCGCGGTCGCCGTCGTGCCCTTCGTGGCGGCCTGGTTGCTGGGACGCAGCGGGGCGACCTTCGTCGCGCGGGCCATGGTGGCTCTGGGTGGGTTGCTGCTCGCCCTCATGCTGGTGACCTCCATGGTCGACGGCGCCCCGTTCCCGCCCGACCTCCACGGCGCAGCTCTGCCGATCGGTGCAGGCCTGGGCATCGCAGCCCTGGCCCTGGTCTACGTGCTGCTCGCCCGGCGCTGGCCCACCACGGCCCTGGTCGCCGTCGTCGCCCCGGTGCTGTGGCTTGCGGCCGCGATGGGAGCCGTCGGCCTCGGGCGCCCGGTGCCCGCAGGGGAGGACGTCGCCGTCCCCGGGGCCGCACAGATCGCGGTCGTCACCCTCACCGCCCTCGCGACGACGTTGCTCGGACGGGCCTGGGCTGCGCGCGACGGCCTGCGGGGTCGGCTGGGTCAGGGGGCGCTGACCGCTGCCCTGCCCGGGGCCGTGGTGGTGGGCGTGCTCGCGGTCGTCGCGGGTCTGGTCGAGGGCTGGCCGGTGCTGCCCTTCGTGGTGACGGTGCTCGCCCTGGCGCTGGTGCTGCGGGCCTCGGGACGCATCGCCGCGGCCTCGGCAGACCTGGTGCTCGTGCTCGCCTGGCTCGTGGTCGTGCTGCGGCTGCTCGCGACCGAGGCGGGGACGCCGTTGCTCTCCGCCGAGCACCCCTCCGCGGCCGGCCCGGCACTGCTGCCGGTGCTGCTGCCCGGGGTGCTCGTGGTCGGCGTGGTCCTGGCGGAACGTCTGCTGGTCCGCGGTCAGGGCCCCGGGCGCGTGGTGCTCGCCTGGGCCCTGCCCACGGTGGCGCTGCTCGCCGTGGCCGACGGGTGGTGGGCCGTCGGGGCGATCGCCCTCCTCGCAGGGTGGGCGACCTGGCGTCGCACCGAGGCCACGGTGGTGCGCGGGCTCGGTGGTGGTCTCGACGTCGCTGCGGCTGGTGCCCCGCTGCTCGCCCTCGCGGCCGTGGCGGACCTGCTCGACGGACCCGCGACGCTGCTGGTCGCCGCGGGCCTGGTCCTGGCGGCCACCCCTCTGGCCCGCGGCTGGCTCCGGCGACCCGGCGGACCGGACCTGTGGATCTGGTGGTGGGGGGCCGTCGGCGGGATGACGCTGCTGGCGACCGTGGCGGGGACCGCGGACGGCTGGCTCACCGAGGGGGAGTGGTGGCCGCGGGCCGCCGTCCCCGTCGTGGTGCTCCTGCTCCTCGGGGCGCTCGTCGCCGGCCCGCTCCCGCGGGTCTGGACCGTCGGGGTGGCCACCCCGGTCGTGTGGTGGGGGTGGCTCACCGCTGCCGCGGCCCTCGAGGTCGACGTCGTGGTCCGCGCCGGGGTGCTCGCGGTGCTGGGCCTGCTCGCCGTGGTCCTGGGCAACCGGCGCGTCCCCCCGGGGGCCGAGGTCCGCTCCTCCGCGAGCCGCGCGCGCGGGGCCCTGGGCCTCGCGGGCCACGTGACTGCCGTGGTGGCCGCGCTGGTCGCCCTCGACCCGGCGCCCCCCGCCCGCCTCCCGCACCTCTTCGACGAACCCGCCTTCCTGGTCGCCCTCACCGCGACCGCGCTGGCCGCCACCGCGGGCTGGCTCGTGACAGCCCTCGCCTCGGACCGACCGGCCGTCGGGGCGCCCGGAGAGATCCCGACCACCGGCGGCTCGCCCGTGGTCAGGCTGCTCGACGCTCTGGGCGCTGCCGGACGGCACGGCCCCTGGGCCCTGGCCCTGGCGAGCGCGGTGACCTCCACGGTGCTCGCCGCGCACGTGACCGGCGTCCTCCCGGTGGAGCACCCGTGGTGGTCCGTGCTGCCCGCCGGGGCCGGCCTGGTGCTGGCCGCGCTGACGCGGGTGATCCGCGCAGGCCGCGTGGTCCCGCTGCTGCCGTGGTTCGGCTACGGCCTGGTGCTGCTGGCCGTTGCGACCTCGGTCTGGGGGGCGCCGCAGGCGGTCACCCTCGCGGCGGTGATCGCGCAGGCCCTGCTCACCCGACGGCGGCACCCGGTGCTGACCTGGACGGCCTGGACCGTGGTCACGCCGCTCGTCCTCGTCGTCCTGCTCCTCACCCCGCAGGACCAGGTCGCCGGGGGGACTCTCCTGGCCGCGACCTTCGTCGGCACAGGTGGCCTGCTCGCCCTGGGTGCCTTCCTCGCCGACCGCGCCCGGCCCAGGGACCCCCGCCTGCTGCCGCGCCGTGCCGCGGCCCTGCCCCCTGCCTTGGTGGGTGCGGTGCAGGTGTCCTTCGGGGTGCTCGTCGCCCTGGGCTCGAGCCGGTCCTGGAGCGCCGGGCTCGTGATCGCCGGTGCTGCCCTCGTCGTCGCGGGGGTGTCCGCGCTGACCGGCGTCGGCACCATCGGGATGATCGCCGTGCTGCTCGCCTGGCTCGCCACCGGCGGGCTGCTGGGCGCCGACCACCCGGGGGCCTGGCTGCACGTCGCCACCGTCCTCGCCATGGCGGGCGCGGCGCAGCTGATCGCCCGCCGCTGGCCCCGCCCCGCGACCACCCCACCCGCAACCACCCCACCCGCAACACCCACCCCACCCGCAACACCCACCCGACGCTGGGCGCGGTGGGACGTGCCCCTTGCCGCCGGTGCCGTGCTGCCCGCCGTCGTCGCCCTCGCGGAGGCCGAGCCCGGGGAGCGGGTCCTCGTCCGCCTGGTCATCGGCGCCACCGTGGTCGCCGCGGCCGTCAGCCTGCGCCGACGTCGAGGGCTGAGCGAGGTGCTCGGCTGGGCCGGCACCGCACTGGTCCTCAGCGCGACGGTCGACGCCGGCCCGTGGTGGACCGTGCTGGCCCTGGTCGCCCTCGCGGCCGCGCACACCGCGCTCGCCGTCGTGCGGGAGCACGGGACCACCCGTCGGGTGCGGCAGTGGATCGGCGCTGTCGCCGCGGCCGCCGCCTGGGGCGTCGTGCCCACCGCGGCGGACTGGTCGACCCAGCTCGCCTCGGAGGCGACCGCCGTCGCGGGGGCCGCGGGCCTGCTCGCCCTGGCGCTCGCGGTCCAGGCCCTGGGCCGCGGTCGGTCATGGCTGCTCCCGTGGGGAACCGTGGCCGCGGTGCTGAGCGTGGGGGCCGCCGTCGGCGCGACCTCACCGGCGTCCACCGCCCTCGGGTCCGTGGTCCTCGGGTCGACCACGCAGCCCTCGGGGGCCGATCTGCTCGTCGAGGCGCCGATGGGTGAGGCCGTCGTCCTCGGCTGGTGGCACGTCCTCGCCTGGGCCCTGCTGACCGTCACCGCCGTGGTGCTCGTGCGGGTGGGGCCGTGGACGTGGTGGCGCGAGGTCGCCGCGGCCACCGCCACCGCCGGTCTGCTCGCCGGGCTGGCGGCCGCGCAGGCCCCGGGCGGTACGCGGGTCCTGGTGCTCGTCGGGGTCAGCGTCGCCGCGGCGGTCGCCACCGTCCTGCTGCGTCGCGCGGGCTCGGCGTGGGGCCGCTCCGCCTCCGCCCTGGGCATCGCGACAGTGGCTCTCGCCCTGCTCGCCCTGCCCTCGGTCGGGGACGTGATCCTCGGCGCAGCCGTCCTCGCGGCCGCCGCGGTCCAGGCTGCTGCCCTCGGCGTGGCCTGGCGGGTGCTCGGGCTGCGCATGGCCGCCCCCGTGATCGCCTGGATCGCGTGGGCCGTGTACGCAGCGCAGTCCGTGGGCACGAGCCCCGTCTGGTTCACCGTCCCTGTCGGGCTGGCCCTGCTGGTCGTCGTCGCGGTCTGGCGGGCCGACCGGCGCGACCGCGACCAGCCCGTGGTCGACGGCGGCATCGCCTGGCTCGAGCTCGCCGGCATGGCGTTCCTCGTCGTCTCCTCCTTCGTGTCAGCCCTGACGGACTCGGTGGTGCACGCTCTGGTCGCCGCGGCGATCGGCGTCGCCCTCGCCCTGTGGGGGGTCGCCACCCGTGTCCGACGGCGGTTGGTCACCGGCGCGATGGTGGTGCTCGCGGGCCTCGCCCTCGCGGTGGTCGTGCCGTTGGTCGCGCTGCTGCCCGGCGTCGGGCAGGCAGGCATGTGGGTGCTCGTGGCAGTGCTCGGCCTGGCCGTGGTGCTCGCGGCGACCTTCCTCGAGCGCGGCCGGACGACGGCGCGGCTCGGGAGGCAGCGCCTGGAGGAGGCGACACGGGGCTGGGAGTGAGGGTCCGTCTGGACGACGACGCCGGGGCCCTGGCACGATCAGCCGGTCGTCACGCGGGGGGCTGACGACGGACGAGGGGGCGAACGTGGGGGACCGGGTCGAGATCGACGGGGGCGACGTCCGCGACGCAGCCCGCCAGGCCGACCAGGGGGCGGAGGCTGTTGCTGCGGTCCCCCATCACCGCGAGGCGACGTCCCTCGCGGCGGCCCTGCCCGGGTCGACCAGCGCGGCCAGCGCGCGTCGGCTCTCCTCGGTGTGGTCGGCTGCCGCCGAGGCCTGGGTGGCGGACGCACGCGCCTACGCCCAGAACCTCCAGGCGTCCGCCGACGCCCTGGCCGCCACGGACCAGCGCAGCGGCGCGAGCCTCTCCCGTCTCACCTCGCGGTTGGGCAGCACGCCCCGATGAGTGCCATCGACACGGTCCTGTCCTGGCGGCCGGACGACGTGGCCGCGATCGCGGACGCGCTGGTGCAGCACCGACGTTCCCTGCTGGTCGCCGAGGACGAGCTGACTCGGAGCCAGCCCCCCACCACCTGGGTCAGCACCTCGCGCGAACCGGCCCGCCGCGTGCACGACCGCCTCGGCCGCGACCTGTCCCGCATGGCGGCCGAGGCCGGGTCGGTCGCCGCGGCCGCCGACGACGCCGCGGCGACCCTGCGCGCGGCCCAGGCCGAGCTCGAGTCGGCCCTCGAGTGGGCCTCGGGCCAGGGCTTCCGGGTCGACCGCAGCACGGGGGCCGTGAGCGACATCGCGTGCTGGGAGCCCGAGGTCGCCCGGGACCGGGACATCGCGATCGCGGAGATCGCCGACCGCATCGCCCAGGCCGTGCGGGCCGCGCAGCACGCGGACGCCACCCTGGCAGCAGCGCTGGACGGCGTCGCGCAGTCGGACGGCCCGCTGGTCTCCGCCTCGGACGTCGCCTCGGTGCCGCCGATGCCGGAGGGGGCCAGCCCGGGGGAGGCCAACGCCTGGTGGCGCTCCATGTCCGAGGAGCAGCAGGCCTGGGTGCTGGCCGAGCACCCGGAGTGGCTCGGCAACACCGACGGCATCCCGGCCGGGATCCGCGACCAGGCCAACCGGGCGCTCATCGACACCTACCGCTCCGAGCTCGAGGCCGAGGCCGAGCGGCTGCGCGCGAACCTCGACAGCAACTGGTTCGGCGGCACGTTCACCAACGACGACGCTGCACTGAAGATCGTCGAGGAGAAGCTCGCCGGGCTCGACGCCATCGAGGAGGTGCTGTCCCGCGGAGGTCGACAGCTCCTCGTGCTCGACCCGACAGGCGCTCGCCAGCTCATGGCGGCCGTCGCTGTCGGGGACGTAGACAGCGCGGACCACGTGGCTGTGTTCACCCCGGGCTTCACATCGACCGTCGGGGGCAGCATGGCCAGCTACGACCGCGACATGGAGAAGTTGGCGCGTGTGGCCCGGGACGAGTCGCTGTGGCACGGCGACGGCGGCACGGTCGCGACCGTCTCGTGGCTCGGCTACGAGGCCCCGCAGTGGAGCGAGTGGCACCGTCCGGGCAGTGACTTCGTCACCAGCCAGGACTCCGCGAACACCGGAGGCGCGGCCCTCGCCGACTTCTACCGCGGTATCGACGCCTCGCGCCCGGTGAACCCGAACCTCACGGCCCTGGGCCATTCCTACGGCTCGACGACGACGGGGGTGGCCCTCCAGGAGTCGACCGGCGTCGACTCAGCGGTGATCTTCGGCTCCCCGGGCATCGCGACCGGTGACGTCACCGACCTGCAGGTGCCCTCGGGCCAGGTGTTCCAGCTCGAGGCAGACTGGGACGGTGTTGCGGACCTCGGCCGGTTCGGTGGGGACCCGAGCCGCATGGACGGGTTGCGCTCGTTGTCCACCGACGAGTCGCAGATGGACGGCGCGACGCTCAACCGGTCGACAGGGCACAGTGCGTACCTGACCCAGGACACGACCAGCCAGCACAACATCGCGGCGGTCGTCGTCGGTGCGGAGGACAGGATGATCGAGGTGGACCGGTGACGAGGTTGTGCCGATGGCGGGCGGCTGTGCCGCTCGTCGTGGTCGCTGTGCTGGCTGCCTGTGCAGCGCAGGGGGGGTCCCAGAGCGAAGAGGAGGTCACCATGGATGCCCGGCCGTCGATGGAGCAGGTGCTGGACAGGTACGAGGCGATGCAGGTCGAGATCGTCGAGGCGCTGGAGGCTGACCCGGGCGGCCTGGTCTGGGAGCCCGACGCGGAGGGCTTTGGGCTGACCCGCTCGGGATGTCCGGAGGTGTCCGCCGCGGCCGAGACGGCGACCTTCCGTGGGCTCCTGGCCCGGGGCAGCTACGAGGGTGAGGCCCGGGACCGCTTCCTCGAGGTGGTCGAGGATGTCAGTGCTCGACACGGGTTCAGCGAGGTCACGACCGTTGTCGAACGCCCGGACGGTGTGCGTCGCGTCGCTGAGGACGAGTTCGGGGGGCGCGTGTACTTCGGTACCGCCACCAACTCGACCATCCTGGTGATGACCGGCTGCCACGAGTGGGAGACGACACCGGGCGAGGACTACGACCGTCCCTCGGTGATCGACCCGCCCGAGGCCGACGCCGCAGGGGCGCGCGACGGCGCGTAGGCCGCCCACGCCGTAGGGAGGGGACCCGGGGGGGTGGGGCCAGCCCTACCTCCGGTCCACCGGGAGGCAGGATCGTGCACATGACTGCTCCCTCGGCAGGATCGAGCACATGACCTTGACGACGCCTTCCAGCACGCTCTCACGCCTCGGTCGGGACACGGCCTACGTGCTGGGGGGCCTGCCGATCACCCTGGTCTCCTTCACGGTGCTGGTCACCGGGCTCTCCCTCGCGGCCGCCCTGCTGATCACCGTGGTCGGGGTGCCGGTTGCTGCCGGGACCCTCGCCGCTGCCGTGGGCTTCGGGCGGCTCGAACGCCATCGCCTCGCCGCCCGCGGGACCACGCTCGCGCCGGTGCGCTACGCCCCGCGCCGCGGCTCGGGCCTGCGCCGGATGCTCGGCCTGCTCGCCGACCCCCGCCGCTGGGCGGCGGTGCTGCACGGCATCGGAGGGCTGACGCTCTCGGTCGTGACCTTCTCGGTGGTGCTGACCTGGTGGGCCGGGACCCTCGGCGGCCTCACCTTCTGGTTCTGGGAACGGTGGTTGCCCAACCCCGAGACCAACACGACCCTCGTCGAGCTGCTCGGTCTGCCGATCAGCGAGGCCCAGTTCAACCTGATCCTTGGGATCCTCTTCGCGCTCAGCCTCGTGCCGGTGACCCGGGCCTGCGCCCAGGTGCACGTGGGGTGGGCCCGGCTGCTCCTGACCGGCTCCTCGCGGGCGGCGCTCGCGGCCCAGGTCGACGAGCTGACCAGTCGCCGCGCGGTCGCAGCGGCGGCTGAGTCGCACTCGTTGCGACGGCTCGAGCGTGACATCCACGACGGTCCCCAGCAGCGTCTGGTCCGGCTCGGCATGGACCTGTCGGCGGCCGAGCGCCGCCTGGCCGACGACCCTGACGAGGCCCGCGCGATGATCGCCGAGGCGCGCACCCAGGCGGCCGAGGCCCTCGCCGAGCTGCGTGGTCTCTCCCGCGGCATCGCCCCGCCGATCCTCACCGATCGCGGCCTGGCGGCGGCGCTCACCGCGGTGGTCGCCCGCTCGGCCGTGCCGACCTCGGTGCGGGTGGACCTGCCCGAGGGTCGGCGCCCGGCCGCCGCGACCGAGAGCGCCGCGTACTACGTGGTCACCGAGGCGCTCACCAATGTCGCCAAGCACGCGTCGGCCTCCACCGCCGCGGTGACCGTCTCGGTGGTGGACGGCCCCGAGGGCCCGGGGGCGGTCCAGGGCGAGCCCAGGAGCCTCCAGGTCACGGTCGAGGACGACGGCGCCGGTGGCGCGATGCTCAGCAAGGGGCACGGCCTGGCGGGCCTGGCCGACCGGGTCGACGGGCTCGGCGGGAAGCTCTCGGTGCACAGCCCCGACGGCGGTCCGACGCGGATCGCCGCCACCCTGCCCTGGACCTGACCGGCTGGTCCGCACCGGACGAGGCCCGCGTGCACCACACTGACCCCATGCGGATCGTGCTGGCCGAGGACTCGGTGCTGCTGCGCGAGGGCCTCGTCCGGCTCCTCGACGAGGCCGGTCACAGGGTCGTGGCTGCTGTCGGTGACGCCGATGCGGTGCTGCCCGCGGTCCTCGAGCACCGACCGGACCTCGCCGTGGTCGACGTCCGCATGCCACCGACCTTCACCGACGACGGGCTCCGGGCCGCCGTGGCGGTCCGCCGGGAGGCGCCCGGCACGGGCGTCCTGGTGCTGTCGCAGTACGTCGAGGAGTCCTACGCCCGTGACCTGCTCGCCACGCCGTCGGGCGGGAACGGCGGGGGCGGTGCCGGCGGGGTCGGGTACCTGCTCAAGGACCGGGTCCAGGACCTGGACGCCCTGTCGGACGCGGTGGAGCGCGTCGCGGCCGGCGGTTCGGTGCTCGACCCCGACGTCGTCGCCCAGCTGCTGGTGCCCCGGCAGGCCGCCGACCCCCTCGTGGCGCTCACCCCGCGGGAGCGCGAGGTGCTCGGGCTCATGGCCGAGGGCCGGTCGAACACCGCGATCGCGCGGCGGCTCGTCGTGACCGAGGGTGCCGTCGAGAAGCACATCAGCAACCTGTTCATGAAGCTGGACCTGCCGTCCTCCTCCGCGGACCACCGTCGTGTGCTGGCGGTGCTCACCTGGCTCGACGGGTCCCGCGGGTGACCCGGAAGTCCTCTACGGTTGCGCCCGTGGACCGCTCACCGACGACCACCGAGGCCGATGTCGCGCCCCGGGCCCTGGGCGAACCGTCCGAGCTGGTGGTCGCCGCGCCGGACCCGGACCAGCCCGGCTGGCGGCGGGAGGCCGTCGGTCCCGACCAGGTCCGCAACGACGCCGCGGTGGCCGGTGCCCTGCTGGTCGGCGCCCTGCTGAGCATGGTCCTGCAACGCACGACCGGGTTCTACGGGGAGCCCGCCGAGGGGTGGGTCGCGCTGCTGTGCCTGGCCGCCGCGACGCTTCCCCTGGCCCTGCGGCGCCGGTACCCGAGCGCGGTGGCCGTGGTGATCACGGTGGCCTTCGTGGTGACCGCGGAGCTGCTCGTCCCCGAGACGCTGTTCATCAACATCACGCTGTTCATGGCCCTGTACACGGTGGGCGCGTGGGAGCCGGACCGACGTCGGGCCACCGCGGTGCGGCTCGGCATCGTCGTGGTGATGTTCGCGTGGCTGATCATCTCGCTCTTCCGGAGCGTCACGGACCCCGACTCCATGCCCGACCTGTCCCGCGCGGGGGTGTTCTCGCCGCTGGTGGCCTTCATGCTCATCCAGCTGCTCACCAACATCCTGTACTTCGCCGGGGCGTACTGGTTCGGGGACCACGCCTGGGCCTCGGCCCGCGAGCGTGCCCGCACGGCGTACCGCGGCCGGCTGCTGCAGATCGAGCGGCAGGTGGTCGAGCAGCAGGCCGTGACCCTCGAGCGGCTGCGGCTGGCCCGCGAGCTGCACGACGCCGTCGCGCACCACGTGTCGATGATGGGGGTCCAGGCGGCTGCGGCCCGCACGCTCCTGGGAACCGACCTCGAGCGTGCGGCCCGTGCGCTCGAGCAGGTCGAGGACTCAGCCCGCCAGAGCATCGACGAGCTGCAGGGCGTGCTCGGCATGCTGCGCGAGACGGCGCGCGAGCCGGCGACGGGCGACGACCCTGCCCTCGGCGAGGGACCTGCGGGCGACCTCACGGCGCGGGTCGGCCGGCACGCGCCCGACGGCGTCGGGTCGCTGAGCGTCGAGCGCCTGCCCGAGCTGGTCGAGCGCACGGTCGAGGCTGGGCTCGGGGCCACGTACCAGGTGGTCGGGGACCCTGTGCCCCTGCCGCCCCTGGTGTCGCTCAACCTGTACCGGATCGCCCAGGAGGCGCTGACCAACACCCGCAAGCACGGCGGTGTGCGGGCCCGGGCTGATGTCCGTCTGCGCTACCTGCCCGGCGCGGTCGAGCTCGAGGTCGCCGACGACGGCGCGGGCGGCCGACGGGCGAGCACGCCCTCCTCGGGCCTGGGGCTGGTCGGGATGCGTGAACGGGTCGCCGCCGACGGCGGGACCCTCGAGGCGGGACCGCGGCAGCGCGGCGGGTTCCTCGTCCGAGCCCAGGTACCGCTGAGGAGCGACCGTGACGACTGACGACCAGCCCACCCGCACAGGCCCGTACCGGGTGCTGCTCGTGGACGACCAGGAGCTGGTGCGTGCCGGGATCGGGACCATCCTCGACATCCAGCCCGACCTGACCGTGGTGGGCGAGGCCCGCACCGGTCGGCAGGCCCTGGATCAGGCCCGCGCCCTGCAGCCCGACGTCATCTGCATGGACGTGCAGATGCCGGACATGGACGGCCTCGAGGCCACCCGCCTGGTGGTCGCCGACCCCGAGATCCACGCCGGGGTGCTGATCCTCACCACCTTCCACCGCGAGGACTACCTGGTCGAGGCCCTCGACGCGGGGGCCTCGGGGTTCCTGCTGAAGAACTCCCGCCCCGAGCAGCTGGTCGACGGCGTGCGCTCGGTGGCCGCGGGGGATGCGCTGCTGGCCCCCGAGGTGACGCGGGCGGTGATCTCCCGCGCCGTCGCCGGTCGCCGCGCCGAGGGCTCGGGGGGTCCCGACGGTGTGCCCACCGGCCGGCTCGCAGCGCTGACCGAGCGGGAGCACGAGGTGCTGCTGCTCGTGGCCCGCGGCCTCGCCAACGACGAGATCGCCACCGAGCTGTACCTGGGCCGGGCCACGGTCAAGACCCACGTCTCGAGCATCCTCATGAAGCTCGGGCTGCGGGACCGCGTGCAGGCCGTCGTCTTCGCCTACGAGCACGGCCTCGTCCGGCACTGAGCCGCCCCACCCCTCGCCGTCGCCTCCCCCTCGAGGCGGAGGCGGGCGGGCCGCCAGGTTCAGCCTCGCGCCTGAGCCGCACAGGCCGGGCGCTGCCTAGCGTGGAGCCATCACCGGACCCACCAAGGAGTGACCATGCTGCGGCTCGACGGCATCCACCGGTCCTACGGGGACAGGCTCGTGCTCGACGATGTGAACTTCGGCGTCGAGCGGGGCCGCCTCACGGGCTTCGTCGGCGGCAACGGCGCCGGCAAGACGACGACCATGCGCATCATCCTCGGCGTCCTCACCCCAGACTCGGGGGAGGTCACCATGGACGGCCGACCCCTGGACGCCGAGGGGCGCCGGGCCTTCGGGTACATGCCCGAGGAGCGTGGGCTCTACCCGAAGATGCGGGTGGCCGAGCAGCTCACCTACCTGGCGCGGCTGCACGGCTACGACCGGGGGGTGGCCGACCGGAGGGCCCGTGAGCTGCTCGAGAGCCTGGACCTGGGCGAGCGCGCTGACGACAACCTCGAGGACCTGTCCCTCGGCAACCAGCAGCGCGTGCAGATCGCCGCGTCCCTGGTGCACGACCCCGAGGTGCTGATCCTCGACGAGCCGTTCTCGGGCCTGGACCCGATGGCTGTGGACACCGTGGTGGGGGTGCTGACCGAGCGGGCCGCGCGCGGTGTGCCGGTGCTGTTCTCCTCCCACCAGCTCGACGTGGTCGAGCGGCTGTGCGACGACGTCGTGGTGATCGCGGGAGGGCAGGTTCGCGCCGCAGGGGGGCGCGAGGAGCTGCGCGAGCGATACGCCGAGCCCCGCTACGAGATCAGCTCCGCGGGGGACATGGGCTGGCTGCGCGCCGAGCCCGGGGTCCAGGTCGTCGACTTCGCGGGCGGCTGGGCCCTGTTCGACGCCGACGAGGAGACCGCCCAGCGCGTGGTGCGCACCGCGATCTCCCAGGCCCCGCTGCTCGAGTTCACGCCGGTGCGCCCGACCCTGGCCGAGATCTTCCGCGACATCGTCCGCGACGAGAGCGAGACGAGCGGGACCGCTGCGGGCGAGGCCCCAGCACCTGACCTGAACGAGCAGCACGAGACCATCGAGGAGCCGGTCCGATGAGCACCACCCAGCCGTCCCGCACCCCCGCTCCGTCGACCGCCTCCACGGCACCCCGGCCCGCGGTGCCCGGCACCCTGCAGGCCACGATGCTGGTCGCCGAACGGGAGGTCGTCACCCAGCTCCGGTCCAAGTCCTTCCTCATCTCGGCGGCGGTGCTGCTGCTCGGGGTGCTCGCGGCGATCGTGCTGGGCTCGGTGCTGTCCGGCCGCGAGACCGACCCGACCCGTGTCGCCGTCGTGCCGGAGGTGGCCTCGATGGTCGCCGAGTCGGAGGGGCTCGAGGGGGTGCCGGCCTCCGACGACGCCGCGGCCCGCGCCCTCGTCGAGAACGAGGAGGTCGAGGCCGCCGTGATCCCGGACAGCTCGGCCGGGGTGCTGGGGATCCGGGTGCTGGCCCTCGACAGCGTCCCCGAGGACGTGCTCGCCGCCCTGTCGGCGACCCCCGAGGTCGAGCTGCTCGGGGACGAGGCGCCAGGCTTCGGGCTCCGCTTCCTCGTCTCGCTGGCCTTCGGCCTCGTGTTCATGATGACCGCGATGACCTTCGGCGGGACCATCGCGCAGAACACCGTCCAGGAGAAGCAGTCGCGGATCGTGGAGATCCTGCTGTCGAGCGTCTCGGCGCGGGCGCTGCTCGCGGGCAAGATCCTCGGCAACAGCGTGCTGGCCTTCGCCCAGACGGCGGCCCTGGCCGCGGTGAGCGTCGCGGGGCTGATGGTCATCGGTCAGGACGAGATGCTCGGGACCCTCGGCAGCCCCTTGGTGTGGTTCGCCCTGTTCTTCGTCGTCGGGTTCGTGCTGCTGGCCGCGATCTTCGCCGCGAGCGCCTCGCTGGTCTCCCGCATCGAGGACACCGGCCCGGTGCTGACCCCCGTGATGATGATGACGATGGCGCCGTACTTCCTCGTCATCTTCTTCAACGACAACGACACCGTGCTGCGCATCGCGTCCTTCTTCCCCGTGAGCGCCCCGGTCGCGATGCCCGTGCGGCTCTTCCTCGGGGAGGCCGCGTGGTGGGAGCCGCTGGTGGCCCTGGGCATCCTCGGGGTGACGACCGTGGCCGTCATCGCGGTGGGGGCGAAGATCTACGAGCGGTCGCTGCTGCGCCTCGGTGGGCGCGTGAAGCTGACGGAGGCGCTGCGGGAGGCGTGAGCGGCGCCCCACCCCCCACGATCCAGGGCCGCTAGCATCGGCCCTGGATCGTTGCAGGGGGCGAAGGGGGAGGGCTGTGGACCAGCTCGAGGTGATGGTCGAGGACCTCGACCGGTGCGCCGCGCAGGTGCGGTCCTGCGCCGACGGCGTGGGGTCAGCGGTCGCGCGGCTGAGGGGGTCGGCCCCGAGCACCGGGCGACCGGACACGACGGCCCTGGCCGCGTCGGCTGCACGCGCCCTGACCGAGGAGCTGGAGCGCTTGTCGTCGGTCCTGTCCCGTGCGTCGACCGAGCTCATCGCCTCCGCCGAGGCCTACCGGTCCGTGGACGCCGGCGTCGCCGCCCTGCTGCGGGTGGAGTGACATGGCCCTCTACGGCAGTGCCGAGGCCCTCGTCCCGGGGGACCTGGTGTCGCTGCGTGCGGCGGCCACCGCCCACGCCGACGCACGCCGCCTGGTGGGGACCGCAGGTCAGGACCTGGGTGCCGCGTCCCGGGCCACCGGGTCGTCGTGGACCGGGGCCGCGGGGGACGGGTTCCGAGCGCATGCCGCCGTGCACGAGCAGGCCCTCGAGGCGGCTGGCACCCTCGCCGGGACCGCCGCGCAGGCGTGCGACGCGCTCGCGGACGCCCTCGAGCAGCTGCGGGCCGACGCCGGGCGCGTGCTCGCCTCGGCGAACGCGATGGGCCTGGGGGGCGCGGCCCTGACCTCGAACCCCGTGGCGGTCGGCCTGTTCCTCGCGGCACAGCCCGAGCGCACCCCGGACGTGATCCGGCTCCTCGGCGAGATCGTCCGGGTCAGGGTGGCCGTGGGTGACGCCCACGCGGCCTTCGTCGTCGCGATCGGCGGCGTCACGACCTCCCTGGGGGATCGGGTCGAGGACCGCCGCACCCCGGACGAGCGCGGGGGGCGGCGCATCCGCTCCGACGAGCTCTCCCGGCGGGACGACCCGGGCAACGGCCACCTGTCCAACGACTGGGCCGGCCGGGCGATCCTCGAGCGCTACCTGCGCGGGGGCGGCGACTGGGTCATCGAGGACGACGCGGACTGGGCCGAGTACATGATGGCCAACGACGCCCTCGCGGCGGACATGCAGCTGCGGACCGGCGACGAGGCGGTGGCTGCGGTCGAGCGCTACCTCAGCTCCGGCAGGCGGACGGGCTCCTTCGACGAGAGCTTCTCGCAGGCGATCGAGAACGGTGAGGGCATCGTCGGCTACCAGTACCTCCACGGCACCAACGCCGAGGTGGGCGGCTTCGAGCACAGCGGCAGCACGAGGGTGACGCCCCGGTCCGACGGCACCTTCGAGGTGGTGATCGACGCGAGCTACCGGTGGAACGACGTGATCGACCCCAACCCGCAGTACACGACGGACCAGCGGAAGAGCTGGGTCGCCGAGGTGCTGACCCTCGGCCAGGCCGACGCCTATGACATCCACATCGGCTGGACCGCCCCGACGACGGTGGTCGTCGACGGGAGCGGACGCGTGATCTCGATCGAGGGGTACCCAGGATGAGGGCAGTGGTCCGAGCTGGTCTGGTCGCGGCCTCGGCCGCCGTCGCGGCGATGGTCGTCGCAGGGTGCGGCGGCCGCGGTGAGGGCCCGGAGCTGGCGAACAGCCCCGGGCAGTCGGTGGCGGCGCCCTCGGGGACCCTCGAGGCCGCCCTGGTCGAGGGCGCGCCGGACGGCGGCGTCGCGATGCTGCACGTCGTCATCCGCGGGGACGCAGGTGACGAGCTGTTCCGGTCCGAGCAGGCGTACAGCACCCGGCACGGGGTGGCCATCGCCTGGCAGGACTCCGGCGAGGTGCTGTGGGTGCTGTCCTCCGACGTGGGCACCTCACGGATCGAGCCGGACGGCGACGGGTGGACCCAGAGCTTCCTCGGCCCGCAGGACCGCGACGACGTCCCCCCGGAGATCGACGCGCTGCGCTGAGCGGTCGCTCAGGGCCAGTAGCGCACCGGGTTCTGCCCCGTGTCGAGGAACTCGCGGCCGATGAGGTCGGGGACCTCCTCACCGAGGTCGAACTCGACGCGGCCGGGCTCATCGCTGAGGTGGACGTCCCGGAAGCGCCACGCACCACGGACCTCCTGCCGGACGACGGCGACCACCGCCTCGGGGGCGAAGCCCTGCACCCGCGGCAGGGAGAGCACCCAGGCCTTGCGTGCTCGCTCCTTGAGCTCGGCCGGGGTCATGCCCTCGGCCTCGGCGTTGAGCTTCACGAGGATCAGGCGGCGGTCGGTGGGCAGGGGGTGACCACCCTCGGCCCGGCCCCGGAGCCCCTCGCTCGACCCGCTGCCGGCCTCGGTCTGCACCCGGGCCCGCACCGGGCTCTCGTCCGAGGCGGAGCGCACCAGCTGGGGCTCGGCCTGCGCGATGAGCACCACGAGCTGGTCCCCGGCCGCGTCGGAGCCACCGGCGATGTCCACGTAGGCCTGGGCGGTGTCGACCAGGGACGGGCCGACCAGCACGTCGTCTCCTTCGACCCGGGCGTTAGTCACGTCGCCGGCGATGCGGACGGACCCCGCGCCGCCCGCGAGCTGTGCGGAGAGCTGGGACAGGACCTCGCTCGTGCAGGAGACCCGGACGTCCTCACGGAGAACGGCCAAGGCCTCCTCCCGCTCGGGGTCGGAGTTGGCTCCCTGACTGGCGATCTCCACCACCCGCGCCCGCCCCAGCGCACGCTGGCGGGACTCGTGGGAGGCCAGCAGCTCGAGGGCGGCCTCGAACCGTCGCCCGCGCTGCTCGTGGCGGCTCGTGCGGGTGGCGAACCACCCGGCGAGGCCCGCGCCGATGCCCGCACCGAGGAACGCGAAGATCAGGGAGAGCGAATCGATCCAGGACACGGTTCCTCCGAGGCGTGGTCGGTGACTCGAGCATGCCGCAGCTGTCGGGGCGGTGTCTCGTGTCGCCAGGCAGCGATCCGTCAGACGTTGGAGTTGGGCCTCGGCGGGTCCTCAGTCTCATCGGGCAGGCGGTAGAGCGCGCCGCGTCGCTCGCCATGCATGGTGAGCCGCCCCTCCTTGGCGAGTCTGCGTAGGAGTGTCGACGCCTGCGCTGGCGTCAGAGAGCACAGATCCGCCGCCTCGGATCGTGTGATCTGGCGATGTGCGGCGACGAAGGCGAGGACCATGCTCTCGGCCTGCAGGTGGGAGAACCCGTGGACCCGTACGTAGGCGGCCCTGTCGCCTAGCGCACGGTAGACAGACGCAGACAAGTGGTAGCGCGTGCCTCTGCCTGATCCGCGTTGCTCGACAAGGCCGCTCGCGGACATCCGCGCAAAGGCGATGCGCGTCTCGTTCTCGGTCTTCTGAAGCATCTCGCTCGCATCGACCAGACGGAGGCTCCCGCCCTGACGGAGGCGCGAGAGCACCTGCAGGTCAGCCAAGGTGAAGGGTGATCCGCCTGCTCGCTCACGTTCGGAGACGAAGCGCGCGAGCTCAAGGTCGGCGTGGCCTAGACCGAAGGTCGCGACGACGCTGCTGTTGGTGGTCTGCGAGTAGTCCGGAGCTTGGCGGCCCAGGCGGATCGTGGTCTCGAACATGCGGTTGATCCCGCGACCGGATCGCTCGACGAGGCCGGCTCGCTTGAAGGCCTCAGCCAGGAGGGGGCTTCGCGGGCGGTTGGTCCTGAGGAAGTTGGCCGTCGTGATGCCCTCGGGGAAGCCCCCTGGGCTCGTGACGGTGAACGCGTCGCCGTCGAGCTGTAGCTGGACCGCACCGAGCCGTGCGTAGTCGCGGTGGACGAGCGCGTTGGCTAGTGCCTCGCGCACGGCGGTGGGTGAGATGAGTGGGACGGCGATGCGTATGAGGCCCGAGTCGACCTCCTCTTCCCTGTTGTAGGCCTCGATCCGGGCGTAGAGGTCCTGCGCTGTGGCGAGGAGCGGTGCGTGGGTGCTGACGTTGGTCTCCACGGCGGTGCCCCGCAGGACCTGGAACTGAGATTCATGTCCTGGAATGTGGTCAGCCAACGCAGCGTGGCTCCCGAAGAGCAGCAACGCTCCCAAGAGCACGTCGCCATCAGGGCCCAGGACGCCGAGAGCTCGTGCGATGTCCACGTCCTCGAGGTTCGTCAGAGTTGTGTCTCCGCCAGCGGCCGTGAGCGAGCGGAGGCGCTCGAACTCCAGTGGGTCGAGGTCATCCCACGTCGCTCCACGTGCGGGGAGCCGCGCGTGGTCCGTCTGCCCCACCTCCACGGCTCGCCCGAACATCTCGTGGAACGCGTAGGGCACGCACTCGGGTCCTCCGTCGGTCTTGATCGCCCGGCGCGTGTAGACGCCCCGGGAGGTCCCGATCGGGGTGCGCGCCTGCTCGACCTCGATGGCGATCACCTCGTGTCCGTCGACCGGCACGATGGTGACCGTGGTGCTCAAGGGCGGCACGGTGGTGTTGCTGATGAGGGCCTGCACCAGCGGTGCCTTGGTGCTGGGGCTGTGCCGCGGCTTGGTTCCCGTGATCGTGCCGTCGTCCTCAACGCCGAGCAGGACGACCCCGCCCGGGCCGTTGGCCATGCATGCGACTGCTTCGACGAGGTGGCCGTCGGAGAGGCGCGCACGGTCTGACTTGAACTCGACGGTGAGCGACTCGCCCGCGGCTGCCAGCGCGCGTACCTGGTTTGCATCCACTCGCAAAGGTTATGCGACGATCGCATAACCTTTGCGTACGACGCATAGCGAGGTGTCGTCGGGCACCTACGCCGGCAGCACGTACAGGTACATCAGCAGGTAGTGCAGGAAGGCCGCGAGCACCACGATGATGTGCCAGATCTCGTGGAAGCCGAACACCCCGGGCACGGGGTTGGGCTTCTCGATGACGAAGATGACGAACCCGGCGCTGTACATCAGGCCGCCCGCGGCCATGAGGGCGTAGGCGCCGAAGGGCAGCGGCACCCCCGCGCCGGCGAGCAGCACGGGGATCCAGCCCAGCACGATGAACAGGGTGTTGGTCAGGTGCTTGGGCAGGTCCCGGCGCAGCGATCGCAGCACGATCCCCGCCGCGGCGATCGCCCAGACCGCACCTAGGATGGTCCAGCCGTAGGTGTTGCGGAACAGCACGAGCACCAGGGGCGTGACGGACCCCGCGATGAGCAGGAACACCGAGTCGTAGTCGAGGGTGCGCAGCACCTCGTTGACCCGGGGGCTCCGGTCGAGGCCGTGGTGCAGGGTGCTCGACCCGAACAGCATGAGGACGCAGAACCCGTAGACGCTGAACCCGACGATCTTCCACGGGTCGCCCTGGGCCCCGGCTTGCGCGATGAGCAGCGCCGAGCCGACCAGCGCGAAGCAGGTCGCAGCCAGGTGGGAGACGGTGTTGATCCGCTCATCGGTGACGTGGACGCTGCCGTCCTTGCTCAGTGCCGTCGGCTCCACCGCTGCCTTCTTCTTACCGCTCGCGACCGACGAGCACGGAGTGCAGGAGTGCGCTCCTGCCCCGCCGAGCCTAAGCGCTGATGTCACCGCACGAAGGAGCCGCTGATGGCAGAACCCGCCCTGGACGTTCGATCGGCCCCAGGCTGGCTTCGCGCTGTCGCGTGGGGAGTCGTCGCCCTGAGCCTCGGTGCGGTCGGCCTGGTCGTGGCGCTCGTCCCGTGGGACAACCCGGGCCTGCTCATCTCGTCAACGGTGCCCTCGCTGGTGGGCGTCGCCTTGGGGGTCGCCCTCCTGCGAGCCGAGATCCGTCTCGCGTGGTCCGACGAGGGTCTGGAGATGGCGTTCCGCCCGTTGTGGCGTGCGCACCTCGCTCCCGAAGCGATCATCGAGGTCGGGGAGGTGGAGCGCATCCGTCCCACGAGCTATGGCGGCGTGGGTCTGCGGCGGGCTCCAGGGCAGCGCATGGGTCTCCTCTTCGACGCAGGCCCGGGCATCCGCGTTGTCGCGTCCGACGGGATGGCCTACGAGGTGAGGGTCGACGAGCCGCAGAGCCTTCTGGCCGAGCTCGCGCGTCGTGCGCCAGGCCTGCCTGTCACCCGCCCCTGAGGACGCGCGCGGCGGCGTCCGCGTGGGCCCGTGGGGCTGCTCCACCCGCCCGGCCCTGTCGTCCGGCATGCTGCCCGCGATAGTGTGCCGCGCGATCGCGAAGATGCCGTCGCCTGGATCACGGGTCGAGCAGAGGACGCAACATGGGATTCATCAAGGCCTTCTCCGGTGCCGTCGGCGGGATGCTCGCCGACCAGTGGAAGGACTTCCTGGCCCCGCCGCCCGGTCTCGCGCCGACCGCCGCGATCTTCCCGGCCGTCCCGCAGGGGCAGAACGCCGGCCGTGGGTCGAACACCTCCGGCTCGCAGCACATCATCACCAACGGCAGCCGCATCGTGGTGCCCGAGGGCTACGGCCTGATGACCTTCCAGGACGGCGAACTCACCGGTCTGGTCGCCGAGCCGGGCGGCTTCATCTTCACCTCGGAGGACCTGAACTCCCAGTCCCTGTTCGCCGGGGACGGGATCCTCAGCCCGACGGTGAAGATGTCCTGGGAGCGCTTCAAGTTCGGCGGGCGCCCCGGGTCCCAGCAGCTGGCCTTCTACGTGAACCTCAAGGAGATCCCGAACAACCGGTTCGGCACCCAGTCGGAGATCTACTGGGATGACGCGTACCTGGGCGCCCAGGTCGGGGCGATCACCCGCGGCTCGTACACGCTGCGCATCGTCGACCCGATCCTGCTGGTCAAGCAGTTCGTGCCCCTGACGTACCTGGGGGCCACGCCCAGGGTCTTCGACTTCACCGACCTCGACAACGACGCCGCGAGCCAGCTCTTCAACGAGGTGGTCGGGTCCCTGTCGGCGGCGTTCTCGAACTACACGAACGACCCGAGCAAGGGGAACCGCATCACCCGCATCCAGGGTGACGCGATCGGCTTCGCCCAGTCGCTGTCCCAGGCGGTCGAGGACGGCTACGGGTGGACGACGGGTCGCGGGCTGACCATCGAGAAGGTCGCCCTGCAGGCCATCGAGTACGACGAGGACACCCGCGCGCTGCTCTCGGACGTCAAGAAGGCCGACGCCCTGGGTGGGGCCCGCGGCAACTCCTTCATGCAGCAGGCCGCGGCCCGTGGCTTCCAGGCCGCGGGGGAGAACCCGGGCGGCGCCGGCGGTGGCGCAGGCATGGCCTTCCTCGGCATGGGCGTCAACGCGACGGCGGGGGCAGCGAGCGGTCTGCAGCAGCCGCACGAGCCGCAGCCCAATCAGCAGGCCCCGGTGCCCACCCCGCAGGAGCCCGCCGCCCCGGCTGCGGCCGCCGCACCCACCCCGGCCGCGGAGGACCCTGTCGCCAAGCTCGCGCAGTTCAAGGCGATGCTCGACCAGGGGCTGATCTCCGAGGCGGACTTCGAGGCGGCCAAGGCCAAGGTCCTGGGTCTGTAGAGGCGACGGTGAGCCACCCCTACCCGGAGGACTCGACCACCCCGGAGCAGCCCGGGCCCCTCCAGCCCGAGCCGACCGGACCGCGGGTCGTCCACACCGACGGCGACGCCAAGGACGGCCTGGTCAAGTGCCTGCGCTGCGGCGCCACGGAGATCTCCCTCAACGTCGCGACGGGCCAGCTGCGGTGCCACTTCTGCCGGTTCGAGTGGCAGGGCGAGGCGGGGTTGGCGAACCTCGGCCTCGACGGTGACATCGGAGAGCTGTCCGGGATCGTCATGGGCTCGGGGTCGGCGGACATCGTCCCCTCGACGGATGAGGTCCTGACCTTCAAGTGCACGGCCTGCGGGGCTGAGGTCGTCATCGACACGGCCCACGGCACGCAGGCGCGCTGCCACTGGTGCCGCAACAAGCTGTCGATGAACCAGCAGGTCCCCAACGGCGCGGTGCCCGACGTCGTGCTGCCGTTCAAGCTCCCCAAGGACGCTGCGGTCGCGAAGATCCGCGAGTTCGTCACGAAGCGGAAGTTCTTCGCCCACCCGCGGTTCACGGCCGAGTTCAACCCCGAGAACGTCATGGGCGTGTACCTGCCGTACATGGTGGTGGACGTCAACGCCCACGTGACCCTCACCGGGCAGGGCGAGCACCAGACCCGCTCCTACACGGTCAAGCAAGGGGACAACGACCGTCGGGTGTACGACGCGGACGTCTACCACGTGGTGCGGGACTTCGAGCTGCACGTCGATGACCTGACCGTGGAGTCCTCGAGCGAGCGCCTCAACCAGACGGCGGCGAACTCGAACAACATCATCAACTCGATCATGCCGTTCGACGTCGAGAACTCCGTCCGGTACGACTCGAACTACCTCGCCGGGTTCCACTCCGAGCGCCGGGACAGCAACATCGACCAGCTGACGCCGATCGCCCACGTCCAGGCGGGGGACATCGCCCGCCACAAGGCCAACGAGACCCTGCAGTTCTACGACCGCGGGGTGCGGTGGGACCACGAGCAGGTGCGCGTGAACGGTCAGCGGTGGGTGTCGGCGTACCTGCCGGTGTGGCTGTACAGCTACCACCAGACCAAGTCCAACGGCAGGACGTTCCTGCACTACGTGGCGGTCAACGCCCGCACCGGCGAGACGATGGGCAGCGTGCCCATCAACCAGGCCAAGCTCCTGGGCGTCTCGGCCGTGGTCCAGGTGGTCGGCACCATCGCCGGCATCGTCGTCATGGTGCTGGGAGGGTGATCATGGACATGAGCGTGCTGGCCGACGCGGCCACGGGGATCTCCTTCACGATCGGCACCGGCAGCGACGGGGGCGACGGGTCGAACTTCGGTCTGCTGCTCCTGCTGGCCGGGCCGGTCTTCTACGGCCTCATGTACCTGCGCTACCGCAACTCCGACAAGCGCCACCGCCACGAGTCCGAGACCCGCGCCGAGATGCACGACCTGAAGGTGCGCGACGACCGCATCAAGTCCATCAAGGGCGTCTCGAACTCCCGCATGCGCGGCGCGAACAACACCGAGGTGCGCGGGGCCCGGCGGGGGATCACGGAGACGTTGGGGCTGGGGGACTGAGAACGCACCACCGTGGGCGAGGCGCGGTGCTGGCCGGCGCAGTCCTGACGGTGCCGCCCTGTGCTCCGCTGCGGGACCTGAGGACATCGAGCTGGCTTCTAGGCCGACGAAGTTCGCCCTTGGAATTCCTGCGCGCAAACGAGGCCATTCGTCAACACGCCATATCTGACTCCAATGCTTCTAGTCCGTCCGTACTCTTCGACGTGGTCACTGCCGATAGGCCGAGGACTGCACCAATCGAAGGGACGCCCCAGCCTAGTCGCGCTCCCTTGCGCCCGAAAGCGATACGCCAGGCCGGACCTGCATGCTAGGCCAGACGGGTGACGCGTCAGACCGCGATGGGCTTGAGGGGTTACGGCGGGTCCCTCCCGACGATATGGTCAGTATGACCTATCAAACCTAGGGGGCGACGTGGACAGCAAGACGCTTACGTTCCTGGGGCTGATCAGTGGACCACGTCAGTACCGGATTCCGCCATTCCAGCGGGCGTACTCATGGGAACGAGAGGAGCGGGAGACCCTCTGGCTCGACATGCTCACACAGTACGCGCGGCTCGTCGATGTCTGGCACCTCGAGCGCGATGAGCGGGACGAGCGCATCTCAACGATGCCCAGCCACTATCTGGGGACCATTGTTCTGAGCGGTCCGAGCGCGCTGGGCGTACCGCGATCCGACGTGATTGACGGTCAACAGCGCATCACGACGCTGATGCTCGCCATCTGTGCGCTCCGTGACGCGTGGAGTACGTCCATCTCGCGTCCTGGAAGAGTCGCTGATGTTGAGGCTTCCGCAGAGCAGCGCCGCGTACTCACGGACACGTACTTGCGCAACGCCGGGGCTCGGGGCGACGAGCGCGCCCGGCTAATTCCTCTGACTATCGACCGCAAGGCCTTTGGTGGCATTGTGCACCATAGTGGCAGTGGCAAGATCGACGCGGAAGCGCTCGAGTTGAGCGACGGGCATTCCCAACGCGTGATCCAGGCGTACAAGTTCTTCCACACTGAAATGCGGAGAAAGGCCGTCAACCCGAGCACCAACCCGCAGCTCGCGCGTTTCAGCAACCTTTTTCCTCTGGACTTTGACGTCCTCGAGCAAGTGATAGCTCACCGGATGTCATTCATCGCAATCGAGACCAAAAGCCTCGACGATACAAATGCGATCTTCGAGTCATTGAATGCAAAAGGCAAGCCCCTCGGGCAACTTGACCTGCTCAGGAACTACGTCTTCATGCTCCTTCGGGGACGCGCACACGAGGTCCTGCGAGATGTCTGGGAACCGATGGAGACGATCCATCTAAGGCCGGCCGAAGTAGAGCAACTAGTGTGGGCGGACCTGGTGAGCCGCGGTACCAATGTACTACAGAAGCGGTCTTATCGAACGGTACAAGCGCAGCTCCGGGAGCAAGGGGGTACTGGACAGATAGCTGAGGAGTATGTCAAGGAACTTCACCGGAAGTCGCTCTATTTTCGCAAGATACTTCATCCCGTGAACGAAGAGCACGACGACCTCCGCGCCGCGCTCACTCGCCTCAACGACGTTGGTGGACGAACGGCGCGTCCAGTTGTGCTATGGCTCTATGAGCAGATCCATCGTGAGCGCTGTGACTATTCCACCGCCGCGGCCTGCGTGCGGGATATTGAGAGTTACCTCGTCCGCCGATTCATTGCCGGCCTCGCGCCAAATAACCTGAACAGTCAGTTCGGGACTATGTTGGCTCGTCTCAATGAACAGGCACTCATGGAAGAGGAAGTTCGATCTCGCCTCCAGCGAGTCATGCTCATTTCGGCGAAAGACTGGCCGGACGACGAGGCTATCTCAAGCGCTGTTCTCAGTGAGGACTTCTATCACAACGGTGATACCACCCAGCGCATGCGGATCCTTCGTTCTCTCGATTCGACCTACGGCTATGAGCTGCCGCCAAACTATGTCGCAAGCGACAAAAGCATCGAGCACATCTTGCCCCAGGCGCGGACAAACGACTGGATCGGTGACCTGCGAGCCGTAGGGGAGGAGCTACATTCCGTGCAAGAGCGCTACCTTCATTCGCTGGCAAATCTCACCTTGGTAGCACCCGAGACGAACTCGGCATTGGGTTCTAAGGCCTTCGTTTTGAAAGCGGAGATATACGCAACGGTTGACTACAAGATGACGCGCGATGTGAAGCGGTTCGCGCAGCAAAATGGCGGTGCCTGGGCGAGTGCAGCAATTCGCTCACGCGCAAAAGATGTTGCTGCGCGAGTGCTCGAACTCTGGCCGCGTCCGGCCCTCCCCGCTCCGCTCTCGGCGGCCGAAGCGCCCCTGTCCGAGTTCGGTCAGGACGTACTAGATCGCGCGTCTGACGGCGAGGTCTTCTTTACGTCTAGCATCGAAGAGGATGCTGTCGAGACCGAGTAGATTTGGGTGCCGTTCTGAAGGCGGTCACTGCCTCAGGACAATCGCGTAGGGTCGCGATGCCCGACATCATCGAGCCTTTCCACCCAGTCGTCAGTGATGGCCTGGATCGGAGCGAGACGGTCAGGGAAGCCGGCATGGGTCCGCATTTGGGAGGTCGCGCCGTAGCGAAACTCCCATTTTCCGGTAGGCGAGAAGAGGCATGCCGCAACGACATCAAACCCGCTTAGTGGGTAGAAGCGCGAAGCCGGGTCATTCTTGGAGCTTCGTGTCTTTTGTACCTCTACCTTGAACCTTCCGTCCGCCGAGATCTTCGGACTAGCGTTCTTGCACTCGACCCTCAGGACCCGCCCGTCAGACATTCTGACATTAAAGTCGTGCATCGAGTCCGTGTCTAGGCGGTCTACCGCAGCGACTCCTACTGTTCTTCTAAGCAAGTTCTCGAGATGGTGCTCGGCTACTCCGCCGCGCACGGCTACCGAGAGGCGGTTGCGACCTCGGATTATGTCGAGAATCTGCTCGCTGGTAAGTGCGAACTGTTCTTCTAGTACATGGCGGTGGGGGAGGGAGTCGATTGTTTCCCCGCCAGCAAATGCGACCGCTGCCGAGTACCGGAGGGGCGAGTCCAGGCGTAGTGAGGTTGCGCGGCGCTCGAGACGTGCGTAGTCAATTAGTCGGTCCTGCGTGAATCCGACGACTGTCTCGAAATTGGTCGGGGAACGTGGCTCAGAGCGTTTGGCTCCCGGCTTATTGGTCTTTTCCCACACGTGCCACCCTGATGAGGCGGCTCGGTCGACTTCCGCACTTTTAGCATAGAATGAAATGCCCATTGGCAATGGGTCCCATAGGTTCGCGTCTAGCCCTAGAAGCACACCTCCGGCCGTATCGATTCCGACTATCATGCTTACGTCGACGCCGGCCACATCGCGTCCGATCGGATGCGCTCGCTTCCATGAGGCCTGTGATCCGTATCGCAGTTGACCTCGGACCTCGTCTGCCGGACGGTTCTTGATTGAGTTCCGTGTGATACGGAATGGGTAGATGAGCATCCCGATCCGTTCGTCTGAGTCGAGCTGCACGCCGAGGTAGACCGGCGCGAGCCGAGGGTCGCTCGCGTAGAGGACGCGCCCCCCGGACGCCTCGACGGCCTCGACGAGGAACGTGTGGAGGTCTGACCTACCCTGTACGCGGTAGACCTCACCGAAGGCACGGGCGGCTAGCGGCGGGTGCTGCATGTGCTCCCCCTCGGCTCGCCACGGGCCCGCGCCGGGCCAGGTGGCATGTCGGTGGCTGATGCGATCCTGTCGTCGACGATACTGGTCCGACACGCACGGCCGTCAGATGGCTGGCCGGGCGCGTCCACATAGGAACGAGGTGGCATATGGGCGAGCAGCTCCCGGTCGTGAGCCTGTTCTCCGGTGCTGGAGGGCTCGACCTTGCCGTCGAGCGCGCCGACGGCGAGCCGCTGGTCCCCGGTGACCCGGGAAGCGGGCTGTTGCGCGTTGCCGTGGCTACGGACTACAACGAGCCGGCTCTGCGGACTCTGAAGGCGAACTTTCGGAGTGCGGCGACCGTATCGGGTGACATCCGCGGGATCTCGACCGAGCGCCTCCTCGACGCGGCGGGCATGAGATCCGAGGAGCCAGTATTGGTCGTTGGGGGGCCTCCGTGCACTCCGTTCTCCAAGTCGGGCTTTTGGTTGGAGGAGAAGCGGGCGAGCCGCGACCCCAATGCCTCGCTTCTTGACGAGTATGTACGGGTTGTAAGCGACGCCCGCCCGGAAGGTTTTGTCCTAGAAAATGTTCAGGGCCTGACCTATAAGACGCACAAGGTGCAGTTTGAGCGCTTGCTCAGGAGCCTAAGTGATCTGGGATACAATCCGCAATGGAAGGTCCTGCTTGCTGCTGACTATGGCGTGCCGCAGCTGCGTCGGCGGGTTTTCGTAGTGGGGCGCCGCGACGGAAAGAAGTTTGATTTCCCTGAGCCCTCTCACTCGGGATGGAGTGAGAGGGACCGTACGATCGATGCCTCCAAGGCTCCTCATGTGACTGCCTCTGAGGCGTTCCAGGGTCTAGCCCGTGGCCTGTCCGATGACCTGGATGATTTCGTTGATGGGCAGTACGGAAGCCTCGCTGCTGAGGTGCCTCCAGGGCAGAATTACCTCTGGCACACTGACCGCTATGGAGGCCGCGACTTCTTCGAGTGGAGAAGTCGTTATTGGACGTTTCTCCTTCGGCTAGATCCCAATCGACCTTCGACCACCCTCCAGGCCCAGCCGGGACCGTGGGTTGGACCGTTCCACTGGGAGAATGTCCGTGCCCCAACCGGAGAGATGCGGGCCAGGCGTCTCCGGGTAGACGAGATTCTCCGGCTAATGTCGTTCCCCGATGACTTCAAGATCGAAGGCGCTCGCTCTGACGTGCAGCGTCAGCTCGGAAATGCTGTGCCTCTTGAACTCGGGAAAGCCGTGGTTAGGGCCCTCCTGAGCCAGCTTGGTTATCTCGAACGCAAGCCGACGCACCGTGAGGTTGTCCTAGCCTGACCCCGGCATGAGTTTGGGCTATTGCCCCTAGTTCTTCCTTTCGAGTTGTCCACGTTGAAGGCTCCGGTCGTGCCGCGTCCCATGGCGCGCGCCATCCCACTGCTGTTCCGTTGGGCGCCGCGTCTCGTCGCGGTACGCGCCCCCGGGCAGCGGGGGTGGAGGCCCTCCTACTCGGGGCCTGTCGTGCGGTGGTTCGCGACGTCGCCGAGGAGTGCCGGCATGCCGGGCACTCCGTGACCCCCGTCGGCAGGGCCGGCCGGGGTGGCCCGACCTCCGACCCGACGGTGGGTGGTCGACGCATCTACGACCGACGTCCGCGACCACGTGCTGATCGGCAGGGACGGCCGCCTGGCTGCGCGGAGCGACTGACTTTCACCCCTCCGCCCCCTTCCAGTCGACCAGCTGGATGATCACCCCGTTGGGGTCGCGCACCTGGAAGGCCCGCTCGCCCCACTCCTCGACCGTCAGGGGCATGGTGATCGCGACGCCCTCGCGCTGCAGGCGCTCGAGCTCGGCCTCGAGGGCGTCCACCTCGAAGGCGAGGATGAGCCCCTGAGCATGGTCGTCGCGTTGGTCCTCGGGCAGGGTGGCGAGGCCGCGCCGCAGGTAGACGACGTTCATCCCGGCGTCCTCCCGGGTCAGGCTGGCGAAGCCGTCGGCCTGCATCGCGACAGTGAAGCCCAGGTGGTCGACGAGGAACTGGGCCGAGGCGGGCACGTCCTCCACGTTGAGGGAGACGGCACTTCCGGTGATCTTCATGGCGGTGTCCTTCCAACTCGATACGCTGTACGGCGTACGGCGTATGGAGTTCAACGACCTCGACGGCAGAATGTTCCCGTGAGCCCTGATCGGTCGAGCGCGGGTGATCCCGCCCGGACCCTCGCGCTGCTGTGGCGCGATCCGAGCGCGACCCCGCGGCGTGGCCCGCGCCGCGCCTTCGACCTCGAGCAGGTCGTCGTCGCGGCCGTGGCCCTCGCGGATGAGCGGGGACTCGAGGCGGTGACCATCCGCGGGGTCGCCGACCGGCTCGGTGTCGCACCGATGAGCGTCTACACCTACGTGCCGGGCAAGGCCGAGCTCCTCGACCTGATGCTCGACGCCGTGTACGCCGCCATGGCGCGCAGCGAGCCCGCGTCTCCGGCACTGCTCGACCGTCTGCGAGCCGTCGCCGAGGACAACCGCCTGCTCTACGCCGCGCACCCGTGGGCGGCAGCCGTCTCGACCTTGCGGCCCTCCCTCGGCCCTGGCGCGCTGGCCAAGTACGAGTACGAGCTGGCGGCCTTCGACGGCTGTGCCGCGCCCGACGTGATCGTCGACGCGAGCCTGACCCACCTGCTGAGCTTCGTCCGGACCTGCGCGCGCGACGCCGAGGACGCTGCGCGCGCGGTCGCCGAGAGCGGCCACGACGACGCCGCGTGGTGGGCGGAGGCCGGGCAGGAGCTCGCCCGCTACGTCGACCCCGCCCGCTACCCTCGCGCGACCCGCATCGGCACCGCGGCGGGGGAGGCACAGGGCAGTGCCCACGACCCCGAGCACGCCTACCGCTTCGGCCTCGAGCGGGTGCTCGAGGGCCTCGCCCCGGTCCTGGTCGAGGGCTGACCCAGACCGGCCGCACACGCCCCTGACCCGCTGGCATCCGCGCAATCGCGCTGATGCGTCTACGTGAGCCTTCGAGTGAGGGCCTTCCATCGCGTCTGCTCGGTGAAGACCGCTGTGATGCAGAGCGCGGTCACGCCGACGGCGACCCAGAACGGCCAGGCCACCCACGCGGCGGTGGTCGCGGCGCCGAGGTAGAGGAGCACGATGAGGACGGTGACGCCGCCGGGGACTGAGACCGGGGCATCTCCGCCAGGTCGGTCCCCGGGAGTGCTGAAGACCGCAGGAAGCGCGATCAGAACCGCGACCGAGACGATGGCGAGCGGGATCGAGTGCTGCCACAGCGCCCAGGGGGTGGCTATCCAGGCGATGAGCTCTGCGGCGAACCGCGCACCACCGCGGACGTAGTCGTGACCTGGCGGCTGGTGGCGCGGTGCTCGCGGAGCGCGGCCCGCATCCGGCCCCGCAGCGATCGCCGTCGGCCGCGTGTGGGTCATGGCGCACCTGCGGCGGTGAGGCCGCGATCGATGAAGGTGATCATCCACGCGAAGCTGTCGTCGATGTCGGTGTCCATCTGGAACCCGTTGCTGGTCTCCAGCGTGGCGAAGCCGTGGAGGGCGCTGCGGAGCATGCGCACGGCATGGATCTGCTCGCCGGGGTCGAGGTGGTACCCGTGAAGGACCGCAGCGAACGACCCCAGAACGCGGTCCAGCGCGCCGGCCAGGGGGTCGTCCGGGCCGGTGGGCGAGGCGCCCGTCGTCGCCGCGTACCGACCGGGGTGCTCTTTGACGTAGGTACGAACGGTCTGGGCTGCCGTAGCCAGGGCGTCCCGACCGGCGAGACCTTGCATGGCGTCGCGGAGAGCGTCTCCGAGCTCGAGGGCCCCGAGGGTGGCGATGCGGTGGGTCAGGTCGGCGAGACCGTCGACGTGCTTGTAGAGCGATGGCGCCTTCACGCCGAGGCGTTCCGCGACGACGCTCATGCTGAGCTGCGACAAGCCGATCTCATCGGCGATATCCGCTGCGGCTTCGGTGACCGTGGCGGGGACCAGGCCGGCCCTAGGCACCGGTCGCCGCCGTCGTGAGGGTGGTGCGGAGGAAGGGCAGCAGCAGCTCGAGGACTTCCTTCGGCGTCTCGGCGTGCGGGTAGTGGCCGGCGCCGTCGATGACCGCGAGCTCGCCGAGACCGTCGGCGAGCTCGGCGATGATCTTCTCGCCCTCGACGCGCGGGTCGGCCCAGTCTGGGTCGGCGCTGCCCTCCACGATGAGGACCGGGCACCGGACCCCGGCGAGGTGCTCGCCGGCGTCGGTCGGGGACGTCTTCGTCATGGCGTTCAGCACAGCCATCCGAGCGGGCTCGCGCAGCATGGTCTCGATGCGGGCGCGTTCCTGCGCCCAGTCGGCAAGCTTGGTCGGGATGGCGATGTCGAGGTAGGACATCCACCCCTTCAGGCTGCTGCTCAGCATGACCTTCATGAGCTGGGTCATCCCGGTGCGGACGCGCTTGGTGCGCAGCACGCCGAGCAGGTCGAAGGACTGCTTGCGGGTGAACGGAGCGAGCTCGACGATGCCGACGACCAGGTCAGGCGCCGTCGCCGCGGCGATGGTGGCCGCACCTCCGCTGATGGACTGCCCGACGATCACAGCAGGGCCGCCGAGGTGACGCACGACCGCAAGCAGGTCACCGGCGATGTCCGCCCGCTCGTAGCCCGCCCAGCCGGTGGCGCTGGAGTCCCCGCACCCGCGGATGTCGACGTTCGCCACGCGATAGCCGGCGGCGACCAGCTCCGGGACGACGAACCGGTAGGAGTGGCGGGTGTCGCCCATCCCGTGGGCCAGGACCACCAACGGACCCGATCCTGTGACGTCGAAGGCGATGGTGCCTTCGCCGATGGTCAAGTGCTCGAGCATGGCGTCCTCCAGTGGCTAATGCTAGTAGCGCAAAGCTACGGCCACTAGCCACCAGTGGTCAAGCCTTGATCCACCCTCGGCCGATGCGCCGCGAGACGTCGATCAGTGGAAGGACGTGGCTCAGGGCCCCTACTGCTCGACCTCGTAGTTGAGCTCGAGCTCGTCCCCGGCCGTCCCCCGGATCGCCCAGTCGTGCCGCGGGGTCTCCATGATCGTGACCTCGAGGTCCACCGCCCCGATGCCCAGCTGCGCCTCGAAGTCGGCGTACAGCCGCGCGTAGAACGCCTTCTTGGTCAGGGCCAGCCGGCCCTCGAACATGAGGACCTCGAGGATCGTGTAGCGCTCGGTACGACCCTCGGGCACGGGGAAGTCCTCCGGCGCCATGGGGAAGAACCGGTGGAACCGCTTGGACTCGGGCAGCCCGAGCACCTCGACGGCCGCCGCGTGCACGACGTCGGACATCTCGGCGCGCAGCGGCGCGAGGACGTCGCGCTGACCGAAGATCTTGACCTGCGTCATGCTCGTCTCCTTCAGCAGCGGGGCGTCCAGCAGCGGGACGTCGTCGGCTGCCGGCGTAGGAGCAGCGAACCTAGCGCAGGTCCTCGTCGGATTTGTCCGGCGGGGTGGGGCGGCCGTCGCGTGCGTCCCCACCCCCGCCGGCCGCTCAGAAGCGGAAGCCCTGCAGCGCCCCGTCGAGCTCGACGGCCATCGCGGCGAGGTCGCGGGCGGCGTCGTTGAGACCGCCGAGGCTCTCGGTCTCCTGCACCGCGTTCTCTGCGACCCGGGAGGCGCCTGACGCGATCCGGTCGGTGGACCCCGCAGCCCCCAGGGCGTGCTCGGTGATCGACGCGGTGGTCGCGCTCTGCTCCTCGACGGCGGCCGCGATCTGCGCCTGGCTCTCGTCGATGCGGGCCACGATCGCGGTGATCTGGCCGATGGCGTCGACCGCCACGCGCGCGTCCTCACGCAGCACAGTGATGCGTTGGGCGATGTCCTCGGTGGCGGTGGAGGTCTCCTGCGCGAGCTCCTTGACCTCGCCGGCCACCACCGCGAAGCCCTTGCCCGAGGCCCCGGCCCGCGCAGCCTCGATGGTCGCGTTGAGGGCCAGCAGGTTCGTCTGGTTCGCGATGCTCGCGACGGTCTTGACGACCTCCTCGATGCGCGAGCTCGACGCCTCCAGCGCGGAGACCGAGTTGTTCGCCGTCTGGGCCATCGCGGCCGCGCTCGAGGACACGGTCGCCGCCTCGGAGGCGTGGCGGGCGATCTCGTGCACCGCAGCCCCCATCTGCTCAGTCGCCGCAGCCACCGAGTCCACGTTCGCGGAGACCTCTCCGGCCGAGGCGCTCACGGCCCGGGCCTGCTCGGCGGAGGCGTCCACGGCCTCCCCGACGGTCGCGCTCACCTGGTCCAGCTCGGTCGCGGCTGAGGCCAGGGCGTGAGACGTGTCCCGCATGCGGCGCAGGGTGTCCCGCAGCGAGGCCGTGGCCGTGTTGAGCGACCGACTCATCTCGGCCACCTCGTCCCGGGCGTGGGCCGGCACCACGAGCTCGTGGTCCAGCTCACCGCGAGCGACTCCCTCGAGCACCTCCACGGTGCGGCGCAGCGGCCGCCGGATGCTGAGGATGATCGCCACGGCGAGCCCCACCGTCAGCACGAGGGCCAGCACCGCGGTCCCGACGGCGAGCAGCATGGCGTTCCGGGCGTCGTCCCGCACGGTCGCGGCACGGTCGGTGATGTGCGCTGCGAACCCGTCCTCGAGGGCCTTGAGCGCGTCGATGCGCACCGTCGCCTGCTCGAACCACTCCGTGGGGTCGACGTCGAAGCCACCCTCGGGGCGGGCGAGAGCCGACTCCTCGAGCTCGGCGGCCGCGACGACGGCGGGATCACCGAGCAGGACCGTGAGGCTCGCCCGGGCCTCGTCGTCGGCGAGGGAGGCGAAGGTCGCCAGGCTCTGCTCGCGCCCGGCGACCAGGCTCGCGACCGTAACGACCTGACCTGGGCCGAACTCGTCGTTGGTGAACACGTTGGAGAGCTGGGCGCGTTCGACGCCGGCGCGCTCCTTGGCGGTCATGAGCGCGTCGAGGGCGGCGAGACGGCGGGCCTCGACTGCGTCGGTGGTGGCCGCGACGACGGGCGGCAGCACGTCCAGCACGGCCGTGACCACCACCGTGTACTCGGGGATCAGCTCGGTCACCGGACGCGAGAACCCGTCGGCCGCGGACCGCAGCCCGTCGAGGGCGGATGTCCCGTCGGTCGCGGCGGAGGTGGCCGCGCCGACCGCCTCGGGGAGGGCGTCGGCGTGCTCGGTGGCGTAGGCGAGGAGGGCAGCCACGGCGTCGTCGGCCTCGGCTCGAAAGCCGCTCAGCTCAGCACCGAACCGCTCACCCCGGGAGGACACGTACAGGCTCGTCGCCCCGCGCTCACGCTGGAGCGCGTGAGCGACGTCGCCAGCCATCCCGGCCAGCCCCGTGAGCATGACCACCGTCTCGGCATCGCGTCGCTCGGCGTCACGGTCGAGCACCCCCTGGCCTGCGACCGCGACCAGCGCGAGGAGCGGAAGCAGGACCAAGGCGATGAGTCGCTGACCGATGGGGAAGCGTTGCAGGGCGGTGATCACGGAGGTGCTCCAAGGACGACGGGGCGGATACCTCGTGGATCGACCGCCCCCCAGATGCCGTGAGGGGGCCCGTCGGGGGCGAGGGCGCGACGCCCGGGTTTCTCCTGTCGCGTGCCGTGTGATCCGGGACGGAGGTCCCAAGCGGGCTGTGAGTTAGGCCCTGACCGTGTGCCGGGTCCGAGGACGGGGGCCTGTGGATCGTCCCGACCGGACCCGCCCCGGCCGCTACCGTTCCCGTCGTGACCGACTCCTCCGTGCAGGCCCACCCCGCGGACCTGCGTCCCCTCCTGGCCGGTGTCGAGGACGAGGTGCGGCGCCAACGGTTGCGCACGGTCATCCCCGGGGCGGTGCTGATGCTCGTGCTCGGTGCGGGCCTCCTGCTCGCCGCCGACGGCGATGCGGGGATGGGCCTGGCCGGTGCGGGTGCCGCCGCCCTGGGCGTGTCGGGCCTGGCCTCGGCGGTGCTGCGGCACCGCAACCGCGACCTGCCGTTGCGCACCGAGCAGGTGGACGGCGCCCCGGCTACCGTCCTGCGGCGACGGGCGGGTTGGTTCTGGGCAGGCATGAGCGTGCTCGGGGTGGTCGCCGGTGCGGTTCTGCTCCTCGCCGTCGGGGCCTTGTCCACCGGGAGCTCTGTGCTCGCGGCGGGGCTCGCCGTCGTCGGGCTGGGGCTCGCCTGGCCTTTGGCCTTCGCGGCCGTCGGACTCTACGTGCCGGGGAACGTGGCGCTCACCGGTTCGGGCGTGCGGTACCGCCACCTCGGACTCGAGTCCATGATCGCGTGGGAGCACCTGGGGGCCGTCACGGTCCTCGAGGGGCAGCGGTTGCTCGTGCTCCACCCGGCGCCCGACACCAGTGCGCAGCACCGCTACCGGGCGTGGCCGCGGGGCCAGCGCATCCACCCCGACGGCGTGGTCACGGCGATGCTGCAGGACTGGGGGACCCTCGCGACCGACGTCGGGCGGCTCGTCCTGCACTACGCCGAGAACCCGACCGAGCGCAGCGAGCTCGGCACGCCCGCCGCCGCGGCCCGCTGGGGCCACCTGACCACCCGACCCGTGCTGCACCGGGCCGACCAGTGGGTCGTCGGGGTCGACCGCCCCTCGACCGACGACGACCACGCCACGGTCGACCCCGACGACGGCGCGTGGTTGCCGCTGTGGGAGCCGTCCGCGGACGAGCACGCGCGACGCGGCGTCCAGCAGTCGATGAACGGCAGGCTGTGGGTGGCGGTCGGTCTGCTGGTCGGGCTCCCGGGGGTCTCCGCGTTCGGGGAGCCGGGACCGTGGGGCCCGGTGTCCCTCGGTGCGTTCGCCGCGGCGGGGTTGACGACGATCGCCCTCGGGCTGGTCTCCCCGCGGCCGCCCGAGCTGGCGGCGCTTGAGGGGCCGGGCGCCCTTACGACGCCTCGCGGTGGGGTGGTGCTGCGCTGCTCGTCGGTCAGGCTGCGGATGGGAGCGGTGGCGCTGGCGTCCCTGGCCGTCGGCACCGTCGCGACCGTGGCTCTCTTCGCCTCCTCGCCGGGGGCCCTGCTGCTCGGCACGCTCCTCGCCCTCGCGTTGCTCGTCGTCCCCGTGCTCGTGGCGACCCGACGTCTCGTGGTCCGCGAGCTGCAGCTCGACGAGGAGACGATCACCTATCGCGCGGGATCGCGCCGGCAGGCCGTGCCCTGGGCCCAGCTGACGCGGGTCGACGTGCTCCGCGACGGCGTCATCCGGCTCGGCCTGACCGACGGCGACGCGGTCCGGATCGACGTCGGCGGCATGTCCGCACACCCCGGGAAGGTCGCGATGCTGCTGGTCCGCTACCGCCGCCAGGGTGGGCCCCGCGGTGAGACGCGAGACGTCGGCACGGTCCGCGTGGCGCTCCAGTCGGGGTAGGCGCGGGCGAGACGTCGGGGCGGGCGCCTCAACTCAGAGAGCGACGTCGCGCGGCCTCCCCGACCGCTCAAGGAGCAGGTTGCCCCAGCTCCCTGGCCCTTGGTCGAAGCCGATGCTGCGGAGCTCTGCCTCCTCGGCGTTCGACGCCGGAGCCGCGCCGACGCTCTCCCCGGGCGGCACGAGGCCGTCGATCAGCTCACGCACGGCCCGCAGCGCGTCGTCGTCCACCCCGACCCGGTGCTCGACGCGCTCGAGGAGCCAGTGCCCGTGCTCCGCGGCTGGGGTCCGGGTCAGTCCGTCGCGCTCTGCCTTGGGCCGCCTCTCGCGGCGCCCCACCCACATGAGGACGCCGACAACGATCGCGTACACCCACAGGCCTGCGGCCATCCAGACGAACGCGTCACCAAGGACTGCCGGAAACTGACGCCACGTGCCCTCCCCAAGCCGACGAATCGGACATCCCCAACCTAGGGGCCAGCGTCGGGCCGCGCCGCTCGAGCTCTCGCTCGCGCCCCCTCGCCACCCGTGCCCGCGGTCTCGCTGCCCGGGTCGCACATCTGCAGCGAGGTCGCACGTGCGCAAGTGCGTCCTGGATGCAGATGTGCGACGTCGGCGAACTGAGACGGTGGGGAGGGGGGCTCACGTGCATCCGCTCCCCGATCCCGAGAGGATCATCCCCATGACGTTCCCCTCCCGCCTGCCCTCCCGTCCCGCTGCCCACCCCGACGCCGTCGTCCAGGGTGACCGGTACCGCATCACCGTCCTGACCGACGGCCTGGTGCGGCTCGAGTGGTCGGAGTCGGGGAGCTTCGAGGACCGCGCGTCGACCTTCGCGCTGAACCGTGAGCTGCCGGTGCCCGAGTTCCGGGTGATCGAGGACGGCGACCACCTCGAAATCGTCACCTCGCGCTTCCGGCTCACCTACGACCAGGGCCCGTTCACGGCGAGCGGCCTGAGCCTGGCGGTGCTGGGCGGCATCAGCCACTACAACTCGGTGTGGCGCTTCGGCCAGGAGGTCGAGGACCTCGGCGGCACGGCCCGCACCCTCGACGAGGCCGACGGCGCGGTGCCCCTCGAGCCCGGGGTCATCTCCCGCAACGGGTACGCCGTGATCGACGACTCGACGTCGTTCCTGTTCGAGGAGGACGGTTGGGTCGCGCCCCGGGCGGGGGCCGGAACAGCGGCTGGCACCTCAGCCAGCACGGCCCACGACCTCTACGTCTTCGCCTACGGGCACGACTACCGCCAGGCCCTGCAGGCCTTCTACGCGGTCAGCGGCCCCACCCCCGTGCTGCCGCGGTTCGCCCTGGGCAACTGGTGGAGCCGCTACTACCCGTACACGGCCGACGGCTACCGCGAGCTCATCGAGCGCTTCCAGGCGGAGGGCCTGCCCTTCTCGGTCAGCGTGATCGACATGGACTGGCACCTGGTCGACGTCGACCCGGTGCACGGCTCGGGCTGGACCGGGTACACGTGGAACCGCGACCTGTTCCCCGACCCCGCGGGCCTGCTCGCGTGGCTGCACGAGCACGGGCTGCGCATCACCCTCAACGTGCACCCGGCCGACGGCGTGCGCTCCTACGAGGAGGCCTACCCCGCGATGGCCCGCGCCCTGGGCCGCAACCCGGAGGACGGCGAGCCCATCGCCTTCGACGTGACCGACCGCGCCTTCCTCGAGGCGTACGTCGAGGTGCTGCACCGCGGCCTCGAGAAGGACGGCGTGGACTTCTGGTGGCTGGACTGGCAGCAGGGCCCGCACTCGCGCGTGCCGGGGATCGACCCGCTGTGGATGCTCAACCACGTCCACTACCTCGACAACTCCCGCGAGGGCCGCCGCGGTCTGACCTTCTCGCGCTACGCCGGCCCCGGCAGCCACCGGTACCCCGTCGGGTTCTCGGGGGACACGGTGATCTCCTGGGCGTCGCTGGCCTTCCAGCCCGGCTTCACCGCGGCCGCGAGCAACATCGGCTACGGCTGGTGGAGCCACGACATCGGCGGGCACTTCTTCGGCACCCGCGACGACGAGCTCGCCACCCGCTGGCTCCAGCTCGGGGTGCTCTCCCCGATCATGCGCCTGCACTCGGGGGCGGACCCGTTCATCACCAAGGAGCCGTGGACGTTCGGCGCCGAGTCCCGCGAGGTGATGACGAGCTTCCTGCGGCTGCGCCACCGCCTGCTGCCCTACCTGCACACCATGAACCACCGCGCGGCCGACGACGGCGCCCCCCTCGTGCTGCCGATGTACTACGACCACCCCGAGGTCGACGAGGCCTACCAGGTGCCCCACCAGTACACCTTCGGCACCGAGCTGCTCGTGGCGCCCATCACCGAGCCCGCCGACCCGCGCACCCGCCTGGGCCGCGTGCGCGCCTGGCTCCCCGAGGGCACCTGGGTGGACCTGCTCACCGACCTCGTCTACGACGGCGACCGCCTCACCTACCTGCACCGCGACCTGGCCTCGATCCCCGTGCTCGCGCGGGCCGGCGCCGTGGTGCCCCTCGACGCCCAGCAGGTGCCCCAGAACGAACCCCGGAACCCGGACGCCCTCGAGGTGCTCGTGGTGGTGGGGGCCGACGGCGGCTTCGAGCTGGTCGAGGACGACGACACCGCCGCGGGAGGGACGGCGCGCACCCGCATCGCCTACGAGCAGGCGAGCGGCACCGTGCAGATCTCCCCGCCCGAGGGAGCGGCCGACGTCGTGCCCGAGGTGCGCTCCTGGACCCTGACCTTCCCCGCGCTCGCGGACGGGGCAGAGCCCGCCGCCGAGGTGGAGGGGCGGGCCGTGCCTGTCCGCGTGACGCGCGAGGCGACCCGGACCAGCGTGACGGTCGAGGACGTGCCCCGCGCCGCCGTGCTGCGGGTCCACCTGGGCGCTGCGCGGGCCCTGCGTCCCAACGACGTCGCGCCCCGCCTGTTCGCCCTCCTCGACCGCGCCCAGATCGAGTACGCGACCAAGTCCCAGGTCTACGAGGTCGCGACGGCGGACCGGCCCCTCGCGGTCCGGCTCACCCACCTGCAGGCCCTGGGCCTCGAGCCAGCCCTCGAGACGGCCGTCACTGAGCTGCTGTGCGCGCGGGCTGCTCGAGCCTCTGCTTGAGGCGTCGCAGGTCTCCGCGCTCGGTGCGCGTGACCACGACGGCGATCAGCGGGCGGAGCAGGCGGTCGGCCCCGGACAGGGTCAGCTCCTTGACGACGTCGACCCGGCAGGACCCCTCGCCGGTCGGCGTCACCGTGCGGCTGCCCTGTGCGGTGGGGGCGGTGCCCTGTGCCGTGGGGGCGCTGCCCTGCGGCGTCGCGCCACCGACCACCTGCCACCGGAACGAGCGGCCGGCCTGCACCTCGGAGACCTCGACGAGGCTCTCGACCCGGCGGCCGAGCACGGTGAGCACCTCCTCCACCCGGGCGCCGTCGTGGACCTGCCCGGGTGGGTCTTGGGCCATGCGCTCCAGCCCGGCGCGCCAGGTCAGGTCGTGGGAGTAGTCGCTCAGGTACGCCCAGGCTGTGGCCGCCGGGACGGCCAGGTCGATCGAGGAGCGGATGGTGACGGGGTTCATCGGGAGCCTCCAGAGTAGTGTCCCGGTTGACTATAAGCCGGTCGCGTTAAGATGAGTCATGGTTTCCGGCTCCGAGCACACCCCCGACTTCGCGGACATCGCCGTCGTGCACTGGCAGCGCGAGCGCCCCGACCTGGACCTGCGGGCCATGGGGACGCTCGCGCGCTTCGCCCGCCTGAACCTCGTCGGCGGGCGCCAGGTGGACGCCGTCTTCGCCGCCCACGGGCTGGACCGCGGGGAGTTCGACGTCCTCGCCGGTCTGCGCCGCACCGGGGTGCCCTACGAGCTGAGCCCGTCCCACCTCGCCGAGATCCTGCTCATCACCCGCGCCGGCATGACCAAGCGCATCGACCGCCTCGAGAGCCGCGGCCTCGTCACCCGGCGCGCCGCCCCCGAGGACCGCCGCAGCCTCCTCGTCGGCCTCACCCCCGAGGGCCTCGCCGTGATCGACGCCGCCGTCACCGACCACACCCGCAACGAGAGCCGCCTGCTCGACGCCCTCACCGCGAGCGAGGTCGACGCCCTCGACGGGATGCTCCGCAGGCTGCTCGCGCACGTGGGTGCGGCCGGGGACGAGGGGCACGGCGAGGGGCGCGCCCCCACGGTCTGAGCAGCACCGGCCCCGGGCGTCAGTAGGTGATGTCCGGGGACAGGAGCAGCAGCTCGTTCGCGCCGATCGAGAGCGCGACGAACCCGAGCAGCACCACGGCGGCGGTGGTGACCCGGAACCAACCGGTGCGGGTGCGGACCTCGGCAGTCAGCCGCCACACCGCGACCAGGAAGCCCAGCACCCCGAGGGCGGTGAGCCCCTGCGCCACCCGGATCACGGCCTCGGCCAACGGCGCCGTGCTCAGCACCGTGACGAGCACGTACCCCCAGACCAGGAGCCCGAGCACCGCCGACAGCGCCGCGACCCGCGTCAGCGTGCGCGGCAGGCGGACGGGCGTGCGGGCGGGGACGACGTCGCCCCGGGCTCGCTCCCGGCGTGCCCGCACCCGCCGGACGACGGCTCCGACCGGCCACGCGATGGCGGTCAGCAGCAGCACCACGGCACCCGCGGCGAGGGCCGGCACCGCCACGGCCCGGCCGGTGGTCAGGGGCATCAGCGACATGGCCGAGTCGAAGCCCACGAGCTCCACCTCGCCCTCGGCGTCCGTCCGCACCGCCAGGACGCCGTGGCCGTCGACCTCGTGGAACACCCACGGCTCGACCTCCTCGTACACGGCCGGGAGCAGACCCACCCCGGCCGAGAAGCGCACCCGGTCCCCCTCGACGACCTCGGCGGTGATCGGCTGGAGCGGGCCGGCGACGGTGAGGAACGTGGTGTGGAACCCGCGCGTGCTCTCGTAGCGGCCGGCCAGGGCCTGGGCGTGCTCGGCCCGGGTGGCGGCGTCGACGGTGCTGGGCGTGGCGACCTCGGCGGGGAAGTACCGGTCGGCGAAGCCGTCGAGCACCTCCTCGCGCAGCAGGTGGGCGGCGCCGTCGGCGCCGGTGCTGCTGAAGGACACGTACAGGCCCGTGCCGTCCTCGGGCCACAGCTGGAGGTGGGAGTGGAAGGCGGTGGTGTCACCACCGTGCCCGACGACGGCCCGCCCGTGGCGCGACTCGTCGAACCAGCCCAGCCCCATCCGCGGACCGGAGGCCAGGGACCCCAGGGTGCTGGCGTCGAGCGCGGGCTCGCGCATGAGCTCACGGGTCGCGTCGCTGAGGATCTCCTCCCCGGTGGGGTGGCCCAGGTGGGCGAGCATGAACCGGGCCATGTCCGTCGCGGTCGAGCTCAGGGCCCCGGCGGGGGGCGTGCCGACCATCTCGAAGGGGATGGGGGCGTCGTCCGACGTCGGGTACCCCTGGGCGACGCGCGCCGCCAGGCCGTCCGGCAGCGGCTGGGCGAAGGTGGAGGAGGTCATCCCCGCGGGGGCGAGGACGTTCTGGTCGACGTAGTCCTCGAAGGGCATCCCGCTCACGGCCTCGACGACGTACCCGGCCAGCGCGTTGCCGTAGTTCGAGTACGCGGGCGTGGTGCCCGGCTCGTACACCTGGGCAGGTGGGTCCTCCACCAGGGCCTGGCGCAGGTCCACCGCGACCCCGGGGGCGCCGATGAGGCCCGCGGCGCGCTCCTCGTAGCCGGGGGTGTGGCTGAGCAGGTGGCGCAGCGTCACCGGGTGCTCGTGGGGGAGGTCCAGCCCGGTGTACTGCTCGACATCGGTGTCCAGGTCGACCTCCCCGCGCTCGACGAGCTGCATCACGGCCGTGGCGGTGACGACCTTCGACACCGAGCCGACCCGGAACAGGGTGGTCTCCGGGTCGACAGCCGTGCCGCCGGCGACGTCCGCCTCCCCGAACCCGCGGGAGGTGAGGATCTCGCCGTCGTGCACCACGGAGACGGTCGCCCCCGCGATCCGGCCGGTCTCGATCGCCGCCGGGATGGTCCGGTCGAGCCACCCGTCGACGTCGGCGCGGGTCAGCTCCCCGGTGGCGACCGGTGGCGTGGGGGGTGGGCTCGGTGACGGCTCCGCCGCCCCGCACGCGCCGAGCGCCGTGAGGACGACCACGCCGAGGGCTGCGAGCGCGGTGCGCCGGCGGGGTGTCGCGGACAGCTGGGTGACCACAGGGACCTCCATCGCCGCGAGTGCCCGGAGAGGTTCCGGGCGGGGTCTCACGGCCTGCGTCCATGCTGGTCAGCGCACTGGGCCCAGGTCTTGGGGCCGAAGGATGAACCCGGGGGGTGCCATCTTTTGGGGGAAGGGGACGGCCGCTAGCCCTCCCCGGCGGACATCCCCCGCCACACCACCTCGAAGGCCTCACGACAGCGACGCAGGGTCTCGCGGTCGTCCAGGCTGCTGCCCCGCACCACGGCCTGGTAGTAGTACACGCCGTTGATGGCGTCGATGCAGGCCTCGAGGTCCAGGTCCCCGCGCAGCTGCCCGCGGTCCACCGCGACCTGCAGCGCGCTCGCGATCGCCACTCGACGTCGGCTCACGTGCGAGGTCCAGTACGCCTGCTGCAGCTCGCGGTTCTCCATGACCAGGGCCAGCCGCCGTCGGAAGCGACGCTCGCTGAAGCCCCCGCCCCGGCTGGCCACCTGGTGGTGGAACATGACGCCGACGATCGCCTCCTTCACGTCCCCCGAGGTGTCGATCACGATGTCGGCGCGGCCCCGGTCCAGGGCAGCGGCGATCAGGTCGTTCATGCTCGGCCAGCGCCGGTAGAGCGCCGCTCGCGAGACGCCGCTCAGCGCGACCACGGCGCTCACGGTGACCGCCTCGTCCCGGTCGACCAGCGCGAGGGCCGCGTCGAGGATCCTCTCGTCGTGCCCCTCGGTGCGCGGGCGCCCGGGCCGGGCGGCTGGCAGGTCGGGCGTCCTCGTCCCGGCCGTGTCCGTCGTCATCCCGCCGCCCTCTCGCGCAGGCGCTGCACCAGCCCGTCGGTCAGGCCTGCCTCCCGCAGCGGCTGGAGCGGGTCCGCATAGCTCTCGGTGAGGTGCGCGAGCATCCCGCGCATGGGCGCGGGGGAGAACTCGGCCCGAGCCGCCTGCTGCGCGGCCTCGTCGAGGTCGAGCCCGTATCGTGCGATCAACGGTCCGACCACCTGGCGGGTCCGCGCCATGACCGCTGCCGAGTTGCGGCCGGTCGCGACGTAGTCGGCGACGATGGCCTCAGGGTCTGCGCCGAGGGCCAGCAGCAGCGAGGCCGCGAGCACCCCCGTGCGGTCCTGGCCTGCGGCGCAGTGGAAGGCGACGGTCCCGGGCGAGTACGCGAGCACACCCAGGGCCGTGACGATGTGCGCGGCCGACCCTTCGACGAGGCGGATGTACAGCGACTCGAACTGCGACTGGTCGATCGTCATGGAGCCGCCCGCGACGGCCTGGGTCGCGTGCCCGATGCTCGTCAGCAGCGGTACGTGGTGGTACGTGACGGGCAGGGAGCCGAAGGGCCCGCGGCCCGTGACCGCCACCTCGTCGCCCGACCTGAGGTCGATGATCGTCGTCAGGCCTTCGGCCACCAGCTGCTGGGCCGAGGCGGGGTCGGTCAGGGAGAGGTCGTCCGCCCGGATCGCGAAGCCCGGGCGCACCGTGCCGCCGTCGACCGCGATCCCCCCCAGGTCTCGCAGGTTCGCGGGGGGAGACAGGTCCAGCTCGGGGGAGGTGTCGATGACAGTCATGTGAGCTTCTTTCGGATGATGGCGCTGGCCTGGTCGATGATCGTGACGAGCACGACGATGCAGAGGACCATGGCGCCGAGGTGGCCGTACTCGTAGCGGTTCATGGCGGTGGTGAGCTCGAGGCCGATGCCTCCGGCGCCCACGAGGCCGAGGATGGTCGCGCCCCGCACGTTGCCCTCGAAGAGCAGCAGCGTGTAGCTCGTCAGCATGGGCAGGGCCTGCGGCAGGATCCCGTACTGGACCACCTGCCGCTTCGAGGCTCCGACGGCTTCCATCGCGACGATCGGCCCTCGGTCCACGGACTCCATCGCCTCGGCGAAGATCTTGCCGATCGACCCGATGGACCCCACGGTCATCGCGAGGATCCCCGCGAACGGGCCCAGCCCCACGGCAGAGACGAACATCAGCGCGATCACCAGGTCGGGCAGCGAGCGGATGATGTTCATCGCCCAGCGGCACGGGTAGTACAGCCAGGTCGGGGCGATGGTGCTCGCCGCCCCGAAGGCCATGAGCAGCGAGAGACCCGCGCCCAGGACCGTCCCGACGATCGCCATCTGCAGCGTCTCGACGAGCAGGGCGACGATCAGGGACAGCTTGGTGAAGTCAGGCGGGAACAAGCGCGTCACGAACTCGCCCACGTTCGCGGCACCCTCGCCCAGCTTGAGAAAGTCGAACTGGGCGCCGTCAGCCGACCAGAGGACCAGGGCGAGGCCGACCACCGCCCCCAGGACGACGCGGGAGCGGGGCACCGTCACGGCGCGCTCGAGGCGGTCGCGCTCGCGCGGATCGAGCTGGGGCTGCGGGGTGGACCGGCGGTCCTGCAGGGTGGCCATCAGTCCTCCACCTCCTCGTCGTCGTTCTCGTAGACGGTGGCCAGGCCCTCGGCGTCGAGGTCGGCCGTGCGGCCCTCGACGACCACCCGGCCGTCCCGCAGCCCGACCACGCGGTCCGAGTGGTCCATGGCCAGCGGCAGCACGTGCAGGCTGACCAGCACGGGGATCCCCTCGTCGCGGGAGATCGACCGCAGCAGGTCGAGCACCACCCGGCTCATGCGCGGGTCGAGGGAGGCCACCGGCTCGTCGGCGAGGATCACCGTCGGGTCCTGCATGAGCGCGCGGGCGATCGCCACGCGCTGCTGCTGCCCGCCCGAGAGGGTGCGGGCGGCGTCGGAGGCCTTGTGGGCGATCCCCACCCGGTCGAGGAGCTCGAGGGCCCGACGGCGATCCGCGCCGCGGAAGGTGCCCAGCGCGTTGAGCGGACCGGCGCGGTGCAACGACCCCGCGAGGACGTTCGTCAGCACCGACAGCCGACCGATGAGGTTGAACTGCTGGAACACCTGGCCGACCTCGGCCCGCAGCGCCCGCAGCTGGCGTGGTCGCACGCGTGCGACGTCGACCTCGCCCACGTGCACCGTGCCCGAGGTGATCGGCGCGAACCCCGTGAGGCTCTTCATCAGGGTCGACTTGCCCGAGCCCGAGGAGCCGAGCAGGGCCACGGTCTCGCCGGCGTGCAGGTCGAGGTCGATCCCGTCGAGCACCACGGGGGTGTCCGGGGTGTAGCGGACCGTGAGGTCGCGGATGTGGATCCGGGGAGGAGCGGGCCGGGCCAGGGAGGGGCCGACCGGCAGTGGCGTCGCCGTGATGGGGGTCGCCTTGGCGATGATGCTCATGAGGTCTCCTCGTCCTCGGCGTGCGCGAGGTCGGTCAGCCGAGGTCGGAGATGTCGACATCGGCGACGGCCGCGATGTCGACGAAGGGCTGGAAGAGGTCACGCCCCGGCTCGACGACGGGGTCGACGCCGGCCGTCATGCCCTCGCCGTAGAGGCCGAGCCGCTCCTCGTTCTCCGCGGAGAACACCACCGGGAGTGCCTTGAGCAGGGCTTCCCGCTTGGCCTCGCTCATGCCCTGGTTGCCGAGGACCGAGATGGAGACGGGCATCGAGATGCTCTCGCCGATGGACCGCGTCTCGTCCACCTCGAACGGGAACATCGGGTCCCCCTGACCGGCCATCGACGGGAAGATCGTCGAGGTGCAGGCGACGTCCGCCTGACCGTTCTGCAGGGCGAGGAAGCTACGGTCGTGGCCGCCCGAGACGAGCACCTCGAAGTCCTCGTCCATGACGAGGCCGGCGGCGTCGAGCATGTGCACGGGCATGAAGTACCCCGAGCTCGACGACGGGTCCGCGAAGGCGATGGTCGTGTCCGGGGTGATGTCCTCGAGGGAGTGCAGCGGGGAGTCGTCGAGCACCAGGCAGGTCGAGACGGGCTCGTCGTCCCCCGGCCAGGCCACCAGGGAGTCGACCTCACCGGTGTTGACCGCCAGGGCCGACGGGAACCCGCTCATGATGCCGATGTCCTCGTGCCCGGCGCGGATCGCCTCGATCACGGCGGAGTAGTTCGGGACGTCCGTCACCTCGACCGTGTAGCCGGTCTCGGCCTCGAGCAGCTCGACGATCGCGTCGATGGGAGTCTCGGCGGTCGGGTCGTCGGTCAGGGGCAGGGTCGCGAAGCGGATGATGCCGTCGTCGGCCGCGCCGCCGTCGGTGGAGGTCTCCTCGGCGGAGGTCTCCACCGAGCTGGCGGTGGAGCAGCCCGCCAGGAGCAGGGCGGAGCCGGCCGCGAGGGCAGCGAACGCTGACGAGGGGGTGAGGCGCACGGTGGGGCCTTTCGGTCGAGGCTGAGCCTTGATCCCCGCCGTCTGCGAGGACTCCGTCAGTCGACCGCGCCAAGGTGACGAGGAATTCCGAGACCGGCCATACGAGAACGAAAGGCTCGGTGAACAGCCCGTGCGCCGTGCCCGGTGCGGGGCTCAGTCGGCGCAGACCCCGTCCGTCGCCCGCACGAACAGGTAGTCCATCGACGCGCTCGCCAGGACCAGGGTCTCGGTGTCGACCGGGTGCACGATGAGCTCCTGCCCCTCCGCCTCGGTCCACTCGGCCTCGCCGTCGGCCAGCCGCCACAGGGTGCCGTCGATCGGTCCGATGACGACACCCTCGCACTCCGGGCGGTCGTGCCACGCGTAGCGGTCGCCGTTCTCGGGCAGCTGCGGGTGGCCGTCCTCGATGAGGGCACCGAGCTGGGGGCCTGCCTCGGGGTCGGTGTGGATCTGCTCGTCGGTGGCGGTCGACCCCGGCTCGGTCAGGTCGACGTCGACCATGGTGCGCTCCTCCGGGGCGCCCTCGGGCGGGTCCTGCGCGGTGAGCTGGACCTGGAAGGGCCCCGCGGGCAGGGCCGAGCGCTCGACGGCGACGACGAAGGCGTGCGGGTTGGCGTCCGCGTTGCACGCGCCCGGTGCGCCCGGCGTGACGATCTCCCCGTGCAGGGTGCTGCCCGTCGTCACGATGCCGTCCAGCCGGACGGGGCAGCCGCTGCCCCACACGGCCCCGAACCACACCACGACCTCCTGCTCCCAGTCGACGGGCGGCGCCGGGGGAGTGAGCCCGGACTTGCCCCACAGCTTCACGAGCTGCTCCTCGGTGGTCGCGACCCCCGTGCGGTACGGCTCGCCGGCGCCCTCCGCATGCCCGAGCAGGCGCCAGCCCTCACCCTCGGGGGGCTGCTCGCCGTCGGGCACCACGTCCTCCGCCGGGACCGGGTCGGCGCACACCGGCTGGTCGGCGAAGGGCGTCAGGGCCTCGCGTGCCTCGGGGGAGTCGACCACGCCGTCGAGGACGACGACTCCCAGGTGCGGGCTCGGCGCCACGCCCGCCCACTCCACGCCGCCGTCGTCGAGGGCGGCCATCACGTCGTCGGCCACGGTCGTCAGCTCGGCCAGGGTGTACGGCACCGGGACGACGACGACCCCCTCGCCCGGGAAGCGGTCGGCGACCTCGGCCTGCAGGGACTCGACGTCGGCCGCGTCCTCCTCGACGCCGACGTGCACCCAGCCGTGGCGCTCGCGGTCCAGCCAGAGCTCGACGAACGCGTCCTGCTCATCGGCCCAGGCGTGGACCTCCTCGACCAGGTCGGTCGCGTTGCCGTAGCTGGGCTCGTCCGCGTAGAGGGCGGGGTCGGCGGTCAAGGAGGTGACGCCGGCGCAGGGCTCGATGCCGCCGAGCTGGTCGGCCGGGGCTGCGTAGAGGGTCTGCGGCGGGTTGTCGGGGGCGGCAGGGTCGAGGCTCTCGCAGGCCGTGAGCGCGAGGGTGGCGGTGAGGGCTGCGGCGGCGGCCGTGACGGTGCGGAGGCGAGGGCGCGAGGGGCGCAGCTCGCCGCGCGATCGTGGCGGAGCCGTCACGGGTGCTGCTGCGCGTGGTCGTCGTCCCATGGTCACCCTCACGTGATGCCTGCCGTGCCTCACCGAGCATGTGTGATCAGAAGCCTAGGGCTTGCGCGGCGGCGAGGGTCGGGTCCCAGCCCCAGCCCTCGCCCCTCCTCCCGACGAGGGCGCGCGGATCGGGGTCGATCAGGGGCACCATCTGACCCTGATCGGCCCCGGTCGGTCGTGGGGCGCGCGGGTCGACTTAGGTCAGGGGCAGGGTGCGCGGGTCGGGGTCGATCGGGGTCACTATCTGACCCGATTCGACCCCGGTCGGACGTCCTGGGCGCTGACCTCTGATCGTTCATCTCCTGTTCCCCTGCGTGTCGATCATGGAATCGCGCCACGGGTCGATGAACCCCAGGTGGACCTTCCCTCGAACGGCCGCAGGCTGCGCAGCGTGACGGTCGCTCACCTGGTCGAGCCCTGCCTGGTGATCGATGCCTGGACGCCCGTGGCCGACGTCGACACCTTGTTCCGTCGGGACGAGAGGCTCGCTGCGGTCGTCGTGGCACGTCCGGACGGGCCTGCGCTCCTCACCCGCACCGCCCTCGACACCGAGCTCACCGGGGTCTTCGGCTACGGCCGGAGCCTGCACTTCCGGTCTGCGGTGAGCGACCTCGACCTCGGCGACCAGCTCGTGCTGACCGCAGCCCTCCCCCTCACCGACGCCGCGCAGGCAGTCCTGCGGCTGCCCGCCGAGCGCCGCCAGGAGTCCTTCCTCGTGCTCGGCGCGGACGGCACCCCCGGGGTCGTGACCGTCGCGCGGATCTTCCAGGAGCTCTCCTCGTCCTTCCGCGAGATCGCCCTGCGCGACCCGCTCACCGGCCTGCCCAACCGCCGCATGCTCGACGAGCGCGGGGCCGAGGTCCTGGAGCACGCAGACACCCCGCGAGACGGTGCGCTCGCCACCCGCCTGGCCATGCTCTACGTCGACCTCGACGGCTTCAAGCAGGTCAACGACACCCTGGGCCACCAGGCCGGGGACCAGCTCCTGGTCCAGTTCGCCGACCGCCTCGTCGCGGGGATCCGCTCCCAGGACCTCGCCGCGCGGCTCGGCGGCGACGAGTTCGCCGTGCTGCTCGTGGATGTGACCGAGGAGGAGGCTGTCGCCCTCGCCGAACGCATCGTGCACCTGGCGAGCGACCCCTTCGTCGTCGACGGCCGTTCGGTGCACATCTCGGCGAGCGTCGGTTTCGCCCTCGCCGAGGAGGTCGCCGACGAGGCCGCGCTCACCCCTCTCGACGTCCTGCTGCGCCACGCCGACGACGCGATGCTCCACGCCAAGGACACCGGCAAGTCCCGCGTCGCCCGCCTCCAGGCCCCGGGGGCCGCTGTGCAGCCGGCGCGGCACGCCGCGATCCGCCGTCGGCTCCGTGACGCCACCCACCGCGGCGCCTTCACCCTGCACTACCAACCCAAGCTGGAGCTCGTGCTCGGTCAGATCACCTCGGTCGAGGCGCTGATCCGGTGGTCGGACGAGGAGCTCGGCCCCGTGGCCCCGGCCGAGTTCATCGCCGTCGCCGAGCGCAGCGGCCAGATCACCACGATCGGCAGCTGGGTGCTCGACGCCGCCTGCGCCCAGGCCCGCCGGTGGCTCGACGACGGCACCCCGCTCCGGGTCGCGATCAACGTCTCCCCGGCCCAGCTCGCCGCGACCGACGTCGCCCAGGAGGTGCTGGACACCCTCGCGCGGCACGGGGTCCCCCCGGACCTGCTGCAGGTCGAGGTCACCGAGGGCGTCGCCGTGACCGACGCCCGCAGCGCCACCGCTCAGCTCCTCGCCCTCGAGACCGCGGGCGTGCACATCCACCTGGACGACTTCGGCACCGGCTACTCGTCCCTGTCCATGCTGCGCGAGCTCCCGATCAGCACCCTCAAGGTGGATCGCAGCATCGTGGCTCGCGTCGACACCGACGCCGCCGAGCGCCACCTCCTCGCCGGTGTGGTGAACGCGGCCCACGCCCTCGGCCTCGCCGTCGTCGCCGAAGGGGTCGAGCGCGAGGCCCAGCTCGTGCAGATCCGTGAGCTGGGCATGGACGGCGCCCAGGGCTACCTGCTGGCCCGACCCGTCCCCGCCGAGGAGCTCCCCGCGGCCGCGCTGTCCGTCGAGGCGCGGTGGGGACGGCCAGCGGCCAGCCCGTGCGTCGTCAGGCCCCGAACCCCAGGACCCCGCGGCGCCGACGCTGACGCGGGGGCTGCGCCGGCCAGCTGTCGGGGATGACGAAGTCCGCCGTCGTCGCCTGCACCGAGGTGCGGGTCGCGATGAGCGAACGCATGAAGTGCCGCGCGATGTCCACGACGTCGAAGGGGCTCAGCACGGGCGCCAGCCCGGCGAGGTGACCAGGCAGCTGCGCATCGCCGACGGCCGACACCCCGAGTCCGACGGTGGTCGGCGCGAGGTCCTGGCCGTCGAGGCAGATCACCGCGGACACGGTCGAGCGGTGCTTGGGGGACAGGGGCGCGGTGAGTGCGGCAGCAGCCTGGGCGGCCCGCTCGACGGCGGCGTGCCGGGACTGCCCGTCCTGCAGCAGGTCACCGTCCTGCGCGGTCACCAGACCGGACCACCGCTTGTGCTCGACGACGACCACCCCACCCGGCCCGAGGACCACGTGGTCGATGATCGCGAGGGGCTGGCCGGGCCACTGCAGGTCGTCCAGAGCGGTCCAGCCGTGCTGCTTGAGAGCGTCGATCGCGGCCGTGAGGAGGTGCCCGTCCTCGACGTCGAACCCGGTTGACATGCCCTACCCCTCACCGGGCCGCGGCGTCGGCCCTGCCGTACTCATCGGCCAGCACGACGCGAACCTGAAGGGCCTCGCGCACACCGGTCTCGATCCGCCAGACTGACCGCACGCCAGCACGCGCTCCAGGCCCGACGACGACGCCCCACGAGCCGCGGCACGTCGAGGGGGAGCTCGTGGGTCAGACCGACTACGCCATCAGCACGCGCGATCTGCGCAAGACCTACCGGGGAGCGCGCGGCCGTCACGTCGCGGTCGACCGCCTCGACCTGCGCGTCCCCGTCGGCGGGGTGCACGGGTTCCTCGGGCCCAACGGCTCGGGCAAGACGACGACCATCCGGATGCTCCTCGGCCTGGTGCGCGCCGACTCCGGTCGCATGCGCATCTTCGGCCAGCACGTGCCCGAGCAGCTGCCCGAGGTGGTCGGGCGGGTCGGGGCGATCGTCGAGTCACCCAAGTTCTTCCCGTCCTTCACGGGCCGCACCAACCTCGACCTCCTGGCCCGGGCCATCGACGCCCCGCACGGCCGGGTCGACGAGGTGCTCGAGGCCACCGGCCTCCGCGAGCGCGGCGCCGACCGGTACCGCGGCTACTCCCTGGGCATGAAGCAGCGGCTCGCGATCGCCGCGACCCTCCTCAAGCAGCCCGACCTGCTGATCTTCGACGAGCCCACCAACGGCCTGGACCCGGCCGGCATCCACGAGATCCGCGGCACGATGCGTCGCCTCGCCGACGAGGGGCGCACCGTGCTGGTCAGCAGCCACATCCTCGCGGAGGTGGAGCAGGTCGCCGACACGGTGTCGATCATCGGCCGAGGCCGGCTGCTCGCCACCGGACCGGTCGCCGACGTCATCGGGGACCGCACGGCCGGGGTCCGGGTGGGCGTGGCCGAGCCCGAGCGCGCCCGCCAGGTGCTCGAGACGGCGGGCCTGCTGGTGCGCGTCGAGGGGCAGCACCTCATGGTCGACGGCGAACGGGATCCCGCCCGCATCTCCTGGTTGCTCGGCACCAACGGTCTGTGGGTCAACGAGCTCGCCCCCGTGCGCGTGGGCCTGGAGTCGGTGTTCCTCGAGCTCACGGGGAGCAGCACGCTCGGCGCCGAGGGGGACGTGCGATGAGGCTCCTCGGTGTCGAGCTGCGGAGGCTGGCCGCGCGCCGGCTCATCGGGTTCGTGCTGCTCGGCGGCCTCGCGGCCGTGGCGCTGGTCGTGGTCGGGGCGTGGTTCACGGCCCAGCCCCCCACCGAGGCCCAGCTCGCCGAGGCGCAGACCATGTTCGAGCAGGAGCTCGAGTACTGGGAGCAGGAGGGCGACCAGATGGTCGCCGACTGCCTCGAGTCCGAGGAGCAGGAGAGCGAGCGCCTCGGTGAGGAGGTGGACTTCGGCTGCGACCAGATGGCCCCGCAGCTCGAGTGGTTTCTGCCCTACGCCCCGCCCCTGGAGGAGATCTTCACCTCCAGCCTCGCCAGCGTGGCGTTCATCCCGGTGCTGCTCATGCTGATCATCGGGGTGACGGCCACGGCCGCCGAGCTCAGCACCGGCACCATGAGCACCTGGCTGACCTTCGTGCCCCGGCGCACCCGGGTGGTGCTCTCCAAGATCGCCGCGCCCGCGCTGGTCGCCCTCCCTCTGACCGCGTTGATCATGGGCGTCGTCGTCGGTGGCTTCTACGGGGTCTACGCCTTTCACGGCACGACCGGCACCATCTCGGCCGAGCTCTGGACCGAGGTCGCGTGGATCGCGGTGCGCACCGTCGGTCTGGGCGCCGCGGCCGCAGCCGTCGGGTCAGCCCTGGGGGTGCTGCTCCGGCACACCGCGGTGGCCCTGGGCCTGGTCTTCGTGTGGTCGGTCGTCGTCGAGCAGATCCTCCGGGGCACCGTCCCCCGGCTGCAGCCGTACCTGCTGACCACGAACCTGCTCGCCTGGGTCCAGGGTGGGACGGAGTACTGGATCAACGAGTGCCGGGACAGCGCCGACGGCGTGTTCTGCGAGGGCGTCGAGCACACCCTCAGCCTCGGCGCGGCGTCGATCTACCTCGGGGTGGGCGCGGCGGTGATCCTGGTCCTCGCGACCCTCGTGTTCCGCCGCCGCGACGTGGGGTGAGGCGCCAGCAGCAGCGCAGGGGTCACCAGCAGCGCAGCTCGTCCACCGGGCCGGGCCGCACCTGGGCGAGGCTCGCGAGCACCTCGCCCAGCACGTGCACCACGGCCGCGCCGCCGACGGCCTCGGTCTCGAGCTGCTCGGCGGTGCAGGCGTGCCGGGCGTGCAGGGTCAGCGCCGAGGTCGCCGCGGGCTTGAACCCCCACCCCCAGGCGACCTCCTGGCGCCCCTCGGCGTCGCGCTCGGTGTGGGCCAGGCGGAGCACCCCGGGCTCGGGCAGCCGCAGCACCCCCTCCACCCTGGCGACGTCGAGCAGGGCGTCGACGACGTACGCCGGCTTCGGCTGCCGGAACCGGCCACGGCCGGTGCGCACCAGGCCGTCGATCCACGTCCGGGCCGTCTCCGCGGTCAGGGCGAGGTCCTCGACGCCGCAGGCCGTGGCGAGCTCGTCGGCCCAGGCGCGCGAGCCCTCCGCCAGGGCCAGCCGACCGAGCTCGGGGCCGCCGCTGGCCTCACGGTCGAGGCCCTCGCTCGCGGCGATCGCGCCCAGCCGCGCCCCCTCAGCGGTCCACGCCTCGGGGTCCGGCACGGGCTCCTCGCCCCCCTCCGGGCCCAGGTCCCGCCACATCCCCACACGCACCCGTGTCCCGGCAGACTCGAGGGCCTCGACGTAGCGGTTCAGCGCCTCGGCCGCCCGCGCGCGCAGGCCCGGCAGGTCACGGCCGGCGAGGGTGACCTCGACGCCCGAGCCCCCCACGCCGTCCTCGGTGGCGCTCACGGACAGGGTCGCGCGGGTCAGCCGGTCCTGCAGGCGCAGGGTCCGGTCGTCCACGGGGGTGGTGCGCAGGCGCCCGCGCGAGCCGGCCTCGGCCAGGGCACGCAGCGCCGCGTCGCTGCCGACGCCGACCTCGAGGGCCAGGCGGGGGCGCGTCGTCCCGCGCTGCCAGGGCGGGACGCGTCCGTCGGCGGTCACGGGTGAGGGGCCTCGTCGCCGGAGGTCAGGGTGGCGCGGCCGGTGCGTGCGGCGGGTGCGCCCGGTGATCCGGGTGCCCCTCGCCCGACCAGCAGGTGCGTCGCGCCGCCCAGCACCGCGGCGGCGACCAGCACCGCCCCCCACGCCCCGAGGGCGCCGGCGAGCAGGTGGGAGATCACGAAGGCTGCAGCCCCGACCAGCAGCACGAGCACCAGCCGCCACCACGCCGTGCGCCGTCTCTCTCTCGCGACGCACCATCCCGCCCCCGCGAGGACGACGACGCCCCCGGCCCAGCGCAGGTCCGTCACCTGCGCGACGGCGAACCCGAGGACCAGGCTCAGGGCAGCGACGAGGGCGGTGGGCAGACGCATCGCGGTCACTGTACGACGGCGCGGCGCCCCGGGGCGGGACCGCTCAGGACGCCAGCAGCGCCGCGACGTCCTCGGGGTAGGGGAAGGTGCCGGGCTCGTAGCCGCACAGCGGGTCGGTGGCGTAGGGGTCGCCCGTCATGGCGTAGGCGCGGGAGCGTGAGCCGCCGCAGATCGCCGCGAACTCGCACGCCCCGCACCGGCCGGTGCGCTGGCGGGGGTCGCGCAGACCGGTGAACAGGGGGGAGGTGCGGTAGATCTCGGGCAGGGACTGCTCGCGCACGTCGCCCGCGGCCACCGGCAGGAACCCGCTGGGGTGCACGGTGCCCACGTGGCTGACGAAGGCAAAACCGAACCCCGCGTTGACGTTGAGCGGCGGGCGACGCGACCGGTCACCCGGGCCCCAGCCCAGGGCCGCGGTCCTGGCCGTGAGGTCGGCGTACAGCCCGCCCAGCCCGAGGGCCTCGACGTGGTCGACCCCGCGCTGGGCCAGCACCGCCCGCTGCAGGGCCACCCGACGGAAGTGGTGCCCCTCGGTGGTCTTGATGGGCACGTGCGGGCCCAGGTCGTACAGGTAGTTGAGGACGTCCTCGGCCTCGGCCGCGCTCAGGGCGCCCAGGTCAGCGCCGCGGCCCATGGGCACGAGCATGAAGGCGCTCCACGTCATCGCCCCCTGCTCCCGGACCAGGCTCGCGACCTGCGGCAGCTGCTCGACCGTGCGGCGCGAGATCGTCGTGTTGACCTGCACCCGGATCCCCAGGGCCCGGGCCTGCGCCCACGCGTCGATGGTGCGCTCGAAGGTGCCGGGCACCCGCCGGAACCCGTCGTGGCTCTCGGCGGTCGCGCCGTCGAGGGAGAGCGAGATGGCCGTGACCCCCGCCTCCTGCAGCCCTGCCAGGGCTGCGCCGTCGAGCTTGGCGGTACCCGACGGCGAGACCGCCATCGCCAGCCCGAGCGCGCGTCCCCGACGCACCAGCTCGGTCAGGTCCGGCCGCTCGAAGGGGTCACCTCCGGTGATGATGAAGATCGGCGACGGCCTGCCGAAGGACGCCACCTGCCGCATCAGCTCGGTGGCCTCCTCGGTGTCGAGCTCACGCGCGTGCCGCCCCGGCTGGGCCTCCGCCCGGCAGTGCACGCAGGCCAGGGCGCAGGCCCGCGTCGCCTCCCAGATGACGAGCAGCGGCCGGTCGGCCGGGTCGTGACGGACGGAGCGGACGGCGCGGGGATGGGCAGGCACGACGGCGATGCTGGCAGGCCAGGGAGGTGCCGCGGGGGCGAACCCGCGATCAGGTCACGGCCTTGTCGGCCGCTTCGCTGCGCGGTGCGGAAGCGGTGGGACGAAGGTCCCCGTCGGTCACTGCGGGCGACGCGCGAGATGCTCCGCGTGCTCGACCACCCACCGGGCGTCCTGCTCGTAGAGGCGGGCGTGGTCCTCGAGGTGCGTTCCGTCCTGCGGCGCCCGTCCGCGGCTGAAGGCGGCGAGCTCCCGCAGCCGATCGGCCACCACCGGGATGACCTCGCCCGGGGTCAGGTCGCCGTCGTACGCGGTGCAGAGCAGGGCCAGCCGGCGGGCACGCTCGGCCAGCGGGCTGGGCAGACCGTCGTGGTTGGCGGGGTCGGTCAACGGGACCAGCCGGTACGCGAGGTAGGCCAGGTCCCAGACCCTCGGCCCGGGGGAGGCGGTGTCCCAGTCGATCAGCCCGACCAGCCGGCCGTCCCGGAACACCATGTTGTACGGCGCCGCGTCGTTGTGGCAGACGACCTCGACGGGCTCGTGGGCCGGCATCTGCCAGGTCGCGCCGCGGAGGTCGAAGCTCGCGGAGGCGCGGTGCACGGCCGCGAGCAGCCGACCGGCGTCGACCAGGGCGTCGTCCTGCCAGACCCACTCGGGCAGGGGGTAGTGGGGCACGAGACCCTCGACGTACGAGAGGACCTCACGGCCCTGCTCGTCGAGGCTGTGCTCGTCGAGGCTGGGCGGGTCGAGGCGCAGGGGCTGGGGCACCTCGGTGAGGCCGTGGCCGCGCAGGTGGGTCAGCAGCCGGTGGACGGTCGGGGTCCACGGGCCGGCGGTGCGGCGCACCGAGTCCCCGACCCGGACGGCGCCCCCCATGCCACCGCCGGCCAGCGGCACCTCGGGTGGGATGGTCACCCAGGAGATGCTGCCAGCACGAGCGGTGGCTGGGAGGTCAGGCGCCGTCGGGCCGGCGGGTGCTGCTCAGTCGACGGCCTGCAGCACGCCGGTGAGGGCGACCACGGCGGCGTCGTCGGTCGGGACCGCGCGGGTCGGCTCGACCTGGTACTCGTCGCCCTCGGCGACCTCGGTGGCGTAGTCGTACGTGAGGCGGACGGTGCCGGTCATCGAGGACTGGTCCGGGGTCGGGGACCACACGTGGGCCGCGAAGGTGCCCGTCAGCTCGCCGTTGTCGGTCGGCTTGAGGAAGGTGACGTTGCCGTAGGGGGTGTGCTCCGCGATGTCGGTCGCGAAGAGCTCCTCCTCGGGGTTGAGCTCGATGACCTCCTCGCGCGTGGTGGTGCTGCGACCGGCGGCGCCCTCGAGGGTGACGGTGTCGTTCGGGTTGGTCGAGTCGGTGAACACGCAGGTGAAGCTGAACGCGTTGTCCGTCGTCGACCCGTAGGAGCTCACCGAGTCGGTGGTCAGGGTGTGGTTCGCGGTGAGGGCCGGGGCGATGCTCGGCAGCAGGCCCTCGCAGGAGGTGATGACCGCGATGCGGCTCGAGGCGTCGAGGAGGTCCACCGCGGGGGCGCGGGGCTCGTCGGGGGCCGACGGGTCGACGGAGGTCTCGGAGGCCGACACCTCGTTGCCGGCAGGGTTCTCCTCCGAGGCGTCGTCACCCCCCGAGCACCCGACGAGGATAGCTGCGACGAGGCCGGCGCCCACCACCGCCCGGGTACGGGTCGTGACGTGGGACGAGCTGGGCCGAGGCATGGACGTGGACATTCTTCTCCCGCTGTGGTGGGTCTGAGGTGGCGACCTTGGGCGAGGCAGAGCATCGCCCTCAGGGGGCCGCGGGGTGCGGGACGAAGGTCGTCAGCCGCCTCCGAGGGGGGCGCTAGGGCCCAGGCCTGGTGGTGTGAAGCTCAGCCGTGGCAGCGCTGCCGATCTGGGCTCGATCATGGCACGTCCGACGTGGGACCCGCGCCCCTTTCGCGGCTTTCGTGGCAGATCTCACTCAAGGGTGTCACCCGGTTGCGAGGCAGGTTTCACCCGCGTGTGACGATGGTGGGGTGCAGCCCGAGCAGGCCGTCCTGACCCTCACCCGCCCGCTGGACCTGCACCGCACCCTTCTGCCCCTGCGCCACGGCGGACTGGACCCCGCGCACCGCTCCACCCCGGACGGCGCCGTCTGGCGCGCCACCCTGCTGGCCACGGGCCCGACGACGATGCGCCTGGCCCAGCGGGACCCGCTCACCATCGAGGTCCAGGCCTGGGGCGAGGGGGCCGCCGAGGCTGTGACCCTGGCCCCCGGGCTGCTCGGCGAGCACGACGACGTCGCGGGGTTCGACCCACCTGCGGGGCCGGTGCGCGAGGCGTACCGACGCACGGCCCGCGTGCGGCTCACGCGGAGCGGCCGGGTCCTCGAGTCCCTGGTGCCGTGCATCCTCGAGCAGCGGGTCATCACCCGCACCGCGACCGACGCCTGGCGCTGGTTGCTGCTCGCCCACGGGTCACCGGCGCCTGGCCCTGCGCCCGAGGGGATGCGGGTGCCGCCCTCGCCCGAGGGCTGGGCCGCAGTGCCCTCGTGGGACTTCCACCGTGCCGGCGTCGACCCGCGCCGAGCCCGGACCGTGGTGGCGGCGGCCCGGTGGTCACGGCGCCTCGAGGAGGCCGCCGGGCTCGAGCCCACCGACGCGCTGGCCAGGCTGATGCTGGTGCCCGGCGTCGGGCCCTGGACTGCGGCTGAGACCGCGCAACGGGCCTTCGGTGACCCCGACGCCGTGACCGTCGGCGACTACCACCTGCCTCACCAGATCGGCTACGCCCTGCGTGGCCGACGCACCGACGACGCCGGCATGCTCGAGCTCCTCGAGCCCTACCGCGGCCACCGGCACCGCGCCGTGAGGCACCTGCTGCTCAGCGGGGCGGGGCGTGAGCCCAGGCGGGGACCGCGGCTGGCGATCGAGGACCACCGGCGCAGGTAGCCAGCCGCAGGGGTGAACGGTCGGCTACGGGGCGAGGAGGCCGAGGGGGACGACGGCGATGCCGTCGGGTCGCTGCGCAGTCGTCGAATCAGTCAGATCGCACCGGCGGTTGCTGCAGGGGGGATGCGTCGGTCGCGGCGTCGTCGATGACGAGGTAGGACCTGCCGCCGGGCCCGGGGGCGCGGCGGAACTCGCGCTCGAGCTGGGCGCCCCGGGCGCGCTGCTCCTCGGTGGGTTCCGTGGCGCGGCGCGCGTCTGCGACATCTGCCGGGCCGGTGAAGGGCAGCAAGAAGCGCTCCGTGAACCTCATGCCGACCGAACGGCCGGTCCTCCCCGCTCCGCCCGTCTTCCGGGGTGTGCGCATCCCTGACCTCCGCCACGCTAGTAGTTAGTGGCCTAACTATATGCGCCCTGACCATCCCCGTAGGCTGGACACATGTCGACCCAGGGTTCCGAGAGCTCTGACCTCGGCCTCTTGGCCCTCGACCGGCAGGTCTGCTTCGCGCTCGCCGTCGCGGCGCGAGAGGTCATCGCGCTCTACAAGCCGCTGCTCGAGCCCCTCGGGATCACCCACCCCCAGTACCTGGTGATGCTCGCCCTGTGGGAGCGGGCGCCGATGCGAGTCGGTGAGCTCGCCGACCGGCTCAGCCTCGAGCCGGCCACGCTCTCCCCGCTCCTCAAGCGCCTCGAGGCGCACGGACTGGTCACACGTGAGCGGGACCCCCGCGACGACCGGGCCCTCGCGGTGACCCTGACGCCCGCCGGGAGAGCGGCGCGCGCGAAGGCGGTCGAGATCCCCGAGCAGGTGATGGCCGCGCTCGGGATGGGCCTCTCGGAGGTCGAGCAGCTGCGCGACGGGCTGCTCGGTGTGATCGCCGCCGCTCGTCGCTGATCCTGGCGACCGGGCCGGGTGCGGGGCGAGGGGCCCTCGTTGCTGGGCGCGGTGCGGCCTGAGCCTGCGCATGCGTCGCGTTGTCAGATTGGGTTGACAACGCGCCTATGTCAGACCAGGCTGACACTCATGGACCTGAGACAGGTGGAAGCAGCGGCGTCGACCGACAACCCTCAGGAGGGGTTGCGGATGGTCCTGGCACTGCACCGGCTGGCGGACAGGTTGGAGGACCTGCACGTCGCACGGGCCCGGGAGCAGGGGATGTCCTGGGCGGACATCGCCGTCGAGCTCCAGGTCACGCGCCAGACGGTGCACAAGAAGCACAGCCGACCACGCGGACCGCGCAGATGGGGGAACCATGCTGATCTATGACGACTCGTTCGTCGCTGTCATGACCGCGACCAGCGACGAGGCCACGGCCCTGGGTGCGCGCGCCTACGGCTCCGAGCACGTGCTCCTGGGCTTGCTCGCCGCCGGCGACGGGCTGACCCAGCAGGTCGCGCGGACCTTCCCCGACCTGACGGCGACGGCCGTCCGTGAGGCCGTGCACGGCGGGCTCGACGACGCGCCGCACCTGGCTCGGCTCGGGATCGACGTCCACGCCCCGGAGGGTGCGTCGCGCGCCGAGGGGCCGGCCGGTGGCAGGAGGCCGCGCACCAAGCACGCGCCCGAGCTGCAGGCAGCCCTCAACCGCGCGACGGCGACGTGGGGTCACCTGCGCAAGACCGGCGCCCTGCCCAAGGAGAGCACGCTGAGCAGCGCCGTCCTGTGGCTCGCGGTGCTCGAGCCCTCCGCTCGCGCGCCGCGGCTGCTCGAGGCGATGGGGATCGACCCGGACGGGGTGCGGGTGGCCGTGCTGTCCGCCCTGGTGGCACCGGGTGAGCCGGTGCCCACGTGGCCCGACGAGGTGCCGGTGGGGCCGGTCACCCGGCTCGTCCACCGGGTCTTCGGGCGCACCAACGTGGCTGGCTGAGGTCGCGACGTCGTCGATGGCGCCGAGCAACCTTGCGCCGCGCTCGCCCGTCTTCCATGCATGAGAACCGCAGCAGGGGAGGGCGCCGTGGTCCAGGGCGACGGACCGTCGACGGCGACGGCGACGGCGTCGTTCGTGCCGGTCGTGGTGATGGACCGACCGGTCGGTCGCGATGCCGAGTTCACCACCTTCATGGCCGAAGCCCAGCCCCTGCTCGCGCGCATGGCGTGGTTGCTCTGCGGCGACGTCCACCGTGCCGAGGAGCTGGTCCAGCAGGCGCTGGTCCGCACCTACGTGGCGTGGCCCCGAGCCCGCGGCGGCGACCCGCTCGCCTACGCCCGCCGGACCCTCAGCAACTTGCGCATCGACACCTGGCGCAAGCACCGCCCGGAGACGCTGCTGCCACCCGAGGAGATGCCCGGTGGGCTGGCGCCGTCGTCGGCGCAGCAGCACGCGGAGCGTGACGCGTTGGTGCGGGCCCTCCTCCGGCTCAGTCCGCAACGGCGCCGCGTCGTCGTGCTGCGGTACCTCATGGATCTCTCCGAGCGAGAGGTCGCCGATGACCTGAACATCTCCCTCGGCACCGTCAAGTCGACCGCGCATCGCGGTCTCGAGCAGCTGCGTGGCCTGCTGGCCGACGTCGCTCCCCACCCCGACCACGCCACCCCCAGCCGCACGCGGAAGGACGACCGATGAATGAGCACGAGCAGTTCGGGCGGCACCTGAGGTCGCTCGCCGACCCCGTCCCGGCCATCGCGGTGGACCCGGATGCGATCCTCCGTTCGGGCCGGCGGCGGCGCGTGCTCCGCGCCGGTGGTACGACGGTCGTCACGGTGCTCGCCGTCGGCGGTCTCGCGGTCGGGGTGGTGGCCCTGCCCGGTGGGTCCACGCCGGAGGGTGACCAGACCGTCGTCCCGGCCGGGACCACGGTGCCGACCGACCCGGCTCCGGCCGCCTCCCCCGAGATCCCCCCGGTCGTCGTCGACCACGCGACAGGCACGGTGACCCTGCCGCTCGACGAGCTGACCCGGTCAGCGCGGGACGAGGCCGTCATCCAGGCCGCTGCCGAGCTGGTCACCGCGACCTGTATGGCCGAGGCCGGATTCGGGGAGTACTGGGAGTTCGCCGGGGTGGTCATGCCGACCGGCCCCGAGGACCACGGGATCGACAGCCCTTACGGGGTCTGGCTCGCCGACGAGGTCCGCGAGCACGGCTACGAGGGCACCAGGTCCGCGCTGGACTCCCCGCGACGTGGGCTCCCGCTGGACGCCCCCGCGCGGGAGGCGCTCGAGGGCTGCCACCGCGCACCGCTCGAGGCGGGTCTGTTCTCCGACCAGAGCGTCGCGGACGAGTGGGACGCCGTCGCCCCCCGCGGCGTGACCCCGACCGGGTACACCGAGGAGGCCCGTGCGATCGTCGAGGAGTGGGCGGCATGCCTGCGGGAGAACGACGTCGACCCCCCGGCTCAGGACGGGGACCGCATCCCCGTCGGCGTCCCGGAGGGGGCCCTCGGTGCGCCCTTCGAGGAGCAGGTGCGCATCGGCCTGATCGACGTCGCCTGCAAGGATCGTGTGGACCTGGTGCGGCGCCTCGCCGAGATCGACGCCGCCGAGGAGACCGCCTACCTCGAGCGCGGCGGGCGTGAGTACCTCGAGGAACGCGGAGCCGTGGAGCAGGCGCAGCTGCAGGTGGCTGAGGATGTCCTCGCCGACGCGGGCGTCATCCTTCCGGAGGGGTGAGCGGCACCCGTCAGAGCCGCTCCAGGATCCGGTCCAGGATCGCCACGCGGTCGAACTGGAGGGCGTGCTCGCGCGCCGCGGCCTCGGCCTCGGCCCGCTGCTCGGCGCCCAGGGCGAGGACCTCGTCGAGGGCCTTCGCGATGGCGGCCGGGTCCTCGACCGGGACGATGACGGCGCAGTCCCCGACGGCCTCGCCGATGCCGCCGGTGTCGGTGGTGATGACGGGGCCCCCGCCCGCGAGCATCTTCTCGACGAGGGCGATGCCGAAGGTCTCGGTGAACTCGGGCAGGGGCTTGCTGGGCAGCACGTAGGCCGCGGCGTGGGCCATGAGGTGGGGCTTCTCGGCGTCGTCCACGTCGTCGAGGAAGGTGATGCGGTGCGCGACGGTCGAGGTCGAGGCGATCGCCCGCAGCCGCTTGGCCTCGGGGCCGTTCCCCGCGACGACCAGGCGCACGTCGTGGTGGGCCTGGCTGTGCTCGAAGCCCGCGATGAGGTCGTCGACCCCCTTGGCGGCGCTCAGCCGCGACAGGAACAGCAGGTAGCCGTCGTGCTCGAGCCCGCGCCTCTCGAGCACCTCGCGGCCGTCCCGGGGGTCCAGGTCCAGGTAGGCGCTCGTGTCGATCGCCGGGTAGGAGATCGCCACGCGCTCACGGCACTGGGCGGCGAAGGTGGTGCCGTGCCGGGCGTCGATCGCCTCGGCCTCGGCGACGATGATCTCGCGGGTGTACTCCGAGACCGCGAGGCACACGTCGTGCTCCAGGTAGCTGGTCAGCACGTGGGCCGCGGCCCCCCAACGCCCCTCCTCGACGCAGGCCCGGACCACGTTGGTCACGTCCGAGCCCACGGCCTCGGCCACGGTGGTGACGTCCACCGGCAGGCCCGTGGCCCTCGCGATGCGCACCGCGTCCGCCACGGCCATCGCGTGAGGGCTCAGGTACAGCGACATCGCGACGGTCGGCACCCCGTCGGTGAACAGCTCGACCAGTCGCCCGGTCAGCCCCGCGAGGTAGCGGCCGTCGGGCACCTTGTAGTCGCCCACCGGCTCGGGACGTTCCACGTGGATCCCGGCGCTGTAGGGGAGCACCCGGTCCAAGGGCTTGAGGGGCAGCCCGGTCTCGACCAGCCGGTCGATCGGCCAGGTGACGATGCGCACCTCGTCGAAGCCACGGTCCAGGGCTGCCTCGGCGAGGTTGCGGGCCTCGCCCGAGTGCCCGCAGATCACCGGGTCGGCGCGCACCACGATGACCAGGCGCCGGGTGGGTCGGGTCATCGTGGGCCTCCGGTGCGCTGAGTGGTGAGGGGGTCGCTGGGTGGGGTGGGCTCCCGCGAGGACCGGGACGGCCCCGGGGAGGACGGGGGCCGGGTGGTCGTGCCCCACCCGGTCGGCGTGGGACCGAGCTCGAGGTGCAGGCGGCCTCCGCGGTGCAGCTCGTTCCCGGTGAGCCAGGTGCGGTCCAGCGGGACGCCGTCCAGGGAGGCGGCGCGCACGTACTGGGCCGGGCCGTCGGACTCGGGCTCGACGAACCCCGAGGTCTCGATCGTCAGGCTCGCGTCGCTCCCCGCCCCGCCGACGTCGATCCGCGCCTCGCGCCACGACGGCGCATTGATCAGGGCGAGGTTCTGCCCCGCGACCGGGAAGAGGCCCAGCGAGGCCCACACGTACCAGGAGCTCAGGCCCCCCGAGTCGTCGTTGCCGGGCAGACCACCACGGCCCGTGCCGAACCGCTGGTGCACGGCCGCGTGCACGACGTCGGCCGTGCGGTCCGGGCGACCCGCGTACTGGTAGGCCCACGGGGCCTCCATGTCGGGCTCGTTGTTGAGGCCCTCGAAGCGGCTCAGGGCGTAGCCGGCGGCCATCTCCGCGACCGAGGGCCGCACCCCGGGCTGGGTCACCGGCGGCGCCCCGACGCCGAAGAACCGGTCGAGCAGGTCGATGAAGGCGCCCTCGCCCCCCGCTAGGCCGATCCGTGCGGCCATGTCGTGCACCAGGCGGAAGGAGTAGTTCCACGGCCCGCCCTCGTAGAAGGTCGAGTCCTGGAGCAGCCCCGTGGCCGGGTCCAGGGCGTTGGCCCACTGCGCGGCGAGCGGCGTGAACTGGCTGGCCAGGGCGCGGTCACCCACGTGCTCGGCGACCTTGGCGGTGCACCAGTACCCGAACGCCAGGTCCAGGGTGTGGCTGATGGGGTGCACCTTCCCGCGCAGCAGGAAGTCCTCGCCGTAGGTGCGCCGCAGGTCGTTGTGCATGTGCACCAGGGCCCAGTCCCAGTCCATGCCGGGCAGCCCGAGCTCGCACAGGTCGGCCAGGAAGGTGTGGGCCAGGGCGCTGGCCTGTCGGGAGAACTGGTCGGCCCCCCGGGCCATGCGGTACCCGATCGGGAGGTTGCCCTCCTCCTCGGAGATGTAGAGCAGGGCCTGCGCGAGCTCGACCGCGCGCTCGGGCATCAGCAGGGTCAGCAGCGGCAGCTGCGTGCGGTAGATGTCCCACATGGTCGCGATGTCGAAGGCGAAGGCGCCGTCGGCGGGCCAGAAGGGGCTCTCCCCCGGGGCCAGGCAGGGCTTGATGAGGGAGTGGTAGAGCGCCGTCGAGAAGACCGTGCTGCGCTCGGCCGACGGCGAGTCCACGGTCACCGTGCCCAGGTGCTCGCTCCAGGTCTGCGCGGTGGCCTCACGGCGCGCGTCGAACCCACCAGCCAGGCTCCGGGCCGGGCCGCAGTCCGCCTCGAGGTTGGCGCGGGCCTGCTCGACGCCCCGGAGCGAGAACCCGAGCCTCACCTCGACCACCTGGCCGGGCTCGCTGGGCCCCGCCCACATGAGGCCGAAGGGACGCAGCGTCGTCGGGCGGATGTGGTCGAAGTCCAGGCGGGTGCCGCCCGGCATGAGGCGGCGGTCGTACCAGAGCATCTGCCGCCAGGGGGCGTCGCACTCGACGTGCACCGCGAGCGGCGCCCCCTCGACCACCACCTCGCCCTGGGCGACGCCGGGCTTGAGGGTGTGCAGGTGGGCCCGCAGCGGCACGGTCTGGCCGAAGGGGATCGCCAGCCCACCCAGGGACAGGTCGATCACCACGCGGGCGTCGCGGTGCGCAGGGAAGGTGTAGCGGTGGATCGCGCTCTTGGGGCCGACCGTCACCTCGCAGCGCACCCCCGAGCCGAGGGTCGCCGCGTACCAACCGGGCTCGGCCTCCTCGTCGGTGAGGTCCCACAGCTGGCCCAGGTCGTCCAGGGGCTGCAGCATCGGCGTGACGCGCAGGTAGTTGTAGTACTTGCGGATCGCCCCGGTGCCCGACTGCTGGAAGTGCGTGAACCCGGACGCCACCTGCCGGTCGTGCAGGGCCGTGGGCAGGCCCTCGGTGCTCAGGTCGTAGCGCCCGTAACCGGTGGGGTAGGCCCCCGAGTAGGCGCAGGCCGAGACCATGCCCAAGGGGTACGTGGCCCCCGGGTGGGTGTTGCCGACCTGGGGCTTGGGCGCCCACCACGTCGCCGCCAGCCCCGTCGGTGGGGGCAGGTCGGTGATCTCGGTCCCGATGAACGGGTCGACGTCCATGTCCGGACGGTACGAGCCGCAGGTGTCCGGGGCGTTGCGCGCCGGTGTCGTTCGAGTTGTGCGGGTGCGGTGCGGGCCGGGCCGACCGAGGATGAGGGCTCCGCCCGACGCTCCCGCCCCGTCGGCCCCCACCGGAAGGCCCCATGAACGACCAGCCCCTGGACAACCTCGACGGCGACCGTGACCACGCGACGGCCGGCTCGGGTCATGACGGTGAGGACCACCTGCGGGCCCCCGCGCCCCGCGTGGACGGTTACGCCCCGCTGCGCAGCTACGCGGCGATCGGGGACGGCCGGACCGTCGCCCTGATCGCGGAGGACGGTCGGATCGACTGGTACCCGACCCCCGACCTGCACTCGCCCCCCGCCTTCGCGGCGGTGCTCGACGAGGAGGACGGCGGCCAGGTCGACCTGGCGCCGGTCGACGAGTACCGCATGAGGCGGGCTTACGTCGTCGGCACCAACGTGCTGGTGACGACCTTCGTGACCGCGACGGGCACGGTCCGGGTGACCGACTCGCTCAACACCGGTGTGGCCGGGCGGCTGCCCTGGAGCGAGCTCGGTCGTCGGGTCGAGGGGGTCGAGGGGGAGGTGTCGATGGCCTGGCGGGTGGCCCCCGGCACGATGTTCGGCGAGCGGTCCCCGTGGGTCGAGCACAGCCCGCACGGGCCCGTGCTGCGTGCGGGCTGCGTCACCGTCGCCGTGCCGACCCTGGGCGAGATGACCACCGTGGCCCAGGAGCAGGACATCAGCGGCGTCTTCACCACCTCCCCCGGGTCCCGGCACCTGGTGGGCCTCGCCGCGACCCACGACGAGCCCGTCCACGTCCCGGTCCCCGAGGACGTCGACGCCGGGATCGACCGCACGATCGCGAACTGGCGGGTGTGGAGCCGGGAGTTCCACTACGACGGCCCCTGGGGCAAGGCGGTGCAGCGCTCGGCCCTCGCCCTCAAGCTGCTCATCCAGTCCGCGACCGGGTCGGTCGCCGCGGCCGCCACGACCTCCCTGCCCGAGAGCTGGGCCGGGGGCAAGAACTGGGACTACCGGTACTCCTGGCACCGGGACACCGCGCACACCGTCGACGCCCTCTTCGGCTTCGGGCTGCGCGAGGAGACCCACGCCGCGATCAGCTGGACCCTGCGGACCCTGCGCAACCCCGACATGCAGGTGTTCTACGAGCTCGACGGGTCCGAGCCCCGACCGCCCCGCGAGCTGGACCTGCCGGGATGGCGGGGCGTCGGACCGGTGGTGGACGGCAACCCCGCGGCCCGACAGCTGCAGCTGGGCGTCTACGGGGACGTCATGGGCGTGGTCCGGACCTACGTCGACCACGGGCACCTGCTCGACGCCGAGACCGCCCGCACCCTCGCCGCCCTGGCCGACGCGGCCTGCGACGCCTGGCGGAGGCCCGACTCGGGCATGTGGGAGCTGCCCGAGCTGCGGCACTACACGACCTCGAAGCTTGGCTGCTGGCAGGCCCTGCGCTGCGCGGCGCACCTGGCCGAGGAGGGGCACCTGCCCGCGAGCCCTGACAGGTGGGCGGCCGAGGCCGAGCGCATCCGGGCCTGGGTCGAGCGGGAGTGCTGGTCCCCCGAGCTGCAGGCCTACGTGATGTACCCGGGCTCGGACTCCCTCGACACCTCGATCCTGCTGCACGCGCACAGCGGGTTCGACCGGACCGAGCGGATGAGCACCACCATCGACGCCCTGCGCCGCGAGCTCGGCCACGGCCCGCACCTGTACCGCTACACCGGGATGCGCGAGGAGGAGGGGGCCTTCGTGGCCTGCGGGTTCTGGGGGGTCGCGGCCCTCGCCCAGGTGGGCCGCACCGAGGAGGCGCGCCAGTGGATGGACGAGCTGCTCGAGACGGCGAACGACGTCGGCATCTGGACCGAGATGATCGACCCGGGCACGGGGGAGTTCCTCGGCAACCTGCCCCAGGCGCTCAGCCACCTGGCGCTCATCGAGGCGGCGACGGCGCTGGGGTCGGGGCTCGAAGGACGGTGACCTGCGGACGGGTCAGCCGGTGGGCCCGTGCGGGTCTCGCAGCGCTCGGATCGACCGCAACCGTTGCAGGACGTCGTCGTCCGGGACCAAGGGGTAGTCGGCCCGCTGGCTGAGGTCGACCTCGCCGTGCACCCGACGGTGCAGTCCCTCCATGGCGTCGTCGAGCCGGTTCGCCTGCTCGGCGGCCTCGCGGAGGTCAGCCAGGACGTCGTCGGGCACCTCCTTGTCGTACTTGTAGTAGATCTTGTGCTCGAGGCTCGCCCAGAAGTCCATCGCGATGGTGCGGATCTGCACCTCCACGGTCACCGGCACCACCGACCGGGACAGGAAGACCGGGATCTCCAGCAGCACGTGCAGCGAGCGGTAGCCGTTGGGCTTGGGTTCGGCGACGTAGTCCTTGACGTCGAGGACCGTGATGTCCGACTGCGCGGCGAGCATGTCCCGCACCCGGTAGACGTCCGAGGTGAAGCTGCAGGTCACGCGGATGCCGGCGATGTCGGTGATGTTCTCGCGGATCGCCGCGAAGGACGGGTCGCAGCCCTTGCGGGCGACCTTGGCGATGAGCGAGTCCGGGGACTTCAACCGCGCGCTGACGTGCTCGATCGGGTTGTAGTCGTGCAGGTGCCGGAACTCCTCGCGCAGGATGCTGATCTTGGTCGAGACCTCGTCGATCCCGAACTGGTACTGCAGCATGAAGCGCGTGAACTCGACCCGCAGGGCCGTGAGGTCGTCGAGGGTCCCGGCGTCCAGGCCTCGGTCCAGCCCGGCGAGGCGCACGGCTGCCCCGGGGGGCAGGGGCATGGTGTGCTGACGCGCCGAGTCGTCCTTCATGCTGAGGCCTCCGGTCCGCGGGGCGTGCTGCCCTCGAGGCCCCATCATCCCCGACGGTCCTGGGCGAGGCCTGGGAGGTCTGGCCCAGGAGAGGCCTAGGCTCGCCGCGTGCCGAGCCAGACCTCCGCGGACCACGTCCTCGCCCCTCCCGAGCCCTTGCCCCGCGTGGCCGTCGGGGGTGCTGCCGTCGCCGTCGTCGGGGCGGGGCTGGTGGTCTCGCGGGGCGACGGCCTCGCTGCCGACCTCGGTGGTGGGGTCCTCTACGCCGTCCTGGTCACCCTGCTGGTCGCGCTCGTGTCACCGCGGCGTCGGCCCGTGGTGATCGGGGCCGTGGCGCTCGCGGTCTGCGTGCTGGTCGAGCTCGCCCAGCTCACCCCGGTGCCCGCGGCCCTGGTCGAGGTCTGGGAGCCGGTGCGGTACGTGCTCGGCACCACCTTCCACGCGCCGGACCTGGCCGCGTACGCCGTCGGGGCGGCGTTGACGACGGCGGCCCTGGCCCTGGCCCGGCGTGATCGAGCACGCCGGGCCGGCCTCACCCGACCATCGGGGTGAGGGCCTCGTAGTCCTCGATGCTGCCGTCGCGCAGGCAGACCTCGATGATGGCCCGGCCCAGGGGGTCGAGGTCCTCGGTGAGGTACTGCGCGAGCTCGGCCTTGAAGAAGTCCGTGAGGATCCGGGCGCCGACGTCGTAGGCCTCGGGGCCCACCTGGGACTGCTGGTCGGTGCGCAGGAAGGTGGGCCGGATGAGCTGCCCGTCGATCTTGAGCTCGTTGAGGGTGTAGCCGAACAGGGGGCAGCGCGAGGCGGTGAGGTGCTCGCGGCGGATGGTGCCCCCGCCCCGGCGCGCCAGGTACTCGCGGGTCAGCCACTGCGCGGCGAAGCCCACCTTGTAGGCCCCCACGTGCTGGTTGGGGGTCAGCACGTACCGGGTGCGCGGGTTGTCGACCAGCTGGCGGAGCATGAGGTTGGCCCCGGCCACCTTGGTCCCGGTCGAGAAGGGCCAGAAGGACCCGACCCCCTCGGAGACCATGCCGCCGTGGGTGAGGGCCGCGACCGCCGTCGCGCTCTCGCCGATCGACGGGTTCTTGTCCCCGCGCGGGGCGATCAACCGCCACAGCCACGCCAGCGCCGGCGGCACCAGGTGCATCATCCCCATGATCCCGTAGGTCGGGTTGTCCCTGGTGCAGGCCGGCATGCGCACCCCGAAGGTCCGCACGTCGACCTCCTCGGGCCCGTCCACCACCCCGCCGACCAGGCGACGGGGAACGACGACGCGGGGGTTGGGGCAGGGCTTCCCGGTCGAGTCGAGGGTGTGCTCCCAGGGCAGGCACGTCGCGTCGGGCATGCCCGCGAGGTTGAAGAAGACCAGCGGCTCGGCGGGGTGGATGAAGACGCGCTCGAGGTGCACGTCCTCGCCGTACTCGGTGAGGTTGTCGACCCGGACGAACCAGCCGTCCTCGGCGTCGGCGACGACGAGCTTGCCGCTGCCGGTCTGGACCGAGGGGTGGCACAGGGTCATGTCGTCGGTCACCGGGGCCAGGGCGCTGGTCTCACCGAGGGTGATGACGTAGGGCTCCTCGGTCACCACGTTGGTGCCGAGCAGGATCCGGCCGTCCTCGCGACGTCGCATCTCCTGGCACATCTCGGACTTGCCCCCGCCCGAGGCGCCCTCGTGCATGACGATCGTCTCGTTCTCGTACGGGGTCGTGACCCGCACCGAGGAGGCGTGCGCCGTGAGCCAGCCCTCCTGCTGCCCGACGTCGAGCAGCACCGAGAACACGCCCTTCTTGGCGCTCGGACCCGGGTACAGGTTGTACGCGAAGACCTCGTGCAGCTCGGGGGTGCGGTCGTGCACCACGACCTGGCGCCCCTCGAAGTGGGTGTGCCGGAAGGGCGGGGCCACGTAGAGGATCGAGCGCGGGGCCCAGGTCGCGGGCTCGTCGCTGGCCGTGGCCTGGGCTGCGGCGGTGGTCTCGGCGGCCAGCTGCTCGAAGGTCACCCACCCCTGCAGGTCCACCAGGGCCAGGGCGAAGAAGGCCGCGTTGACCGGGACGATCGCGACCGACGGGTAGCCGAACCGCAGGCCACCGGCCTTGAACGGGACGAGGACCACCTCCTGCTCGGCCAGCCAGTCGAGGGTCTCGGCCTTGACCGGCGCGAACTGCGCACCGAAGACGTCGCGGTAGCGCGGCTTGTCCGTCGGCAGGTCGTCCGCGATGCGCATGCAGTCCGGGTCCCGGCGGCGCATGTAGTCCTCGGGGTAGTTCACCGCCACGCCGTTCTTGCACCGCACGACGTCGGCCTCGCGCACCGTCCTCCCGTTCGCCTCGTACTCGACCGCGAAGGTCGGCCCGCCGTCGGGCCCGAGCGCCAGCCGGTACAGCTCCTCCCGCGAGGCCGGGACGACGACGCGGGGGCTCGCCTCGAGGGCGGCGCGGACCGCGGGGGGCAGGTCGAGGGCTGCGAGTGCAGCGGTCGTGGTGGCGCTGGTGCCCGTGGGGCTGGTGGTGGGGCCGGTCAGGATCCCGCTCATCGGTGGTGCTCCTCGCTCGACGACGTGACGTGGCGCGCGGAGGCGGGTTCGCCGCCCTGCACGGCTCGTGGTGCGAGGGCCTCGCGGGGGTGCAGGCCCGGCACTGTCTTTGCCGAGAGATTAGGTACCGATGGGGAGTTCGACCCGGGACCTTTGGGACTCGCTCCGCGGGACGGCCCGCGGGGCTCAGCCGGCCGGGGCGACCTCGGCGCGGCGCCACACGCGTGACACCGCGAGCAGGAGCACCGCGGCGATGACGATGACCGCGCACATCACCGCAGCCATCGACAGGGCGGACTGACCGAACAGCCCGGTCACGGGGGCGATGCCCGCGCCGATGCCGAACTGGAACGCCCCGAGCAGAGCCGCAGCGCTCCCTGCGCGGTGGCCGTTGGCCTCGAGGGCGATCGCCGGGACCGAGGGCAGGACGAAGCCGACCGTGCCGAGGGTCGGGACCAGCAGCGCCAGCATCATCCACAGCCCGCCGTCGGCCATGGCCACCACGACCAGCCCCGCCGAGAGCACCACCCCCGACGGGACGGCGACCGCGAGGATCTGCTGCGGGGTGACCTTGCCGAGCATCGCGCCGTTGATCTGGCTGCCCGCGGTGACTGCGATCGCCCCTGCGCCGAAGATCAGGCCGAACTCCTGGGCCGAGAGGCCGAAGCCCTCCTGGAAGACGAAGGTCGAGCTCGACACGTAGGTGAACATCGCCGCCATGTAGAAGCCCGAGAGCAGGGCCAGCCCGAGGAAGGCCCGGTCGCCGAGCAGCCCCTTGTAGGAGACCAGCGCAGCTCGCGTGCCCCCGGTGCGCCGCCGCTCGACGGGCAGCGACTCCTTGAGGACGGTCAGCACGAGGACCAGGAGCAGCACGCCGAAGGCGGCGAGGAAGCCGAACATCGTGCGCCAGGACCCGACCAGGAGCAGCTGCGCCCCGAGGGTCGGCGCGAGGATCGGCGCCACTCCGACGATGAGCATCAGCCGGGCGATGACCTTGCCCATGGCGACGCCCTCGTAGGAGTCCCGCACGATGGCCATCGAGACGACCATGCCGGCCGCCGAGGACAACCCCTGCACGAACCGCAGGATGGTCAGGACCTCGACCGAGGGCGTCGCCATGATCGCCACGGACACCAGGACGTACACGGCCAGCGCCGCGACGAGCGGCGGCTTGCGCCCGTAGGTGTCCGAGAGCGACCCGATGAGGAGCTGGCCCAGGGCCAGGCCGGCGAGGGTCGCGGTGATCGTCAGCTGGACCTGCGCCGACGTGGTCTGCAGCTCGGCGGTGATGTCGGGGAAGGCCGCCAGGTACAGGTCGATGGTCAGCGGCCCGATGGCGACCAGAGCCGAGACGAGCAGCACGAAGCCCGCCGCGATGCGCTGCCGCGGGGCTCCCGTCATCTGGCCCGGCGGGACGCTCGTGGTGGAGGCGCCCGTCGCGGGTGCTTCCGTCGTGCCCACCGGGGCGGGGCTCGCGGGCGGGGTCACGAGGGGTCGAACGGGGTCAGCACGAACACCGGGATGAGCCGGTCGGTGCTCTTCTGGTACTCGGCGTAGTCCGGCCACACGGCGACGGACCGCTCCCACCAGGTCTCGCGCTCGGCCCCGCTGAGCTCGCGTGCCATGTAGTCGCGCGTCACGGCGCCGTCCTGCAGCTCGACGTGCGGGTGGGCGACCAGGTTGTGGAACCAGACGGGGTGCTCGGGGGCGCCGCCCTTGGAGGCCACGACCGCGTACTCGCCCTCGTGCTCGACGCGCATCAGCGGAGTCTTGCGGAGCTTGCCGCTCTTCGCGCCGACCGAGGTGAGCAGGATGATCGGGACCCCGCGCAGCGTGTTGGCCTCGGCGCCGCCGGAGGCCTCGAAGCGCTCGGCCTGCTCGCGGGCCCAGTCGGAGGGGCTAGGGGCGTACTCACCAGTCAGAGGCATGCCTCGGGCAACACGTCCGACGCCGAACCTGTTCCCGCGGCCGGACTGCGGCCGGACCGTGGCCGGACTGCGGCCGGACCGTGGCGGTGCCATGGCGGAGGTCGGGCCGGGCGCCGGGTGATGACGTGAACACGATCACTCGGGTGGCCGGTCAATTTATCCCGGGACGTGCCGATGCATACCTGTGACCACCCCATGCGACGTGCTCGACCTGCCGGCCGACGTCGAGGACCTCGTGGCCTCCCTGCTCCACCCGGGAGGTATCCGGACGGTCTTCCAGCCCGTGGTGCGCGTGGCCGACGGCGTGATCATCGGCTACGAGGCGCTCTCCCGGTCGACCACGATGCCCCACCTGTCGCCCGCTGCCTGGCTCGAGGCGGCCGACGCCGTCGGACGGCGCCTGGAGGTCGAGCTGGCCTGCATGGCTGCGGTGTCCGACGCGGGGGACCCGCCGGACCGTGCGCTGATCTTCCTCAACGCCAGCCCCGACGTCGCGGTGGACCCGCGCTTCGCCGAGCTCTGCGGCGCCCTGCCCCGGCACGTCATCGAGGTCACCGAGCACGTCGCCGTCGAGGACTACGAGCCGCTCCTCGAGGGCCTGCGTGCGCTGCGGGCGGGCGGGTCCCTGGTCGCCGTCGACGACGTCGGTGCCGGCTACGCGTCGATGTCCCACGTGCTGCAGCTGAGCCCCTCCTTCATCAAGCTCGACCGCTCCCTGGTCAGCGGCCTCGACGGGGATCCCCGACGTCGGGCCCTGGTCGAGGCCCTGCAGGCCTTCGCCGCGGCGAGCGGCGCCCTCACCATCGCCGAGGGCGTCGAGACCGAGGCCGAGCTGCGCGCCCTGAGCGCCGCGGGGATCGACCTCGTCCAGGGCTACCTCCTGGCCCGGCCGCAGGAGCCGTGGGTCGAGGTCAGCGCCCAGGCCCGCAACGTCCTCCTCCCCGAGCCGGGTGCGCCCGAGGCCCTCGAGCCCGAGCAGCTCGCGGCGGCCCTCGACGGCGCGCGGACGCCCACCGAGGCGTGCGAGCTGGTCAGCCGGTACCTCTCGCACCAGGGCGGTCTGCTGCCCAGCGTCTACCTCGAGCGCGGCGGCGTGCTGCGCTGCCAGTCGCGGCGTGGTCAGTGGCTCGTCATGGACGGGCTCCGTCCCGGCGCGGGCATCAGCGGCACGGCCTTCGCCGAGGGGTGCGAGATCCTGTCGACCGACGTCGCGAGCGACCCGCGGTACCGCCTGGCCGTCCCCGGGGTGAGCAGCGAGATGGCCGTGCCGCTCACCGTGGCGGGCCGGGTGGTAGGGGTGCTGAACGTCGACGCCCTCGCGCCGATCCTGCCCCGGCACGTCGAGGTGGTGCGCCTGTGCGGCAGGTTGCTCGAGGCACGGCTCGAGGAGCTCGACGCCTCGGGCTCGCCCAGCGCGATCCTGCACGACCTGAGCCGCCTGATGCCGACCCTCGCCGTCGCCGGGTCCGCCGAGGCCCTGGTCGACGCGACCCTCGCGGCGGTGGCCGAGCTGACCGGCTTCGACGCCGGGTGCGTGTGGAGCTTCGACGACGACGGCGCCCTCGACGTGGCCGGGACGATCGGCGACGGGGCTGCCGGGCTCACCGGCCTGCCCGACGCGCAGGTGCTCGCCCTGCGGGACCTCGTGGCCGACCTGGCCTCCTGCTACAGCGGCGGGACCGACCTGAGCCTGGCCGTGCCGCCGACCCACGTGCTGCGCGAGCGCGGGGCGCGGGGCGTGGTGCTCGTGCCGATCAGGGACGGCTGGGACCTCACCGACATGCTGGTGCTGACCAGCGGAGCGCGGTCCTTCGTGGCCCCCGACGTCGTGGACGCGGTCGAGGCCCTGTGCCTGCAGGCGGGAAGCCGGCTCGCGGCGCTGCGCCGGGTGGCCGAGCTCGAGGACCTGCTGGCCGCTCAGCGCTAGGGCGGGTCTACTCGAAGCGGCTCGGGTCGCCGGCGCCGACGCGGACGACCTCGGCGTACCCCTCGGACCAGTCGACGACGGTCGTCGGGTCGGTGCCGCAGTCCCCGGCGTCGACGACTGCGTCGACGAGGTGGTCGAGCTCTTCCTTGATCTGCCAGCCCTCGGTCATGGGCTCGTCGTGGTCGGGCAGCAGCAGGGTGCTCGACAGGAGCGGTTCGCCGAGCTCGCGGACCAGGGCCTGCGTCACGGGGTGCTCGGGGATGCGGACCCCGACGGTGCGCTTCTTCTCGTGCGAGAGGCGCCGGGGTACCTCCTTGGTGGCCGGGAGGATGAAGGTGTACGCCCCCGGGGTCGCGGCCTTGATCGCGCGGAAGGCACTGTTGTCGAGGTGCACGAACTGCCCGAGCTGGGCGAAGTCGGCGCACACGAGCGTGAAGTGGTGCTTGCTGTCGAGGCGACGGATGCGCCGGATCCGCTCGACCGCCGTCGGGCTGTCCATGCTCGCTCCGAAGGCGTAGCAGGAGTCAGTCGGGTAGGCGATGAGTGCGTCGTCCTGCAGCATCGCCACCACCTGGCCGATGCTGCGCGGCTGCGGGTCCTGGGGGTGGACGTCGAAGTACCTGGCCATGGTCCGAGCCTAGGCCTGTGTGCGCGTCGTCGCTCAGGTGACCTCGCAGCGGCCGAGCTCACGGTCGAGGGCCTCGTGCTCGGCCTGGGTGGCCCACAGGCCGTGGGCCGCCTTCACCTCGATGAGGATGACCGCGTAGGCGCAGCGGAACCCCCGGTTGGGGGGCTGCCACGTCGCGGCGTCCGAGGCGCCCTTCTGCTGGTTCAGGTCCCCGTCGACGGCGAGAAGGTTCGCGGGGTCGTTCGCGAACTCCTGACGCTCCTCGGCGGTCCACTGCTGGGCGCCCTTCTGCCACGCGTCGGACAACGGCACGACGTGGTCGATCTGGACCTCGGCGCTGCGTTCGCCCCGCTCGAAGGCGATGGTCTCGCCCGAGTACGGGTCCAGGAGCGTGCCTGTGAGGACGACGCACCCCTGGGTGCCGTCCTTGACGGTGATGTCGGTGAGGTCCCGCGCCAGGATGTCGTTGCGGGTGTCGCAGCCGTTGCGGTCGACGTCGGCCCACGCGGGCCCGAACTGCTCGCGCTCGTACCCCGTCCGTGGTGCGCGGCCCTTGATCTCGATGGTGCCGAGCGCAGCCTCGACAGAGGCGAGGCGCTCGGCGCTCACCGTGACCAGGTACCCCGGAGGACGCGCCCCCAGGACGTCGGGCAGGCCCAGCTCCTCGCCCGTCTGCGTCGCGCTCAGCAGTGCACCCGCGAGCAGGACGACGACCGCCGTCGCGATCGAGGAGAGGCGGGCGTGGACGTGCCTGCGCCGGGGGCTACGACGACGGGAACGGGGGCGGCTCACGCCCGTACGGTGCCACAGCGCGCCGACACCGTCGGACGGGTGTGCGGAGGGGGTGTGGGTGCGAGGGGGCTGTCCACAGGGGCTGGGCCAGGGCCACACGGCGCGGCTCGGCATTGCTAGGGTCCGGTGCCCATGGAGCAGGGGGAGGTTTGGGGCGGTCTGTCGCCTTCGGGCGGGGGCCGGCCGGTGCGGGGTGGCCGCCGCGCGGCGTCGTGGCTCGCGGGTGCCGCGGTGCTGGGCGCGCTGCTGACCGGGTGCAGCGAGGCTGAGCCCGAGCCGAGCCCGCCTCCGGTCACCGCGACACCCGCGCCGACGCCGAGCGAGACCCCCGAGGAGCTCGCCGCTCCCGAGCGCCCCGCCGAGATGGAACGCACCGACGAGGTCGGCGCGATGGCCGCGGCGGAGTACTTCATGGAGCTCTTCGCCTACGTCATGGCGACGGGAGACCTCGAGGAGTGGGACCGGGTCAGCGGTCAGACGTGCTCGTTCTGCGCGAACGTTCGCGAGGATGTGGACGCGACCTACTCGGAGGGCGGACGAATCGTCGGCGGAGGGGTCGAGGTTTCGTCGATCGAGGTTCTCCTGTTCGAGGAGACATTGGTCGCCTTCGCGGTTGAGGCTCAGTACCGGGTTGCGGCAGGCGCCGAAGAGGATGCCGACGGGACAGTGGTTCGCGAGCTCCCTGAGGAGAGCGGCTGGATCGTCCTCGATCTTGCCGAAGGGGTGCGGGGCTGGCAGATCCTGGAGGGCAGCACACACGACGAGAGCCAAGCGTGACTGGCTCGGTGGCAGTCGCCGCGTTCGCGGTGCTTGCGGTGGCGTTGGGCTTGGGCCCAGTCGGCTCGGTGGGACATGCCGGTTTCGACCGAGCAGCAGCGCAGGCCAAGCCTGCATCCTCCGATGACGGTTCGTGGCTCGATGCGAACTCCGGCGGCGGGTCCGTGCTTCTGCGAGGTGATCGCACGAGTCAGACCCCCGTCGCGGTTGCAGAGCCAGCTACTGCCTCGCGTCCCGCTTACGAGTATGCGCGTCGTCCGCTGCGCTTCTGCGGCACTGCCGACGCCTGGAGCAACGGGGCCCCGTGTGTCGATGGTGCACCGTCGGGGCAGTGGGTGCGGACCTGTGAGGACGGGTCGGTCGCTCTGGACCCTCTCTTCCGACGCGCGCTCGACGCGACAACGGGATCTCCCATCGGCGGGTGGGAGCGGGTGCCGGGTGACGAGGGGTGTCCGGAGGACCCGGAGGTGGCCGAGCCCGTGGTGCTGACGGTCGAGCAGTTCCGGGAGCTGCCGTTGGTGGCGTCGGCGATGGAGGTGCAGCCAGGGCATGGGCGGGCGTTGATCAACACCGACCTGATCGTGTTCACGGCCGGTGAGGCGCAGGAGCTGAGCACGACGGTGCTGGGGGTCCCGGTCGCGGTGCGGGCCACGCCGGCGCAGTTCAGCTGGGACTTCGGGGACGGGACGGTCCTGCAGACGGCCGATCCGGGGGCCGCGTACCCGGACCACACGGTGGCCCACGCATACCCCTCGACAGGGAGCTTCGTGGTGCAGCTGACCACGGAGTGGTCGGGCCAGTTCCAGGTCGACGGGTCGGGCACATGGTTGCCCGTCGGGGGGACCGCCACGACGGTGTCGCCGGCCTTCGAGGTCACGGTGGAGTCGGCGCGGGCCAGGCTCGTCGACGAGCCGCTGCCCTGACCTGGGTACCATCGCGGTCTCTCGGAAGGAGCCCCCGCCTGATGCCTGACGTCACGACCAGCCGCCTCGGCCGGGCCTTCAGCGTGGTCGCCCTCCTCGAGGCCGCCACCTGGGCCGGCCTCCTCATCGGCATGGTCCTCAAGCACGTCACCCGGACCACCGAGCTGGGCGTCCAGGTCTTCGGCCAGCTGCACGGGATCATGTTCTTGGTCTACGTCGTGGTCGCGCTGGTCGCTTCGTACCGGCTCCGCTGGGGTTGGTGGGTCACCGGCCTTGCCCTCGCAGCCGCCGTCCCACCGCTGACGACCATCCCGCTGGAGAGGTGGCTCCGGGCCCGCGGACTCGCTGGCCCGACGGCCATCCCTGGCGGCCACCTGGGCCGACGCGACACGGACGAGCGGGAACCAGCCGCCGTCGGCTGACCCCTGCCTCGCCCGACCGGCGTGCCGCCTGACGCGCGCGCCTCAGGTGGGGCGCACTCCGAGGCGTCAGCTACGACCTCGCAGGACCGCCACCAGGAAGTCCGAGCGCGGCCCGAACGGGCGCAGGTCCCAGGTCGACAGGGCGACGTCGAGCACCAGGCCCGCGCGCTCCGCGTCGGCGAAGAAGGCATCGAAGGCGTAGCCGCGCCCCGCGCCGAAGCCCACGACCGCACGGCCCTCCGGGGCCAGGTGCGCGGCGAACCGCCGCAGCACCTCCTCCTGCGAGCCGTCGGCCAGGAAGGTCATGACGTTGCCCGCGCACACGATCACGTCGAAGGGCTCCTCGACCCCTCGCGCCGGCAGGTCGAGCTCGGCGAGGTCTCCCACCAGCCAGCGCGGGCCCGGGTGGTCCGCCTCCGCAGCCTCGATCAGCACCGGGTCGACGTCGACGCCCACCACCGTGTGGCCGCGGGCCGCGAGCTCAGCCCCCACGCGGCCAGGGCCGCACCCGGCGTCGAGCACCCGCGACGCCCGCGGCACCATCGCATCGATCAGCCGCGCCTCGCCGGCCAGGTCGGCGCCCTCGGCCCGCATGCGGCGGAACCGTTCGACGTACCAGTGCGAGTGCTCGGGGTCGGCAGCGACCTTGGCTTCCCAACGGCTCGGCGAACGCATGCCCTTAGTCTGCGCCACCAGCGCCCCTCCACCCGACGAGTGGTCACTCCTCGTCGCTGCAGGCCCGTCGCGATGCGGCACCAAGTGACCACTCGACGCGCGGGGGGTGGCGGCGCGGGGAGAGGTGCGGGGAGGGTGCCCGGGGGCGCCCTCGGTCAGGCCTCGGGGGCCTTGTGGTCGAAGTTCGCGACGCCGTGGCGCCAGTAGCCGGTGAGGTTCATCGCGTCGCGGCTCATGCCGAGGGCCGTCATGTGCCCGCGGACGGCGCGGATGGTGGAGGCCTCGGCCCCGGCCCAGACCCAGCCGACGTCGCCCGTCTCGCCGACCTCGCCGGGCAGCCCCGCTGCGGCGATCGCGTCGGCGAGGGGTGAGCCCGTCCCACGCTCGAGGTCGCCCCGGTGCACCCAGGTGACCTCGACCCCCGGTCGGGTGGGCAGCGGGACCTCGTCCGCCGGTCCGTCGACCTCGACGAGCGCGTGGACCTGCCCGGGCCGCTCAGCGAGGCGTTCGAGCCAGTTGGTCAGGGCCGGCAGGCCGGCCTCGTCGGCGGCGAGGAGGTACCAGGGCCGGTCCATCGGCGGGATCTTCGAGGTCTTCGGGCCGTACACCCCCAGCTCGCGGCCGGGCTCCGCGGCGGCCGCCCATCGTCCGGCGGGCCCGTGCTGGTGGCTGGCCAGGTCGAGCACCATGGCGTCGTCCCCGGGGGTGTGGGTGCGGACCGTGTACTCGCGGCAGACGTAGCGAGGGTCGAAGCGGTCGGTGAAGCGGCCGTCGGCGAGGTCGGGCAGGGAGGGCGCGCCGTCGGGCTCCACGGGGAAGAAGACCTTGGCGTGGTCGGTCGGGCCGTGGCAGGCGAAGCCCTCGAGGTCCGGGCCGACCAGCTCGACGCGTCGCATGGTCGCGCTGAGGTCGACGACCCGCCGGACGGTGAGACGGCGCAGCCGCGCGTCCAGGGTGATGCGGTGGATCGAGGAGGAAGGCACGCCCGGAAGGCTACGGGAGTGTCTTCACCCTCGCTCTCACCCCGCGTCAGGTCCCCGTCTCGCGCCGTCACGCCGGAGGGCCGGCTCGGGGTCAGGCGTCCTCGGAGTGGTGGTCGAAGTTCGCCACGCCCCGGCGCCAGTAGCCGGTCATCGCGAAGGACTCGCGCCCCAGGCCCCGAGCCGACAGGTCCCGACGGATCGCGCGCACGGCGGTGGTCTCGGCCCCCGCCCAGGCCCACACCCGGCCGGGCTCGAGGTCCTGCACGCGGGCGACGGCGTCCGGCAGCAGGGTGGTCGTGCCGGGCTCGGCGGCCGAGCGGTGCAGCCAGGTGACCCGCGTGCGCTGACGCTCCGGGAGGGCGACGTGGTCCGCGGGGCGGTCGACCTCGACGAAGGCCTCGACCTCCGCCGAGGCGGGAAGTACGTCGAGCCAGTTGAGCAGGGCGGGCAGCCCGGTCTCGTCCGCGGCGAGCACGTAGCGTTCCCGGTCGGTCGGCGGGAGCATCGAGCCGCGGGGGCCCAGGACGCCGAGGGTCTGCCCCGGGCGCGCCTGCCCCGTCCACCGACCGGCCGGCCCGTGGGCGTGCACCACCATGTCGATCACCAGCCCGACGGCGGGGTCGAAGGTCCGCACCGTGTAGTCGCGGTGCAGCAGCCCGGGGGCGCCGTGGTTGACCCAGCGCCCGTCCTCGACCACGGGCAGGGCCAGGCCCTCGAGGCCGTCCAGGGCGGGGAGCGGGCCGGGGAAGAAGACCTTGACGTGGTCGGCCGGGCCCAGGGCGACGAAGCCCGTGAGGTCGGGGCCGTCGAGGGTGATGCGGCGCATCGAGCGGCTGAGCTCCTCGACCCGGGTCACCTCGAGGCGGCGGGCGACGAGAGGGTGGCCGACCCGACGGACGGCGGGCTCGGCGGCCGCGTCGGCCGGGGCGGTGCTGGCGGCGGGAGCCGTGGGTGCGGTCATGGGTCCTCGCTGAGACGGGCTTGCAGGGTCGGGGCGAAGTTAGGTTAACCTCACCTCGCTGCAGCAAGGTAAGCCTAACCTCAACCCCTGTGCTCGAACGGAGTCTCATGACCACGACCCGGACCCGATCCACCTCGACGACCGGCCTCCTGCGCCCCGTCGCCCTCGCTGCAGCTGCCGCCCTCGCCCTCGCCGGGTGCGCGGGGGACGCGGAGGAGACCACCACCGAGGCCGCCGCCGCCGAGACCGACGTCGAACCCGCCGAGGTCACCGTGACCCACGCGCAGGGGGAGACGACGGTCCCGGTCGACCCCGAGACCGTCCTGGTCTTCGACTTCGCGACCATCGACACCCTCGCCGCGATCGGCGTCGAGGTCGACGGGCTGCCCAAGTCCAACCTCCCAGGTGACCTCGCCGCCTACGACACCGAGGACTACCTCGACATCGGGACGCTCTTCGAGCCCGACTACGAGGCCGTCAACGCCGCCGAGCCCGACCTGATCATCGTCGCGGGCCGCTCCTCCGAGGCCCTGCCCGAGCTCTCGGCGATCGCCCCGACCATCGACCTCTCCAACGACTGGGAGGACTTCCGCGGCAGCATCGAGGAGAACGCCCGCACCCTGGGCCAGATCTTCGCCGCCGAGGCCGAGATCGAGGAGCTCATCACGGCCCTCGACGCCGACATCGAGACCACCCGCGAGGCCGCGGCCGACGCCGGCGAGGGCCTCATCGTGCTGACCAGCGGCGGGGAGGTCACCGCCTACGGACCCGGTTCGCGCTTCGGGTTCGTGCACGACGAGCTCGGCGTGACCCCCGCCGTCGAGGACGTCGAGGAGGCCACCCACGGCGAGGCCATCAGCTTCGAGTTCATCGCCGAGGCCGACCCCGACTGGCTCTTCGTCGTCGACCGCGACTCCGCGACGGGTGACGCCGGAGCCGCTGCCGCCGAGGTGCTCGACAACGAGCTCGTCGCCGAGACCACCGCGTGGCGCGAGGACAACGTCCTCTACGTCGACTCGGTCGACTGGTACATCGTCAACGGCGGCCTGGGCACCCTCCAGCGCATCACCGACGAGGTCGCGTCCGCGCTCGCGGGCTGACCCCGCCACCCCATGTCGCTCACCGCTCGATCAGCACCCCCCGCGTCCTCCCCGGTCGCGGGGGGTGCCGGTGCGTCCCAGCCCGACGACCCGCTCCGGCCCGACGACGGCGCCCGGTCCGCCCCGGCGCGCCCCCAGGCCTCCCTCGGCCCGGCCCGGCGGCGGTGGCTCGTGCTGGTCGCCGCGATGGTGCTGGCCCTGAGCGTGGTCAGCCTCTTCGTCGGGGTCTCCGAGGTCACCCCCCGCACCCTGTGGACGGCCCTGACCTCCTCGGACGACGACGGCCGCACCGCCATGGTGCTCGTCGTCTCGCGGGTGCCCCGCACCCTCGCGGTGCTCCTCGCCGGCGCGGCGATGGCCATCGCCGGGATGCTCATGCAGATGCTCGTGCGCAACCGCTTCGTCGAGCCCTCGACCGCGGGGACCGTCGAGTCGGCGGCCCTGGGCATCCTGGTGGTCACGGTCCTCGCCCCGGGCATGCCGCTGATCGGCAAGATGGGCGTGAGCGCCCTGTTCGCCCTGGCCGGCACCGCGCTGTTCCTGCGCGTCCTGCGGGCGATCCCGCTGCGCTCGGTGCTCGTCGTCCCCCTGGTCGGCCTGATGCTCGGCGGCGTGATCGGCGCGGTCACGACCTTCGTCGCCTACCGGCTCGACCTGCTGCAGACCCTCGGCACCTGGATGACCGGGGACTTCTCCGGGGTGCTGCGTGGGCGCTACGAGCTCCTCTGGCTGACCTTCGTCCTGACCGTCGTCGCCTACGTCGCCGCCGACAGGTTCACCGTGGCGGGGCTCGGCGAGGCCTTCACCACGAACCTCGGCCTCTCCTACCGCGCGGTGATGAACCTCGGGCTGGTGATCGTCTCCCTGGTGAGCGCCGTCGTCGTCGTGACCGTCGGGGCGATCCCCTTCCTCGGGCTGATCGTGCCCAACGTGGTCTCCCTGGTGCTGGGGGACAACATGCGCCGCACCGCCCCGTGGGTCGCTGTGCTCGGCGCGGGGTTCGTGCTCGTCTGCGACCTGCTCGGCCGCGTGGTGCGCTACCCGTACGAGGTGCCCGTGGGCGTCGTCGTCGGCGTCGTCGGCAGCGTGATCTTCCTGGTCCTGCTGCTGCGCAAGGGGGCCCGCGTTGCGTGACGTCGAGCTGGTCGAGACCCGCCCCGCCCCGGACCCGGCCCCCGGTCCCGCTCCAGACCCCGACCCCGGCCCGACGACGGCGCCCCGCGGCTGGCGGACCTGGCCGCGGCACCGGTGGGTCATGGCCGGGCTGGTGGTCGCCCTCGGGCTCGCGACCGTCGCGTTCATGACCCTCGAGGCGCGCGGGGCGTGGGGGTTCGTGCTGCCCTTCCGCGGCGTCCGCCTGCTCGCGCTGCTCCTGGTCGCGTACGCGATCGCCGTCTCGACGGTGCTCTTCCAGACCGTGACGGACAACCGCATCCTGACCCCCTCGATCATGGGCTTCGACGCCCTCTACGTGCTGCTCCAGACGGCCCTCCTGTTCGCCCTGGGGTCGGCGCGGCTGGCGGGGGTGGACCCGAACCTGCGGTTCGTCCTCGAGGTCGTGCTCATGGTCGGGTTCGCGGGGCTGCTGTTCCGCTGGCTGTTCACCGGGCAGCGGCGCAGCCTGCACCTGCTGCTGCTCGTCGGGATCATCCTCGGGGTGCTGTTCCGCAGCCTGTCGAGCTTCATGCAGCGGCTCATCGACCCGAACGAGTTCGCCGTCCTGCAGGACTCCTTCTTCGCGAGCTTCAACGCCGTCGACCCCACGCTCCTGGGCGCCGCGACCGTGATGGTGGCGGGGGTCTCGGTGCTCGCCTGGCAGGACCGGGAACGGCTCGACGTCCTGCTCCTCGGGCGGGACACCGCGACCATGCTCGGCGTGGACCACCGGCGTGTGGTGACCCGGGTGCTCGTCGTCGTCGCCGTGCTCGTCTCGGTCTCGACCGCGCTGGTGGGTCCGGTGACCTTCTTCGGGCTGCTGGTCGCGAACCTCGCCTACCTGCTGGCCGGCACCCACCGGCACCGCGCCGTCGTGCCCGTGGCCGTCCTGCTCGGCGCGCTGTGCCTGGTCGGTGGTCAGACCGTGCTCGAGCGGGTCTTCTCCCTGGACACCGCGCTCAGCGTCATCATCGACTTCCTCGGAGGGCTCGTGCTCATCGTCCTGCTGCTGCGAGGGGGGCGACGATGATCGAGGTCACCGGCGCCACCAAGGCCTACGGCACGGTGCGCGTGGTCGACGAGGTCGACCTGCGGCTGCCGCGCGGGGGGATCACCTCGATCATCGGGCCCAACGGCGCGGGCAAGTCGACCCTGCTGTCGATGATGAGCCGGCTGCTGCCGATGGACGCCGGGTCGGCGACGGTCGACGGTCTCGACGTGACCCGCACCCCGGGGGACGTGCTGGCCCGACGCCTGGCGACCCTGCGGCAGGACAACCACCTCACCGCCCGGCTGACCGTGCGGGACCTGGTCACCTTCGGACGGTTCCCCTGGTCGAAGGGCCGGCCCACCCTCGAGGACGCCGAGCACGTGGCCCGCTCCCTGGACTTCCTCGAGCTCGCGCCCTTCGCGGACCGGTTCCTCGACGAGCTCTCGGGCGGGCAGCGGCAGCGGGCCTTCGTCGCGATGGTGCTGTGCCAGGACACCGACTACGTGCTGCTCGACGAGCCGCTCAACAACCTGGACCTGCGCCACGCGGTGGCCATGATGCGGTTGCTGCGCCGGGCCGCCGACGAGCTGGGGCGGACGATCGTCGTCGTGCTGCACGACATCAACTTCGCGGCCCGCTACTCCGACCACGTGGTGGCCATGCGGGACGGGGTGGTCGCCTACCAGGGCACCCCCGACGAGATCATCCGCACCGAGGTGCTGCGCGCGGTCTACGAGGTCGAGGTCGTCGTGCACCAGCTCGGCGGCCGCCCCGTCGCCGTCTGCACCGGCTGACCCGCCCACCTCGTTGTCAGAAGCGCTCTCGTGTCAGAAGCTGGGGTACCCAGGGGTATCTGAGGTTCTGACACGAGATGGGCCCGATCTCGTGTCAGAAGGTGGGGTACCTAGGGGTATGCCAGGTTCTGACACGAGGTTGTGGGGGTGGGTCAGTCGTCGTCCTGGCAGAGCTCGGCGGTGACCTGCCCGTCCTCGAGCTCGACCTCGAGGTCCAGCTCGACCCCCTCGCGACGGAACTCGACCTCGACGTCGTCCCCGTCCGCGTCGGTCACCTCGTGCTCCCAGCCGGCAGCCGGGCTGATGCCGCCCACGATCAGGCGGTCGCCCTCGACGCCGATGGTCGCGGTCCCGGCGTCGGCCACGGTGTAGATGCCGTCCTCCGGCACCTCGAGGGTGACGCACTCCCCCGGGGCGGGGCTGGGTCCAGCACCGGGCACGGCGCCCTGGCCCTCGTCGTCGGTGGCGCCCTCCTCACCCTCGACGGCATCACCCTCGGTCGGGTTCTCGGTGGAGGTGTCGGTGCCGTCGACCGTCGCGCCGTCGATCTCGACGTCGTCGGGGGCGTCGGCGCTGCAGGCCGTCAACGCCAGGGCGGCGGCGCAGGTCAGGGCGGCAAGGCGGCGGTGCATGGGGACTCCGGGTGCTCGGGGGACGCGTCGCCCCGAGCACACCACGCGCCCGCCCGATCGGCATCCGGAACCTCGTGTCAGAACCTGGAGTACCCAGGGGTATCCGAGGTTCTGACACGAGGCCTGAGCGATCTCGCGTCAGAGGCTGGAGTACCTAGAGGTATCCAGGGTTCTGACACGAGAGGGGTGTGGGGGGCCGGGGTCAGGGGGTCAGGGCGGGGGTCGGGGCGGGGGCGTAGTGGGCGGGGGTCGCGGTGAAGGCACCGCGGCCGCCGGTGAGGGACCGCAGGTCGAGCACGTAGCGCGCGAGCTCGGCCTCGGGGACCAGGGCCTGGATGCGGCAGCGGCCGTCGGGCAGCAGGTCCGAGCCGCTGATCCGTCCGCGCCGTCCCGACAGGTCGCCCAGCACCTCGCCCTGGAGGTCGTTCGGCACCGTGACCTCGACCTCGTGCACCGGCTCGAGCAGCACCGTGCCGGCCCGGGTCAGGGCCTCGCGCACCCCGTTCCCGGCGGCGGTCCGGAAGGCCATGTCCGAGGAGTCCACCGCGTGGTGCTTGCCGTCGTAGCACTCGACGACCACGTCGACCACGGGGTAGCCGTGCGGTCCGCCGGCCGCCAGCGCCTCCATGACCCCGCGCTCGACGGCCGGCAGGAAGTGCCGCGGTACGGCCCCGCCGACCACCGAGTCCACGAAAGCGTTGCCCGCCCCGGGCTCCGCGGGCCGCACCCGCAGCTGCACGACGGCGAACTGCCCGTGCCCACCCGACTGCTTCTTGACCTTGCCCTCGGCCTGCGCCGCCCCCGCGATCGTCTCCCGGTAGGCCACCCGCACCGGCTCGGTCGTGACCTGCACCCCGAGCTTGCGCGCGAGCCGCTCGACCGCGACGGCGAGGTGCAGGTCGCCGAGCCCGCGCAGCACGGTCTGGACCGGTCGCACGTCCACGACCCGGTCGACGACGAGGGTCGGGTCCTCGGCGCACAGCCGCTGCAGGGCACCGGCGAGCTTGTCGTCGTCGGACTGGGTGACCGGCACCAGGGACAGCGCGTACGAGGCCGGACGGCGCGGGGGAGCGGGCAGCCGGACGGGGCGTCCACGCACGGCGAGCAGCGACCCGCTCGGCGAGTCGGCGAGCTTGGCCACGGCGGCGACCTCCCCGGCGGGCACCACCTGGACCGGCAGGTGCTCGGTGCCGCGCAGCCGGAACAGGCCGTGCAGCCGCTCCTCGTGCCCCGTGGTGGTGTTGACCAGCCGGTCGTCGTGACGCACGGTGCCGCTCAGGACGCGGAACACGGACACCTGTCCGACGAAGGGGTCGGTCACGGTGCGGAACACGTGCACGAGCGGCTCGCCGTCGGGGTCGGGGACCACCTCGAGGGAGGTGCCGCCCATCTCGACCTCGACCGGGCGTGGCGCCGGCCCGAGCTCGCCGATGAGGTCCGCGAGCCGGTCGATCCCCACGCCGGTGGTCCCCGAGCCGACCAGCACGGGGAAGGCCACGCCGTCGAGCACCTCGTGGGCGAGGGTCCGCTCGAGGTCTGCCGCGCTGGGCACCTCCCCGGTCAGGTAGCGCTCGAGCTGCTCGTCGTCCCCCGAGACGATCTCCTCGGTGACCTGCTCGTGCAGGGCGCGCTCCTCGACCGCGACGTCCTCGGGCAGGGGCTCGACGTGGTGGCTGCCGTCGGCGTCGTAGGCGAAGCCCTGGTCCGAGAGCACGTCGGCCACCCCGCGGAAGGCCTCCTCCTCCCCCAGGGGCAGCTCGAGGCAGACCAGGCCAGGCCCGACGGCGGCCTCCAGCTGCGCGAGCACGCGGTGGAAGTCGGCCCGCGGCTTGTCCTCCTTGGTGATGAAGACCAGCCGCGGCACCCCGGCCTCGGCGCAGCGGCGCCACACCGCCTCGGTGCCCACCTCGACGCCGTCGACCGCGCTCACCACGACCACCGCGAGGTCTGCGACGGCCAGGGCTGCGTCGACCCCGCCGGCGAAGTCCGCGTAGCCCGGGGTGTCGATCAGGGTGATGGCGTAGGTCTGGCCGTCGGTGGCCGTCCAGTCGAAGGGGGCGACCGCGGGGGTCAGGGACATGGCCCGGCGGATCTCCTCGGGGTCGGTGTCGCACACCGTGGTGCCGTCCTCGACGCGCCCGGCCCGGGGGATCACGCCTGCCCGGTGCAGCAGCGCCTCGGCCACCGTGGTCTTGCCGGCCCCGCTGTGGCCGACCAGGGCCACGGTGCGGATCCTCGGCGTCGTCGCCTGGTCCATGACGGATCTCCCTCGTCGGAGTGGCCCTTGGACGAAGGCTAGCCACCCGGCGCCCGTCCCGACAGGACCAACGACCGTTCCCCCTCCCCACCCTCGTGTCAGACCCTCAGGTGCCCAGGGGTATCCGAGGTTCTGACACGAGGTGAGCGCCATCTCGTGTCAGAAGCCCAGGTACCCAGGGGTATCCCAGGTTCTGACACGAGAGGAGGGGGAGGGGGCGGGGGTGGGGTGGGGTCAGGCTCCGGGGTGGATGAGGACCCAGGGGGATCCGCCCTGGACGGGGGTGCCGGGCTCCTGGCCCTGGGACCACCACTTGGCCTCGTAGGGCACGCCGTCGAGCAGCACGCGGGTCCCTGCGGTGTACGGCTCCTCGGGGTCCCACGCGGGGTAGGTGCCCTCGGGCAGGGTGGGCAGCGGCGCGGGGGTGTCCCCGGGGAGCACGGGCCCGACCAGGGTCCACGGTGCGTCCCCGCCGGCCCCGGCCGCCCCTGGCGTCACGCCCGAGGTCCAGTACCGGGCCTGGTACACCTGCTTCTGCCAGACGATCTTGGTGCCGCCCGGGTAGGTGCCCAGCGGGTCCCAGATGGGGAAGGGGCTGGTCTCCGGGTCGTCGACGACCTCCCCGGCCGGACCGGTCGACGGCGCCGGCACGACGGCGGGGCTCGCGCTCGGCGCGCTCTCGGGGGCGGGCACGGCGGGCCTCGAGGCGAGGTCCGCCGAGAGCACCTCGGCGAACCTCGAGGCCCCCTGGTCGATCCCGCTGCACGAGGTCTGCACCACCGTGAGGACCGTGGGCAGCGGGGCCGTGCAGGTCGAGTCGCGGTTGAGGGACCACATGGCCACCTGCCCGACGGCGACGTCCTGCGCGAACTGGTTGACCACCTCGGCGTCCTCGACCGTGAACACCTCGGTGGCGACGTCGCTCTGGCCGATCATCGGCGTGATGCCGACCTTGGCCCACGCGTCGTTCTCGCTGAGGCTCTGCCCGGCGTCGGCGAACGCGGCCCGCACCTGGCCGTGCAGGGCCTTCGACGCCTCGACCACGACGTCGGACAACGGGGCGGACTCGCTGGTCACGACGCCGAAGTCCATCGTCATGCCGTTGACCCCGGCGACGTCGACCCCTGCCGCGAGCATGGTGGTCACGGCTGCGAGGCCCTCCGCCGTCAGACCCGTGGGCGCGACGGGCAGGGTGAGCCACACCGCGAGGGACTCGTCGGCCGCTGCGGCCTCCTCCTGGATCTGCCGGATGGCCTCGGCGCGGCGCTCGGACCCCTCGACGTCCTGCAGGGTCGCTCCCTCGAGGTCGAGGTCGATGCTGGTGAGCTCGTAGCGGTCGATGACCTCCTGGTAGGCGTCGACCAGGTCCTCGGTGTCGGTGCAGGCCGTGCCCAGCTCCGTGCCGAGCTGCCCACCGAAGGAGACCCGGGCCTGGCCCCCGGTCAGCCGCAGCTGGGAGACGCGACGGTCGAGCTCGATCTCCGAGGCGGCCTCGTCGAGGGAGTAGTACCCGCCCCAGCTCGGGGCGCACCCGCGCTCGGGGTCGGCGACCACGAAGGACAGGACGACGTTGGCCTCCTCGGGCCCGCTCGGCGTCTCGAAGGGGTAGGGCGGCCAGGCGGTGACGTCCACGTAGGCCGCGAAGACGGCGGGGTCGGGCTCGTCGAGCTGGGTGACCGCGGCCGAGACCGTGCGGTACCCGCCCCAGCTCACCGCGACGGTGCAGACCAGGACGACGAGCACGCGCAGCCAGGAGATGCGGGTGCGGGGGCGCTGGGGGGCGAGGGCGGGAGTGCTCATCGGGGGTGCCGGTCCTGTCAGGGGGAGGTCAGGGGGACGAGGAGGGGCGGCCTCAGGTGCGCTGGCGGGCGCGGGTGTCCCCGCGTCGGGGCAGCGGGGCCGAGGTGATCGCGACCTTGGGGCGCGCGTCGGGGGCGGTCTCGTGGTCGGGACCGAAGTACAGCACCGCCTCCCAGTCCACCGGCGGCGGGCCCTCCGGGGCGGCGTCCTCGGCCTTGTTGCGGCGCGGGCGCTCCGTGGCGGGCACGCGCACCCAGTGCGCCATCCCGAGCACGACGTCGACGATCGAGTTGCGCACCCCGATGAACGCGACGATCGCGTAGGTCGTGAGCACGCCGTTGACCAGGGCGAAGGTGCCGTTGGTCCAGTTCCGGTCGATCACGTCGTTCGCGAGGGTCCAGAAGGAGAACAGGGCGATGAGGTAGGCCGCGAGCACGTACAGCGCGGGGGCGGCCGTGCGGTTGCTGACCTTGGGGGTCCGCGCGAAGGCGATCTTGGACTTGGCCGCGGCCTGCTGCAGGGACTTGAGGGTCCCGGCCAGGTTGACCGGCAGCAGCACCAGGTTGAAGGCGTAGACGCGGAAGACGTCGGTCCGCTTGTAGCCCAGGCGCTTGAAGTCCGAGCTCATCGCGACGAAGTACGGCGCCGCCGCCGCGACGATCAGCGGGCTGAGCAGCTGGTCGTCGAAGGGGAACACGAGCAGGAACACCAGGCCGATGCTCGCCCAGCAGATCGAGGCCATGTAGTTGAAGCGCAGGGCGACCGCGGCGCGGGGCACGCGGTGCCCGGCCTTGCGCTCGCGGCGCGCGTACCGGAAGAACTTGGGGGCGATCAGCAACCCGCCGTTCGCCCACCGGGCACGCTGCACGACCAGGGAGCCGAAGTCCGGCGGGGTCGCGCTGTAGCTCAGGCGCTCGGGGTAGTTGAACAGGGTCCAGCCGTGGGCGATGAGGTCGATGCTCGACTCGGTGTCCTCGATGACGGTGCGGTCCTGGACGTAGCGCCGCACCTCCTGGCCACCCACGTAGGAGACCTCGACGATGTCGTCCAGGGCCACCTTGCGGATCACCGCGTTGGCGCCCACCCAGAAGGTCGCCCCGAAGTAGGTGAGCCCCTGGTGGAGGATGTGCTGGATGTCGGTCGTGGCCCCGGCGATCCGCTCGAGGCGGGTGGTGGCGCCGCGGAAGGCGGCGTACGGGGTCTGGGTCACGGCGATGCGCTCGTTGCCGGGCAGCTCGAGGTGGTGCACCAGGCGCAGGCAGTACTCGCGCAGCAGCACGCTGTCGGCGTCGAGGGTCAGCAGGTAGTCGCTGTCGGGGATCTCCCAGCCGTCCTCGTCGGTGGTGTCGCGCAGCACCAGGCCCATGCGGGTCTCGATCTGACGGACCCGGCGGCCCATGAGCCCGATGTAGGCGTTGAGGTTCATCGCCTTGTTGGCGTCGTGCGGCAGGTGGGCGTAGGTCTTGCGCTCGAAGGAGCTCACCTCGGCCTCGAAGGTCCACACCAGACGGCGGCACAGCTGGCTGAGGCGCTCGGCCGGCACCATGGCGCCGTTGTCCAGGGCGCCGAACAGGGCCTTGGCGGTGATCTCGAAGTCCAGCGCGAGGCCGCCGAGCACCTCGTCGGCGAGGAAGTCGTCGGCGTGGGAGGCACGCGGGTAGGCGGTGGCCTGGTCGCGCAGCCACTGGGCGGCCCAGACGAAGTCCTTGGCGAGGGCGCGCAGGTCGTCGGTCGAGCTGGCGCCTCCCTCGGCCGCGGCGGCCTCGTGGACGCGCAACGAGGCCGAGAACCGTGCGTGGGGCTCGCTCAGCAGGGCCATGATCTCGCCCGGCAGGGCGCGGCAGCCCGCGAGGCTCTCGGCGGCGGCGGCGTCCCCGGGGTTCGGCGGGTCGTCCAGCAGCAGCACGACGCGCAGGCCCGGGTACTCCTGGAGCACCGCCGAGAGCAGGGTCGAGCGGACGACGGCGGGGTCCTCGCAGTAGGAGGGGACGAGCACCGTCATGCTCGGCCGGGTCTCGGCCATGAAGGCGTCGATCTCGGCCCGGGGGACGCGCACGTGCCCGCGGGACCGGTACAGGGCGCCCTGACGGGCGAGCAGGTAGTTGAAGGCCGAGAACGTCAGCAGGCTCATGACCAGCACGTACGCGATGGTCTGGCCGAGGAACCGGCTGTCGTGGACGCCGTTGTCGATGAGGTGACCGACGACGGTCTGCGCGATGTAGACCGCCCAGGCCGTGACGGTGAGCACCAGGGCCAGGCCGCCGAGCCAGGTCGAGGAGGGCCGGGCGGGCCGGTCGATCACGGGCAGCGGCGGCCGGGGCTTCTCGGCCCCCCACTGCCGGCGCGGGCGCTGGGGCGGGGTGGCCGGGGCCGGGCCGCCCAGGGTCGCGGGGTCGACCTCACCGCGCGGGGTCGGGATGATCCCGTGCGTGCCCTCGGGGTGCTCGGTCCGTCGCACATCGTCTGTCGTGGTCATCCCATGCCTTATCGGGACGTGACGGACGGCCCTTGACCCGGCAGCGGGTGAAAGATGCTTGGTCCCGCCTGCCTGCTCGGGTATGGTTGAGCGGCCGTGGGAGCGCTCCCGCCCCGCGGGGTTCCACGAGAGGCAGCACCATGCGTTACGGGCACTTCGACGACGAGACCCGCGAGTACGTCATCACGACGCCGCACACCCCCTACCCGTGGATCAACTACCTGGGCTCGGAGCAGTTCTTCTCGCTGATCTCCCACCAGGCCGGGGGCTACTCGTTCTACCGCGACGCGAAGATGCGCCGGCTGACCCGCTACCGCTACAACAACGTGCCCACCGACGAGGGCGGTCGCTACCTCTACGTCAACGACGGCGGGGACCTGTGGACCCCGTCCTGGACCCCGGTCAAGGCCGAGCTCGACCACTTCGAGACCCGCCACGGCCTGGGCTACACCCGCATCACGGGCGAGCGGCGCGGGGTCCGCGTCGAGTCGCTGTTCTTCGTGCCGATGGGCGAGGACGCCGAGGTGCAGAAGGTCACGGTCACCAACACCTCCGACGGGCCCAAGTCCCTCGACCTGTTCAGCTACGTCGAGTTCTGCCTGTGGAACGCCCAGGACGACCAGACCAACTACCAGCGCAACCTGTCGATCGGCGAGGTCGAGGTCGAGCCCGAGGGCCCGCACGGCACCGCGATCTACCACCGCACCGAGTACCGCGAGCGCCGCGACCACTACGCCGTCTACGGGGTCAACACCCGGGCCGCGGGCTTCGACACCGACCGCGAGACCTTCCTCGGCGGGGTGTACCGCGGGCTGGCCGACCCTGAGGTGCCGCTGCGGGGGAAGGCCGCCAACTCGGTCGCGAGCGGCTGGTACCCGATCGGCTCGCACCACCTGCACGTGGACCTCGCGCCGGGGGAGTCCCGCACGGTGACCTTCGTGCTCGGCTACCTCGAGAACCCGCAGGACCAGAAGTGGGCCGACGACGAGCACCAGGTCGTCAACAAGGAGCGCGCCCACGCGCTGCTGGGCCGGTTCGCGACCACCGAGCAGGTCGACGCGGCCTTCGCACGGCTGGGCGAGCACTGGGCCGGGCTGCTGTCGACGTACTCGGTCTCCTCGAGCGACGAGAAGCTCGACCGCATGGTCAACGTGTGGAACCAGTACCAGTGCATGGTGACCTTCAACATGTCCCGCTCGGCCTCGTACTTCGAGACGGGCATCGGCCGGGGCATGGGCTTCCGCGACTCCAACCAGGACCTGCTGGGCTTCGTGCACCTGGTTCCTGAGCGCGCCCGGGAGCGCATCCTGGACATCGCGGCCACCCAGTTCCCCGACGGCAGCGCGTACCACCAGTACCAGCCGCTGACCAAGCGCGGGAACAACGACGTCGGCTCGGGGTTCAACGACGACCCGCTGTGGCTGATCGCCGGGGTCGCGGGCTACGTCAAGGAGACCGGCGACTGGGGGATCCTCGACGAGCAGGTCCCCTTCGACAACGACCCGGCCCTGGCCGACTCGCTGTTCGAGCACCTGACGCGTTCCTTCCGCTACACGGTCGACCACCGCGGACCGCACGGCCTGCCCCTCATCGGGCGCGCGGACTGGAACGACTGCCTCAACCTCAACTGCTTCTCGAGCGAGCCGGGCGAGTCCTTCCAGACCACCGAGAACAAGGGCGGCGGCGCGGCCGAGTCGGTGTTCATCGCGGCGCAGTTCGTCCTCTACGGGGCCGAGTACGCCGAGCTGGCCGAGCGTCGCGGACTGACCGAGGTCGCCGCCGAGGCGCGGGCCGCGGTCGAGGAGATGCGCGCCGCGGTCCTCGAGCACGCCTGGGACGGTCGCTGGTTCCTGCGGGCCTACGACTACTTCGGCAACAAGATCGGCACCGACGAGCACGACGAGGGCAAGATCTGGATCGAGCCCCAGGGCTTCGCGGTGATGGCCGGCATCGGCGTCGAGCGCCCCGAGGGCCAGGCCGACGGCGTGGCCTCAGGCCCGGCGGTGCAGGCCCTGGACGCGGTCAACGAGCTCCTCGCGACCGACCACGGCATGGTGCTGCAGTACCCGGCGTACACCACGTACCGGATCGAGCTGGGCGAGGTCTCGACCTACCCGCCGGGGTACAAGGAGAACGGCGGGATCTTCTGCCACAACAACCCGTGGGTCATCATCGGCGAGACGGTGCTGGGCCGCGGGGGGCGGGCCTTCGACTACTACAAGCGGATCACCCCGGCCTACCGCGAGGAGATCAGCGACGTCCACCGCCTCGAGCCGTACGTGTACGCCCAGATGATCGCGGGCAAGCAGGCCGTGCGGCACGGGGAGGCCAAGAACTCCTGGCTCACCGGCACCGCGGCGTGGAACTTCGTCACCGTGAGCCAGCACCTGCTGGGGGTGCGGCCCGGGTACGAGGGGCTCGTGGTCGACCCGCAGATCGGCCCCGAGGTCCCGGAGTTCACCGTGCGGCGCGTGGCCCGGGGCGCGACCTACGAGATCACGGTCGTGAACTCGGGGGCCGACGGCGCCCGGGCCCGCCTGACGGTCGACGGCACCGAGATCGAGGGCAACGAGGTCCCCTACGCCGCACCTGGGGCCACGGTCCGTGTGACCGCGCGGCTCTGAGGGGGAGGACGCCGTGGCGCCGGCCCGCCCCGAGGTCCTGACCGTCGGCAACGACCACTGGCGGCTCGGGGTGCTGCCCGGGACGGGGGCCTCGCTGGCCTTCGGGCAGGTGCGGCTCGGGGACCGGTGGGTGGACCTGCTGCGCCCGACCCGTCCTGAGGGGCTGCGCCGGTACCCGCGCTGCGCGAGCTACGTGCTGGTGCCCTTCTCGAACCGGGTGCGCGACGGCCTGCTGCGGGACGGGGACCGTTCCTGGCAGCTGCGGCCCAACTCCCCGGACGGGACGGCGATCCACGGCGCGGCGCACGAGTGGCCCTGGCAGGTCGCCGACAAGAGCGCCGAGTCCGTCACGCTGACCTTCGACGCCACGGCCGTGGTGGGGGTCAACTTCCCCTGGGCCTTCCGCGCGGAGGTGACCTACGCCGTCGTCGGCCCGCGGGTCGTGGTGCGCACCGTGGTGACCAACGCCGACGGCGAGACCTTCCCGGCGGGGTTCGGGCACCACCCCTTCTTCCGGCGCGGGCTCCTGGACCCCGAGGTCAGCGAGATCGAGCTCGAGCTGCCCTTCGACAGCGCCTACCCCCTCGAGCGGGGCATGGCCACAGGGCCGGCCGGGCCGCTGCCGGCGGCCCTGGACCACCGCAGCCTGCGCCCCCTCGGCGAGGTGCCCCTCGACGACTGCCTGACCGGGCGTCGCGGGGCGGACCCGGTGCGGATGGCGTGGCCGCGGTCCGGGGTGGAGGTGCAGATGCACGCCGACGACGTGTTCTCCCACCTGGTGGTCTACGCCCCGCGCGGCAGGCCCTTCGTCGCCGTCGAGCCGGTCAGCAACGCCAACGACGCGTTCACCCTCCGGGCCGACGGCGTGCCCGGCCACGGTCTGGTCGAGCTGGCGCCGGGGGAGAGCCGCTCGGGCGAGATCAGCCTGGCCCTCGCCACCGGCTGAGACCGAGCGTGGCGCCCGGGTGACGGACCTGGGACAGTGCACCCGTGACGACCGTGAGGACCGCCCTGAGATCGCGCCGCGGTGCCCTGGTCGCTGTCGCCCTCGGCGTGGCCTTCCTCCTCGGGGTGGCGGCGTGGGCGGTGGCGGCACCCCGGCTCGAGGCCGAGGGCGCCGGCGAGCGCCAGGTGCTCGGAGGGATCACCGTGAGTGCCGACGAGGAGATCGTCGATACCGACGAGGTCGCCGGGACCAACATGACCGGCGTGCACGTCACGAACCGTGGCCGGACGAGGATCGAGCTGAGCGGGCCTCGGGTGGTCGAGGTCGACGACGGGCTCGACGTGAGTGTCGAGCTGCGTCCGGCCTCCTCGGAGCGCGCCGTCGAGAGCGTCGTCCTCGGGCCGGGGGAGCACGCGCAGATCTGGTTCGGGCTGAGCCAGCGCCAGTGCGGATGGGGCGGCACGACGGTCGAGCGTGCCGTCCGGGGGGTCGAGGTCGACGTGACCTCCTGGGCCGGCACGACGACCCGGACGCTGGACGTCGAGCTCGCCTCGTGGTTCGCCGTCGAGCCCCCCGGCGAGCTGCCCGTCTGCGAGGGCTGAGACCTCAGGGGCGCGGGCCGGCCGGGCTCAGGACCCCAGGTAGGGCCTGACCGCCGAGCCGTCCCCCATCGCCGAGGCGGGGATGACGGCGAAGGTCCCGTCGGCCTGCAGGATCACCACCGCGACGTCCTCGAGGGAGCCCAGGCCGTTCTCCCGCGCCGCGGAGTGCAGGTCGGACTCGGTGAACCGGTGCCGACGCATGGCCTTCTCGACCGGCTGGCCGTCGTGGAACAGCAGGGTGGGGCCGGGGTCGACCAGCGTGGTGAAGCCGCGCGAGCTGCGCCGCAGGTAGGCCAGCAGCCACTGCAGTGCGATGAGCAGCGTGAAGGCCATGACGGCCTCGCTGACCGTGACCTCACGGGCGGTCAGCACCCGCCCGAAGGCCGAGCCCAGGGTGACCGTCAGCACGAAGTCGAACGGCGTCATCTTGGCCATGTTGCGCGGGCCGGTGGTCCGCAGCAGCAGCACGAGCCAGATGTAGCCGAGCGTGCCGATCACACCGATCCGGATGATCGGGTCCCAGCCGTCCCACCAGAGCGTCAGGTCCATGCGCCCGCCTCAGCTGATCGCGAGGATGTCGACCACGAAGACGAGGGTCTCGCCGGCGAGGGCGTGGGCCGTCTCCGCGGCCTCCTCGTCCTCGGGGGCCGGGCCGTAGGCCTGCTCGGGCGGGATGACCAGCAGCACCTGGCTGCCGACGGTCTGGCCGACCAGGCCCTCGTCCCAGCCGGCGATGACCGCACCGGTGCCGATCGTCGTCGTGAAGGGCGAGCCGTTGGCCCACGAGGAGTCGAAGACCTCGCCGTCGCTGGTCGTGACGCCGTGGTACTGGAAGGTCACGGTCTGCCCGGCCTCGACCGCGTCCCCGGAGCCCTCGATCAGGGGCTGGACGACGAGCTCGGTGGGGTCCTCGTAGCCCTCGGGGATCTCGATGGTGGGGGTGCCGTCCTCGGCGAGGGTCACGCCCGGCAGGCCCTCGGGGGGCTCGACGGCCTCGCCCTCGGCGCGGGTCGGCACGACGCCGACGACCTCGATGGCCATGACCAGGGCGGGCTGGGTGCCCTGCTCGGACTCGATCGCCGGGGAGGCGAAGAGCACCCGCGAGCCGACCGACTGACCGGCCATCACGTCGATGATCGCCGGGAAGATCTGCGGGTCGCCGAGGGGCAGCGAGTCGGTCGCGCCGTTCTCCCAGGTGGAGTTCACGACCGTGCCGTCCTCCCCCGAGTAGGTGACGGCGTCGACCGCGAGCTGCGCGTCGGCAGGGAACTCCTCGCCGGTGCCCTCGGTCTCGACCCGGGCGACCGGGTTGGTGATCTCGAAGGGCTGCTCGAAGGTCAGCGTCGGCTCCTCGCCGACCTCGCCCTCGACCGTGACGGCCTCGAGGGCGGCGACGTCCTCGGCGGTGGCCTCGGTGGTCTCCTCAGGAGCCTCCTCGGAGGTCTCGGTGGACTCCTCGGGCTCGTCGGAGGAGCAGGCTGCGAGGAGCAGGCTGCTGGCGATCAGGGCGGCGGCCAGTCGGCGCACGGCACTTCCTTCGTCGTCGGACGCGGGTGGCCCCGCGGTGATGGTCCGCTCGCGCGGACGCGACGACTCTACGTCGAGATCCTGGGAGCCCGCTGGGCGGGCCCCGAGCCGTGGACCGGGCGAGGATGGTGCCATGAGCGACGACGCCACCCCCGACGCCACCTCCGAGCGGGCGGCAGCCCTCGGCCTGACCAGCCCCGCCGCCGAGGAGGGCGCCGCGGGGCCGGTGCGCTTCGCGGTGGTGGGCAGCGGGTGGCGGGCCGAGTTCTTCCTGCGGATGGCCGTGCTGATGCCCGAGAGGTTCGCCGTGGTGGGGGTGGTGTCCAGGACCGCGGAGCGGGGCGCCGAGGTGACCGCCCGGTGGGGGACCCCGACCTTCCGCACCGTGGGCGAGCTGCTCGCCGCGACCGACCCCGAGCTCGTCGTGGTCTCCGTGCCGTGGGACGTGACCCCCGTGGTGACCCGCGAGCTCGTCGAGGCAGGCACGCCCGTGCTGGCCGAGACCCCACCGGCTCCGGACGCGGCGGGCCTGCGCACCCTGTGGGAGCAGGTCGGCGCCTCGGGCCTGGTGCAGGTCGCCGAGCACAGCCCCGTCATGCCCGCCCACGCCGCTCGCCACCGGCTGCTCCAGGACGGGGCGATCGGTCAGGTGACCTCGGTGCAGATCTCCTCGACGCACATGTACCACGCGGTCGCGGTGATCCGGCGGCTGCTGGGGGCCGGGTTCGAGCCTGTGCGCATCACGGCCCAGCGCTTCGCGGCCCCCCTGATGAACCCGCGCACCCGCGCCGGATGGACGGGGGACAGGGACCCCGTCGAGGCCTCCACGATCCTCGCGCTGCTCGACCTCGGCGAGGGGCGCAGCGCGGTCTACGACTTCACCGACAACCAGTGGCACAACCCGCTGCGGGCCGACCGGCTGCTGGTGCGCGGCAGCCACGGCGAGCTCCTCGACGACCGCGTCACCCGCTGGCTCGACGGCGAGACGACGATCGACTCGCCGCTGGTGCGGAGCCAGAGCGGCATCGGCCAGGACCTCGACGGCTACGACCTGCAGCACCTGTCCTTCGAGGGCCAGGTCGTCTACCGCAACCCCTTCGTCGGGGCCCGGCTCAGCGACGACGACATCGCCGTCGCGACCCTGCTCGACCGGACCGGGGCCTGGGTGCGGGGGCAGGGGGAGCCGCCGTACCCGCTCGCCGAGGGCAGCCAGGACCACCTGATCTCCCTCGCGGTCGAGGAGGCCGCGGGGACCGGACAGCCGATCACCACCGAGCGCGAGGCCTGGGCCGGTTGACCGTCTGTGCCGTCGGCGGCCGGGAGCCAGCGGGTCGGCCTGCGGGCGGATGACACCGCGGTCGGGCTGTTCCAGGGTGGGACCCATGAGAGCGACGCGAGCCGTGACCGCCCTGGCCGTCCTCACGGTGGTGCTCGCGGGGTGCACCGCCCAGGACGGCCCCGAGGGGACGCCCGCCGCGACGACCCCCGAGACCGACACCCCGGGCCCTGAGCCCACCACGGAGGCCCCGGACCCCGAGCCGACCGAGGACGCCGCCGCGACCCCGACCGACCTGCCCGCCGACGTGCTGCCGACGACCAGCGGGCTCGCCGTCGAGGCCGAGCCCCGCGAGGAGGACGACGAGGTCACCGCTTGGCGCCTGGGGTGCAGCGAGCAGGTCCCCGCGGACGCGACGGCGATGCGCACCGTGTCCTGGGGGACGGGGGAGCTCGAGGCCCCCGTCGCGGTGCACCAGGTCGCGGTCTTCGCCGACGCCGAGCAGGCCACAGCCGCAGCCGACGACCTGGCCGCCGCGATGCAGGAGTGCGCCGACGCTCCCGCCGAGGCCAACACCACCTACCTCCTCGAGCCCGTCGACGTCGGTGCTCAGGGGTACGGGCTGGCGACGGACTACTACGGCACGGCCGAGGGCGGTGACCTCGACGGGGTGATCGGCACCTACCTGGTCGCCTTCCGTCGCGGGAACGCCGTCGCGCTCGTCGCCTCCGAGGGGGGCGAGGGGAATGTGGCCGAGGTGCGCGAGTCCGTCGTCGCTGAGTCGATGGCCGCGTGGGAGGGGCTCTGCCGCTACGACTCGGCAGGGTGCTGAGCGGCCGACACGGGCCCGCGCCGCACGGCGCCCGCTCGAGATGCGCCCCGTCCACCCTGGGGTGAGGCTCGGAGCATGACCCGATTCGGCTACACCCTCATGACCGAGCAGAGCGGCCCGCGCGAGCTGGTCCGCTACGCGACCGGCGCCGAGCGCAGCGGCTTCGACTTCGCCGTCTCGAGCGACCACTACTTCCCGTGGCTCGACAGCCAGGGCCACGCCCCGAACGCCTGGGCGATGCTCGGCGCCGCGGCGCAGGCCACGAGCAGCATCGAGCTGATGACCTACGTGACCGCCCCGATCATGCGCTACCACCCGGCCCTCGTGGCGCAGCAGGCCGCGACCCTGGGGGTGCTCAGCGAGGGCCGCTTCCTGCTGAACGTCGGCGCGGGGGAGAACCTCAACGAGCACGTCATCGGTGAGCGCTGGCCCGCCGTGGGCGAGCGGCACGACATGCTCGAGGAGGCCATCGAGATCATCCGGGCGCTGCTCGCCGGGGAGCGCCTCACCTTCCAGGGGGCGCACTTCCGGGTCGACTCGGCGAAGCTGTGGGACCTGCCCGACGAGCGCATCGAGGTCGGCGCCGCGGTCTCGGGCCCGCAGTCGATCGAGCGGTTCGCCGCGGCCGTGGACCACCTCGTGACCACCGAGCCCGACGCCGCGATCATCGAGCGCTGGGACGCGGTGCGCTCCGAGGCGGGCCTGGGGGCCTCACGCAAGATCGCGCAGATGCCCATCAGCTGGGACCCGGACCGTGATGCCGCGGTCGCGCGGGCCCATGACCAGTTCCGCTGGTTCGGCCTGGGCTGGAAGGTCAACGCCGACCTGCCCACCACCGAGGCCTTCGAGTCCGCCGCGCAGTTCGTCACCCCCGAGGACGTCGCCGGCTCCATCCCCTGCGGGCCGGACCTCGACGCGGTGGCCGAGTCGGCCCAGGCCTACGTCGACGCGGGCTTCACGGACCTCGCCGTCGTCCAGATCGGCGACGAGAAGCAGCAGCAGTTCCTCGACGAGGCGGCCGGCCCTCTGCTGGAGAAGCTCCGAGGGCTGACGCCGAGCGCCTGACACGAGCACGTCACCACCACCCCGAGCGACGAAGGAGGATCGCCATGGCTGTCACCGCGTTTCAGGACCTGCCCCTGGCCGACCGGGACCGCGAGTGGGACGGCGGCGCCGCGGAGAGTCGCGTGCGGTCGTGGGCCGGTGCTGAGGAGGGGCCGAACGAGAAGTACCGCGACGCGCACGTCTGGTACGACGTCGACGCCAAGGAGAACTTCGGCTCGTACAAGATGCTGATCGCCGACGTGATCGACGGTGAGCTCCACGCCGTGCCGCGAGGCGTCATGGCAGCCGGAGCCGTCATGCAGGGCTCGCGCGGCGGGATCGACCTACCGACCCGGGACATCGATCGCGTGCGCAGCCACCTTGCGAAGTACTACGACGCGATGGGCGACGAACCGCCCTGGGAGCGTGACTGATACCGGCGTGGCGGGTTCGGGGTCGCTCAGCGCCGGGGGCGGCCCCGGAAGGGCGCGCGATCGGGGTCGATCAGGGTCGCCATGTGACCCGAACCGACCCCGATCAGGGGGGCGCCGCGATCGGGGTCGATCGGGGGCGTTACCTGGCCCCTGTCGACCCCGACTCGCCTGTCACCAGCCGGCGCAGCACCTCGACCGGGAGCTTGGGGGTGCGGTCGGCCCGCAGCAGGCCGTTGGTCTCCTGGCCGGTGTCGGTCAGCTGGGTCCAGCAGAACCCTGCGACGGGTCGGCACGCGCGGATCGCGGCGAGCAGGTCCCCGACCCGCTCGGCGAAGTCGTCGTCGTCGGTCGCCGTCGAGTAGCCCCAGGCGTCGTCGCGCCCTCCGGCGTAGCTGACGCCACCGAACTCGGTGAGCATGAGCGGCTGGCCACGGTCGTGGACGGGCGCAGCGTCGGTCAGGCGGATGCGACGCCCGGCCGGACCGATCCCGGCCAGCAGGCCCGTGACGGCCTCGGGGGTGCCGTAGCGCTCGCGGAGCTCGTCTCCGCGCTCGGCGTAGTCGTGGACGGTCCAGATGTCGGAGTCGGTGTGCTCCCAGCCGTCGTTCGAGACCACCGGGCGGGAGGGATCGACGGCCCGGGTCAGGTGCGCCAGGCCCAACCCGTAGTGCTGCTGGGCGACGTCGTGCGCACCGTGCTGCACCCCCCAGCTCTCGTTGAGCGGCACCCAGGTGATGATCGAGGGGTGCGAGCGGTCCCGACGGACCAGCTCGAGCCACTCCCGGGTGAGGAGCTCGACCGAGCGCGGGGAGTAGGCGTAGGCGTTGGCGGTCTCGGCCCACAGGGCCAGTCCGAGCCGGTCGGCCCAGAAGAGCAGCCGCGGGTCCTCGGCCTTCTGGTGGATGCGGGCCGCGTTGAACCCGAGGTCCTTGATCAGCTGGACCTCGGTGCGCAGGGCCTCGGCGCTCGGCGCGGCGAGGTGGCTCTCGGGCCAGAACCCCTGCTCGAGCACCGAGCGCAGGTAGTACGGACGGTCGTTGAGCAGGAACCAGCCGTGCGCGACCCCCACGCTGCGCAGGCCCAGGTAGGAGGCGACGACGTCGGCAGACTCCTCCCCAGGCGCCTCGAGGCTGAGGACAGCGTCGACCAGGGTCGGCCTCTCGGGGGACCACAGCAGCTCCTCGTACTGCTGGCCGTTGGCCTGGCGCGGCAGGTCGATGCGCACGCGCAGGTCTCGGGTCAGGGCGGCGACCTGCTGCTCGGCGAGGAGCTCGCCGTCGTGCTCGAGCCTGACCGTGAGGGCGGTGCCTGAGGGCGGTGGGGAGCTCAGCCGGGCCGTCAGCGTGACGGAGCCGTCGGGCAGGTCCGCCTCCCAGGTGATCTCGGCCAGGTGGAGCGCCGGGACGGCCTCGAGCCACACGGGCTGCCAGATGCCCGTGGTGCGGTCGTACCAGATGGAGTGCGGCTCGTGGCGCCAGTCCTGCTTGCCGCGGGGCTGGGCGACGTCGAGGGGGTCGTCCTCGGCGCGCACCACGAGCTCGAGGCCTGCGGCGTCGACGTCGAGCCGGGCCACGTGGGTGGTGACGTCGAAGGAGAAGGGCGTCTGACCGCCCTCGTGGCTGCCGAGGTGCTGCCCGTCGAGCCAGACGTCGGCCCGGTGGTCGACCGCTCCGAGGTGCAGCAGCACGCGCTCGCCCTGGGAGCCGCGGCCGGCCTCGGCCAGCTCGGCGGCGGACAGGGTGCGTCGGTACCAGACCACGCGCTGGTGAGCCGTCTCGCTGATGCCCGACGCGGCCGACTCGGGAGGGAAGGGCACCTGGATGGTGCGGGTGAACGGGGCATGCGCCGCGGCCTCCCACCAGCGCGCGTCCAGGCCGAGGTCCTCGGGGTCGGTCGCGTACCGCCAGGGCCCGCCCAGGTCGGCCCACCGGGGTCGCAGCAGCTGCGGGCGCGGATAGGTGCCGTCCTGCGTGCTGGCCCGGGGAGCCGCGTGGGTGGCGGCGGTCCCCGGGGTCGTGGTGGTCGCCTGAGCGGTGGTGGTGGTCACGGGGGTCCTCCGGGGCCGAGCGTGCTCTCGCGCGCGATGAGCTGGTGGGCGGCGATCGCGGTGCGCGGCGCATCGCGGGGGCTGTCGTGGGGTGCGTGCCCGGTGCCCAGCAGCAGGTCGATGGCCGTCTCGGCGATCCCGCGCTTGTCGGGCGCGACCGTGCTCAGGCTCGGGGTGGCGAAGCGGCCCTCCTCGACGTCGTCGATGCCGATCACCGCGACGTCGTCGGGGGCGGTCAGGCCGCGGTCGCGCAGGGCGCGCAGGGCGCCGAGCGCGAGCAGGTCGTTGAAGCAGAACACCGCGTCGGGCGGGTCGGGCAGGTCGAGGAGCCGGTGCATGGCCGCGGCGCCGTCGGACCGGTGGAAGTCGCCGACCTCGGCGACCAGCTCGTGCCGCCAGGGCTGGCCGGCGGCCTCGAGGGCCTCGCGGTACCCCGCCAGCCGCAGCTCGGCGGTCTCGGCCGGGGTGGCGTCCGTCGCGCCCGCACGCTTGGCGCCGATCGCGGCGACGCGGTCCCGGCCGAGCCCGAGGAGGTGCTCGGTCGCGGCCCGGGCTGCCGCGCGGTTGTCGATCGCGACGTGCGGGAAGGGGGAGTCGTCCCCGACGTGCTCACCGAGCAGCACGATGGGTGCGCTGTCCACGCGGTGCCGCAGGTCCTCGGCGGTCAGGGCCAGCGGGCTCATGATGAGGCCGTCCATGAGGGGCATGTCGATGCCGTCGCTGATGGCCCGCTCGGAGCCGGCCGCGCCGTCGGTCTGGTTGAGCAGGACGGTCAGCTGGCGGGCCTTGGCCGCGCGCACGAGCTCGCTGGCGATCTCGGCGAAGTAGGGCTGGTTCAGCTCGGGCAGGGCGACGGCGATCATCCCGCTGCGGCCCTGGCGCAGGTGCCGGGCGGCGACGTTGGGGCGGTACTGCAGCGCGGCGAGGGCCTCCTCGACGCGGAGCCTGGTCGCCTCGGTGATGACGCCCTTGCCGTTGACGACGTTGGACACGGTCTTGATCGACACCCCGGCGCGCTCGGCGACGTCCTGCAACCGGATCCGCGTCATCGTCGCCTCCTCGTGCCGATGGGGGTGCCCGGCTGGCTGACCGACCCGGCGGGTTCACGCTAGCCAGTCCCGGCCAGCGGTACAAGGTTTACCACGAGGTCTGTACAAGGTTTACCCGGATGGGGTAAGAACATCGGTACAAGGTTTACCCAGCCGGCACCGACGTCCGCTGGGGGCAGTGCCCGGTCGACCTCTGACGAGGAGCTCAATGATGAGAACCACAGCGCCACGGCGTGACCGCACCCGGCGGGGACTGGCCGCGGGAGCAGCCACCCTGACCGCCGTCCTGGCCCTCGCGGCCTGCGGTGGCGGGACCACCCCCGAGGAGGCCGCCCAGGGCGGCGGCGCCCCCGAGGGGGCCGGGGAGTTCACCGGGGAGTACGACGGTCCGGCCGTCGAGCTCTCCTACTGGAACGGCTTCACCGGGGGTGACGGGCCCTTCATGCAGAGCCTCGTCGACGAGTTCAACGCCGAGCACGAAAACATCACCATCACGCCCAACACGATCCAGTGGGCCGACTTCTACCAGCGCGTGCCGGCCGCCGTGAACGCGGGGGAGGGCCCGGACGTCGGTGTCATGCACGTCGACCAGCTCTCGACCAACGCGGCCCGCAACGTCATCGTCCCGCTCGACGAGGTCGCCGAGGCCCTCGAGCTGACCGAGGACGACTTCACCGCGGAGGTCTGGGAGGCCGGCACCTACGACGACCAGCGCTACGGCATCCCCCTCGACGTCCACTCCCTGGCGATGTACTACAACGTCGAGCACTTCGAGGCGGCCGGGATCACCGAGCCGCCGACGGACGAGGCCTCCTTCATGGCCGCCCTCGACGCGCTCCAGGAGGCGGGCTACGAGGACCCGTTCTGGATGCCCTCCCTGTGGCCCAGCCACCTCATGTTCCTGACCCTCCTGTGGCAGAACGGCGGGGCGCCCTACGGGGCCGACGGCAGCGAGGCGACCCTCAGCTCCCCCGAGGCCGTCGAGGCCCTCGAGTGGCAGCGCATGATCGTCGACGAGGGCTACAGCCCCTCCGACGTCGCGATCGACTCGCAGTACGTCGCCTTCAAGAACGGCGAGACCTCGATCACCTGGGACGGCATCTGGCAGATCAACGACCTCGAGGGGTCGGGCATGGAGTGGGGCATCGCCCCCGTGCCGACGATCTTCGACGAGGCGGCCGTCTGGGCCAGCTCGCACCAGTTCTTCATGACCCGCCAGGCGAGCGAGGACGAGAACAAGTACGCCGCGGCCCAGGTCTTCATCGCCTGGATGAGCGAGCACTCGGCCGAGTGGGCCGGCGCCGCGATGATCCCGGCCCGCCAGTCGGTGCGCGACGAGGGTGGCCTCGAGGGCACCTTCCAGGAGCCCATCGCCGAGCTCATCGAGGACATGCGGTTCCTGCCCTCGGTCCCCGGCCTGGGCACCGTGACCGCAGACGCCCTCGAGCCGGCGATCGCCGAGGCGGTGCTCGGCTCCCTCGAGCCCGGAGCTGCCCTCGAGCGGGCCCAGACCCAGGGCGCCGAGCTCATCGAGCAGAACCGCGAGAGCTTCGGAGGCTGAGATGAGGACGACGCCTGTCGTGGCGCCCGGGGACGCCGTCAGCACCGCTGACGCCGTCGACCGGGGGCCTCGGACGCCACGACGTGGCGTCGCCAAGCACGGGAAGGCCACGCCGTGGCTGTTCCTGAGCCCCTACCTCCTGCTCTTCGGGGCCTTCGTCATCCTGCCGATCGTCCTCGGCGGCTGGATCAGCCTGCACCGGTGGGACTACACCCTGCCCGGGCGCCCCTTCGTCGGGCTGGACAACTACCAGGCGCTGTTCGACCCGGGCTCCACGATCTACCAGACCTTCTGGAGCTCGATGCGGGCCACCGGCATCTTCACGGTGGCGAGCGTGCCGCTGCTGCTGGTGCTCCCCCTGCTGGTGGCGCTGGTGATGAACCAGCGCTTCCCCGGGCGCAACCTGTTCCGGGCCGTCTACTTCGCCCCGTACGTGCTCGGGGTCGCCGTCGTCGCCGTCGTCTGGCGCTACCTGCTCGACGCGAACATCGGTCTGATCAACTACTACGCCGGGCTCCTGGGCCTGCCGGACGGCACGGCCTGGACCACGTCCACCCCGGCCGCCTGGGTGGCCCTGGTCGGCGTCACGGTCTGGTGGACCCTGGGCTACAACTCGGTCATCTACCTCGCCGCCCTGCAGGACATCCCGCGCGAGCTCTACGAGGCCGCCCGGGTCGACGGGGCGAGCGCGTGGCAGCAGTTCGTCAACGTGACCCTGCCGGGGCTGCGGCCCGTGCTGGCCTTCGTCACGATGATCACGATCATCGCCTCGGCCAACATGTTCGGGCAGTCCTACCTCATCACCCAGGGCGGGCCGGGCCGCGAGACCCGCACCGCGATCTACCAGATCGCCGAGACCGGGCTGCGCAACTTCCAGATGGGCAGCGCCGCCGCCATGAGCTACGTCCTGACCCTGGCCCTCATGGTGCTCAGCGTCGGGATCTTCTGGCTGTTCCGCGAGAGGAAGGGCTGAGATGAGGACCTCACGCACCGCGGTGCGCTACACCCTGCTGGTCGTGCTCGGGCTGGTGTTCATCAGCCCGCTCGTGTTCATGCTCATCACCTCGTTGAAGACCCGCGGGGACGCCACGGGGTTCCCGCCCTCGTGGATCCCGAACCCGTTCTCGACCCAGGCCTACGAGTCGATCCTCAGCGCCCCGGGCACCCCGGTGCTGCGCTGGTTCGCCAACAGCCTCGTGGCCGCGCTGGCCAACGCGGCGCTGGTGGTGGTGACCGCGGCCCTCGCCGCCTACGCCCTGGCCCGGATGGAGTTCCGCGGGCGCAACCTCGTCTTCGGCCTGATCATCGCGACCCTCTTCGTGCCCCCGGTCATCCTGGTGATCCCGAACTACCTGATCGTCGGGGAGCTCGGCTGGCTCAACACCCTCGCCGCGGTGATCATCCCGACGGCGGCCTCGGCCTTCGGCGTCTTCTTCCTGCGGCAGTTCTTCCTCGCCATCCCCGAGGAGCTCGAGGAGGCTGCCCGGCTCGACGGCGCGAGCCCGTTGCAGATCTTCGTCCGGGTGGTGCTGCCGCTGTCCCGGCCGGCCCTGGCCACGCTGGCCCTGCTCGCGCTGCTGGCCAACTGGAACGACTTCCTGTGGCCGGTCTACGTGCTGTTCAGCCCCGAGATGCAGACCCTGCCCGCCGGGCTGTCGACCCTCCAGTCGGCCAACGCCGTGCGGTACGACCTGCTCATGGCCGGTGCGGTCATCGCCTCGGTCCCGGTGCTCGTCCTGTTCGTCTTCCTGCAGCGGTTCATCATCGAGGGTGTCTCGCGCTCGGGGCTCAAGGGATGAGGGCCCGCGCGGCGCTCGTCACCGCGGCCCTCGGCGCCACCCTGCTCCTGGCCGGCTGCGACGGCGGAGGACCGGGGCAGGGCGGCGACCCAGCCCCGGCTCCCACGGACGCTGCACCAGCGACCGGGACCCCCGACGACCCCCACGAGCCCAATCCGGTGATCGCCGACGACTTCCCCGACCCCGACATGCTCGAGGTCGACGGCGTCTACTACGCCTACGCGACCAACGGGAACAACCAGAACGTCCGCCTCGCCAGCTCGACCGACCTGGTCACCTGGGAGCCCTTGCCGGACGCCCTGCCCGAGCTCCCCTCGTGGGTGATCCCGGGCAAGACCTGGGCCCCCGAGGTCACCGAGCTCGAGCCGGGGAGGTACGTCATGTACTTCACGGCGACGAGCTTCCGGGAGTCCCTGCAGTGCATCGGTGTGGCGACCGCAGACTCCCCCGAGGGCCCGTTCACGGTGGTCGGCGACGAGATGCTGCTCTGCCCGCCCGACGAGGGCGGGGCCATCGACGCCGCGACCTTCCGGGCCGAGGACGACACCCTGCACCTGCTGTGGAAGAACGACGGCAACTGCTGCGGGCACGACACCTGGATCTACCGCGCGGCCCTGGACGAGGACGGCACGGCCCTGGCCGAGGAGCCCGTCCGGCTGATCAAGCAGGACCTGCCCTGGGAGGGGGACCTCGTCGAGGCCCCGACCCTCCTGGAGCACGAGGGCACGTTCACGCTCCTGTACTCGGCCAACGGCTACGGCGGTCCCGAGTACACGATCGGCATCGCCACGGCCCCGTCCCTCGAGGGCCCGTGGACCAAGGACCCCGACCCCTTCTTCAGCTCGGCGGACCTCGACGGGAGGTACGTCGGCCCCGGCGGGCAGGACGTCATCCTGGGGCCCGACGGCGAGCCCCACCTCCTTTTCCACTCCTGGTACGGCGAGCAGACCTACCGGGGGATGAACCTCCTGCCCCTCACCTGGGAGGCCGGCCGACCGGCCCTCGCGGTCGGCTGACCGGGGCCGGCCCGCAGGACGGGCCGCGCGACGGCCCGTGGGAGGATCCTCCGCGTGAGCGCACCTACCTCCGACGAGCTGCGTCGCTGGCGACGGCACCTGGCCGACGAGCGTGCCGAGGCCGCCGTCTACCGGGACCTCGCCTCGCGCCGGACGGGGGAGGAACGCGAGATCCTGCTCGCCCTCGCCGAGGCCGAGGGGCGGCACGCCTCGCACTGGGAGGAGCTCCTCGGCGAGCACGTCGGTGAGCCGCGCCGCGGGGACGTGCGCTTCCGGGTCCTCGCGTGGCTCGCGCGTCACTTCGGCTCGGTCTTCGTGCTGGCCCTGGCCCAGCGGGCCGAGGCCCGCGCCACCTACGAGGCCGACGTCGACGCGACCCCGACGATGGCCGCGGACGAGCGGATCCACGAGGAGGTCGTCCGGGCGCTGGCCACCCGGGGACGCAACCGCCTCGCGGGGAGCTTCCGGGCCGCCGTCTTCGGGGCGAACGACGGGCTGGTCTCGAACCTCGCCCTGGTGATCGGCGTCGCCGCGGCCGGGACCTCGACCTCGGTGGTCCTCCTCACCGGCTTGGCGGGCCTGCTCGCCGGGGCCCTGTCGATGGGGGCCGGGGAGTACATCTCGGTGCGGTCCCAGCGCGAGCTGCTCGCCGCCTCGACACCCTCTCCTGACGCGGCCGAGGCGCTGCCCCACCTCGACGTCGACGCCAACGAGCTGACCCTCGTGTACCGGGCGCGCGGCATGTCCGCCGAGGACGCGCAGCAGCGGGCCGACGAGGTGCTCGCCGACATCGCCCTGCTCGGCCCGGCGAGCCGTGAGTTCCACGCCGACACCAGGGTCGAGGAGCACGAGGCCGTGGGGACCGACGTGGGGGCGGCGCTCTCGAGCTTCTGCTTCTTCGCCTCGGGGGCGGTCATCCCGGTGCTGCCGTTCCTGCTCGGCCTCGAGGGTGGGGTCGCCCTGCTGGTCGCGATGGTGGCCGTCGGCGTCGCGCTCCTCGCGACAGGTGCCGTGGTCGGGCTCATCTCGGGCGGACCGCCCGTGCAGCGGGCGCTGCGTCAGCTCGCGATCGGGGCCGGTGCCGCGGGGGTGACCCACGTGCTGGGGACCATCTTCGGCACGACCCTCGGCTGAGCCCCGCGCCCGCGCCAGGAGCGCGCGGGACGCGGCCCCTCCGGCTCAGGCGCGGTGGGTCGGTGCGGCGCTCGCCACGCCGGGGGCGACGACGAGCAGCTCGCGACGCACCACGCGGTCGAGCAGGACGAGGTTGACCGTCGGCTCGGTGACCACGCCGAGCACGTGCAGGCCGTCGACCTCGTAGGCCACCAGGCAGCCCTCGGGACCGCGCAGGGTCGTGGCGACCGGCCCACCCAGGCCGTAGGCGCGGCCGGCCACCCGGCCGAGGTCCAGGACGGCCGCCGCGAGGTCCGCCGCGTTCTCGCGGTCCTCCTCGGGGCCGTCGTCGTGGAAGGCCACGCCGTCGGTCCGTGCCACGACCACGCGGGTGACGCCGTCGATGGCATGACGGATCGCCGCGGAGAGGTGCATCGCGTGCTGCCGGACGAGCATCAGGGTCCTCGGGGTCCGTGGGTCGATGGGTGGCGGGTGGTGCTCGGTACGGGGCCGGTCAGATCTCGAGGCGCCGCTCGATGTTGGCGAGCTGGCGACGGGCGAGGGCGAGGTTCGCCTGGCCCTTGGTGAGCACCACGTAGAGGAACAGGCCGAGCCCGCCCTGCGACTGGATCAGCCGGATCAGGTGGTACTGCTTGCCGAGGGTGATGAGGATGTCCTCGATGGTGTCGTCCAGCCCCAGGTGCTCCATGGTGCGGAGCTTGGCGCGGATCACGTCGGTGTTGCCCGCGGCGGCGATGTCGAGGTCCACCCCGTGGCCCACCTGGCCCAGGCTCATCCCGGACTCGTAGTCGACGAGGGCGGCGGCGACCGCGCCCTCGATCGTCAGGGTCTCGCTGAGGACGACGTCGACGTTGGTCATGGTGATACCTCCGGTCTGGGGCGGGGCGACGGCGGCCCCGGGGACACCCCCTTAACGACGCGGACGACCCGAACATGAGGTGTCCACCGGCTTATCACCCCCTGCGCAGGACGGTCCCACGCTCAGGACGTGACGGGAGTCACCCGGTCGGGCGCAGGTGGGGTCAGGCCTCGCGCGCGTCGTCCGCGGCCAGCTCGCGCAGCACCGCCTCGGCGACGTCCTCGGGCCCCGCCTCGACCGTGACGCTCACCCCGTCCTCCTCGGGCCCGAGGGGCTGGAGGGCGGCGACCTGGGACTCCATGAGGGAGGTCGGCATGAAGTGGTCGGTACGCGCGGCCTGACGGTCGGCCACCAGCTCGGCCTCGCCCACCAGGTGCACGAAGCGCACCCGTCCGGGGGCCTGGCGCAGCACGTCCCGGTAGGCCACCCGCAGCGCCGAGCAGGCCATGACGGTGCTGGTCCCCGCCGCCGTCCGCTCGGCGAGCCAGTCGCGCAGGATCACGAGCCAGGGGGCCCGGTGGTCGTCGGTCAGCGGGGTCCCGGCCTCCATCGCTGCGATGTTCTCGGCCGGGTGGTGGTCGTCCCCCTCGGCGAAGGGCCGGTCGAGCCGCTCGGCGAGGAGGCGGGCGACCGTCGACTTCCCCGAGCCCGAGACCCCCATGACGACGAGGTGCTCGACCGGTCCGTCCGCGGGCGTCCCCTCCCCGGCCCCTCGGGGAGGGCGGCTGGTCGCGTCGTCGGCGCTGGTCATGGGTGGGCCTCCGGTCCGGGCTCGAGGGTGGTGGGGGCGGGGTCCTGGACCGCCGTCCCGCTGCGCAGGGTGCTCAGGGCGGCGAGGGTGGCGACCACGGCGGCGCCGCCCGCACCGACGACGACGAGGAACCCGCCGTGGGCCCCCTGACGGTCGATCAGGGCCCCGGCCGTCGAGGCCCCGGCGGACAGGCCCAGGCCCAGCGAGGTGCCGAGCCACGCCAGCCCCTCGGTGAGCTGGCGCCGCGGGACGAAGTGCTGCACCAGGCCGTTGCCGTTGATGATGGTCGGGGCGATCGCGAACCCCGTCACGAACATCACCGCGGCGAGCACCGGCAGGCTCGTGACGAGGAGGAAGAGCGAGACGCCGGCGGCCAGGGCTACCACCCCGATCGCGAAGCGCAGCCACAGCGGGCTCAACCAGTGCCGGGCCCCGTACCCCAGCCCCGAGATCATCGAGCCCAGGGCGAAGGTGCCGAGGATGGCCCCGGCGGCGGACCTGGCCCCCTGCTCCTCGGCGAAGGCGACGGTCGCGACGTCGGTCGCGCCGAGCATCGCCCCGACCGCGACGAAGACCACGGCCACCAGCACCATGCCGCCCGAGCGCATGACGAACCGGTGCGGCTGAGCGGGGTCCCGCTCGACCAGGGGTGGCTCGGTGCCGCGCTGGGCGAGCAGCAGCATGCCGCCCACCAGCAGGCCGACGAGCGGCACCAGCAGGCCCGCGCTGGGCACGACGGTGGTCGCCAGGTATGTCGCCAGGACCGGTCCGATGACGAAGAGCATCTCGTCGAGGGCCGACTCGAGGGAGTAGGCGGTGTGCAGGCCGCGCGGGTCGGAGAGGAGGTTCGACCAGCGCGCGCGGACCAGGGCGCCGATCGAGCCCGTCGTGGCCCCGGCCAGCACGGCCCAGGCGTAGAGCGCGAGGGTCGGGCCCTCGGCCGAGGCGGTGAGGACCAGCCCGGTCAGGCCGACCGAGGCGACCACCAGGGCGGGGCGCATCACCCGGGCCTGCCCCCGCCGGTCCACGAGCCGGGCGAGCTGCGGGGCGCACACGGCGTGCGCGACGACGTAGGCCGCCGAGACCCGGCCGGCCAGCCCGTAGGAGCCGTAGACCTCCGAGACCATGAGGATGATCCCGATCCCGACCATCGAGATGGGCAGCCGCGCCAGCACCCCGGCCGACGAGAAGGCCCGCGCACCGGGGTGCGCGAGGATCTCGCGATAGGGCTGGAGCACGGGGCCATTCTCGCAGCGTGGCCGGCGGGCGGGCGCAGGTTCACCCGGGGCGGGGGCTGGTGCCGCGTGGAAGGATGCCACCAGCATGTCTCCCGCGGGGGACGGCCGAGGGAGGGAGGGCCCGAACGATGGCGATCGGGCGCAGGCAGGGTCGCCTCGTCGCGCCCGCCCCTCGGGCCGCTCCGGTGGTCGAGACCGTCGAGACCTCCCACGGTTCGCGCCTGACCCGGTGGGTGCTGGGCTTCGGTCCCGTCGTGATGGTGCTCCTCGGGGCGGCGGTCTTCCTGCTCGCCTACGTCGCGGTGAGCCTCGCCCCGGTGGACAACCGGGTGGCCGCGTGGTGGCCGGCCGCGGGGCTGTCGGTGCTCGCGGTGGCGTGGGCCCCTCGTCGGCGACGGCTCGGTGTCGTGCTGACGGTCGCCGTCGCGAGCGGCGTCGCCAACGCCGTGGCCGGGCGCGAGTGGCCGGTCGCCCTGGGCTTCGGCCTGTCGAACGCGCTCGAGGCCTGGGTGGTCGCGGCATGGCTGCTGCGCGGTCGCGCGCGACCTCGACTGATGACCCTCGAGGACGTCTTCCGGCTGATGACGGGCACCCTGCTGGGCGGCCTCGTCATGGGTCTCGGTGCAGCGGCCACCGTCGCGATCCTGGCCGACGGCGATCCCTGGATCACGGCCCGCACGGTCATGGCGAGCCATGGCGCGGCGATCCTGGTGACCGTTCCCCTCGGGCTGCGGGTGCTGACCCCGCGGGCGGCGGGCAGCCGGGCCGAGGGACTGGTGCAGTGGGTGGCCCTGCTCGGGGTCTCCGCGCTGATCTTCCGTCCCGACCAGGCCCTGCCCGTCACGTTCCTGACGATGCCCTTCCTCGTGTGGGGCGCCCTGCGGCTGGGTACCCGCACGGTGACCATCCAACTCGTGGTCCTCGCCGTGCTCGTCAGCGTCCTCAACCGCTTCGGCGGGGGGCCGTTCGCGTGGAACCTGGGGGGCGGGGCGACCGTGACCGCCTCGTTGGTCCAGGCGTACCTGGTGGTCTCGGCCCTCGTGGTGCTGCCCCTCGCGGTGTCGGTGGCCCAGCGGCGCGCCGTGCTGCAGCGGGTCGAGGCCAGCGAACGGCTGTTCCGCGAGGGGTTCTCCGAGGCGCTGCTCGGCATGCTGCTGCTGCGCCGGACGAGCGAGGACCTGCACCTCCCGGCGCCCCGGACGGCGGGACGGCCGCACGCGACCGACGGCCTCGAGGTGGTCGAGCTCAACGCCGTCTCCGCGCGGATCCTCGGGGGGACCGAGCCGGAGCTGGTGGGGGAGTCGTGGACCGCGCGGCTCGAGGCCGGGGACCGGACCGTGGTGGCCGACGCCGTCCGGGAGATGCACGCGGGCAACCTCCCCGGGTGGCACGGCGAGGTCGCGCTCGGCGTCGAGACCAGCACCCGCTGGGTCGAGGTCGCCCTGTCCCCGCTCACGGATGCCAACGGCGAGGGCATGTTCGTCGGCCAGATGGTCGACGTCACGGCACGGCGGGCCGCCGAGGAGCGGCTGACGGCCCAGGCCCTGCAGGACGGCCTCACCGGGCTGGGCAACCGCACCCTGCTGCGTGACCGGATCGACCTCGCCCTGCGGACCCTCCCCGCGGACGGCTCGGGGGCCGTGCTGCTCTACTGCGACCTCGACGACTTCAAGCACGTCAACGACTCCACGGGGCATCCCGGCGGGGACTCGGTGCTCGTCGAGGTCGCGGAGCGGCTCACCTCCCTGCTGCGGCCCGAGGACGTCGCGGCGCGGCTCGGCGGGGACGAGTTCGTCGTCCTGCGGCCGCAGGTCGGGACCCCGGCCGAGGCCGAGGAGCTCGCGACGGCCGTGCTCGACGCCCTGATGGCCCCCGTGCACGTCGGCGGCCACTCCTTCAGCCTCGGTGTGAGCATCGGCATCGCCTGGGGCGTGACGGGGACCTCCCCCGACGACCTGCTCCGTGACGCCGACTCGGCGATGTACGCGGCCAAGGCCGAGGGCAAGCGACGGGTGGTGGTGTTCTCCGACGAGCACCGGGCCCGGGTGCTCCGGGCCGTCCGGGTCGAGAAGGAGCTGCGGGCCGCCCTCGAGCGGGAGGAGCTCGAGGTCTACCTGCAGCCCGTGATCGAGCTCGACAACGGTCTCCCGGTCGCCGCCGAGGCCCTCGTGCGGTGGAACCACCCCGAGCGCGGCCTGCTCGCCCCGGGGGAGTGGCTCGACGTCGCCGAGAGCTCGGGACTGATGCCGCGCATCGGGGCGTGGGTCCTCGAGCGGTCCTGCACCGAGGCCGCGACCTGGCCCACGCTGTGCGACGGCGCGGCCCCTGCGGTGCACGTCAACGTCTCGGCCCGGCAGCTCGACGAGCCGGGGTTCGTCGACGAGGTGCGTCGCGTGCTGACCGAGACGGGGCTGGCCCCCGAGCGTCTGGTGCTCGAGTTCACCGAGACCTACCTCGACGAGGTCAGCGACACCCTGCTGGCCGACCTCGCCGGCCTGCGCCGAGCGGGTATCGGCCTCGCGGCGGACGACTACGGCACCGGGTACAGCCCGTTGACCCGGGTGATCGAGCTGCCCCTGTCGATGGTCAAGATCGACCGCGGCTTCGTCAGCACCATGCTCGAGGACGTCCGCAGCCGCGCGATCGTCACGACCCTGCTGCGGCTCAGCGAGGCGCTGGGCCTGGACCTGGTGGCCGAGGGCGTCGAGACCCAGGCCCAGGCGGACGAGCTCAAGCGGCTGGGGTGCCAGGCCGGCCAGGGGTACCTGTGGTCGCGGCCGGTCCCGGCCGAGCAGTTCCGCGCCGAGCTGTCCGCGTCGATCAGCCCAGGGTCTCGGTGACGAGCTGCTGGGCCGCGGCCTGGACCTCGCCGAGGTGCTCGGCCGAGACGAAGGACTCGGCGTAGACCTTGTAGACGTCCTCGGTGCCCGAGGGGCGGGCCGCGAACCAGGCGTTCGGCGTGGTGACCTTGAGGCCGCCGACGGCCGCCCCGTTGCCCGGGGCCTCGGTGAGCCGGGCGGTGATCTCCTCGCCGGCGAGGGTCGAGGCGGTGACCTGCTCGGGGCGCAGCGAGGCCAGGGCCTTCTTCTGCTCCCTGGTCGCGGGGGCGTCGACCCGGGCGTACCAGGACTCGCCGTGCTTCTCGACCAGCCCTGCGTGCAGCTGGGAGGGCGAGTGGCCGGTGCGGGCGGTGATCTCGGCCCCCAGCAGGGCCAGCAGGATGCCGTCCTTGTCGGTGGTCCACACGCTGCCGTCGTGCCGGAGGAACGAGGCCCCCGCCGACTCCTCGCCGCCGAAGCCCACCGACCCGTCGAGCAGCCCGGGGACGAACCACTTGAAGCCCACCGGGACCTCGAGCAGGGTCCGGCCGAGGTCCGCCGCGACCTTGTCGATCAGGGCGGAGGAGACGAGGGTCTTGCCGATCGCGGCGCTCGTGGGCCAGCCCGGGCGGCCGCCGCCGTACAGGTAGCTGATCGCGACCGCGAGGTAGTGGTTGGGGTTCATCAGGCCCGCGTCGGGGGTCACGATGCCGTGCCGGTCCGCGTCGGCGTCGTTGCCGGTCGCGATGTCGAAGGGGGCGCCGGCGCCGGCCGTCCCGGCCATCGTCTGGACGAGGGAGGCCATCGCCGAGGGGGAGGAGCAGTCCATCCGGATCTTGCCGTCCCAGTCCAGGGTCATGAAGGACCAGCGCGGGTCGACGTCGGGGTTCACGACCGTGAGGTCCAGCCCGTGACGCTCGGCGATCTCGCCCCAGTAGGCGACCGCCGCGCCGCCGAGCGGGTCGGCGCCGATCCGCACCCCGCTGGCCCGCACCAGGTCGAGGTCCAGCACGTTGGGCAGGTCCGCGATGTAGGCGCTGGTGTAGTCGTGGCGCAGGGTGGTCGAGGCGGCGAGGGCGGTCTCGACGCTGACCCGGCGCACCGAGCCGATGCCCTGGCGCAGCAGCTCGTTGGCCCGGTCCGCGATCCACCCGGTGGCCTCCGAGCCCGCGGGCCCGCCGTGCGGCGGGTTGTACTTGAAGCCGCCGTCGCGCGGCGGGTTGTGCGAGGGGGTGACGACGATGCCGTCGGCCAGCCCCGCCCCGCCCGAGGTCCGCACCCCTTCCGAGGTCGCGGCGCCGTTGTGCAGCAGGATCGCGTGCGAGACCGCGGGGGTCGGGGTGTAGCCGTCACGGGCGTCGACGTGGACCTGCACCTCGGCCGCGGCGAGCACCTCGAGGGCCGTCCGCCAGGCTGGCTCGGACAGGGCGTGGGTGTCGCGACCGATGAACAGCGGGCCGTCGGTGCCCTGCGCGCGCCGGTACTCCACGATGGCCGCGGTGATCGCGACGATGTGGTCCTCGTTGAAGGCGCTGTCGAGGCTCGCGCCCCGGTGGCCCGAGGTGCCGAAGGCGACCTGCTGGGCCGGGTCGTCGACGTCGGGGTGCCGGTCGTAGTACGCGCCGACGACGGCGTCGACGTCGATGAGGTCCTCGGGCAGGGCAGGTGTTCCGGCGCGCGGGTGCATGGCTCGATCCTCGCACCAGAGGGGCGCCCCGCGCACGGGGTCGGGCCCTGCGGGTAACCTCGCGGCCATGGCCAAGAGAGCGACCGTCGACTTCGTCCTGCGCCCCTTCGAGGGGCTTCCCGGTGAGCCCGACTGGGTGGCGATGCGCGAGGTGGTGCCGGCAGCGACCGGGACCGCCCGCACCACCGCGGAGCACGGCGCGCGCGAGGTGGTCGTGGCGACGGTGCTGCCCATGGCGTGGCCCGCCCTGCACCGCGCGGACGGCACGATCATGATCGCCCTGCAGCAGCACGCCGGCTCGGGCGACGCCTCGCGGGACCTCGCCGACCTGCTGCTGCGGGCCCTCGAGCTCCCCGCCGGCACCCCGATCACCTCGGCCCCCCTGCCCGAGCCCGGACCCCGGCTGCAGGACGTGCTGGACCTCGACGTGCCCTTCGAGGTCACCGTGCACCAGGGCTTCGACTTCTGGACCGAGGGCGGCACGGACCTGGGGCCCGACGTCGGCCCCGCCCTCGAGCAGATGAACGAGACCATCATCCCCACGCACCGCCTCACGTCGGTGGACGCCGCCTACTGGGCGCGCATGGGGGAGCGTGAGTACCTGCGCTGGGCCGTGCCCCACGACGAGCAGGACTTCCTCGACGCCCTCGCCCGGCTGCACGTGCGGCGCGAGTCGGGCCTGGGGGACCAGGGCTCGGTCGGCAAGTTCATCGGCGCCTTCCGCTCCTGCGGGGTGCTGGTCCCCGTGTGGGACCTCGCCCCCGGCACCGAGGCGGCCGAGCTCGAGGAGCCGGTGCAGGCCCTCGGCGGGCGTCTGGCCGAGGCCCTCGCGGTCGAGGGGCCGCTCGACGCCAACGAGCGGCGTGCCCGGGCCGGGCTCGTCGCGAGGCAGCTCACCCTGCGGTGATGCCCTCCGGGTGACTCCTCGTTGACCATCACGTGGCGTGATGATGACGAGTCCGCGGAGCATCGTTAGGGTGGGGTCGTGGCCACCTCAGCACGCGGACGACGCACCAGCGGCAGCGGTTCCGTCGCCCCCAAGCAGCGGGTGGCCGTCGTCATCCCCGCCAAGGACGAGTCCCGCCGGATCGCCCCGACCGTCCGCGCGGCGCGCGCCATCCCCAACGTCGACCTGGTGCTCGTGGTCGACGACGGCAGCGAGGACGCGACCCAGCACGTGGCCCGCGAGGCGGGGGCCGTGGTGGTCCGCCACTCGCACAACCGGGGCAAGGCCTCGGCCATGGAGACCGGGGCCGCCGTCGTCGCGATGCGGGACACGGCCGACCGCCCGGCGCGTCTGCTGCTGTTCATCGACGGCGACCTGGGGGAGTCCGCGGTCAACGCGACCCCGCTCGTGCAGCCCGTGCTCGAGGGGACGGCCGACGTGTCCATCGCGGTGCTGCCGCCCCAGCCCGGAGCCGGCGGCCGAGGGATCGTGGTGGGCCTGGCCCGCCGCTCGATCCAGGCGATGACCGGGTGGACGCCGACCCAGCCCCTCTCGGGCATGCGGTGCCTGACCCGGGAGGCCTTCGAGGCAGCCACCCCGCTCGCCCGTGGCTGGGGCGTCGAGACCGGCATGACCATCGACCTGCTGACCAAGGGTTTCGTCGCGGTCGAGGTGCCCTGCGACCTGCGCCACCGGCCCTCCGGGACGGACTTCCGCGGCCAGATGCACCGTGCCGCCCAGTACCGCGACGTCTTCATGGCCGTGAACGCCCGGCGGATGCGCGGCGTGGCCCGGGGCGCCGGTCGCGCCCTCACGGTCCGCAAGAAGGGCTAGGCCGGGTCCGCAGCCCCGACCGGCTCGGTGCGCCTGGCGCGCATCTCGAGCAACCAGCTCGCGCAGATCGTGACCAGCAGCGGGACCGCGATCGAGACCCCCAGCGCGGGGATGACGATCCCCGAGTCGTTGACCGCGAAGCCGATGCCGAGGGCGATCGCCAGCGCGATGACCCCGGGGCGCAGCATCGGTGCCTCGGTGCCCAAGGAGGTCAGCGGAGCCCCCGAGGACAACCATCCGAAGGGTCCGCCGTCGGGGGCGCTCGCCGCGAAGCGCAGCGGTCGCACCAGCACGAGCACCACCAGGGCGATCCCCGCGATGGCGAGCAGGGTCAGCCAGGTGCCACCCAGGTTCGCCAGGTTCTGGGCGAGCTTGCGGCTCACCACCCCCCACACGCCGCCGTCGAGCACGGTCTCGACGAAGCGTCCGAGGTGCGTGCGTTCGGCGGCCGGTCGGAGCCAGTCGATCACCGCGAAGGAGATGACCACGACGGCAGCGCCGCCCAGCACCCCGACCACGCGCCACCAGGACAACCGCACCCCCGCGGCCATGAGGGCGAGGATCGCGAAGGCGGGCACCAGGGCCGGGGGGCCACCGAAGTCGCTGCCCAGCCCGGGCATGCCGTTGACCACGGTGGCCACGGCACCGATCACCCCGACCAGCACCCCCGCGAGGCGGCGTCGGCCGGCACGCACCAAGGGGTCGGCCACGGCGACCGCCGAGATCAGCACCGAGGCCGCGAACAGGGCGAAGGCGGTGTTGTTGAAGCCGTAGAACCGACCAGCCACCACGGGCTGGACGCCCAGCGGGGCCGAGATCTGCAGCGGCGCACCCAGCATCACGTCGATCAGCAGCACCAGCGCGGTCGCGCTCGCGACCACGGCGGCGGGGGCCAGCAGGGGCGACCGCCAGCGGGGCAGCAGGGCCACGGCCGAGACCGCGACCATCCACCCCGCCACCAGGCCCGTGAGGGCCCACCCGGGGGAGGGCGCGCGCCACCAGGGCGAGAGGTTCGCGAGCATGGTGGCCACGGGGAAGGAGCCGACCACGACCCCGGCCGTGCGCAGCCCGTGCAGGACGGCGCGGGGGTGCCTGATGAGGCCTTCGGTCCGCGCGGGTCGCCCCGGGCGCAGCCGCGCGACCAGGCGCCGTGTCGCACCCATCACGCGGGCGTTGAGCCCGAGGGTGACGACGGCGTAGAAGACCAGGTTCACGACGATGAGCAGGGTGTACGAGGTCGGGGTGAGGGGCCGCACCGCGAGGGAGTGCTGGTCGATGTCGAGCACGGCCGTGAAGCGTGCGTTGGCGCTCTCGGCGGCCGGGACCGGCCGCACGGGCGCACCGACGAGCGCCCCCAGGGGCACCTCGTCGCTGAGGTCCAGCAGGTGCAGCAGGGTCGGCGTCACGTCGGTGGTCTGGAGCATGCCGTCCTGGCGGGTCGAGCTCGAGGCGAGCAGGGACTCGCGGTACTCGCCGCCCCCCGGGGCCGGGCCGAGGGCCGCCGCGAGCTGCATGCGCGCGACCGTGCCCGAGTCGGCGAGGGAGACCACGAGGACGACGACCTCCTGGTCGGCCCGGTGGGCGGCCTCCAGCACCGCCCCGACGCGTGCGTCCACGGGCTGCACCTGCTCGGCGCGGGTGGGCTCGCTGATGACGTCGGGGCCGGCGGGCTCCTCCCCGGTGGGCGCGGGCTCGAGGGGTTCCTCGTCCGCCGAGGCCTCGTCCTGCGCAGGGTCGTCCTCGGTCTCGATGCCCAGGAGGCTGTCGCGCCGGGCGATGGTCGCGCGGCCGGTGTCCCGCACGGTCCCGGCGTCGACCACCACGAGGCGGGAGGTCTCGAGGGCGGTGCCGACCGCGTCGGTCAGCCCGGCGGCGTCGGCCGGCACGGGCAGGTGATCGCCGACGACCTGGCCCTGCTGGTCGGCGAGCGCGATGGCAGCCCCGGGGCCGAAGCCCGTCGCGGGGACGCCGGCGTCGTCGAGGGTCTGGCCGAGCAGCCCGAGCACAGGGTCGTAGCTCTCCTCGGCGGCCGAGGCCTCGTAGGAGTCCCACCCGGGGACGGCGCCACCGGCGAGGGGGGTGACCAGGGTGCGGCACTCGCCGTAGCCCTCGCCGGGCAGGTCACCGGCCCGGGACCCGGCCGAGACCGCCAGCCAGCCGTCCGCGGGGCAGGCGGAGGAGCGGATGCTGCGCGCGGCCACGGTGCCGATCGAGGCGTCCCGCGAGAGGTCCCACAGCGCCGGTGTCGACAGGGTGTGCACGTCGTCCCAGCGCAGCCCCGCGGTGCCTACGAGCACGACGGCGGGGCCCTCCTGCTGGCCCTGGGTCTCGGCGGGGTCGACGGCCAGCGGGGTGGCTGCCGGGGCGGCCGTCGCGCCCGATGCGGGCAGCAGGATGCCCATCAGCAGCACGAGAACGCCGAGCAGCGCGGGTGGACGGGGCATCGGGCAAGCCTACGGGCGCACTAGTCTCGGGCGCGGCGACGCCCTGCCCACCTCGATCGGCCGAGGCCGCGCACGGGGGCTCGCGGAGGAGGCACGATGACCGGCCAGCAGGCCCCCGGGCGCCCGCGCTACGCCTACCTCGGTCCCGCGGGGACCTTCACCGAGGCCGCCCTGCGCCAGGTCGCCTCCCCCGAGGAGGCCGAGTACCTGCCCCAGGTCGACGTCGTCTCGGCCATCGAGGCGGTCCGGTCCGGCATCGCGGACTTCGCGGTCGTCGCGATCGAGAGCTCGATCGAGGGCGGGGTCAACGCGGTCCTCGACACCCTCGCGAGCGGTGAGCGGCTGGTCCTGCTGGGCGAGGTCCTCGTGCCGGTGACCTTCAGCCTCGCGGCCCGGGCCGGTACCGCGCTGAGCGACGTCCGCCGGATCTCGGCCCACCCGCACGCCTGGGCCCAGTGCCGTCGCTGGCTCGCCGCGCACCTGCCCGAGGTCGTGCACGTGCCGGCCACCTCCAACACGGCCCCGGCGGCGCTGCTGAGCGGCTCCGCGGAGGCCCTGCCCTTCGAGGCGGCCCTCGTGCCGCCGTCGGCCCTCGACCACTACGGGCTCGCGACCCTCGCGACCCACGTGGCGGACAACGAGAGGGCCGTGACCCGCTTCGTCGTGGTCGGGCGCCCGGGGGACATGCCGGCGCGCACCGGGGCGGACAAGACCACCTTCGTGGTGCACCTGCCGAGCAACCAGGCCGGCGCCCTGCTCGAGATGCTCGAGCAGCTCGCGACCCGGGGGGTCAACCTCTCGCGGATCGAGTCCCGGCCCATCGGGGACTCCCTGGGCAGGTACTCCTTCTCGGTCGACGCCGAGGGGCACGTCGAGGACGAGCGGGTCGCCGAGGCGCTCATGGGCCTGCACCGGATGTGCCCGCACGTGCGCTTCCTGGGCTCCTACCCGCGGGTCGACGCCCCGCACGGGGACCTGCGGCCGGGCACGTCCGACGCCGACTTCACCGCGGCGCGGGCCTGGCTCGAGGGGCTGCGGGCCGGTACCACCGGCTGAGCCCACCGATCAGGGGACGCGGACCTGCAGCGCCCTCTGGTCCACCCGCGCGGAGACCTCGAGGGCCGAGCCGATCGTGTCGCCGTCGACCTGGAGCTGCTGCGGCTCGCGTGACCGCACGCGGACCTCACGGGCCTGCAGGTGGTCGATCTTGCCGATCTTGTTGGGCAGGTCGTTGCTGATGCCGAAGCGCTGGAACACCACCTCGCCGAGCAGCTGGGCCCAGCCGGCGATCCCACCGCGGGTGTCGATCGCACCGATGTCGAGGATCCCGTCGTCGATCACGGCCTGGGGGAGCAGGGTGATGCCGCCGGGCAGCCGCCCCACGTTGCCGAACAGCAGGCTGCGCAGCCGGAACGGCCGCCAGGGGCCGTCGTCGAGCCGCATCTCGAGGCGCATCCGTCGACCGCTCAGGTGCTTGATCCCCGCGACGAAGTACGCGATCCAGCCGACCCTGGCCTTGAGGTCCTCGTCGGTGTCGGCGACCATCGCGGCGTCGAAGCCCAGCCCGGCGATCACCAGGAAGATGTGGTCCCGCGAGGGCTCGGCGGCGTCGGGCGGGGTCTCCTCGGGGACGACGGCGGCGGGGTCGGCCTCGGCGATGTCGTCGGCGACCTCGGTCTCGTCACGCACGACGCGGATCCATCCGACGTCGATGGCCCGGGTGTGCCCCGTGAGCGCGATCCGCAGCAGCGCGTCGACGTCGTTGAGCGGCAGGTCGAGGTTGCGGGCGAGGAGGTTGCCCGTTCCCTGGGGGACCAGACCCATCGCGGCGTCCGTCCCCGTGAGCCCCTCGGCGACCGCACGCACGGTCCCGTCGCCACCGACGGCGATGACCACCTGGGCCCCGGCGGCCACCGCGTCCCGCGCCTGGCCGATGCCCGGGTCGTCGACCGTGGTGTCGAACCACATCGGCTCGGGCAGGTAGCGCGCTGCGCAGGCCTGGACGGCGGCATCGCGCAAGGCAGGGACGCCCGGCTTGGTCGGGTTGGCGACGAAGGCGACCTGGGTGTGGGCGGCGTCGTCCTTGCCCCCGGCCGATCCCGGGGCGCCCGGTCCCGCGGCGGAGGGCTTGACCGGCACCCCGTGCCCCACCAGGGCCCGACGGTTGAGGATCGCGAGAGTGATAGCGACGACAGCGAGCAGTGCGGCGATGACGCTCACCCAGGCGACCCATTCCATGGCGACACCGTACGGCCCGCGCCCCGGCCTCACCTGGTGAATCGGCTCGGCAGGCGTGGACGCGGTCGATACGCTCGGGGGGTGATCGACCTGCGCCTCCTGAGGGACACCCCCGACGTCGTCCGTGCGAGCCAGCGGCTGCGGGGTGACGACCCCTCCCTGGTGGACCAGGCCCTCGACCTCGACCAGCGTCGGCGTGCCTCGCTGACGGACTTCGAGCAGCTGCGCGCCGAGCAGAAGGGCCTGGGCAAGCAGGTCGCCAAGGCCCAGGGCGAGGAGAAGGCCGAGCTGCTGGCCCGCGGCAAGGCGCTCGCCGAGCAGGTCAAGGCCGCCCAGGCCGAGTCGGAGGCCGCCGCGGCCGAGCTCGACCAGGTGCTGCTGCGCATCGGCAACGTGGTGATCGACGGCGTGCCGGGGGGCGGCGAGGAGGACTACGCCGTGCTCCGCCACGTGGGCACCCCGCGAGACTTCGCCGCCGAGATGGGCCCGGAGTTCACCGTCCGCGACCACCTCGACCTGGGTGAGCGGCTCGGGGCGATCGACACCGAGCGCGGGGCCAAGGTCTCGGGGGCGCGGTTCTACTTCCTGACCGGGGTCGGCGCCCGGCTCGAGCTGGCGCTGCTCACCGCGGCCATGGACCGCGCCCTGGCGCACGGCTTCACACCGATGATCACCCCGACCCTGGTCAAGCCCGAGGTGATGCAGGGCACCGGGTTCCTGGGCTCGCACGCCGACGAGGTGTACCGGCTCGAGGCCGACGACCTCTACCTCGTGGGCACCTCGGAGGTCGCGCTCGCGGGCTACCACCAGGGCGAGATCCTCGACCTGGGCGCCGGGCCCCAGCGCTACGCGGGGTGGTCGGCCTGCTACCGGCGCGAGGCGGGCTCGTACGGCAAGGACACCCGCGGCATCATCCGGGTGCACCAGTTCCACAAGGTCGAGATGTTCAGCTGGACCACGGTCGAGGACGCCGAGGACGAGCACGCCCGACTGCTGGCCCTCGAGGAGGAGATGCTCGGCCTGGTCGAGCTGCCCTACCGGGTGATCGACACCGCGGCGGGGGACCTGGGCTCGAGCGCGGCCCGCAAGATCGACTGCGAGGCCTGGTTGCCGAGCCAGCAGCGGTGGCTCGAGCTCACCTCGACCTCGAACTGCACGACGTACCAGGCCCGGCGCCTCGGGGTGCGCGAGCGGACGGCCGAGGGGGAGACCCGGACGGTCGCGACCCTCAACGGGACCCTGGGCACCACGCGCTGGATCGTGGCGATCCTCGAGAACCACCAGCAGGCCGACGGCTCGGTGCGGGTGCCCGAGGGGCTGCGGCCCTACCTGGGCGGCCTCGAGGTCCTCACCCCGGGACCTGCCGCGTGAGCGGCCCGCTGCTCGTCGCCCTCGACATCGACGGGACCCTCCTCACCTACGAGGGGGATCTCGCGGACGGGGTCCGGGAGGCCGTCGCCGCGGTGCGTGCGGCCGGGCACCACGTGGTGCTGGCCACGGGGCGCTCGGTGCACGCGACGGTCCCCGTCGCCACCGAGCTCGGCATCGAGCACGGCTGGGCGGTGTGCTCGAACGGGTCGGTCACGGTGCGCCTGGACCCGGCACTGCCCGAGGGCTACGTGGTGCACGAGGTGATCACCTTCGACCCCGGCCCGGCCCTGCGCCTCATGGCCCGCGAGATGCCCGAGGCGCACTTCGCGGTCGAGGAGGTGGGGGTCGGCTTCCGGATGAACAAGCCCTTCCCCGACGGTGAGCTCTCCGGGGTGCAGGAGGTCGTGGATCTCGAGGACCTCGCGGGCCGTCACGTGACCCGCCTCGTGGTGCGCAGCCCCGGCCACACCCCCGAGGAGTTCCACGAGCTGGTCGCCCGGACGGGCCTCTCGGAGGTCACCTACGCGATCGGCTGGACGGCGTGGATGGACGTCGCCCCGGCCGGGGTGACCAAGGCCAGCGCGCTGGAGATCGTGCGCAGCGCCCTCGACGTCGACCCGGCCGGCACGGTGGCCGTCGGGGACGGCAGCAACGACCTCGACATGCTCCGCTGGGCCACCCGGGGGGTGGCGATGGGCCACGCGGGCGAGGCCGTCCAGGCCGCCGCGGACGAGGTCACGGGCTCGATCGAGGAGGACGGCGCCGCGACGGTGCTGCGCTCGCTGCTCTGAGCAGGCGGGGGCGCCTCCACCGGTCCGTCCCCGAGCGTCGCCCCCACGGGCTCGGTGGACGAACCCCCCGCCCAGGAGCAGAATCAGCCGCCATGGCCTCCGGCATCGACGACGTTGCCCGCGCCGCTGGCGTGTCCACCGCGACCGTCTCGCGCGCCCTGCGAGGTCTGCCCAACGTCAACCACGACACCCGTGAGCGGGTGCGGCGGGTCGCGGCCCAGCTCGGCTACGTCGCCTCGCCGTCGGCCGCGAGCCTGGCCTCCGGGCGCACCCGGACGATCGGTCTGATCAGCCCCATGGTCAACCGCTGGTACTTCTCGAACGTCATCGAGGGGGCCGAGCGTGCGCTGCGGTCCCAGGGGTTCGACGTCCTGCTCTACACCTTCGAGCTGCGCGGGGCCGAGGGTCGGGTGCGGGTCGACGCCGACGTGCTGCGCCGCCGTGTGGACGGCGTGCTGGTGGTCGGCCTGCCCCTCGAGGAGGACGAGGTCGAGGCCCTGCTGGCCCTGGGCCACCCGTTGGTCTGCATCGGCTGGGGCGGCTTCGGTCAGGTCACGGTGCGCCTGGACGACCACACGACCGCGGTCGAGGCCACGCAGCACCTCATCGACCTGGGGCACCGGACCATCGGTCACATCACGGGCTCCCCCGACGACGTCGCCCCGTGGTCCCCGCCGATCTGGCGCGAGGCCGGGTGGCGTGCCGCCCTGGAGGGCGCCGGGCTCGAGGTGAGCGAGGACCTCATGGTGCACGGCGGCTTCGACGTGCAGGGCGGGCGGGCCTCGATGCGCCGGCTGGTCGAGGCCCGGCCCGACGTCACCGCCGTCTTCGTCGCCTCGGACGAGATGGCGATGGGCGCGGTGCTCGCCCTCCGTGACCTGGGGCTGCGCGTCCCCGACGACGTCTCGGTGGTCGGGATCGACGGGCACGACCTGGGTGAGCTGGTCGGGCTGACGACGATGGTGCAGCCCGCCCCCGAGCAGGGGGCCATGGCGGCCCAGCTGGTCCTGGACATGATCGCCGGGGTGGTCCCGCCGCGCGAGCTGGTGGTGCCGACCGAGCTGCTCGTCCGGAGCTCGACGGCTCCGCCGCGGAGGGCCGGCATCCCGTCGCCCCGGGGTGCACCCGTCCCGCCGCAGCCCGACGTCTGACATCCGAGCGGGCCAGGGCGTTCCCCGGAGGCTCGCGGAAGCGCTAGGGTGGGAGCGCTCCCGCAGAGCGCAGGCGCCCCGGGCTCGTGACCGAATTGTTACGACCTCGTGCCTGGTACGTAGCCGGAACCACTTGCCTCGAGGTCGCTGTAAGCGCTTGCATAGCGGGAGTGCCCGACGCCGCGTGCTGTTCGACGCCGGTGTGGGGACAGCCCGCGGGCGCAGGACGCCCACAACGACGTGGAGGACCACCATGATCAGCAGAAGGAGCCGCGGGGCATCCGTGGCCGCGGTCGGGGGCTTCGCCGCCCTCGCCCTCACCCTCGCGGCGTGCACCCCGCCGCCGTCGGACGAGGACAACAACGCCGGCGACGACGGTGACCGCGAGATCGCCGAGGGCTGCGAGGCCTTCGAGCAGTACGGCGACCTCTCCGGCACGACCGTGACGGTCTACACCTCGATCACGGCCCCCGAGGACCAGCCGCACATCGACTCCTACGTGCCCTTCGAGGACTGCACCGGCGCGACCATCGAGTACGACGGCTCGCGCGAGTTCGAGGCTCAGCTCCCGGTCAGGCTCCAGTCGGGGAACGCCCCCGACATCGCCTACATCCCCCAGCCGGGCCTGATGGCGAGCCTGGTCCGTGACTTCCCCGACGCCGCGGTCGAGGTGGGCGAGCTCGCCCAGTCCAACGTCGCGGAGTACTACGACCCGTCCTGGCGGGAGTACGGCAGCGTCGACGGGACGTTCTACGGGACGCCCCTGGGCGCCAACGTCAAGTCCTTCGTCTGGTACTCGCCGTCCATGTTCCGTGACGCGGGCTACGAGATCCCCCAGACCTGGGACGAGCTCATCGCTCTCTCCGACCAGATCGTCGCCGACGGCGGGACGCCCTGGTGCGCAGGCATCGAGTCCGGTGACGCGACGGGGTGGCCGGCCACCGACTGGCTCGAGGACGTCCTGCTCCGCACCGCTGGTCCCGAGGTCTACGACCAGTGGCTGAGCCACGAGATCCCCTTCAACGACCCGCAGGTCGCCGAGGCCCTCGAGGCGGTCGGCTCGATCCTCAAGAACCCGGACTACGTCAACGCCGGGTACGGCGACGTCCAGTCCATCGCCTCGACCCCGTTCGCCGACGCGGGCTTCCCGATCCTCGACGGTGAGTGCTGGATGCACCGTCAGGCCTCGTTCTACGCGGCCAACTGGGAGTCCGCCCAGCCGGGCACGACCGTGGCCGAGGACGGCGACGTCTTCGCGTTCTACTTCCCCGCGATGAGCACCGACGAGCGCCCCGTGCTCGGTGGCGGCGAGTTCACCGTGGCCTTCGCGGACCGTCCTGAGGTTGCTGCCTTCCAGGCCTACCTGACGAGCCCGGAGTGGGTGAACACCAAGATCCCGCTGCACACCACGGGTGGGTGGGTCTCGGCCAACTCCGACCAGGACACGACGCTGTACGCCTCGCCCATCGACCGGCTCTCGGCTGAGCAGCTGGCCGACGAGAGCGCGACCTTCCGCTTCGACGCCTCCGACCTCATGCCTGGTGAGATCGGCACCTCGGCCTTCTGGACCGAGATGGTCAACTGGATCGCGAGCGACAAGGACAACGCCGCCGTTCTCGACGACATCGAGGCCGCCTGGCCGTGATGAGCTGTCCGCGGCAGGGGCTGCTCCCACCGGGCAGCCCCTGCCGCGGTCTCACACCCCGACCTGGGGCGGCTCCGCCGCTCCGCCTGCTTCGATCCCGACCGGCGCGTGCGCGCCCGGGCCAACGGAGGACTGAGTGGACGAGATCCTGAACAACGCCGGGCTGTGGATCGAGTACTACACGCGGCCGGTCCGCGAGTGGCTCCTCGACGCTGACGGTGCCGGGCACAAGCTCGCCTTGATGGTGGTGGCGATCCTGCTCTTCGTCGGCGTGATGGGCGGCATCCTCGCCCTGGTCGACCGCAGCCGGCGCGCACCCGGTTGGCTCGTCACCGTGGCGTTCGTCGGCCCTGCGCTCGCCGCGATCACCTTCGGTCTCATCTACCCCGCGCTCCGCACGATCTACTCGTCGTTCTTCAACCGGAACGGCAGCGAGTTCATCGGGATGGACAACTACATCCAGGCGTTCACGCAGAGCCAGTTCCAGCTGGTGCTGCGCAACACCGCGCTGTGGGTGCTGCTCGTCCCCGTGCTCGCCACACTCATCGGGTTGATCTACGCCGTCGTCGTCGACCGGACCCGGTTCGAGAAGTTCGCGAAGACGCTGATGTTCCTGCCGATGTCCATCTCGATGGTCGGCGCGGGCATCATCTGGCGGTTCATGTACGACTACAAGCAGACGAGCGCCGAGCAGACCGGTCTGCTCAACCAGCTGCTCGTCATGGTCGGGCTGGACACCAAGCAGTTCCTCCTCGACAGCCCGGAGAACAACTTCTTCCTCATCATCGTCATGGTCTGGATCCAGGCCGGCTTCGCGATGACGATCCTGGCGGCGGCCATCCGCGCCATCCCCGACGACATCGTCGAGGCCGCCCGCCTCGACGGGCTGACCGGGATCAAGATGTTCCGGTACATCACGATCCCGAGCATCCGCCCCGCACTGGTGGTCGTGCTCACCACGATCGCGATGGCGACCCTCAAGGTGTTCGACATCGTCCGCACCATGACCAACGGCAACTTCGGCACCTCCGTCGTGGCCAACGAGTTCTACGAGCAGAGCTTCCGCCAGCTCAACGCCGGGCTCGGGGCCGCTCTCGCGGTGATCCTGTTCGTCCTCGTGATCCCGATCGTGATCTACAACGTCCGGCAGATGCGCATCTCGGAGGAGATCCGATGACCACGACCCCACCTCCCCCTCAGACCATCGCCACGCGGGTCCCCGGCGAGACGGACCCCGGCGCGTCCCTCGGGCCGGGCGGGAACGGGCGCGGCAAGGTGTCGCGCCCCCGCCGCGGCGCGATCGCCAAGGAGCGCCTGAGCAGCCCGTGGGCCTCGGGCATCGCGATCGTGATCGCGATCATGTGGACCGTCCCGACCTTCGGCCTCCTGGTCACCTCGTTCCGCCCGTCCGCGGACATCCGGCAGGACGGCTGGTGGAACGTCGTCACGAGCCCGTCCTTCACCTTGCAGAACTACCAGGACGCCATGACCGGGTCCACGCGGATGGTCGACTACTTCATCAACTCGTTGGTGATCACCTTGCCGGCCGTGTTCATCCCGATCAGCCTCGCTCTGCTCGCGGCCTACGCCTTCGCGTGGATCGACTTCAAGGGGCGCGAGCTGCTCTTCGTCGCGGTCTTCGCCCTGCAGATCGTGCCGATCCAGATCACCCTCATCCCGCTGCTCAGCACCTACAACGACTGGGGCCTGGCCGGGTCGTTCTGGACGGTCTGGCTCTCGCACTCGATCTTCGCGCTGCCGTTGGCGATCTTCCTGCTGCACAACTTCATGAAGGACATCCCGAAGTCGCTGGTCGAGGCGGCGCGCGTCGACGGAGCGGGCCACGTGAAGATCTTCTTCCAGGTGCTGCTTCCTCTGCTGATGCCGGCCATCGCGGCCTTCGCCATCTTCCAGTTCCTCTGGGTGTGGAACGACCTGCTCGTGGCTCTGGTCTTCGGCTCCTCGCAGGACATCCGGCCGCTCACGGTGCACATCGCCGAGCTCGCAGGCACCCGTGGGCAGACGTGGCACCTGCTCTCGGCCGGCGCCTTCATCTCGATGATCGTCCCGGTCATCGTCTTCCTGTCGCTGCAGCGCTACTTCGTGCGCGGGCTGCTCGCGGGGTCCGTCAAGGGCTGACGCGCACACCCCAGACGGCACGACGACGCCCCACCCCGGCACCAGGGGTGGGGCGTCGTCGCGTGCGGGCCGGCGCCGGGTGCCCTCGGCGGTGAGGCGGTCGGGCATAGTGCTCGGGTGCGCACCTCAGGGGCAGGGGCCGTCGGCCGGGTCCCCGCCCCGGCCCTCTTCGTCGTCTCGGGTCTGACCCAGTACGGCGGGGCTGCGGTCGCCGTCGGGCTCTTCGCGCAGATGGCTGCCGCCGGGGTCGCCTGGTCCCGGCTCGTGGTGGCGGCCCTCGTGCTGCTGCTCTGGCGCCGCCCCTGGCGCATGACCTGGACCAGGCGCGACCTGCTCGCGGTCGCGCTCTTCGGGGTGGTGCTGGCCGCGATGAACATCTCGTTCTACGTCGCGATCGAGCACCTGCCCCTGGGCACCGCGGTGGCCATCGAGTTCATCGGGCCGGTGGCGGTCGCCGCGATCACGGGCAGCGGGTGGCGCGAGCGGGTCGGTATCGGCCTCGCCGCCGTGGGCGTGGTGCTCCTGGCCGGGGTGACCCTGACCCTCGGCGGGGACGGCGTGGTGATCGGGCTCGTGGCGATCGGGATCGCGGCGGCCTGCTGGGCCGGCTACATCCTGCTGGGACGCCGGGTGGCCGTGCGGGGGGACGGGGTGACGATGCTCGCGGTCGCGATGGCCATCGGTTCCCTCGCCTTCGCCCCCTTCCTCGCCGCGACCGCCGCCCCGGCCCTGGCCTCGTGGCGGTTGGCCCTCGCCCTCGTGGTGGTCGCGGTGCTCTCCTCGGTGGTGCCCTACGGCCTCGAGCAGCTGGTGCTCCGCACGGTGAGCCCGGCGACCTTCGCGGTGCTCCTCGCCCTGCTCCCCGCGACGGCGGCCGTGGTCGGCGCGGTCGTGCTCGGCCAGTGGCCGCACGGGGTCGAGCTCGTCGGGCTCGTCCTCGTCTCGGCAGCGATCGCGCTCACCTCGGTGCGGCGCCGCCCACGGCTCGCCGAACCTCCCGCCTGAGCCACGGCCCGACCAGCGGTGCCGAGCCGTGGCGCAGGGGCCCGGGTGGTGGGCAGGAGCGCCGTCAGAGGTACTGCCCGGGGTGGCGCTCCTCCCGGCCTGCGCCGTCGGCCCGGTGCGACGGCCCCGCCTGGCCCGGACCGGCGCCCGCGCCGTGCCCGTCGAGGCCCCCCGGCATCGACCCCGGTGGCAGTGCCCGACGCCTCTGACCGACCTGTGCCTGGGACGCCATCTGCTGGGCCACGAGCGCGGCCTGCAGGCCGTGGAACAGGCCCTCGAGCCAGCCGACGAGCTGGGCCTGGGCGATGCGCAGCTCGGCCTCCGAGGGGCTCGAGTCCTCGGGGAAGGGCAGGCTGATGCGTCGCAGCTCGTCGACCAGGTCGGGGGAGAGGCCGTCCTCGAGCTCGCGCAGGGACCGTGCGTGGACCTCGGCCAGGCGCCCCCGGGCGGCCTCGTCGAGCGGGGCGCTGCGCACCTCCTCGAGGAGCTGCTTGATCATGGTCCCGATCCGCATCACCTTCGCGGGCTGCCCGACGACGGTGGGGTCCGCGGCCGCCGCAACCGCCTCGGCCGACCCGGCGGGTGCGGGCGGGGTGTCGGCGGGATCGCTCGGGGGCACGGGCTGGTCGCTCATGGCCCCATTGTCCCCGCCCCGCCCACAGGCGCCCGCTAGGTTGAGACGGCCGCCCGCCCCGAAGGAGATGCGATGTCCTGGCTGACCTCCCCCGCGCACCACCGTTGGCTCGAGGGGGAGACCGACCGCCTCCTCGACTTCGGCAGGGCCGCGCGCACCCCGCAGGGCTTCGGCTGGCTCGACCAGCGCGGGCGGCTCGAGACGGACCGGGACACCGCGCTGTGGATCACCTGCCGGATGACCTACGTCAACTCCCTCGCGGCCCTGCTCGGGCGACCAGGGGCCGGGGCGCTGACCGACCACGGGCTCGCGGCCCTGGACGGTCCGTTCCGCGACACCCAGCACGGGGGCTGGTTCGCCGCCGTCGGGCCGGAGGGGCCCACCGAGACGGACAAGGGGGCCTACCCGCACGCCTTCGTGGTCCTCGCGACGGCGAGCGCCGCGGCCGCCGGCCGGACCGGGGCCCGAGGGCTGCTCGACGAGGCACTCGCCGTCTCGCTCGCGCACTTCTGGGACGAGGAGGCCGGGATGGTGGTCGAGTCCTGGGACCGCACCTTCACCACCTGCGAGGACTACCGCGGGGTCAACGCCGGCATGCACACGGTCGAGGCGTACCTCGCGGCCGCTGACGTCACGGGGGACCGGGCCTGGCTGGACCGCGCGGCGCGGATCACCGAGCGGGTGGTCCACGGGTTCGCGCGGGGGAACCAGTGGCGCCTGCCCGAGCACTTCGACACCGCGTGGCAGCCGCTGCTCGACTACAACGTCGACTCCCCGGCTCACCCCTTCCGGCCGTACGGGGCGACCGTCGGGCACTGGCTCGAGTGGGCGCGTCTCGCCCTGCACGTGCGCGCCGCCCTCGAGGCCCGGGGGGACACCCCGCCCACCTGGATGCTCGAGGACGCCGTCGGCCTGGTCGACGCCGCCGTCCGCGAGGGCTGGCAGGTCGACGGGGCTCCGGGGTTCGTCTACACGGTGGACTGGTCGGGGAGCCCGGTCGTGCGCGAGCGGATGCACTGGGTGCTGTGCGAGGCCCTGGGCGCCGCCGCGGCGCTGTTCGCCGCCACCGGGGACGCGCGCTACGACGACTGGTACCAGCAGTGGTGGGACTACGCGGCCGAGCACCTCCTCGACCTGGAGGGTGGCTCGTGGTGGCACGAGCTCGCCCCCGACCACCAGGTGTCCACCACGACGTGGGCCGGCAAGGCCGACCTCTACCACGCGGTCCAGGCGACCCTCATCCCACGGCTGCCGCTCACCCCGACCCTGGCCCCGGCCCTCGCGCGGGGCCTGCTGGGCTGACGGCCTGCCGGGCCGAGGCGGGTCAGCGGTCTGCTGGGCCGACCGAGGTCAGGGGACCAGCAGGAGCTTGCCGAAGACCTCGCCGGCGGCCATGAGCTCGTGGGCGCGCGCGGCGTCCTCGAGCGGGAGACGCTCGTGGACCACGGGCCGCACGGCGCCGCTGAGCACGTGCGGCCACACGTGCTCGAGCACCTCCGCGACGATCGCGGCCTTCTCGGCGGGAGGGCGCGAGCGCAGGGTCGTGCCCAGCACGGTGGCACGGCGGGCCAGGAGGGCACCCAGGTCGAGCTCGGCCCGTCGCCCCTTCTGCAGGCCGATCACCGCGAGACGCCCGCCGGTCGCCAGCACCTCGAGGTTGCGTCCCAGGTAGGCGGCCCCGACGACGTCGAGCACGACGTCGACGCCGCGGTCGCCGGTCAGCTCCCGGCAGCGGTCCACGAAGTCCTCGCTGCGGTGGTCGACCGCGGCGACCGCACCGAGCCCGAGGCAGCGGGCCGCTCGTTCGGGCCCGCCTGCCGTCGTGACGACGTGAGCACCCAGGGCCGTGCCGAGCTGGACGGCCAAGGAGCCGACCCCGCCCGAGCCCCCGTGCACCAGCAGCCACTCCTCGGGGGCCAGCCGCGCGGCCCGCAGGGTCGACCACGCGGTGCACGCGGCCTCGGGCAGGGCGGCACCGTCGACCAGGTCGACCCCGTCCGGCAGCGGCAGCACCTGCGCGGCGGGCACCACGACGCGGCTCGCATAGCCGCCGCCGTCCAGCAGGGCGACCACGCGATCACCGACGCGCCACGGCCCGCCGTCGGGCCCGATCTCGGCGACGGTGCCCGAGACCTCGAGCCCCGGCCAGTCGGGGGCGCCCGCCGGGGGCGGGTAGTGGCCGGCGCGTTGCAGCAGGTCAGCGTTGTTGATCCCGGCGGCCGCCACGTCGAGGACGATCTCGCCACGGCCCGCCGCAGGGTCGGGCAGGGAGGCCGGGGTGAGGACCTCAGGCCCCCCGGAGGAGGAGATGACGACAGCTCTCATGAGGCGAGTCTTGCAGCCGGGTGAAAATGCCCCGATATGGTGTGCTGCGGTCGACGAGTTTGTGAATAGGCCTCATGCCAGGGGCCCTCCGAGCCGATGACTGTGCGACGGCGGGTTCTAACCCCGGTCCCCAGCCGTCATCCAGCACCTCGTGCGGCAGTGCGCACTCCGCACAGTGAAGGAGACACCATGCTTCGCAGGCTCGGCATCCGAGGAAAGGTCCTCGCAGCCCTCTCCGTGCCTGTCCTCGTGCTGTTCGTCCTCGCCGGCGCCGTCAGTCTCCAGGCGATCGATGACGTCCAGACCTCACGGACCGTCACCCAGCTCCTCAGCGCCCTCGACCGCACCCGCGAGCTCACGGCGGCCATGCAGGCCGAGCGCGCGGCGACCCTCGCGGTCGTGACCGCTGCGCCCGAGGAACGTGCCGACGCCAGTGCTGAGCTGGGACGCGTCCGTGCGACGACGAACGACGCCATCGGCGCCGCCTCGCGTGAGGCGGCCGAGATCGAGCTCGGAGCGCTGACGGACCGTGCCGTGACCGGCCTGCGCGACCAGCTGACCGAGCTCGACACCCTGCGCCGAGCGGTCGACTCGGGCGACCTGACCATGCGCGTCGCCTTCACCGGCTACACGACGGTCGTCGAGCGGGTCACCGACTTCCCGAACGTCGTGGCGAACGCCCTCGACGACCGCGAGCTCGCGGCCATCATCACCAGCCAGACCGCCGTCGCGAGCCTCGCCGAGAAGTACGAGCAGGAGCAGGTCTTCGGCGGTCAGGTCCTCGAGGGCTCCGCGCGCTCGGGCCCCGACCTGCAGCTCCTCGCCGCGCTCTTCCCCGCGACGGACATCCAGCAGGAGTCGGCCATCCTGACCGTCAACCAGCTCCAGTTGGGCATCGAGGTCCCGGGCCTGGTCACCGGCCTGCAGACGTACGGCAACTTCCGCAGCCTCGCGACCTCGGGCCAGGAGAACTACCTCAGCTTCATCGACCCCGCGCAGTGGACCGCGACCTCCCAGGCGCAGATCGACCTGTACGACCCGGTCGTCGCCGAGCTGACCGCGGCCGAGGAGGCCCAGGCCGACGAGGTCGCCGCCGCGGCGCTGCGCACGGCCGTCCTGACCATCTCGCTGACCGTGCTCGCCGTCGTCGTCTCGATCGCGGTGGCGCTCACCATCGCCCGCCAGATCGTCAACCCGCTGCGCCGCCTGACCCGGGCCGCGGGCGAGGTCCGCGAGGAGCTGCCGCGCCTGGTCGACCAGGTGGCCATCCCCGGCCAGGGCCCCGACCTCACCCTGGCTCACATCCCGGTGACCTCGCGGGACGAGATCGGGCAGCTCGCGACCGCGTTCAACGACGTCAACTCCACGACCATCCAGGTGGCCCAGGAGCAGGCGGCCCTGCGTGGGTCGATCGCCGAGATGTTCGTCAACGTGGCCCGTCGCGACCAGGTGCTGCTCAACCGGCAGCTGTCCTTCATCGACGCCCTCGAGCGCTCCGAGGAGGACCCGAAGACCCTCGCGGACCTCTTCCGCCTCGACCACCTCGCGACCCGGATGCGCCGCAACGCCGAGTCCCTCCTCGTGCTCGCCGGCATCGACACGGGTCGCCGGCTCCGCGAGACCCTGCCGACCTCGGACGTCATCCGGACCGCCTCCTCGGAGATCGAGCACTACGAGCGGGTGCAGCTCGACCTGCCCGTGGACCCGACGATGCTCGGCCACACGGCCCTGCCGGCCGCCCACCTCCTGGCCGAGCTGCTCGAGAACGCCACGGTCTTCTCCGACCCAGGCACCCCGGTGCAGGTCTCGACCGGGGTCGACGAGCACCACGTGCTCGTCACGGTCCTCGACCAGGGCCTCGGCATGACCCCCGAGGAGATCCTCGACGCGAACAACAAGATCCGTACGACCTCGGCCGGTGACGTGCTGGGAGCCCAGCGCCTCGGCCTGTTCGTCGTCGGGCGTATCGCCAACCGACTCGGGGCGATCGTCGAGCTCGCCCAGGGGCCCTCCGGCACGGGAACCCTCGCCACCGTCCGGTTCCCCGTCTCGCTCTTCGTCGACGCCTCGAGCCTCCCGCCCACGGCGCCGGCCCACACCGCGGCGACCCTGCCCCCCGCGCAGAGCCCCGCCCTGCCTGCCGCTCCGAGCCCGGAGCAGATCGCCGCGCCGCCGGCGGCCCCCGCCGCACCGCCCGCTCCCGCCGCCGCCCCCGAGCCCGCCTGGGCGCCGGTCCCGGCCGGCGTGCAGGACGTCGCCCCCGGCAGCCTCGGCTCGGCCGAGAACCCGGCGCAGGAGGTCGACCTCAACGCCCTTACCGACGGCCAGACCGGCCTGGGCCTGCCCCGACGCCGCTCGCGAGGGGCCGACGCCGACGCGCCTGCCCCGAGCACCCGGCGCGAGCACCGCGAGCAGGACGACGCGGCCGCGGCCCCCTCGATCCCGCTCGCCCCGCGGGCCGACGCCCTGGCCGGCGCGGCCCAGGTCCGGGCCGAGGACGCCTGGACGCCTCCCGTCGTCGAGCCCGCAGCCCCGCTGCCGGCCCGCCGCACCCCCGTCGAGCAGCCCCCGGCCCCGGCCGCGGAGCTCCCGAGCCGCGCCCCTGCCTCGGGCCT